>CAKTPI010000020.1 GCA_934591635.1 uncultured Oscillospiraceae bacterium | reverse complement strand
CGCCCCCTTGGCTTCCCCCGGGGGGAAGCTGGCGCGCCCCAACGGGGCGTGACTGATGAGGGATGGCGTGCACCAAAGGTTTCATGAAGGGTTCGGTGAGTGGGGAAAAGTGCTTGTTTTATAAAAACCGTTCTCCCGTGTGGTAAATGAATCTGAATAGTGGGAGATAAACGGTAATAACCTTGAGCTGGTACCATTGGACGAAGTGCAGACAGTATTTTAGCTGTCGCCATCCCTCTTCAGTCAGCCCTAACGGGCTGCCAGCTTCCCCCCGGGGGAAGCCAAGGGGGGTCAGTCTTTTAGTATGATTTTCTTCCCCAGAGTCTTTTCCATGATGAAAAGAATGTGGCTGCATACACTTTCAAATTCTCTGTTGATCTCCAGATTGGAATAGCGAAGGACTGTTATACCGCAGTGATGCAGATACTCATCTCTCTGCGCGTCATGCGCCTTGCCCTCCGGCTCGTAATGCTGCGTTCCGTCCAGCTCTATTGCCACCCTGGCTCGGTGGCAGTAAAAATCAACGATATATTTTCCGATCACCTTTTGCCGGTTCACCGTAAACGGTAGCCGTTTGAGAAACATATACCATAATTTTCGCTCCTCCGGGGTCATTTCCCTGCGGAGTTTCTGCGCATTGGCCGTGAGCTTCTTATCATGTTCCATCGCAATATCACCGAGCGACACTCCCGCCCTCGATCTCCATGGTCCGTCCCAGCTTTGTAAACCTTCCCGGTTCGCAGCAGGTGATGAAGACCTGGCCTTTGACGATCTGGTTGAGAACGAAGTCCTGGCGGCCGGCGTCCAGCTCGCTGAGAACGTCGTCCAGCAGCAGCACCGGCTCCTGGCCCCATTCCCGGCGCATCAGCTCCCGCTGGGCCAGCTTCAGGCTGATGGCCGCGGTGCGGGTCTGGCCCTGGGAGCCGTAGAGCTTCAGGTTGATCCCGGACAGGGTGATCTCGAAATCGTCCTTGTGGGGTCCCGTCAGGCATTGGCCGCTGTCCAGCTCCGCCCGGTGGTGGCGCTCCAGGTGCTCGTTTAATTTTCCCTCCAGCTCCGTCACCGGGGCGAAGGGGTCCGGGATGTTGGAAATGGTCTTATATTCCAGCCGGAAATCCTCCCGGCCGCCGGAAAAGCTGCCGTGGAACTCCCCCGCCGCCTTGCCCAGGGCGTCGAAAAATCTGGCCCGGTAGGAAATGAGAATGGCCCCCACCCGGCACAGGCGCCGGTCGAATTCCGGCAGGACGTCCAGCAGGGCGGGGCGGTCGTGCCAGTCCTTTAAAATGCGGCTCTTCTGGTCCAGAACGCGGTTGTATTCCCCCAGGGCCGCGTCATAGTTGGGCCGCAGCTGGCACAGGGCATTGTCGGCAAACCGCCGCCGGGCGGAGGCGCCGGTTTTCAGGATCAGCAGATCCTCCGGGCAGAACAGCACCGTGGGCAGCAGCCCCGCCAGGGCCGCCGCGGTCTTTTTCTTCACCCCGTTCACCGTCAGCTGCCTTGGCCGGGAGCCGGGAAAGAGCAGCCAGCGGATGCGCTGCTCCCGGTCCTGGGCGGTGATGCCCCCCTCCAGCTCCGCGAAGTCCGCGCCGAAGCCGATCATCTCCGCGCCCCGCTGGGCCCGGAAGCTCCTGCCGCTGCCAAGGTAGGCGATGGCCTCCAGCAGATTGGTCTTCCCCTGGGCGTTCCGGCCCACGATCAGGTTCACGCCGGGGTCAAATTCCAGCCGCTCCTCGCCGTAATTGCGGAAGGAGCGCAGATACAGCTCATGTATCGCCATGGATCTCAAAGATTTTCCCGTCGTAGGAGAACCGGTCCCCGGGGCGGAGCTTCTTGCCCCGCATGGTGCAGATTTCCCCGTTGACCGCAACGGCCCCGGCCTGCACCGCCTCCTTCGCCTCCCCCCCGGACTCCACCACCGCCGCGAATTTCAAAGCGGCATCCAGCTTGATGAATTCCGTAGAGATCACCAACGGCAACACGGAGGACTTTTTCGTGACTGTAACTTTCATTTGTCTGACTCCTTCTTAAAAGCGCCCCTGAAAGGTTTAGCAGGTGTAGCCAACCAAAGGGCGGCGTACAGCTGCTTAATGCAAAGCTGAGCTGGCAGGCCCAAAGGGCCTGACTGAGGGGTTTCGCGGTAGAGACTTGCGGTTTTATGAAACCTTGGGCGAATTCGTGCAAGCCCCCCCTTGGCTCCCCAATGGGGGAGCTGGCAGACTTGACGGCACTTCGGAACCGGCAAGGCTGACTGAGGGGGTGTGGCTCGTT
>CAKTPI010000019.1 GCA_934591635.1 uncultured Oscillospiraceae bacterium | reverse complement strand
TTCCGCATACCCCTCCAACATAGATTCCAGAATAATGCCCTCCGGGCCGTCTGAAATATTCTCCTTGGCTGAAATCAGCCGGACTCCGTTCTTTTTCAGAATGTGCTTGTAGTGGCACTGTCATAGCGGTCACGGGAAAAGCGATCCAGCTTCCAGACCAGAACCACTTCAAACAGCCCCTTGGCACTGTCTGCAATCATCCGCTGAAAATCCGGTCGGTCATCGGTTCTGGCAGACAAGGCCCGGTCCACATAGGAGCCGATCAAGGCCAGGTTGTTCTTATTTGCATACTCCGTACATTCCCGAAGCTGCCCTTCAATTGATTCTTCTCGCTGTCGGTCAGAAGAATACCGTGCGTATATCACTGCATTCATAAGCATCCTCCTTTTGTGGATTCATCATAGTCATGTTCCTGTTTTTCGTCAAATGTGCGGCGGACAGCCCCATTGCCAAGGCTGCCCGCCGCAGAATTATTCCGTTTCCTCTTCGAGGTTTTCCTGGATCTTTGGCAGCAGAAACCGGGCAAGCCGACGGATCGCCTGCTCGGGAATCTGCATACCGTAATCTTCACTGACGTTGGTGACAACCTCTGCTGTTTGTTCTTCCAGTGTTTTCTCAGGTATGGCCATCACCTCCTCAACGTGCGTCTCTGCTTCGCTGTCGCTTACGCTGATATTCGGTGAGCAGCTTCAGAATCGTCTCCTGCATCTGGGCCACACTGTAACTTTTCGGGAAGAATTTCCGAAGGTCTCCGGTCTTGAAGCTGACTTTTTCTTGCTGGTTGGCCTTCTCCTCCTGGATAATGGTAGAAATGTCCTCTGGGGATAGGCTTCCGGTCTGGTACAGCTTTTTCATGCGAATCGCTTGAGACAGGGATGGGGTACAGTCGTTTCGGCGCATTTCTTCCAGGAGGCAGGTCTGGGCTTTTTCTGGGAGGTAGCTCAGCTCCACAGCAGGGGTGAGGGCAATTTTGCCATCATCGACAAGCTGTAGCAGCTCTGGAATCAGGTAGGTCAGGCGAATGTAGCGTTGCACTTGTTTGCGACTTTCTCCGCTTTCTTCCGCAATCATTTCATCCGAGCGCAACTTCGGGCCAACTTGGCCCGAAGTCAAATCCGTGCGTTCTCCTCTGTGGTTCAGAGCATCTGCTTTCAGTTTATAGGCAAATGCCTTTTCGCTGGGCAGAATATGCTCCCGGTGCAAATTGCTGTCCACAAGCATAATGGCCGCTTCCTCTCGGCTGATTTCGTAGACAAGGGCAGGAACTTCGGAAAGCCCTGCCCTTTGTGCCGCGTGCAGTCTGCGGTGGCCGCTGATTACCTCGTATTCGTCTGTGCCTTCCAATGGCCGGACAATCAGCGGAGAGAGGATACCTTCTGTTTGAACGCTCTCAGTCAATGCCTCCATTTCTTCGTTGTCGAGGACCTTGTAAGGATGGCCCTCAAAGGGGTGCAGTTTCTCTACGGGAATCGCAACGGGTTTACATAATTTATTATCTATTCTCATTTCATCCTTTCTCTGAATCTTTGATATGCCGCCTGTTCCAGGCGGTGTTCTTCTTGCAATAGTTCGTATACATGTGGGGACTCCTCCAGAATCTTTTTCGCCTGCCGCAGCTTTTTCCGCAGCGACGCAATTTTCTGGGTAAGTTCCTTTTTGCGGTCTTTGGCCTCTTGCTGCTCCTCCGGTGTCTTTGCCCTGCGGCGGGTATTGTCGGTTTTACTGCGTTCCGCTTCCAGTGCATCAATCTGGGATTGGATTTCCGGGATAGTGATTTCCAGCTGAGCCATCGTGCGAATTCCGTTTTCCTGTAGAAAGCGGTAGTCCGCACGGTAGCTTTCCAGGTCCTTTGCTGCCGCCCGCAGGTCAGGAGAGAGGAGCATCACATCCGTAGTTTGCAGCACCAGCTCTATCACCAGGATCAGCAGCAGAAGCACCGTGTCCACAAAGACTTCCTCCGTGTTATGGCTATGCTCAATGGTGAATGCCAGACGGTCCATTTCCCACTCCAACGGATATTTCTTCGGCTTATATGGCAAATGGGTATTCCACTTCTGCCGGAAATCATTGGAATAGAAATTCTCGTCAAACCGATTCCGCAGCATCTCTTTGGTATAGCCCAGCGAGGATAGCCTGACGGGCCGCTGCCAATTTGCTGCCTTGACCGAAAGTCGTGTCCGGTCAATGGAATAGCCTCTGGACACCATCTGCTTTTCAAACCGCTCCCAGTTCTTGGCATAGGTCAGGCAGTATTCCACATCCTCCCGCAGCTCATCCCGGTGGGTTTTCTTGCCCTGCTGGTGAAGCCAATAGGCTTTCTTTTCGTGTTTATAGAAGTCACTGTTTTCCAGCACCGACAGGCCATGCTCCCGGCATATGGCATCTGAGATTTTGCGCAGCTCCTTGTGATCGCCAATTTTATTCTGGAATTTGCTCCCGTCCTTAAAGGAAATCGGATTCACAACAAAATGGCAATGGATGTTCTCTGTATTCAGATGCACCGTCACAAGCACCTGATACCGGTCACCCCACATCCGGCGGGCGGTTTCCTTGCCAATCTCAAAGGCCATCTCCGGCGTGACCTCGCCCGCCCGAAAGCTTTGGATTCCGTGGTAGGCTACCACGCTGCCACGGTTGCCAAAGCGTTTCTGAACAGCCACCATTTCCCCATAGGCATTCTGCTTGGAGCAGTTGATCCCGCCAACGAACATGGTACGGTCCGTCTTGGCATCATTGGCGGCGTATTTCAGCGTGTCGTAGAGGTC
>CAKTPI010000018.1 GCA_934591635.1 uncultured Oscillospiraceae bacterium | reverse complement strand
CAAATGTTCCGCCACGGCTTTACAGCCTGGCATGTGGGAGACCGCATTACATTTTGGGTGGAGGGAACCGGCATTGCCGTGCAATACCGCAAGTCCGTCCGCAAGCCGGCCCCCGTTGCCAAAGTGGTGGTGGACGACCATACAGAGCAGGCAGTACTGCTGGATGCCAATTTTCAGGAGGATTGGGGCGACTGCCTGTATATTGACAATGCCTTGGTGCATGGCAGCCAGGGAGTACACAAGGTGGAAATCACCATTGTGGAGGCCCATGAGCAGGATGCCGTCCCATTCTACCTGGTATCCGTCATTGGCTCCCGATAAGATGGTGGCCCGGTGTAAGGGTACCGGAGGAAAAAGGGCAGCGGCTCTCCTGCTTGCGCTGCTGACAGTCCTATCCGGCTGCAAAAACCAGAATTTGAAGAAATCGGAGGCACCGCCTATGGCAGCATATGCTTTGTCCAACCCCAATGCGGACGAAACCACCAAGAGCGTCTATAAATATCTCTGCTCCCTGAATGGGGAGACCACCCTCAGCGCCCAGCAGGAATCCACCTGGATGGGCTCTGCGGACTATGAAATGGACTACATTTATGCGCACACCGGAAAGCTCCCCGCCATGCGGGGGCTGGACTATATGCACGATGATTTTGCCGGTGTAAACAAAAGAGCCGCACAGTGGTGGCAGCAGGGCGGTCTTGTTACCATTTGCTGGCACACCGGTGCGGACTTTACCGGGGAATGGAAGGACTGTATGGAGTCCTCTATTCAGGATTGGGATGCGGTTCTGAGGGAGGGAACCGAAGAAAACAAGACTTTCATTGCGGGGATGGACAAGGCGGGCCACGCATTGCAGCAGCTGCAGGAGCAGGGCGTGACGGTTTTGTGGCGGCCCTTCCATGAGTTTGATGGGAAATGGTTTTGGTGGGGGAAGGGTGGCCCGGAAAATTTTGTCCGGCTGTGGCACATGATGTACACCCATTTTACCCGGGATCTGGGGCTTAACAATCTGATTTGGGTATTGGGCTATTCCCATCTGTATACAGGCTACGATGGCTGGTATCCTGGGGATGCATACGTGGATGTTATCGGCGCAGATAGTTACGAAGGCGGTGTGCAAAACAAGCTTTATCAGGCACTGCGGAAAATTACGGTGACCAAGCCCTCTGCGTTCCATGAGTGCGGCACCAATCCCACAGCCGAAGAGCTTGCTACGACCCCCTGGGCCTGGTTTATGACCTGGCACACCACATTTGTAACAGAGGGAAATACGCCGGAGGCTCTGGATGCCCTGTACAACAGCGATCAGGTCATCACCCGGGATCAGCTTCCTACATTCGGATAAGCGAACTCATTGCAGCACGCCTTCGGCTTTTGCCTTGCGTGTTGCTTTGAATTTGTACATCATCTTATCGGCATTTTCAATCGCATCCTGGATGCTCTGATTCTTTGGGTCATACGCTGCATAGCCGATGGAAACAGAAGGCATCCACGCCTCGGTTTCCTGCATCTGGGCAATGGAGTGGGAAAAATCCAGATTAACCTGGTCAATAGAATCCAAATGCCGCGTCATAATCACGCAGAACTCATCCCCGCCGTAACGGAAGCATTTTCCATAGTGAACATAATGCTTTTTGATTGCGGCGCCAACATTCTTGAATACTGCATCACCCAAAGCGTGGCCGTAAATATCATTGATTTCTTTGAAATTATCAACATCAAAAAATGCTATGATGCATTCCTGATCCATATGGGCAATGCAGTTGTTGAAACCTCTGCGGTTGAGAAGCTCTGTTAATTCATCTGTCTGCTGAATCATCTCCAGTGTAAACACGTAGATGATGGTGGACGAAATGCCAAGTGTAACATAGTCGACCTTCAGGTTGCTGTTGCACAGCTGGATAATGATTCCTGTGCACATCAGTGCGGCAGTCAGCAGGAAGAAAAGCACACCGTTATATTGGTATTTTTTCACATTGCGCAGGACAATGCAAATCGTATACACAATGGAAATAGCATAAGCGGCAATGTAAATCCAGTAAAATTTCCCGTGAAAATAGTAATTATTTTCATCCACATAGTAGATAAAACCGAACACACCGGAAAGACATTCGGCGATGCAGTGAATGCCCAGATAGGTGGCAATTGGCTTTGTCCATTTCTTTTCAATGATCCAGGCGAAGATAAACGCAATGGATGGAGCAACTGACAGTTCCACGGCTTTGGCTGTGATATGCAGCCAGCGTGTGGACGGATCTCCGCCGTCCAGGAAAACGCCCAGCCATTCGCCAAGGGCCGCAACGGTAATCGTGGCAAACAGAAACCGAAAGAGCATCTTTCGCTCCTTGGTCAGGGTGGTGCTGCTGCCAATGCAGAATTGCAGCACAAGCATTGCAAATACATTCAAAAATATGATCACGGTGTAATATTCAAACATCTGTTTTTCTCCGTTCCTGCCCGACTGAGCGGCCCCGGATAAACCGATCGACCGTTGCTCTTTTGACCTACACAATTACTTCCGCAACAGAATAGCATATTCACCCCCAAAAGGCAATTCACGGCTGTAGAATGTTTTAAACGAAATGTTATTGAGAAAAAGAGAATTATTTGTTCGCTTTTGTGCAGAAAATCAGAAATGACTGTAAATTTCTAAAATCCCATTGGCCTGATACCGAAGGAGTGAAGAGCCGCGCAGTGTTGTGGAGGTTACATAGGCGGCATTTGAGACAAGCTGCACATCCTGCCCGGCCAAGATAAACTGGGTTTGAAACAGAATGCTGGCCCATGGAAGATGATAGTCGCTGCTGATAAGCGCAGCCTGTGTGACCTCCGGATGTGCTTCATGCAGCAGGCGGGCACAGTAAATCGCATTTTCGGTGGTGGTCAGGGAACGGGACTCCACGAGAATCTTACTTTTGTCGATTCCGTTTTCACTCAGCCATGCAGCCATTGCTTCTGCCTCTGTCACGGTGGAGGCGGCTGCGGTGCCGCCGCCGGTGCACAGGATATAAGCGTCCGGATATTTCTCAGCGCTTGCTTTTGCGGTTTCCAAACGCCCGATCAGCTCTTCTTTCATGGTGCCATCTGGGTTCAGCTGATAGCCAAGGACGATGATGCACAGTGTATCTGAATCTGCCAGTCCGTCCGGAAGTGCATTGGGATTAATGGGCATGTCGCCGTTGGAGGTTGCCCAGCATTCCATAATGCTGTTCCAACGGGCGGCAGTCTCCGGATTGACTGCCTCAAGCTCCTGCAGCAGTTTCGCATTCTCTTTCTCACTGCCCACGGGGGTGCGCTCGTAGCCTCTTACCATTTCATAAATGATTTCCGGTTCGGTTCGCACTGCCGGAGCCGGTCGGTTCCAAACGAAAATTGAAAAAACAAGCGCGGCAAGAAGCACAATGGAGATAAAAATCCAAAATCCTTTTTTCAAACGTACCACCTTCCGATCAAGTGTTGTGCGGCTATTATACCGCAGGCATTCCGAGCTTGTCCATAAAAATTTGCCAGACACTGTGTTAACACAGTGCCTGGTGATAATTTTATTGGACTCGATAGCCGGATTTCATCAGCAGTGTGATTTTCTGCCAGAATACAGGCTCCTCTGCGTAGAAGTTATTTGCGTCAGGCAGACTGGTGAAGGAAATGATTCGCTTCCCATCATCAATCCAGGCGCATTTCATTGTTCTGCTTTCACTTTCTCTACCCATGCTTTAATCTCACTTTCCGGGGTGTCCGTGACCACATAACGGGTAGCTGTACGCCACCCTGATTGTGAGCGGTAAGTGGTTTGAATTTCCCGAAGACCGCCGTCCTCATCGAATAGATAGGTGTAAATGCGGATGGGGTCACT
>CAKTPI010000017.1 GCA_934591635.1 uncultured Oscillospiraceae bacterium | reverse complement strand
TTTATTTTCAGAAATCATATTAAAAAACGGCCCGCCTCGATGGCTACTTAAGTGAGGGGGAAAAATATTTTAGGAAAACACACTAACAAAACCTCATTTTTGCCGCGATAGGTGAGGGGATAATATCCCACGCTGCTTCATCGAATTTCACAAAAATAAATTATTTCCCGAAACATGTAAAAAATCGGCCTGTTTCGTGGGCTCAATATATGAGGGAATTTGTGCAGGCTTTATGAAATTGAAAAAATCTTGAGAAACACCTTTACTTTTGCCCATTCTGGATGCCTACCACATGAGAGGTATCTCTGGTCTGAAAATATTTTTTGCAAAACACCCTCACAAAATCCCGTTTTTCCCGCGATAAGTGAAGGGGTATTGATTCTCTCAATGTACCTTGACAATTTCATAATCATTCATCTGATACATTCTTTCCCACCAGAGCGGGGAGGCCGTGCGCCATGACCGTTTTCAACGCGAGCGACAACCACGAGCCTTAAATGCCGGACAGCAACCAGCAAGGCGATGACGGCGGGGACAGGATAATGATACTTCTCGAAAGAGCTGGGCGGAAGCGCAGGGGTGAGACTCCCATGGACCTGATTTGCTATCGGGCGTCAGATGAATCCAAAGCGCACGGGGGCGAGGGCGAATAGGTGCGCAAAAATCTTAATTCTGAAAGGAACGAACAAATGAAAAACAAAAGTTGAGCAGGGAGATCCATCCATGGGAAAATTCCGGCTGATGCTTCGGGAGGAACTGAAAGGGCTGGGAAATACGGTTCCTTTTCGGTCTGTTTCGGAGCCGTCCCAGCTGTCGCAGGAGAATGCCGAACAAACGCTGGCGTTTTTGGATGCTTTCGACGGCATGGAATGAGAAAATGACGGCGTTTTTTCGGGGAAACGCCATCGCTGCACGAACATCCCCAAAAGCCCCGCCGTCGCATTTGATAGTTTGTGATGGCAAAATTGGAAAATGTGATGGCGTATTTGCAGAAAAGCACCGCCACAAAGCACTGGTTTTATCCGACCATAATTACACAGGGACAGATGCCTACAACAGACCTGGTGTACACTTTTTTATGCACAGTATCGTTCAGGGCAGGGCTATTTATCACTGAATTGTGGGCAATGTGGGGTGATTCAACATGATAGAAAAGGTTATGTCTTTCGTCTGGCAAGCATCGCCTTTTGTCCCCAAAGGCAGCTTGTCAGGGCATATCCCTGAAACCCTATATACTTAAAGGAGGAACATGAACAAAAGAATTTATGAAATAAAAGTCCGACTGGCAGCCGATGAAATGGCCCATCTGAATCGGCTTGTCCCGAGAAACTTATTTACGGAAGCTGATTTCGAGAGTTGTCCCAAAGAATGCACCCGTTCCTGACTTTTGGGCAATGATGCAGGAACTTCATGCCATCGGGAATAACCTGAATCAGATTGCCGTAAAGGTCCATGCACTGAACGCTATTGATGCCAAGCACTACGACAAAGGCGTGCAGCTATTTCAGGATGCGGTACAGAATATTCTGTCCGCGGTCCTTGATCCGATACCGATTGACAAATTAACACAAGGACAGGCAGAAGTGTCCGTCCCCAACGATGAAAGGAATGACGCTTATAGAAAAGAAATTATGTAGCCCTATCGCAATCCCTATTGAGAGATTGCACCCATTTGAGAGCCATCCTTACAAGGTCCTAGACAACGAAGAAATGGAGGCATTGACCGAGAGCATTCACAATGAGGGCATTCTCTCCCCATTGATTGTCCGCCCGTTAGAGGGTATAGACGAATACGAAATAATCAGCGGCCACCGTAGACTACACGCAGCACAAAGGGCAGGGCTTTCCGCAGTTCCTGCCCTTGTCTACGAAATCAGCCGAGAGGAAGCTGCTATTATGCTTGTGGACAGCAATTTGCACCGGGAGCATATTCTGCCCAGTGAAAAGGCGTTTGCATATAAGCTGAAAATGGAAGCAATGAGCCATCAGGGCACTTCGTGCCAAGTTGGCACGAAGTCAAGGACAGACGAGATGATCGGAGAATCGACACAAGAGAGCGCACGGCAAGTACAACGTTACATTCGTTTAACCTGCTTGATTCCTGAGCTTCTTCAGCTTGTCGATGACGGAAAAATCGCCCTCACCCCCGCTGTGGAACTGAGTTATCTCCCGGAAAAAGCCCAGACCTGCCTATTGGAGGAAATGCGCCGAAACGACTGCACTCCATCTCTATCCCAAGCTATCCGCATGAAAAAGCTGTACCAGACCGGAAGCCTATCCCCAGAGGACATTTCCACCATCATGCAGGAGGAAAAGGCCAACCAGCAAGAGAAGATCAGTTTCAAGACCGGCGATCTTCGTAAATTCTTCCCGAAAAGCTACAGTGCAGCCCAGATGCAGGAGACGATTCTGAAGCTGCTCACCGAATATCAGCGTAAGCGGCAGCGTGCTGCGGAAAGATGAAGCGGGGGTGGACATATGGTGTTTCGAGGTGAGTGCGGATGAATGAGGTACAGCGGGACGTTCTGGATGCTTTATTGCAGGTGCTTTTGGGCAAGGGCTTGATTTCAAGGACGGTTTACGACAAATCTCATGAAAAGATTCTTGGCACCTTGGACTTTCCGCCTTTCTTCTGGGATAATGAGGCTGGAAAGGAGGATGTATATGGAAGTACGGAAAATTCGTGCTGAAATGCGCATGGGCAGGTCCTTTTACGACCTGCCCCTCCGGGTGACCTTTTATGCCCGGGTATCCACAGACCAGGACGAGCAGATCAATTCCCTGGAAAATCAGGTGCAGTATTATACGGAGCTGATTCAGAGCAAGCCCAACTGGAAATTCGTGCCGGGGTATGTGGATGAGGGGATTTCCGGCGGCTCTACGAAGAAGCGGGACAATTTTAACCGGATGATTCGGGATGCAAAGGCGGGGATGTTCGATTTCATCATCACCAAGGAGATTTCCCGGTTCTCCAGATCGACCCTGGACAGCATCAAATATACCCAGGAGCTACTGGATTACAATGTGGGGGTGTTCTTCCAGAACGACAACATCAACACATTGGACACGGACAGCGAGTTCCGGCTGGTGATCATGGCGGGGGTTGCCCAGGATGAGATTCGAAAGCTGTCGGAGCGGCTGAAATTCGGCTTCCGGCAGGCCATCAAAAACGGTCATGTGCTGGGCAATGACAAACTCTATGGCTACGATAAAAAGGACTGCGTCCTGACCGTCAATGAGGAGGAAGCGGAGATCATCCGTATCATCTTCGACCTTTACGGCAACCAACGCTTTGGAACCCGCACGATTTCCAAAAGGCTGATGGAGCTGGGCTATACCAGTCGGGAGGGGAACGCCTTTAACACCCTGACCATCCGGCACATTCTGGAAAATCCAAAATATAAGGGCTGGTACTGCGGAAATAAGAGCCAGAGCGTGGATTACCGGACAAAGCGGAATGTTTTGCTGGACGAAAGCGAGTGGGTGACGTACCCGGATCCCTCTATACCGGCTATCGTTTCCGAAGAACTGTGGAATCGAGCCAACGCCCTGTACAAGAGAAGGAGAGAAGAAATGAAGTCACACAGCAGCGGAATCAGCTTTCACAACCGTTATCCCTACAGCGCAAAAATCTATTGCGAGGAACACGGAACCACCTTTCACCGGCAGGTGATTCAAACGAAAAAGGGTCAGCAGGAGGTCTGGCAGTGCAAGGTTTACCGCAGCCACGGAAGGGGGGCTTGCTCGGCACCCCAGATTCGCAGCAGTGACCTGGATGTGATTCTCAGCGACATTTTCAAGGAGCTGGTCCGGGACAAAGAGAAAATCATTGATTCTCTGGTGACGGTGCTGACCAACATTCCCAAAGAAGCGGACTATGGCAAGCTCCGCTGTCAGGTGGAAAATGAGATGGATGATTTGGAGCGAAAGAAAAACCGGCTGCTGGATTTGAGCATCGCCGGGGCATTGACGGTAGAGGAATTCAAGGAGCGCAACGATGCCTTTAACGCCCAGATTTTGGAGTGCCAGGGGAAGCTGACGGCCATCCGGCAGGAGGAAGAAAGCAGGTCCTCCGAAGAACTGGACATCCCGGCCATCCGTCAGGCCCTGGACCGGGCGCTGAGCTTCACCGGGGACATTGATACGGCACTGGTAGCAACGATTCTGGACCGGGTGGTTGTAAAGCGGGAAAGCACCAAAGATGCTATCCGTCTCGACATTTTTTTGAAGCTGGGCGGGGTATATGAGGCCGTCTATACACCCCTCAAGCACACCGCGGGCATCACCAGTCTAAAAAATACTACGCCCAAACTTCGGACCAGGAGGACTTAATTTCCATCGGAACCATTGGCCTCATCAAAGGAATCACCACTTTTGATCCTTCCAAGGGCTCTCGGCTGGCAACTTATGCTGCACGGTGCATTGAAAATGAAATCCTGATGCATTTTCGCTCCGGGCGGAAAAGTGCGCAGGATGTATCGCTGTCAGATTACATTGATACCGGGACGGATGGGGCGCCGCTGGCGCTTCAGGATGTGGTGAGTGAGGATGTGGATCTCCTTGAGCAGGTGGCGGGGAAGGAGGCGGTGCACAATCTCCGGCGGGCGGTAGGAAGCTGTTTGACGTCCCAGGAGCAGATGGTGATTCGGCTGCGTTATGGGCTGGGGACGGAAAATCCCCTGCGTCAGCGGGAGGTGGCGGAACGCACAGGCATCAGCCGTAGCTATGTATCCCGCCGCCACTAATGTAAACGGTGCCCGAAAACCCTTGAAAATCAAGGATTTTCGGGCATCGACTCATTCTGGGGTAGCGCATCGCTTAATGTAAACGGTGGAAAAAAGCATGTTCGCGGCCATTCATCACCCCCGGAATGAGGAAATCGAAGACCAAAGCCGGTATTGATTTTCTTTGCGGGGATTGTATAATAGAGGAAGATAGCGAGCAAGATAATACGCAAGTCGATGGAGGTGTTCCTATGGGAGTGTACAAGCCGTCGTTCACGGTGACAAATCAGATCCTCATGTATGTATCGTCGATTTCAGAGAAAATCGGACGGATCACAGCCACCAGCAATTTGGAGGCCAGGCCGCATTTGCGGAAGAACAACAAAATCAAATCCATTCATTCGTCCTTGAAGATCGAGGCAAACTCCCTGACACTGGGACAGGTTCGGGATGTCATCAATGGCAAGACGGTTCTGGGGGAGCAAAAGGAAATTCAGGAAGTCAAGAATGCCTATGAGGCTTATGAGAGATTTTTGGAGATCGACCCCTACGACATTCAGAAGCTGAAACAGTTCCACGGGATCATGACAAAGTACCTGGTGGAAGAATCCGGCGAGTTTCGCGGAGGCGAAGAGGGCGTTTTCAGCGGCGACCGGTGTATTTTCATGGCACCGCCGGCCCAATTCGTCCCGGGGCTGATGGCGGATCTGTTCGACTGGATGAAAGCGGCAAAAAATGAGGTACATCCTCTGATCCTCGGCAGCGTCTTTCATTATGAGTTCGTATTCATTCATCCCTTCTCGGACGGCAACGGCAGAATGGCAAGACTGTGGCACACGGCGATCCTTGCCCAATGGAAGCCGGCTTTTGAGTACATTCCCATCGAAAGCCAGATCGAAAAATTTCAGGAGGAATACTACGAAGCGATTTCCAAATGTCATGTGGCGGGGGAGTCCACCGTTTTTATCGAGTTCATGCTGAGGCAGATCGATAAGATTTTGGATGAGATCACGGTTCAGCTTTCCAAAGAAAATGAAGCCCTGTCCGAACCTGTGAAGAGGCTGCTGGAGGTTATGGAGTATGATATTCCCTATACGAGCAAAGCCCTCATGGAGAAACTGGGGCTGAAATCCAGAGAGTCCTTCCGCAGAAATTACTTGCATCCCGCCATTGCGATGAATCTCGTGGCATTAACGATTCCAGACAAGCCCAATAGCCGCAATCAGAGATATGTCAGAAGATAGGGGAGCACGGCGTTCGTAATGCTTTCCATTATGATGGAGCAGAAAAGTATGGCTTGCTGACGAACTTGGTTCCGGTATGCGCAACACCTATAAATACACAAAGCTGTATTCCGGTGGAATACCTGAGTTCATTGAGGGCGATGTATTCCGTACCATTATCCCGCTGAATGAGGTCGCTACAGGAAAGGTTGGACCCGAAATTGTCGTGAGAGTACAAGACACCCCTCAAGCTACCCCTCATGTAAAGATTCTGACCTTTTGCCAGATTGAGCGTTCAAAATCTGAGATCATGGAACATTGTGGGTATAAAGATTCCAAAAGTTTTACCAAGAAATATTTGAAACCATTATTGGACAATGGACAATTGCGTATGACTATTCCGGATACCAATGCCAAACGTACATAAACAATCATGGGAGGATTGCAACATGAACGTGAAACCACCCACTGCTATGGGTACGGTCTATCGTATACCCATAGAAGATTTACACCCCCATCCATTGAACCCCTATGGCATTCGCAACGATTCCTCCATGCAGGAATTGTCCGAAAGTGTTAAGGAAAACGGAGTCCTCATTCCGGCAATCGCCAGACCCAGAAGGGATGGCGGATATGAACTGATTTCCGGTCATCGCAGAAAGTACGCCTGTGAGCAGCTGGGACAGGACACGATGCCGGTCATGGTCCTCGATTTGAAAGATGATGATGCCATCATCCAGCTGGTGGACAGCAACATCCAGTGGGAAAACATTCTACCCTCAGAACGGGCAAAAGCCTATAAACTCCGCATGGAAGCGGTCAAAAAGAAGGCCGGAAGGCCCCAAAAGGAGGAAGAACAAAATTCGCCGAAAATTTCGGCGAATTTCCGAA
Source organism: uncultured Oscillospiraceae bacterium (assembly GCA_934591635.1). Classification (GTDB taxonomy): domain Bacteria; phylum Bacillota; class Clostridia; order Oscillospirales; family Oscillospiraceae; genus Faecousia. The sequence continues at coordinate 5,916 of CAKTPI010000017.1, read as the reverse complement.
GTGACGATTCCGTGGGCGATGTGGCAGGGGTCAGCGGCGACACGGTCCGCAATTACATTGCCCTGAATAATCTGATCCCCGAGCTGATGAAGATGGTGGACGAGAAGAAAATTGCCCTCAGTCCTGCCTACCAGATTGCCGCCCTGCCGAAAGAAAGCCAGGACCTGCTGCTGGATACCATGGAAAGCGAACAGGCAACGCCATCTTTATCCCAGGCCCAGCGCCTGCGCAAACTCAGCCAGACAGGAGAATTGAACGAGGACACCATGCTTTCTATTATGATGGAGCAGAAGAAGCCGGAGCGGAATGACATCACCCTGCCCGGCGAGAAGCTGAAAAAGTATTTCCCTCGTTCCTATTCTCCGAAACGGATCGAGGAGACCATCTTCAAGCTGTTGGATGTTTGGCTGAGAAAACGACAGAGAGAAAATAATCGCTAATATTCCCATCCCCGCAAACCCGGACAAGATTACTTGCCGGGATTTTTTCATTTCTAAGGAAGCTCTGATTAAATCGGCAAGAGCTGAGCGGCAGACGATTTATTCAGAGTTTCCCTAACCAAAGGAGAATCAGCAACCCATTGTACATTCGTAAATTTACTTATTCCGCTGAAGACGTGAATTGCCGGAACTGCACCGAATATGCCGCAAAGCTGGGCTGCCGCCATGAGGTCTGCCTCTTTCTGACAGAACGAATCGAAGCCGGGGTGGTTTCCTACCAGAGTGCAGTCAAAGCTATGATTCCCCGCAGGAGCATTCTTTGGAACCGCTTATCCGCTCTGATTCAGAATTATCCCGATTATCTTTGGGCGGACAGCAATCACAAGACCCGGATGGAGCTGTTCAACCACCAGCTGGGCTACAACAAGTCCAGAAACACCCCCAGCTACTATGCCGCCATGTACCTGCTGACTTCCAACCAGGGCCTTTTCAATCGCACCGGCAATTGCTTCTACCGCAGCGGTATTGAGTTCGGTTATGCCACCTTGAATGGTATTTCTGCTCACGATAATGTGCTGTTCCAAGCTGCCAAGGGGCTGCGACATGCCCGGGGCATCACCGAAGCGGAATTAGCAGACCCCAACCAAATCGATGATGAAGCATTTCGTCTCATCATCAACGCCATGCTCATTGCCAAATATGGCACCGATGTATTCAAGCTGAAAGGAGAAACCACCCATGAGCCATGACTACGCCGTGACAGACGGCCACGCCCTGCTTTCCCTCCACCGGTATCTGGAGGATGTTCGCCATATGGTCATTTTCGATGACCTGGTTGAGTACGGACACCACCGGGTTCGGCTCTATCTGCCCGATGCTGCGTTCCAGCTGCTGAAACAGGCGGAGAGCAAGGGCATCGTGAAGATCGTCCACCATGAGGAAATCATCAACAGCCTTTACACCCCGGAAACCAACCGGCAGAAAAAGGGCCACAAGCGCAAGGCCAGATAATTCTATTTTAGGAGGTAACGACATGAACAAGATCGAAAAATTACGGGAGAGTCTCACCACTCTTTTCCAGAGTGAGGGAGAGAAATTCTGCTGCACCCCCAACGAAATTCGCCGGTTGCTGATCACCCTGGACTATAGCAGGCTCTATCACGCCATGAGTGATGAAGCGGAGAGCGTGTTCTCCTATTGCTCCGCCGGGGCTTCCTGCTCGGTTCACCAATACCGGGCATCCAAGCTTTTTCACGGCACAGCCACGCTGCTTTGGAGCGACGAGAAAGAACCCATCGAGGATGAGGAGGTATCCACTTCCTATTTCCATGAGCTGTGGCTGCTGGACGATATGACCATTGCGGCCACCTCCTGCTTCCGCATGGTGGATGCGGCCATTGGCTATGTGACGGAATACCGGGAATACAAGGGAGAAGAATGGCCTGCCCACATCGCCCCGGTAAACATCCTGGAGCTGTGGCAGCACCTGGTTGACAAGTACCACTCCGATGATGACGCAGACGGCGACGATGCCCCTATCGTCATCTATGAACCCTGAGTGATCCTAAAATCTCAATAGGAATGGAGCGCTGAACGCTTAGAACGCGCTGGAGGAAAATACAATGGCAGTATTTCGTATCGACAAAACCAAAAACTACACCGTGATGGCGAACTACCATCTGCGGGATACATCCCTCTCCCTCAAAGCCAAGGGACTGCTTTCCCTGATGCTTTCTCTACCGGAGGGATGGGACTACACCACCAAGGGGCTGGCCTGCATTTGCAAGGACGGAGTGGACAGCATCTGCTCCACCATCAAGGAATTGGAGAACGCCGGATATGTCCAGCGGCGGCGGCTTCGCAATGAGCTGGGGCATTTGACCGAGGTAGAGTACACAATCCTGGAAAAGCCCATTCGACCGGCATCCTCCGAGAATCCTCCAAAGAAAGAAACCGAACCTAAACGGGAAAAGCCAGTTTTGGATTATCCTGTCTTGGACGATCCTGGACTGGCTTTTCCAGAACAGGCAATTCCTGAACAGGAAAATCCCGCCCAATTAAATATACAAGAATCAATTACAGAAAAATCAATTACTGATCTATCAAGTAAAGATTCATTCTTTCCTTCTACAGGGGCAGTTCCGGTAAACAGGCAGGCTCCGCTGACAGATGGAAGGACAGAAAGAGAAAGGATCAGAGAGCAGATTGAGTATGAAATTATGCGGAATCGGTACAGCCGGGAACAGCTGGATGAGCTTGTGGAGATTATGCTGGAGGTTTCCATGAACCGCAGCCCCACCATCCACATTGGCAGGGAGGCAGAATACGCAACTGCCTATGTCCAGGAACGGTTCTCCAAAATCAACGCCATGCACATCGAGCGGGTATGCGACGGCATCCGCGATAATCACACTCAGGTGCGAAATACAAAAGCCTACCTTCTGGCGGCGCTGTTCAATGCCGTTTCCACCCTGGACAGCTACTACACCATGCAGGCAAACAGCGACTTTGGCGGCTTGTTCTGAGCCGCTTTTTTCATGCCCAGGCATCGGGAGAAAGGAGAAAAACACCATGCAAAACAGCAAAACCGTTGCCCAGCGGATGGAAGAAGCCCGTATTCAGGCCGGTGCCCAGAATTACAAGGGGCATGGCTACATGGATTTGGCCCGGTTCGATGAAAACACCCGGCACATGATTATCTTCCATGTCCTGACCCACGATTCCCCGGTGGGTGACAAAGGCGACAGGATGCGCCTGTTTCTCTCCGAAAAGGGCTATCGCAAGGCTCTGGAGAACGAAAAGGACGGGAACATCCAGATTCTGTCCCATGCCAAGGTCGTTCAGGGAAATCTGATCTACGACCATAAAGACCAGCTTCGGTAAAGGAGGTTCCATGGATCTGAAAATTCTGCTGCACCGGCTGGTGGTTCCGCCCTAGCAGGGATTACCTTCTCCCTGCAAATCCACAGAAAGGAGCATGATTTTTCATGCAGGAAGAAGTAGAACAGAGGGTTGTCACCCTCATTGTCAACTGTTCCAAGTTGACAGAGCAGGAACTGCGCAAAGCGCTCAGCAAATTCCTTGCCCAGATGAAAACCCGTCATCAGACCAAGCAGCCCCACGGCAAGATGACTGTTAAAAAGCTTGCCGCCCAGAATCGGGGTTTGCAGAGCGTGGAGGTCACAGACCAGAATATCGGTTCCTTCAACCGAATTGCCCGGAAGTACGGCATTGACTTTGCCCCCTTCAAGGCAAAAGGTCAGGATCGTTACCTGATTTTCTTCAAAGGGCAGGATGCCGATGCCATGACCGCCGCTTTCAAGGAGTACACGGAGCAGATCGTGAATAAAAAATCCCGTCCCTCCGTGCTTGCCAAGCTGCAACAGTTTAAGGCGCTGATTCAGTCTGCTGTGGTGGATCGGACACGAAAAAAGGAGCTGGAACGGTGAAGCAAGTAAACTGGAGAAAGCTGCTTCTGCCGAACCTGCCCTATGTTTTCATCGCCCTGTTCTGCACAAAGCTGGGGCAAGCCGCACGGCTGGCTACTGGTGCTGATTTTGCCGGGAAGTTCCTGCATTTTCTGGAAGGGCTGTCGGATGCCTTTGCGGTTCCTCTGCCCAGCTTCCACCGGGTAGATCTCTGCGTTGGTATTGCCATCGCCGCCGCCATGCGGCTGGCTGTCTATGTGAAGGGCAAAAATGCCAAAAAGTTCCGCAAGAATATGGAATACGGCTCTGCCCGGTGGGGTACAGCAGAGGATATAAGGCCCTTTGTTGACCCGGTGTTTGAAAATAACATCATCCTCACCCAGACCGAGCGTTTGACCATGAACAATCGTCCCGCCGACCCCAAGACGGCCCGGAACAAGAATATACTGATCATCGGCGGCTCCGGCTCCGGTAAGACCCGGTTTTGGCTCAAACCCAATCTGATGCAGTGCACATCCAAGAAGTACCCCGTCAGCTTCGTGGTCACCGACCCCAAAGGCAGCATCGTCAACGAGTGCGGGAAAATGCTTCTGCGTTTCGGCTACCGGCTGAAAATCCTGAACACCATCAATTTCAAAAAATCCATGCACTACAATCCCTTCGCCTATATCCACAGCGAGAAGGACATTTTGAAGGTGGTGACGGCCCTTATCGCCAATACCAAGGGCGAGGGCAAGGCCGGGGATGACTTCTGGGTCAAGGCGGAAACCCTGCTGTACACGGCCCTTATCGGATACATCCATTATGAGGCTCCGGTAGAGGAACAGAACTTCGCCACGCTGATCGAGTTCATCAACGCCATGGAGGTTCGGGAGGATGATGAGGAGTTCCAGAATCCGGTTGACCTGATATTTGCGGAACTGGAAAAGGAAAAGCCCCAGCACTTCGCCGTCCGGCAGTACAAGAAATACAAGCTGGCTGCGGGCAAAACAGCAAAATCCATCCTGATCTCCTGTGGCGCACGGCTGGCTCCCTTTGACATTCAGGAGCTGCGTGACCTGACGGCCTATGACGAGCTGGAACTGGATACCCTGGGAGACCGCAAGACCGCCCTGTTCATCATCATGTCGGATACCGACGATACCTTCAATTTCCTCATTTCCCTGTGCTACACCCAGTTATTCAATCTGCTGTGTGAAAAGGCGGATGATGTGTACGGCGGCAGGCTCCCTGTCCATGTGCGCTGCCTCATTGACGAGTGCGCCAACATTGGGCAGATTCCCAAGCTGGAAAAGTTGGTTGCCACCATCCGCTCCCGTGAGATTTCCGCCTGCCTTGTGTTGCAGGCCCAGTCCCAGCTCAAGGCGATCTACAAGGACAATGCGGATACCATCATCGGCAATATGGATACCTCCATCTTCCTGGGCGGCAAAGAGCCGACCACCCTGAAGGAACTGTCTGCAGCACTGGGGAAAGAAACGATTGATGTCATGAACACCGGGGAGAGCCGTGGGCGGGAGGTTTCCCATTCCCTCAACTATCAGAAACTGGGCAAGGAGCTTATGAGCCAGGACGAGCTGGCTGTCATGGACGGCGGCAAGTGTGTCTTGCAGCTCCGAGGGGTTCGCCCGTTTCTGTCCAATAAATTCGATATCACCAAGCACCCCAACTACAAGTACACATCCGATTTTGACAAGCGAAACGAATTGGACATAGAGCGTTTCCTGTCCCACCGGCTCAAGCTGAAACCGGACCAGGCTTGTGCCGTGTACGATTTTTCTCAGTCCGATTAACATAAAAAGGTTCAGAGAAGTCAACGAAACCCTTCATGGAAACAAATTATTTAATGGAGGATTTTTAATGGCATTTTTTAATTCCGCAATTGGTGTTCTGCAGACCCTCGTTATTGCGCTGGGTGCCGGTCTTGGTATCTGGGGTGCGATCAACCTTCTGGAAGGCTACGGCAACGACAACCCCGGTGCCAATGCTCATGTACGGTAAGGAAGCAAGCAACCGAAAACAAGAGATAGACCGCCAGCACTACACTA
>CAKTPI010000016.1 GCA_934591635.1 uncultured Oscillospiraceae bacterium | reverse complement strand
TTTGGCTGGTCCACGTGGATGGAAGCTGACGGGTATTCTGCGGGTGCACCGATTACATTCAACTTTGATAACGGAAGTGAAACCTATACCTATCAGGGAAAGATTGCAGGATCCTTTGCAAGCGCGGACACTTATCTTGTCATTCCGGAAGGTGTATACCGTTCCATGAATCCGAGGGGAACAGCCTATGGATATCTGTGGGTGGACTGTGATAAAAAAGATGTGACATCTGTGGAACAGAGTCTGAATACTTTGATTTCTAATACTTCTCATATCAAGCTGAACACCTATCACGCAGAATTGCAAAACGCAGAATACGCAAGCCGTATGATGAAGCTTGGCTGTTATCTGTTTATGGCGGTTGTAGGACTCATCGGTTTTATGAATATGGCAAACACCATAATCATGAATATTACGACAAAAAAGCAGGAATATGGTGTATTACAGGCTGTGGGTATGACAAATAAACAATTAAATTTATGCCTGCAGTTACAGGGACTGATGTTTACGGTTGGTACCATATGCGTAGCTTTGATCATTGGTCTGCCGCTCGGCTATGCACTTTTTTCCTATGCAAAACATAATGGAATATTTGGAATGAATATCTATCATGTTCCAATCGTACCAATTTTTATTATGATTTTTTTGGTCGGTCTGTTGCAGATTATACTTTCCTGCGTTTTAAGCAGTAATCTGAAAAAGGAAACGCTGGTAGAAAGAATAAGGTATCAGGGATAAGAGCCATACCCGGCATCGTTGACCAGTACATCAATGTGTCCGGCGCTGTCCAACACTTCATCCACGCAGGCACGAATGGAATCGTCCACTGTCAGATCAAGGGAAACAGGCGTAATGCCCTCGGTTTTCAAATCTGCCATGTGATCCACGCGCCGCGCAGCGGCATAAACCTGAAACCCTGCCACTTTTAATTCCTGCGCGACCATCTTCCCGATGCCGCTGGATGCACCCGTGACCAATGCTACTTTTTTCGTAACTGATTTCATAACTGATGACCTTCAAATTCAATTTTGATGGTATCATCATAACGAAATTAAATGAGATTTTGAAGAACACAGCGCGCCATTATATTTGCAATTCACGCCAAAATGCTAAAATTATATTTCACCTCCAAAGCATAGGAGAAATTATAAAATGTAGATGGTACACATATAGCAGCATTCCTCTGGTGCATCGTGAGGTATACAATGCATGAGGGGGATATTGAATGGCAAAAGTTAAGGCGCTGCCTGGAACAGTATTTGCCGGTATCCTTAGTAATGAAGAGTAAAAGCGGGAGTACAGCCAATCGGACGAACCGAAAAGCTGTACTCCCGTTTTTCGTGACAGAAAGTGATTGAAATCGCGCCTTTTTCTCCGTGCGCCAGCAAGTAATCTAGCACATGAGAAATTATAAAGGCTCTTTTGCATTTATGGTTTGGCGAGAGAGGCCAGGGCGATTTAACCCACTCCGTTTATAATGCGGTTACGAAAGATCTGCTGATTATTTGCATTCACAAAATCCTTGGATAAATTCAAAATGTTTATTTACAAGTGCGGTATCATCCAGCGTGTGGTCTACCAGAATGATGATTTTATTCCCTTGCTTTGCAATCTGCTTCACAGCCTGATAGAAAAAGGTTGTGGTTTCGGTATCCAGTCCGGCTGTGACTTCATCCAGGATAATGACAGATGCCTCATTCTGCCGCAGCAGCATTTCGAGGATCAGCAGCTTTTTGCGCTGCCCAACAGAGAGGGAGCCTCCGTTTTCGAAGATTTCCCGGTCATCGTCCGGAAGCCCCAATTGGTTAATCAATTGGCGATATTCTTCTTGTGAGATGGTATGACCGGTGATGTTGGACAGGTAATTGAGGAAGGTTTCATTTAACAGCTTCTCATCCTGATTGATGTATAGAATCTGCCGATTGCGGGGCGGCTGGGAGAAACAGTCAGCAGGTTGAGTATTGAACCGGAGTTTTCCCTGGGTGGGGCGATAGAGATCGGTAATGAGCTTGATAAAGGTGGATTTCCCGCTCCCGTTGCTGCCGCTGAGTTGAACGACATCGCCGGAGCGTATGTGACAATTCACATTGTGCAGAGCCTCCACGCCATTGGGATAAGCAAAGGAGACGTTCTCAAAATCCAATGTGAGGATGGTGTCCAGCTCGACATTTCCCCGCCGCCGGGGCAGCTGCCGCAGAGATTCTACATGGCAAAAGCTGGGATACATGCGGACGCACTGCTGAAAGAGAGATTCCAGCGTCTGAGCCTGCTGCATGGCAAGGTTTGCCAGCATGGTAAAGAAGACAAGGTTAGAGATTTTTCCGTTTGCCGCAGGAATTGCCAGCAGGGAGGACAGAACAATGGAAAACAGGGAGTGATACCCACTGACAAGCCCTGTCCAGAAGTAAATCTTCTTGTCCTCTTTGATTGCGGTTGTGATAAAGGAGGAGAGATTTTCTTCGGTTTTCTGCTGGTAGTAGCTCAGCACGTTATGGGTTTGGATCAAAGGAAGCATTTCAACAAACTGCGTACACCAGGCATCGTGAATCTTAAGTTTCCCGTTGGTTTGCCCGGCAACCTTAGCCAGAATTTTCCTGCTGGCCCAGGAGAGCAGCAAGCCAAGGCTAATAGCAATACAAATATATGCCGCCAGCCACACGTCATAGAAAAAACCAAGTACCAGAGAGGCGAGCAGCACCATGACAGCGCCAATCATGGAGGGAATGAAATGTCCGATGCCTCGGAAAACGTTCATAACGTCCGTGTAAAGAATATTGCGGATCACTTGGGGCTGCATTTTCTCAATTTCGGAATACGCTGTGTGGGTCATGGCAGACTCAACAGTCAGTGTCAGATCTGCGATGTATTGTCCGCCAAACCGGTCCAAAGCTGCGGAACGCTGAATATTCAAAAGGATTTGAATCAGCAGAAAGACTGCAAATGCAGCACATCCGGCCCATAGGATACAGTAATCCTGTTCCGCGATCACCTTGTCCAGAAAGGCACGCATGCCCCAGGGAATTACGGTATCCGTCAGCGTCAATAGGGCAGTCATCCCCATGGCAGCAAAAAAAGCCTTCGGGAAGCGATGAATTGCTTCCCGAAAGTAACGGGTAAGCAGCGTCAATGTGATGCCTCCTTTCTTATCTGTAACACTGCTCACTAGACTATCACCCCATCCAATAAATGTCAATGAATATTTATGATAAATTAATAATTAAGATGTTCAAATGAAATGTTGCAATAATAAATGATGTGAGACAACGAATTCGTTTTTTATCAAGAGAAATATGAAAAAAACAGCACTTATTGAAAACAAACATTTTTGCTGTTCCGTTTTTTCGTTGAAATAGACAGTTCCGTGTGATACAATTGAGCAAAAATAAAGATTGGCAGGAGGCAATATGCGATTACTGTTTGAAATGGACAAAAAGGATTATGGTGCCTGTACGCACCGCTTTGTCCGGAATTCTTCCAGGAGCATTATCTGCAGGGGACGTTTGGTTGCTATGGTACACAGCATCAAATATGACTATTATAAATTCCCGGGCGGCGGTATTGAACCGGGGGAGACCCCGGTGGACGCCCTCATTCGGGAAACCAGTGAGGAGGCGGGGCTGGTGATCGTCCCGGAAACCATCCGGGAATATGGATATGTCCATCGGATTCAGAGAAGCGATGCGGATTCGACCGAATGCTTTGTGCAGGACAACTTCTATTATTTCTGCGATGTAAGCGCGGATACAGTTCCGCAGAAGCTGGATACATACGAGGCAGATGAGGCCTATGCGCTGGAATATGTCACACCGGAGCAAGTAATCCAGAAGAACCGCAATGTTGGGCAGACCCCCTATAGCCCGGAAATGTTCGAGCGGGAAGCCAGGGTGCTGGAACTGATGATGGCAGAGGGGTTGCTGGATTAAAATCATTTGCAGGGAGAAATGAGGCGGAATAGGCATCGGTCTATTCTGACAACTGTGCAAAAAAATAGAAAATTCCCCGGAACCGAAGCTCCGGGGAATCGTTGTGCAATTGAAGAATACGGCGTATCAGCGCTTGCTGAACTGAGGAGCCCGACGGGCGGCCTTCAAGCCGTACTTCTTTCTTTCCTTCATTCTGGGGTCGCGGGTCATGAAACCTGCAGCCTTCAGAGCGGGACGGTACTCGGGGTTCAGGGTCACCAGAGCACGGGCAATGCCGTGACGGATAGCGCCGGCCTGACCGGAAACACCGCCGCCTGCAACGGAGACAACAATGTCAACCTTGCCCAGCAACTCGGTGGTAGCCAGAGGCTGACGGACAACCAGCTTCAGGGTCTCCAGACCGAAGTAATCATCAATATCCCGGCCATTAATGGTAATTGCGCCGGTGCCATTCTCATAAACGCGAACGCGGGCGATGCTGGACTTACGACGGCCGGTGCCGTAAAAATACTTTTTCTTGCTCTCGTACATAGTATGTTACCTCCAATTAGTCCAAAGTCCAGGCTTCGGGCTTCTGGGCAGCATGAGGATGCTCAGCGCCCTTGTACAGGTGCAGACGGGTCATGCAGCTGCGGCCCAGGGTGTTCTTGGGCAGCATACCCTTGACAGCCAGCTCCATGGCGTAATCGGAGCGGTTCTCCATCATGGTGCGGGCCTTGGTCTCCTTCAGGCCGCCGATCCAGCCGGAGACACGGTAGTAGACCTTCTGCTCGGGCTTCTTGCCGGTCAGAACAGCCTTGTCGGTGTTGATGATGATGACATTGTCGCCGCAGTCAACATTGGGAGTAAAATCGACCTTGTGCTTACCGCGCAGCAGGTTGGCAGCGATCACAGCGGTACGGCCCAGGGGCTTGCCGGCTGCATCGATGACATACCACTTGCGCTCCAGGGTCTCCTTCTTAGCGAGGGTAGTGGACATATGCGTTCCTCCAATTAGGTAAAATATTTTGACAATTTGGGGCATTTGCAGTACAATATCTTGCAAACACTAGGATTTTATACCATATCCGATTTTGATTGTCAACAGAATTTTTGGAGAAATTTGTGCAGCATGCAATAATCTTTTAAATGCTCACAAATTCTCTTGAATTCTCTTTGATTCTCACTTTGCATTTTTCTTTATTTCGGGAGGAAACCATATAATGCAAAAGCTTATGGGACTGGTTCGCCTGTGCGTGGAGGACTATAAAATGATTGAGGAGGGTGACCGGATTGCGGTTGGTGTGTCCGGCGGCAAGGATTCCCTGGTTCTGCTGACGCTCTTGGCGGGCCTCCGAAGCTATTATAATAAGCCCTTTGAACTTGGTGCGATTACCATTGATATGGGGCTTGGCATGGACTATAGTGAAATTTATGAGCTTTGCCGGAAGCTGGATGTTCCTTACACCGTCGTAAAAACGGAAATCGGTCCCATTATATTTGATTATCGAAAGGAGAAGAATCCCTGCTCCATGTGCTCCAAAATGCGCCGGGGCGCACTGAATCAGGCGCTGCTTGACCAGGGCTATAACAAACTGGCCCTGGGGCATCATTATGATGACGCGGTGGAGACTTTCTTGATGTCGCTGATATTCGAGGGAAGAATCAGCTGCTTCCAGCCGGTGACAAAGCTTGACCGTACCGGCGTGATTCAGATTCGCCCCATGCTGTACATCCACGAAAAAACGGTAGATCATTTTGCTCAACAGCAGGGTTTGCCCATTCTCGCCAACCGCTGCCCGGTGGATAAGCACACCAAGCGGGAAGAAGTAAAGAAATTGCTGTTTGATCTGGTGGGGAAATACCCCGACTTGAAGGAACGAATTTTCGGTGCCATGCAGCGTTACCCCCTGGCGGCCTGGGAGCCCCAGGAACACCGCAGGCGGCGGAAAGACGAGGAGGATTAAAATGGGATATATTATGGATTTGCGCAAAATCGTTGGCCACCGGACGCTGCTGCAAGTGGGTGCCAGCGTGATTGTGGAGGACGAGCAGGGCAGGGTGCTGCTGCAAAAGCGGACGGATAATCACTGCTGGGGCTATCCCGGTGGCTCGACGGAGCTGGATGAGCGGGTGGAGGACGCTGCGGCACGGGAGCTGCTGGAGGAAACCGGCTTGACAGCAAATCGGCTGGAGCTGTTTGGCGTTTTCTCCGGTCCGGAGCTGCATTACATCTATCCCAACGGGGATGAGGTGTCCAACATTGACGTGGTATTCCTCTGCCGGGACTATTCCGGTCAGCTCTCCTGCCAGGAGGAGGAGTCCGAAGCCCTCCGCTTCTTTGCACCGGGCCAGCTGCCGGAGCAGCTTTCGCCGCCTATTGTGATTCCACTGAAAATCTGGGAACGAAAGCGCCTCGGACAGGAATAATTCTCCTTTTTTTCGGATATCCTTTTTTCGGAAAAAGGAGGCCGAAATAATGGTAAAAGGGATTTCTAGGCAGGTCATTGTTGTCCACGCTCCCGAACCAAAGCTTTTTGAACAGGCAATTTTTATTCTCAAAGAGGATGCCACTCAAGAGGGCATTACAGATGAAGCATTGCTGAAAGAGGCAGAACAGTCAATCCGCATGGGAAACCGTATGCCGAAAAAACGCAGGCTTTGCTATTATGGTGCGTTTTGGGCTGCCGTAGGGGCAGGGCTGACTGGCCTCGTCTGGCTGGTAACGGCACTGCTGTAAAACAGATTTGAAAGAGAGAAAACCATGCAAATTGGAAACATTCAGATAGAAAATCCAGTATTTCTTGCCCCTATGGCGGGCGTGACCGACTGGGCGTTTCGCACTATTTGTGCGAAGCTTGGCGCCGGGGTTACGGTGACGGAGATGGTATCTTCCCGCGCCCTTGTGTATCGGGATAAGAAAAGTGCCAAGCTCCTGCGGAAGAACGTAGGCAGCGTTTGCGGCGCGCAGATTTTTGGCAACGATCCCCAGGTGATGGCAGAGGGTGCACGGCTGGCGCTGGAAATCTCTGGCTGTGATTTTATTGACATCAATATGGGCTGTCCAATGCCCAAAATCGCCAATTCCGGGGACGGCTGCGGCCTGATGCGAACGCCCAAACTGGCTGGGGAAATCGTCACAGCGGTCACAAGGGCGGTGGACGTACCGGTCACCGTCAAATGTCGCTTGGGGTGGGACAAGGGAAGCATCAACGTGCTGGACTTTACCAAGCGGATGGAGGACTGCGGCGCAGCACTGGTCACGGTTCATGGCCGTACCCGTAGCATGCTCTACACCGGCGTTGCGGACTGGGACACCATCCGCAAGGTGAAGGAGCAGCTGACCATCCCGGTGATTGCCAACGGCGATATCACTGGAGGAGAAGCCGCCCGGCGCTGCCAAAAGTGGACCGGTGCGGATGGCCTGATGATTGGCAGGAGCACCTTCGGGGATCCATGGATTTTCCGGGAGATAAACGAGACGCTTGCAGGAGTGCCTGTCACACCGCGCCCAGCCCTGAAGGAGCGGGTTGCGGTGGCTGTGGAGCAATTCCAGCTGGCCGAGCAGGACTTGGGAGAGCACATTGCATGCTTGCAGGCGCGGAAGCATTTTGCATGGTATCTGCGGGGTGTTCCCAACAGCAGCTTTTATAAAAATGAGATTTCCTCCCTGAGCACTATGGAGGATATTTACCGGGTAGCCAAGGATATCGTCCGGGATTTGAAATAATGGTGAAAAAACAGCAAGCGATTACCTTAGCGGGAAGTGGTTATCGGGAGACTTGCATCATGTCAGCTGGATGATATAATGACATGTGAGTACGAGCTGTGCAGCTGGAAAGGAAAGTGGCAACAATGAAGCAGGCGGGATGCGTGGTGCTCCTCCTTATCCCTGCCTTTTTACGGGTACCTGGCTGTTAACGGCGGTACACCATTTGTTTGAATTGGGAAAGAGCAAAACCAGAATCAAAAAGGAACACAGTCAGTTGCCGGCTTGGAAGCGCTTCCTCTTGATTGGTTATGCGGAAGGCTGCGAATATCATTCGGATGTAGCGAAAAGACTGTGTTACCTTTTTTGGGCGTATGCACTGGTGATGCTGGTGTGCATGACGCTGCTTCTGCTTTCTTTGGTGCTGCCGCAGGTTCAGGATATCTTAATTGTTTGTGTGTACATAAAATTGATTGTACTGGATATACCGGTGGATCTATTTGGGCTTGTGATGACAAAACGTGGCAAGCATGGCGGAGTGACCTGGAGATGGGAAGCAAAATAAGATTGTCATGTTGTCTCGCCTTCTGGAACGAGTGGCACCGGCGTAGAAGGGAAAATTAGGAAGCTCCTCAAAATCGACAGTAGCGAAGACTGTGTTGATTTTGGGGAGCTTCTTTAAGATTCTACTAAGAATGTCCATATTCATTGACAGGAAAATACTGATTGTGGTATGGTAGTACCAGAAAACAAAACGGAAAGGATGATGACCTGTGTTTTCAAAAATTGCGAGAAGAGGGGCGCTGCTCCTGTGTACTCTGCTCGTGTTGATGGTCACGGCCGGCATGGCTTCGGCAGAGGAAGAGAAGAAAACTGTTGAGGTATTCACCGTGGATGAGTTCCTGGATGCCATTGCACCTAATACGGAAATTGTGCTGGCAACGGGGGAGTATAACTTGGCGAAAGCATCCTCCTATTCCCGCGGCGGTGGAGCGTATTACCATTGGGAGGGTGGATATGACGGCTATGAACTGGTGATTACAGATGTGGAGAATCTTTCCATTGTGGGCGGCGACCCCATGGCGGTGACCATCTCCACGGAGCCGCGGTACGCCAACGTCCTGCGGTTTGATAATGTGCGTGGCGTTACCATTTCTGATATGGTTATCGGCCACACTCGGGAGCGGGGAGCGTGCATCGGCGGTGTGCTGCTGTTTGAAAATTCCCGGGATGTCGAGATCCTTAGCTCCCGGCTTTATGGATGCGGCACCCTGGGCGTGAGCTTGAATAACTGCCGGGATGTCCATGTGGATGGTTCGGATATCTATGATTGCAGCTACGGCTGCGTGGAAATCAGCGGCAGCGAGAATGTACTGTTTGAAAACAGCAAATTTTACGATTGCGAAATCGTGCTGGAGGGTTTTGCTATCCGCGGTTCCCAGAATGTAGCATTTATCAATTCGGAAATTTGCAAAAATACTGCCACTTCTGAATTCGGTGAACTGTTTGTAAGCGACAGTCCGGATGTCTATCTGGGCGGCCTGGATATCCATGATAACGGCGTTGGGGCGATTTTTTCCAGCACAAGCATCCCAATGACCGTGGAGACTTGCCGAATCGATGACGGAAGCAAGTTCGTTTCCGGTAAGTTGCCGGTTGGGCCGGATGGCAGCGTGCTGACGATTCCCGACCTGCAGGCAATGAAGATGCGCCCAGTCACTTGGAAACCGGCAGAAATTCCGGAAGCACCTCGGGTGGAGGCGGGAGAAGACGGCAAAATTCACGTCACCACAGTGGATGAATTCCTGGCAGCCATTGGCAATAATGCAGTGATTCACCTGGAACCAGGGGAGTATGACCTGACGGCAGCCTCCAATTACGGCGGCCTAGGCGGGGAATACTATAGATGGCAGGAAGTGTTTGACGGTTATGAGCTGATCATTTCCGGCGTCAATAATCTTACCATCGAGGCGGAAAGCGGGGATAAGGTTTCCATCCTGACCCAGCCGCGATACGCCAATGTGCTGAACTTCTCCGGGATAACGGGGTTGACAGTGCGCAACCTGAAAATAGGACACACAATCGCCCAGGGCAGCTGCACCGGCGGCGTGGTGAATTTAGAGTACGTGAATAGCATGGTTGTGGAGGGCTGCGATCTCTTTGGCTGCGGCACCATTGGCGTGCAGGCCTATTTCTGCAACAACCTGCGGGTGTATAACTGCGAAATCCACGATTGCAGCTATAATGCGCTGTGGCTTGCCAATTGCCAGACTGTCCGCGTGGAGCAGTGTGATATCCACGATAATGGTGAGGAAAGTAATTCGGATATTATCTATGTCGGTAGCAGCGAGGATGTGCTGGTGAATGGGCAGCCGCCAGTCAGCAACGAAAACAGATAAAGCATTCTAATACAAATCCCGCCAACAGGTTACATATCATAGCCTGTTGGCGGGAACTTTTTACTTAATAATTAATAATTTTCGGCGTGAACTTCAAAGTAGCTCTGCGGATGGTTGCAGGTGGGGCAAACGGCAGGAGCCTCGGTGCCGATGACGATGTGTCCACAGTTACGGCACTCCCACACCTTGACTTCGCTCTTTGCGAAGACCTCTGCCATTTCTACGTTGTGCAGCAGTGCACGGTAGCGTTCCTCATGGTGCTTCTCAATAGCAGCTACCAGGCGGAACCGAGCTGCCAGCTCTGGGAAACCCTCTTCCTCAGCTGTTTTGGCGAAGCCTTCGTACATATCGGTCCACTCGTAATTTTCGCCCTCAGCGGCGGCCAGCAGATTTTCGGCGGTGGAGCCAATGCCGTCCAGCTCTTTGAACCAGAGCTTGGCGTGCTCCTTTTCGTTGTCTGCAGTTTTTAGAAACAGAGCAGCGATCTGCTCAAAACCATCCTTCTTTGCCTTAGATGCAAAATAGGTGTACTTGTTGCGTGCCTGGGATTCTCCGGCAAAAGCTGCCATCAGATTTTTCTCGGTCTGGGTGCCTGCATATTTGCTCATGGCGCGGCTTCCTTTCAGAAAGTAAAGTGGGGCAATCACCCCCTGGCTTTCATTGTAATGATGCAGCTCAGTAAAGTCAATTGGAAAGATAACAGAAAAACCGGCCTCCGATTTGGAGACCGGCAGAGATCATTCTGACAGGGTGAATTCGTAGCGCATCATCAGCGCTTGGAACAAGTGATGCATTACCTGGTTTGCAACGGCTCGTACATCCATCCCGGCTACAAGCGCAATTGCGCGGTTCGCTTCCTCCTGGGGAACATTATAGCACCGCAGCGTCATGTGCAGGAAGTAGGAAATCTTCCTTTCAAGCGTGAGCGTTTCCCCATCGCAGTGTGCCTGCATGTAACTGCGCATGAGGCCCGAACTGCCGATGTCCATGTCGTGAAAATCCTGGTATTCAAGGCCGGGGTTATAAGGCCCGAAAATTGCTTGGATTTCCTTGGCGGTTTCACTTACGATGTAGTCCAGAGCAGCCTGATGGCTGTAAGCCTCTACGTAAATTTCCCGCAGATTTTCGTTCAGCTCTGTCAGTGTCAGCTGAATGGCCGTTTCAACAGCGTAAACACAGACAGGGGGCAAATTCTTGGTCATACTGCGGGCGGTGCCAAATTGGTTGGAGAACATAAACTCCACTAACTCTACCAGAACACCATCCTTCGCGTGGAAAATGTTCTGAAAGCTGCTGCTGGAAACACCGCATTGGCTTAGAATATCTCCCATGGTGGTTTTCTTATAGCCCTTTTCCAGAAACAGCTTGACGCAGGTTTGCAGAATGCGCCGCTTGGTTTCCAGGCCTGCACTTCTTAAGGCGATGGTAATCTCCTCCTCTAACCGATTCCTTAATATGTACATCATGATAACAAATCAAGCGACAAAAAGCAAGCCTGAATTAACTTTTTGTATCCAAGAAATAAAACAACACTGCGTTATTTTAAGAACCCCGAAATCGCAGAAGCTAAAAGGAAAGGGAATTTATTAAAAGGGGCAGTACAAGCATTTTTCACAAAACGGCCGTCATAATCTGTTCATATTTTGGACAAATAAATCGGCTATTTTTCTTGCATTTTGTAGTAAGAGCGAGTATACTGAGTTAAGAACTCCAAGGAATGGCTCTTTGGGGCTTTTTCATGGGACTTTTTCCAAAATAAACAATGAAAAGGAGGGATTTGCGGCTTTCATGGTTGCGGTCCCTCTTTTTCTAAAAAGAAAGGAAGTACTCTCTATGGCAAAAAACGAGAAAACCGACGTCGTCTACGATGCAAACTCCCTCGGCGTACCCAAGCAGTTGATTCTGGGCGTGCAGCACCTGTTCGCCATGTTCGGTGCAACTGTCCTGGTTCCTGTCCTTACTGGATTGGATGTGGCCAATACCTTGCTGTTTGCAGGCTTGGGCACATTGCTTTTCCATTTGCTCACTGGCGGGAAGGTTCCTGCGTTCCTTGGCTCTTCCTTCGCATTTTTGGGCGGATACGCGGCAATCAGCGGACTGAGCGAGAGCTATGGTTTTGACACTCTGCCCTATGCATGCTTTGGTGTGGCCTGTGCCGGCCTGGTGTATTTGGCGGTTGCAGCGCTGTTTAAGGTGTTTGGCGCCAAGAAGGTCATGCGTTACTTCCCACCCATTGTTACCGGCCCGATCATTATCTGTATTGGCCTGACGCTGGCTAACTCTGCAGTGAACAACTGCGCAAATAACTGGTGGATTGCACTGGTTGCCATCCTGGTTGTCGTGGTTGCCAACATTTTCGGTAAGGGGATGGTAAAAATCATTCCCATTCTCTTGGGCGTGGTTGCCTCCTATGTTTTTGCGATGATCGTAGATGCCGACTCTCGCGCAAACTTTGCAAAGCTGGTAGGGGAGGCGGATTGGCTTGGCCTGCCCATCACCTGGAACCGGACGGCATTTTCTATTTTCGATAAGAATTTTGACAGCGGCCTTTTGGTAACCTCGATTATCACCATTATGCCCATTTCCCTGGCTACCATGATGGAGCATGTGGGCGATATCAGCGCGATTTCCTCCACGGTTGGCAAGAACTTTGTGGCGGATCCTGGCCTGCATCGCACGCTGCTGGGCGATGGCCTTGCAACGGTAGTGGCAGCTCTGTTTGGCGCCCCTGCCAACACCACCTATGGCGAGAATACCGGCGTGCTGGCGCTGAGCAAGGTCTACGATCCTAAGGTTGTTCGCCTGGCTGCCTATTTTGCAGTCATTCTGTCCTTCTGTCCCAAATTTGCTGCTATCATTCAGGCGATGCCTGCTGCTACCATGGGCGGTGTCAGCCTGGTGCTGTATGGTATGATCTCCGCTGTCGGCGTCCGCAACGTAGTGGAAAACCAGGTGGACTTCACCAAGAGCCGTAATGTCCTGATTGCTGCCATGATCATGGGCCTGGCTATCGGCGTCAGCACCAGTGCTGCCGGTGCCATCAGCTTCAGCATTGGCTCTGTGACGATCAGCCTGTCCGGCTTGGCTGTAGCAGCTCTGGTGGGTATTATCATGAACGCAGCTTTGCCCGGCAAGGATTATGAATTCGGTGCCAATGAGCAGGGCGATACTGCTGTTGTGAACTTTGGTTCCCACGCAAAGTAATTCGGATATTATTTTTTGAAACGGCCCGCTGCAAGGAGATATCTCCTGCGGCGGGCTGTGTTATACCTGGGAGAAAATAAAAATGGTAAAAACGGGAAAAAGAGCTTGACAAAAAGGGAAGGGAGTGGTAATATGTCAAAGCTGTCCGCGAGAGCGGTACAGCGGCGACAAAACTTCACAGAAGCTTAAAGA
>CAKTPI010000015.1 GCA_934591635.1 uncultured Oscillospiraceae bacterium | reverse complement strand
CCGCCCTTGGCTGTCACTTCTGCACTGCCGCTGATTGTAATATTGTCACCTTTTCCGTAGTTTCCGCCGCCAATGCCTGCGCCGTAGGAGCCGCCATTGGCATTCAATGCGCCGTCCCCATCCGCATCCGTGATGGTCAGGTTGCCGCCGTTATTCTTTTCCACACCGGCATGATCCCAGCCGCTCTTGGCAGTATTGTCACCGTCCAGTTCGATGGTTACGCTGCCGTCTCCCCCTGTGGAAATAGCGGCCTTGCCCTTGCTGCTCACATTGATGTTCACATCCGAGATGGTGACCTGGGCAGTCTGGTTCTTCTCCGCCTGGATGGTGATGGTATTCGTGGTAGAAGTCGTATTGCTGTCCGTCTGGTTGATGACGGTTTCGGTGGTTTGCTGTTCTTGCTGCACGCCTCCCGCCTGGGAGACATACTGGTTGCCGTCCGCTTTTGCTTCCACAATGATGCTGCCCTGGGACAAATCGTAAGTTTCCGCCAGTGCGCTCAGGGGCAGGGATGCTGCCAACAGCAGGGATAGGGTGATGGATAGGAATTTTTTCATAAAGCATTTCTCCTTTTGGTGACGTATTGCGGCACAAAGCACCCCGCAGGGGCGCTTTGTGTTGCGGGCGGATACTATCCGCCCCTACAGTTGGTGGGTGCAAACCGGTTTCTGTGTGGTATTGAACCGGGTGGGTCAGGAAACCAACGTATGGGTACAAGTCCGGTGTGTCATTGTCCGGCGGCACTGCCGCCCAATGTAAACTGA
This sequence comes from uncultured Oscillospiraceae bacterium, assembly GCA_934591635.1. Lineage (GTDB taxonomy): Bacteria > Bacillota > Clostridia > Oscillospirales > Oscillospiraceae > Faecousia. The sequence goes on along the minus strand of CAKTPI010000015.1, from coordinate 21,252 downwards.
TATTTCATCATCAGCGTTTGGAGGAGCTGGTGCATGACACCCTCGGCGATTTTGCGGATGTCCAGGGATGCGACAAAGGCAAGGGTCTTTTCCGCCTCCTCCCGGGGGACATTGTAGGCATGGAGGGTGAGGTTCAGGAAGCCGGATATTTTCTTTTCCAGCGTCAATTCTTCATCGCAGGGGTGGGCCATGAAGCCCCGCATCATGCCGGAGGAGCCGATTTCCAGCAGGTAAAAATCCTCGCCGGTGAGCCCCGGCAGGTAAGGGCCGAAAATCGCCTCCAGCTCCCGGGCCGTATGGCGCTGGATATAATCCACGATGTTCGGCTGGGTATAGGCCTCAATATAAATTTCCCTTAAATTTTCGTTCAGCTCCGTGAGGGTCAGCTGAATGGCCGTCTCCGCTGCGTAAACGCACACCGGGGGCAGGTTCCCGGTGATGGTGCGAGCCATGCTGAACTGATTGGAAAACATGAACTCCACCAGTTCAAAAAGAACACCGTCCTTGGTATGAAATATATTCTGAAAGCTGCTGTTGGACACTCCGCTTTCCCGGAGTATTTCGCTCATGGTTGTTTTTTATATCCCTTTTCCAGGAACAGACGGACACACACCTGCAAAATCCGCTGGCGGGTGGGTTCGCTGACATTGGTAAGCGACGTGACAATCTCCTCCTTTTGGCCTATAGGCCATTGGCTTATAGGCCAATCATAACAACGTTGCCCCAAAAAAGCAAGTATGCATATGAAGTTTAGCAAATTTCACAATTATGCAATCCGGCTTTTATGGATTTCGCTGGGGGTATATTCCGGAGAAAACCGTCCATACTACTCCCGAAAACAAAATGGATGCCTCCCTCTAAATTCAGGAAGACATCCATAATGGAAGCATAATGATTCAAATTTGAGCCTGCGTCCAGAAAACTGGATACATATCACCAGCTGCTGTTTTTTCTTCGGTTCTTTTTCTTTCCCATGTCAGGTGCTCCTTAACACGCAAATCTATATTTTCATTATACACCACCCATAAGCCTTTTGCAATGTTCTCCTGATACGGTCAGCAGGCCGTCCCCTTTCCTTTGCAGCAAACAGACAAATTCCGTCATTTTATCTGTAACCCACTACGGCACCTTTGAGGGAACAGATTTATTCGTAATAAACAAAATAATCCGAACCCGTCCCTCACTGAGAAGAACCGGTTCGGATCATATTGCCTTGGTGCCGCTAACCGGACTCGAACCGGTACGGAGTTGCCTCCAGCGGATTTTAAGTCCGCGATGTCTACCATTCCATCATAGCGGCATTATCTCAACAACAGCAGAATCATAGCACATTTTTTGAGTCCCGTCAAGGAAAAATCAGGCTTGCGTTTCAGCAATTCGGCCTGTCAACATTGTCCGCAGGCATAGCGCATACGAAACGAAAAAAGGAGAAATTTGCTTCAACCTGTGATATAATTGAAATACCGCAAAATAAAGCAAGGAATTTTTCGAAAATTTTTCCATCACTCTTTAAAATCAACGCATTCTCAGGAAAGGAGACTTTCTATGCCGTTTCATACCGTTGGCATCATTGGCGGGACAGACGGCCCCACAGCAATTTTCGTTTCCTGTCACCCCTCTGTTTGGGAATTGGCAATCGCCGGGGGCATTCTTGCCGCTGCCGTGGTTGGCATCATTCTTTTTATCAGGAAGAAAAAGAAACGATAAAAATCGCTCCTCCGGGTTTCACCGCCCGGAGGAGCTGCCTTTTAATAGCCAAACTTTTCCGCTGTGTGCTTCATCATTTCCCGGATGGGCAAGTGATACGGGCAGCGCTCCTCGCACAGGCCGCACTGGACGCACTCGCTGGCGGTATGGGCCATGGTTTTATACCGATCCTTAGCCCAATCCGCAAGTCCATAACGGGAGAGATATCCCTCAAACAGGAAGGCACTGGGAATGCTGATGCCTGCGGTGCAGGGAGCACAGTAATTGCAGCGGCGGCAGAACTGAGTGCCCAGGCTGTCCCGTACCTTCTTAATATCCGCCTGCTCCTGCTCCGTCAATGGGGATGCATCGGTAACGGCGGCCGCATTCTGCTCCACCTCTTTGGGTTCTGCCATGCCGGGGATGACGAGCGTTACATTCTCGTTGGCCGCAATATACCGCAGGGCCAGGCGGCCATTCTCAATGGCGCCGCCTGCCAGGGGCTTCATGCAGATAAAACCAACGTTCTTCTCCTTGCAGGCTGCAATCAAATCCTCCGCCTGATTTTCTACAATGTTATAGGGGAACATGATGGTCTCCACCCAATCCATGGTGAGCAAACGGCGGAACACCTCTACTGAATGGGCTGTGACGCCAACATGACCGATTTTTCCTGCTTCCTTAGCCTCCTGCAGAGCTTCCAGCGCACCGCCGGGGGCGATGATCTGGTTGAGCGCCGCATCCGAGGGATTGTGGCACTGGTACAGGTCAATGTAATTGGTTCGCAGGTTATGCAGGCTCCGGTCGATATCTTCCGCCATCTCCTGCTTGGTTGTCGCCCGGCCCTTGGTTGCCAGAACGAATTGATCCCGGATGCCTTCCAGGGCAAAGCCCAGGTATTCCTCACTGACGGTATAGCCCCTCGCGGTATCAATGTAGTTCATACCCTCTGCCATCATGATCCGCAGCAGCTCCCGGGTTCCCAGCTCATCAATCCGCTGGATGGGGATGCCGCCCAGGCCCACGCGGGACACCCGCAGGCCGGTTTTCCCAAGTATACGGTATTCCATATGTTTCTCCTTTATTTTCCCAACTGTTGATTTTTCTCATAGGCAGCTGCCACGCAGTCCATGGCCGCCCCCCGGAAGCCGTGCTGCTCCAGAGCACGTACACCGGCAATGGTACTGCCTCCCGGGGAGCAAACGGCATCCTTGAGCGCACCCGGATGCCGCCCGGTTTCCAGCACCATCCTGGCCGCGCCGGCCATGGTTGCAGCAGCATACTCCATCGCCTTGACTCTGGGAATGCCGCAGGCCACGGCCCCGTCTGCCAAAGCCTCCATGAAAATATACATATAGGCCGGCCCGCAGCCGGACAGGGCACTGGCCGCATCCATCAGGCGTTCCTCCAACTCATCCAGGCGACCGGAGAACCTCATATCCTCCAAGAAGGAATTCACTGTCTCATCGCTGGCAAGGCCGTTGCGGCAATACTGAGTCATTCCCTCCCCCAGCGCTACCGGCGTGTTGGGCATAATGCGAATGACCGGCAGAGGGCCGCCTGCCAGTTGCTCGATTCGGCTGATTTGCAGTCCGGCAGCCATGGTGATCAGTACAGGCTTGCGCTTCTGCAAAATGCCCTGCAGGGGCTGAAGCAGTTCCGCCATCATATGAGGCTTGACCGCAAGGAAAATGCGGTCACAGGATTGGGCAATCTTCTCCGCAGAATCGTAACAGATGCCCAACTCCCCGGCCAATTGTTTTGCTTTGCCGCTGCGGTCAGTAATCACAATATCCGCTGTGGATTTGCGCAGGGCCCGTGCCAGAGCGCCGCCCATATTGCCGCAGCCTAAAAAACCGTATTTCATTTGTGCTCCTTTACCGAACGTGTCCATTTCCATGGATGATGTAGTGATAGGTAGTCAGCTCCCGCAGGCCCATGGGGCCTCTGGCGTGGAGCTTCTGGGTGGAGATTCCCATTTCGCAGCCAAGGCCAAACTCCCCTCCGTCGGTGAACCGGGTAGAGGCATTGACGTAGACAGCGGCGCTATCCACGCAGGTAGTGAACTGCTGGGCCGCCTTCTCATTCTCGGTAACAATGGCCTCGCTGTGGCCGGTGGAGTGGGCCGCAATGTGGGCAATGGCTTCATTCACTCCACCCACACACTTGATCGCTAAAATATAATCCAAAAATTCCGTGTCAAAATCCCGGTCCCCTGCCGGTGTGCCCGGGATGATGGTCTGCGCCGTCTCGTCCAGGCGGAGCTCGACAGGGTGCTCCCGCTGCACTACCAGGCGGTCATAGAGCTTGGGCAGAAATTCCCGGGCAATTGCCTTATCCACCAGCAGAACCTCCTCTGCGTTGCACACGCTAGGGCGGCTGGTTTTGGCATTTTCAATGATATTCAGCGCCATCTCCTGATTGGCGCTCCGCTCCACATACACATGGCAGATGCCGGTGCCGGTGGCAATGACGGGGACCGATGCGTGATCAACGCAGGCGTTGATCAGCCCCGCGCCGCCCCGCGGAATCAGCAGATCTACGTAGCCCCGGGCTGTCATCAACGTAGCAGCAGATTCCCTTGTCGTATCCCGCACCAAATTCACCGCATGCTCTGTGATGCCGGTACGGCGAAGGCCCTGCTGCAAGGCATCCACAATGGCGCAGGCAGAGTGAATTGCTTCCTTCCCGCCCCGCAGGATGCACACGTTGCCGCTTTTCAGCGTCAATGCGGCGGCGTCACTGGTAACATTGGGACGGCTCTCGTAAATGATGCCAATCACGCCCATAGGAACAGAGACCTTTTGAATCTTCAGCCCGTCCGGACGGACCGTCTCCTCCAGCACTACCCCTACCGGGTCCGGAAGCTTGACCACATCCCGGATTCCCTGGGCCATGGAGGCAATCCGCGCCGGAGTGAGCCGGAGCCGATCCAGCATCACATCGCTGATATGTCCCTGGGCAGCCGCCATATCCGCCTGGTTTGCGGATAAAATAGCTGCCTGATTCTCCTCCAGTGCATCCGCCATGGCAAGCAGCGCCTCATTTTTCTGCTGCGTGCTCAACTGGCTGATTTCTGTCTTAGCCGCTTTTGCCGCGGCAAGCAATTCCTTCATCGGTCTTCCTCCTGTCTGGGTGCCACAAAGCGGGTACCGATACTGCCACCCTCCAAAATGGAATACAAGTTCTGCGGTTCATTGCCGTTGGCAATCACCATATCGCAGCCGCAGCCCATGCAAATCTCCGCCGCCTTCAATTTGGTAATCATACCGCCGGTGCCCTGCTCACTGCCGCTGACCCCTGCCAGAGTCCGGACAGACGCATCCAGCACCCTGACCGTAGGAATCAGGACAGCAGACGCATCCTTCCGCGGGTCGGCTGTATAGAGGCCGTCAATGTCCGAAAGGAGCACCAACAGCTCCGCCCCCACACTCTTGGCCACAATAGCCGCCAGCGTGTCGTTATCGCCGATGACGATTTCCTCTGTTGCCACAGTGTCATTCTCGTTGAGGATGGGTAGGGCCCCCAGCTCCAGCAGGCGATTCAGGGTATTGCTGAAATTGTGGTGCCGCTGCTCATTTGCCACATCCTCTCCGGTAATCAGCAGCTGAGCCACCGTGTGGTGGTATTCGCCAAACAGCTTGTCGTAAATGTACATCAGCTCGCACTGCCCCACAGCGGCAGCCGCCTGCTTCGTTGGGATGTCTTTTGGCCGCTGACGCAGGCCCAGCTTGCCTACGCCCATGCCAATGGCACCCGAGGATACCAAGATCACCTCATGCCCCGCATTTTTGATATCGCTGACCACCTGGCATAGGGCAGCAACCCGGCGGATATTCAGGTGCCCTGTGGCGTGGGTCAGAGTCGATGTTCCGATTTTTACAACAATACGCATAAAATCCCCCCTGGGCGACATTTGTTTTCATCATTATACGCTCTTCCTCTTCGAAAATAAAGAGGAATTTTGTCAATTTTCCAAATCCCCCGTTGGCAGTATCTTCTGTTTCAAAAGGGAGAAAAATTTTCCTGAAAGAGTATTGACACCGTGTCAGAACAGACAACTCTCTGAAATATCACCTGCAAAACGCCAAGGAACACGGTGTGACCCAAAAGGAAATTGCCGCCATCATCACCCATTGCGCCTTCTATGCCGGTTGGTCAAAGGCCTGGGCTGTGTTCAATCTGGCAAAAGAGGTCTGGGCATGAAAGGCACACCGGCAATCCGGCAAAGCCGCCCAGGGCCTGCCAACAGCCAACGGAAAGGAGCCTCCGATTATGCCAGCCGGATCCGTTGAACGGACAAACGCACGGAGAGAAGAAATCCTGAACGCCTGCGAAAAGCTATATGCCACCACCAATTTTAAGGACATCACCCTGAAGGAAATTGGAAAAGAAACCACTTTCACCCGCTCCTCCATCTATAATTACTTTCACACCAAGGAAGAGATCTTTTTGGGGCTTCTGAAGCGGGAATACGACTTGTGGATAAGTGCTTTAAACCGAGCCATCCGAGAGAACACACAGATATCGGATGCCGAAATTGCGGACTGCATCGCCAGGACACTGTCCCAGCGACAGCTTCTGCTGAAGCTGCTGTCCACCAACCGGGATGATTTGGAAAATCACTGCCGTCTGGAGGCCCTGGTGGAATTCAAGACATCCTTTGGGCAGGCACTTTCCACCATGGCGGCGCTGCTGTCAAAATTCCGCCCGGATTTGGAGGATGAAGACATTCAGGAATTTCTCTTCACCCTCTTCCCCTTCATGTTTGGAATTTATCCCTGCACCATGGTAACAGACCGGCAGCAGGAAGCCATGAAGCAAGCCGGTGTCCGGTACATGTACAACTCTGCATACGATTTAATCAAAAAGGCCGTGCTGAAAATGCTTCCGGCCAGAAATTAAGGAGGATATCTCATGGAATACGCGAAACTCGGGAATACAGATATCACGGTATCCAAGCTGTGCGTGGGCTGCCAGCACCCAGGTCATCGGCCATGCTCTGGATTTGGGCATCAATTTTTTTGACACTGCCAATGGCTACTCCGCCGGAACCAGTGAGGAATACCTGGGCCGGGCCCTGAAGAAAATGGTTACCCGGGACAAAGTGGTAATTGCCTCCAAGGTTTACTTCAACGAGGGTCGCCTCTCCCACGCCGCCATTGCCCGGGAAATTGAAGGAACCCTGAAGCGGCTTGGGACGGATTATCTGGATCTGTATATTATCCACCGCTTTGACTATGATACCCCCATTGAGGAGACCATGGAAGCCCTGCATGAGTTGGTGCAGGCTGGGAAGGTGCGGGCCATCGGTGCTTCCGCCATGTATGGCTATCAGTTCCACAACATGCAGCAGGCGGCAAAGGATCATGGCTGGACACAGTTCTGCGCCATGGAAAACCATTACAATTTGCTCTACCGGGAGGATGAGCGGGAGATGATTCCCATCTGCAAGCAGATGAACGTCTCTCTGATGCCCTACAGCCCTCTGGCTGCCGGACACTTAACCAGAAGAACCTGGAATTCCGACAGTCTGCGCAGCAAGACCGACCGGGTCGCCATGGGGAAATACGACAAGACCGAGGAGCAGGACATTGCCATTGTAGAGCGGGTGGCCGAATTGGCCGGCAAATACGAATGCAAAATGTCCCAGATTGCCATTGCCTGGCAGTGGATGAAGGGTGTCACTGCCCCATCATCGGCGCGACCAAGGCAAGCTACCTGACCGATGCCGCCGGTGCCTTTGCAGTGCCGCTGACCAAGGCCGATGTTGCCTATCTGGAAGAGCCCTATGTCCCCCACCCCATCAGGGGGCCGCTGGATGCCAATCCTCCGCAGGGCGTGATTTTGGTCAATGAAAAGAAATAAACTGCTTTACATTCCCATGTAAAGATGATATGCTCACTGTGTCTGGCAGGGGCAGCAGGCGTTGTTTTACCTGCTGCCCCTGCGTATTTTTAATAAAAAGGACGGTGCGGTTATGAAGCAAAAAGCGGACGGAATTAACTATCTGGAACAGCCCGGAAGGAACTTGAGCTGGAGCCAGGACAGCGGTGTGACCCTGATTCAGCAGGACGGGCTTTTCTTCAAGGATTTGGAGCGAACCGGGACGCTGCTCCCCTATGAGGATTGGCGGCTGGATGACTGGGCACGGGCCTCAGACCTTGCCCAACGCCTGACACTGGAGGAAATTGCCGGATTGATGCTCTATTCCCCCCATCAGTCCGTGCCCGGCACCCGGATGCCCTTTGTAGGCACCTACGGCGGTAAACCCTTTCAGGATGCCGGATGCGAAGCGTATGCACTGTCCGATCAGCAGCAGGAATTTCTGGAAAAAGAACACATCCGCCACGTTCTGCTGACAACCGTGAAGGATGCAGCCACCAGTGCAAAATGGAACAACGAGCTGCAAAAAATGGCAGAGGCCATGCCCCACGGCATCCCGGTCAACATCTCCACGGATCCCCGTAACGGAGCCCGCGATTCTTCCACCGTGGAATTCCGCACCGGCGGCGAGAGTGTGAGTAAGTGGCCCGAGGGAGTTGGCTTTGCCGCATGCTTTGAGCCGGAGGTCGTGCGCCAGTTTGCCGAGGACGCCTCCAGAGAATACCGTGCCATGGGCATCTGCACCGCCCTCGGCCCCCAAATTGACCTGTGCACGGAACCCAGATGGATGCGCTTCATCGACACCCTGGGAATGCAGACCGAGGCCAGCAAGCAAATGGTAAAGGCCTACTGCGACGGAATGCAGACCACTCCCGCCACCGGTGGCTGGGGCATGGAGAGCGTCAACACCATGGTAAAGCACTGGCCCGGCGGCGGCACCGGCGAAGGCGGAAGAGACGCCCACTATGCCTTCGGCGAATATGCGGTCTATCCCGGAAGCAATGCCCAGGAGCACCTGAAACCTTTTACCGAGGCCGCCTTCCGGCTGGACGGGGGCACCAAAGCTGCCGCCGCAGTAATGCCGTACTACACCGTCTCTTGGGGACTGGACACCAAGAACCATAAAAATGTGGGAAACTCCTACAGCGAGTACATCATCCGGGATCTGCTGCGGGGAAAATATGACTACCAGGGTGTCGTCTGCACAGACTGGGGCATTACCGGCGACCCAAATCCAACCGTCGAGGGTTTTGGGTCCCGGTGCTACGGCATGGAGCGATACACCGAAGCCGAGCGGCATCTGATCGCCATCATGAACGGTGTGGATCAATTCGGCGGCAACAGCTCCATTGCTCCCATTCTCGAAGCCTACCAAATCGGCTGCAAGCAATTCGGCGAAGCGGCCATGCGGGCACGGATGGAGCTGTCTGCGGCGCGGCTGCTGAAAAACATCTTCCAGTGCGGCCTGTTTGAGGATCCGTATCTGAATCCGGAGCAGTCCGCAAAGGTCGTTGGCTGTGAGGAATTCGTCCGTCACGGAATGCTGGCCCAGCACAAGAGCATCGTCCTGCTGAAGAATAAGGGGCAGGTTCTCCCGCTGAAAAAGGGACTGAAGCTCTATATTCCCAACCGTCACATCCGGGAGAGCATGAGCTTCATGCGGCAGAAGCTGCCCGCTCAGGATATTGACCCGGTAGCGGCATCGCTGATTACGCGCTACGGCACCCGAGTAGAACACGCAGAGGAGGCTGATGCGGCCATCGTTTTCATTGAAAGCCCCAGCTGCAACTGCTATGATGCAGAGGATGCAGGTAACGGCTATCTGCCCATCACGCTGCAATATCGCCCGTATACAGCAAAGGAAGCCCGCGCCGTTTCCATTGCAGGCGGCGATTTCCGGGAGGATTTTACCAATCGCAGCTATCGCGGAAAAACAAACACCGCTTATAATGAGCAGGATCTGGATAACATTCTGGATACCCGCAAAAAAATGGGCGGCAAGCCTGTCATCGTCTGCGCCTGCATCAGCAATCCCATGGTTGTGGCAGAATTTGAACGTCAGACCGACGCCATTGTTGCCGAATTTGGTGTTTCTACCCAGGCGGTGCTGGACATTGTATTCGGCGACTATGCCCCCACCGGGCGGCTTCCGCTGCAAATTCCCAAGGACATGGGAACAGTGGAGCGCCACTGTGAGGATGTGGCACTGGATCTGGAGCCGCACACGGATGAATGCGGAAACCGGTATGACTACGGGTTTGGGCTGAATTACGGCGGCACTCTTTCCTAATCTGATATTGCGGGGGCATCTCTTTCATGAGCTGCCCCCGCATTTCTTATGATTTGATTGCATTCGCATATTTCCGTTGACTTTCGGACATACCACCCATATAATGACAGACAGAAAAGGCGGTGAGTGCTTGGCAAGCTTAAAATGTAAATACTGCGGCGGGAACGTCTCCCCCTTTCCGGAGAATCACATGGGCACCTGCTCCAGCTGTGGAGCGGTAATGACCCTGCCTCAAAATACCGACAAGCAGCATGTCTCTGCTCACAACTGCGGCAATTACCTGCGGCGTGCCGGAAAATTTGACAAAGCACTGGCAGTTTACCAAAAGCTCCTGGAAACGGATGAAACCGATGCCGAAAGCTGCTGGTGCAGCGCCCTGTGCCGGTTTGGCGTACAGTACATTGAAGAAGACGGTGCCTACCGCCCTGTTGTCCTGCGGCCGGAAGCCGGACACTTTCTGGAATGCGGAGATTATCTGGCAGCGCTTTCTCTGTCCAGCGGGGCCGTACAGCTGCAATACGAAAAGGAAGCCCGCAAAATTGCGGATTGCACAGGAGAACCGGAACCCCAGGCTGCCCGCCCAGCAGAAGAAGCCATCAAGCAGGGCTTCCGGCTGCTCAAGCAGTCCGACTGGGAATCCGCAGACGGCTGCTTCCGGGAGGTACTGGCTACCCAGCCAGACAAAGCCATGGCTTACCTAGGCAGGCTATTGGCAGAGCAAAAATGTGCCACACCAAAGGAGCTGCCCGGCTGCGGCGCAGACCTCACAAAGGACGCACACTACCAAAAGGCGCTGCAATACGCAGATGGAGACCTGAAGAACTTTCTTCTTGGCTGTGCAAAGCAGATACAGCGCGGCAAGGAGCTGGGACAGGTCGAAGCCGCCTATCAGCAGGCGGTACAGAAAATGGAACGGGCGTCGGACAATGAAAGTCTGCGGCTGGCTGCCCGGCGCTTTGGGCAGCTTGATTCCTACAAGGATTCCAAAGCACGGATGCAGCAATGCCTCCAGCAAGCAGAAGATCTGCGGCGGGATGGCGTTTATCAAGCTGCAAAGGAGGCCATGCAGCGCGGAGATGCCAAACAGGCTGCTGCACTGTATTCCCAAATCCCCGGCTGGCGGGATTCCAATTTGCAGACAGTGCAGTGCCGCAAACGGGCGGCTGCGCAAAAAGCCGCAAAAAAAGAACCGGAACACCGGGTAAGGCGTGCCCTCATCCGCATAGGCGCCATGATTGCAGCACTTGCAATGGTCAGCGTCTCCGGCTACTTGTATGTAACAAAATATTGGATTCCCCAGAAACACTACGAAGCAGCGGAAACGCTGCTGGATGCGGGCAACGAAGAAGAAGCCATTGCGGCCTTCCAGGCGCTGGGGGGATTCAAGGATTCGCAGGGGCGGGCGGAAAGCATCCAGTCAGACTGGTACCGGCAAGCCGAAGTCCTGCTGGACGCAGGGGATGCTTTCCGGGCAGCGGCCATTTTCGGCGGACTGCAGGACTACAGCGACGCCCGGGAGCGCAGCAAGGCCCTGTGGGCTAACATTATTGAGCCCGAACGAATCAGCGCGGGGGGCTGGTTTACCATCGCCCTGCGGTCTGACAGAATGGTAAATGCCGTGGGCGACAATCGGGAAAAACAGTGCCAGGTCGGTTCCTGGATGAACATTGCATCCGTCTCCGCCGGATGGGAGCATGCCGTTGGTCTGCGCACTGACGGCACCGCTGTAGCTGCCGGATACAACGGAGATGGGCGAGGCAATGTGGAAAACTGGCGCAATATGGTCGCTATCTCCGCCGGACAGTGGCACACGGTGGGTCTAAAATCCAACGGTCGTGTCATCGGCCTGGGCTGCGACAATGACGGCCGAATCGACCTGGACAACTGGCGGGACATCATCGGCATCAGTGCCGGCCGAAATCATACGGTTGGTCTGCAAGCGGACTGCACTGCCATTGCGGCTGGAGACAATCAATTTGGACAATGCGATGTCTCATCCTGGAAAAATTTGCAGGCAGTCTCCGCCGGCGGCGAGCACACCCTGGGGTTGACCCGGGATGGCAAGGTACTGGCTGTAGGCCGCAAATCCGAGAACCAATGCAATGTAGGTGCCTGGGAAAATATTGTAGCCGTCTCCGCCGGGTATTACCACAGCGTGGGCTTAAAAGCGGACGGCACCGTTGTTGCGGAAGGTTTCAACGATTACGGCCAGTGCGATGTCAGTGATTGGACGGATATTGTCGCCATCTCTGCCGGCGGTTGGCACACCATCGGGTTAAAAGCGGACGGCTCCATCGTTGCCGTTGGGCGGAACACCAGTGATCAGTGCAACGTTCTCGGCTGGGACAATATGATGCTTCCCTAAAAAATGGCATATCTTCCCTTTTTAATAAAAACGCTCCCCGGAAGTTTTACTTCCGGGGAGTTTAAAGCATTCTGTAGTTATTTAGGCAATCTCATTGACGGTGATGCTCACCTCGGGCATTGCATCGGTTGCATTGCTGATGGTGACCTCGCCGTTCTTGATCTGCTCCTTCACGGCGTTGTACTCGTCAACAGTGAAGTGCTCCAGGCTCCAGGTTGCAGTGGGCAGGCCCACGTACTCGCCTTCCATCAGGCCGAAGTTAGACACCTTGCCGCCGTAGGTTTCCCACTGGCCCTCGTTCAGGGTGTCCAGCATCAGCTCGGTGACGTTCTGCAGCTGCTTCATGGCAGAGGTGATAATCAGCGGGGAGATGTGGCTCTGATCCACGTCAACGCCGATAACCTTGCCGTCATTCTTCTCCGCTGCTTCCAGTGCGGAGGTGTAGATGCCGCCGCCGCAGGCAAAGATGACTTCCGTACCGCTCTGGTACCAGCCTTCCATCTTTGCGGTGATTTCGGGGGAGCCGAAGAACTGGCCGCCGTAGGTGTAGTTCATGGTCACTTCCACGCCCATCTCCTTGGCAGCGGCATCTGCGCCCTGCACAAAGCCATAGCCGTAGCGGATAACGGCGGGGACAGCCATGCCGCCCAGGAAGCCCAGCTTGGTGTAGCCTTCCTTCACAGCTGCGTAACCGGCCAGATAACCGGCCTGCTCCTCAGAGAAGGTCAGGCAGGCAACGTTGGCAGAGGGATCATAGTAGGTGCTGTAGTCGAAGGTCAGGTCGCCGCCGGCCACGTCAACGGCAATGAAATACACATCGGGGAACTCGTCCTGCACGGTCAGCACAGTGGTGCCAAACAGGTAGCCGGGCATAACGATGGTGTTGGCGCCCTCGTTCACAGCCTGGGCAACGGACAGCACGCGGGCATCGGTAGAATCCTCGGTGGGCTGATAGTAGGTATACTCCACATTGTTGGCCTTGCACCAGGCCTCAACGCCCTGCCAGCATGCCTGGTTGAAGGACTCATCATCAATGGTACCCACATCGGTGACCAGAGCCACCTTGGTGATGACACCGGGCACAGGAGCCTCGGTGACGACCTCAGCAGGAGCCGCGGCGGTCTCTTCGGCAGCAGCCTCAGTGACCTCTTCGGTAGCCTCTTCTGTGGCTTCCTCAGTAGCTTCTTCCGTTGCGGCCTCTGTTACCTCTTCCTCAACAGGCTCGGTAGCAACAGTGGGGCGGGTGGTAGATCTGCGAATCTTCAGGGGAGCCTTTGCCTCTTCGGCAGCCTCGGCAGCAACCTCAGCAGGGGCTTCAGCTGCAGGCTCTGCATTCTCCTCAGCAGCGGGGGTAACAACAGTGACCTTGGTCAGATGCGTGTTGGCTCCGTTGTACCAGTACAGGAAGCCCTCTACATCCACCACGTCGCCGGCCTTCAGGGCACCGACAGCAGCGTACAGTTCGGTCTCCGGGCCAGTCAGGTAGGCTTCCACGCAGAACTCTGCGGTCAGCTCACCGATGCCAAAGGTAACATAGATGTCATCGCCCGGCTCGCCGTTCTTGTACTCGACCTTTTCAACGGTCAGGCCCTTGACGGAAACGAACTCGTTCTGATGGTCGATCAGCTCTTCCTTGCCCAGCAGGTCGGTAACATCGACGGGCTCAGCAATGAAGCTGCCCTCTTCGATCTCGAAGGTGGCATCCACGATCTCGACCTCGCCGGACCACTCAGACTTGACGCCCTTGACCAGGATCTTGGTGCCGGGAACCAGCTTGGATGCATCCTCTTCGGCGCAGGCCATGTTATAAATCAGGTAAGCGCCGTCTTCGCTCTGAGCATAAACGGTAATCTTACCATCCCACCAGGACTGGTGGGCCTGGACGTAGGTCTCGACGCAGACTTCGCTGTCCAGCTCGGCAGCAATGTACTCTGCATGCGTCATGGGAACAGCAGCCTCGGCGGGAGCCTCGGTTGCCTCTTCTGTAACTTCTTCGGTTGCTTCTTCCGTGGTCGCTTCGGTAGCTTCTTCCGTCACTACCTCGGTTGCTGCTTCTGTGGGAGCCTCGGTTGCCTTGTTATCTGTGGAAGCGCAGGCAGCCAGGGACAAAACCATGCTCAGAACCAGCAGGATTGCCAAAAATTTTTTCATTTTTCTTCTCCTTGACCGTTCGTATTATTGTGACCGCATTGCAGCACACACCGCAATGCACACACCCTTTATTATATACAAATTCCAAAATAAATCAATGATAATTCACAAATTTTTCTTCTTCTGTTTACAGTACAACCTGCACTTCTCCGGCAATGGTCATGGAATCCGGCGTAACGCTGCATTCCCGGGCCAGTACTGTCACCCCCGCTGCCGCCGCCTGACGCAGGGCCAGGGCAAAATCCGGGTCTGTTTTTTCATTGGGATGGAGAAACTGCACCTGCCCCATTTGAATCACAAAAAGGACATAGGCGCCGTAGCCCTGCTGTGCCGCGGCAACAAGTCCCCGCAGGTGCCTGGCTCCCCGGGCAGTGGGCGCATCCGGGAAGGCACACACCCCGTCCTCTTCCAGCGTGACACCCTTCACCTCCAGGAAGCACTGTTTGCCATTCTTCTCAAAAGAGAAATCAAAGCGGGAATCCCCATACACCGTCTCCGGGCGGAGATGATGAAGCTCACCCAGGCCCCCGTCACGCAGCCATTGCCCCGCTGCTGCATTGGGGGCCTGGGAATCCATATTGATGAGCCGTGTCCCCTTCTGCACCGCAATCAGATCATACTGTGTCTTTCTTGCTGGGTTTCCGCTGTGCTGGCAATAAACCATCGCGCCTTCCGGCAGGAGTTCCCGGCATCGGCCGGTATTTTTGACATGCACTGTCTCCACATGACCGTCAATCTCCACATATGCGATGAACCGGTTGGGCCGGCTATGAAAAATGCCGGGTACAATATCGGAATAATTCATGTTGTCTTTTTACCTCCCCATTTCTTCTCTCACGCTTGCCGTCCGTTGTACCATGGAAGTCCTTGAAAAGCCATTGCTTTTCAAGGAAACACCCCAGAGCACAAATTTTCTGCGCTCTGGGGTGTAAATTTAAGTCTCTGCCGATGCTGTGGGTGCTTCTGTTGGCGCTTCGGTGGGAGCCTCAGTTGGGGCTTCCGTCGGCGCCTCCGTGGGAGCAGCAGTAGGTGCCTCGGTCGGTGCCTCCGTAGGGGCCTCGGTTGGAGCTTCCGTCGGTGCCTCTGTGGGCGGCTCCGTGGGGTCAGGCGTAACCGTTGTAGGCGCATCCGGGATATATGTCTGGCCGAAAATTGCCCGCATATCCAGCGCATTCATATTGACCCAGCCGTCAGGTGTGCGGCCCCAAACGATGTCGCCAACCTTGGCCGTCTTCAAAACAGCCAGGACAGCCCCCTTAGGAACCTGATTCACAACGTTTGCACCGGTATTGGTAGAATCCAGAACATCCACGCTGTCTGTTGTGACAATCCCGTAACCCACGATGGGGGTTGTGGTGCCCGGAATGTAATCCGGCTGCACATAGCTCATGCAGATCCAGCCCTTGCGGGTGTAGCCCCAATACTGATTTCCGGAATACACCTGGCCCAGCACCATCACCCGGTCACCCAGGCTATAGCTGCCGGTGGAAGGATAGGCAACACCCGGGCCGGAGCGGATGTTCAGCTGAGATGTAATTGCGCTGCCAATCATGCAATCGGCACCGATCTGACCTTCGTAGTAGACATAGCCCATGTAAACCCAGCCGTCTACCGTGCGGCCCCAGCCGCTGTTGGTCTCCAGAATGCCAATCCGCTCGCCGCCGACATAAGCACCGATGCGGTCAAAATTGGTACCAGGGGCTGTGCGGATATTCAAATCGCGGGACGTTACGTAGCCAATCTGCGCGTAAGTCGGCAGATACGTCTGGGCATCGTCCGTCCGGGACAGATCCAGATTGGTGCATACCGTGGGCATATTGAGCTCCGATTCCAGAACCCACCCGGAAATGCCGCTGCTCCGGACAGTAGCATACACCCAGTCGTTGGACTGGAACCGTGCTCTGCGGAGCACCGTCAGCTCTGCGCCCTTCTCCAGCTGGGCCATTACCCGCGTGCTCTGGTTATAGCTGCTGTATACGTTTGCGGTGTTGGTAACGATGGCCACATTGGCCGCCAAATTGCCATCTACCTTGGAAAATCGCAGGCTGGAAGCCTTCAGCCACCCCTCCTGGCCATTATAGCGGACGTAGTACCACTGGGTGTTCAGTGCCGTTTCAGAGCGAAGCACCTGCACCTGGGTATCGGCGGGCAGCTGAGCAACAGACTTTGCAAAGATATTGGCCTCACTGCGCAGCGAAACCCGCTCGGTGGTCGTTGCCGTTTCGTCCACGGATTCAGTCCGTTCAAAAAAAGTTTGAAACAATGCAATCAGCCGGGTACCCGCCGCCAAATCGGCATCGGACAGTTTCGGCTCGCCTCCGCTCAGCAGAAGGGAGGCAGACAGAAGCATTACCAATAAGTATTTCATATTTGTTTCCTCCAATCGCCCCCATTATACTCAAAAGCATGATGTGAATCAAGAGACTACATAAAATATTAATAATTAGGCCGGAATATTGGAGGAACGTTTCCATATAAAATGTAAAAAATTTTTGAAGTACTTGAAAAAAATTAAGTCGCATGCTACACTCTTGCGTAGCATGCGACATTTCGAGAGGATGTGATGAATTGTATCATTACGGACATATGATTCGGGTGCTCCACTGTGCCATTTCTCAGGCTGTGACCAGGGCCATGACCGAGATGGATTTGACATCGGCCCAGGGCCGCATCATGGGCTATCTCGCCATGCGCAAGGATCCCCCCTGTGCCAGAGACATTGAAGAAAAGTTTCACCTGAGCCACCCAACAGTCTCCGGGCTGCTGTCCCGGCTTGAAAAAAAGGATTTCATTGAATTTCGCCCGGACAAAACGGATCGGCGCTGCAAGCGAATCTACATGCTGCCCAAGGGCACGGACTGCAATGAGCGCATTTACAGTGCCATTCAGGAAAACGAGCGACGGATCGTGGCAGGATTCACAGAAGCAGAAAAAACACAATTTACCGATTTACTGACCCGCGCTGCCCGGAATATGGGCTGCGACTCTCAGTTTCATTTTGATAAGGAGGAAAAGGAATGATTAAAACACTCGCCCGGAGCATCCGGGAATACAAGGCCCCCGCCCTGCTCAGTCCGCTGTGCATGATCGGCGAAGTAGCCATGGAGGTGCTCATCCCGCTGGTAATGGCAAAGCTCTATGACTACGGCATTGTGCAGCAGAATATGACCGTGGTAGTGCAGCAGTCACTGCTGCTGATGCTGTGCGCCATTGTCTCGCTGGGCTTCGGCTGCGCATCCGCCGATCTGGCAGCAAAGGCCGCCACAGGTTTTGCCAAAAATCTGCGCCATGATATGTACTACCATGTGCAGGAATTCAGCTTTTCGAATATTGACAAATTCTCCACCTCTTCCATCGTCACCCGTCTGACCTCGGATGTTGCCAATATTCAAATGGCCTTCCAGATGATGATTCGCATGGCCATCCGCTGCCCCATGATGCTGATTCTGGCCCTATTCTCCGCCAGCCGCATCAGCCTGAAGCTGTGCCTTGTTTACTGTGTGGCACTGCCCCTGCTGGCCGCTGTGCTGATTGGGCTGATTCCGGTCGTATTTAAAATTTTCGACCAGGTATTCAAGACCTACGATGATTTGAACAACGTGGTGCAGGAGAATATCCACGGCATCCGGGTTGTGAAGAGCTTTGTCCGGGAGGATCGGGAAATTGAGAAATTCACCGGCATTTCCGGCAAAATTTACAATCTGTTCTGCAAGGCAGAGCACATTCTGTCCCTGAACAACCCGGTGATGCAGCTGTGCGTGTATGGCTGCATGCTGGCTATCTCCTGGTTCGGTGCCAAGCTGGTAGTAGCCTCCGGCAACAACCCCGCCGTTGGCTTGACTACCGGTGAACTCAGCTCCATGTTCACCTACACCACGCAGATTCTTTCCAGCCTGATGATGCTCTCTATGGTGTTTGTGATGCTGACCATGGTGCGCGCCCCCATGCGCCGGTGCGCAGAGCTGCTGAATGAAGAGCCGAACCTGACCTCTCCCGAAAAGAGTGTCAAGCGCGTGAAGGACGGCTCCATCGACTTTGAGAATGTTTCCTTCCGCTACAGTGCTACAGCCAAGCTGGATGCGCTGGAGGGCGTCAACCTCCATATTCCTGCCGGATGCACCGTTGGTATTCTGGGCGCCACCGGCTCCTCTAAATCCACTCTGGTGCAGCTGATTCCCCGACTCTACGATGTGACCCAGGGCAGCCTGAAGGTTGGCGGCGTAGACGTGCGGGATTACGATCTGGAAGTGCTGCGGGACAATGTGGCCATGGTGCTGCAAAAGAACACCCTGTTCTCCGGCTCCATCAAGGAGAACCTGCGCTGGGGCAATCCCAACGCCACCGATGAAGAGCTGCTGCACGCCTGCCAGCTCTCCTGTGCGGACGAATTCATCCAGGGCTTCCCAGATAAGTATGACACCCATATTGAGCAGGGCGGTTCCAACGTATCCGGCGGCCAGAAGCAGCGGCTCTGCATTGCCCGGGCACTGCTGAAAAAGCCGAAGATTCTGATTCTGGATGATTCCACCTCCGCCGTGGATACCCGCACCGATGCGATGATCCGGAAGGCCTTCCGGGAAGAGATTCCCGATACTACCAAGCTGATCATTGCCCAGCGTATTTCCTCCATTCAGGACGCCGATCTGATCCTCATCATGGACGGCGGGCGGATCGCGGAATCCGGCACCCATGAGCAGCTGATGCAGTGCTCCGAAATGTACCGCAATCTCTACGAAACCCAGCAGAAAGGACGGGACGAATAATGCCTCCTGTAGGAATGCGCGGCGATGGCCGCATGGCAAAAAATCCGAAGCAGACGCTTTTCCGTCTGCTCGGCTATATGAAAAAGTATACCGGCATTCTGGTAATCGTGCTGGTGTGTATCTTCCTGACCTCCATTGCTCAGACCATGGGCAGCCGAAGCCTCGGTACTCTGGTGGATGACTATATTCTCCCCATGGTGGCGGACGGCTCCACGGACTTTGCGCCGGTTGCCCAGTTCCTGCTGAAAATTGCAGCAATCTTTGCAGTGGGCGTGGTCAGCTCTTTCCTGTATAACTACCTGATGGTCAGCGTCAGCCAGGGCACCCAGAAGGCCATTCGGGATGAGATGTTCATCAAAATGCAGCACCTGCCCCTGCGCTACTTTGATTCCAACACCGCCGGCAACATCATGTCCTGCTACACCAGTGACGTAGACACCCTGCGGCAGATGATCAGCCAAGCCATCCCCCAGTGCGCATCCTCGATCATCACCCTGATTGTGGTCACCTGGAACCTGATTGACACCAGCTGGCTGCTATTCATCGTCATGCTGTTCACCATCGCATTGATTGTGTTCACCACAAAATATCTGGCAGGCAAGGCCGGAAAATACTTCATCGGCCAACAGCAATCCCTAGGCGCCGTAAACGGCTATATCGAAGAGATGATCAACGGTCAGCGGGTCGTTAAGATCTTCAATCACGAGGAGACCTGCAAGGAGGAATTTGACGCACTCAACGAGCAGCTTTGCGCCAACGCCTACTCCGCCGGTAAATTCTCCAATGTTATGGGACCCATCAACAACAACCTGGGCTATGTTCAGTATGCCATTCTGGCCATTGTCGGCGGTATGATGGTAGTGCTCAGCGGCGGAAAGATGCTCACGCTGGGCAATCTCATGGCCTTTATGATCCTGTCCCGCAGCTTCAACATGCCCATCTCCCAGATTTCCAACCAGATCAATTCCATCATCATGGCGCTGGCCGGTGCCGAGCGTATCTTTACCCTGATGGATCAGCAGCCGGAGCAGGACGATGGCTATGTACACCTGGTCAATGCCAAGATTGACGATCAGGGCAACATTCAGGAAACCAAGGAGCGCACCGGCCACTGGGCCTGGAAGCACTACCACAAGGCAGATGATACCACCACCTACACCGAGCTGAAGGGCGATATCGTCATGGAGCATGTGGACTTCGGCTATGTGCCAGAAAAGACGGTGCTGCACGATGTGACCCTGTATGCGCGTCCCGGTCAGAAGATCGCCTTTGTGGGCGCTACCGGTGCCGGTAAGACCACCATTACCAATCTGATCAACCGCTTCTATGATATCGATGACGGTAAGATTCGGTACGACAACATCAATATCAATAAAATCTGCAAGCCGGATCTGCGCCGCTCCCTGGGCGTGGTGCTGCAGGATACCAACCTGTTCACCGGTACCGTGATGGACAATATCCGTTACGGCAAGCTGGATGCCTCAGACGAGGACTGCATCCACGCCGCAAAGCTTGCCAATGCCCATGACTTTATCGCACGTCTGCCGGAGGGCTACAACACCATGCTCACCGGCAACGGCGCCCGCCTGTCCCAGGGCCAGCGGCAGTTGATTGCCATCGCCCGGGCCGCCGTGGCCGATCCCCCGGTGATGATTCTGGACGAGGCTACCTCCTCCATCGACACCTATACCGAGGCCCAGGTGCAGGCCGGTATGGATGCCCTGATGAAGGGCAGAACGGTGTTTGTCATCGCCCACCGGCTGTCCACCGTCCGGAATGCGGACTGCATCATGGTGCTTGACCACGGCCAGATCATTGAACGAGGCACTCACGACGATCTGATTGCCGAAAAAGGCACCTACTACCGCCTGTACACCGGCGCTTTTGAACTGGAATAATTCTCTCCGGGCTGCTCCCCCGCAAGGGAGCAGCCCACCCGGGAAAATTTCGAAAAAGTGCTTGACAAATTCCGGGAATCTGGTATAATGCTTCTTGTTCCGGCACGGAGGCTTAGCTCAGCTGGTTAGAGCGCATGCTTCACACGCATGAGGTCACAGGTTCGAGTCCCGTAGTCTCCACCATACATTAAAAATCCGAACTTCTTCCCTGTG
>CAKTPI010000014.1 GCA_934591635.1 uncultured Oscillospiraceae bacterium | reverse complement strand
GGCATTGGCGGCGGAAACTACGGAAAAGGTGACAATATTACAATCAGCGGCAGTGCAGAAGTGACAGCCAAGGGCGGCTTCCACGGCGCAGGCATTGGCGGCGGAGACTACGGAAAAGGTGACAATATTACAATCAGCGGCAGTGCAGAAGTGACAGCCAAGGGCGGAGCCTACGGCGCAGGCATTGGCGGCGGACATCAAGGGTCGGGCAGCAATATTAAAATCAGCGGCAGTGCAGAAGTGACAGCCAAGGGCGGCGACGAGGCCGGCGACTACGGCGCAGGCATTGGCGGCGGATTTAGGGGGTCGGGCAGCGATATTACAATCAGCGACAATGCAGAAGTGGCAGCCAAGGGCGGCGCCTACAGCGCAGGCATTGGCGGCGGACTCTATGGGAACGGCAGCAATATTACAATCAGCGGCAATGCAGAAGTGATAACCACCAGTGGCATAAAAGGCACAGGCATTGGCGGCGGTGATTCAGGAAACGGTGAAATCACCCCCAATACCGATAACCTGACCAATGGTTTCATTGCCTACTACGATTCCAATGCGAATATGGAAACTTCGGCCCCCGAAAAGCTGCTGCACAATGACGGCAGCGGTGCCCATACCCACACGGGCGTGACCCTGAAATCCAGCACTGCGGCGACCTGCCTCAATAACGCCACGGTTACCTACCTGTGCAGCTGCGGCATGGAAATCACCACAGAGCTGCTGAACACCGCCCTGGGGCATAAGATGGGGGAATATATCTCCAATAACGATGCCACTTGCATGGCAGACGGCACAAAGAAAGCCCATTGCACCAACCCCGGCTGTACCTATTCCGTAACCGTCACCGATACGGGCAGCCGCAACCCCGACAAGCACAGCTTTAGGAACTATGTTTCCAATAATGATGCCACCTGCTTTGAGGCCGGACACAAGACTGCCAGCTGTGGCAATGGCTGCGGCGCAACCGATGTAAAGATTGACGAGAATGCGCCCGCTCTGGGGCACACCTGGGGAACGTATGAATCCAATGGAAATGCCACCTGTGAACAGGACGGCACGAAGACGGCGAAATGCGTCCGCTACGGACAGGGCGGCTGTACCGCAACGGATACCATTACGGATGTTGGATCGAAACTGAACCATGATTTCGAGGCCAAGGATTACGTCTCCAACGGGGATGCCACCTGTGAGCAGGATGGCACCAAGACCGCAAAATGCGTCCGCTACGGACAGGGCGGCTGCACCGCAACCGACACCGTTCCCGATACCGGAAGCAAGCTGGGACATGACTTCACGGATTACATTTACAATGACAATGCGTCCTATACCGAAGACGGCACGGAAACCGCTCATTGCAACCACGCCGGATGCAACGAAACCCACACCCGCAAGGCCGAGGGAACCCGCTGGGCGCTGTTCCAGGTGACTGACGAGCGGGGTTGGCGCGTCCCCTATACCGAGAGCAGAAACGGCAGTGTGCTGACGATTACGGTAAACCAGAGCGTTGCTACCCTGTCCGGCACCGTTGCGGGGCTGAGCGTGCTGCAAGCCAGCGGCATTACCACCGTCATCTTTAAGACCACGGAAGCGGAATCCACCTTCCATATTGCGGATTTGCTATCCGGCACACGCTATAACCTGACCCACGAGAACACCGCAGTCGCTTTCACCCTGGACGGAAATGATATTGCAGCGCTGCTGAAATAATCGGAAACGCCAACCGTAGGGGCGGATAGCATCCGCCCGCACCCCCGGCTTTCAGCAAGCACTCAGTTGAATGGAGCACGCCCCCTACAGTGGGGGGTGTCCCATTCATCCGGGTACTGGCGAAAATCCTTACGTTTCGGGCGGATTCTATCCGCCCCTACAAGACGATACCCGTAACCATCCCACAAAAAGGAGAGATACGTTATGAAAAAATTCCTATCCATCACCCTGTCCCTGCTCCTGGCAGCATCCCTGCCCCTGAGCGCACTGGCGGAAACCTATGATTTGTCCCAGGGCAGCATCACCGTAAACGCCGAGAGCGGCGGGCAGACGGTCAGGCAGGGAGGCGGAGCCGCTGTACCGGACAGCGCGCCCGTCATTACGGGAACCTCTAAGGAAAACAACGTCACCATCAACGCGGATAGCGGTCAGACCGCAAACGTCACCCTCTCCGGTGTGAACATCGACGTGCGCGATAAGGGCAAGGCCGCCGTTTCCACCACCGGCGAGGGCAATGTGAACATCGAGCTGAACGGAAGCAACGCGCTTAAGAGCGGTCACTCTCATGCCGGCCTGGAAAAGAACAACGACGGTAATCTGACCATTCAGGACAAGGATAAAGACGGCTCCCTGAACGCCAAGGGCGGTCAGGACGGCGCAGGCATCGGCGGAGGAAGCAGCGGCGCTGGCAGCGACATCACCATCACCGGCGGCAAGGTCACGGCGCAGGGCGGGAATTATGGTGCTGGCATCGGTGGCGGTGCTTACGGTAACGGCAGCGACATCACTGTCACCGGCGGCGAAGTCACCGCAAATAGCGGCAACTACGGTGCCGGTATCGGCGGCGGAGGTAGGGGCAATGGCAATAACATCACCATCTCTGGCGGCAAGGTCACTGCCACCGGCGGCATGTTCGCTGCGGGCATCGGCGGCGGAATGCATCGGGATGGAAATGACATCACGATCTCCGGCGGCGAGGTCAGTGCCGCCGGAGGCAGGTGCGGCGCAGGCATTGGCGGCGGCCTTGATGCACGCGGCAGCGGAGACGTCACGGTTTCCGGCGATGCGAAGCTGAAGGTGCGGGGCGGCAAGGCAGACAGCGACGGACAGGGAGCCCCTATCGGCAATGGCGGCGTACGTGACCAAAACGGTCCGGTGAACGGCAAAGAGGTCGAGCCGGATATTTGCGCGCTGAACCCCAGCGGAAAAATCGAATATTACGCGCCCCGCAGTTCCATGTCGGGAACTCCCAACAAAACGGTCACCAACCCCACCGGAGACTTTGTATGGGACAGCGGCACGGTGACGACGCCCGCCACCTGCACGGGAAAGGGGGTCAGGACTTACACCTGCACCAGCTCCTCCCATACAAAAACCGAGGATATCCCCGCCCTGAACCACAGCTTTGCAGGGCAGGAGTATGTTTCCGACAACAACGCCACCTGTGAACAGGATGGCACCAAGACCGCCAAGTGCGTCCGCTATGGCAAGGGCGGCTGCACCGCAACGGATACCGTTACGGATACCGGAAGCAAGCTGAACCACGATTTCAAGTCCGAGGATTACATTTCCGATGGAAATGCCACCTGTGAGCAGGACGGCACGAAGACGGCCAAGTGTGTCCGTTACGGTCAAGGTGGTTGCTCAGCAACCGATACCGTTACCGATGTAGGTTCCAAACTGGGCCATGATTTCGAGGCCAAGGATTACGTCTCCAACGGGGATGCCACCTGTGAGCAGGACGGCACGAAGACGGCCAAGTGTGTCCGCTATGGCAAGGGCGGCTGTACTGCAACCGATACCGTTACCGATGTAGGTTCCAAACTGGGCCATGATTTCGAGGCCAAGGATTACGTCTCCAACGGGGATGCCACCTGTGAGCAGGATGGTACCAAGACTGCCAAGTGCGTGCGCTACGGACAGGGCGGTTGTACTGCAACGAATACCGTTCCCGATACCGGAAGCAAACTGGGACACGACTTCACGGATTATGTTTACAATAACGATGCCACCTATACCAAAGACGGCACGGAAACCGCCCATTGCAACCACGCCGGATGCAACGAAACCCACACCCGCAAGGCCGAGGGAACCCGCTGGCCGCTGTTCCAGGTAACCGACGAGCGGGGTTGGCACGTCCCCTATACCGAGAGCAGAAACGGCAATGTGCTGACGATTACGGTAAACCAGAGCGTTGCCACCCTGTCCGGCACCATTGCGGGGCTGCGTGTGCTGCAAGCCAGCGGCATTACCACCGTCATCTTTAAGACCACGGAAGCGGAATCCACCTTCCACATTGCGGATTTGCTATCCGGCACAAGCTACAACCTGGCCCATAAGGATACCGAAGTAACCTTCAATTTGGACGGAAACGATATTGCAGCTCTGCTGAAATAATCGGAAACGCCAACCGTAGGGGCGGATAGCATCCGCCCGCACCCCCGGATTTCAGCAAGCACCCAGTTGAATGGAGCACGCCCACTGTAGGGGTCGACGAGTATGTCGACCCGTTGGCACGAAGTGCCCTTGGCGCCCCTGGAAGGGGAGCTGTCAGCCCGAACGGGCTGACTGAGGGGGTGTCGTGTCGGTCATGGTATACTTCTAAGTCACGGATTTTTCAATCGTGGATTCGTATAACACAGGTGGCTGTCCCCGCTGAGGGATAGCCACCCTTTTTAGGTAAATGACGACTTTTTCTGAACCGGTTACATTTTGTGGTTGTTTCTGCCCGGTTCATGATGTATAATTCAAAATTGTACGGATATGTACTCTTGCAAGGGAGTTATTTTTATGAAGACATACGACATTTCTGAATATATCGTTCCCGGCCGCCGGGTGCATCTGATTGGCATCGGCGGTGTTTCCATGCGCCCGCTGGGGCTGGTGCTCAAGGGAATGGGTCTGGAGGTTTCCGGCTCGGATATGAGTGCCTCCATGTCCACCGATGAGCTGATTGAAAAAGGCATCCATGTGGATATCGGTCACCGGGCGGAAAACATCCGGAATGCGGAGTGCGTGATCCGCACGGCCGCCGTCCACAACGACAACCCGGAGATCGCGGCTGCCCGCAGTGCCGGCATTCCGGTGTTTGAACGGGCCCAGGCCTGGGGCGAAATCATGAAATCCTATAAAAACGCCATCTGCATCTCCGGTACCCACGGCAAAACCACTACCACCTCCATGATGACTCATATCCTTATGGAGGCAAAGATGGACCCCACGGTGATGATCGGCGGCTACCTGCCCCTGCTCCATGCCGGGCACCGGGTGGGCCACGGCGATACCATTGTGCTGGAAAGCTGCGAATACTGCGATTCCTTCCTGAATTTCTTCCCTACGTTGGCCGTGGTGCTGAATGTGGAGGCAGATCACCTGGATTACTTCAAGGATCTGGCGGATATCCAGAAATCCTTCCACAAGTTTGCGGAGATGGCCACCTTCGGCGTGGTGTCCAACGGCGATGACCCCCACACCGTGGAGGCCATGCAGGGCATCAAGCATATCAGCTTTGGTCTGGGAGAGCAGAATCAGGTGCGTGCAGAGAATATTTCCCCGGACTGGCGGCATTTTGACGTGGCGGTGAACGGAGCAATCTACTGCCATGTGGACATGGGCGTGTTGGGCCGGCACAATGCGCTCAATACCTTGGCCGCTGCCGCCGCTGCCTGGATGCTGGGTATCCCCGGCGAGGCCGTGACCAGAGGCATCGCCTCCTTCCATGGCGCAGGCCGCCGGATGGAGCGCAAGGGCAGCTTCAACGGGGCGGAGGTATACGATGACTATGCCCACCATCCCGATGAACTCCGGGCAACCCTGGATACCGCCCGCAGCATGGGCGCCAAGCGCCTGGTGGTTGCCTTCCAGCCACACACCTATTCCAGAACCAAGGCCCTGTTTGATGACTTTGTACGGGAGCTTTCCAAGCCTGATGTCCTGGTTCTGGCGGAAATTTACGCGGCCCGGGAGCGGAATACCTTTGGCATTTCTTCTATGGATCTGGCAGAGAAGATCCCCGGAGCGGTGTACTGCGAGACGCTGCCGGAGGTTACGGAATTTCTGCGTCAGAACGTACAGCCGGGAGATTTGGTGATTACCATTGGTGCCGGTGATATTTTCCGCGCCGGTGAAGCGCTGCTGAAGGATTAAGAAAAGAGGTTCCAAATTATGAAAAAACTCAGTGTCTGCATTTTGTTTGGCGGCATCAGCCCGGAGCATGAGGTGTCTCTGCGCAGTGCGGAGTCTGTGCTCAATAACATTGACCATAGCAAATACAACGTTTTCCCTGTGGGCATCACCAAGGAGGGAGACTGGATTTACTTTGCCGGGAAGGACTATTCCATGCTGCCGGCCAAGACCTGGATGAGCTGCCCCGAAAACCGTCGGGCAGCTATTTCTCCGCTGCGGGGGCAGGGCCTGCTGATTTTCGAGGGAGACTGCGTGATGCGGGAGCGCATTGATGTGGTCTTCCCGGTGCTCCATGGCGAAAACGGTGAGGATGGCGCCATGCAGGGCCTGCTGCAGCTGGCCGGTATCCCCTATGTGGGGCCCCATGTGTCGGCCTCTGCTGTCGCCATGGATAAGACACTGACCAAGCTGGTGGCCGATCGGGAAGGCATTCCCCAGGCGGCCTGGGAGTTGGTGCACCGCGCCGATCTGGACTGCCACATGGACGCAGTGATTGAAAGCCTGGAGGCACGGTTTGCCTATCCCATGTTTGTAAAACCCGCCGGTACCGGCTCCTCCGTGGGCGTATCCAAGGCGGTGAACCGGGAGGCGCTTGTGCAGGGCCTGCGCGATGCGGCTGCGTATGACAGCAAGGTTCTGGTGGAGGAGTTTATCAAAGGCAAGGAGATTGAAATCGCGGTCATGGGCAATTCCAATCCGGTGGCTTCTGTCTGCGGTGAGATTGACTCCGGCGCTGAATTCTATGACTATGATGCCAAGTACATCACAGATACCTCCGTTGCCTATATCCCGGCCCGCATCGAGGAAACGGTCGCGGAGCAGGTGCGGGATATGGCAGTGCGGGTCTATCAGGCCATTGGCTGCCAGGGCCTGAGCCGGGTTGACTTCTTCGTCACGGATGAAGGGAACCGGGTGGTGTTCAACGAAATCAATACCATTCCCGGCTTTACCTCCATTTCTATGTACCCTAAGCTGTTTGCGGCCAGCGGCATTCCCTATACCCAACTGATCGATGAGCTGCTGCGGCTTGCCATGGAGGCTGCCCAATGAGCACGCCGGTAGTGCTTTCCATTCAGGGAAAGCAAGCATACGCCGGGCAGGAGCCGGAGACCATCCGCCTGGACACGGAAGGAACCATGGAGTTCCGGGATGGCGGCTGGGATATCACCTATGAGGAAAGTGAACTGACCGGCCTTTCTGGCGTAACCACTACCTTTCGGGTGGAGCCGGGCAAGGTGACCCTCAGCCGCACCGGTAAGCTCTCCAGCACCATGGTATTTCAGGAGGGCGTGGCCCACGATTCCCTGTATAAAATGGAGTTCGGGGCCCTGCTGATCAATGTCAAGGCCACCCGGCTTTTCTACGACATTGTAGAAGACGGCGGTTGCATTGATCTGGTGTACCGCATCGTCATCGAGGATACCGAGGCTGGCGAAATCGACTACCACTTGGATATCCGGACAAAGTAAGAGACATGGAAGCGCCGTATTCCGGAGAGGAATGCGGCGCTTCAGACTTTCGGTAAATTTGTGAGGCATCTATTATGACATTTCTTCAGCATTATGATTCCCCACTGGGTGGTATCCTGCTGGCTGCGGATGAGATCGGGATAACCGGTCTGTGGTTTGACGGGCAAAAATACTTTGCCCGCGGTCTGCCTGTGGAGCGCGTTGAGCAGGGCACACCCGCTCTCTTGGATGCTGAACGCTGGCTGGACATTTACTTTACCGGCAAAGAGCCGGATTTTCTGCCGCCGCTGCATCCAATCGGCTCTGCGTTCCGGCATGCAGTCTGGGAAATCCTTTTGCAAATTCCATACGGGCAGACCATAACCTACGGCGAGATTGCGCGTCAGCTTGCAAAAGAGCAGGGGCTTTCTCAAATGTCCGCACAGGCTGTGGGCGGTGCGGTGGGACGTAATGGAATATCGATCATTATTCCTTGTCACCGCGTGGTTGGCACGAACGGCAGCCTGACCGGATATGCCGGGGGGATTGATAAAAAGATAAAGCTGTTGAAATTAGAGCATGCTGATATGGCCGGATTTTTTGTAACGAAGAAAGAAACAGCACAAAGCCCCAAAATCAAGTAAAATCCAGGATACAGCCTCGAGGAGGGCGCCGCATTGTTCAGAAAGAACGGATGCGGCGCCTTTTTTGGCTATGGTATTGCGTAACGGTTGCGTGGGGCTTGATTTCCCTTTTTGGCCTTGGCTGAGAGCTGGTGTGACAAGCAATGAGAACATGCATAATATACGTATAAATATTCACACAAACAGAAAGCGAAGAATATAACATGAAAAGATAAACCGGCGTACTGCACAAATGTACGCTTTGAGGAGTTTACAATTTGACTTAAATAACAAAATATTGCATAAAGAATGGACGCAAACAAATTGGGCATTGACATTTTTTGGATTTGGGAGTATGATTCCTGCATCGATGAATATTATTCACTTTGGAGGAATAAATATGAACAAGGATAACATCAAAAAAGTCGTGCTTGCCTATTCCGGCGGCCTGGATACTTCCATCATCATTCCCTGGCTGAAGGAGAATTACAATAACTGCGAGGTCATTGCTGTCTCCGGCAATGTGGGTCAGGCGGACGAGCTGGAGGGACTGGAAGAGAAGGCCCTCAAGACCGGTGCCTCCAAGCTGTATGTTCTGGATTTGACAGAGGAGTATGCCGCTGATTACATTGTGCCCTGCCTGAAGGCAGGCGCTGTTTACGAGGAATACCTGCTGGGTACCAGCCATGCCCGCCCCTGCATCGCAAAAGGCTTGGTGGATATTGCATTGAAGGAAGGGGCGGATGCCATCTGCCACGGCTGCACCGGCAAGGGGAACGACCAGGTTCGCTTCGAGCTGGCCATCAAGCACTTTGCCCCCAATATGCCCATCATTGCCCCCTGGCGGGAGTGGAACATCAAATCCCGGGAGGAAGAGATTGAGTATGCCGAAGCGCACCACATTCCTCTGAGAATCAACCGGGAGACCAACTACTCCAAGGATAAGAACCTGTGGCACCTGAGCCATGAGGGCTTGGATCTGGAGGATACCGGCAATGAACCTCAGTACGAGAAACCCGGTTTCCTGGAAATGGGGGTCAGCCCTATTGATGCTCCGGATGTTCCCACTTATGTGACCATTGATTTCGAGCAGGGCATCCCCGTTGCGGTGGACGGCGAAAAGCTGACGCCCAAGGGCGTAATCCTGAAGCTCAATGAGCTTGGCGGCAAGAACGGCATCGGCCTGCTGGACATCGTAGAGAACCGGCTGGTTGGCATGAAGTGCCGTGGTGTGTATGAGACCCCAGGCGGCACCATCCTCTACAAGGCCCACTCCGTGCTGGAGACCCTGTGCCTGGATAAAATGACCATGCACGAAAAGCAGAAGATCGCCATTACCTTTGCGGAACTGGTGTATAACGGCCAGTGGTTTACCCCCTTGCGGGAGGCGTTGTCCGCCTTTGTGGATAAGACCCAGGAGAAGGTCACCGGCACCGTCAAGCTCAAGCTCTATAAGGGCAATATGATCAACGCTGGTGTATGGAGTCCCAACTCCCTGTACTCGGAGGAGATCGCGACCTTTGGCGAGAGCGACTACAACCAGAAGGATGCCGAGGGCTTTATCAACCTCTTTGGCCTGCCCATCAAGGTTCAGGCCATGGTGGATGGCAAGAAGTAAGCCTCTGCTTCGGCGCAGACAAAAAGGCACCATATAGGAAAGGAACGGATTTCATGGCAAAGATGTGGGCCGGACGGACGGACGGCGTGACCAGCAAGCTGGCAGATGATTTTAATTCTTCCATTCATTTCGACAGCCGCATGTTTCGCCAGGATATCACCGGCAGCATGGCTCACGCTGCTATGTTGGGGGCCAAGGGAATCATCACCCAGGCCGAGGCAGAGCAGCTGATTGAGGCGCTCTCCCAAATCCTGGAGGATTTGGAGTCCGGCAAGCTGCCATTTGACATGGGGTGTGAGGATATCCATATGTTTGTGGAGCAGGTGCTCACCGCTCGGATTGGTGACACCGGCAAAAAGCTCCACACCGCCCGCAGCCGGAACGACCAGGTGGCGCTGGATCTTCGGATGTACCTGCGGGATGAAGTGGATGAAATTGCAGGCTTGGTCGGTGCGCTGGCAGAAACGGTGACCGACAAGGCGGAAATCTATACCAATGCCATCATGCCCGGCTATACCCACCTGCAGCGAGCGCAGCCGGTCACCTTCGGGCATCACCTGATGGCCTATGCCATGATGCTTCTGCGGGATTCGGGGCGGCTTGCCGATTGCCGCAAACGGATGAATGTTTCCCCCATTGGCAGCTGCGCACTGGCCGGTACCACCTACGACACGGATCGGGTTTTTGAAGCGCGGGAGTTGGGTTTTGACAGTGTCTGTATGAACAGCATCGACGGCGTTTCCGACCGGGACTTTGCCATTGAGCTTTTGAGTGCATTGGCGATGCTGATGATGCACCTGTCCCGCTTTTCGGAGGAAGTGATCCTCTGGTGCAGTTGGGAGTTCAAGTTTGTGGAGCTATCCGACAGCTTCACCACCGGCTCCTCCATTATGCCCCAGAAGAAGAATCCGGACATGGCAGAGCTGTGCCGGGGAAAAACCGGCCGGGTCTACGGTGACCTGATGGCCCTGCTGACGGTAATGAAGGGAATCCCGCTTGCTTACAACAAGGATATGCAGGAGGATAAAGAGGCAGTCTTTGATGCCTGCGACACGGTGAAGATGTGCCTGAAGGTGTTTGCGGAAATGATTGCCGGGATGAAGGCTCTGACGGAAAATATGAAAACCGCCGCTCAAAAGGGATTTATTAATGCGACGGATTTGGCAGACTATCTGGTTCGCAAGGGAATGCCCTTCCGGACGGCCTATAAAATCTCCGGGCAGATTGTTGCCGATTGTATTGGCAGAAATCTGGTGCTGGAAACCTATCCATTGGAGGATTATCAGGCGCACACAGGGGTAATCGGCTCCGATGTTTACGAGGCGGTAGACCTTACGGCGTGCGTCAGAAAGCGAATCAGCCTGGGCGGAACCAGCGTGGCTTCCGTTCGGCAGCAGATTGCATTTGTACGCAGCCAACTTTCAACCATGAAAAAGGAGAATGAACAATGAAAAAGACAATTGCAGTTATCCTCTCACTGCTTCTGCTGATGGCTGTCCTGACTGCCTGCGGCAGTACCAAGGGTGCGCCTCTTTCCAAAATTCAGAAGGCCGGAAAGCTGACCATTGCTACCAGCCCAGACTTCCCGCCCTTTGAGTCGCTGAACGGCGATGGCAAGGTGGAGGGCATTGAGATTGACCTGCTGGAGCTGATTTGTAAGGAGCTGGGCGTCACGCTCGACATCCGGCAGATGGATTTTGACGCTGTTCTGCCCGGTGTTCAGGCCGGTAAGTTTGATATGGGTGTGTCCGGCATTTCTATTACGGAGAAGCGGCAGAAGAACGTGCTCTTTACGGATCCCTACTGCTTGGCGGCCCAGGCCATCGTAGTGGTGGAGGGCAGCCCGATTACCTGTAAAGCAGACCTGGATGGGAAAGCCGTTTCCGTCCAGACCGGCACCACGGCCGAGAGCTTCTGCAATGAAAACGGTTACCAGGTCTCGTCCTTCCAGGCCAATAACGATGCTGAGTCTGCGCTGGTGCAGGGTAAGGTTGCTGCCTGGGTTATTGATGACCTGACGGCGGCTGACATGGTAAAGGCCTACAACGCTGAGAATGACACCAAGCTCGTGGTGCTCTCCGAGCCCATGACCACAGAGCCTTATGCACTGGCGATGGCCTTCGGCAGTGAGGATACGGTACAGAAGGTCAATGAGATTCTTGCCAAACTCCTGGAGGACGGTACCGTTGCGGCCATCTTCGAGAAATATGACGCACCCTTCACCTCCCCTAAGAATGCATGATTTTTCGGATGGGGGTGTCCGCAAAACGGACACCCCCGCCTTGCCTCTTTTGCAGGGCAGGGGCCTATGGCCGGAAATGGCGATAGGCCCGTACCCTGCATCAAAAATCAGAAACTGAGGTGTTTCTAATGAATACATGGTTGTCGCAGCTGTGCGCGGCATTTGCCGCTTGGCTGGATAAGCTCTACGAAACCTTTATTGTGACCAATTATTACACCACGATGCTGGACGGGTTGAAGAACACCGTCATCATTACCCTGGGCGCACTGCTGATCGGCGTGGTGATCGGCACGCTGATTGCGGTGGTCAAGTACTTTGCGGAGGAAGAAACTGCCTGGAAGCCGCTGGCTGCCCTGTGTGATCTGTACGTGACGGTGATTCGCGGCGTTCCGGTGGTGGTGCTGCTTCTGGTGTTCTATTTCATCATCCTGACTTCGGCAAACGGCATCATGGTTGCAATTTTGACTTTTGGCATCAATTCCGGTGCCTACATGGCGGAACTGGTGCGCGGCGGTATCAATTCTGTGGACGCCGGTCAGGCGGAGGCCTCCCGCAGCCTGGGCCTTTCCCGGCTGCAAACCATGCGTAAGGTCATCCTGCCCCAGGCAATTCGCTATATTTTGCCCGCCATTGGCAATGAGCTGATTGCCCTGCTGAAAGAGACCTCCGTTGCTGGTTATGTGGCGGTGGTAGACCTGACCCGGGCAGGTAATCTGGTGCGGAACAATACCTATGATGCAGTCAATCCTCTGCTGACTGTGGCGGTGACCTACCTGATCCTGGTGGTAGGGCTGTCCAGAATTCTCAAGCGTTTTGAAAACCGCATGGCTGCCAAAATCAATTCAAAATAAGGAGATCATTCCCCTATGGAAAACATCAAAGGACAAAGCTTCCTCAAACTGCTGGATTTTACCCCCGCTCAGATAACTGGTCTGCTGGATTTGGCAGCGGACTTAAAGGAAAAGAAAAAGCAGGGCGTTCCCCATGAATACTGCAAGGGAAAAAACGCCGCACTGATTTTTGAAAAGACTTCCACCCGCACCCGCTGCGCCTTTGAGGTGGCGGCTTATGACCTGGGCATGCACTGCACCTTCCTGGATCCCTCCGCCTCTCAGATCGGCAAGAAAGAGAGCATTGCCGATACGGCCCGGGTGTTAGGCCGGATGTACGACGGCATCGAGTATCGGGGCTATGGACAGGAGATTGTGGAGAGCCTTGCAAAATATGCTGGTGTCCCGGTGTGGAATGGCCTGACCAATGAATTCCATCCTACGCAAATTCTGGCGGATTTTCTCACCATTCGGGAGCATTTCGGCGGCCTCCGGGGGAAAAAGCTGGTATATATGGGGGATGCCCGCTATAATATGGGGAATTCTCTGATGGTAGGCTGTGCCAAAATGGGCATGCATTTTGTTGCCTGTGCACCGGAAAAGTATTTTCCAAATCAGGCACTGGTTGCCCAGTGCCAGACAATTGCCGCCGAAACCGGTGCGGTGCTGGAGTTCCTCTCTGATCCCATGGAGGCGACAAAAGATGCGGATGTCGTTTACACCGATGTGTGGGTGTCCATGGGGGAACCGGACGGTGTATGGGCAGAACGGATTGCGGATTTGACTCCTTACCGGGTGACGGCGGAGTTGATGGCCAATGCGGGGCAGCAGTGCCGGTTTATGCATTGCCTGCCAGCGTTCCACGATTTGGGCACCGTGATTGGAAAGCAGATTCAGCAGAAATTCGGCATCTCCTGTATGGAAGTCACAGACGACGTATTCGAGGGTTCGCAGTCCATCGTCTTTGATGAGGCGGAGAACAGAATGCACACCATCAAAGCCGTTATGGCGGCAACTTTGGGGAATTTTTAACAGAAAAATCGCACAGGGTCATCCGTTTTTTTGCGGATGGCCCTGTGCTTCCTTTGTTGACTTGCGTAAAATGACTGTTATAATAGAAGAAAAAAGACAAAGGGTAGATTTTTCATGCATTTTCATCATAGCAGCAGCACGGCACGGGATATGACAAAAGGCTCCATTCTCATGCAGCTGATTACGTTTTCCATGCCGCTGATGCTGGGCAATGTCTTCCAAATGCTCTATAACACGGTGGACTCCGTGGTGGTTGGTAATTTTGTGGGCACGCAGGCTTTGGCAGCGGTGGGTTCCACCACGATGATTGTGAATATCATGGTGTTCTTCTTCGGTGGCTTTTCCACTGGCGCTACAGTGGTCATTGCCCGGCGCTATGGCGCAGGGGACCGGCAGAAGCTGCATACCGCAATTCAGACAACCATGACAGCAACCTTCATCCTGTCGGTGGTGTTTACGGTGATGGGACTCGTAGGAGTTGACCCGATGCTTCGCCTGATGGCGACGCCGGACGATGTATTTGACCAGGCGGCGGTGTACTTGCGGGTTTACATGGCAGGTTTTTCCGGGCTGGTGATTTACAATATGTGCAGCGGCATTCTCCGTGCCGTGGGGGATACTACCCGGCCCTTGTATTTTCTGATCCTCACCAGCCTTATGAACATTGTGCTGGATCTTTTCTTTGTCCTGACGATGAAAATGGGCATTGCCGGTGTTGCCTATGCCACCATTATTTCCCAGTTTATCTCGGCGGGACTGACTCTGGCGCTGCTCACCTTTACGAAGGATGTCTACCGTATGGATTGGCGGGACTTGCATCTCAATTCCAAGGTGGTGGGTGAAATTGTGGCAGTTGGCCTCCCGGCAGGAATTCAAAGCATTGTCACAGCTGTTTCCAATGTCTTTGTTCAGTCCTACATCAATGCATTCCAGTCTCAGTGTATGGCCGGTTGGGCCACCTATAATAAGCTGAATCAATTCGTGGAGCTACCCATGCAGAGCCTTGCGATTGCTTCTACGACATTTGTCAGCCAGAACATTGGCGCAGACCAGGAGGAGCGTGCCAACAGGGGGGCATTTCTTTCGGTTGCACTGTGCTTGGCGGTGACCGGTGTGATTATCCTGGTGATCGAGCTGTTTGCCGCCCCGGCAGTGGCGCTGTTTACGACGGATGAAGAGGTAATCCGGTTCGGCGTATTGTTTATCCGCACCAATTGTGTGTTCCTGCTCTTCAACTGTGTCAATCATGTGCTGGCCGGTGCCATGCGGGGCAGGGGCGAGTCCACTGCACCTATGGTCATTATGCTGCTGTCCTTTGTGGTGCTGCGGCAGACCTATCTGTTTGTGATGACCCACTATATTGCCAACACCCCTACTGTGGTTGGCTTTGGCTATCCCTTGGGCTGGATGACCTGCTGCGCATTGGAGATCATCTATTATGTGATCCACTGGGGCAAAAAGAAGCCCGCCGGTCCGGAACTTGCATAAAGCATCCGGGTGGATTCTTCGGAATCCACCCGGAAAATTTATGCTTTGGCGGTTTGCGGCTTGTTTGCTGCCCGGAGAAGCATTCCGAGGGCAAAACCAATCAGCGCCGGGAGAATCCAACCCATGCCCAAATCATACAGCGGGAGGAAACGCTCACACAGCTGGTTGACAGAGGTGAGAAAACGGCCCTGCGGCAAAATATCGGTCAGAGCTCCAATGAAATCAAAAATGGCAGCGACCAAGGTAAAGCCGGTGGTGGCAGCATACACTGTGCGGCTGCCGCCAAACCATTTTTCGGTCAGAGCCAACAGAGTCAGGGTGATGGCCAGCGGATACACAAACATCAGCACCGGCACGCACCAGGCAACGATGGTGGAGAGGCCGAAGTTTGCGATGCCAAAGGCAACGAGGCAGAAAAGAATGGCCCACACACTGTATTTTGGCCCTTTGGGGAACATCTGCACAAAAGCCTCGGAGCAGCTGGTCACCAGCCCAATGGCGGTTTTCAGGCAGGCAAAGGTGACGATCGCGGCGGTTAAATAGGAACCGGCTGAATGGAAGTAGTGGTTTGCAATGATGCCCAGCACCTCGCCGCCGTTGGATGCATCGGCGCACAGGGAGGCACTCCGGGTGCAGATCAGGGTAATGAAGAAGTAAATCAGCCCCATAAACAGGCAACTGAAAATGCCGGCCTTTGCGGTGTTTGCGGCCACATATTCCGGCTGCTTCACGCCGTTTTCACGCACCACATTGATGACGACAATGCCGAAGGCGAGCCCAGCCAGGGCGTCCAGGGTATTGTAGCCCTCCAGGAAGCCGGTGAAAAAGGCCTTTCCCTGGGTTGCATACCTGGCAGCGGGAATTACCTCTGCGATTTTATCCACTGGATTGACCAGTGCGGCAATCACCAGTGCGGACAGAAATACCAGAAAAACCGGATTCAGGATTTTCCCAATCCAGGTCATGATCCCGCTGGGCCGCAGGGAGAACAACAGAACAGCGGCGAAAAAAACAAAAGAGAAAATGGCAAGATACAGCTTGCTGTGTTCCGATCCCAGCAGTCCCACCGCGCCAACGGAGAAAGAGGTGCTGGCACACCGGGGAATGGCAAACAGCGGACCGATGGTCAGGTAAAGCAGGCTGCAAAAGAATATGCTGTATTTCTTTCCCACCTTGTCAGCCAGGGGAACCACGCCTTCACACCGGCTCAGGCCCAGAGCCACAACAGCCAGCATGGGAATCCCGACGGCAGTGATAAATACCCCCAGAAAAGCAATCAGCAGGTTGCTTCCTGCCTCTACACCCATTTTAGCGGGGAAAATCAAATTTCCCGCGCCAAAGAACATGCCGAAGAGCATGCTGGTGATGGTAACCGTTTCCTTTCCGGTGAGGCTGCGTTTCATAAGAGATCATCCTTTCAATGTTCGTTGCAGTAATCCTACCCGATTGCCCCCTGTTTTTCAAACAGGTGATTGTTTCTTTAAACGAAACTTATAAAAGGAAAAATTTCTTTACAGTAGACTTTTTAGGCTGGGTGGATTATACTAAGAACAAAATGGCAGAAAAGGAAACAAAATAATCAAAAAGTTTATTTTAAAGAAACAGGAGAAAACGCTATGGGAGAAATCAGCCGCGAGATCGGGCACCGCATCCGTAATTTCCGCAAGTCCCGGCATATGACGCTGGACGAACTGGCGGAGGTTGTTTGCAAGAACAAATCCACTTTGTCGAAATATGAAAACGGGGAAATTATCCTGGATATTGAAACCATCTATGAGATTGCCCGGGCTTTGGGTATCCATGTGGAGCAGCTGCTTTATTGCACGCCGGATCGGGTGCCGATTCAGTCTTCCGGTGCCAAACCCGCCTTTTTCAATGGCGTTTCTCAGTTTTACGCCTATTATTACGATGGGCGATTCAACTGCATCATGCGTTGTGCCTTCGATGTGCTGCTCCAATCGGAGGATAATCGGTATAAAATCATGATGTATGCCAATTTCCGGGATTATAAAACCTATCAAAATTGCGAAACCACCTATTGGGGCTATATGGAGCACTACGATTCCATTACCAACGTCATCATGACCAATCAGGATTCCCCCATGGAGAAGGCCAATGGGCAGATATTGGCAAACTATGTCAATTCCGATACCAAATGGGGCCTGTTCACCGGCCTGTCTGCCCGTCCCATGATGCCGGTTGCCATTAAGATGCTCTTCTCCAAAAAGCGATTGCAGGAGGATGAAGCTCTGGTGCAGCAGCTGAAGGTGACCAAGGAGGATATCCGCCTGATGAAGCTCTATAACATGATGACGGTGATGTAACACGGTGGGAGAATGAAATGAACATTTACGAAGTAAGAAACAGAACTGCCGCGCTTCTGGAAGCCTTGCTGGAGGTGTGGGAAGCCTCTGTCCGCGCAACTCATCATTTTCTCTCTGATGCCGAGGTCATGCAAATTAAGCAGTATGTTCCCCATGCATTGGAGGCGGTTTCCCACCTGTTGATTGCCGAAAGGAAGCAGGGGAGACCCATCGCTTTCTTGGGCGTGGAGTGTGACCAGCTGGAAATGCTGTTCCTCCTGCCCGCGGAGCGGGGCAAGGGCCTCGGTGCCCACATGCTGCAATATGCCATCGAAAATTACGGCGTCCGGGAGCTGACGGTCAACGAGCAGAACCCCCAGGCGGTAGGCTTTTATGCGCATATGGGCTTCCGAACCTACAAGCGAACAGAGGCTGATGAGCAGGGAAATCCTTATCCGCTGCTGTATATGCACCGTCGAATGGGAAAACAGGACGTATACCGCTATCTGACAGCCCAAAGGATTTCCTATGAAGTGTTGGAGCATAAGGCGATTTTTAACATGGAGGAGCTTTCCGCCTTGGCGCTGCCCCATCCGGAATGGGATGCCAAAAATCTGTTCCTCTGGGATGACAGGCAGCAGTATTTTCTGCTGACGGTGCAGGGTGATAAGCGGGTTGACCTGAAACAGTTCCGCAAAGCCCATGGCCTGCGTCCCCTTCGCTTTGCCCCTGCGGAGGAGCTGGAATCGGTTCTGGGCCTTATCCCGGGGGCCGTCACGCCCCTGGGCATTTTGAACGATGATGCCCATCAGGTACGTTTCTACCTGGACAGCGCCTTTGCCGGAAATAAAATCGCTGTCCACCCAAATGACAATACCGCAACTGTGTGGATGCAGGCGGACGATTTGATGAAACTGATTCAGCATCGTGGCAGCCCGGCGGAATATGCTGAGCTTTAATTTCTTTTATTTTATATCTGCAAAAGGCGTGGCACCTAAAGCCACGCCTTTTTGCGGAAAATAAAAATGGGTGACACTATCTTTTTTCCTTTTTGAAACGTTAATCCAAGTGAAAGGCCTTTTAGAAAACAAAGAGAGGGGGGAGTCTATGGACAGCGACTTTTTGCTGATTTGCCGCATGAAAAACGGGGACGATGCCGCAATCGAAGCCTTTGTGCGGAAATACTATCCAGTTCTTTTGCGGTATTGCCATTTCCACATCAAGAATCAAGCGGATGCGGAGGATGCCGTGCAAGAGGTATTTGTCCGCTTCTTCTCCACCCTCAGTGTCTATCAGCATTACGGAAAGGTACAGAATTACCTGTATGTGATTGCGGCAAATCTCTGCCGGGATTCCTACCGGAAGCCGGGGGAATTGCCGGAGGAGGAACTGCCGGAATCTCCGGTAGAGGAAATGGAGCCGGTGAATCTGCGGCTGGATGTCCGTGAGGCACTGGCAAAGCTCCCGCCGGAGTTGCAGGAGGTGACCATTCTGTTCTTTTTTCAGGAGGTGAAGCAAAAGGAAATTGCAAAAATTCTTGGAATCGGCTTGCCCTTGGTCAAATACCGAATCAAACGGGCAAAGGAATTGCTGGCTGTTTACTTAGGAACGGAGGAAATGCCATGAAATATCGCATTCTGGTGGAGATTTCTGCCGATGAGGACGCAATCCAGAAAACCATTGCGGCCTCCAAGGCCGCCTTTGTGGCAGGAGAGGCTGTACAGAGCATATCATCCGCAGAATTTTTATATCAGCAGAGCCGCTATATCCGCAAATGCTGGTGGATGGTGCAGGCACTTCTGCTTCTGGGCGTGTGCCTGATGCTTCATGCCTTGGAAAGCGATTATCTCGTTCGCCGTACCCTGGGCATTGCTGCGCCTCTTTTTGCAACCCTGATATTGCCGGAGTTTTGGAAAAACAGAAATTGCGATGCCATGGAGGTGGAGAAAACAACCCTTTTTACCATCCGTCAGATATATGCGGCGCGGCTGACGCTGTTTGCCGGAATGGATCTGCTCCTGCTTACCGCCTTTTTTCTGGGTGCATCCCTGCTTACCCAAATAACCGTCTTTGAGTTACTGACGCAGTTTTTACTGCCATTCAATGTCACCTGCTGCATCTGTTTCCGATGCCTGTATGGAGGCCGCAACAGCTCCGAGGCGCTTTCCATTCTGCTTTGTGCCATCTGGACGGGACTGTGGGTGCTGGTGGTGCTGCATGAGGCGATTTATGATGCCATTTCCGTCCCCATGTGGATGGCGCTTCTGGCGACATCTACCGCATACCTGGGGTATACCGTCCGCCGAGGTCAGCAAAATTTGATTACATTTTTGGAGGCGAAACCATCATGGAATTAACAATTTCAGATTTAACAAAGGACTTTGGCTCTTTCCGGGCTGTTGACCAAGTCACTTTTACCATGCACAGCGGTGTCTATGGCCTTTTGGGAGTCAACGGCGCAGGAAAGACCACCTTAATGCGAATGCTCACGACGCTTATCCGTCCCACCGGCGGAGAAATCCGGTGGGACGGGCAGGATGTGTTTCGGATGGACAGTGCCTACCGGAAGCTGTTAGGGTATCTTCCTCAGGATTTTGGCTACTACCCGGATTTTTCCATCTATGACTACCTCATGTATATTGCATCCATCAAGGGTATCCGCCCTGCCGCAGCAAAGCAGCGGGCACTGCGGCTGTTAAAGCAGGTGGGGCTAAGCCAGGCCGGACATAAGAAAATGAAAACCCTGTCCGGCGGCATGAAACGCCGGGTGGGCATCGCTCAGGCAATGCTCAACGATCCGAAAATCCTGATTCTGGACGAGCCAACCGCCGGCCTTGACCCCAACGAGCGCATTCGCTTTCGCAACTTAATCAGCGAGCTTTCCGAAGACCGGATTGTGCTGCTGTCCACCCATATCGTGTCGGATATTGAGTATATCGCCAGTGAAATCCTGTTGATGAAGGATGGCCGCATCACCCTGTCCGGCACAGCGGAGGAAGTGATTGCTTCTATGCCGGAGCGGGTTTGGCTGTTTTCCGTGCCCAGGGAACAGGTTGACCGCTATCTGGCGGCCTACCGTGTTTCCAATCTCAAAACCACGCCTGCCGGTGCGACTCTCCGCGTTTTGTCTGCGGAGTGCCCTGCTATCGGTGCCGTGGAGACGGCGGCGACCCTGGAAGATGTATTCCTTCATTATTTCGGAGAAAGTGCAGGTGACAGTGATGGTACGGTATGAACTGAAAAAGATTTTTGGCTCCTTTGGCGGCAAGGTCACGCTGGTGCTGTATGCGGCTGTTGTGGTTCTGTCCTGCTGGCTGGCCGCTGCCGGAGAGCTGAACGTGGGTTCCGAGTGGGTCAATGAGCAGGGAAGCCGTGAAACTGGCCCCGCCGCCGTAAAGAAAATGCAGGCGGCAAGGGCGGAATGGACTGGCTGGCTCAATCAGGATATGCTGACACGGGCGGTGCAGGAAAACGCAAGAATCAATGCTACCCCACAGGCACAGTCGAACGATGTGCGGCAAAACGATATTGCCTTCGGTTGGAAGCAGGGCTTTGACCCCATCCGGGAGCTGATTAACCGATCTTATTCTCCCGGCTTCCGGCACTATGATTATTACACGGCGGACGGAATTACTGCGATTGATGAGCAAACCTTTTATTCCAACCGGGTGAAGCTGGTGCGGGAGTGGCTGAACGATAAAAGCGATGTTGGCGAAAGCACCTTTACCCAGCAGGAAAAGGATTACATCATCAGCCAGTATGAATCGCTTCAGACTCCGTTTTACATGGAATACCACGATGGATGGTATCAGCTTTTGGAAAAGGGAACTTTCATTCTCATGCTGGGCATCCTGATTCTCAG
This sequence comes from uncultured Oscillospiraceae bacterium, assembly GCA_934591635.1. GTDB lineage: Bacteria > Bacillota > Clostridia > Oscillospirales > Oscillospiraceae > Faecousia. The sequence goes on along the minus strand of CAKTPI010000014.1, from coordinate 9,003 downwards.
CTTTGCGCTGTCTGGAATCTTTTCAGGCGAATTCAAGTGGAAAGCGGATGCCCTTTATTTTTCAACGACCTATGGCAGAACAAAGGGAACCTCTGCAAAAATCAAGGCAGGATTATTGTTAATTACGCTCCTTTATTGGGCGGGCATCCTTGTCTACAGCCTCTTCACCCTGACCTATCTGGGCTTTGGTGGAGGAAACACGGTGATCCAGGTGCGTCTGTGGAAATCCCTTTATAACATCACCATGCGGCAGGCCTGGGTTCTTGCCGTTTCCTGCGGCTACATCGGCAATCTGTTTTTGGGTATCCTGACCATGCTGATTTCCGCAAAAACGAAGTCTGCGGCAGTTGCGGTGTCGATGCCGTTTATTGTGATTTTTATTCCCGTTATTCTACAGGGGACGGTGGACGCACTGAGCACGTTTGCCAGTTTTATGCCGTCAACGCTGCTTGAATTTTACCAGCATCTTAGCACCTTTGATTTGGTTACGGTTTTTGGCAAGGTATTCCGGGTGGCGGATTTATGTATCCCCCTGTATGGCTTGCTTACCCTTATCCTGATTCCCATTCTATACCGGGAGTATCGCACAAAACAAATCGTATAAATCATAAAAAGAGCGCCACACAGAAAAATCAAGCTGGTGACGCTCTTCTTCGGTGGAGTGGATTAAACCTCTAAGTGATTCTTCTTCAGGGAAGCCTGAATGGCCACATAAAGAATTGGGGCAAAGATGATGGCGACCACGCCATTGAACACGGTGGCGGGGAGCTTTGCACCAAGGGTGACCATGGCAGCGCTGTGGGTCAGGCCGCTCACCAAAATTCCTTTGAGGTAGGACTTGAACAGATACAGCACGGCATAGGTGACGGCACCGGCGGCACTGGAAATGGCAGCCTTGCCATAGCCATTTTTCCCGGCAGCGTTTGCTTTCAAAACATTCCAGAACAGCAGCCCGGCCACCAAGCCGTAAGCGCCCTTCGTCAGGAAGGTGATCCAGCTCTCAGCAATGTACAGCGGATTCAGGCAGTCATAAATGGCGGAGCCGAGGCCAGCCGCCAGTCCGCCATACCAGGGCCCCAGCAGCAGGCCGGACAGGGCACAGAAGATATTGCCCAGATGGAACGAAGTGGTGCCTGCAATGGTAATGGGCATGGTGACACGAATGGCAGAACCGGCTACCGTCAAGGCGGCCAGCATTGCGGTGATGACGATTTTCTTGGTGGTGATGGTTTTCTTTTCCATGAGAAAGCCCCCTCTTTATGATTTGTCACCATTATAGCGATATCTGGCTATAAAAACAGCTCCAAAATGATAATAAAAAATAAGACCAGATAATCAAAGTCCATTTCGCTAAACCGGGTCACTAAAATGGACTGTACAAATTGAACGGAAGATGCTATAATTTTACCGGTATCGGATGAACAGAATGCATGAATCCGGATTCGAACACAGAAAGTAGAGGAGAGCATTATGAGACTGATTCGCGCAAAGGATTACCAGGATGTCAGCCGCAAGGCGGCCAATATCATTGCTGCTCAGATTCAGCTGAAGCCCGACTGCGTACTGGGCTTGGCAACCGGCAGCAGCCCTGTGGGTACCTATAAGGAACTGATTAAGAAGTATGAGAGCGGCGATCTGGATTTTTCCCAGGTGAAGACCGTAAACCTGGATGAGTATGTGGGCCTTACCAAGGAGCATGACCAGAGCTATGCCTATTTCATGCGGGATAACCTTTTTGATCATGTGAACATCGACCAGGCAAATTGCAATATTCCCAACGGTATGAACCCGGATGCGGAAGGGGAGTGCGCCCGATATGACGCAGTTATCGATGCCTTTGGCGGTGCGGATTTGCAGCTGCTGGGTCTGGGCCCCAACGGCCATGTGGGCTTCAACGAGCCTGCTGATGCCTTCGTGAAGAATACCAACAAGGTCAAGCTCACCGATGCCACCATCGATGCAAATGCCCGCTTCTTTGCCAATCGCGATGAGGTGCCCAAGTATGCCTACACCATGGGTATTGGCGGCATCATGAAGGCAAAGCGCGTTCTGCTGGTGGTTAACGGCAAGGGCAAAGCCCAGGCAGTGAAGGATTGCTTCTTTGGTCCCATCCGTCCCCAGGCCCCCGGCTCCATCCTCCAGCTGCACCCGGATTTCACTCTGGTTGCCGATGAGGAAGCCTTGTCTCTGGTGAAGGACCTGCTCTAAACGATTCGGTTGCCTTGAAAAACTGAAATGATACCCCCGGTGAGTGCTAACCTCGCCGGGGGGTATCATTTTTATTCGGTGTCCAGTACCAGTTCCACCGGGCAGTGGTCAGAGCCGAAGACCTCCGCGTGGATGTTTGCCTCCCGGATTCGGGCAGCGGCGCGGGTGGAAACCAGAAAATAGTCGATGCGCCAACCTGCGTTCTTTTCACGGGCATGGAACATGTAGCTCCACCAGCTGTAGGCACCGGCTGCATCGGGGTAGAGATGCCGGAAGGAATCGGTAAAGCCCAGATCCAGTGTCTTCTGGAAGCTCTCCCGTTCCTGGTCGGAAAAACCGGCATTTCCTCGGTTGGAGGCGGGATTTTTCAGGTCGATCTCCTTGTGGGCTACGTTCAGATCACCGCAGATGATGACAGGCTTTTCCTGATCCAACTGCGATATTTTATTGTGGAAAGCTTTATCCCACTCCATTCGGTGGTCGATTCGTGCCAGCTCCCGCTGGGCGTTTGGCGTATAACAGGTGACAAGATAAAAATCGGGATATTCCAGCGTGATCATTCGTCCCTCGTCATCCAGCTCCGGCACGCCGACGCCAAAGGATACGGAAAGCGGCTCGGGTTTTGCAAAAATTGCGGTGCCGGAATAGCCCTTTTTCTTGGCATAATTCCAGTAGGCGTGATAGCCGGGGAACGCAATGGACAGCTGTCCTTCGGAGAGCTTGATCTCCTGCAGGCAGAAGAAATCAGCGTCCGCTGCCGTAAAGTAGTCTAAAAAGCCCTTTTCAAGGCAAGCCCGCAGGCCGTTTACGTTCCAGGATATGAATTTCATGTTGGATTCCTTTCTGCTGTTTCGGTTGGAATATAGCGGTCCAGCAATAGCCAGCTGTCCCGCGGGATGGCAATTTCCCGGCTGCCGCAGAGAACCGTCACCTGCGCACAGTCAGTCAGTGTAAAGCAGGTCATGCTCAGGCAGGTGCAGGCCAAGGTCAGCAGGTGCTCCGGAAGTGCCAGCGGTTCTTCCGAGAGGGTCAGACGAAATACATTGCCATCTATATCTGCCGAAAGCAGCCGGGTGCCCTCCGGAAATGGGTCATATAGCGCCTCGTCAATGGGGCCGGTAAAATATTCACTGAGCAGCAGCTGGTAATTGTCCATCCAACCGGTGCCGTCCATGGCTTCATAGTCAATGACGCCATCCGCAGTGCCGTAGTCAAATTCATTCCGGGGGTAGTAAAAATACACCGGCTCTACCAGAATTTTTCCGCGCCTGCCGCATCCCGCAAGCAGCAGGCAGCACAGGGCCAGGGCAACGATTCGTTTCATAGCGCCGCCTCCGTATCAAACAGGGGGAAAGTGACTGTAAATCGGGTTCCTTGATGGAGCTGGCTCTCTACCTGGATGCTGCCGCCGTTGTTCTCCACCAGTGCGTGCACAATGGAGAGTCCCAGTCCGCTGCCGCCGGTTGCCCGGGAGCGGGATTTGTCCACCCGGTAGAACCGGTCAAAAATATGACCGCAGGCTTCCTTGGAAATACCAAGGCCGGTGTCTTCTACCAGAAGCACAGCATTGTTCTCTTCCTGCGTGAGGGTCACCTTCAATATTCCCCCGGGGACATTATACTTAATGCCATTTTCCATCAGGTTGAATACAATTTGGTACAGCCCATCCTCTTCCATCAGAATGGGGCAGGGGGCCTGCAAGCTTAGCTGAATGGTTACCCCGGCCGCTTTGGCTGTGGGCTGCAGCATGCGGCACACCTGACTGACGGTGGGGGCAATGGGAATGATTTCCAGTTCACCCCCTGGCTGCACGTCCATTCGGCTGAGGGTCAGCAGCTTTTCAGTCAGCCGGTTCAGACGCTGGGCTTCGCTGCCAATGTCGGCCACGAATTCCAGAATGGTATCCTTGTCCATGTCATTTTGCAGAATGGAGTCGGAGAGAAGCTTGATGGAGGCCAGCGGGGTCTTCATCTCGTGGGAGGCGTCGCTGACAAAGCGCGCCCGCTTTTCCTCGGAAATCTGGAGTTTGTCGGTTAGATCGTTGATTTCCCTGCCCAGCAGGGCCAGCTCATCATTGCCGAAGGTAACGACCTTGTGGCTGTAGTCCCCGCTTTGGATAATGCGCATGGAATCCATGATATATCCCATTTTCTGGGAAAAACGAAGGGAATAGGAAAAGGAAAACAGGATAACGCAAATTTCCAATACGCAGGAAATCTGGAACAGATGCAGCCGCAGGCTGCGGATCAGGCGTCCCCGTATGCCATCCGTTTCGGTCATGTAGACGCAGCCGACTACCTTCCCGGCTTTGAAAATGGGAACAGCCGCCCGACAGAAGACGACCCCCTTGTGGTAGCTGCCGCTGAAGCAGTCTTGTCCATTCAAGGCTTCCAGCACCTCGGGCAGCAGAATGTGCTGCCCAACCGCTTCACCGGTGCTGTCATACAGGGCGGTTGTCCCGCTGTCCGTGACCAGCAGGCGGGAAACCGTCAGGCTTTCTAATTGGCCGATGGCGCAGGTGATGCCGGTGCTGTTCAGGGAATCCAGCTGGGATAGCTCATCCCGGGCAAGTCCCCCTTTTTCCAGCAGGGAATGCTCTTTGTTTCGGTAAATCAGATTTTCGCCCACCCGGGAGCAGTAAAAATTCAGAAAAATCAGCGCAGCCAATGTGATGACCACATAGGTCATGGCATACAGAAACTGAGCACTGCGGTATCGATGGCTGACGGATTCATTTTCGGAAGTAATAGCCAACACTCCATTTCGTCAGAATTTGCTTTGGCGCAGCGGGATTGTCTTCCAGTTTTTCCCGCAGCCGCCGAATATGCACATCCACTGTCCGGCTGTCAGCTCGGTTTTCGCCCTTCCACAGCATTTCCAGCAGCTTTTCGCGGGAAAACACCTGGTTCGGATGCGCCATCAAAAAGGCAACCAGGTCATATTCCTTTGCTGTCAGCTCGATACGGGTGCCATTTTTGTAGGCATTGCGGCTGCTGTTGTCTAACGAAATTCCACCGGCGGCAAGCGGGTTGTCGGCTTGCACCAGTCCGGAGCGCCGCAGCAGCGCCCGGATGCGGGCTTTCAGCTCCGGAATTTCAAAGGGCTTGGTCATGTAGTCGTCCGCCCCGCAGTCAAAGCCCTCCAGCTTGTTGCCGCTTTCGGATTTTGCGGTGAGAATGATAATGGGCACGGTGGAAAATTCACGAATAGCCTTGCAGGCGGCAAACCCATCCATCTCCGGCATCATGACATCCAGAACAATCAGATCCGGCACCTCGTTCCGTGTCAGCCGGACGGCATCTGTGCCGGTGCTGCCAGTCACAACCTGGTAGCCTTCGGCCTGTAAATTGAACCGAATGCCTTTTACTAGGGTTGCTTCATCATCCACAACCAGTATTTTCATGTAGCTCCTCCTTGTATAGGGTTCCAGGACGGAAGTATTCATTGACGGAAAAGAAAAAAACTGATATAATAACCCGTAAATCCAGCACCCTGTGGGAGAAAATGCTCCCCGGTGCCTGATGATGCCATTATACACGATTTTTTACTGCCGGACAACCCCGGCCTGTCTTTATGAGGGGAAATTATGAAAAAACATTCATTCCTGTCTTGCTTTGCCGCTGTCGTTATCGCATTATCCTGCATTCTGCCCTGTGCAGCCGCAGAGGAGGTCCCGTCAGAAACTCAGTATGTGGCAGTGGACGGCCCATCTGCCAATACAGATTTGGCGTTTGGCAGTGTGTGCATTCTCAACGGCTGCCGCACGGTGGATAGCTATGTTCCCCTGGCCGGGTCTGACAGGCGGCTGGACTCGGCCCTGGCTGCCTTTGCCTTTGAGCGCAATACCGGCACCCTGGTCTATGCTTACAATCCGGACACCAAGATCCCGGTGGGCGGCCTTACCAAAATGGTAACGACCCTGCTGGCACTGGAGTACTGCGATTTGAATGAGGTGCTCACCGTTGCCAATAACAGCCGTTTCCCTTCCGGTCAGATTCATGTCAACCTGAAAAATGAGGAACAGCTGACAGTGGAGGATCTTGTGTACTGCGTGATGCTTGCTAACGCCAGTGATGCCGCGGTGGTTCTTGCAGAGCGGGTTGCGGGGAATGCCGCAGGCATGGTTACGCTGATGAATAACCGGGTTCGGCAGATGGGCTGTACATCCACCAATTTTTCCAATGTGTATGGCGGCGACAGCGGGGAAGCCTACACCACGGCCCGGGATATGGCGCGCATTGTCATGGAATGCATCAAAAATGAGGAATTCCGGACGCTGTTTTCCGCAACGACCTATACGGTTCCGGCAACCAACCGCTCCGGGGAGCGGTCACTGGAGTCCACCAACTATTTCATTTGGAGCAAAAATATCACCAAATTCTATGATGATCGGGTCACCGGCGGCATGCAGAGTGCATCCAACGGCACCGGCGCCAGCCTGGTCTGGACGGCCAATTCTCACAATATGGATATGGTCTTTGTTGTCCTGGGTGCTACCCGTCAGATGTACGAAAATGGCTGGCAGGTTAAGGTTTACGGTAACTTTGAGGAAGGCCAGTCCCTGATGAACTATGTCTATAATAATTTCAAAGCCACTCGGGTGCTCTATAATGGGCAGTCTCTCAAGCAGTTTGCCGTCAGCGGCGGTGACTGTGACCTGGTGGCGGAACCGCACCTGGATTTGGATACAGTGCTGCCGAATGATGCGCACATGGATAACCTGATCATGGAATATAAGGATACGGGCCTTACCGCACCGATTTCTAAGGGTGACATGGTCGCAACCGTAGAGGTGTGGTACCGCAATACCTGTCTGCACGAAGCGGAACTCTATGCGATGCAGGATATCCGCCCGGCGTCCAATACCGGCGTGCAGGTGCTGGGCGGCGCAGACCGCAGCGGCTCAGAATCCCGCCTGTCCCGCTATGCGCTGATTATTTGCTTGGTGGCGTTGTTCCTGGTGGGCGGTTATCTGTTGGTCAATAATTTGCTTCGCCTGCGCCGCCGGGCCAGAACCAGACGCCGCAGAGGGCAGACAAGGAGGCGGAATTACTGATGCTGGACTGGCAAGAGCTGGAGAGCCGCTGCATGGAATGCCGGGGCTGCGGCCTGTGCGAGACCCGGCACCATGTGGTTTTCGGCGTGGGAAAGCGGGATGCCGATATCATGTTTGTGGGGGAAGGCCCCGGTGAGCAAGAGGATCTGCAGGGGGAGCCTTTTGTCGGCCCGGCGGGGAAACTGCTGGATGATATGCTCTCCATTATCGACATTGACCGGACGAATTGTTATATTGCCAATATCGTCAAATGCCGCCCGCCCCACAACCGGGATCCGCAGGAGCCGGAGCAGGATGCCTGTATTGGCTACCTGCGCAATCAGGTGGCATTGGTAAAACCCAGAATCATTGTCTGCCTGGGCAGAATCGCGGCCAAGCGTCTGATTGATGCCGATTTCCGCATTACCAGGGAACATGGAACCTGGCTGGAACGCCGCGGCACTTGGCTCACCGCAATTTATCACCCTTCCGCTCTCCTCCGAGACCCGCAAAAACGTCCCGAAACATTTGACGACCTGCTCTCGATTCGCTCAAAGCTCAATGAATTGGGCATTATCCTGTAAAAAAGGATTGACAATTTAAGTAAATGCCGATATAATTAACTAGCCTCAAGCGATGCTAGTGTAGCACAGTCGGTAGTGCATCTCACTCGTAATGAGAAGGTCGCCTGTTCGAGTCAGGTCACTAGCTCCAGAAAAACCGCCGTTTTCACCACGAAAACGGCGGTTTTTCTAACTTTTTAGAGTGGTTTAGAAGGGCCTAAAATTGGCTTGGCGTTAATTTGGCGTTATTTTTTTGAAGGATTCAAATTTTTGAAAAATCGGGATTTTGAAAAACCGGATTTTCCGAACTTTTCTGAGATGATTTGTTTTTGACAAAAAATAGACGCAACAGGACAGGGGGGGATGATTATTCCGAAAACTCGGAGAATACAGAACTTTTTGAATCGTTTTTGCTTCGATGATAACATGACAGTTTTGAATGAAACCATAACTTTTCAGAAGATACCAAAAGTTGCTGGGTACACCATTATTTGGCGTTACTTTTTACGCTGGGAGGCAGCTTTCGGTGCCTCAACCATAAAACAAAGCAGGTAGGATATGGAATCCGACCTGCTTTGTTTTATACCTGAGTCATTATACTCCGGTTTTGCAGAGCATATTTTCAAGGGCGTTGGATGCTGTGCGATCATTCTCTTTCAAGGCGTGGGTGTAGATGTTCATGGTTGTAGAAGCCTGCGCATGACCCAGGCGGTTGGACACAGTACGGACATCCTGATGTGCGGCGATCAGCAAGGTAGCTGAGGTATGGCGCAATCCGTGGAAAGGAATATGCGGGAGCTGCTCCGAGGGTTCCTTGCCAATATTGTATCGATCAATGGCATCTTGGAAGGTGGCGTATGGTGTGGAGTAATTCGGATATCAGCGACCAGTGGCAGTTTACCAGCATGACCGTTGTTCCCAAGAAGGCAGCCGCTACCGTCAGCAGCATCCGGATTACCCTGGCCTACGAAGGCAATGCCAACATGTGCTTCTTTGACGACATCTCTCTGCTGAGAGAGGTATGAAGTACAATGCCGACGGTGAGCTGGTCAGTGTTACCACCAGTGGCCTGGCAGAGAATACCAATACCTACGAAAATGGCAACCTGATTCAGACCATTACCGGCGGCAACGGCACCTTTACCTACAACTATGACACCGCCAACAGCCATCGGCTGAATTCTGTTACCAACGGTCA
>CAKTPI010000013.1 GCA_934591635.1 uncultured Oscillospiraceae bacterium | reverse complement strand
AAGACGGCAGCCAGACTCTGACCTTGCAAGAAATTGAGGCTGCCTTAAGTTCGGATTTAACAGGTATATGTCCACCAAAAATAAACGTCACCCTTTCGGGTGGCGTTTATTTTTTATGAAGCGAAGGGCTCGAACCCATTTAACTGCAATATGCCAGTGGCATATTGCCAAAACCAGTTCAAAAACTGGTTTTCCCTATACAATTTTGCCGGAAACGGGAAAATTGGCCATCGAGTCCCGTAGTCTCCGGGGCACGGACTTTTGGGAGGGAATGGTTATCATCAAGACCGCATGCCTGTTTGCTGATTTTGATGATAGGAATGAGGTCTAAAAATGCGTTCAAAAATCAAATGAAATGAACAGTCTGGCATTCCTAAAATCAAGCGGAGAGGTATTTTTTGCATCTCTCCGTTTTTATTGATTTTGCAAAGAGGCTGCAACCTGAGCAAAAAAGTCAGATTATTTGTTAGTATTGCGTACCGCAAGCAAAGAAGAAAGAGAGAATTTTTTGAAATGCCTTGAATCTTTTAGTGGGATATGATACTATAACTCTGCCAAACTAACTGAATAGATTAAGAGAGAGCCTATAGGGGTAGTCTACCCTTTTTGCCTATACACATTGAATTTGATAAAAATGCAAATTCTGCTGTGTATAGGCAAGGCTCTTGCTATATCAGTTAGTTTGGCGACTATCGGAGTTTGCGTTTTTTGTGCGCCTGCTTCGGTAGGCGCACTTTTTATTTTTGGGGGGAAATGCGGAAGAAGCAATGAAAGGCCATAAAGGATTCCCAAAAGGAGAGTTATTCACCGGACTCTGTATACTCGTATAAGACAGGAAAACATGTAAAAACTGAAAGGTGGTAGTGCAAGATGAAAGCCATGGTCTGTGAAATGTGCGGAAGCCAGGATATTATCAAGCAAGATGGCATGTATGTATGCCAATACTGCGGGACACGGTACTCTATTGACGAAGCACGAAAACTGATTGTTGAAGGAACCGTAAAGATTGACCACTCTGATGAAGTCCAGCGTCTTTATGAGGTTGCACGCAGAGCACGTGATAATAATAACGCTGAAAACGCGCGAAAATATTATGATATGATTCTTGTGAAAGACCCATCCAGTTGGGAAGCAAACTTTTACACGGTATATTATCAATCTATGTGCTGCAAAATTGCGGAAATTCAAGGTGCGGCCATTAGGTTAAGTAATTGTGAAGATACTGTTCTGAATCTAATAGAAGATAATATTGGGGATTCTGATAAGAAAAGAGAAGCACTTGAAGAAGTCGGCGAAAAACTTATGACTATATCTGCATTGCTGTTCAAGGCTGCTAAAAATCATTACGATGGAATTGACGCACAAATTAGGTTCAACTATACCCAGGAGTATGTAAACAACTGTTGCGCTGCAAGGGACATCCTTTATCATTTTGGGGATTATTTAATCGAATTATTTGGTGGTACATACGGTGATATTGCGGCTTCTTGCTGGGAAATTGGAATTCAGCAGCACAACATTTTAATGCCCAAATTTAGTAATGAAGAAATCAATGAGGAAACAATCCAACGTTACATCAATAAGATAAAAAGGTTTGATCCTTCCTACGAAGAACCCGAGATCAACAAAAATGAAGGTGGTTGCTATGTTGCCACAGCAATATACGGTTCGTATGATTGCCCCGAAGTTTGGACATTACGCCGCTTTCGTGATAATACTCTGGCTGAAACATGGTATGGCCGCACATTTATTCGCACCTATTACGCAATCAGCCCAACCCTTGTGAAATGGTTTGGCAAGACCGAGTGGTTCAAGAATATGTGGAAACCCATCCTTGATCAAATGGTGGAAAGTTTGAATCGTGACGGTGTGGACAACACGCCATATAACGACCAAAATTGGTAAACTATTGAACTACATAACTTGCTGTTTTTTGTGAAGAAACCAGATTGCCCCAACCGGTACCCTGGCTTTTTATCCCTCCAACAGCTCAATATGCTTATAAACCGTTGTCCTGCTCAAATCGCAGGCACTTGCCAACTCGCTGATATTCAACTGCCCATTGCGGGAAGCCGGATAGTGGCAAAAGGGCACTGTTTCAAGCCTACTCCCCACGCCAAAGAAAACTGACCTTGCCGGGAAACGTTCCTGGCAAGGTCAGTTTATTTTATACGGTTATTATTTTCGCCCTAGCGCGGCAGAAGCGCTGCTTACTGCTCGTCCTTGATGGCGGCCTGTGCGGCGGCCAGACGGGCAATGGGGACGCGGAAGGGGCTGCAGGAGACGTAATCCAGGCCGATCTTGTGGCAGAACTCCACAGAGCTGGGATCGCCGCCGTGCTCGCCGCAGATGCCGCAGTGCAGATCGGGGCGGACGGACTTGCCAAGCTTGATGGCAGTCTTCATCAGGGAGCCGACGCCCACCTGGTCCAGCTTGGCGAAGGGGTCGCTCTCGTAAATCTTGGCATCGTAGTAGGAGCCCAGGAACTTACCGGCATCGTCACGGGAGAAGCCGAAGGTCATCTGGGTCAGGTCATTGGTGCCGAAGCAGAAGAACTCAGCTTCCTTGGCAATTTCGTCGGCGGTGAGAGCGGCACGGGGAATCTCAATCATGGTGCCGACCTCGTAGTGCATGTCAATACCCGCAGCAGCGATTTCCTCGTCAGCAACCTTGACCACGGTCTTCTTCACGTAGGCCAGCTCCTTTACCTCGCCCACCAGAGGAATCATGATCTCGGGCACAATATTCCAATCCGGATGTGCCTTCTTCACATTGATGGCAGCGCGGATGATGGCCTTGGTCTGCATGGCAGCGATTTCGGGATAGGTGACGGCCAGGCGGCAGCCACGGTGGCCCATCATGGGGTTAAATTCATGCAGGGCCGCAATGATGGCACGGATGCTTGCAACGGACTTATTCTGAGCCTGGGCCAGCATCTCAATTTCATAATCGCTGGTGGGCACGAACTCATGGAGCGGAGGATCCAGGAAGCGGATGCACACAGGCGCACCCTCCAGGGCCTCGTACAGCTTCTCGAAGTCACCCTGCTGATAGGGCAAGATCTTGGCCAGGGCGGCCTCCCGCTCCTCCACGGTGTCGGAGCAGATCATCTCCCGGAAAGCGGCGATGCGCTCCGGCTCAAAGAACATGTGCTCGGTACGGCACAGGCCAATGCCTTCGGCGCCCAACTCCTTTGCCTTCTTGGCATCAGCGGGAGTATCGGCATTGGTACGCACACTCAGGCGGCGGTACTTATCAGCCAGCGCCATAATGCGGCCGAACTCACCGGCGATTTCCGCATCCACTGTGGGGATGATCCCATCATAAATGTTGCCGGTGCTGCCATCGATGGAGATATAGTCGCCCTCGTGGTAGGTCTTGCCGCCCAGGGTGAACTGCTTGTGCTCCTCGTCCATGTTAATCTCGCCGCAGCCGGAAACACAGCAGGAACCCATGCCGCGGGCCACAACGGCTGCGTGGGAGGTCATGCCGCCGCGAACCGTCAGGATGCCCTGGGCAACCTTCATGCCGGTGATATCCTCGGGAGATGTCTCCAGGCGAACCAGGACCACCTTTTCCTTGCGGGCAGCCCAGGCTTCCGCGTCCTCTGCGGTGAAGACGACCTTGCCGCAGGCAGCTCCGGGAGAAGCGCCCAGGCCCTTGCCAATGGGCGTGGCAGCCTTCAGGGCCTTGGCATCGAACTGAGGATGCAGCAGGGTATCCAGGTTCCGGGGATCGATCATGGCCACAGCCTTCTTCTCATCGATCATACCCTCGTCCAACAGGTCGCAGGCGATCTTCAGCGCAGCCTTGGCGGTGCGCTTGCCATTGCGAGTCTGGAGCATGTAGAGCCTGCCGTTTTCCACGGTGAACTCCATATCCTGCATATCCCGGTAGTGATCCTCCAGCAGGGCGCAGACCTTGGTGAACTGGTCGTAAGCCTCGGGGAACTTCTCCGCCATCTGGGCAATGGGCATGGGGGTACGAACACCGGCCACCACGTCCTCGCCCTGGGCATTGGTCAGGAACTCACCCATCAGGTGCTTCTCACCGGTGGCAGGGTCACGGGTAAATGCGACACCGGTACCGGAGTTATCATTCAGGTTGCCGAACACCATGGGCATGACATTGACGGCAGTGCCCCAGGAATAGGGAATGTCATTGTCACGGCGGTAGACATTGGCGCGGGGGTTATCCCAGGAGCGGAACACGGCGCGGATAGCCTCGTACAGCTGGGTCTTGGGGTCGCTGGGGAAATCAACGCCCAGCTTTGCCTTGTATTCCGCCTTGAACTGGCCGGCCAGCTCCTTCAGGTCATCGGCGGTCAGATCCACATCGAACTTAACGCCCTTCTTCTCCTTCATCTGGTCAATCAGCTGCTCGAAATACTTCTTGCCCACTTCCATGACCACATCGGAGAACATCTGAATGAAGCGGCGGTAGGAGTCCCACACGAACCGGGCAAACTTGGGATCGGGATTGCCCTTGATCATGGCCTCCACCACATCATCATTCAGGCCCAGGTTCAGGATGGTATCCATCATGCCGGGCATAGAGGCCCGCGCGCCGGAGCGGACGGAGACCAGCAGAGGATTTTCCAGGGAACCGAACTTCTTGCCATTGATTTTTTCCATCTTGTCCACATATTCCATGATCTGGGACATGATTTCATCGTTGATCTTCTGGCCGTCCTCGTAATATTTGGTGCAGGCCTCGGTGGAAATAGTAAAGCCCTGGGGGACAGGCAGCCCAATGTTGGTCATTTCGGCCAGATTGGCACCCTTACCGCCCAGGAGCTCACGCATTTTTCCGTTGCCCTCAGTAAACAGGTAAACGTACTTATGAGACATGAATGATACCCCTTTCAGATTTCTTCAGCGATACATTTTTCGCTTTTTTCTTTGCATTTTTGAATTCAGATCACTAACGCTCAGATAGTATATCATGGCATTGCACAAAATGCAAATGTTTTTGCAAAAATTTTACGCAAATTTGAATAAATTCAGAAATCTGTTCCGTCGAATCCTTGTCTATTTTGTCAAATTGTCTTCTTTATTCTCCAGGAAAGAAAAACGGTACTCTCACGCCTGGTATAAAAGCATCGAAATCCATGTCACCATGTTCTGCCCATACTGGAACGCAAGGCCGTTCTCCTCCAGCACCGGCACAACATTGATTCCCTGACTCTCCACACAGGGGTGCATCCGCTCCGGGAACCGGCAAGGCTGCCCGTCCAGGATGGCGCAACGGGGGCAGATGGCGCAGGATTCAGTGGAGAGCACAAAGGGTTCTGCCCCCAACTGCCGCAGAATATCCGCCACCTGATCGGTGATTTCCTCATGGGGACGGCGGGTGGCAAGGGTCTGCTCCAGATTGGCAATATCCTCCACCTCTGTAAGGGTAGCAATCACCAGGCATTGCCCGTAGCACAGGCAATGGGCCCTGCACTCCCCTAACGTCCCCACCCCTGGCGGACAGGCCCAGGATTTTCCGTATTGGGTACACTCATGTTCACAAATCCAACGCACCCGGTCAGAGAATTCCAAGTTTTTCGGGGATATAAAAAAGTAGGCATACAGTGGCAGTTCTGCCAGCCGCTGCTCCAAAAGCTCCCGGTTCACGCAAATTCCTCCATGATTTTTTGACAGCCCGCCACCAGATCGTTCCAGGTTTGTTCGAAGTCCCCGGTATACCAGGGATCCGCCACATCCCGGCTCAGCAGCGGCCGAATCTTCTCTTCATCTCTTGGCAGCATTCGGTCAAGATACCGCTTATTACTGGCATCCATATAATAAATCCGGTCGTAATGCTGAAAATCATTCTGCGTCACCTGCCGGGCACGGTGCCCATCGCAGCTGACCCCATGCCGCTGAAGCTCCCGCCGCGCCGGGGGATACACCGGATTTCCGATCTCCTCCCGGCTCACCGCCGCCGAGGCAACCTCAAACGCCCCATCCTTCCCAGCCTTGTGCAACATATCCTTCAAAATATACTCCGCCATCGGACTACGGCAGATATTGCCGTGGCAGACAAACAGTATTTTTATCATTGTATCCATCCTCCAACAACGGCCCAGCTTGTTATGATTTATGGTTGGGCCACTACCCGGTATCTTATTTGTACAGTATATCACATTTGGGGACATTTGGCTACTGGGAGAAATGCGTACAAAAGCGCCCCGGAGTTCGCTCTGGGGCGCTTGGGGGCGAAATTGACCTGAACCGCTTTCTTATTTTCCGCCGTTTTCAGCTCTGGCGATACGGGTACGGGAGATAAAGACCAGAGCAATTGCAAACAGGATAGGGATGGTCATCACGCGCCACATCACGGCGTAGCTGGTGCGCTCCACCACGAATCCGGCAAAAGTAGGGCCGACGAGGTTGCCCAAATCCTGGCCGATGTAATTGGTAATACTTCCCGCGCCGCGCTTTTCCGGCGGAGTGCACTTCATACAAAGGGCCTGCACCAGTGGGTGGCAAGCGCCGTAGCCAAAGGCGGAGACGAAGGCAGACAGCAGGAACATCCAAATATTGGTAGAAATGCTGATCAGCAGGAAGGCCGCCGCAAAGCAGCCCATAGCCGCAATAATCATTTTCGTCATACCATACTTATCCGCCAGCTTACCAACCAAAGGCCGGGACACCAGCATGGTCATGGCGTACACGGTGAAGAAATAGCCAATGTTCGTTTCACAGCCCCTTTCCGCGCCGTAAATGGCCAGGAAGGAATTGATATTGTAATTGGCCATGGACAGGAAGAAAGCCAGCACGGCAGGCAAAATTGCCTCCACCGCAATGATGCTCTTGACCGAGAAAAGCTTTTTCTCCTTCTGCTTGGGTCTGGCCGGTGTTTTGATCATAAATGCGGCAACTGCGGCGCAGACCATGATAACGGCGCCAATGGCAAAGGTGGCATTATAGCCGATGCTCTTTGCCAGACTCAGGCCCATGGTTGGGCCAAGAGACTGGCAGATTGCCTGAGCCAGAGAGAAATAAGCGATACCGCTGGCCATTTTATCCCGGGGCAGGCATTCCGATGCCAGCGCCAGGCAACAGGTGGCGGTAAAAGCCTGTCCAGCACCCTGCAGCAAGCGGAAGCCCAACAGAGGCTGGACAGAATGGGACATGCTGTAGCCAAAAAAGGAAGCCGCCATGACCAGCAGCGCCCCCGCCAGCACATATTTCTTATTGAGCCGGTCAATGGCCGGAGCAGCAAATACCTTAAACAGCAGCGCGGTATAGGCAAAGGAGCTGGTGATAAAGCCAACCACCGAGGGCTGTGCGCCCAGGAAATTGGCATACTTGGCAACCAGCGTGTTCATCATCTGCTGGCCCAGGAACATCAGCATATTGGCAATGAATACGCTGATAAACGCGGCATTCCAGATTTTATCCGGCTCCTGCCGCAGTACTTCTTCTGATTGTGTTTGCATAAAAACCTCCGATTCTTTCGCAAAAGCCGCACAGGTACCCCCCGTGCGGCTTTTAATGGTTTGGTTCCGCGCTCAGGCGAAGGATGCTATATGGCTGAGGTATCGTTGGAAATCAGATAGTCGGGGCGGCCCTTCATCTCGATCTCAATATAGAAGAACTCCGGATTGTAGAAGGACTCTGTAAATTCAATCAACCCCTGCTCATATTCTGCCGTTCGCTGCACCAGCATCATGGGTGTACCGATATCCAGGCGAAGCAAGTTTGCCTCCAGGAAAGTTGCCGCCTGAACCGTCACCTTCTCATAAGCTGACAGGGGGCTGAGATGGTAGGTATCGTAAATTTGCTTGCTCAGCCACATGATCTGACCGTTGAAACGATCCAATCCCGGCAGCTTTTCCTTCACCAAATAACTGACCACGTAGCAGGAGGGCACGTTGCCGCAGAATTTCAGGCGCTGCACCCGATAGAGCTCGGTCAGCGGAGGCACAGCCAATTTTGCTGAAAGCCGTGTATCCGCCTGCATTACATCAATGGTAGAGCTGGAAAAACCAACGGTATATTGATCCCACCCCACCTTTTTGATGGTCGTCACATCGTAGGGAATCTGGAACCCTGGCTTATCCTGGTTTGCCCGGCCCTTAATGACCTGGGTGCCGCGCCCGGGGGAAACGCTAATCAGTCCATCCATCTCCAGCTGGGCAATGGCCCGCCGGACGGTATTGCGGCTGACCGCGTATTCCTCCATCATCTGCTTTTCCGTCGGCATCAAGGAGCCTGTCAGGTATTTGCCGTCTTCAATAGCCCGCTTCAGGGTTCCGTACAGGGCCATGTACTTTGTTTCGGTACGTTTCTGTTCCATCTGCTTTTTCTCCCACTGTCTGGTTGGATTCTCCGAGTGAAGCCATTCTTTTCACCGGAGTTCCCTGGTGTTATATCGTAAAAGTTTAATTTTCCAGTATCTGGTAAATAAAATTATACCATAATTATACCATTGAGTCAAGGAAAAGCATGCGTAAGCAGAACAATCTGGTACCATTTTTTGTACGACCATCACCAGCCGAAAAAGCCGGTTCGCTCCTGGCTGTTGCGGGGCTTCTCCTCTTTGGGCCGGTAGATGTCTTCCCCGCAATGCTTACAGGGCAAGTCGAAATTCCACCACAGCTGCTTGCCGCAGTGCGGGCAGCGCCAAAGCAGCAGCCACACCGCCACGAGCGCAGCGCTGCAAAACAGGAAGACATAAAACAGTACCACGCCCAGGAAATAACTCCCAACAAACAATGCGGTATCCGCAAGCGCGAGCCACAAAAGCAGGTGCTCCCGTTGACGCATGGTCATGTTCTTCATAAACAGCCTCCTCAGGCCCTGTATTCCTCACAAATAATTTTCCCGGTGGCCTGATCCCGGCGGAACTGCTTAAAAAAGGGCCACAGCAGTTCCCCGCCCGCAGGCGGCACAAAGTGGGGATAATTATCCAGGCAGATATATCGGAAAACGTTCAGGCCATCCTTATTGAAGATGTTCACAATGTAATGCTTCAGGCCATGGAACATCCGGATTTCCTCGGTATCCCCATAGAAGCCCAGCACATGGTGCAGTTCATCCTGAGGTGTGTGGAGATAGCGCAGGCACCGCTCCATGTCTCTGGGTGCACAGCCCAGCAAATCCAGGCGTTTATTCAGCCGGGAAAGCATCCAGATATGCCGGTCCATTCCCTCCGGAGGAGCCGGCATGGCCGAGGGAGGCGTGGACTGGATGGTGCCATCCGGACGGCGCCGGATGGGGTTGATGGTGGGATCCAAAACCTGAATGTCCCTAGGATCCTTCCACAGCTTCGGCAGTCCTTCCGGCTTCGGAGGGTTGCCCCAATGAGCACGGATATGCCAGTCGTTCAGAGGCACAAAGTTGGATGCCTCGCTGGCGCCGACCATCTGAATAAAGGGCACCAGGTGATGCCGCAGGCTTGCCAGCTCATCCTCTGTATAGGGATTCAGGAAATTGTCCTTATCCCGGAAAATATCGTTGCCGCAGGGGGCCGCCCCGGCAAATTTAAAGGGCAAATGGGTAAACGCACTGGTAGCCTGATAGCCCATGTAAGAAAAGCCGCAGATATACACCCGTTCCCGATCCACAGGATACTTTGTAGCCGCCTCCTCCAGAAGGGCAGAAATATGCTCCCAGTTGTGGTTGCGGCAGCTCATAAACAGGAACTGCTCCCGCAGGCACATTTTATAGAAACCGAAGTCAAAAACTGCCTGTTCCGGGGAATTGCCGTTGATGATAATCAGCGGATATTTCCTAGCACTGTCATTTGCCACATTTTCCGGCAGGAACATACCCCACCTGGAGAAAAACTCACCGTCATCGTGAATTTCCCCCCGCACACCGAAGGTTTTCAGATATTCCAGCACCTTCTCCGTGCCGTCCTCCGTGCCGAAGCGCAGGCGCAGGGTCAGCTGCTCGGTTATGAGCTTGCCGTATTCCGTGGCCAGGAGCTTATCCAGGTTGGCAGTGCCATTGTGCGCTGCCTCCATTGCGCTGCGCTCGTAGGCATACCACGCGCCGGTTTCCGGGTTTGTTTCCGGAGAATATAAATCCAGATAATTCATATCAAAACACTCCTGTCAATTGATTTCACGAACGCGGCAGCAGGAAACAAAATGGCCGGGCTCCACTTCTTCCAGATGCTGGGGCTGACTGCATTGAGCCGTTGCATAGGGGCAGCGGGGGGCAAAGCGGCAGCCGGGCTTGGGATTGATGGGAGACATCAGCTCACCCTTGAGCACAATCCGCTGGGTGGGGTGGTGAATATCCACGGTGGGCACGGCAGAAAGAAGTGCCTTAGTATAGGGATGCAGCTGGTGCTCAAAGAGCTGCTCCACCGTAGTGGTCTCCACCAGCTGCCCCAGGTACATGACACAAATGCTGTGGGAGATGTGGCGCACCACGGAGAGATTGTGGGTGATGAACATATAGGCAATGCCATACTCATCCTGCAGATCCATCAGCAGGTTCAGTACCTGAGCCTGAATGGACACATCCAGGGCGGACACCGGCTCATCGCACACGATAAACTTAGGGTTCAGGGCCAGTGCCCGGGCGATGCCCACTCTCTGACGGCGGCCGCCATCCAGCTCGTGGGGGTAGGCCATGCGGAGACGCTGCTCCACTCCCACCAGATCCATCAGCCGGTTCGCCTCTTTTTCCAGCTCTGCGCCCTTATACCGGCCGGAGAGCTTCAAGGGCTCCACCACCGTATCCCAAATAGTCTTTCTGGGATTCAAAGAGGAAAAGGGATCCTGGAAAATGAACTGTACCTGCTCCCGGAAAGCCTTCAGCTCCTCCCCTTTCAGGTTCGTGACATTTTTTCCGTCAAACCAAATTTCACCGCCGGTGCTTTCGGCCAGATGAATCATGGTGCGGCCCAGGGTGGACTTGCCGCAGCCGGATTCACCGACGATACCCATGGTGGTTCCGGCCTCAATATTAAAGGTCACATCATCCACTGCGTGAACCACGCCCCGGGGGGAATCGAAATATTTCTTCAGATGCTTGACTTCAACCAGTGCCATGTTACTTTTCCTCCTTTCTGTCATTCTTCAGGCAGCGGGAGAAATGACCCGCCGTTACCTCTGTCAGCGGAACCCGCTGTGCGCTGCACTCCGGCGTCGCATAAGGGCAGCGGGGGCAGAACATACAGCCCTGGGGAAGGTTGGTAGGATCCGGCGGCATGCCATGAATGGGGGTCAGGCGGTGCACCGTCTTCTTTAGATCCGGCAACGAACCAAACAGGCCCTGGGTATAGGGATGGGTAGGATGGTCATAGATATCTTCCTTTGTACCGCACTCCACCACCTCGCCGGCATAAATCACGGCGACCTTGTCGCACACCTCGCCCACAACGCCCAGATCATGGGTAATGAGCACCATAGCGGTATTGAACTGCTTCCGAAGCTCCCGAATCAAATCCAGCACCTGGGCCTGGATGGTCACATCCAGTGCGGTGGTCGGTTCATCCGCCAGCAGGAGCTTGGGCTCGCAGGCCAAGGCAATCGCAATCACCGTGCGCTGGCGCATACCGCCGGAAAACTGATGAGGATAGTCACGCACCCGGTCCGGTGTAATGCCCACCAGCTCCAGCATCTTGATTGCTCTGGCGGTTGCCTCGGTACGGCTGACTTTATTATGGAAGCGGATGGGCTCTGCCACCTGCTCCACAATGGTCTGCACCGGATTCAAGGCACTCATGGGATCCTGGAAAATCATGGAGATCTTGTTGCCGCGGACGGACTGCATCTTTCGCTCCGGCAGCTTCAGCAGGTCTTCACCCTCCAGCAGAACACTTCCGGCGGTGATTTTTGCGCCCACATCCGGCAGCACCCGCAGGATAGCCTTTGCAGTGGAGGTTTTGCCCGCGCCGGTCTCCCCCACCAGTCCCAGTGTTTCCCCCTCATCCAGGGTAAAGTCAATGCCGTTTACCGCATTGACAATTTTGCCCTGAGAGCGATACTCCACGGTGAGGTTTTCAACCTTCAGAAAATGCTTCTTTTCGTTTTCCATATGTATTACCTCCGCAGCTTGGGATCCAGCGCATCCCGCAGGCCGTCACCGATCAAGTTAAAGGACAGGGTGGACAGCATAATAGCAAGGCCCGGGAACAGGCACAGATAGGAATAATCCCGGATGTAGGAACGGGCGCCGGACAGCAGGGAACCCCACTCCGGCAGCGGCTCCTGAACACCCAGGCCAATGAAGCTCAGGGCAGCAGCTGTCATGCCCGCATGGGCCACTTCCATTGCGGTATGGACAATCAAAGGAGAAATTGCATTGGGCAGCGCATGGGTAATGATGGTGCGCACTGTAGAGCAGTTGATTGTCACGGCGGCCTCGATATACTCCTGCCGCCGCACGGTGAGAATGTTTGCCCGAAGCAGCCGGGCAAAGCCGGGAACGGAGGTAAGGCCAATGGCGATAATGGTCTTATCAAAGCCCGTGCCAAACACGGCAGACAGGGCAATTGCCATCAGCATCTGTGGGAAGGCCTGGATGATATCCAGGGCGCGCATGATGATGTTATCCACTTTGCCGCCAAAGAAGCCGGCAGCTGCGCCGATGATGGTGCCCAGGACCAGGCTGATCAGAGTGGAGAACACGCCGATGCTCAAGGTATACCGGGCGCCGTAGGCAACACGCACCAGCATATCCCGCCCGTACCGGTCCGTCCCGAAGGGGTGGGCCTCACTGGGCCACTGCAGCGCCTCCATGGGGTTGATATCCGAATAGGAATAGGGAGAAACCAATGGCACCACAATGCAGGCAATGGCAATGAGCACAATAATAATGGCACCAACCACCGCGCCGGGGTTCCGGCTCATGATTTTCAAGGTAGAAAGGAAACGATTCTCTTTCCGCAGGGAGCGGTCAATTTCTTTTTCAGCCATTGTCTTTTTTCTCCTTCCCCGATTTTTTCTTATTGCCGGCATACTGGGCCCGGATTCTGGGATCCACCATGGCATACACCAAATCCACCAGCAGCATCATCAGGCACTGGACAAAGGCAATGAACACAATGGAGCCCTGCACCGCAGGATAATCCCGCTTGTTGATGGCAGTGGTCATGTAGGTACCGAGACCGGGGATTGAATAGATGGTCTCAATCACGATGGTGCCGCCAAGCAGGGCGCTGAAGCGGGTGCCGACCGTGGTGATGATGGGAATCAGTCCGTTGGGCAGGGCATGGTGATACAGTACCCGCAGGTTGGCAATGCCCTTGGCCCGGGCAGTGGTCACATAATCCGCCCGGATGACCTCCAGCATACTGGCACGGGTCTGCCGGGCCAGCGTGGCAACCGCGGCCATGGCATTGGCCGTGCAGGGCAGCACATAACACTGCCACGAGTCAAAGCCGAAGGCGGGCAGGATGCCCAGCTTGACGGAAAACAGCTGGATCAGCATCAGCGCCAGCCAGAATCCCGGAATGGACGCAAACACCAGTGAAAGCACCATACTGGCCCGGTCAAATATGGTATTTGCCCGCACCGCGCAGGACACGCCCAGCGGAATGCCGATGATCACAGAAATGATAATGCTGATGGTTGCAATCAGGACAGTATAAGGAAAACGGGACAGCAGATCGGCCATAACGGAAGTGCCGTAGCTGTAGGAATTTCCGAAGTCAAGGTGAAACACCATGTTATACAGGAAGGTGGAAAGCCTTGTCATGTAAGATTGATCCAGACCATACACGGCCCGGAAAGCATCCAGCTCCTCCTGTGTGGCGGAGGTGCCCAGCATCAGTGTTGCCACATCACCGGGAATGAAATACATCAGGGTGAAAATCAGGATGGCAACACATAAAAGCGTAGGGATGATGAGCAGCAGACGTTTGAGTGTATATTTCAGCATAACAGAAACCTCAAATCACACCGGGCCACACCCGGGAACTGACGGAATAATCCATTCTTGGCAGTTTCGCAGGGGCCCAGGCTGTTTTTGGAAAGGGCCGCTGCCGGGCTGAAAGGGAGAAGGCACCGGCAGTGGCCGCGAAATCAGGGAAGGAACAAATCAGTCGAAGATGAAGCCGCCGAACAGCAGGAAGTTATAGGGGTGCAAGGGCCAGATTTCCAGCTTGTCGGAAGCCGCGGAGTACACATACTGGTTGCCAAGAGGCACATAGTAGCACATCTCATAGGCATAATCGTGGACCGCCTCCACCGTCTCAGCAGAGTGCGTGCTGATGCCGCCGGCAGCTGCAACCAGCTCGTCCAGTTTCTCGTCCACAATCAGGAACTTGCTCACGCCAGAGGCCTGGGTGGTGTACAGATTCCAGGCATCAGCGCAGTAATCAGAGTTGCCCAGGGCATCAATGCGGATATCCCACAGGTCAGGGTTATAGATGTACTCCGTAATCAGAGCGGCATCATAGCTCTTGATCTCCACCTCGATGCCGATCTGTGCCAGATACTGCTGCACAAAGATACCATAGGACTTTTCGTTATCCTCCGTGGAGGTCATCATCACCAGCTTCACATCGGTCATGCCGGAAGCCTCCAGATGCTTTTTGGCCTCATCCAGGTTGTAATCGTAGTAGTCCTCTTCCAGCCACTCCTTGTTGTAGTCGGCCAGCATGGGGTTGGCAACCTCTTTGGTGAACAGGAAGCCGTTGGCACCGTGGGTACCGGCCATCACGCCCTTGGCATCAATGGCGCAGGCGACAGCCTTCCGCAGTTCGATGTTGCTCAGGGGATGGCCCTCAGCGCAGTTAAAGGGCAGGTAATAGGTGGTGCTGTTGGGAGCGGCCAGGACATTGTAGCCGTCCTTTGGCGTGCCATCCTCATTCCGGAACAGAGTGATATCGGTGCTGGAAACGCGGGTCGCCACATCTGCCTGACCGGTCAGCAGGGCATTGCCGCGCTGAGCGGACTCGGTCTGAACAATGAGCTTGATCTGCTTGGCCTGCCCGGTATAGGCGTAGCTGCGCAGAGAGGCATCGGTCTGCCAGTAGTCCTCCACTCGCTCCAGGTAGCAATAGCCGCCGGAGACATAATCGGTGATCTTGTAGCCGCCGGTACCAATGGGCTTCTGGGCATGCTCGCCATCGGTCTGGGACTCATAACCTGCCTTGGAGACAATGGGGCAGAACTGCAGCAGATACTGGGCAGCGCCCAGGGTGGGAGAGGCCAGGGTCAGGCGGACGCTATAGTCGCTGGTCTTCTCCATGGAGCCAAACAGACGGCTGAACTTGCCGGAGACACCGCTCTCTGCCATCTTGTTATAGCACCACACCACATCATCTGCGGTTACGGCATTGCCGGCCCAGTCGTGGATGTAGTCATAAATCTCGATATCCAGGGTAGTGTCGTCCACCTCGGTGATAGTCTTTGCCATCTGGAAGGCCATTTCCTGGATGCTTCCGCCGGGTTTTGCCATGATAGCCAGCTGGTCGTAGATCAGGTAACGGATGTCATTCCGGCCGGACTGTGCAGCAGCAAAGGCATCGATGCCGGCAATATCCACGTTCTGGGAAATGGTCAGGATCGTATCCTGGCTCTTGCCCTCGGTGGTGATTTCGGGGTGCTCCGCTGCGGTCATGCCGCCGGAGAGCTTGCCGCTGGAGGTGGCGGATTCGTTGAGGTCAACGGATTCCGCCGTGGTGGGCGCTTCAGTTGCTTCGGTGGTCTTAGGGGCTTCGGTAGCTGCCGATGTATTATCGGAGCTGCCGCAGGCGGCCAGGCTGAAAATCATACACATGGCCAGGATGGTAACGAGCAGTTTTTTCATTGATGGGATCCTCCTTCTTATTTTTACACGATGTGTAAACAAAGTTAAACGTGGAACAGTGCCATGACGGTTCCAAAGTCCGCCGCCTCCTCCAGGCGCTCCAGGGCGGTAATGGCTGCCTCCACCTTTTGGGCGGGCAGGAACAGCAGGGTATTATCCCGGAACTTTTGCAGCCGCTCTTCCCGGGTGACCACCATGGCCGCACCGGCAGTAACGGTTCCCTTGATAAATTCCAGCTGCCTATAATACCTCTCGCTCCGGGCTTCTACCGTTACATCGATGATTCTTGCGCGGCCGTCCCGCTCCATAGCGGGGCCGCAGTCCGGATGGACGCCGGTGGTGATTTTTTCCATCATTTCCAGGATGGCAGGGTCACGGAGATTTGCGGGATCCTGCCACTGCAGGCCCGGGCGAATGCCGCAGGCAGCCAACGCCATATTATAGCGAACGGAAAACTGAGTGTCGATTTGATTTTGCAGGTTTGCCACATGGAACATGCCCTCACTGCTGGTGGGATCCAGTCGAACGTGGATATGCTGAATCTCCTGCGGCTTGATCTCATTTTCCTTCAGCACCGCCAGCAGGCATTCCAAACCGCCGTGCATCATGCCGCAGCAGGGGAAACGCTTGTAAGGCGTTGTGGTCATAAACATCCACTCAGTGCCCAAATTCTGCAGCGCCTTGCCGCTGTCCCAGCCGGACTGGGCAGTGAAACGCCAATAGCCAAATTCGCTGTCCAGCACCTGAAGATTCCCCCGGTGGCCGGACTGAATCAACTCTGCGGCGGTGATGCCTGCCTGGGCGCCCCAACCGGCCATCATGTATTTTCCCGAATTCACCGGCAGATCCCGGTGCATGGAGGCCTGGGACGGTACGGGAGAAAGGACGCCTGCCAAGCCCATGGCCTGGGCAATGGCCGCGGCATCAAAGCCCTTCAGCTTTGCGGCACCGGCAGCTGCTCCAAATACTGTGCTGCATGGGCCAAACACCGTACTGATTCCGGATTCCTTTCCGTTTTCAACATATTTAGGAGCCGGTAGCAAACCTTTTGCAATGCGGGTTCCGATTTCCAGGGCCACTGCCGCTGCCGCGATCACCTCCCGGCCGCTGGCATGGCATTCCTCTGCCAGCGCCAGCACCGGCGGCAGCACATATGGCGGCACATGAAGTCCAGCCGGCTCAAAATCCAGGCCATTTATCAATTCCGCATTGGCAAAGACCGCACCCATAGTGCTCAGACGATCCCCGTAGCCAAGCACCGTGGCTGGGCCGGGAGCACCATAGCACCGGCGGACAAAGTCGATGCCCCACTTTCCCTTATCGCTGGCCATGCCTGCTACGCCGCATCCAAGGGTATCCAGCAGCAGCTGTTTGATATAGGCCGTCAGCTCCGGCGGAAGTGTATCATAGTCGGTCTCCGATGCAAAAGCCGCAAGCCACAGCAGGGAATTTATCTTTTCCATCGATTGTCTCCTTCCATGGCATCATTAGGTATCAATTGATACCTAATGATCTTACTTGTACAGAAAAGGTACCATATTCATTCCCGTATGTCAAGCTTTCAGCGTCACTTTTTCCATTTTTTACAAATACAACCCCCAGGAACTGAACACTGTCAACAAACCTTTTTGATTGTAAAGATTCCTTATTTCATTCTATTTTGAGACCAACATGATTTCAACGGTTCCCTCGATCGTACCCGGGGCAAAAAGCAGCCACAACTTTCCTCTCCGGTAAGTTGTGGCTGACATTTTTTAAAAATACTCCTGCTTATTCCTTTACTGCAATCGCTTCAATTTCACAGAGGACGCCCTTGGGCAATTCCTTCACCGCCACACAGCTGCGGGCCGGTCTGCCGGTAAAATAGCGGGCGTAGACCTGGTTGAAGGCAGCAAAGTCCCCCATATCCGCAAGGAAGCAGGTCGTTTTGACCACCTCTCCGTAACCAACGCCCGCCGCTTCCAGAATGGCGCCCACATTCTTGCAGCTCTGCTCCGCCTGCGCCTCGATCCCCTGCGGGACAGTACCGTCAGCAGGATTTACCGGAATTTGGCCGGAGGTAAACACCAAATTGCCTGCTGTCCATCCCTGGGCGTAGGGGCCAATTGCCGCCGGGGCAGCCTTCGTCGTAAGTTCTTTCATTATAATGTCTCCTTTTCTCTGCCAGACCATGCTGCTGACAGCTTTTCTTTATTATACAAGGAAAGTGCCCATGATTCAACCGGAAATTCCCCGGTGTTCCGCCCCCTGAAAACGATTTACTGCAAGCCGGATTTGCCCTGTTTTTCATGTGCAAAAATCACGTTCTTTTTCTGTGCTAATTTCACAATCGAGAAAACGTTTTCCGAGTTTTTTAGTGAAATCATGTACAAATCAGCACAATTTGATTTGGATATAAAGTCAAAATTCCAGGGAATATATTGACAGTTTTTGAACAAAGCAGTATAATGTCGCCATATTCAACAAAGAAATTAGAAAACGATTTCTTTCATTCGGTCAACCTGAGGTGGAAAGAGGATGAAGAAGGTTTTAAAGAAGGCGGTTCCGGCTCCGTCCAAAGCAGCAGCATGCCTGCTGGTGCCGATTTTACTGGGGTGCTTCACCCCTCTGGGTATGACCCTGCGGCAAAGCTTGGTGCTGGGCAGTCTGATCACAGTAATCATCTGGTGGTCAACCGGATGGGTGGGTAAAATCACCGCCTCCTGTGCGCTTTTGATTGCTTTCCTCCTGGTGGGACAGGCGCCGGCTAAAACCGTTTTCTCCTTTCCCCTGTCTGATAACTTTCTGCTGATCATTTTCTGCTATTTGTTCTCCCGTGGGATTGAAAATGCCCACATTGCAGAAAAAACTGTCCAACCGCTGCTCTTCCGTTTCGCGGCTACCCCCATCCGCATGATTGCAGTGGTGATTTTCTACTTTGCTGCCACAATTTACGTGATTCCCCAGCCTCTGGCACGGCTGATTATTCTGGCAAACATCGTCCGGGTGCACCTGAAAAAGACAGACGCCCCGGAAAAAGCGCAGTCCGTGCTGCTGTTCTCCGTGTTCCTATTCTACGTAATTGTAAACATGGGAGCCATGGATGCTGATATTATTCTGAACACCTCCGCAGTTGGCTTTGCGTCCCTGTCCATGACAAACGGAGAATGGGTGCAATACATGCTGGCCCCCACCGTGGTTTACACACTGGCTGTGATCGGGCTGTTTTTCCTGGTATTCCGCAAGGAACTGCATGGTGTGAAGCTGACTCCCCGGGAGGAGACCGATGCCCACCGGGAGCCCTTTACGAAGCAGGAGAAAATCGTGCTGGGCATTGTGCTCGGCACCATGATACTGTGGATGACCAGCAGCTGGCACGGCATCAATCCCACCTACATTACACTGGCTGGAACCGCACTGCTGTTTGCAGTAGGCGTGCTGCAAAAGAAAGATCTTTCCGCCATTGATATTTCCACCATGGTCTTCCTCACTGCGGCATTCTGCATCGGCAGCGTGCTGAAGTACACCGGAGTCGCAGATGTAATCTTCTCCTATGTTGGGAGAATGTTCCCGGAGCAGTTTGGCTTTGCCTACCTGCTGGTAATCATTGTTATCACCATGTGTATGCATCTGGTGCTGGGCAGCAATACCACCACGCTTTCCGTTGTGCTTCCCGCACTGATGGCCATCTGCGGCAATGTCATGCCGGTACAGGAGGTTTTCTTTATCGCCTACATCAGCTTGACCGCCCATTTCCTGCTGCCGTTCCATGCGGTAAGCCTGATGATTGGCGTCGGCAACGGTTACTTTCCCTCTGGCTATGCCACAAAGTTCGGCCTGCCCATGATGGTTTTGATTATCGCCGGTATCTTCCTGATATTCCTTCCCTACTGGAATATCGTCGGACTTATCTAAATTTAGGTAAGTGATTAAGAAAAAGGAGGCGTTATGCGTGCATTATGACTTTGACCGGGAAATCCTCCGGAAGGGAACCCGATGTACCAAGTGGGATAACCTGACCATGCGGGTCAGCAATCCCAACGCCCTGCCCATGTGGGTGGCGGACTGCGACTTTACCTGTCCGGCGCCGGTGGTACAGGCCGTGCAGAAGCGAGCGGCCCATCCGATTTACGGCTACGCATTTGTTCCGCCGGAATTTGGTTCCGTGACAGCAGACTGGCTCCGGCGGCGGCACGGGTTCTCCTGTTCGCCGGAAAGCATTCTGTTCTCACCCGGTGTCGTTCCTGCGCTCTCTCTGGCGGTGCAAGCCTTCACCCAACCGGGAGACGAGGTTCTGATTCAGACGCCGGTCTATCACCCCTTCCGGAATGTGGTGCGGGCCGCCGGGCGAATTCCAAATGCGAATCCCTTGCTGTTTGACGGCGAACGCTATACCATAGATTTTGCGGATTTGGCCCGCCGGGCAGCATCCCCCAAGGTAAAGCTGATGCTTCTGTGCAGCCCCCATAACCCGGTAGGTCGGGTATGGACCAGGGAAGAGCTTGCTCAGGTGGCACAGATTTGCGCGGATCACAACGTGATTCTGGTCAGCGATGAAATCCATGCTGACATTGTGTACGATGGGCACACCCACACAGTAGCGGCAGATGCTTCCCCGGAAACAGCAAACAACATGATCCTGTGTCATGCCCCCAGCAAAACCTTTAACATTGCCGGGCTGGAGGCTTCTTCGGTCGTGATTCCCGCCCCCGCGCTGCGGGAGGCCATGCGCAATGCGCTGGATGGAGCGCACATCAACGTGCCGAACGTCTTTGCCATGGAGGCCTATCTTGCTGCCTACACCCAGTGCGATGACTACCTGGAGCAGATGCTCCCCTATCTGTGGGGCAACATCTGCTATGTTGAGGAAACGCTGAAAAAATACATGCCCCGTATCCGTCTGATAAAGCCGGAAGGGACTTACCTTTTGTGGCTTGACGGAAGAGACCTGGGTATCTGCGACCAGGAGGTCATCAACTTCTTTGTCAATGACTGTGCCATTGCGGTCAACCCCGGCAGTCTGTTTGGCCCGGAGGGCGCATGCTTTGTGAGACTGAACATCGCCTGCCCCCGGGCAACGGTGGAACAGGCCATGGCCCAGATGCAGGCAGCTTACACCAAAAGAGGATTTTAACCGTATGCATCGGTTCCCGTGGAATCGATTACATAAAAACTAAGGAGGAAAAAAGATGAGCAAAAAATGGATCGCGCTTGCGCTTGTGATTGCAATGATGCTGTCACTGGCAGCCTGCGGCGGGAGCCAGACTCCCAAGGAAACAACGGAACCGACACAAGCAAGCGAAGCAGCCCAAACCGAGCAAACCCCCACTGAAGCCCAGGAGACCGCAACGCCCACGGCGACCACTACCAAGGAAACCCTGACCATCGCCCTGCCGGTGGAGCCCGCCACACTGGATCCCTTTGCGCATTCCAACCAGAACGGCTTTATCTGCACCAGCCTGGTGCTGGAGCCCCTGATCAAGAAGAACGATGATGGTGAGCTCATTCCCTGGCTGGCTACCAGCTGGGAATATGTGGATGACACGACCCTGCACTTTACCCTGCGGGACGATGTCACCTTCCAGGATGGAAGCAAGTTTACCGCCAAAGACGTGAAGTTCTCTCTGAGCAAGCTGGCACAGAGTTCCTTCACCTCTACCTTCTTCCAGTGCATTGACTACGAAAACATCACCGTTGAGGATGATTACAATCTGACGGTAAAGCTGCTGTACACCTATGCTCCCCTGCTGGAGGCTCTGGCTACCCTGCGTGCCGGCATGGTCAGCGAGGATATCTACAATGAAATGGGTGCGGATGCCTTTGCCCGGAATCCCGTGGGCACCGGCCCCATGAAGTTCAGCCGCTGGGTCACCGGCGACCGCATTGAGATGGAAGCCTACGATGGCTACTGGGGCGAAGCGCCCGCCTTCAAGAAGTTTGTAGCCCGTGTTATTGTGGAAGCTTCTTCCCGTACCATCGAGCTGGAAACCGGCGGCGTTGACATTGCCTTTGAGCTGGCAGCTGCAGACTGGAACCGTATTGATGAAAACCCCGAGACCCAGCTGATCAGCGGCAACACTCAGGGCATTTCCTATCTGTGCCTGAATAACTCCCTGGCTCCCATCGCCGGAAATGAAAATCTGCGCAAGGCACTGGCTTACGGCCTGAACCTGGAAGCACTGGTCAAGGCCGTCTGGCAGGGCACCGCAGATGTAGCTGACAGCTACTATTCCCCCACCATTATGGGCCATAAGACCATCGGCCCCAGAGAGTATGACCCCGAGAAGGCCAAGGAGTTGCTGGCAGAAGCCGGATTCCCCGATGGTCTGGACGTGACCTACATGACCTACGAAAGCGCCGTCAACCTGGCTTTTGCCGAGGTGCTGCAGAATATGTGGGGCCAGATTGGTGTTAATGTCACCATTCAGTTCCTGGATCTGGCTACCTTCACCCAGATGAATAACGCCGGTGAAATCACCATGGCTCTAATGACCAACACTGCCTCCATCCCCGACCCCGCTGCTGCTCTGATTGCATGGCCCACCTCCCGTACTATTTCCCTGCGCCACGGCGACAGCCACATTGACGAGCTGCTGCAGAAGGGTCAGCAGACCTATGACGAAACGGAGCGGATTGCCATCTACGAGGAGCTGCAGGATTACCTGTGGGATCGCACCTACACCATTCCCATTGCCTTCCCCAAGGGCGCTTACGGTGCCCGGGCCAATGTGGCCAATCTGCCCTTCTACCCCGATTTGATGCCCGATATGACCCGCGTGCAGTTTGTAGGCTAATCGCCGCAAATAACGCTGCACAGCGGCATCAGTAACACATAATGTCCCGCAATGTTTTGCGACCGACCGGAAAACTTGCGGGACATTTTTCTAAGGAGAACAAGCCTATGCTGCGATATGTCACCAAGCGTATTCTCGTCACCATCCCTGTTTTGATTGGCGTTACGCTAATAATTTTCACACTGATGTACTTTACAAAAGGCGACCCAGCCCGGATGATTCTGGGCGACATGGCGACAGAAGAGGAAGTGCAGGAGCTCCGGGAGGAAATGGGGCTGAACGACCCATTCCTGGTACGGTATGCCAATTATCTGGTTGGCCTGTGCCACGGAGACCTGGGCACCAGCTATGTCACCGGCCTGCCCGTCACCCAAGAAATCATGGCGCGTCTGCCGGTAACTGCCCGCATTGCCGCCCTGAGCTGCGCCTTCAGCGTGCTCATCGGCATTCCCGTCGGCATCCTGTCGGCTGTCAAGCAGTATTCCATTGCGGATAACATCGTCACTGTGCTGGCTCTATTGGGCATTACCATTCCCAGCTTCTGGCTGGCAATGATGCTGATTCTGCTGTTTTCCGTCAAGCTGAACTGGCTGCCTGCCTCAGGCTTGTACGGTTGGAAATATTATATTCTGCCTGTTATCAGCGTCAGTGCGGTGTCCGTTGCCACCATCACCCGGATGACGCGCTCCAGTATGCTGGAGGTCATCCGGCAGGACTACATCCGTACCGCCCGGGCCAAGGGGCAAACGGAAGGCAAGATTATCACCCATCACGCACTGAAAAATGCACTGATCCCCATCATTACCATTATTGGCATCCAGTTTGCCAGCGGTCTGGCCGGTGCGGTGGTCAATGAGCAGGTGTTCGCCATTCCCGGCATCGGCAAGATGATGGTGGATGCCATCAAAGCCCGGAACTACCCGGTTGTGCAGGGCGGTGTCCTGGTAATTGCAGTGCTGTGCAGCCTGCTGAATCTGATCGTAGATCTGCTGTACGCCTTTGTAGATCCCCGAATCGCAACCCAGTACGCCCGCAAGAAAGAAAAGCATCCCGCAAAGGAAAAACAAAACAGTCAGGAGGGGGCCTAAGCATGAAACGGAAAGTAAAAAAGAGCAGCCAGTGGCGCGATGTGTGGCGCCGGCTGCGGAAAAATCGTATGGCCATGTTCGGCCTTTGCGTTCTGGTTCTGCTGGTTTTCCTGGCAATTTTTGCCGATGTGGTTGCCCCCTATGGCTATGATGAGCAGAACTATTCCCAGATGCTGGAGCTGCCCTCCTGGCAGCACATCATGGGTACCGACAACTATGGGCGGGATATTTTCAGCCGCATTGTTTACGGCACCCGCATTTCTCTGCTGATTGGCTTTATTTCCCTGGCCATCAGCACCGTGGTTGGCAGCATTCTGGGGGCCTGTGCCGGCTATTTCGGCGGTGCCTCGGATACGATTATCATGCGCGGTTCCGATATTCTGATGGCAATTCCCCGCACAGTGCTGGCTATTGCCATTGCAACCACCCTAGGGCCGGGCCTGGTCAACGCCATGATTGCCGTTGCCATCGGCACCATCCCCAGCTTCACCCGTGTGGTGCGTGCCTCCACCCTGACGGTCAAGGATCAGGAATATGTGGAAGCGGCCCGTGCCATCGGTGCCTCCAATTTTCACATCATCAAAAAGTACATTTTCCCCAATGTGCTTGCCCCCATCATTGTACAGGCAACCCTGGGCGTTGGCACAGCAATTCTCCTGGCAGCATCTCTGAGCTTCCTGGGCATTGGCATCTCGCCCCCCACCCCGGAATGGGGCTCCATGCTCTCTGCCGCACGCAGCTACATGCGCGACTACTGGCACATGGTACTGTTCCCAGGCCTGGCGATTATGATTACGGTTCTGGCGCTCAATCTGTTCGGTGACGGACTGCGGGACGCGTTGGATCCCAAGCTGAAAAAGTAAGAGAGGTGGAACCATGGAACACAACGAGTCCAATACGCTTCTGCGTGTACGCGACCTGACCATTGAATATGTGACAGGCAGCGGTACGGTTCACGCCGTAAACGGAATTAGTTTTGATATCAATCGCGGCGAAACTCTGGGGCTGGTGGGCGAAACCGGCGCCGGCAAAACCACCACCGCCCTGGGTCTGATGCAGTTGATCCCCGACCCGCCCGGAAGAATTACAGGCGGCTCCATCGAGTTTAATGGCCGCGATCTGCTGAAAATGAGCAAGAGCGAAAAGCGCAGTTTCCGGGGCCGGGAGGCCTCCATGATCTTCCAGGATCCCATGACCGCCCTGAACCCGGTACTGACCGTGGGAGAGCAGATTGCAGAAGTCGTTCGCATTCACAAAAAAATCAGCCGCAAGGAGGCCCTAAAAACGGCCGCAGAGATGCTGGAAACCGTTGGAATTCCGGCGGAGCGGCTGGGCGACTACCCCCATCAGTTCTCCGGTGGCATGAAGCAGCGGGTGGTCATTGCCATTGCGCTGGCCTGCAACCCCCACCTGATTATTGCCGACGAACCTACCACCGCACTGGACGTGACCATTCAGGCCCAGGTACTGCACCTGATGAAGGAGCTGCAGCAAAAATACAATACCGCCATGCTGATGATCACCCATGACTTGGGCGTTGTGGCCCAGGTATGCGATAAGGTAGCCGTCATTTATGCCGGGCGCATTGTGGAAAGCGGCCCCATTCAGGAAATCTACGAGAACACTAAGCACCCCTATACCAAGGGACTGTTTGCTTCCCTGCCCAGCCTCTCATCCAAGGTCAAGCGGCTTCAGCCCATTCACGGCCTGATGCCGGATCCTACAGACCTGCCCGCCGGATGCCCGTTTGCCCCGCGCTGCGCCCACTGCACAGCTGCGTGCGAGCAGCGCATGCCGGACTCCGTGGAGGTTGCACCTGGGCACCAGGTCTGCTGCGTGCTGTATCAAAACGGGACAGGAGATGTGGGGTAACCCTCACCCCGCCGAGAAAACGGAGGAAACTATGGGCAATCTGATAGAAGTCAAAAATCTGAAGAAGTATTTCAAGACACCCGGCGGCTACCTGCACGCCGTGGATGATGTCAGCTTTTCAATTCCCGCCGGCTCCACATTAGGTGTTGTCGGAGAATCCGGGTGCGGCAAATCCACCCTCGGCCGGGTGATTATCCGGCTGCTGGATTCCACGGAGGGAACCATTTTATTCAACGGTCAGGACATTACCGACATTAAAGAGACAAAAGCCCTGCGCCGGGAGATGCAGATCGTGTTTCAGGATCCCTTTGCATCCCTGAATCCCCGGATGTCCGTCAGCGAAATCATTGGTGAGCCCCTGCGGATCCATAATATCTGCCGGGGGGCCGAGCTGCAAAAGCGGGTGGAGGAGCTAATGGATACCGTGGGCCTTGCCCAGCGGTTTGCAGGCTCCTACCCCCATGAACTGGATGGCGGCCGCCGCCAGCGAATCGGCATTGCCCGCGCGCTGGCGCTGGAACCCAAATTCATTGTGTGCGACGAGCCGGTTTCCGCCCTGGATGTTTCCATTCAGGCGCAGATTCTGAACCTGATGCAAGATCTGCAGGACGAGCGAAAGCTGACCTATATGTTCATCACTCACGACCTGTCCGTTGTGAAGCACATCTCCAATGAGATCATGGTGATGTACCTGGGCATGGTGGTGGAAAAGAGTGAATCCGATGAGCTGTTTGAAAACACGCTGCACCCCTATACCAAGGCGCTGCTAGCCGCCATTCCCGAGCCCACGCTGAAGGCCCGGCGGGATCATGCACTGCTGCGGGGTGAAATCACCTCGCCGGTAAATCCCAAGCCCGGCTGCCGCTTTGCTGCCCGGTGTCCCTACGCAAAGGAGCGCTGCTTCCAGCAGACTCCCGCTCTGGAAGAAATTATGGAAAATCATTTTGTAGCATGCCATTACGTCCGGGAAATTAATGGGCTGTAACAAAAGGAGGAGACATCTGCAATGCGGCACTTGGAATGTGATGTGGCAGTGATTGGCGGCGGTGCCGCCGGTGTGGCTGCCGCGGTCGCTGCCAGCCGGACGGGAGCCAAATGCATACTGATAGAGCGCAGCTCCTACCTGGGCGGAACCGGAACCCACTGCGGTGTTGCCTCCTTCTGCGGTTTTTTTGCCAGTGAACCGGAGGAGCACCAAATTGTAAAGGGCATCGGTGAGGCCGTGCTGGAAACGCTCCGCACCCTGGGCGAAGATACCTCCCCCAGCCTTACATCCCTGGGGAACAGGATCATCAATTACGACCCGGAGATGCTCAAGCTGGCACTGGAAATGCTGGTGCAGGAAAGCGGCGTTCACCTGTTATTGGAAGCCTACATGACAGCGGTTCATCTGCAGGGCAGCTGCATTGAAACCGTTACCGCAGTCGATGACGAAGGCAGCTTTACCGTGGCAGCCAAGGCCTTTGTGGATGCCACGGGGGATGCCAATCTTGCCTATCTTGCCGGAAGCGAAACAAAATTCGGCGATGCACAAGGGCACGTACAAATGGCCACCATGGAAATGCGTTTGGGGGGTGTTCCCCGGGATCTGAAGGTTACGGCAGGGGACATTGGTGCCGCTCTGGAAAAAGCGCGGGCAGCGGGCTACGGCCCCATGACCAAAATGCGGGCACCGCTCTGGCTGGCTCAAAAGGGCTGCGTTGCCAACCTCTCCCTCCCCAATTTCGAACTGACTGGGCTGGACGCCGAGAGCCTGACCCGCGCCCAATGTGCCACCCGGGAAATGGCCCACATCTACACCAAGGCTCTTCGGGATTTTTTGCCGGGGATGGAAAAATGCTACCTGCTCTCCACCGGTCCCCGGATTGGGATACGGGAATCCCGACGGATTCTCTGCCAGCAGGAGCTGACTGAGTCGAACATTCTCCAGGGTGAACGTTTTCCGGATTCCAGCATTGCGCGGGGGGCCTGGCCCCTGGAAAATCATCGGATCATCAGCGATATGTCTGTATATCGGGCAATGGAAAGTGCCTCCTGGTATGGTATTCCTCTGGGCTGCCTGAAGGCCCGTACGCCGAGCAATCTCTGGTGCGCCGGGCGGAATATCTGTGCCAGTCACGAGGCGCTGGCCTCCGTTCGGGTCATGGGCACCTGCTTTGCAACCGGTCACGCAGCCGGATGCGCAGCAGCTCTGGAAGCGAAGGATCTTCCCTATACCCCTAAGGAGGTACAGGCCATTCTTCTGAGCCAGGGTGCCCTGCTGTAAAAGCCCTTTCGAAATCTCTACAGAAAGGATGAACAAGAAAATATGGAAAAAGCAACTTATCTGCACGATCTGGCAGAATATTTTTACAACTGCCGTGTCTCAGATTTTGATGAGGAGACACTGCACCAGGCACGCCGGTGCCTGATAGATCACATTGGCTGCGCTGTATTCCCTGCCAGATACAGCATGTGCGAGGCTCTGGTGCAGCAGATCATGGAGCTGGTTCCCCAGAGTCCGGAGAATGTAGCGGTATGGGGAGAGACCGCCCATACTTCCGCCTGGGCAGCAGCCTTTGCCAATGCGGTGCGGACATCGAACATTGAATTGGACGATTGTTCGGGAATCGGTGCATCCGCCCATCCCGGTGTATACATCTGGTCCTCCATTCTGGCGCAGGCGCAGGTCTATCACTGGAACGGGAGTGACATTCTCCGCGGCGCCGTCTTTGGCTACGACCTATGCATGCGTCTGGGCCTGCTGGCCACCGCGCAGATGCGGGACTTTGGACTGCACGGCCCAGGGTTTATTGGGGCGCTGGGCGTAGCTGGATCTTCGGCCCTGCTGCTGGGTCTGGAGCCGGATGGAATTGAAAACGCCCTGTGCATTGCTGCCTCCCTGCTTCCGGTGTGCCCCTTCAGCTCGTTCATGGAGGGTGCGGACTCCAAGGATCTCTATGGCGGCTGGGGTGTCGCCCTGGGCATCTTTGCCGCCCAGGTGGCAAAGCGAGGGCTTTCCGGCCCCAAACACATTCTGGAGGGCGAAAAATCCCTGGGCAAATTCTTCGCCGGCGAAAAGGGGCTGGACGTTGCCCCCGGCTCCCACTTCTACATCAATGATATCTCCTTTAAGCAGTTTTCCGCCTGCCATTCCGTGCATCCCGCTGTAACAGCGGTGAAACGGCTGCTGGCCCGGGAGCACTTCGACCCGGCAGAAATCGCCGCCGTAACCATCAGTACCTATCCCTACTCCTATGCCCTGAATGCCGGCGTACAGGATCCGCTGACGCCGTCATCGGCCCGGCTGTGTCTGCCCTATACGGTAGCTGTGACACTGACCGAGGGAGATCTTCCTCCCACGGCCTTCTTTGACCAGCAGATTCAGGACGCAAAGATTGACGCGCTGCGCAGGAAAATGGAAGTCGTATGCAATGACGCCTATGGCGACGGCCCCTTCAGCATCCGCGGCTGCGGCATTTCAATCCGACTGCAGGACGGACGGTGTCTCTTTGAAGAGGCGACCTCCTGCGAGTGGGACACTGTCCCCTCCGATGATGCACTGTGCAGAAAATTCCGGACTCTTGCCGGAGACGCACTGACAGCAGACAAATTGGCACAGCTGGAAAAAACGGTGCTTACATTCTCTCCGGATTCAGATATCCTGGATATCACCCGAATTCTTGCCGGTTTCTCCAGGAAACAATCTAATTGATACGACCAGGAGGTTCTACCCATATGATTGCAAAAGCAACTCCACACAAGCTCTCCGGCCACGCCGTTGTGCCGGGTTCAAAAAGCCACACCATCCGTGCCGTTCTGCTGGCAACACTGGCGGAGGGCCGCTCCATTATTCACAACCCCCTGCTTAGCCTGGACGGCCGCAGTGCACTGGCAGCGGCCCGGCAATTCGGTGCCACTGTTCAGGAAGGCGATGGCTTCTGGGTGGTGGACGGATGCGGCGGCAAGCTGGTCGTCCCGGATAATTATCTGGACTGCGGGAACTCCGGCTCTGTGGCCTATTTTGCCACCCCCATGGCAGCACTGGTGGACGGCTACACCTTTGTCACCGGAGATGCTCAGATTCGGCGGCGTCCTATTGATGAAACCCTCTCTGCCATTCGGGAGTTGGGCGGCTTTGCCGAACCCAGCCGGCCTGGCAGCACCTCCTGTCCGGCCGTAATCCATGGCATCATGAAGGGCGGCACAGCCCACTTTGACGGCAAACTCAGCCAGATCGTATCCGGCATCATGATGGCAGCACCCCTGCTGGAATCGGATACGGATATTGTCATCCGCAATCCGAAGGAGAAGCCATACCTGGACATCACGTTGGACTGGATGGCACGGTATGGCGTCCCCCTGGAAAACAATGAGGACTATACCCATTTCCACATCCAGGGCAACCAGAAATACTGCGGCCTCGAGACCACCATTTCCGGTGACTGGTCCGGTGTTGCGTTTCCATTGGTTGCTAGTATTATCACCGGTTCCGAAATTGTCATCGACTCCGTAAATTTTGCTGACAGTCAAGGCGACAAGGCCGTGGTGGATGTTCTGATTCGCATGGGAGCGGCTTTGGAAAAGGATATTTCCGGGAACCGGCTGCTTGTTTCTTCCGGTTCTCATCTGCACGGAGTGGAAATCAGCATGAACGACATTCCCGATGCACTGCCGGCCCTCAGCGTTGCTGCCGCCTTTGCACAGGGCACTACCCACTTCACCGGTCTGGAACACGTCCGGCTGAAGGAAACAGATCGGGTAGCCGTAATGGCTCAGGAACTGGCCCGCATGGGTGTCCGCACAGAAATTGGCCCTGACGATATGACGGTGTATGGCGGTACAGTGCATGGGGCTGCGGTAGAAAGTCATGGCGATCACCGGGTTGCAATGGCGCTGCTGGTGTGCGGACTGGCTGCCGAAGGCTGCACCACAGTGAAGGACGCTGAGTGTGCCGCTGTCTCCTTCCCCAATTTCTTTGAGGTCATGGATGGCCTGGGTGCCGGATTTGACCGTTGCTGAAAACTTTTTTGCAAAATTCCTGTGCATTTTTTGGAAACACCGCATCCATCCAAAATCAGATTGAAGATTTTTTGTGAAGGATATATCGCGGGCAGAAAAAGGCGGCCATTAAAATACTATGGGGTGAAGATGTGCAGAAGATAACAATTCATGATGTTGCACGCGAGGCCGGCGTCTCCGTCTCCACGGTCTCACGGGTTATTAATGCAAACGACACGGTAAACGAAGCCCTGCGGGAACGGGTCATGCAAACAGTGGAGCAGCTTGGCTACGTGCCAAATGCCAGTGCCCGCAGTGTGCGAGCTGGCGGCAGCAAGCTGATCAGCGTCATTATCCCCACCGCACGAATCGCCGTTTTCGCCGAAGCGCTTCAGGGCATTATGTGCGAAGCAATGAAGCGGGGCTACCGCGTCAACGTATATTCCAGCAATGGCGATGAGCAGCAGGATTTGGCCTGCATTGAATCCATCGCTTCCAGCGGCTCCAGCGGACTCATCTACTGTCCCATCAGCCGGATGCCCCACGAATGCCTGAAAAAGGTGCAGCAGCGCCGGATCCCCGTGGTGATTGCCCTGCGCCGTAACGTGGTACCGGGGTTACCACACGTGTATATGGATGACGAATTGGGCGGGTACCGGGCCGCGAAATATCTGCTGCAGCAGGGCCGAAGAAGGATCGCCTTTTTTGCCGGATTCTGGTCTGCCCCCTGTGAAGGAGTAAACGGTGTCCTGGAAATGCTGGATTCCGACCACCGCGGTGCCTATACCACACTGGAGCGCATGACAGGCTACCGCAGGGCTCTGGCCGAGGAGGGTATTCCCCTGGACAAAGAGCTGATTTCCTTAACCGGCTTTGACTATAAAAGCGGCTACCGTGCCATGAACAGCTTTTTATCTACCCTTACCCAATTTGACGCACTGATTTGCGGCAATGATTTGGTAGCAGCCGGCGCAATGGAAGCACTGCAGGAGCAGAATATCTCCGTGCCGGAACGGATTTCCGTTATTGGCTATGATGACAGCGAGGTGGCTCGGATTGCACATCCAAAGCTCACCAGCGTCAGCCAATGCGCCTATGACATTGGCTGTCAGGCCGTGGATATGCTCCTGCGCGCCGTCTGCGGGGAGCCGGTAGCGGATAACTGTCTGCCCACCACGCTGATCATCCGGGCATCGACAGCAATGAAAAATGAAGAAAGGTAATGCCATGCAGCATGAAGATTGGGTACACAGCGCTGAGGAAGCCCTGTGCACATATTGGCCGGAGCTGCTCCGGGATCTGGAGCAGCTCGTTCGGATTGAAAGTACCCGTGGAACTCCCGCCCCGGGTGCCCCCTTTGGTCAGGGATCCGCAGATGCACTGGCCTATATTCTGGGTCGTGCCCGCGACATGGGTCTGGAGGTACGGAACCGGGATGGCTACGTCGGAACAGCAGACTGGGGCACCCGGGAACCGGGCCTGGATATTTTAACGCATTTGGATGTTGTTCCCGCCGGTGACGGCTGGAAAATCACCCAGCCCTTCGAGCCCCGGCAAGTAGAGGGCCGGCTCTATGGCCGGGGTACTGCAGACAACAAGGGCCCCGCCATTGCGGTGCTGTACGCTCTGCTTGCTGTCAAGCAGTCCGGGGCAATTCCACGGCACCGGACGCGGCTGATTTGGGGCTGCGCAGAAGAAACCGGATGCGAAGACATTCGCGCCTATTACGCTTCCGTACCCCCAGCGCTGATGACGGTGACACCGGATGCCGCTTTCCCGGTAATTAACTCTGAAAAGGGTCGTCTGGAATGTCACTTCCGA
This sequence comes from uncultured Oscillospiraceae bacterium, assembly GCA_934591635.1. GTDB lineage: Bacteria > Bacillota > Clostridia > Oscillospirales > Oscillospiraceae > Faecousia. The sequence goes on along the minus strand of CAKTPI010000013.1, from coordinate 10,051 downwards.
AAAAAAGCTGCATCCAATGGATTGGTGCGCTTCTTATCCGGCGGTGGGGCCGCCAATGCGGTACCGGACAGAGCTCAAGCGGTACTGGCCATCGACCCGGCTCAGGCACGGGCAGCGCTGGCTGCCGCACCGGAGGGACAGTGCCACCTGGAAATCGCGCCAGACGGGCTGTGCCGCCTGGAGGCTCACGGCACAGCGACCCATGCCGCCTCTCCCGCCAAAGGATGCAACGCGCTATCTGTTCTCCTGAAAGTAATTGCCGCCTGCCCGGGTGCTCCGGCTTGGGCCGGTACCATCGCCCAGACATTCCCTCCACAGGGGGCCATTCGGCAAGTGGGGCCTGAGGAAACGATCACCGCAAGCCTGAGCGCAATGAAACTGGAAAACGGGACGCTCTCCGGAATATGTGAAAAGCGATACCCGCCTACGGTCAGTGCCGAGAGCGAACGGGATCAACTGGTGCATGACCTGGAAAAGATTGGATTTACCGTGGAAGTCACCAGCTTCAACCAAGCCCACTGTGTTCCGGCGGATTCCGCCTTTATCCGCACCCTGCTGGAATGCTACCGGGATGCCGGTGGGACGGACGGAGGCTGCCGCGCTATTGCAGGCAACACCTATGCTCATAGCATTCCGGGTGCAGTCGCTTTCGGCTTTGCCCATCCGGTGATCCGCACAGGCACCCATGGGGCGGACGAATACGTTGATTTAGAGCAGCTCCGATTCGGGGCCCGGGTTTATATCCGCACCATTATCGAGCTTTGCTGCTGAGGAAGAGAGAAAGACTGATATGGATAAAAAAGACCCGCGATATCAAATGTACGTGTCCATTCTCCGGGAAGAGCTTTTGCTGGCAATGGGCTGCACAGAACCGGCGGCGGTTGCCTACTGCGCCGCCCTGGCACGGAGTTTGCTGGATGCTCCGGAGAAAATTCAGCGCTGTACCCTTCTGGTCAGCGGAAACATCATCAAAAATGTGAAAAGCGTGGTGGTGCCAAACACCTGTGGAATGAAGGGGCTAAAAACTGCCGTGGCTGCCGGTGCCGCCGAGGGAGATGAAACTGCCGGGCTGCAGGTTCTGTCCCACATTGGCCCCAGTCAGCAACCCAACATTCAGGCGTTTCTGGAACGCTGTCCCATTGAGGTTCTGCCGGCGGAGTCCCCGAAAATTTTTTACATAGAGGTCACGCTCTTTACCGACCGTGAAACCGCCCGGGTGGTAATTGAAGACTATCACACCAACGTCACCGTAATGGAGCACAACGGGCATGCCGAAATGCGGGATATCCGCTGTGGGGACTGCGCTGCCCCAGAACAATCCCAGACCGATCGGACGCGGATGAATGTGGAAGATATTCTGGATTTTGCCGCAACAGCAGACCTTACAGATGTACAGGAAGTGCTGGATCGGCAAATTCAGCGCAACATGGCCATCTCAGAGGAGGGTCTCCGTGGCCAATGGGGCGCTCAGGTTGGCCGCACCATGATGAAAGCGGCCACAAGCCGGTATCAGCGCGCCGCTGCTGCCGCAGCTGCCGGAAGTGACGCCCGCATGAGCGGATGCGAGCTGCCAGTTGTCATCGTCTCTGGCAGTGGCAACCAAGGACTCACCGCCTCCGTACCGGTCATCATCTGTGCCCGGGAAATGGAGGCTGGCGAGGATGCCCTGCTGCGGGCGTTGCTGGTATCCAACCTGATCACCATCCATCAAAAAACGGGTATTGGCCGCCTGTCCGCATTCTGCGGTGCCACCAGTGCCGGTGTGGGTGCCGCCTGCGGCATTGCCTGGCTGGAGGGCGGCCGATACCAGGAGATTGCCCACACAATTGTAAACAGTCTGGCCATTCTCTCCGGTATGGTGTGCGATGGTGCAAAGCCCTCCTGTGCCGCTAAAATTGCCACAGCCGTCACAAATGGCCTGCTGGGCTACCAGATGTTCTGCAACGGTTTGGAATTTTTTGACGGGGACGGCATTGTTACCAAGGGAGTGGAAAACACCATTGCAAACGTTGGCCGTCTTGCCAACCGTGGCATGCGTCAGACGGACCGGGAAATTCTGAACATCATGACAGGCAGATAAAAAAGTGGCTGCATCCCTCACGGGACGCAGCCATTTTCTGCATCAATCAGAGAAAACCTCAATTGGGAGGTTCCTTTTTTTTGCCGCCTCCAGCAGCGGCGCATTGGGAATTTTGCTCTGTTCACCCGCCAAAATGACGCGGCTGCATTGCTGCATCACCTTCGTGGCCGCTTCATAGCTCTGCTCATCGATTGCGGTGAATGCAGGAACGGATATCACCTGGGCAGCCAGCAGTCTTGCCAAGCGGTAATCCAGATCATTTTCATACAGGACACCGGTGGCAAAGGGGATATTTTCCCGCTGGAGCTTGCGATAGACGGCGATGCCCTCCCCGGCACCTGCTAGGACAAAGGCCTTCGGCGTGTCGCCCGCCGGTTTTTTCAGCTCAATGCTGCCAAACAGCGGATCAAAGAAGCCATTGTCGATATCATACAGACGGCGTATCCTCGCTTCGTCAAAAATCTCTCCCGGCTTTCCGCAGCCAAACAGAGCATCTCCCTTAACGGTGATGATCTTATCCGCCACTTTTTCCGCCAGGTCAATTTCGTGAAGGGACATAATTACTGTGATATTCTTCTTTCTGGCCATGCGTGTCAGAATAGAGAGCAGATCCAGCTTATGCCGCACATCCAGAAAGGATGTTGGCTCGTCCAGCAGAATCAGTTCCGGCTCCTGGCAAATGGCCCGGGCCAGCAGAATACGCTGCCGCTGGCCATCGCTGATGGCTGAAAAATCCCGCTCGCTTAAATTCAAAGCGTGGACAGTTTCCATCGCCTCATCCACGGCCTGCTCATCCTCCGGACGGAGGACACCCAAGCGGCCGGTGTAGGGATAGCGGCCGGTGGCCACGATATCGCGACAGGTGGTCAGCTCCACCTTGATACGCTCTGTGAGGATCACGGCCATCTTCTGGGACAACTCCCGGTAGGAATAAGAAGAAATCTCTTCTCCCTCCAGGAACACATGGCCTGAAATTGGGGGCAGTTCCCTGGCAATGGTTTTCAGGAATGTGGATTTTCCCGCGCCATTTGGCCCGATCAAAGCCACAATTTCTCCCTTCTGAACCTGGAGGGAAATATCCCGGATGACAGGCACGCCATGATAGCCAATGGACAAGTCCCGGGCCTCAAAATAGGGTTCTGCCATCTTACACCTTCCTCCCCTGCTTATGCAGCATCATGTAGATTACGATGGGGGCACCGAAGATGGAAGTCACGGTACTGATATTCAGCTCCGTCGGTGCAAATGCAGTACGGGCGATCAGGTCGCACAGCATGCAGAACACGCCGCCGCCCAGGAAGGTGGCCGGTATTACCGCAAGGGGCTTGGAGGTGTTGAGGCACCGCTTCATCAGAAACGGCACCGCAATGCCCACGAAAGAAATCGGGCCCGCAAAGGCGGTGACCGTCGCCGAGAGGATGCTGGACAGCACGATCAGCATGGTTCGGAACACCTTGATATTGACGCCCATGCTCTGGGCATAGGCCTCGCCCAACTGGTAGGCACTGATGGGCTTTGCAAGGAAAAAAGTCACAACCGAAGTGACACCCACAACCACTGCCGCAACGCCAACATTACTCCAGCTCATGCCGGAGAAGCTGCCCTTCGACCAGTTGTGCAGATTGATAATATCCGAGTCCGCCGCAAAGGTGACGGTAAAATCCGTAATTGCCGTGCAGATATAGCCAATCATAATGCCTGCCACCAGCAGTGTGGACATGCCCCGAATCCGCTTGGAAAACAGCAGGATGAATCCCACCGATATCAGAGAGCCGACAAAGGCCGCCCCGATCAGCGCATAGGAAGAAACGCTGCCAAAGGCATTTACAAAGTAAATCATGGCAAAGGCTACCGCCATTTTGGCGCTGCTGGAAATACCCAGCACAAAGGGGCCAGCAATGGGATTCTCGAAGAAAGTTTGCAGCAGGAAGCCGGATAGGGACAATGCCCCGCCCAGCAGCGCCGCCATCAGGATTCTGGGCAGACGAATCTTCCAGATGATGTTCACCTCGGTGGTGGTGCCGGTTTTGGTGAAGATAATTCGGATGATTTTCCCCACCGGAATCGGCACGTTTCCCACGTTGATATTGAGCACCGTAATCAGGAAGAAGGCCCCCAGCAGCAGCGCAAACACCAGCACATAGCGCGCACGCCTGCGGGCATTGATGCCCCGGTATGCCCCGGCAGATGCCGGGGCTATCTCTTTTTCTGCGCTCATTTAAGACACCCGGTAGAAGAAGGACATGGTACTCTCGTCCCCGCCGACCATGGCCGTGTGGATATCCCGGATCATATCAGCCACGGCATCCGTAGCCTGGAAATAAGACTTACCGGTACACCAGACGTTGCCCTCCTGCACAGCCTTAAAGTCGGCAAAGAGGCTGTCCTTCGCAATCAGCTCGTCCACCGAGGAAATAGGCGATACAATTGCCGCATTGTAGATCAGCAAGTCCGCATCGGCAGCTGTTGCGTAGAAATTCTCCATGGTGACAGAGGAGACAGAGCTTGCGCGGTCATCGCCTGCCAGATGCTCATAGACATAGTGGCCGCCGGCCAGAGAAATCACTTTGGCGATGTAGTCGGTCGGCTTCCGAATTACTACAGAGCCATCGGTATTGATGTAGAAGAATGCTACGGTCTTGCCGGTATCCTCAAAATTGATAAGGGCACCCTGCTGGCTCATAAAGGCATCTGCCTCCGCTTCCTTCCCCACCAGGGCTGCATATAGGCGAATCCACTCCGTCCGGCCCAGCGGATGCGGCTCATAGCTGGAGCAATCCACAATCACAGGAATGCCCAGATCCTGAATCATTTCCTTGACCTTCGGCGTGTGATAAATCATGGTGGATTCGATGGCAAGGTCACAGTTTTCACCAATCATCAGTTCGTAATCCGGCTCGCTGTACTTGCCGGAGAACAGCATGGTGCCTGCGTCCAGCGCCTCGATGGCAGCGTCCACGTACCAGCCAGAGGCCCGGGTACCGGTGAGGCGAATATTTCCCACGGCGTCCAGGGCATCAAACAACGCCATCGCAGAGGTTGCTGCCAGGTACATTTTATCCAGGGGCTGCTGCAATACCACAATGGAATCGTCCAGCCCATCGGGCACCTGGCCGTCCTCGGGGACGACCAGGAATTCACCGTCATCCTGGATGGAGATCAGGGTATAGCCGCCTTCATAGCGGAAGAGGCTGAAGCACTGGGCATAGGTGAGCTCCGTCTTTTCCATAAAGGTAAGACCGGGAATCTCAGGGGCTTCGGTCAGCGGTGCATCGGCCGCGGCCGGGGTGGCAAGCCACCCCAGGAGGGCGCACTGCATGGCAAATACCAGCAGCAGCGCAACCGCACGGTTCAGATTACGTTTCATGCATTTTCCTCCTCAGAAACAGCAGTATCATAAAGCTTCCCTGCCGCATTTTCCTTCCCGTACAGGATGCCGTAGAGCTTCAGCCATGCGGCCTGGCCCTTGGCAGTGGGTTCATCGGCGCTGCGGTCTACCAGAATGGGGACATTCAGAACGGCGAACCGCTCCGTCAGCTTTGTCAGCTGATCCCGATATTCGACAGCAGTCAGCTGCTCCCCTGCGGAGGCTTCCTGCTTGCGTTCCTTCAAGGCATCCTCACTCAGAGGCAGCAGATTGGTGCCAATCAGGCCCAGGCCAACCTTGGAAACGATCAGCGTGCGGTAATCCGGCTTTCTCCAATCGCCGCCGTAAACCGCCTCGCCGCTTTCCAGCAGCATCTGCACAGCCTCGGACTCGTTGTCATTGGAGGCCAGAATGGTTACAGAGCTCAGAACGCCCAACGCATCCAGCGTATCGCCGACGGTTTCATCCATCAGATAGACGTTGGAGGCAGGCAGCCGCACAATGAGATACTGCTTTTCAAGGCCTGCGGGCAGCTCCACATTGGCCGGAACCAGCAGATACTTGAGCACATCCTGCTGATAGAGCTTGGCAATGTAATCCGCCGTGATCTGGGCATCGTCAATGGGTTCCTCCGTCGAAGCCGTCCCGGTTTCTTCCTGGGCTGCAGCCCGGTCGGCCTCTGCCAGCGCCTTGGCGGCCGCGTCAGTATCCAGCACGGTGTCCCGGCGCAGGTCAACCTCTGCCAGCACAACCCCCTGGTCATACTGGAAGAGCTTCAGGTATCTTGCACCGGGGGTCTTGATGACCTCCTTGAAGTTCAGGCCCAGGATATCCGGTGCTTCCTTATCCAGCTTGGAATTGGGATCGTTGGTCTCCTCTTCCTCCGTGGTGCTGGCAGTGGTGCTGCTGGTCGTACCACCGGAAGTGCTGGCAGCCTTTTTGAACTGTACAAAGATTGTGTACTCAATTTCGTGAGCCGCTGTCATCTTGGTGGTCATGCCCAGGATACGGTTATTGGCATTCAGCTTCACGGGAATGGTGAAGGAACCATCACCCGCGGGATAGAACACACTGTTGGACGCCTTTACGTACTTGTAGTCCATGGAGGTCGTGCCGCTGGACTTGCTCACGAAGCGAATCACCGCATAGGACTTTCCGTCCTTGATAATTACCTTATCGCAGACGATGCTCACACGGCCGCTGCCGCCGGAGAAGCTAAAGCGGTCCGGCTTGTAGGTACCGTCCTTCACCTTCGTAGAGCTGTCCACCGCAGAAGTAGTGCCGTTAGTATCCGGTTCAGTGGGGTCGGTGGGATCCGTCGGTGTAGTGGGATCGGTAGGCGTCGTCGGGTCCGTGGGATCCGTGGGGTCTGTGCTGCCGATTGCTTTCAGAGAGCTGGACAGGAACATCACCTGACGGTCATACCACTTGTCGTTCTTGGAGCTGTGGGAACCAATGATGATGTATTCATCCAGAGCGGAGACTGGAATTGTGTAGACATATTTCCCATCCTCGTTCACGCGGAAGGGTGCCCAGTTGGCTTTATCCGTCTCAGCCTCTGCCTGTGCGCCGGTGCCGGGGTACAGATAGTCATATCCCTGACCGCTGAGGGTCAGGTCTGCCATGATCTGGCCGTTGACGATCTTCAGCTTGGCATCGATGATGCGGAACATGGAAGCACTGCATTCAGTGGTGACCTCATAATTGCCATCCTTGGCAGTCTTCTTCAGACCGGAAATATCCAGTGTGACGATACGGTCATACCACTTATCCTGCCGCTGGCTGTGAGAGGCAATGGCAATGGGCTTGGTGGGATCGTCTACCTCCAGGGTATAAGTGTAGTAATCTCTGGTCTCACCATTGATAGTGCAGTTGACAATTTTGGCCGGCGCCCACTGGGACTGCTTGGAGGGGGCGTCCGCCGCAGTGCCGGTGCACAGATAATCATAGCCGGTACCGCTAAGGGTCAGCGTCAGCTTGTACTTGCCGCTGTTGGCGTCCAGCACAGCCTTGACCACCTTGAACATAGAGGCGCCCGTTTCGCCGGTGGTGTTGTAGGTGCCATCGCTGATCTCACCGGTGGGTTCACTGGGTTCTGTAGGTTCGGTGGGGTCAACAGGGACATCCGGAGTATTGGAAAGCTTTACCAGACGGTTTGCCAGAACCAGGTAATCCTGAGTGGTCAGCCAACCGTTGGTATCCGCATACCACTTGGTCGAATGACGGGCAAAGGGGATGCGGCTGCTCAGGGCGCTCTTGGGCAGGGTAACGGTATAAACCTTCCAAGTAGCCTCCCCCGCGTAGTCCCGCATTTCCGCAGCGCCTGCATTCTTCGTGTCGTCATCTGCGGAAGCAGAACCGAAGTACACCTTATCGTAGGAACTGGAACGGGTGACCCACTTGATGACGATCTTGTCACCCGCAACAGACAGAGTAGACCCCTTATCCACAGGGAAGGACTTATTCTGAGTCCGGTTCAGCTCGGCATAAGCATTGCCATAGAGCTCATACACACCATCGGCGTAATAGCTCAGGTCAAAGGTGCTGTCGAAATTGGGGATATTCAGGAAATAGTCCTGCACCGTGTGCCAGCCGGTCTTTTCAAAGCCAACCACGACCCGAATGGACAGCCCCTGCTTATCAGCGGGGACATCGAAGGTGAAGGTGGTGCTGCCATCCTCATTCACAGTACCCGTAATGAAGCTGCTCTTGTCCGAATCGGCCCGGTCACCCAGGTACAGCTTGTTCGCCGCGCCGTTGTTGGCCGGGGCGTAGGGTGTACCGGTGATGGTGCAGGTGATGGTATCGCCCTTCAGCGTTGCGGAAGAGGATGTGACAATGAACATCTGCTCCACTTCGCTGCCGCCGGAAATCATTCGCATACCGGCATTTTCAATGGTGGTGCCGACATCGCTGGAAATCTGAGACAGATAGTCCGAGAAGATTACATAATCCTGGGATTCCAGCCAGCCATTGGTATCTGCCCACCACAGGCGGGAATGACGCACAAAGGGGATGCGGGTTCCCAAAGCACTCTTGGGCATGGTGATGTAGAATACCTTCCAGTCGGAGATCTCCGGATAATCCTGCGCGCCGATGGCGCTTGCCTCCCGCACGCTCATGTCATCCGTCTGGAGACCGAAGTACAGCTTGTCGGTATCATTGCCCCGGGTCACCCACTTGATGGTGACCTGGTCGCCGGAAACCGTCAGTGTGGAACCGGTATCAAAGGGCAGGCTCCGGTGATCCACCTTATCCAGGTAAGCATAAGCATTTCCGTAGAGGTCATACACACCGTCGGTGTAGTAACTCAGGTCAAAGCTTCTGCCGAAATTGGGGATATTCAGGAAGAAATCCAGATTGGTGGGATCCCAGGTTCCGTTGGTAAAGCCCACCACAGCACTGATGGAAGTACCCTGTTTATCCGCAGGAACCGTGAAGGTAAAGGTGGTCGTGCCGTCATCGTTCACAGTACCGGTGATATAGGGCGTCTTGTTCTGGTCAAACCGGCTGCCCAGATACAGCATCCCGGCCACCTTGTTAGCATAGTTGCCGTTTGCAGACATCTTGCCGGTGATGGTAACATAGATGGTGCCGTCAAGCAGCATGGCACTGGAGGAGCTGATGGCAAAGCTGGTCTGTGTGAACTGGCCAACGGGGTACATCTGTACACCGGCATTGTCCAGTACCACTGCCGTTTCTCCGGCATCGGCAGGAATGGTGATTACCAAATCCTTGTTCGTATACCAGCCGCCATCCACCTTGCCAAGGCAGATAGGATTGGATGCGCCCCGATAGGAGGCAGGCAGCTCGAACTCGAACACCCAGCCGCCGGAGGCCAAAGGCTTGCCCTGGACATAGGGAGATTTGAAGGAATCATCCTTGCCGCCGAAGTACAGGCGGTCGAAGGAAGTGTTCTCGGTCTCGAAATAAATCAGCAGCTTGTCACCTGCAACCACCATACCGGTCTTGCTGGCAGCAAACATCTTAAATTCTGTGCCATTCTCCGTCTTGACTACCTTGATGTTGGCTTCACTCAAGGTGTCAGGCAGAGCAGGAATTGCAGGTGCAGCCTCGGCCGTCTCCTCCGGGATCTCCGGAATAATCAGCTCCGCTTCGTGATAGGGGTCTTCAGCCGTGAGATCCGCCTTCAGCAGACACACGGGGACACGGGTATTGGCTTTCTCTGCGGGCAGGGTGAAGTGGTAGTTCTGGGTCTGACCGTTAGCAACGGCCGCAACCACATCAAAGCTGCCGCCCTTGGCCAACTGTTCCTCCAGTTGGGCCTTCGTGCCAAAGTACAGGTAGCTATAGGGGAACTCGCCCGCGCCATTGGGATTCACCTGGGCCGTGATGTACAGGGTGCCATCCATCCGGAGGCCGGTGGCAGAGGCAACCACGAAATCAGCATAAGCAGAATCGGTTCCCTGCTCTGCAACCAGCAGTCCGGCGATATCCTTTTCCACCGTCGGTGCTGCCGGGTATTGAACCGGGGTTGGAACAGGATCCTTCTTGACCTCGACCTCAGGAATTTCTTCCGGCACCACCAGTTCCAGTTCACTGGAATTGTAGGGGCTTCTGGCCGTCAGGTCGTTCTTGATGAT
>CAKTPI010000012.1 GCA_934591635.1 uncultured Oscillospiraceae bacterium | reverse complement strand
CCATTTTTTTGTTTAGAGAACGGCGTCCCATCTGGTTCTTCGCTGGGGGAGATCGCCGAACGAACGCCCGTTTCCGGACGCTTGGACAGGGAGATGGCACCTGTCGCTGGGTAGTATAGCACCCTTTGCGTCAAAAGGGAAGAGGGAATTTTCGCGGTTTTTCCGTTGCCCCCGGCGGCGGAAGCTGGTAAGATGGGAGAAAACGATGCCGAGGAGGGATGCCCATGAAACGCCGCGTCTTTGCCGCCGCGCTGGCGGCGCTGCTGCTCACCGGCTGCGGAAGCCGCGGGGAGAGCGGAAGCGCCTCGTCCCAGGAGGCCCCGGAGGAGCCCGTGGTCATCGGGACCCTGGCCCTGGAGCTCCCCGCCGGGGGCGACGCCGACGCGGCCCGGGCCTTCGCGGACTCCCTGCCGGAGGCCATGGCGGCCCTGGGCGTGGAGATCGGGCGGGTGGAGCTGAGCTTCTCCCCCTCCCCGGCGGCCACAGCCCAGGCCCTGGCGGAGGGCGGGGTGGACCTGGCCTTCCTGCCGGCGGAGGACTTCCTCCGCGCCGGCGGCGGGCTGGCCATTCTGGCGGACGGGGAGCCGATGGCCCCGGAGCAAGGGGATGCCGACGCGGACCGCGCGGTCAGCACCCTGGTCCCCGGGGAGCGGGCGGAGATCGTCACCGCCGGCACCGACTACGGCCGGCGGCTGGCCGCCCGGACCGACCCCAGCTGGGAGGAGCTTGCCCACGCCCGCTGGGGCGTCCTGGGGCAGGAGAGCCGGGCGGGGTACCGCTGCCTGGACCTCTGGCTCTGTGACAACTATGAGGACAACGGCATTGCCGACCTCCCCCAGGTCACGGTCTACGACGACTGGGACGCCCTGCTGCAGGCGGCGGAGGCCGGGGACATCGACGCCCTGCCGCTGAAGCCAGGGCTTCGGACGGAGAAGCTGTCCCTCCTGGCGGAGACCGAGGGCATCGTTGCCCAGGTGGCCGCCGTCCGGGAGGATGCCGCCCTTCAGAGCCGGGCCTTTGCCCTGGCCCTGGAGGCGGCGGTCTCGCGCCTGCCGGAGGGGCAGAGGGAGGCCCTGCTGGGGGCAAAGGACTTCGTCTCCCTTCCGGACGGCGGTCTGAACGCCGCCAGAAGGAGCCTCGCCGCCTTTGGCTGAGACCGGAGAACGCAAAAATGACCGCCCTGGGGTAGCTGTCCATAAGACAGGTTTTGAGAAACAAATACTATGGCAGTTGCCGGACAAGGGTTGCTGACAAAAGGGGTATGTGTCATTAAGGCACATGCCCCTTTGCTTTTGCAGTTGCCTTTGTTGATGGTAGATGGATAGGATGGATTTTGTACGATTTAAGGTCGATAATCCGGAATTAGCTTACCTGTGCGCAACGTAAAAATCAGGGTCAATGATGCGTCCATGCCCTTGCACAAGTACAGCTCATACGTCAGTTAAATGCCGATTTCCAACCCGTTTCATAAGGGCACTTCTGAGATGTCATCTTTCAGAAAAGTAGTCAGAAATCCCTCACTTAAACCAATCCTTGTGAGGATAGGGAAGAAGTTTGCTGAAACGATAATTTTGTCCATTTTTCCGCGCTTCTGCAATCTGTGTACTGCGCTCACCGTTCCGTTCGCTATTGCATGGTTACAATTAGTTGTTCACCATCCAATGAACAGTGGAATCCCTTTCCATAAGCAGTACATCATTTACAGAGATAAAAACCTCTGAATATTTGAAAGCTGTTTTTGCTTGTCCGGCCAAGTAAGTAGGATAGACAAGTACAAAGAAACATGCTATAATTCCTATAAATACTCTAAAAGACCACGTTAACATGTCAGGTCGCTGTCTGGCGGCACTTATTAACGGAGGTTTGGGTTATGAATAACAAACAAACGAAAAAGGCTACGGTCGATGCAATCAATGTGATGATCCGCCACGCGGACAAAGGGCCTTCCGGATTTTGGGTGGAGGATCACGAGGGCTGTGGCAATCCGGCGGTCTTTCCGGAATTTGAGGAGGGCTTGAAGCGAGGAAGGCTCGTCCAGAAAGAGCACTATTTTTGCCCATGGAATACCGCCATTATGTATGGTGATGGGCATGGCAACATAATCACGGGTTGTTATCATAGCTGCTCTATTGACAAGGCGAGGTATCTGTCTGCTCAGGAACTGAAAGAGATTCTTGTCCGCTTCAAAACACGCATGGAAAATGGGGATTACGATTGCGTTGACCATTTATCGCCGTTGCTGACAAAAGGCGAAAGCAGACACATAGAGGATCGCATTCTTGCGGAGCAGCAGGAGCGCGAACGCTGCGAAAGGCAAAAGCGGCAGGAACGGCTCAAAAAAGCTGCTGCCCTGATTGCCAAGTATCCAGATGAAGAATCGCTTTTGGCAATCTACTATGGAGAAAAGGATTGCGTATTAGACGAAGGCGGGATCATTCTTTTTGACCCAGCGTCCCAGCGTAATGTTGTTGGAGCGGAGAAATTTTCCTACAATGATTATCTCGACGTTCAATTCGCGTCGTTGGGTAAGAAACACCGTCCGTACTTTGCTGACTGCTTTTTCAATGCGGTTATGTCTCATTTCAAAGGGCAGATTGAGAAGGTTAAGCCAAAACATATTTGCTTCAAGCGGATCTTCATTAGTGGAATGTACACCGATGGGACAATGTTTGACGGAAAAGAGGATCACGTCTGGATGGACAAATCCGGCTTTGAAGAGTGCGCCGTTGGTGACAGTGTTTCGTTCTGCGCCGAGGTCTACCGCTATGTAAAAACCGGAAATGGAAAACTGATTGACTACGGACTGCGTAACCCGACAGGCATCCAAAAGATCGAAGCCTACGAACTTCCCAGTGATGATGAACTGATTATGCAGGAAGTTGAACAGCTTATCTGCGAGACTTGCTTTCTAAGCGAGCAGTGCAATCGCAATTACTGCACAATGGATCCAAAGAAAAAGCGTTTGCTCAAACAAGAAATGTTCCGTGTAATAAAGGCACAGACAGATAAGGAGACGCAGAAATGAAACGATTCTTTCTTATGTGGGGACTTGTAATTGCATTGTTGCTGAGTGGGTGCGGATCGTCGGCATCCCGCGTTGAAACACTGAAAAGCTGGTCTTTCCAGTATAACGAGGGGACAAGTGATTACAGCCTTTTCTTTGGCTTGGCTGATAAAAATGATAAGTCCCTGTCAGCCGATGTCGATGTGGATATTCGAATCGTAAATGATGAGGATGAAGAGGTTTATACTGGTACAAAGTCCGTTTCTACTGATGATTTCAGCTATTATACCAGCCAAGCTGCCGGAGAGCAGTATCTTGCCAATGTGAGAATCCCTGCTGCTGAGATCAAAGCCGGAACGTCCGCAAGCGGGAAGGTTTATTTCACCGTGTACAAGGAAAACGCAGTTCAGTTCGACGAAGTAAATTGCGATGTGCTGTATTGCCTGCCTATTGAAGATGTTCAAGTGACGTTTGATTCATTTCCGCTCGATCTGAAAGTGAAAGACTTCATGGGGAGTACGGCATCCGTGATCCAAATTCAAGGAGCCGAATTTAAGTTTGACAAAGACTATTCTCCGCAGCTGACCATTACGATTACCGGAGAAAAGAAGATCGGGAGCAGTGATTCCAGGTATGATATGATTAGTTATAAGCTGTATGACAGTGCGGGTTATCTGGTAGACTCCGGCAATATATACCTATCTTCTCTGAGCGCCGGAGATAAATTCAAGGATGACTCTGTTGTGATCTATGACATTACTCCCGGCGAATCCTACACATTCCAGTTATCAGAGTATAGCTGGTGAGCTTTCGTAGTTTTTCACGAACATAAGGGCTTGGGACTATCCCAAAAATGAAAACAGGGCGTTTCGGCGGTCAGCCGGAACGTTCTGTTTTTTCGGTGTGGGTACTCACCGGATTTGCTTGCTGCACTGCAAGAAAATCCCGGTCAACCCACGCCTTTTTTCGCAAGTGTAGCTACACTTGCTGTGCTTGCTCTTCCTCTAAGAATCGCATTGACTCGAACGTTTGTTCTTGTTATAATTAGGCTGAAAGATTAAAAAAGTCTTGGAACGCAGTTGATTTTCATTGGCAAATGGCGGCATCGCCGCCTTGATTACCGATTTGCACAGGCGAACGAGCCTGTCAAGGACGCGCAGCGAGGCGAAGCCGATTCCTTGACTGGCACGGACGGCTGTGCGACCCGGCGAACTGCCCGTAATTTACCCATGAATCCCGGTACATTGCCCAGTGGAATCCCGGAAATTGCTGTGATATACTGAATAGCAATAGGTCATATCACGCACTTTCCTCCGGGAGATTCATGCGGCACTGCCCGGAAATCTGAACGAAAAGGAAGGTGCAAATGGATAACAAGAAACGTAACGTCCAAGTGGAACCGGACGGCAGCCGCAGTGCCTCCGTTCCTCTTTGGCAGGAGTTACCGCAGATCACGGTACGCCTGAAAGAAGGAAACACCATCTACCGTTTTACTGCCAGTTTTGACGGAAAGCACACCCTTCCCGAAAAGGCGGTGAAGCTGATCGACTCCGAAGGGAGTGTGTGATCGTGACCAACAGCAACCTTGTCTTGGCAGACTGTCCTCAGATGATGGAGGAATCTACTATGAAGCAGTCTGACAAAATTACCGCGCTGTATTGCCGTCTGTCCCGTGACGATGAATCACAGGGCGACAGTAACAGCATTGTGAATCAAAAAGCCTATCTCAGCCGATATGCAAAGGAACACAGCTTCCGCAATACGGAGTTCTTTGTAGATGACGGTTACACAGGCGCGAACTTTCAAAGACCGGATTGGCAGCGCATGATGGCACTGGTGGAAGACGGAAAGATCGGCACGGTCATCACGAAGGACATGAGCCGCATCGGTCGAAATTATCTGGAAGTTGGGATGTATACCGAGATCACATTCCCACAGAATAACGTGCGGTTCATTGCCGTCAACAGCGGTGTGGACAGCGCTAACCAGCAAGACAATGAGTTCGTCCCGTTCGTCAACATTATCAACGAATACTACGTTCGGGACGGCAGCAAGAAAGTGCGTACCTCACTCCGGCTCAAGGGAGAATCCGGCGAACACCTGACGACAATTCCGCCGTATGGCTACGTCAAAGACCCGGATAATTCAGAGCATTGGCTCGTCGATCCGGAAGCGGCACAGGTGGTCAAGCGCATCTTTTCCCTCTGCATGGACGGGAACGGTCCGACGCAGATTGCTCGGATGCTGAAAGAGGATCATGTGTTGACGCCCACCGTTTATCAGGACAGGCAAAAACGAAAAGTCCGCTGCGCTTTGCCTGACAATCCTTACAACTGGAACGGCAGTACCGTTGCTGCAATTCTGGAACGGATGGAGTATTGCGGGCATACCGTGAACTTCAAAACGCACCGGCAGTCCTACAAAATCAAGAAGACCATCGAGAATCCACCGGAGCAATGGAAGATATTCCGCAACACCCACGAAGCCATTGTGGATGAGGACACCTTTCAGCGGGTACAGGAGCTTCGCCGCAACAAACGCAGACCGGCAAGAACGGGCAAGAGCAACCTCTTTTCCGGCGTTGCCTACTGCGCCGATTGCGGAGAAAAAATGTACTACTGCACCTCGCGGAACTTTGAAGAACGACAGGATCATTTCGTCTGCTCTACCTCTCGCAAGAAGGGAAAAGACGTGTGCGGGACGCACTTCATCCGCGCGGTTGTTCTGGAAAAGGGCGTGCTGAAATTTCTGCAAATCCTGCTTTGGCATATCTCCGATTGTGAGGATCTGTTCCGCGATAAGCTGGGTGCAAAGCGCAAGGAGGACTTCAAGAAAGACCTCGCCGCAAAGCGCAGACAGCTCACGCAGGACAGCGCAGGATGGAAGAACTTGACCGTCTGTTCAAACGACTTTATGAGGACAATATCTCCGGCAAAATCAATGATAGCCGATTTGAAAAGCTGTCCGCCGATTATGAAAATGAGCAAGCAGATCTGACGGAGAAGATGCAGCTTTTGGAGCAGGAAATTACCCAGCAGGAGAAAGAAGCCGACAGCATTGAGAAGTTCATCCTCCGGGCGAAGAAATATCCCAACTTGCAGGAACTGACGCCCGCTGTGCTGCATGATCTTGTGAACAGGGTCTATGTTTCCGCGCCGGATAAGAGCAGCGGGCAGCGAGTGCAGGATGTGCATATCAGCCTTGCCTGCATTGGTTTCCTGCCGGAGAGCATCATTGCCGAAATGCTCACCCACGCAGCAAAAAGCAGAACAGCGTGACTTCCGCCACGCTGTTCTCTCTAAACCTTATAAACCTGTCTTATGCGCTGCTACCTTGTGCCGACTTTTTATGGCAATTATTCCGCGGAAAGCAGCTGAATGTGGAAATTCAGCTCTTTTCCTGCCATTTCATGGTTGGCATCGAAGGTGATTTCCCGATCATCCTTGGCTACCACCTTTACCTTGAAGGGCTGGCCCATCTGGTTATACAGGTAGACCTGCTGTCCAACGGTCAAATCCTCGGAGCCGGGAAGCTGCGCAATTTCCACCGGGAAAATCATACCGGGATCCGCTTCACCATAGGCATCCTCCGGCAGCAGGTGAATGTCGATTTCCTCACCGATCTCCATGTTTGCCACGGCAGCGTCAAAGCCGGGAATCATCATCCCCGCGCCGCATACAAATTCCAAAGGCTCTCCCCGGTCATAGGAAGCATCAAACTGGGTGCCGTCATTGTAGGTGCCCCGGTAGTGCACCCGGCAGGTCTTATCCACATTTCTCCCCTCCAGCTTGGGGCCGTGGCAGCAGCCGCCACCGCAGCCGCCGCAATCCCCGCCGCAGCTGCAGCCGCCTTCCTCATGCTGGCAGTTGGCACCGGCAGATTCCAGTGCACCGTTGAGGAATGTTTCCACTGCTTCATCCGCATTGCCCTCCAGACCGGATACCACTGCAATGCCTACGAGATTCAGAGCCGCCTGCATGCCGTCCCCCAAACCGCCGCAAAGCACAACCTCAATTTGATTTTCCTTCAGAAAGTCTGCCAGCGCCTCATGGCCGGTGCCATTGGTGGGCAGCACCTGGCCAGATACGACCTTGCCGTCCGCTACCTCATATACTTTAAATTGTTCCGTTTTTCCAAAATGTTGGAAGACATTGCCATTGTCGTAGGTTACCGCAATTTTCATGCTGTTTCTCCTTCTTGTTCAAATATGCGCCTATCATAACATAATCCCGCTTTTCCGTCAACCAAAACAGCGTTTTCTCCTATATTTTGCTCATTCTGTTGGCTTTTATTGCAAATTGTGTGTTGACAGATTTCCGCCTGCTGCACTATAATAATAGGGTTACTTAATTTTCTCGTTTGATGGGAGCCACGAGTCCATGAAGAAAAAATGTTTCCGCCTGCTGTCGATGCTGCTGTGCTGCCTGCTGACCTTTGCGGCGGCGCTTCCGGTTACCGCTGAAGAGGAGCTGGAGCTGGCATCCCAGGCAGCCGTGCTGATGGACGCGGACACCGGGACGGTGCTGTATCAGAAAAACATGCACCAGGTGCTCTATCCCGCCAGCATCACCAAGCTGATGACGGCCCTGCTGGCCCTGCAAAATCTGGAAACAACGCAGGTCCTTACCGTGTCCCAGGCGGCGGTCAATGCCGTGCCCCGCACCTCCTCTCATATTTCGCTGCTGCCGGGGGAGCGGTTTACTGTGGAGGAAGCACTGTACGCCATTGGCATGGAGTCTGCCAACGATGCCGCCAACGTGCTGGCAGAGGCAGTGGCCGGGAGCTTGGATGCCTTTGCCGAAAAAATGAATGAGACTGCCCGCAGCCTTGGCGCGCTGCACACCAATTTCACCAATGCCAATGGACTGCCGGACAGCAGCCACGCCACCACCGCCTATGATATGGCCCTGATTACCGCCGCTGCCTGGAAGCAGGAAGGACTCGCCGCCTATTTCAGTACCGTCACCCACACCTTCCCCGCTACCAATCTCTCCTCTGCCCGCAGCTTCCAGAATAAGAACCGGCTGTTGGCCGGGGGACAGTACTACTACGATGGCGTCCAGATGGCCAAAACCGGCTGGACCTCCAGTGCCCAGGGCACCTTTGCTGCCGTGGTCAAAAAAGGAGATGTCACCCTGGTGGCGGTCACCCTGAAATCCCCCTTGCTGGAGGACAAATACCGGGATACCTATAAGCTGATGGACTACGGCTTTTCCCACTATTCCCGGGTCACCGTCTCCGGAGAGCAAATTGCTGCTGGGCTGGATCTGGGGGATTATACCGCAGTATCCGGACAAAAGCAGTCTTACCTCATCCCGGCCGGGCTCTCAATGGGAGACATCCGCTACGCGCTGGAGAATGTTGACCTGGAAACGGAAAAGCGGGATAAGCTCACCGTCACCGTCTCCGCCTCTCTGGGAGAGCTGCGCCTGCCGGATGCCGCACTGAAGCTGGAGCGCCCGCCGCAGCCGAGAGTGACCTATACGCTCTCCGAACTTCTGACTACCAAAAATCTGGATGCAGCAACCGTGTGGAATACCCTGCGTATCCCTGCCATCACCCTGGGGGTTCTCCTGCTGATCGCTCTGACCCTGCTCCTGCGCCGCCAATTCCAGCGCCATAAACAGCGCCGCCACCTGAAAGCCCGCATCCGCCGTATGAAAAAGCGCATGGAACCGTAACCCAGGGAAAATGTTTTTGAAAACATATAAAAACCCTTGACAAGCCCCATAAGCTATGCTATAATACTCGGGAACTCAAGGGGTTCCCCTATATCGCGGAGTAGAGCAGTTGGAAGCTCGTCGGGCTCATAACCCGGAGGTCGTAGGTTCGAGTCCTGCCTCCGCAACCAAATCTGTTACCGTTGTTGGTGCCATATCAACAACGGTAATTTTTATTTTCCACCGTCCGAGGGAGGATTTTGCGAAAAGCGGGGCTTTTCCCGAACATTTCCGGCCATCGGCGCGATGTGCGCCCGAATTTGCTGCGGCCATGATGAGAAAAACTAGGGCTTAGCAAATCGGCAATCGTTATAAGAGTAGAAACGATAAATGATTATTTTCCATATAGAAACCCGCTTAAGGCTGAGATGCTGCTCTGAGCCTTAGGCGGGTTTTCTTTTATAACCGTGGGACAGAAAGGACAAAAAGGACGGTCAAAATTCGGGCAGAACACCTGCTTGTAATTTGCCGCCGCCAGAGTTAACATCACACACACTTTTTGTGGAGGGTGATGTTATGAACATTTTGGAAGAATTCTGGTATGGCAACATCGAACCGGCAGAATATGATACTTCTTCTGGCAAGGAGTACAAGGAGCTACTCCAGTTGATCAGCCGGAATGAGGATAAACTGCTGGCAGCCATGACAGAGGTACAGAAGGAACTGTTTATCAAGTATGCAGACTGTGTCAGAGAATTTCAGGTTATGGCCGAGTGCCTGCTGTTCCAGAATAGCTTCCGCCTGGGCGGCAGAATGATGCTGGAAGTAATGAGAGACGGCGCTGAAGATATAGGGTGAATCAAAATGAGTACATCTTTTTTGTTGAAAAAACGGAGTGCTTATGATATGATTTTCTTGGCGCTGGACGGAAGGTTTGGGGGCGTATGCCTACTACTTTCTTAAGGAGGATCGCCATGAAGGTGAATCCTAAGACCGTCAAATTTGTTTTGGACCTTGTTGTTGCAGTTGCGACTGTAGCAGGCACTGTGGTAGCAAAATACTACCTCGATGTCCCGGTTCAGAGCTAACGGCGTCCAGGCACATAATCCGGAAGGGTTATGTGCCTGTTTGCTTTATGGGGGGTATTTTTATGGAAGCTGTATTTGATTATAATGTTATATTGAATCAAGCTGTTCAGAAAATCAGAGATATTCGTGAGCCCCGTTCGATTTCCTCGTTTCATAGAGATGCGCGAATGCAGATCATGGAAGAAGAAACAATATTTGATTTTGGCGGCCACGACTATGATACATATGTAAATGCTGTTTCTGCTGCGGAAGAAATCTCAATTTCGGGATTGCATTTTATTATATGTACACTATTGGATCGTTACGGTAGAAAGTATGAGGAAATTTCGCTCGACGGTTTTTCGTCTGCAACTTCCAAAATTCGTTTTGCAATAAAGGATCTTTCGAACGGTGAAGTGTTATTCTTTAAAGACCCTGAGGAAAGTCCGTTTTGGAAAGTACGAGGAAAGGAGCCTTTGGAGGTCACCAATTTTTTGAACCAATATGCAGCATCTGGATGTAAATATATTTACCTAATGTATGATCGTGCGTTTGCTCAGATTATCGGAAGTAATGATGATGCCAAAGATCCCGGACGGGGATATAATGCGTTTTCACTTAGATGGTTTTTTGAGGAATACTTTAGCGGTGATGAGTATGGTAGATTCCATAAATCTATTACGAACTATGTTGCCTATATAAAACAGTATTTTGGTTATTCTGTGATAAAGACACTTACCCCTACAGCAGAGATGAATTTTAAGCGGGTTGTAAAGAATACGCTTGTGACCACGGCGTATGAGCGTATTCTTGAAATAAAATATGAATTTGAAGACAACGGTACGAAATATATTTGGAAGTTGAAAAAAGAGGATTTTTCAGCAATTCAAACGCAATATTTACGAGATGGTTTATACTTGGCAACTCTCGGAAATACCGAATATGCTGAAAGTTTGATTACAGCTGAATGGCTCTATGATTCCATGAAAAATGCACAAGCGATTGACCTCACCTCTGTGGCTATGGGATATTTTAAGTCGGCAGAGCAATTCTTGTCCACCGCTGTGACGCTTCTTAGTCCTAATCATACGGGTTGGAGTGACAGTCCGGAGTCATCACTTGGTGCTATTGCGCATTTCTTCAAAGGTAATTTACATCTCTTTAGATCAGAGATTCCTTATCCAGCCAGAAAATTTATACGAGAGTCACTGTTTTCATATAGCAACCTTCGCAATGGGTATATGCACAAACATAATATCCACAGCTGGGAGCAGGTAGACAAAATCCGGGATGCAACACTAAATCTATTTTTCTTAATGCTTGGTGGGCTTAAGCTTTCATCTGAAGTAAGAACTGCACTGGGTATGACATCTGCTAATATTTTTAGTGACTATTATCGGTTGTGCGAATATGTTGATTATCATGCGGGAGAATTATTCTTTTTGTGCTACGGCAACGGAATGGAACGAACGGTAGTAGCCCTTTCGGATAAATACCAGCAAGTAATCGACCATAATTATTTTCAATACTCGGGAGCATATTTTCGAACTTTTGCACCGCCATATCAGCAAGGATTTATTTCGGAGAAGAATATACCTCAAGAAATCTATCTGGGAGAACTTGCATACAAAGATAGCGAATCAATACAGCTGGACCTTAATAAAACAAAGAAGGTTTTTTCAGCAGGAAAATTTGTTGGTCCCTCTATTTTCGATGAAAAGGGAGAAAACTATTAATAACGGACGCAGGTCAGCAGAATCACATCTGCCAGCCTGAGTCCTTTTTCATATATTTTCATAACATTGTTACGATTTCCACTCAGTTTAGAACCGGTCTAAAATTGTTCTGAAAACGGTATGTTTTACGTGTAAAAAGACGATTTGGCTATGTGAACGATACAAAGTATAAGGAAATGCTACATTGTACTGACAGGTGCTGCATTGTATTAAACTGTAACATTGTATCAACTTATTATACTGTTGCCAAAATTTGTCCAGAAACCGATTGATTTCTGGACGTTTTCTTTTGCTTGGCAGATGGAAAGTTTGGATTTCTTGATGTGGAGTTTCTAGGGTCGGGTGTTGCCCCATATTTTGACCCATAATAGGATAGCACGCAATGGATTGGGTGGCTTTTGGCAGGTGTTTAACGAATCGCGAAAGAGTTCAAATCGGCCGCTGTTTCCTTTTGTTTATAGCGTGTAAAGCCCTACTATTTGCTGGCGGAATTACAACTTTTCCGAACGCCAAATCTATACTTCATTCTTTCTGCTTACAGCGGTTCTTATTTCCTGTGCGATCAGTACCGTGTTCCGACTTTGCTGAAGGCGAGGATGATGCAGTCCACACCCAGGAGGAACAGATAGATGCTGATAATAAAGCGGATAGACAGAAGCGAGACGATGGGGCCAAAGCCGGTAAACCATAATACCTTGACATAGAGCAGAATATCCGCCACGCCCATGATAATGGCAACAACGCCGTGGACCACAACGAACCCGGTCAGTGCGCTGTCAGGCCGCGCCAATGTAAAGATGCTCAAGCGGAATGATAGATTATGGCGCGTTTCTCTGCTTGTCCGCAATCCGGCCCTTGCCGGAAATGTCCTTTCTACCGGTCTTGACAAGGTAGGTATGGGTCTGTTCTAATAGTCCTGGAACAGGACTGTGAAAGGAGACGCCTATGGATACCGATGAGAAAGTGCGGGCATTTTGCGACGCGTGGCAAAGCCTGAGCGTGATCTACGAGGACTACGCCCGCAGGTCCGGTATTTCCTATAACAGCCTATGCATTCTGGACGCCATTCAGCAGACGGAAAACTGCACCCAGAAATTCATCTGCGAAAAGACGCTGATGCCCAAGCAGACCGTAAACAACGTCATTACAGCATTTTACAAAAGCGGCTATATTGAGCTGCTGGAGCTGCCGGAAAACCGCCGGATCAAAACCATCCATCTGACCCCGGAGGGGGAACGGTACGCAAATGCACTGATCTCCCATATCTATGAGGCGGACCGGAGGGCCATGGAGGTTCTGACCGCAGAGCAGCAGGATACATTGATTCAGCTGATGGATACATTTGTTGCTGCGTTCCGAAGGAAAATGCTCGGGGAATAACCGTCCGCGGATAAGCGGGCGGCTATTTCTTGACGAAAAAGTCCTAAAATAATACGGTATCATTGATTGACAATGAAACCGCACGGATGCACAAAAACAAATTTGTTAAGGCGATCAGAATGCACTGCCGAAGAAATTCTCTCCCACGCGGGAGTAAAACGTGATCAAAGCTGCCATATTTCGTCCCTCCATTGGCTTTTCTGACTTCTATTATAGTCGCCATTGCCGCGGCAATCAATTTCCCTTTCTGGCTTTTTAAATAAGAAAAACTTATAAAAGGGGCCGCCTCATTAAGAGGAAGCCCCTTTCCCATCGGATAGAAATATGGCAAGTGGGATGCCACCGCCCGATCAGAGCCGAGGAGCAAAACAGTTAACCAAAGGAGCAAGTCAAGTCGATAAACTGGAATTGTTTACTGTTTCTTCTTTACAACGAAACCAATAACGAACAAAATAATTGCAGGAATTACCAAAAACAAAGCATTTACTAACACCCACAAATAAAAAGGCGCAGAGTTTAGCGATGTTGAGTATTGAGTATAATCAACGATGCTCTTAATAACAAATACAATCAACAGAATGAGACTCACAATGTTGCATATCATAGGAACTTTCTGTTTCATTCTAAACACCTCCATAAATTCCGATTTGTTGAATTGGCATTTAGTATAGCACACACGGGTCTCAAGCGCAAGCAATCTGCAAGGGCGCACTTACTCACCACCTGCCCAAGGTCAGACGGTAGCAGTGCTGATGTCAGTAAGTTTCAAAGATTGTTTCCAGCAAAGTAGAAAATATCTGCCTATGAAAATCCCCCACACCAGCTGAAAAGTGTGAGGGATTTTCCGGCCAATTCATAACTGCTTCCATTCACCACAAAGAGATACCCGTCATGATGTAATTCTGGGTGGAAATCACCCTTTACAAATTACATCATGCCAAGCCTTCCCACAATGTCTCTCAAGGGAGCACCCTCTACCGAGATATAATTGTATTTCTGCGGCTCATAATTATCATATCTTCTACCCGCTTTTGGAGCAGTTTGCATGATTCCAAACTCATGTTTTGCCATATCCGTTACCTCCGCAGGTTCTGCCGTAATCCTTATTTTTCAAACTGCACTTTCAGCAGCGCGGCGAAATTCGCTGCCCGTATAGCAGCGCAGATACCCAATCCTGAGCCTGGTCTGATTGCCCTTGGCAATTTTTGCGGCCTCGCTGCACATCCGTTCGTAGTCCACCGTCAGGATCAGGCTCCTTTGATAGAAGAATTCCCCTGCGGGTGTCAGGGTAAAGCTGCGGTTTTTGCGATCCAGAAGCCGGAAACCCAGTTCCCGCTCCAGAGCCTGTACCTGTTGGGAAATGGCGGACTGAGAAATGAAATTTTCCTCAGCTGCCTCAGAGAAGCTGTTTAAGCGAACAACAGATTGAAAGTATTTGAGCTGCTTCAGCATTTGGATGCCTCCTGCATGGTTTTGTATCTTTTTTATTAAAGCAGGCCCTTCCCATCTGGGAAAGGGCCTGCAATTTTGGGAGATTAACGGGAGATTACATTATTTCTGGCTGACGAAGGAACGCAGCTTCTGGCCCGCAATATAGGGGCCGGCTTCGGGGAAGCTACCGCATTTCAGGTCAACCTCCAGCAGCTTCGTGGTGCTGCGCTGGAGATAGCCGATGGGCAGGCTGCCGTCCTTTACGGCGGCGACGATATCGGCAATGTTGCCCTCACAGCCGGGCATCTGGACATCGTTCCCGGCATAGACGCACTGGGGACTGGAAGCACAGGGGTACCGGCGGTCTGGCTTTGCCAGGGCGCTGGAAATTTTCTCATTGCTGGTGAACCAGTCGGTCATCACATAGCCCTGGAACCCGCACTCCTCCCGGGCGTAGCAGGTGATGGAGTCATAGCAGTTGGCGCCGTGGACACCGTTGATCAGGTTGTAGCTGGTCATGATGGTCATGGGCTGAGAAGCCTCAATGCACACGCCAAAGTTGCGCAGGTAGATTTCCCGGATGGCGCGCTCCTTGATGTGGGCGTTGCAGTACATGCGGTTGTCTTCCTGATTGTTGGCGAAGTAGTGCTTGATGCTGGTGCCAACGCCCGGGTGCTTCTGCACGCCGCGGACGTCTGCTGCCGCGCACAGGCCACTGAGCAGGGGATCCTCGGAGTAATACTCAAAGTTCCGGCCGCATAGGGGGTTGCGGTGGATGTTCATACCGGGGGCCAGCCAGACCCGAACGCCGAAGGTTTCCATCTCGGCACCCACTACATCGCCGCATTTTTCAATCAGCTCCAAATCCCAGGAGCTGGCCAGCAGCCAGGCAATGGGAATGGCAGTGCAGTACTGGTAGTAGTCTGTTTCGCCGGGCTGCTTTTCACCATAGGTTTCACCAAGGCCACCCATGGATTGCCCGCCGGGCAGGAGGGTGCCTTCGGCATCGGTGCGGAAGTGGGGAATCAGCCGCAGGCCGGCAGGGCCGTCGGCGTTGGTCATGTCCCGTACTCCGCGATAGGCCAGATGCATGCTGGTCTCACCGGCAGCACCGGGGACGGCCTTGGAGGCCGCACCAATGACGCTGTCGTTATCCCGGGCCGCGCCCACGCACATTTCGGCCATTTCCTCCACAGTCAGTTGGGAAACCAGCTGGGCCATGGTATATTTGCCGTCCCGCACTTCTTCCATGGTGATGGTGTGGTCGGTTCCGGCAGAGGGTAGGGGGGCGGGCTCTCCGGCATAGGTGACTGTCACAGTGGGAATCCTGGCAGCGTACAGGGCAAACACGGGAGCGGCGGCTTTTTCGGCCTGCTCACCGGCCGGAGTCCAGGGGGTCACGCCGGCGCAGGAGATCTCATCGAATTCCCGATCCAGCGGGCAGATATTTTTGACCTTTTTGGTGACAGCGGTCTCGTCCAGCCGGAGCAGGGCAGCCACGTGGGTATCCCGGCTGTTCTTGCCGACGCGGATGATATACTCGCCTTTTTCCAGCACGTAGGCGGCCTTGGCGGGGTCGTAGCTTTCCAGATTGGTAAGCGCAAAGCCAACGGTCAGCGTCTGGGTTTCGCCGGGCTGGAGCAGCCGGGTCTTTCCAAAGCCGCACAGCACCTGCATGGGCTTTTCCAGTCCCTCCCGGGGCGCGGAGCCGTACACCTGGACGACCTCCCGGCCGGGGTGCCTGCCGGTATTGCGCACCTGCACGGTGACGGATACCCAGTGCTCATCGGCTGCGGTGGACAGGGCCTGCATTTCAAAGGAGGTGTAATTCAGACCGTAGCCAAAGGGGTAGACGGGAGTGACATTGAAGGTGTCGAAGTAGCGGTAGCCCACAAAGATGCCGTCCACATAATCCTCATCGTGCCAGTCGCCATTGTTGTGGCTGAAGGTGGCAGAGGACGGGTAGTCCGCGTAATTTGCGGCCCAGGTGTCGGTGAGACGCCCGCTGGGGATGGATTTGCCCAGCAGCACATCCGCCACAATGTGGCCGCCCATGTTGCCGCTCTGGGAAATCAGCAGGGAGGCATTGATGCCGGGGATAGCCTTCAGTGTGGAAGCGTTGACCACACCACCCAGGTTCAGCAGGAGGATCACCTGCTTGTAATTCTGCCCCAGAGCAGTGAGAAAATCAATTTCATCCTGGGTCAGCTCGTAGTCGCCGGGGGCATCGTAGCGGTCGCTGCCCTCACCGGAGTTCCGGGCCAGCACGTAAATGGCCAGGTCACCCGCTGCCTTCCGGAAGGGGGCCAGTGCCTTGGGGATGGCATGCTCGTTGAACATGACAAAGAAATCCGGGACGCCCATGGCGGTGGCCCGGGCGTGGACATCGGCCAGATAGGCATCGTTTTCTGCCTTGACGGCGGCGTCCTGGGCAGCCAGCCAGTCCTTGGTGGTCACCGTAAAGCCAGCGGCCTCCAGGCCCTGCTCCACGGAGATACTGTAGCGGCTGTTGACCTCGCCGCTGCCGGTGCCGCCCTTGACGGTGGCCCGGGCACCGTTGCCGTACAGGGCAACCTCCCGAGGGCTGGCCAGGGGCAAAACACCGTCATTTTCCAGCAGCACCATGCACTCGCCGGAGATAGCGCGGATGTAGTCACTGTGGGCCTGCTCACTGGCGGTGACATCGGGGGTGAGCTTTGCGTGATAGTGAATCATGGGGGATAAGCTCCTTTCAGTTGTATATGGAAGGGATCGTTCTTGTCTTATTATACAAAAGCAATGAAAGAAAATCAATCCTGTTTGTGAAAATACTTGCAAAGGCTTTGCCGGAATGATATACTGAGCGCATCTGAAAATCTGGGACGCAGCGGGAAGGATGAGAACGTATGACGAGAAGAAGGATGGTTTTGCGGCCAGTACTGCTGCTTTTGCTGTTCCTGCTGGGCGCGGCGGTGTGCATGGCCTTTGCGGATGGCGTGCGGTGCAGCGGCGGGGCAGTGCGGATCGTAAACGGCCGTCTGCATAATCAAGCGGATGGCAGCAGCCTGACCTACGAGTGCTATTGTCCCCTGTCTGCAACGGCGGAGCAGCCGGGGCCGGGGGTATTGCTGCTCCCCGGCAATAGGGAAAACGGCCTTTTCTACGCGGCGGAACTGGCCCGGCGCGGCGCTGTGGTGCTGATCCCGGAGGAATACACCACAGGGGAGCATGGCGGCGCGGCCGCTGCCTACTGGCTGCTGTCCCAGCAGCCCAATGTGGATGGCGGCCGTCTGGCCCTTTGCGGAGAGCCGGAGGGCTGCCGGAGTGTAGCCGCCCGCTATGCGGATACGGATATCGCGCCGAAGGCGGTGGTGCTGCCTTGGGGCAGCACCACCGGTGAGGAAACGGAAGCGCTTTCCAATATGCTGCTGATGCAGCCGGAATATGGAGAGAAAACTGGGACGGACACGGATGAGCTCCAATGGGATACGACCTTCGGAAGCTTTGCAGATGGCAGTGCCCAGCGGGTGGAGCTGATTTCCACGGTTCCTGCTTTGGCCGCCCACAGCGCCAAGGGGCTGGCCGCCGCACTGCGCTGGCTGAAGGCTGCCATTGGCCTGAATCTGACTGCCCCGGCCAGTGACCAGATTGCCATGGTGGCCGAATGGCTGACCTTGGCGGCGACGCTGCTTGTCCTCTGCGCCCTGGTGCCGCTGGGTGAGCTGCTGCTTCGGCTGCCTGGCCTGTGTACGGTGGTGCAGCCCCTGCCCAGTGGGGATCATCTTGCCGGATGGGGCAAACGGTGGGGCAGCGCCCTGTTCTTTGTGCTGGCGGCGGGGGCGTCCTACCCCGTTATGACGTGGCTGGGGCAGAAGCTGCCGGGACAGGTGTTCCGCATTCCGGCGGGAAACGGATTCTTTGCCTGGTATGGTCTGCTGGCTGTGGTGCTGCTGCTGGCAAACTGGATCACCTGCCGGCGCGCCCGGCGG
Organism: uncultured Oscillospiraceae bacterium; assembly: GCA_934591635.1. Taxonomy (GTDB): domain Bacteria; phylum Bacillota; class Clostridia; order Oscillospirales; family Oscillospiraceae; genus Faecousia. The sequence continues at coordinate 27,654 of CAKTPI010000012.1, read as the reverse complement.
CGGGGCCGAATCATTAATTGCTATGATATGGGTCTCTCCTCGGCCCGCTGGCCGGAGCACATCGACCTGGGGCTGTACCTGTGGAGCCTGCTGTTGGCGGCACTGGGGGTTGGCATGATTTATGGGATGAACGTCCTGTTCCGGTGGCAGTTCCGGCTGGAGCTGCAATTCGTCCGACCTCTGTTCTGCCGCTTTACCCGGGCGCATGCAGAGCAGATCGGAATTTACTATCCGGTCATTACCCTGTGCTATTTGGTGTGTAGCAGCCGGTTTTTGGCCCTGAACCGGACAAATCAGGCATATCTGCGGGGCATCCGGGGCTTTTTCGGCTGCTGGTGGCGCTGCTTCCTGGTCATGGCCGGGAGTGTACTGCTGGCGCTGGCGGGTTATGCGGCGGCGCAGCTGTCCGGCTTTGGGGCGGATGCTTTCCTGGGCGCGGTCTTTGGCAATTCCGGCGGCGCGCTGCTGTTGGAGCTGCTGCCCCAGACACTTCTGTTCAGCCTGCTTGGAACCGCCTGCTATCGCCGTACCGGCACGGTGGTTCCCGGCTCCTTCCTGATTGCTGCACTGAGCTGTTGGTGGATTTTGGGAAAGCTCTGAAAAACAGAATAACAATAACAATGGGGCTTACTGCTTTGCAATGCAGCAAGCCCCATTGTTTGTCCTTACTTGGTCAGTATGCGGATATGGTCTTCGCCATAGTCCTTGGTTTGCCCATTGTCCAGGTACTGTTCATACCGGGAACCGGTGCCCAGCAGGGTGACGTGCTCCAAATCCACCTGCTCAACCTTGGCGGCCTCTGCGGCAATGGGAAGCAGGCGATCCTTACGGATGAAAAATACCACCTGGTTCAGTGCCGCGTGGATCGTATGCCGTCCGCAGGGCAGGGGCTCTGTGCGGAATTCGCCGTCATAGGTCACCCGGGTCATGTCCTCCGGCAGATACACGGTGCGCTCCGCCTTCCCTTTTTCCATCAGAGGGGCGATCATCAGGCTGTCGCCCAGCATCAACTGATCTTCAACCTCTGCGGCCTGCGCATTCTCCGGAAAGTCAAAGGCCAGGGGGCGGAAATACAGAGTGCCCCGGGTGGCGGCTTTCATATACTCGGAATACAGATAGGGAAGCAGCCGGTAGCGCAGACTGATGACCGTGCGGAAATCCTCGGCGCCTGCGAAGCGGTAGCATTCCTGCCGGCGGGTGCCCTTCATGGCGTGGTTGCGCATCAGGGGCGTGAATACGCCGAAAGCAAGCCAGCGCAGCAGCAACTCCCGGGTGCAGTTTCCGGCAAAGCCGCCGATGTCCGTGCCGATGTACAAAAAGCCGCACATATTCAGCGAGGGCATCTGACACACTGCCATGCGCAGGTTTTCCCAGCTGGAGCGGTTGTCTCCCGTCCAGATGCCGCCGTAGCGATGGGCCCCGATGCAGCTGGAGCGGGAGAAGAGCAGATACCGCTTCTCCATCATGCGGTTCAGCTGTTCTCCGGCACTGCGGGTCATCAGGTAGCCAAAGGCGTTGTGCACCTTGTGGTGCAGCACCGGCTTCCCGTCAATATTGTGGTAGAAGTTGGTATAGTCCACCAGATTGACATCCTTCTGATAGTCATCATCACTGCCGGGGATAAAGTCCTTTTTCGCCATGTGCTCGGAGTACTCACTGTAGAAAATGGCGGGTTCATTCATATCATTCCAGAAGCCCTCAATGCCTTTATCCGTGAGCACCTTGTACTGCTGGCCGAACCACTGCCGTACCTGGGGCTGGAAGAAGTCGGGGTAATGGGTCATACCCGGCCACACGGCTGCCTGGAAATTGTTGCCTTCCTTATTTTTGCAGAAGTAGTCCTTGGCAAACCCTTCATCGTATACGGGATTGCCGGGCTCAATTTTGATACCGGCATCGATGATGGGCACCAGCCGTATGCCCCGCTCCTTCATCTCCCGGCAGAAGGCCTCGAAATCCGGAAACCGGGTCGGGTGGAAGGTGAAGTCGATGAACCGATCCATATAGTCGATGTCCATGCAGATATAGTCCAGAGGGATCCCCGCTTTTTGATAGCCATCGGCCACGGCCCGGAAGTCTCCCTTTGACTTGTAGCCCCAGCGGCTCTGGCCAAAGCCAAAGGCCCACAGCGGCGGGATATAGCTGCGGCCAATGCAGCGCCGGAACGCTGCCGCAACCGCCATGTCGCTGCTTTCTTGAATGCTGTATACGGTCAGATCGGCACTGTCACACCGGACGGAAAGCACTCCCGTTCCACCGGAATCCAGGTCGAAAACCACCCGTGCCGGGGTGTCGAAGAAGAAACCCCAGTGCTCCTGCCCGCTGACGATGATAAAATTGTGCGAGCCATACATCGACAGGGTGTCCGGCCGGTGGTACATGTTATCCACGTTGTAGTTCACCAGATGGCAGCCCCGCTTGTTGATTCCCCGGGAGGTTTCGCCCAGACCGTAAATTTTATCGTTTTTGTCCAGTGCGCGGGTAAATTCCAGCCCGCCGCTCCGGCCTGCGGCTTCCAGCCCCGCCGGCTGATCGGAGGCAGGAACCTCGATCACAACCGCGTCCAGCTGATAAGGACAGCCGGAAATCCATTTTGTTATCATAAGAAGAAGCTCCTTCCCTTTTTTCTCCCAGCATATCACAGCTTTCCTCCGGATTCAAGGTGTTTTTTATTTGCAGGGGGCGGCGGGCGGAAATGATTTGCCATCCTCGCGAAAGTGTGGTATGATACCGGAAAACGGTTCGGGAGGAAGCGTGGCAATATGGGGAAGCTGATTGTGATTGAAGGGCTGGATGGCAGCGGAAAGGGAACCCAGGCGGAGCTTTTGACAGAGCGCCTGCGGCAGCAGGGGGAGGCAGTGCGGAAGGTATCCTTCCCGGACTATGCCTCTGATTCCTCAGCTCTGGTAAAGATGTACCTCTCCGGGCAGTTCGGCACGGATCCAGCGGATGTGAACGCCTATGCTGCCTCCGCTTTTTACGCGGTGGATCGCTTTGCATCCTTCAAGCGGGATTGGGGGAAGTTCTATGCCGAGGGTGGCATTATTGTTGCCGACCGCTACACCACTTCCAATGCGGTGCATCAGTGCAGCAAGCTGCCCCGGGAGCAGTGGGATGGGTTCCTGGCCTGGCTGTTTGACTTTGAATATCGTCTGCTGGGGATCCCAACACCGGATGCGGTGATTTACCTGAATGTGGATCCGGCGGTGAGCCAGCGGCTGATGACCGGCCGCTACCGGGGGGACGAAAGCAAAAAGGACATCCATGAGGGAAACCTCAGCTATTTGCAGCGCAGCCGGGAGGCGGCGGCCTATTGCAGCCGGAAGCTGGGGTGGCGGGAAATTGCCTGCTGCGAAAACGGCGAAATGCGGAGCATTTCAGCCATTGGGGAGGAGATTTTCCGGCAGCTTTGAGAGGAAAAATTTCCGAAAAAGAGTATTATTCGAAATGGGCATGGATTTTGATGCCCTTTGCGCCAAACGGAATAAGGTCAGAAATGGCAAAAGCGGACTCTGGGGCAGGCAGCTGCCCGCCGGGGCCCGCTTTTCTTGCCAAAGCGCAGCTGCCTCACCGACTTTCAGAAAGAAATTGTGCGGCATTGGACGGAAAACAGGGCGAAAATTCAATGAAAACGGTATACAGCCACGGAATAATGCCCATTCCATTTTGGCATAATACACCATTTTTCACCCGAAAAACCTTGACATTAAAGGGCGGTGGTGCTATCTTATTATCAGTACATGAGTACTGAAATACCCCACTCGTGCGGTCAGCCATTCCAACGGTCAGCCGCATAAGTCCTGTATGTGCCTGAGCCATTCCAACGGCAGGGCGCCCAAATTTGAAAATACAAGGAGAATGATTAACATGGGATTCAAATCTGACATCGAAATTGCGCAGGAGTGCGAAATGCTCCCCATCACCGAGATCGCCAAGACCGCCGGTGTGGACGAAAAGTACCTGGAGCAGTACGGCAAGTACAAGGCAAAGGTTGACTACAATATCCTGAAGGATATGGCCGATAAGCCCAATGGCAAGCTGGTTCTGGTCACCGCCATCAACCCCACTCCCGCCGGCGAAGGCAAGACCACCACGACGGTCGGTCTGGCAGACGGCATGCGCAAGCTGAACAAGAATGTTCTGGTCGCACTGCGTGAGCCCTCTCTGGGCCCCGTGTTTGGCGTCAAGGGCGGTGCAGCCGGCGGCGGCTACGCACAGGTCGTCCCCATGGAGGATATCAACCTCCACTTTACCGGTGACTTCCACGCCATCGGCGCTGCCAACAACCTGCTGGCGGCCATGCTGGATAACCACATTTACCAGGGCAACGCCCTGAATATCGACCCCCGCCAGATCGTGTGGCGCCGCTGTGTCGATATGAACGACCGTCAGCTCCGCTTCGTGGTGGACGGCCTGGGCGGCAAGACCAACGGCATGCCCCGTGAGGATGGCTACGATATCACCGTTGCTTCCGAGGTCATGGCTGTTCTGTGCCTGGCTTCCGATATTTCCGACCTGAAGGCCCGCCTGGCCCGCCTGGTGGTTGCTTACACCCGGGACGGCAAGCCCGTCACCGCCGGTGACCTGAATGCGCAGGGCGCTATGGCTGCCCTGCTGAAGGATGCCCTGAAGCCCAACCTGGTGCAGACCCTGGAGCACACCCCTGCCTTTGTGCACGGCGGCCCCTTCGCCAACATCGCCCACGGCTGCAACTCCGTCACCGCTACCAAGGTTGCCCTGAAGCTGTCTGACTACACCATCACCGAGGCTGGCTTCGGCGCAGACCTGGGTGCTGAGAAGTTCCTGGACATCAAGTGCCGTATGGCTGGCCTGAAGCCCAGCTGCGTGGTGCTGGTTGCCACCGTCCGCGCTCTGAAGTACAACGGCGGCGTGCCCAAGGCTGAGACTGGCATCGAGAATCTGGAGGCTCTGGAGAAGGGCCTGCCCAACCTGCTGCGGCACGTTGAGAATATTACCAAGGTTTACAAGCTGCCCTGCGTGGTTGCCATCAACCGTTTCCCCCAGGATACCGAGGCTGAGTTGGCTCTGGTGGAGAAGAAGTGCAAGGAGCTGGGCGTCAACGTTGCGCTGTCCGAGGTTTGGGGCAAGGGCGGCGAAGGCGGCATCGAGCTGGCAAAGGAAGTCATCCGTCTGTGCGAGCAGCCCAATGACTTTACCTTCAGCTATGATGTGGACGCTCCCATCAAGGATAAGATCGAGGCCATTGTCAAGAAGATTTACCACGGCGATGGCGTGACCTTCACCGCCAATGCCGAGAAGCAGATCAAGACGCTGACTGAGCTGGGCTACGACAAGCTGCCCATCTGCATGGCAAAGACCCAGTATTCCTTCACCGATGACCAGACCAAGCTGGGCGCACCCACCGGCTTCACCGTGACCGTGCGCAATGTGAAGGTTTCCGCTGGCGCTGGCTTCCTGGTTGCTCTGACCGGCGAGATCATGACCATGCCCGGCCTGCCCAAGGTGCCCGCGGCTGAGCGCATCGATGTGGACGACACCGGCAGGATTTCCGGCCTGTTCTAAAAATACGCAGCAATTGAGCGCAGGCGGCTTCCGCCGTCTGCGCTCTTTTCCATGAGGCGTTTATGACTGTAATGAAGGAGAATCATGACATGGATATGACACTGGAATCCTGCCGCACCTTCGTGGAGGTGCTGGCATCCTCTGCCCCGGCCCCCGGCGGCGGCGGCGCGGCGGCCCTGGTGGGCGCCATTGGTACGGCCCTGGGCAATATGGTCGGCTCCCTCACTGTCGGCAAGAAAAAATATGCCGATGTGGAGGCTGAGATCATCACGCTGAAAGCCACCTGCGATGACCTGCAGAAGCAGCTGCTGGATCAGGTGGAGGCAGATGACAAGGGCTTTGTTCCCCTGGCCAAGGCTTACGGCATTCCCAAGGATGACCCCAACCGGGATGCCATTCTGGAGGATGCTACCGTTACCGCCTGTGCCGTGCCCATGCACATCATGGAGCTGTGCTGCCAGGCCATCGATGCCATCGAGGTGTTTGCCGCCAAGGGCAGCCGTCTGGCTGTTTCCGATGCCGGCTGCGGCGCTGTCTGCTGCAAGGCTGCCCTCCAGGCTGCTTCTTTGAATGTGTTTATCAACACCAAGAGCCTGAAAAACCGGGAAAAGGCCCAGGAGCTGAACGCCAAGGCAAATGCCATGCTGAATACTTACTGCGCCAAGGCAGATGAAATCTTTGTCGCGGTGCGTGCCAATTTCAACCAATAAATAGGAGGAATTTTTCCAATGGCCAAGTTGCTGCTGGGCAAGGAAGTAACCGATGCCCTGAATGCCAATCTGCAAACCCGTACCGCCGCTCTGCGCGAGAAGGGCATTGTACCCACGCTGGGCATTATCCGTGTGGGTGAAAACCCCTCTGACCTGAGCTATGAGAAGGGCGCCACCAAGCGCGCCGAGCTGGTGGGCGTGGCAGTCAAGAACTATGTCCTGCCCGAGGATGCCACCAAGGAGCAGGTGATCGCCGTCATTGATGAGGTGAACGCCGATGCCGCCATTCATGGCGTGCTGATGTTCCGTCCGCTGCCCAAGCACCTGAAGGCCGATCAGAATGAGATCTGCAACCGGCTGGATCCTAAGAAGGATGTGGACTGCATGACCCACATGTCCAACGCCGGTGTGTTTGAGGGCCTGGATCTGGGCTACGCGCCCTGCACCCCCGCTGCCTGCATGGAGATCCTGGACTACTATGGCATTGACTGCAAGGGCAAGAATGCCGTAGTAATTGGCCGCTCTCTGGTGGTGGGCAAGCCTGCTGCCATGATGCTCATGGGCAAGAACGCCACGGTCACTGTGTGCCACACCAAGACGGTGAACACCGCTGAGATCTGCAAGAAGGCGGATATCATCGTCTCCGCTGCCGGTGTGCTGAACTCCCTGACTGCTGATTTCGTGCGCCCTGGCCAGGTGGTCATTGATGTCTCCATCAACTGGGATGCCAACAAGCCAAATGCCAAGGGCGGTCTGGGCGGTATTGCAGGCGATGCCAAGTTCGAGGAAGTGGAGCCGATTGTGGATGCCATTACCCCCGTACCCGGCGGCGTGGGCAGCGTGACCACCTCCGTGCTGATGAAGCACGTTGTGGAGGCTGCCGAAAAGGTCTGAGGGGGCAGGACATATGAATCTTTTCACCATGGCTGAGGCCGCTAACAACTATTCCTCCGCCGGTGCGGGCAAGACAAAGCTGCCCACCTTAAAGATGCTGCTGCTGGGCATCCTGGCAGGGTTCCTGATTGGTGTTCCCTCCATTGTCACCAACATGGCAACCTACACCGTTGTGGGCAATTCCACCGTCCGCATGATTTCCGGTATCCTTTTTGCTTTCGGCCTGGGCACGGTGATTCTCACCGGTGCCGAGCTGTTCACCGGAAACACGCTGATTCTCATTTCCGTATTGGATAAAAAGGCCACGGTCGCCGGAATGCTCCGCAACTGGATTGTGGTTTATATCGGCAATTTCATCGGCTCTCTGATTCTGAGCTTCATCTGCGCCCGGTTTGGCTGGCTGAATGCCGCCAACGGGGACACCGCCAACGCCCTGGCCATCGCCTCCATGAAGGTTGCCCAGGGAAAAATGAATATGCCCTTCTTCAATGCCTTCTTTATGGGCGTTCTGTGCAACATTCTGGTGACCCTGGGCGTTCTCATGAGCCTTGCCGGAAAGGATGGCATCAGCCGTGTGGTGGGCGCATGGATTCCGGTATGCTTCTTTGTGACCTGCGGCTTCAACCACTCCATCGCTGACATGACCTACTGCACCCTGGGGCTGTTCGCCAAGCAGTTCTACACCGAAGGCACCGCCTTCCAGGCGCTGAGCTGGGGCAAATACTTTGCCGGCAATATGCTGCCCGTGACGCTGGGCAATGTTGTTGGCGGCTGCGCGGTGGCGCTGCTGATGTGGTACTGCTACGTTCGCAAGCCCAAGAATTGAGCATCGTTATTGGTTAAAAAGCCCCCGTTTCCCACGAAACGGGAGCTTCGCCATTGTAGGGGTCGACTACTAGTCGACCCCTACAGGGCGTTAGCAAATGGGGACACGGCTGCGTATCAACGAACTGCACCCTCAGCTTTGCGCCAATATACTTTGGAGATGATAGATGATTGAAAAAATTAAATAAACTAGCCGAAAGTGATTTTTTGAAGCTCTTTTTCGGCCTCTTTGCCGCCGCGTTTCTGATTGCGGCCCCCCTGATGCCGGACAGAGCCAGTATGCTCTCCGGCTTCTATAGAATCCTGTCCAGCCCCTGCAAGGTTTCCACCAACTATTTTGCAGTGGGCGGCTATGCGGCCACCTTCCTGAATATGGGGCTGGTGGGTCTTATGTGTCTGGCGCTGTATGTTCTGCTGGATGCAAAGGCCAACAATGTCTCCGCCCAGGCCGTTATTCTGACGGTGGGCTTTGGCTCCTGGGGCATCAATGTGCTCAACATTATCCCCACCATTCTTGGCGTGTGGCTCTACTGCGCCGTGAAAAAGGAGCGGCTGGGCAGCAATGTCAACGCCATGCTGTTCTCCACCGGCATTGCCCCCCTGATTTCCGAGCTGGCGCTGCGTTACCTCCATCCCGAAATCGTGGGCTTCACCCTGCCCGGTGTGGCGCTGGCGGTGGGCATCGGTCTGCTTATCGGCTTCTGCACCCCTGCCGGACTGGTTCACTCTCCCCTGGTGCATCAGGGCTATGCGCTGTACAGTGCGGCGCTGCCGGTGGGCATGATTGCCTTTTTCCTGCAAGCCATGCTGTATAAAACCACAGGGGTGGAGCTGCCCGCTGCCCCTGCCGCCGAGACTCTGGCTGTCGGCTCCACCGCCATTGCAAACGCCTTCTGCCTCGTCCTGTTCGGGGCGATGGTGGTGCTTGCCCTGCTGATGGGCGGCAGCTTCCGGGAATACTGGAAAATGCTGTGGAGCAATGACCACCCCGTCAGCATTTCCACAGACCACAGCAATGCCATTTTCCTTCTGAATGTGGGCATTTACGGGCTGTTTATCCTGGCCTATTACAATATCGTGGGCGAAACCTTCAACGGCATTACCTTCGGCATTCTGTTTTGTATGCTGTCGTGCTGCAACGTGGGGGCAAATCCCCGGAATGTGTTCCCAATTATTTTGGGATATGTGGCGGCTGCCTGGCTGTTTGAGGCGCTGGAGGAATCGGTGGGCGGCAATTTTACCGGTTTCATCAATACCCAGACCATCATGGTGGGTCTGTGCTACGCCAGCGGCCTGAGCCCCATCACCCGGAGATACGGCTGGCCCTTTGCATTCCTGGGCGCGATGATGCACTATACCCTGGTGACCTCTGTGCCCCTGCTCCACGGCGGCTACTGCCTGTACAACGGCGGCTTTACCGCAGCCTTCACCTGCCTGCTGTACATTCCTATCCTGAATCGGTTTGCAAAAACCAAGGCAGAGCGCAGAGCGCTGCATGCCAGGACGGAAGCCTGATTTCCGGCCTTTACTTTTGCGCGGTTTGGGGTTATACTGAGAGTGCGATGGATTTGCGTTTCCCGGGCGGCATTTAACCGGGGAAGCTCCAAACTGAAATGAACAAAAGAGGAGTACAGTATGAAACGATTTTTTGCATTGATTCTGACCCTGGCTATGACCCTCTCCCTGCTGGCAATTCCGGCAGCGGCAGAGCTGACGGAGTTTAAGTGGACGGTTCACAATTCCCCCAATAAGCACGAAAAGCTGATGGTGATGGAAACTACTGTTGGCGTGGTCATCGAGAACAAGCTGGTGGAGCGGGAGCACATGACCACTGCTCAGATGAAAGACGTGGTAAAGGCCGTGCTGGAGGATGAAGAGCAGACCCTGATTCCGGAGGACATGGACATTAAGATTGAGAACATTGTGGCCTTGGAGGATCGCCTGATCTCCTGCCCGGAGGCTCCCTTTGTTGCCCGCTTCCGGGTGTGGGGCACGGGCAACCGGCCGGTGTTTGTCTTCTGGAAAGCTGTGGACGATACCGAATGGACTCTGGTGCTGTGCCAGCAGGGGACGGATGTCATGCCGGAGTTCCCCGGCGACGGCCTGTATGCCGTGGGCAGAGCCTGACGGAAACACAAAAGAATAGGCGGTGCTGCACGCGGCACCGCCTTTTTTGCAGGGAATGCCCCTTGCTATTTATCGGAAAATACGATATACTGAAAAGAAAATATGAATATATAAAGGAGCAGAGAGATGGAAAAGCGGGAGACCTTCAGTTCCCGGCTGGGCTTTATTCTGGTATCGGCGGGGTGTGCCGTCGGCATTGGAAATGTTTGGAAATTCCCCTATATTTGCGGAAAATTTGGAGGAGCGGCATTTATTTTGATTTATCTGCTGTTCCTCGCCATTTTGGGCATCCCCATTCTGGTGTGCGAGTATGCGGTGGGGCGCAGCAGCCGCAAAAGCTGCGTTGCCTCCTTCCGGGCCCTGGAACCCAAGGACAGCCAGTTCCATAAATACGGTGGGCTTGCCATGGCAGGCAACGTGCTGCTGATGATGTTCTATACCACCGTGGCCGGGTGGATGATGTGCTATTTCTGGAAGTGTCTCATCGGCCAGTTCACCGCTGCCCCCATGACAACGGACGAAGTGGCAGCCGCTTTTGGCGCGCTTACCGGCGATCCGGCTCAGATGCTGTTCTGGGCGGTGCTTGCCACCGTGCTGGCCTTTGGCATCTGCGGCCTGGGGGTGGTGAAGGGCGTGGAGCGCATCAGCAAGTGGATGATGACGGGCCTGCTGGGTCTGATCGTGGTGCTGGCGGTGCATTCTGTGCTGCTGCCCGGCGCGGCGGCGGGAATCCGATTTTACCTGGTGCCGGATTTCGGAGCCATGCGGGAACAGGGCGTGGGCAATGTGATTTTTGCAGCCATGAGCCAGGCCTTCTTCACCCTGAGCCTGGGCATCGGCGCCATGTCCATCTGCGGCAGCTATAAGGAGAAGGACGAATCCCTCACCGGTGACGCGGTAAGCGTGACAGTGCTGGATACCTTCGTTGCTTTGATGGCTGGGCTGATCATCATCCCCGCCTGCTTCAGCTTCGGCATTGAGCCGGGCGCCGGCCCCTCCCTGATTTTCATCACCTTGCCCAATATCTTCAACCAGATGGCAGGCGGGCGGATTTGGGGCACGCTGTTTTTCCTGTTTATGTCCTTTGCCGCCATTTCTACGGTGATCACCGTATTCGAGAATATTCTGGCTTGCTCCATGGATTTGTGGCACTGGAGCCGCCGGAAGGCTGTGCTGGTGGATATGGCAGCCATGATCCTGCTGGCCCTGCCCTGCGTGCTCGGCTTCAATGTGCTTGCGGGATTCCAGCCCCTGGGGGCAGGCTCCGGTGTGCTGGATCTGGAGGATTTCCTGGTCTCGGAAAATTTGCTGCCCTTGGGTTCTGTGGTCTATCTGTGCTTCTGCGTCAGCAAACGCGGCTGGGGCTGGGAGAATTTCCTGGCTGAGGCGGATATCGGCAAGGGCATGCGATTTCCCCGGTGGCTGCGGGGCTATATGACCTGGGTGCTTCCTGTGATCGTTGTGGTGATCTACCTCAAGGGCTACTGGGATATGTTCCGGCCCAAGGGCGTCGGCTACCTGATTCCCTGGATGACGGTTGCTGCGCTTTTCCTGGCCGTTATTGGCTGGATCGTGTTTGGAAAAAAGAAACAGAAATAAACCCCGGGAGCGGGGACTGAAAGGAGAAGCGTTATGTCAAAACAATTTCAGTGTGATGAAACCGGTCCCATTGTGCAGACGAAGCAGGGAAAACTCCGGGGCTTTGTGGTGGATGGAACCTATACCTTCCACGGCGTCCAATACGCAACGGCCCGGCGCTTTCATGCGCCCCAGCCGGTGAGGCCCTGGAAGGGTGTGAGGAATGCGCTGGCCTATGGCTACGTGTGCCCGCTGCTCCGGCAGGACGAACCCAGCAACGAGGTGATGATTCCTCACCGCTATTGGCCCATGGACGAAAACTGCCAGTACTTAAATATCTGGACGCAGTCGGTGGATAAAAGTGCCCAAAAACCGGTGATGGTCTGGCTCCATGGCGGCGGCTTCTTTGCCGGTTCCTCCATTGAGCAGGTGGCCTATGACGGGGAAAGCCTGAGCCGCTACGGCGATGTGGTGGTGGTTTCCCTGAACCACCGGCTGAATGTGCTGGGCTACCTGGATCTGTCCCCCTTTGGAGAAGAATATGCCAATTCTGCCAACGCGGGAACGGATGATATGATCGCTGCCCTCCAATGGATCCGGGAAAACATTGCCGCCTTTGGCGGTGACCCGGAGAATGTGACGCTGTTTGGCCAGTCCGGCGGCGGTATGAAGGTGTGGACGCTGATGCAGACACCGGCGGCGGATGGCCTGTTCCACAAGGGCATCGTGCAGAGCGGTGTGATTGCCCACTTTATGGAGGACACCGGAGAGGACGGCACTGCCATTGTTACCGCACTTCTGGAGGAGCTGCACCTGAAAAAGGTGAAGCAGCTGGAGACGGTGCCCTATCCGCTGCTGGCGCAGGCTTACCTGAAGGTTTGTCCTGCCCTGGAGGCCCAGGGGCACTATGTAGGAGGCAATCCCAAGCCCAATGCCTATTTCGCCGGTGACCCGCTGAAGGTGGGCTTCCGGGAGCATGCCAAGACCATACCCGTGCTGATCGGCACTGTTTTGGGTGAATTCAGCTTTATGCCCGCACTGCCCCGGTCGGTGAAAAAAGATTCTCGAAAGGTTGCGGCCCTGATGGAAAAGCGCTACGGAGCACATGCCGGAGAAATCCAGGCACTGTTCGCCGCCGCCTACCCGGAAAAGGAGGGGAGCGATGCCCTGTTTGTGGATTCGCTGTTCCGTGCGCCTACAATGGAATTCATCGAAAAGAAGGCCCGGTGCCTGGAAAGCGCCACCTATTCCTACCTGTTCTCTTATAACTTCCCCTATGATGGGGGGCATATTGCCTGGCATTGCAGTGAAATTCCCTTCGTGTTCCACAACACCGCCCTGGTGCCGGTGTGCAACGATGGAAAAACTTCAGACCGACTGGAGCAGCAGCTCAGCGACGCCTGGCTGAACTTTGCCCGCACCGGGAATCCCAATGCCGCGAACCTTCCCAATTGGCCTGCCTGTCAGCCGGGAGATGAAGCCTGTATGCTCTTTGACAAGACCTGCCGCCTGGCGCATAACCACGACCATGCGCTTATCGCGCTCCATGCTGCCATCACCCCCGCCTTCGGCCAGGAAGCCGAGGAAGAACAGCAGATTCAGCATTGATGCAACTGGCAGAGGAGGATGATTGCCTCTCCTGCGGTGGACGTGTGTAGCGAACCGGGTGGGTTAGGGCACTCGCCGGATCGGTAACAGTCCACCGTGCGGCATTAAAAAAGCTGGCCCCGGATGGGGCCAGCAGAGAAAATGCTAGGCGTTAGTTGCAGCCGCAGCCACAACCGCAGTTGTTATCGTTGCCGCAGCCATTGCCGCAGATGCCATTGTTGCCGCAGCCGCAGCCGAAGATGAGAAGCAGGATGATAATCCACCAGATGTTGCCGCCGAAGCATCCATTGTTACCGCACATAAGAAGTACCTCCGTGTTTTTAGAATTTTCTGAGCTTTGATGCTCATTCCATGTTATTCCGCAGGCTCCAAAATGTGCAAAAATCCCCGACTCCTTCGAGCCGGGGATTTTCCTGTCGTATTACAGCGCCCGCAAGGCATCCACCAGAGCGGTTTTGGAGGAGGTCTTGTCATCCTTGCGCTTGATGACCTTTGCAGGGCAGCCGGCCACCACCGTGCCCGGCTCCACATCGCTGATGACAACCGCACCGGCGGCTACTACCGCGTCATGGCCGATCCGGCAGCCTTCAATCACCACTGCGTTGGCCCCAATCAGCACGTTATCCTCCACGATCACAGGGGTGGCGGAGGCAGGTTCAACCACACCGGCCAGCACCGCACCGGCGCCCACATGGCAATTCTTGCCGACGGTGGCCCGGCCGCCCAACACGGCCCCCATATCGATCATGGTGCCGTCGCCCACAACAGCGCCGATGTTCAGAATGGCGCCCATCATGATTACAGCATTTTTACCAATCTCCACCTGTTCCCGGATGATGGCGCCCGGCTCAATCCGGGCGGGGATGTCTTTGAGATCCAGCATGGGGATGGCGGAATTGCGGCAATTGTTTTCAATCTCCACATGGCGGAAGGTGTTCTGCTCCAGAATTGGAGCCACATCCGCCCAGTCGCCGAAGACGATCTTGTGCCCCGGTGCAGCGGGGAATACCTGGCAGCCGGGGAATTCCACCGGTGCCTCTTCCCAGACATACACCTTTACCGGTGTCTTTTTGGGGGCAGTGCGAATATATTCAATGATTTCCTGTGCGTTCATGAAACAGCCTCTTTCTTTTATACTGGGAATATGGTACCACCATTTTTCCGAAAACGCAAGGGGAAGCTTAACCGAAAAGGACAGCAAAGACGGTGCCGGCTTCGGGAGTGCTGGAGACTTCAATCTTTCCGCCCATCAGCTCCACTGTCCGCTTGATAATGGCAAGCCCAAGACCGTGGCCCTGCTGGGCGGTGCGGGCCTTGTCCCCCCGATAGAATCGCTCAAAAATGTGGGGCAGATCCTCCGGCGCGATGGCGGCACCAAAATTGTGCACCGTCAGGGTCGCTTTCCGGCCGCGGCCCTCCAGCGTGACGGCAATGTGCCCACCCTGGGGCTCATATTTCAGCGCGTTTTCAATCAGACCGGAGGCTACCCGCAGCAGGGCATCTGCATCCGCTGTGACGGTGACGTTTTCCTGTACAGCGCTGTCCAGGGTGATGCCCCGGTCATAGGCCATTACGTCCATTTGCAGGACGGCCTTTGTGACCACGCTGCTGAGATTGACCGCCTCTTTTTTTGGCAGGCGCTGGGCAGAATCCATGGCGCTCAGGGTGAGCATATCATCGATCAGCGCCTTCATATTCTGCATGGCGGCACCGCTTTTTTCCAGCCAGGGGGAAACCGAGGCAACGGTCTGCTCCGGGTTTTCCGTCATGATGTGCTGACAGGCCTGCATTACAGCCAGGGGGGTCTTCAGGTCATGGGAGATATCGGCAACAAACTGCTTTTCCCGGTTCATTGCCAATTCCACGGGGCGCACGGCAATTTTGGAAATGTAACGGCTGATGACGTAGCATGCCAGCATGGTCAGCAGAAACGCACCGAGGAGGTACGCCACCACCTCGGTAATGGCGCTGCGCAAAAAGGCGGCAGGGTAGAGGGAAAGCTTGGGGGAACTCTCCTTCCCCGCGGCCAGATAGTAAAAGTCATACTTGCTGAGATAGCCGAAGGAGTCTGCAGCGGCCATCCCCTCAGCGGCTGCGGCCAGTACTGTTTCCGCATCCATGCCGTCCGTCCCGGAAATGATGGTGCCCGTTCCGTTGGAGAAAAATACGGTAATGCACCGGCTGAAGGAGGCATCCTCGCCCGGTGCGGCCTCCGGCTCCTGGGGCGGCTGAGGAGCGCCGGCATCCCCGTTCGGACTGGGTGGAGCCGCGTCCGGCTGTGCGCCGGGGGTATAGGAGAAGGAACCGTTTCCCTCCCGGAAGGGTTCCAGGGTCTCCAGCATGGTCTGGCGCATGTTGTTGTATTCACTGCGGGCCACGTAAACGCCCACCAGCAGCAGGACAATCAGCAGCACCGCACCCACCAGAAGCATGTTCAGCCGGATAAAATGCCTGCGGTAAGCGTTCATGGGTTGCTTCCCTCCAGACGGTAGCCGATTTGCTGGATGTTCCGGATGGTCACCTTGGAGCCAAGGTATTTCAGCTTCTTCCGCAGAAAGGATACATAGGCCATCACGTTATTGTCCGTCACCTCTGTATCTGTCCCCCAGACGGCGGAGAGAATCGCATCCACCGACAGCGTGTGCTGTGGGTGACTCAGGAAGAGCCGTGCCAGCTCCAGCTCTTTTTTGCTCAGCTGCACGGAATCGGAACCGGAGCGCAGCTCGGCGGAGTTTAAATCCAGGGTCACATCCCCGTAGTGCAGCTCGTTCATCACCACCTCGCCGGTCCGGCGGCAGAGGGCGTTCAGCCGTGCCAGCAGCTCGGCATTGTCAAAGGGCTTGGTCATGTAGTCATCCGCACCTGCGTTCAGGCCGGTTACCTTGTCTGCGATCGCCGTGCGGGCGGTGAGCATCAGCACCGGGGTGTGATTTCCCCGGGCTCGCAGGGTACTGACAATCTGAAAGCCGTCCATATCCGGCAGCATTACATCCAGCACGATTACATCGTAGGATGCGCCCAGTGCATAGTCCAGCCCGTCCTGCCCGGTGTACACCGCATCGGCGGAAAATCCGGCGTGTTTTACAATGTGTTCCAATGCATCTGCCAGGGAATGCTCATCCTCCACAATCAACACATTCATACGGTTGCCTCCCTTTTTTATCTGCTTATATCATAACTGGCAAAGCTTAAAAAGGACTGAATAAAATTTTGAACCTCAAATGATGGTCATTTACGGCACGGCCGATATAAGAAGGCCTGGGTGCAGCGCTGCACCCAGGCCGGGAAATCAGTACATATAGGGCTTGCCGAGGTAATCCCGCATGTCATAGTAGTTTTGCAGATTGCGCCAGCCGTTGCCGCTGTGGTTGCTGACATCAGAGGTGACCACGCGGGTGTCGGGCAGGGCGGCAACCAGCTCCTGCTGCTTGGAGTAGCCCATGCCAACGCACCACAGGTTTTTCAGCCAGGTCATCTTTGTCAGCGGCTCAATGCTGCTGCGCCAGCGGAAGGCGTTGATGTTCAGATCTTCCAGGGCAGTGCAGCCGGTGAGAGGCTCAAAATCATGAATGATGCCGTGATCCAATTCCAGATAAATGAGTTCCTTGCAGTCGCGGATGGCGGAAATATCCTTCACCTGGGTCCAGGCCAGAATCAGGTATTTCAGATGCGGCATAAAGGCCAGAAAATCCACATTTTCCACGGTGGAGTGGCCGATGTCAATGCACACCATGTCCTCGCAGTAGCGCAGATTGTAGGCGTCCTTGTCCTGGAAATAATATTCCCCCTGGTCGATGGGCATGAATTTGGTGTCGTCGGTGCGGGCCTTGCATTTGTCGGTGAAGTACACCGTCCACACAAGCTTGTATTGACTGCGCACCTCTTCCCGGTAGGCGGACATATCCTCGTTCTCAATATCGCCGCTGTCTACAATGAGCTTTTCCAGCTTGGGGAAGAACCCTGCAATCTGCTTGGCCTGTTCAATGCTCTCAATGGGCCCGGCGGAGATATCAACCTCCGTGGCATCGTCAGTGAAGGTGGTGCCGAATACCTCTACATCCCAGTGGATATCCACGCCCGGGTACTCCTGCCGCAGGGCGGTGAGCTGCGTGCCGTCTGCCTCGGGAGAATGAAGGGTTAGCTCTTGCAGATAGGGCATGGCGGCCAGACCCACAGTCAGCTCTTCATAAGAGGCACCGGTGGCGGAGAAGTCCGTGGCGCTGGGGTCAATCTTCGTGCCGGCGATGGAGGTCAGGTAATGCACTTGCCATTGGGGGTGCTGCTGCTCCAGCTGGCGCAGCAGGTCAAATTCCCGACAGCCGGTGGCCTCCACCGTTTCCAGCTGAGGCAGCTTTTCCATCAGCTGGATGTCTGCCTGGGTGAGGGAGGTCAGGGTGATGGTTTTGGTTTCCGGGCCGTAATCTGTTCCGGCAATGGGCACGGTGTAGAGAAACGTGATCTTCGGGTATTGCTTCCATGCCTCCGCCAGGGCATCATAGTCTGTGCACTGCTGGGCATCCACTGTTTGCAGGTTGGGGAAGTAGGCCAGCATCTCCACATCATAAGAGAGCATCCGGGTGACGGTCAGCTCAGTGGAGCTGCTGTCAAAGTAACCGCTGGACAGGGGGACGCTCCACAGAATCTCGGTTTCCGGCATCTTCCAGCCCAGCGTATTATATTCCTCCACAGTGATGGCCCGGTCACGCAGATCCAGCTGCGCCTGATTCCGGGCAAAAAGCTGCCCACCGGTCACCACATAGTTTTTCAGAACAATATAGCTTACCACCAATATGACGGCAAGGGCGATCACCAAAACGGCAGCCAGAATTGTTCCAACCATGCCTTTCTTTTTCATGGGTTTCTCCTTTTCAGTGTGCATTCGTATTGCCTATTATGCACTTTTTGGAAGAAAAAGTCAAGGGCAGCGGCCTAATCCTGGGGCATCTTATCCTTTGGAATGGTAATGGTCAGTACGATTTGGCTGTCCGTCTCTCTCCGTTCGGATACGGCGGGAATACCGCAGGACTGCATCCGGGAAAGGGACTGGGTCAGGCTGTTGAGAAACGCTCCCACATTTGCCCGGGGCGGCTGCGCGGCCTTCCCGCGGAGCAGGGATTGAATGTACTTCTCCGTTTGGGCAACGCTCATGTTCTGACGGCTGATTTGGGTGATGGCATTGATTTTTTCCTGCTCCCCCTTGAGCTTCAGCAGAGCCCGGCCGTGGCGCTCGGTGAGCTTTTCCCGGCGCAGGGCGTCCAGCACGGCGGGTTCATGGCGCAGCAGCCGCAGCTTGTTGGCAACGGCGCTCTGGCTTTTGCCCAGCAGCCGGGCGGCCTGCTCCTGATTCATGCTGCCCAGCTCCAGCAGACGGCTGATGCCCCGGGCTTCTTCAATAAAGTCCAGATCCTGCCGCTGCAGGTTTTCCACCAGGGCGGCCAGACTGGATTCCTGGTCGTCCATCTGCATCACAATGCAGGGTACCTCTGTGAGCCCGGCCTGCAGGGCTGCCCGCAGCCGCCGTTCTCCGGCTACCAGCTCATAGCCTGTTCCCACCCGGCGCACAGACAGGGGCTGCAGAATGCCGTGCTGGCGGATGGACGCGGCCAGCTCTGAAAGCCCGCCCTCGTCAAATACCTGCCTTGGTTGGGCGGGGTTCGCGCGAATGCCCTTGGGCGGAAGGAAAATCACCCGCCCGGTTTCCATATAGGTTTTCAGCTTCTGACACTGCATCATCCGGCCTCCTCATTGGTGATAAGCCCAGTATAAGCACCCCCCGGCGGAAAATACCACGAATTGTGTGCCGGGGCACAATTCTTTCCCGCCGGGACTTTTACAACTGCGTCATTGCCTCGACTTGTTTTTTTCACAGGGAGCGGGTATAATGAGCTTTACGCGAGAAATTTTCGGAAGGAGCATACCGATGCATACCAAGGAAAATGAAGTGACGATTCTGGTGCAGCAGATCCTAGACCAGGTGCGCCGGGCTGTTGTGGGCAAGGATGAGGTGCTGGTGTGGGTGTTGGCTGCTATTTTGGCGAAGGGTCATATTTTGCTGGAGGATATTCCCGGGGTGGGCAAGACCACCATGGCGCTGGCCTTCTCCAAGGCTCTGGACTTGCGCTACAGCCGCATCCAGTTTACCCCGGATGTGCTCCCGTCAGACATTACAGGCTACAGTGTGCCAGATCCGCAAAGCGGCGGCCTGCGCTATCAGCCCGGCGCGGTGCTGACCAATCTGTTTTTGGCGGACGAGCTGAACCGGGCAACCTCCCGCACCCAGTCCGCCCTGCTGGAGGCGATGGAGGAAGGGCAGGTCACTGTGGATGGCGTGAGCCATCCCATTCCCAAGCCCTTCATTGTCATTGCCACCCAGAACCCGGTGGGGGCGGCGGGAACCCAGCTGCTGCCGGACAGCCAGATGGATCGGTTCCTGATTCGCCTGAGCCTGGGATATCCGGAGCCAGGGGATGAGGTGACCATGGTGCTGAACCGGCAGGAGGGGAATCCGCTGCAAGCTCTGATGCCCATCTTGTCCCGGGAGCAGCTGATCGCTTTGCAGGATACTGTGGAGAGAACCTTTATCAGCGATACGGTGGTTGGCTATATCGTCCGGCTGATCGGGGCGACTCGCAATGATGCGGAGATTGCCCGGGGGGCCAGTCCACGGGCGACGCTGGCGGTGGCGGCCATGTCCAAGGCAATTGCCCAGCTGCGGGGGCGGGACTATGTGATCCCCGGGGATGTGAGCGAGGTATTCAGCCAGTGCATCGCCCACCGGCTGCTGCTTACCCCCAGGGCCCAGACTCAGGGGGTTACGGCGGAGCAGGTGCTGGAGCGTATCCTCCAGGCAGTGCCCACTCCCAGGCTGCGCTGATATGGCGGCAAGACGGCTGGAATACCTGCTGCTGCTCACCGGCACAGCAGTGTATTATGTGGCCAGCGGCGAGTGGCTGGCCTGGATCTTATTGCTGACGGCGGTGGGACTGCCCTGGCTGTCCCTGCTGCTGAGCCTGCCTGCAATCTGGAGCTTCCAGGCCGCCCCGGCGGGGGCGGAGGTACTGGAACAGGGTGAAGAGGCGGAAATCTGGCTGCTGGGCAGCTGCTCCTTCCCATTGCCTCCCTTCCGGGGCATTCTGCGGGTGACCAATCTCCTCACCGGCAAGAGCTTCCGCTACGAGCAGGACAGGGGCCTCTCTACAGAGCATTGCGGCGGCTATCGGGTGGCGGTGGAAAAGGCGAAGGTGTGCGATTATCTGGGCCTGTTTGCCTTTCGGGCCCGCAAGACCAAGGAGCAGACGCTGGTGGTGCGGCCCAGACCTCAGGCAGTGGAGGATCTGGTAGATCCCCAGCGGATGGAAATCAATAGCTGGGTACCCAAAACCGGCGGCGGTTACGCCGAAAATCATGAGCACCGCCTTTATCGCCCCGGGGATAATCTGAATCAGCTTCATTGGAAGCTCTCGGCCAAGGTGGGCAACCTGATCCTCCGGGAGCCGATGGAGCCGGTGCGGGGGGCAGTGCTGCTGACTCTGGCGCTGCGGGGCAGCCCTGCAGAGCTGGATCGGAAGTTCGGGCGGCTGCTCTATGCCGGAGATTACTTACTGCAGCGGGAGCTGGATTTTGAAATTCACGCCCTGACCGGAGCGGGGGTAGTGTGCGCCCATGTGGAGGATCAGGACACCCTCTATAAAGCGGTGAACCGGCTGCTGTGCCAGCCCCTTGCGGAACCCGGCCAGAGCTGGGAAGAGGGTACTCCGGCCCAGTGGCAGTATCATATCGGGGGTGATGCGGATGAAGCGTAAATTCCCCCAGGCGCTGGAGTCAGCGGCCCTTTCGCTGCTCTGCGCCTGGAGCGCTGTGGGCTGCCTGACAACGGCCTTTCACCTCCGGGTGGATGCCGAATATCTCATGGCGGGAGTTTGGCTTGCCTGGACGCTTCTTTGTACAGTGCTGATGCTCCACCGGCGCGGAACGGTGTGGCTGCTGGTGATTGCCGCCGTATTTTTCGGCTGGCTCTGGCACCATGGCAGCTTTGGCCCGCAGCTGTTGGGCACTCTGGGGGTAATGGCCAAGGCCTATGACGCAGGCTACGGCTTCGGCGTGCCGGAGGTGCTGCAGGTGGAACCAACGGCGGCGGACTGGCCGCTGACGGTGCTGGCCATGTTCATCATTTTCGCGGTGAGCCGCACTGTGTGCCGCCGCAAGGGCAATCTTTTGCCGGTGGTTCTGCTGCTGGGAAGTCTGGGCGCCTGCATGGTGGTGACGGATACGGTTCCGGCGGCCCAGAGTCTGTTTGGGCTGCTGCTGGGGGTGAGTCTGCTGCTGCTGACGGACAGTGTGCGGCGGGAAAACGGCGGTCAGGCCGCCCGGCTTTGCGGGACGGCTGCCATCCCCGTGGCACTGGCGCTGGCGGTGCTGTTTTCCTGTTTCCCCCAGGCGAGCTTTGTCAATACCACCCAAACCCTGCGGGAAAATTTGTTTTCTACCCTGATGAGTCTGCCCCAGGCGCTGCAAACCCAGGGAATGGAGCTTCTTTCCGGCCTGAAGCCCAGGGAGAAGGTGGAGCTTTCCAGCCTACCTACCCAATTGCTTCTTGGCATTCCTGTGGCGGAGGTCACCGCCCAGAAGACCGGCCCCCTTTACCTGCGGGTACAGGATTATGACGTGTATACGGGCACCGCGTGGGAATCTTCCGCCGGCCGGCAGGATACCCTGGCCGGAAGCGGCGAGGAGCGGGGAACGGTGCAGCTGGAGCTGCTGAGCAAGCAGGAGAATCTCCTGGTGCCCGCTTTCCCGGATGGACAGGTATTTCTCCGGGAGGGAAAGGCGGAAAATGAGGATGGAGCCGGAACGGAGTACTACCGCCTACGAGAGTTTTCACTGGCGGCCTACCCCGGGGATCAGTGGCTTACCCTTCCGGAGCACACCGGCATGCGGGCCAGGGCGCTGATTCAGGCGGCGGATATTTCCACGGAAAATGTGGAGCAGACGGCGGAGAATGTGGCCGCCTTTGTCCGGGAATGTGCCGTTTACGACCGCACCGGGACGGCTATGGCCCCGGAGGCGGACGATTTCGCTCTGTGGTTTTTGGAACAGGGAGACCGCGGCTATTGCGTGCATTTTGCCACTGCGGCGGCGGTGCTGCTGCGCAGCGCAGGTATTCCGGCCCGGTATGTCACCGGCTACCGGGTGGATGCCAAGGCGGGAGAGCCGGTGCCCGTCACCTCGGACGATGCCCATGCCTGGGTGGAGTATTATAATTACCGCACCTGGGGCTGGCATATTCTGGAGGCCACCCCGGCAGGCCCGGAGGAACCCACGCTGCCGGAACCAACGGCCCAGTCTGCTCAGCCGGCTACCCAACCGGCGGATCCAACGGCCCCGACTGCCCTGGTTCCCACTCAGCCGCCCCAGGAAGCAAGTCAGCCGGAGAAGGGGCGGACGCTTCCTCTGTGGCTTCCGCTGACGGTGTTGAGCATTGCGCTGCTGGCCTTATTGGCTGAGGGGCAGCGGCTGGTGCGCATCCGGCTGCGGCAGCGCAGAGAGCAGCGGGGCAATGCCAATCAGCGGGCCGTTGCCAGTGCCCGTCACCTGGAAACGCTGGCCCGCCTGACAGGACGCAAGGTGCCGGATGCCCTGCAGGAAATGACAGAGAAGGCGCTGTACAGCCAGCATACCCTTACCGAAGAGGAACTGCGCGCCTTTGCCCTCTGCCAGACCGCTTACCGCCGGAAGCTGCGCAAAGCCCCCTGGTGGAGAAAGCTTTTGTACCGGTATGTTTATGCGGCGATTTAGGGGAATTTTAGATTTCTACAACCGAATGTGTGTCACAAAAAGGAGAAATTAACATGGAACAAGCCTTTCTTGCAGCCTGGGAGCAGTGCCGCAAAAATGCCGCTGCCGCGGGGATACGCATGCGCCCCATCCCACCGGAGGAGGCCATGAAAGCGGCCCACAGGGCGCTTTCCGGCAGCCGCACAAGCGATGGCTTTGCCGGGCTTAACCGGATTCACCATCTGGAATGGAGCCTGGAGGCGTTGGCGGTGGATAAGCGTTTCACTGCTCTTTTCACCGATGAGGAAGCCAACGAAGCCCTGCAGCGCCTGATGGAAGTCAATTACTACGCGCTGTAACAGCCCAAAAAGGACGTGCCGCAAAAAATGCAGCACGTCCTTTTACGTTGGCTATTGGGAACGGCACGAATTACTTCTTCTTATGCTGAGGAAAGAAAAAGGTGCTGAGCAGAAGCGGAAAAACAAAAGCACCAATATTGACGGGGCGCATGCCGCCCAAAAAGGTGACAAGTCCGATAACAGGTGTACCCATTGTAATAATGGCCAGAATCTTGTAGGTTCTCAGATGCATGATGGGGCTCCTTATAAAAACCGTTCTTACACGGCTGCCTTAAAGCTTCAGCCCCTCTGCCCAGGCGGTCAGCTCCTGCGGAGTAACATTCCGCTTGAATACTTTTCCTTCCAGCAGCTTGGCACCCTTGCAGCTGGGCGCCAGGCGGGCATTGGTCTTCCCCATGCCGCTGCCGCCGGAGGTGGCAAAGGGAACCACGGCTTTGCCGGTCAGATCATAGCTTTCCAGAAAGGTATTGATGATGGTCGGCGCAACATACCACCAAATCGGGAAGCCCACGAAAATCACCTCGTAGGCATCCATATTGCTGCTTTTTCTCGCAATTGCCGGACGGGAGGCGGGATCGTTCATCTCCAGGGTGCTGCGGGATTTTTTATCCATCCAGTTCAGGTCCGCATCTGTATAGGGAACCTCTGGCACGATGGGGAAAACATCTGCCCCGATAGCCTCAGCCAGCTTTTCTGCGACCTGGGCGGTGATGCCTGACACAGAGAAATATGCAACCAGTTTTTGCTCATACAAAAACCTCCGATTTGACTCAAGAAATAATGGAATAATGGGAAAACGCCTGCTGCGCTCCCCCTGCCGCTCATAAACCGAATGGCAGCCGCCAACCTTCTATCCTGCCGTTATTTATAGTAAATTACATCATAGAAGTCAATGTGTTTAGAGCATGGGGCAATGCGTTCTTGAGGGGGATTTACGCATAAAGCCGGAATTCGCTTCCTTCAAAGCAAAGTCAGAATCTCCCCAATATCCCCGTCAATGCAGATAGATTGCTTTTCGATTTCCCCGGGGCAGATGGCCTGCCCACGGTTGATACAAGCATAGGTGGCATTCGGATTTTTAGCCGTCATCTGCCAGAATGGATATTTGATGATGCCGGGGGTGTTATAACCCACGCCCAGCTCCAGGAAGAGAATTCTTTGGCCGGCACGGGTGCGCAGAAAAGTTTCGCAGCGCTCTGCTGCCTGGTGCCAACCGGCGTCCTCCACGAAGCGGTTATCCGCCCGCAGGTTCATGGTTAGGGGACGGCCGCAGTGGGGACAGGTAGGGAGTAGGGAAGTGGGGATTTTTCGGTTCTGCTGTTGGGCAACCATGGCCTGTATGGCGGCTTCATTGTCAAAGGTCTCCTGACAGCACGGCTCACTGCACTGGAACAGGCCGTAGTCACCCTGTGTGTAGAAGAGCCGTTTTTTGTCGAAGCCTGCTTTCTGGAAGCAATGATCCACATTTGTGGTGATGACAAAATAATCTCGGTTTGCAACCAGCTTCAGAAGGTCCTGATAGACCGGCTTGGGAGGATCCAGATAGCGGTTGATGAGCACATAGCGGCTCCAGTAGGCCCAATGCTCTTCTGGAGTGGGAAAGGGATAAAAACCGCCGGAGTACATATCAGAAAAGCCATATTTTTGCGCAAAGTCGGAGAAATACTGTTCAAACCGCTCCCCGGCGTAGGTAAATCCCGCCGCGGTAGACAGGCCGGAGCCTGCACCAATCACGACAGCATCGCATTCCTGCAATGCCGCTTCCAATCGCTCAATCTGCCCGGAGCAGCTCTTCGTAGATGGTTTTGTCCAAATCTTTGAAAACATTGAAGATCACCTTCTTGATACTAGTTTGCTCTTTCAGGAATTCTTTGACCGTTGCCACGGCAATCCTTGCTGCAAGCTCGTTTGGAAAATGAAACTCACCCGTGGAAATACAACAAAACGCCACGCTTTCCAGAGTATTCTCTGCCGCCAGCTCCAAGCAGGAGCGGTAGCAGGAAGCAAGAAGTTTCTCGTCCTCTTTGGTCACGCGCCCGTTGATGATAGGTCCAACCGTGTGCAGCACATACCGACAGGGCAAATTAAATGCCGGGGTGATTTTTGCCTGTCCGGTGGGTTCGGGATAGCCCTGCTGTTCCATCAATTCTTCACAGGCAAGCCGCAGTTCTACACCCGCAAAGGTGTGAATGGCGTTGTCGATGCAGCGATGGTTCGGGATATAGCAGCCTGTCATGCTGCTGTTGGCAGCATTGACGATGGCATCGCACTTGAGCGTCGTAATATCACCCTGCCAGAGGTACAGCCCCGGCTGGAGGGGGGATAAATCTGCAAGATCAGTGACACCCTTCGCAGTCGTTTCCTGTTGCAGATAGTTGTCCTGCACCTGCAGGAAAGCGGCATCTATGGGCTGGGGCCTGCGGACGTTCATCAGCCCACGCAGCAAAATCTTCTGCCGTTCTGCATCTGCGGGGATTGGCTGCCGATGGCAGGAAGGGCGCTCATTCAGCAGAGATTGTATGAGAAACAGTCTTTTTTCACTCTGGTTCATGGTCAAAACCTCTTTTCGATAACCTGCTTAGGGCAGGTTTCCGCACACCGCCCGCAGTGCAAGCAATGGCGCTGGTCGATCACCACAGGCTTCTTTGTAATGTCGATGCACTTCTGTGGACAGGCAGAATAGCACAGCTTGCAGCCGATGCAGCCTTCGCCTACATAGTAGCCCGGTACTTCCTGTGCCGCTTTGCCGATGGCGAAGCTGTCCCGGACAATGTGCTCCGGGGCGCTGATGTCAAAATACTCGCCGTCCGCTTCGTACAGGCAAAACACCTCTAACGCACTGCGGGTATCGCCGGGATAGATGGACTGCATATAGGTATTTTTCTCGAAAATCTCGTCCAGCTTCTCGCTGCCGATGTTTTTGATCTTACCCCGCAGGGAGATCGAGATTTTGTCTTTGGTGGCGGACAGTGCAATGTAGCCCTGCTCCATAAGCTGGGCATAGAATGCCTTGCCTCTTGCAGTAAGAAAATACACGCCCTGCTTGTCATAGAGCATCATGTCGATGACGCGGGTCTGCGGATGCCCGTCTGCACCGATGGTGGCAATAGTAGTGGAGTGGATACCCTCTACCAGAAGTTTCAGATAATCAGTTCTCGTCATGGCGTTCACCGTCCTCTAAGGAATTATACCACACGGAATGGGACAGCGGGTAGCGCTTGCCGCTCATTTTCGGATTTGGCACAAAATTCTCTGCCGGGTAACCGATGTAGATCATGTTGTTGATTTCCCAGCTTTCCGGCAAATGCAGCAGTTCACGGGCTTTCTGCTTGTCAAAGTAGCTGATCCAGACCGTACCAAGCCCGATGCTTGCCGCTTCCAGCATCATGTGCGTGGAAACGATGGTGGCGTCCGTGGAGCCGCTGGATTCTCCGCTTTCCGGGTGTTTCCAACAGGCGTCCCGGTCATAGCAGACCAGCAGCACCAGCGGTGCGCCGTAGTAATACACGCATTGATTATGTTCCTTATCGTCGCAGGAGCTGTCCAGCTCGGCATACTTCGGATTATAATTGAAGGTGCAGAACGCCCGTACCTTTTCCAGACTCTCACGGGTGTTCAACACGAGGATCCGCTGGGGCTGGGCGTTGACTGCCGTAGGCGCCCAGCGTCCGGCTTCCAGAATCTTGTCCAGCTTTTCCTGCTCCACGGGAATAGGCGCAAACTGCCGGGTGGTCACGCGGCGCTTGGAAATATCCATGAAATCCATATTAGTGAACTCCTTTCAGAATCGGCGTGAGCCGCTTGTATGTCAGCATGGTAAAGCCGCCGATGACAAGTCCTTTCAGAATGTTGAAGGGCAAGGCATTGAACAGCACAATGTCCAGCTTTGTATGAATGAACGGCAAAAATGCGCCGAAGGAGGCGATGAGCTGATCCAGCGGCATAAAGGTTTCAAACAGCGGCAGCAGGATAAAGTAGTTCGCCAGCGCTGCGACAATGCCCATCACGAAGCTGGCAGAGATACAGGCAATCCATGCAGTTTTCTTGGTTTTGTGGTGTTTATAAATAACCCCGGCAGCAACTACATAGGAAGCGCCCATCAGAAAGTTGGCGATCTCTCCGATGCCTCCGGTAGAGGTGGTCATAAGCTGCAAGGTGTTTTTGACAAGTTCAATAAGCAGACCGGAAATCGGTCCAAAGGCAAATGCGCCGATGAGTGCCGGAAAGTCCGACAG
>CAKTPI010000011.1 GCA_934591635.1 uncultured Oscillospiraceae bacterium | reverse complement strand
CCAACACAAAGACAAAAAGTCTCGCCAATAGGCGGGGCTTTTTTTAATGCCTTTTTGGTGATATCTTTTGGGTGCCGCCCTCAGGATTTGTACGAATCCAACTGCTGCCCAGCCCGGTGACGCTTTTACGGTGGCGGACAATCACATTTGGACGCGGTTCGTTAAAAAATGGCTCTATATCAATAGTTGGGGTAGAGATAAAAACAAGAGATGATAGATCGTGTCGGAGAGAAATGCTCCGGCACGATTTTTATGTATGACAGAACAGGTCTTTTTGGAAGCAGGGGAGCTACCCAGTATAACTTTTCTGCACTCAGTTTTCCTTCGGGAAATAAGCGCTTTGCCATGACAGGAATTCAGAAGTTGGATTTTTCGCTCGCTTTTGAAGTTGAAACAGGTGAATTTCATATAGTTCCATCTCACCACCGGATGCATCTGATTGCAGCCGTCCCACCACATCCCGACAGTCTGAGCAGAGGTTAATTTTCTCTCCTCCAATTTTAAATGTGTAGAACATATCGAATAAACCTTTCTTTGCTCCGCAGCAACTGCAAACCATAGGAGTGCTCCTTCCGTATTAAGTGAATTTACTTACTATCCAACAGCCATTGTCTGATTTCCTGCATTTCTGTGTTCTCAGGTGAAACCTGAAGGGCGTAGTTGACCTTTCCTAGAAGCTTCATTTTGTAGGTATCCTCCGAAAGTGCCAATCCGGTTCGTTGAAGGTGTTCCTGTATTCCGAATTTCTTGCAGTAGTAAAGCTCCTGCCGTAATTTTCGGCGGTATTTTGCCGGTACATTCAGCTTTTCATTGACCACGATACCGGTAACGCTTTGCTGCTGGCCTGCGCGCTGAACGCGCGTTTTCTGCCTGTTCAGCAAAAATCCTTCATTTTCCAGTTCCAGTCTGACGTGACTAATTACTTTTCCCGGGTTAAAATTTCCGGAGAAGGTTAGGTCATCACAATACCGCGTGTATTGGATTTCCCGCTCCCGGCACCACTGACCCAAATGTTCGTCAAACTTGTACAGAATGATGTTGGTGATGGCTGGGGAACTCGGCGCACCCTGCGGAAGGACATCCCCACGGTAGCAGAGCATGGCCAACAGGATACGCAATTGCTCTGCGTATACTTCCGCGGGAAAAGCCAGTTCCTTGACTGTTGAATATCGGATGCTGTCAAAGAAGTGCAGTATGTCCAGTTTCAGAACGACCTGTTTCCCAGCATGGTATTGGGCATTGCGAATTGTGGAAGTTCCGTAGCAATATGCCATTGCATATTGGGAAACCGGCATGGAACTCAGCAGAACCTCTGTAATTTTTCTCTGAATTGCCTTGAGTAACGCATCCGGAACGGACAGATTGCGGAATCCTCCGCTTTTCTTTGGCAACCGTACGGTATGATAATGTTTTTTCAGATTATTGCTTACCGCATAGAGCTGGCTTGCATTAAATCCCAAATCTTTTTCAAGGGAGGAAAGCTCCCTGTATACAATCATGAAGCTCCCTCCCTTTCGGAACAATACAATGATGTATGGCGAACTGCGCAGGGGTATTGTGAAAGCACACGTAAGTGTGCGGAAATACCACAAGCAGTTCGGCTGAGCGCAGCGAATACGACAAATCTTTGCTTCCCGGAGGCGACTCGCCGCCGGTGCCGACGGATGTCGGAAAAAGCTATTGTTCCATTTCCATTATAGCCGGGGCATCTCAGAATTTCAAGCATATAGTTTTGTTTACACCTCCTATTTTTCATTACCAGAATTCACGTTGCCCTAATTATTGTATCGTTTTTATTTTGCCCTGTGAATCGCGCAATCTATGCATCCTTCCAATAATTGACATCATTTCCGGTTTATGGTAGAATGATCCCGCAAATAAGATGAAACGGTTGTGCCGAGAGGCCGCGGGGAAACAGGTCAGAATCCTGTGCAGTGCCGCTACTGTGAAGGGCGAATGCCCGAAGCCAGATTACCGCCTGTTTCGTGTTCCTGCGGCTGCGAGCCATGGCCAAAGGGATGCTTGGCTTGTAAACGGATAAGAGGGAATGGCTGTGTACTGCCATTCCCTTTTTTGTGTGCTAATTCCGGCGTGACCTAGTTTCGTGCGAAAAGGAGAGAGAATGTGAAAATAATACGTGTTATTGCGGCTGTTCTGTTGGTCCTGTGGTTAGTTCCCGGTGTTTCAGCGCAGGAGCAGAACGAGATGCCAAAACGTGTCGTTTCCCTGCATGCGTCCTATGCGGATGCGTGGCTCACAGCCGGGGGAGAACTGGTGGGAGTGCCGGAGAATGCGTTTGAATTCTCCGAACAGCTGGCCAACTGTGGTGCGGAGGATTTGGGCAGCCATGACAAACCTAATATGGAGCTTCTGTTTCAATTGGAGCCGGATTATGTGATTCTCTCCTCGGACAACCAAAACCACAAGGAAATCGGAGAAATACTCAATCAGGCTGGAATTGCTCATGATTTCTACGGTGCCACGGATTGGCGGGATTACATTGAAATGATGCGGAAATTCACTGTCATGACCGGACGGGAGGACTTGTATCAGCAGCAGGTGGAGCAGGTGCAATTACCTATTGAGGTATGCATTCAGAAGGCACAGGCGTTGGATCAAAAGCCAACAGCCCTCTTACTGCGCGCCTATTCGTCCGGGGTGAGGGCCAAGGGCAGCCGCAACAATGTGGCTGGAGCCATCCTTCAGGACATGGGGTTCGAAAATATTGCGGATCGGGAGGGAATTTCTTTGGAAAATCTCTCGATGGAGCAAATCATGTTGGAGGATCCGGACTATATTTTTGTGGTCACCATGGGAGTCAATTCGGAGGCGGCAATGAAATCCCTAAAAGAGCAGTTTACCAGCAACCCTGCTTGGAATACGTTGACAGCGGTGCAAGAAGGGCGTTATGTTCTCCTTGACCGGCAGCTCTTCCACCTGCATCCCAATTCCCGCTAGGCGGAAAGCTATGAATTTATACTGTCCCTGCTGCAGGAGAAAATGGAATGACCAGCGGACGGACAGTTTCTTTGGTGTTATTGCTGACCTTGCTGATATCCATGCTTTTGAGTTTGTGCTTGGGGGCAGGGGATGTTTCTCTTCCAGAGGCGCTCTTTGGCAGCCAGGATAGCGTTGCAGCCCGCATCCTCTATTATGTGTGTCTGCCAAGGATGCTCGCAGCGGTGTTGGCCGGAGCTTCTTTGAGTGTGGCTGGTCTGCTGCTGCAAGCGGCTTTGGGAAACCCTTTGGCGGCTCCCAGCATCGTCGGTGTCAACTCTGGGGCTGGTTTGGCGGTACTCTGCTGCACTGTGTTTGTGGGTGGCGGGTCTGCGTGGGTGTCCGTCTCTGCCTTTGCAGGAGCCTGCCTTGCTGTATTCGGTGTGTACATGCTGGCCAGTGTGACCGGTGTATCCAAGACCACGATCATTTTGGCAGGCGTTTCTGTTTCTGGCATGCTGAGTGCCTGCATGGACGCAATAGTAACGTTTGTTCCCGATGCGGTGAGTAATCGTTCCTCCTTTTCTATTGGTGGATTTTCTAACGTCAATATGAATCAGCTTCGCTTGGCGTTGCCGTTGATTCTAATCGGCTTAATCGCAGCGGTGCTGTTGCAGCGGGAAATGGAGGGGCGGGCAGTGGTGGCGGTGCTCCATGACTTGGGTCTGGCAATGCGGTATGCGGATCGGGTGATTTTAATGCAGGATGGGAAAATCCTGATGGATGGGACATCGGAGGCATTGTATGAATCCGGACTGCTGGAGCGGGTTTTCCGTATCCGTGTTGAAAAGATAAGAGAAAAGACCTACATTTTTACCAATCAGGAGGATGAAATATGAAAAAAGCAATTGTAACCGTCAGCTTTGGTACAACCTATGCCCAGGCAAAACAGACCTGCATCCGCCCAGTGGAGCAGGCGTTGGCTGCGGCGTATCCCGATTGGCAGGTGCGCCGCGCCTATACGGCCCGTATCGTCCTGCGCCGCCTGCGGGAGCGGGGGGAGAAAATCGACAATGTCGCCGAAGCGTTGGAAAGGCTGCGGCAGGAGGGCTTCGATCAGGTCGTGTTTGCCTCCACCCATGTAATCCCGGGGGTTGAGTATGCATCTCTGTGTGAGTCGGCCGGTGGTTTGCCGGTCTCGGAAGCACTGCTGAGCAATGCCGATGATCTGCTATGGATTGCGAATTTGATGGGACGCATTGCGGCAGAGGAGGGGACACCTGTGCTCTTTATGGGGCACGGCACCGATCATACCGCAGACGAGATCTATGTCCGTCTGCGGGAGAAGCTGCCTGAAAATGTATACCTTGCCTGTGTAGAGGGCGCCCACCGGCTGGATACTATTTTGCCCCGGCTGGATGCCCTGCCGGATAAAGTGATTACCCTGGTGCCGCTGATGTTGGTGGCTGGCGACCATGCGCACAACGATCTGGCGGGGGATGAGGATGACTCCTGGAAGTCCATCCTCGAGAGCCGCGGCTTCCGGGTGAAGGTACGCATGCGCGGCCTGGGGGCAGAGCCCGCAGTGCAACAGCGCTTCTGCGAGAAGGTCGGCAAAATTCTGTAAACAAGAGGCCGGGGGCATCCGATGCTTTGTCGGATGCCCCCGGCCTTTGTATCCACAGGAGGGCAATTGAATGCTTTATTCGGAAATCCCGTCGGAAAGCGCTTGGATAGGATGCCGTATAACCGTTTTCAGCTTTTCAGGTGCGGTCTTCCGGACATCACTCAGGTAGATCTCATGGTGCAGCCGGGATGAAGTAAGATTGTTGCAGTACCCGTTTTCTGTCAGATAAGCATCCATTTTCTCTACTGTGGCGGGTTCCTCATCGTAGGAACCAAGATGCATACATTGGACACACAGCCCTTCCTCCACTCGGAAAAATTCCGCTCCGGTGCAGTCGAGGCCCTTTTTCTGCGCGGCGGTGGCTTTGGCCCATTGCAGATCTTGCTCTGTTACAAAATCCGGGAGCCGGATCACGGAAATCCAGTGGAAGCGCTCTTTATGGCCGTAATCCAGCCGCTCTGAACCTTCCTGCCACCAGAAGCCCTCCAGCGGCGGGACGACATACTCAAAGAAGCCATCCATCTGGTAGCCTGCTTTGTAGCTCATTTTCAGTGTGTAGGACAGGGCATACAGAGTCTGCAACGCCTGCTGGTAGGCACCGCCCGGCACATTGGGATCCCCTACGCCTCGCACGGCCACATAATGCATGGGCGGGATCTGAATAATTTCAGGTTTTCCCTTTGGAAGATAAAATTCACGGTATTCTTTTTTGAAATCAAAAGCCATCATTCGTCCTCCTGCTGCAGGATCAGTGCCTGCTTCTTTTTGCTGAAACTACCCAGCACCAGGTGATAGGATTTTTCCAGGAGAGTTTTCAGCAAATCACCCGGCACAGAGCCGTTTGCCCGGACAGAGTTCCAGTGAAGCTTATTCATGTAGTAGCCGGGGAGAAAATCCTCATATTGCTGTCGCCAGAAGTCCCCTTCCGCAGGATCCAGTTTGAAGGTAATGTAATAGGGGGAGCTGTCATCGTCCAGGCAAATTGCTGCAAACATCTTTTCCCCAACCTTGTACCGGATCCAGCCCCATTCCGGCTGTAAATCCTTTGCTGCACCGGGCAGTTGCAGCAGGTATTCATCAATCCACGGATAGTTCATCTGTCTCTTATCCTTACTCGAATTTTTGTTCTATTGTAACAGATAGAAGAAAAAATTGCAACTGGTTTTTAGAAACACAGGAGCAGATTTCACGCCGGAAAATCTGTAAATAAAACATTGCAAACCTTTACTTTGAGGGTAGAGTTTGGTATACTTTTGGCATAGGAAAGAGACAAAAATCCCCGCCGCTTTTGCGGCAGGGATGGGTGGCTTCTTATTTCAGGCAGACTTCCGTTTGCAGGTTGGGTGTGCCAGCGAAGAACTTCAGCACGTTGTCCACAGTGGTGGCGGCGATGTTGTTCAGCGCTTCCTGGGTCAGGAAGGCCTGGTGGGAGGAAACGATCACGTTGGGCATGGCAATCAACCGCACCAGCGTATCGTCCTGTACCACATGGCCAGAGTAGTCCTCATAAAACAGGTCGCCTTCCTCCTCGTATACGTCCAGGCAGGCGGCACCGACCTTCTTCTCCTTGATACCAGTGATCAGATCCTCAGTGTTGATCAAAGCACCCCGGGAGGTGTTGACAATGGTCACGCCCTTCTTCATCTTTTCAATGGAGTCTGCGTTGATCATGTGCCGGGTCTCCTCAGTCAGGGGGCAGTGGAGGGAGATAATGTCGGAATTGGCAAAGAGACTGTCCAGTGTGGTGTATTCCAGCCCGGTGCCTGGGTTAGGGAACTTGTCATAGGCCAGCACCTTCATGCCGAAACCCTTGCAGATGTCGGCAAACACCCGGCCGATTTTGCCGGTGCCCACCACACCAACGGTTTTGCCGTACAGGTCAAAGCCAACAAATCCCTGGAGGCTGAAATTGAAATCCCGGGTGCGGATATATGCCTTGTGGGTGCGGCGGTTGATGGTCAGCAGCAGCGCCATGGCATGTTCAGCAACGGCGTGAGGCGAATAGGCAGGGACGCGGAACACCCGCAGTTTTCCATGGCAGGCGGCGATGTCCACGTTGTTGAAGCCGGCACAACGCAGTACCAATAGCTTCACGCCATAGCCATAGAGCTTATCCACCACGGCGGCATTCACAGTGTCGTTGACGAAGACGCACACGGCGTCATATCCGGCAGCCAGAGAGGCGGTGTCCTCGTTCAGCCGGGTTTCGAAATATTTAATTTCCAGGCCGGTGTCCTTGGCGCAGGAATCAAATCCGGGCATGTCGTAGGCCTTGGTATCAAAAAAAGCAAGTTTCATGAAGGTCAACTCCTTATTTATTTATCGATATAATTATATCGAATATTTCCGATTTGTCAAGAGGTAATTTTAATATTTCTTATATGAGGTGATTTTATGCTTCCCAAGATCAAAGAACTCCTGAAGAAGTACCGCAGTGAACTGGTTTACCTGGTGTTCGGTGTACTGACGACCCTGGTCAATTATCTGGTATATATCCCGTGCCTGCACTATCTGAAATCGGCATCCATCAGCAATTCCATAGCATGGGTGTTTGCAGTGATTTTTGCCTACCTGACCAATAAACCACTCGTGTTTGAGAGCCATGACTGGTCGCTCAAGGTGGTAGCCCCGGAGTTTGTAAAGTTTATCGGCACCCGGGTGGCCTCCTGGCTGGTGGAAACTGGCATCCTGTTCCTGACAGTGGATACCCTCCACTGGAACGGACTCATCTGGAAGCTGGTTACCAGTGTTCTGGTTGTGATCCTCAATTACGTGGGCAGCAAACTTCTGGTCTTCCGTAAGAAAAAGTGAGGGGAAACGTGCATGGCTTTCGTAGAATTTATTAGTGTAGGGAAGACCTATCAAATGGGCGAGGTGAAAATCAACGCCCTGCATGATGCTTCCTTTGAAATTGAAAAAGGGGAGCTGGTGGTTATTGTCGGCCCATCCGGTGCCGGTAAAACGACGCTTCTGAACATTTTGGGCGGTATGGATGGCCTGACAACCGGAAAGGTGCTGCTGGATGGCCGGGATATTTCCGGCATGGATCGGCGGGAGCTGACCCAATATCGCCGGATGGATGTGGGCTTTGTGTTTCAGTTTTACAACCTGATTGGAAACCTGAATGCATTGGAAAATGTAGAGCTTGCCAACCAGATTTGCAAGCACCCCCTGCCTGCGGCTCAGGTGCTCAAGGATGTGGGGTTGGAAGCACGGATGAAGAATTTCCCCAGTCAGCTTTCCGGCGGCGAACAGCAGCGGGTTGCCATTGCTCGGGCGCTGGCTAAGAATCCCAAGCTGCTGCTCTGCGATGAGCCAACCGGAGCTCTGGACTACCAGACCGGCAAGGCCATCCTGAAGCTTTTACAGGACACTGGACGGAAAACCGGCATGACCGTGGTTATCATCACCCATAACAGCGCCTTGACCGCAATGGCGGACCGAGTGATCCACGTGAAAAACGGGACGGTATGCGGCATCGAACAAAATGAACACCCCATGGATATTGCGGAGATCGAATGGTAATGAAAAGGAATATGATGCGCCGCAATCTCCGGCGTTCCATTCTGAAGTCCTTTGGGCGCTATGTGGCAATTGCAATGATCATTGCCCTGGGCGCGGGGATGTTTGTAGGTCTGCGTTCCACCAAGTCCGACATGGTGGCGACGGGACAGGCATATATGGACGAGCAGCAAATGTTTGACCTGCGGCTGCTCAGCAGCTATGGCTGGAACAAGGACATGCTGGAGCCAATCTCAAAGCTTCCTGGGCTGGAGGATGCAGAGGGCGTGTTCTATTCGGATTTGATCGTGGAAAAGGACAATGGCGAGGATGCTGCGGTCTATCGCTTTTATACCATCCCCCAGCGCATCAACCGGCTGGCACTGCTGGAGGGCAGACTGCCTGAGGCCCCCAATGAATGTCTGGCAGATGGATTCCGGAATAATAAAAGCGTCCTTGGTACTACAGTGACCATCTCTGATGACAATTCAACGACGGCATTGAATCAGTTGACGGAGACGGAGTTTACCGTTGTGGGGTTGGTCAGCACCCCTTTGTATATGGATACCACCCGGGGCAATACTTCTGTTGGAAGCGGCAGTATTACCAATTACTTCTTCGTCCCGGAGGAGACTTTTGATGTAAGCTATTACACGGAGATTCACGCCACTATTCCGGGGCAGTACGCGGTGTATTCCCAGGCGTATGGAGATGCATTGGCCGCAGCGGCTGAGGCCATCAAGCCCCTGCTGGAGTCTTATGCGCAGCAGCGCCTGATTTCTGCCAGGGAAGAGGCAGAGCAGGTCTATCAGGACGGACAGGAAAAATACCGGCAGGGTCTCTCGGATTTTGAGACCCAAAAAGCAGATGCCCAGAAGCAAATCGCGGATACCGAGCAGCAATTGGCGGATGCACAGACGGAAATTGACAATGCTCAGGAGGAACTGACGAAGTCCAGGCAAAAGGTAACAGACGGGTGGGCGGAATTGGAAGAGAACCGCACCAAGCTGGAGCAGGCGGAGGAGCAGGCAGCGAACGGGGAATCCGGCGGCTTACAGGCCCTTTCCAGCGCCAGTGCCCAGTTAGCAGCCAAGCAGGCAGAACTGGAAGCTGCTGCTCAGGCAGTGGAGGCAGGGCTGACCCAGATTAATGCAGGACTGGTGGAAATCAAATCCGGGATTACCCAGATTCGCACCGGACTTGTCCAGATTGATGTGGCCCTGCGCCCGATTGAGGCGATGATGCAGATTGCGGACGTCAATATCTCTTTGGCCCAGAGCGCCCTGGACAATCTGGAAGCCTTGGGGGCACCGGAGTCCCATTTGCAGGTTGCGCAGGCAGCCCTTCAAAAATATCAGGACGAGAAGGCGCAGTATGAGGCCCAGGCGGCGGAGCTGGAGGAGCAGCGCAGTGCGCTCGAGTCCAAGCTCAGTGAGGTGAACGCCAAGCAGGCGGAGCTGGAAACCCAGAAGCAGGAGCTTCTGGAAAAGCGGGAGGAGATCCGTGCCGGACGACAGCAAATTTTAGAGGGCTATCAGCAAATTTACGATAAAAGCGGTTCTGTCGGCAGTCAGGTTGCTTCCGGTTACCGCCAGATTGCCGCCGGGAAAGAGCAAATCTACCAGGCGGAAAAAGAACTCAAGCAAGCGGAAAAGGACATCGAGTCTGGAGAGAAAGCCATTGCGCTGCACCAGCAGGAGCTGGAGGATGGCCGGGCTGCACTGGAAACGGCCAAAGAGGAATTACAGACCCAGCTGGCAGAAGCCCAGCAGGAGCTGGATGACGCATATCAGCAGCTCCGGGATGCCAAAGAGGAAATCGGAGGCATCACAGAAACCGAGGTGTATGTCCTGGACCGTACTACCAATATTGGCTACAATTCGCTCAACAGCAATTCGGATATTGTGGCGGGAGTTTCACGGGTGTTTCCGGCATTCTTCCTTTTGGTGGCGGCATTGGTATGCATCACCACCATGACCCGTATGGTGGATGAGGAGCGTACCCAGATCGGTACCCTAAAAGCCTTGGGCTACAGCAATTTTTCTATCATATCCAAGTACCTGAAATATGCCGGCAGCAGTGCTGTTTTGGGCTGCGGTACCGGTGTGATCGTGGGCAGTATTGTGTTCCCCTCGGTGCTGTGGCAGGCCTATAAGCTGGTGCTTTTTGTTACACCGCAGATTAAGCTTTGCTTTGATTGGAAGATGGCTCTGTCTGTTACGGCCCTGTATACCGCAGCCATGATGTTAGTTAGCTGGTATTGCTGCCATCGGTCCCTGCAAGAGGTTCCGGCAGAACTGATTCGCCCCAAGCCTCCTACGGCAGGCCGGGCGCTGCTGATCGAGAGGCTGCCCTTGTGGCGGCATGTGAGCTTCCTGAATAAAGTCGCAATCCGTAATATTTTCCGTTACCGGCAGCGGTTGGTGATGATGTTGTTGGGCATTGGGGGCTGTACCGCTTTGTTGATGACCGGCTTTGGTATTCGGGATTCCATTTCCAAAATTGTGGATGTCCAATTCCGGGATGTGACGAAGTATGATGTGGAGGTTTATTTCCGCAGCGGACGTACGCCGGAGCAGCAGACCCAGTTTAAGCAGGAGCTGGAGGCCTACTCGGATAAGATCCTGTTTTTCTATCAGGTCAGCGGTGAAATTTCCGCCGGGGAGCAGACCCGGGATATCTACATCATGGCGGCTTCCGATGAACTGACGGATTTCATTGATTTACATCGGGATGGCGCAGCCATTGCTATGCCAGGGGAGAATGAAGTGCTACTGTCGGCGGGCATGGCAGATATCTTGGGTGTAAAAACTGGCGACCATGTGGAACTGCGCAACCCGGATATGCAAACCCTTTCTGTGACGGTCGCCGGCATCTACGAAAATCACGTGTACAATTATGCAATTGTCACTCCGGATACCATTGCCCACCAGTGGGGCCAAGAGCCGGGGCAGCAGATGGCGTTTCTCTGTGTGCGGGAGGGGAGAAATCCCAGCATCACGGGAGCAGCTGCCAATAGGCTGGATGGTGTTGCCAATGTAACGGTCAGTCAGGAACTGGCGAAGACCGTGAATTCCATGATGGCCGCTTTGGATCTGGTGGTGGTCGTGGTGGTGATTTGCGCAGGAATTCTGGCTGTAATTGTGCTGTATAACCTGACCAATATCAATATCAATGAGCGCCTGCGGGAAATTGCAACCATAAAAGTGCTGGGCTTCAATGCAATAGAGACAGCTATGTATGTGTTTAAGGAAAATCTGGTGCTCAGTATTTTCGGTACCCTCTTTGGCATCCCATTGGGAAAGTTCCTTCTGGAATTTGTAATCAGTCAAATCAAGATCGACCTGATTTGGATTCGCCCCATTTTGGGCATACCGTCTTTGCTGATTTCGGTGGGGCTGACACTCTTCTCGGCGCTGGCGGTGGATGCGATTTTCTTCTCCCGCCTGGATAAGATCAATATGGCAGAGGCGCTGAAGAGCGTGGAATAAGGCAAGAACCGGCATGGCCGTCAAGAGCAACGGTCATGCCGGTTTTGCAATTATTGAAAGCGCATTGCGTAGCCGCACCGGCGGCACAGCGGATGAGCAGCGGTTCCTTTAGAAAAGCCATCGTAGATTTCCCGGGCTTGGGGGTTGTTTAAAATGTCCGCTAAATCCTCCTGGAATAAATTGCCTAATGGGATATTTCCGTCCGCGTCCAGGCAGCAGGGGACAACGGTGCCGTCGCATAGCACACCAATCTGGTCACGAAGGCCATAGCAGAAATTCCGGCCCTCGTTTTCTACTGCTTCTAGGGATGGCCAGTCAAACTTGTCCCCATATTCCAGAAAGACCCGGTTCCCAATGCGAGTGCCCCGCGGCTCCACTTTCCAGGGCTGGGGGAAAAACGCCTCCATCCTTTTCAGAATTTCAGCGTTCCGGCTGTCCAGTCCGCCCTGATTCCATAGGCGAAAAACTGTCAGCTTTTGCCCCGCTGCTGCCTGCCCGTAGGCAAAGCATCCGTCCAGATACTCGGCAAAGGACATTCCTGCCTCGTTTGCTTCAAAGGAGTGCAGGGAGATATTTACCTTGTGCAGCGCCGGGGCAGACAGAAGTACGTCCTGCCGCTGTTTTAGAAGTGTCCCATTGGTTGTGAGAATTACCCGGAACCTATACTCGCCTGCAAGCCGCAGCAGCTGTTCTAACTCTGGATGGAGCAGCGGTTCCCCCATCAGGTGAAAATACAAAAAGTCCGTCCATGGTCGAAGCTTTGGCACCAGCGCGGAAAAATCATTTCCACTCATGATTCGTCTTTCCCGACTGGTACCGGGACAAAAGCTGCATTTTAGATTGCAGATGTTGGAGATTTCCAGATATATTTTTCGAAATTTCATGTTTCCAATTGCCAATCCTTTATTCTTTCCTCTATCATACCTGCATCCCCTGCGGCTGTCAAGGAACAAAAAAGCAAGTGGGTACTTGACATTGCGGCAGATTGAGGCTATAATACCTCAATGAAAAGTAAACGGGCTTGTAGCGCAGCTGGGAGCGCACCACATTCGCATTGTGGGGGTCGGGAGTTCGAATCTCCTCAAGTCCACCAAACAGGTATTAGACGAACATCTATTTTTCAGCGGCGGTTTCGCTGTGAGGTGTCTGCTCTGATCCGCAATAGAAAAGCGCCGTCTTGGGGTGGTTCCGAGACGGCGCTTTTTTGCACGATCAGTAGTGGTATTTCTTTCGTTTTACAATCAGGAAAAAGCCGCCCAATACTACGGCCATAAATTCCGCAACCACAATGGAAATCCACACACCGTCAATGCCCCAGACCAGGGGAAGGGTAATTACGGCAGCACTCTGGAAGACCAAGGTGCGGAGAAAGGAAATGATGGCGGAGGTGATACCGTCATTCAGTGCCGTGAAGAAGCTGGATGCAAAAATTGCATATCCGGTAAAACCAAAGGACAGACCGAAAATGCGGAAGCCGGAGACGGTCAGTGCCATCAGCTGTTCATCGTACCCTACAAAAATTTTGGAAAGGGGCACAGCCAGCAATTCAGCGGCTGCGATCATTCCAATTCCAAACAGGCCAAGCAGAATCAGACTTTTGCGCAGTAGCCCCCGCAGCTCTTCATAGTCCTGGGCACCGTCGTGAAAGCCGATGACCGGTGCCGTGCCAATGGAATATCCGATAAAGATGGCGGCGAAAATCATGCTCACATACATCATCACACCATAGGCCGCGACCCCGTCTTCTCCCGCATATTTGAGCAGCTGGAGATTATACAGCATGCCAACCAGGCTCATAGAAATATTGCTCATGAATTCAGAGGAACCGTTGGTGCAGGCTTTCCAAATTGCTTTGCCGTTGTATTTTGTTTTCCCTAGGCGGAGAATGCTGCTGTTTTTGCGGGAGAAATAGACCAGGGGGATGGCACCGCCCACCGCTTGGCTCATGGCAGTTGCCACAGCGGCGCCAGCCAGCTTGTATTCCTGGGGCAGCAGGATGACTAAAACCGCATCCAGTGCCATGTTGGTAACACCGGAGGAAACCGTGGTCCATAGGCCCAGCATGGGCTTTTCGGCGGTGACCATGAAGGATTGGAAGAGGTATTGCAGCACATTCAGCGGCAGGGAAATCAAAATAATGCGGGCGTACAGCACGGCGTCATTCCGCATGGTGCCGGTTGCGCCTAAGGCGGAGGCGGCATAGGGGACGAATAGAATTCCGATTATCGCAAAAATTACGCCGAGAGCAAAACAGACATAGACAAAGAGTGAAAAGTACTCATTCCCCTTCTTCCAATCTCCCTCTCCAAAGGTTTTGGCGACCAGTGCCGAGCCGCCGGTACCAAAGATAAACCCTACGGTGGAGAAAATTGCCAGTAGGGGATAGATGAGATTGATTGCGGCAAAGGGCGTTTTTCCGGCATAGTTGGAAATGAAGAAGCCGTCTACCACGCCGTAGATGGAAGTAAAAACCATCATGCCGATGGAGGGCAGGGTAAAACGAATAAGTCGTCCATAGGTAAAGTGGTCGGATAATTGAATTTTCTGTTTCATAAAATACTCCTGATTAAAGTTGTTCGATTTGCTGCCGCAGACTTTTTGCATATTTTTCCATCAGGCGGACATAGAGTTGGATTTCCTCCTCCGGCCAATCCCCAAGGGCATCCACCTCTGCCTGAAAAAGCTTTCCAACAGTGTTCTTTGCAAATTCTGCCCCGCTTTCTGTTAGGATAACCCGTTTGGAGCGCCCATTATGCTGCTCTAAACGGAGAAGCTGCTTTGCTTCCAGTCCCCGCAGGGCGGAATTCAGCGTTTGCTTGCTGGTCCCGGTGGCAATGCAGATATCCCGCAGCAGGCAGCTTCCGCCGGCGTCATAGAGGGTATACAGAATGATACTGACGCTATCACTGATTCCCATTTTCACGGAGGCTTGATGATACAGTGCGTCCATTTCAGACGTGAGATAGTTGATTTGGTGGATTTCCTTACTGCGGTTTCCTGGCATACAAATACCGCTTCCTCCTTGAAAATAAAAATCATATGATTGTGATTATAGTACGATTTCGTACAAATGTCAATATCTGTTTTGATAAAAGAAAACCTCCGACATTTCTGCCGGAGGTTTTTGAATTACTCGCCCAATATGATTTCATTGATGGCTTCAATCAGGTCAACCGCCTGACTGCGGGAGACAAAGGCAATTGCTTCTCCGTTTACACTTGCAAGACAAGTGGTGCCGTTGTGGCGGTAGAGTGTAAGGGTGAAGATAGGGAAGGCTTCGTTGTCCAGATGTACCGTAACGGAAATTTCTTCCTGTCCATCTGGAGTTCCCTCTGTAAATTCGGTGGCGCTCATGGAGCACAGACCTGTGCGAAGATTGTAAATGGCAATTTCGCTGCCATTATACAGCCAGATACCGTCTGCATCCTTTTCCTCAGCAGGCTGGTAGGTGAAGGTATAGGCTTCGCCATTCAGCGTCACATCCACTGCGGTAACGGATGAAAAGTCCGCAGTGAATAGCTTCTGATGCCGCAGTGTATTGTAAGAAACCGCTGTAAGCTTGTCATAGGTGCTTTGAGAAATTTCATACACGATTTGAGAGTCGTTCAGCCGCG
Source organism: uncultured Oscillospiraceae bacterium (assembly GCA_934591635.1). Classification (GTDB taxonomy): domain Bacteria; phylum Bacillota; class Clostridia; order Oscillospirales; family Oscillospiraceae; genus Faecousia. The sequence goes on along the minus strand of CAKTPI010000011.1, from coordinate 31,391 downwards.
CGTAGCAGGTAACGGTGGGAAGATTTGTCTCCTCTTTCTCCTTAGCTTCCTCATAGGCCTGGAGTTCCAGGGGATCCTGTGTCAGGTGCAGCTGAAAGGAGCCGGCGGTATCCCTGCTGTAATTGATTGCAACAGTCAGAGTAGGAGCATCAAGTCCATAGGCTTGCAGCTGCTCCTCGCTTACATTATAAGTCACATAGTCTGTCAGGCTTAGACCTTTCAGGGTGGTAAGGTAGCTGTTTACAAGGCTCGTATCCAGAGGGGCATCATCGGTAAAGTAAATATCGTCCTGGCAAATGCTTGCCTTTTCCTCGTTGCGGGTGACGGTATAAGTTTCGATTCCTACAAAGGAGATTTCCTCAGCGGTGTCAAACTGGGGGACGGTGTCATTCAGAATCAGGTCGTCTGCAACGGCATCAAATTCCTCCAGGGGGTCATGCTCAGCGAGGTGGACGCTGCCGTTTCCCAAGGTAAGATACCGTTGCTGATCCATTTTACTGAAGCTTCCAAGTGTGAGTGTGTAGGTCTGATCTCCGGCAGTAATGGATACGGTACCCACCGGATCATCCAGGCCATATTGCGTGAAATCTTCCACATTTTCAATGGAAAAAGCGGCGCGGAACGTCTGAAACTGGGTCAGGAGCGCTTCCAGTTTCTCACTGTCTACGGGAAATGCCTCGTCTGCATCGTAAGTCCAGTTCTCCCCCCTGGAGAAGGAGAAGCTTCCGGATTCGTTGGTCCAGGCAAGCTTTGTTACTGTCTCGGTAGGGATTTCCAAAATCGCATCCCCAGAGGTGCGAATCTGCTCTTTCTTGTTTTCATGCCGGCTGACCGCAAAGGCGGCTGCACAAATTACCAGCAGCACACCCAGCAGGGCATAGAGTTTTGCTGCCTTACGCATGGCGCATCTTTCTCCTTTCAATCACAATCAGAACACCGTACACTACAAATGCAAGCGGAATGATGGCAATCATCCATGTTTTCAGAATCGTTGCATTGGAATCCGAGATGGTCAGGTAATTATAGCTCAGGCTCTTGCTGCGGATGGACACTGCCTCCCGCTGCCCGACAAGAGAGGACAGTGCGTTCATTGCCAAATCCAGGTTGGCACCGGAGGAATAGGCGTTATACATCTCATCCAGGAAGGAGGAGGAGGCGAACCAAATGAGTTGCCCGCCGTTCAGTGTGTCAGCACTCATAGCCAGAGCAAAGGGACCATCGGTATCACCGTCTTCTTTTTCATAAGTATTCAGCTTGAAGCCGGCTGCTTTGCTGTAGGCGGCATCCGAGGTGGTGAGCAGTGCGGTTGCACTGCTGCCGGTGACCGTCAATCCTTGCGCCAGGGGGAAGATGCAGTAGTACTTGGCTTCCATCAGGGGCGTGGTGATGTCGTCTTCGGCCATATCCGGGAGCAGAATATAAGGCTGTTGGAAGGCATAGTGGTTCCGGTCTCCTTCAATTACAATACCTTCTTCTGTTGAGACACCAAAGTCAGAAAGAATACCGGTCAGGTTCGTCAGGGTGCCATCTTCCGTGGGGCCGGCCATGACCAACAGCTTTCCGCCGGAGGTCAGGTAATCCCGCAGGAGCGTTGCTTCTGCCTCGGAAATATCAGAGGCAGGCGCGTAAATCAGAAGCACACCGTCCGCCGGGATACTGTCGGTATTCAGCAGAGAGAAGCTTTCCAGTTCCATGTTCTCCTTCTCAATCTGGCTGCGGAAAGCATCGGGAAGTGCTGCCTCGCCATGGCCTTCCAGAGTGTAAACCTTTGGCAATGCTTCAGCGGTGACATAGTCTATGGCAGAGGTGATGGCACCCTCACCGTCAAAGGTGTACACATAGGAATAGGTGCTCATGTCTACGTCTGTCAGATAGATATCATTGTAAGAGATATACCGATATTTGCTGCCGCATTCCACAATCAGACTGTTATTAGGGACAGTTTCATCGGTATATTGGGCAGTAAAGGTGGGATAAATATCCGGATTCTTCTTGACAACCTGAATGTGGCTCGATAGGCTTTCATACCGGCTGAGCAAATTTTCAATGATGTCGTCTTCTTTGTCTGACTGAACCACCCAGTAAATGGTTACGTCCTTCTCCAGTGCATTTACCACCACCTTTGTGCTGCTGGTGATGGAGTAAAGGTTCTGGGAAGTGATATCGTATTTAGTGGCGGAGGCGGGCATTACCGAGACCAGTACGTTCACTGCAACCAAAATTGCAACCACAATGGCAGTAACAGCCATGGAGTAGGAGCCGCCCTTGGCGGCAATGCGACCGAAACTACGTTTCATCAGTTATACCTCCGCTTTTCAAAGGACTGTACCGTCAGCAGCAGCCCCAGACCAATGATTGAGACGTAAAATGCCAGTGCGGTGATGTCAAACATCCCGTTCACAAAGGTCTGGAACCGGTCGAACAGCGAGAGCTTTTTCATAATATTGGGAAACAGATTCTGGAAGCTGTCCGGCGAAAGCAGATAAGCTGCCGCAATCACTGCTACCAGTCCGCCGCCAACGCCAAGGGCAATGGCGGTGCTCTTGGTCAGGGCCTTTACTACAAAGCCAAGCAGCACTGCAATGACCCCCAGGGCAAAAGCAGAGCCAAGCCCGGTGGAAGACACCTGCTCGGCCAGGGTAACACTGTAATAATTCAGCAGGAACAGAACAATGGAAATGCCAGCTGCAAAGCCCTGGTTATCCGTCAGTGAGGAGATAAACATGCCGATGGAAATCAGTGCTGCACCCATAAAGAAGAACGCCAGAATGGAGGCGTAGGCGCCTGGAAGATATACTTCGCCGTATAAAGAGAAAATATAGGGATACAGGCAGATAATGGCGATGGGGACAAAGAACATGGTGACCAGCGACAGATATTTGCCCACAACGATCTGCCAGGTTTTCAAGGGGAGAGCGTAGAGCAGTTGATCGGTTTTCTGTTTCCGCTCCTCAGCAAAGCTGCGCATGGTGAGCACCGGAATGATGACCACCAGACCAATGGAAACAAAGCTCAGCACATATTCAAAATTGGCAACGGATGCCTGAATGTTGTAGAGCATTGAGCCAACACCGACAAAACACAGAAGCGCGGCGGAAAAGAGATAAACGGTGAGATTATTATAGGCACTGCGCAGTTCATGCTTGGTTACTGCTGTCATGGCTTTCTTCCTCCTTCTTTTCGGTTCCTTCCTCTGTCAGCTCCAGGAAAACATCCTCCAGGCTGGCTTGGTTTGCCTTCATCTCAAACACAGGAAGTCCCTTTGCTGCAAAAGCAAGGGTGAGCTGGCCGCAGAGATTTTTGGGATTCTGCCCTTCCTGCAGATTGGCAGAGACATTGCAGGTGCCGTTTTCGGCGGCGATTTCAAAGCTGGCAATGCCTGAGGTGGCTTCCAGGATCTCCTCTGCAGCCTCCCGCTGGGCTTCCACCCGGAAGGAGATGGAGGGGGAGCCAATCAGCAGTTTTTCCAAGTTTTCCGGCTTATCAAAGGCTACCAGTTTCCCCTTGGAGATGATCATCACCTTTTCACATACGGCCTGTACCTCGGATAGAATGTGAGAGCTGAGGATTACCGTGTGATCCTTGCCCAATTCTTTGATGAAGTCTCGGATTTCGATAATTTGAATGGGGTCCAGGCCAACAGTCGGTTCGTCCAGAATGATGACCTGGGGGCTGCCAAGCAGCGCCTGCGCGATGCCAACCCGTTGCCGATAGCCCTTGGATAGGGTACCGATGATCCGATCCTGTACGTCTTCGATACCAGCACTGTGCACCGCGGTGCTGATTCCGTTTTTCAGCTGCTTTCCGTGCAGTCCCTTTGCTTCACCAACAAAGGTCAAAAATTCCCGAGGCGTTTCACTGGGGTATAACGGCGGCTGCTCGGGCAGATAGCCGATAAGACGCTTGGCCTGCTCCGGTTGCTCCAGAATGTCAAAGCCGCCAATCTTGACGGTGCCGTCCGTAGGTGACAGGCAGCCTGTCATCATGTTCATGGTGGTGGATTTCCCGGCACCGTTTGGCCCCAGAAAGCCATAGACGGCCCCCTCTCCAATTTCAAAGGAAAGGTCGTTAACGGCAAGAAAATCCCCATAGTATTTTGTTAGGTGCGAAACCTGAATCATACGCATTGCCTCCTTCATTTGCTCAGGTACGGGATATGTTAGAAAGTGAAACTGAAATGAGCCTGAAAAAAGCGCTCGATAACCGGGCGCAGGGGCATGGAAAGTGTAAACTTACTGTGAAGATTAAATTTCAGTACTTTGCGCCGATTTCTGCAAGCCGCGGCAGCATCGGCGCAGGATTTTTGGTGCAGAAGCAGAGAATATCCACAACCTCCGGATCAAGGCGATACTTCAAGACCTGATCCGGGCGATAGGGATTGCGTGTGCAGACATAGCCGGCATTGATACGATTATAAAACCATCGACTGTAATATGCCGGAATGTCCGTCCGACAGCCGGTATTTAAAATCATCTCTGTGTATATCTATGGATTCTTCCGGGGCGGTCTTTCTGCACACCTCTGGCATACGGGATCTCCGGATACCCGAATCCCACAATTAACCGCTTATAATAATCTGCCGGAATTCCTATCATATCTCTTGCCACGGGGGCCAGCTGTTCGATGACTTCCGCCGGGTAACTCATAATGATGGTGCCGAGACCAAAGCTATTGGCAAGCAGTTCAAAATAGGCAGTTGCCAGATTACAGTTGATCTTCATATCCTCGCCCCATTTTCCGGCCTGCTTTGCGTGAGCAATAAAAAGATGTGGTGCCCCGCAGAACAGCATATCATCCTTGCGAATGCTTTGCTCCGATTCCTTCATTTTTGCATAATAAAAATCGTCAAAGCTGTCCGTGTAAATATGCCGTTTGGCGTTCTCCTCCATAATTTTATATACGATACGACGGATTTCTTCGACTCTATCCTTATCGTCAATGACAGTATACTCCACGCTACAGCAATTTCCACCGGTAGGAGCGGCCGCCATGGACTTGAGCATTCTCGTAATGAGGGCAGGGTCCACATTTTTCTTCTGATAGCGGCGGCAGGAGCGACGGTTCACAATCAGCTCCTCCATGTAAGCCCCCATTTCCTTGGGAGGAGGCGGCAGGGAATCTTCCGGTTTCTTACCAAAGATAGAAATAGCACCGGTGGGACAAACAGCAAGACAGTGCTGGCAGCGCCAGCAGCCACGCCAGCCGTACCGTTCAAAAGGCTGCATCTCCGGAACGCCATCTGACCGCGCTTTCAAAACCATCCCAGCGCAAACATTGATACGGCGACCGCAGTGAATGCACTTATCTGGATTGACTTCAAAATGAGGATCGATTTTCATCCTTTTCCTTCTCCGATCCGGATGATTCGCCTCTCTTTTCTCGGCTTCGGGGTAGGGTGCTTGTCGCCCTCACGGGGATAACCCAAAAGGAGCTGCATGACGGCATAGCGGTCGGTGGGAATGTCCGCCTGCGCTCCATGGAGGCCGATGGCATCATCACCCGCACCGTCTATCCCGAAGTCCCGCCGAGGGTGGAATACGCTCTGTCCGAGCTTGGAGAGTCCATGCGCCCCATTATCAAAGCAATGGAAATTTGGGGCACAGACTATAAGAATAATAACGGCCAACAAAACGAATAAAGCAACAGAAGCCATCGGAATCAAAATCGGTGGCTTCTGTTGCTTTTACTTTATAGTGTGCTCTCTGTTCCGCCTTGGAATTTGAAAGTCATCCGCCCAGCGGCGTGGATGGTCACCGTGTCAATAATGGTCAGCCAGAGCTTTTCGTCAAACTCGGTGATAGTATCCAATTCCTGCACCTCGAACATAAATGCTCCGAAGGCTTCCTGTGCCGCCTTTGTGGTGCGGAGCTGCTCAAACTGAGCCTCCTCATTCACCTTAATGCCGTCCGGTGTGATGTCATAGCCGAACAGGTCATTGCCCCGGACATGGACTTGGACGGTAGATTGCTACCAAACAGAAGTTGTGAATGCAAACCTCAAAGCAGTTTGCTCCCTGCACGCCTTCTATCCTACGGCCTGCGTCAGCACGCACGCCGTTGTGCTTTGCGACATGAACGGCAGGCAAATGCCGCTCTCACCCACGCCGACCAGTAGCTCTGTGCCGCTCGGGCTGATCAGGAGGGGATACGTCTCACACAGATACATCGGGCCGTCCGTGACGCCATAGTTTTTACCGCCCACAAGCGACAAGCTGAGCGTCACATAGCTCGGCCCGTCCTGAATGGTCTGAATCGTCCAGAAACCGCTCCACATCTCCTCAAATTCGTCGCTGTCTTCGTATACCCAATTCAGATCGACCGTACCGCCCGTCTCATCCTCAGGATAGAAGCGCAGCGAGAAATAGGCATAGCGGCTGGTTTCCCCCACCATGGTTTCTGTGATCCAGCCCATGCCGTCACGCTGCGATCCGGCAAGACCGAGCGCGGTCATGCCGCTCCAGCCGTCGGCAAGCCACGCGGAAAACTCGGCCGGGGCGTTGTACCAGGCATATTCCGTAAAGTCAAACGAAAGATAGTCTCCAGCTTCCGATATACACGGCGCAAGATAGCTCATCGCATCAAGCGAGGGATACCATTCGCAGGTATTCCCGTTGTTGTCAGTGATGAAGACCTGGGTGTCGGCCTCATATGCAACGCCGTCAAGATTTGCAAAGAGCAGCACCGGCTCGCCGCTCTCCGACCGGTAGAGCACCTCCGCGACCTCGTCGGTCTGTGTTTTTTCGTTCCACTGCACACGGTTGATCGCAACCGTCGCGTTCTCGTCGACCGGCACGATGCAGTACAGATGCCCCGCACCGCCGATAATGTGCGCCTCGTCGATCTCAGCGATGAAGGGGTATTCGTGGAGCATTGCCTCATTGGTTTCCCGCAGCCATGCGGGGAAGCCCGCCTCGAAGCTCTCCTCAAACAGGCCGCCGACATAGCCGAGATATGCCGCGCCAAACATTGTCATTGGAAATTCGATTCTGTCCCGCAGCCGTCCAAGCGAGGTCTCTGCCTCCTGTGAAAAACCGTATTGTACCGGCTGTGTGTCCACGGCCTCATTTCGTGACGTGCGATTGCTCATATCGCTCTGCGATATCGCTTCTTCCGGCTGTTTCTCCGGCGTTTTTTTATCGGCCTTTGTAGGAAAGTCAACCTTATCTGTACGCATTTTGGGTTCGTCCGACTCCGGTTGCGTCTTCTGCGCGCAGGCACAAAGCGACAGTAGCAGAGCCAGTGCCAGCAGCAGCGCGAGTATTTGTTTGTGCGCTGTTTTCATGGCCGCTCCTTTCAAAATTTTCCGCTTCGGCCGGAACCGCCACCGCCGGATTCGCTGTGACTGCTTCCGCTGCTGGAAGAGCTGCGCTCGATCTTCCGACTGGAGGTCGTCTTATGGGTGAAATGATCTGTTTGCTCCGTAAGCCGGAGTCCCGCGGAGACGTAGGCGTTCGCGGTTGCTTTTTCTGATACAGTGTCCATTTTCTGCCATATCACGGCGACGACCGCGGCTGCTGCCAGCAGGGAAAGACCGATCACGATAAGGAGCGGATAGAACAAGCTCGCCCGGACGGGCTTTCCTGCGGAAGCCTTTTCCAGATAGACTCTGCATTCTTTGACGTAATCCTCAAAGCCGCCGTACCAGTCGTTCTCGCCGAAATTGTCGAGGAAGACCTTTTCCAGCTTCTGCTGACCATAGCTGTTGAACGCATACTCGCAGCGTGAGCCGTAGCAGAACATTGCCCAGTCGCGATCATCCATGCTGAGCAGGAGCATGATCCCGTCGCGGTTCGGTCCTTCGCCCATAGTGTATTCATGGTAGATGGTATAGGTTGCCTTATAGACACCTTCAGAATGGAAGTCCCGATAGTCCTCCACGGTTACGATGTAAACGCCGACACCATATTTTTGAGAGACGCTTTCCGCCATCTTTTCCAGCAGTATATTTTCGTTTTTGCTGAGAAGTCCGGCCGCGTCCGTCACATAGTGAAGCTGTGCGCCCGCCTCCTCAGCTGCAGCTACACTCACGCAGAATACAAGCGTCAACATAAACGCCAACAGGAGACAGCAAATTCTTTTTTTCATTTCTCCTCCCTCCCTAACGCGCCAAAAGCAGCAGCGCAGTCACGCTGATGGCAATGAGCGGCGCCGCGATCGCTGCGAACAGACCGACAACCCGCTTCGTGCTGACGGGAAGGTTGCCTACCAGCTTACCCGTCTGACCGTTCATTGCAAAGAGGAAGTCCTTGCCCTCCCATCGTGTGTTCAAGATCCAGACGGGAAGCAGTGCGTAATGCACCTTGCCTCGTTTCAAAGAAATGCTTCGGCTTGTTTCATTGCAGGAGGCGTAGCCGGTTACCGTGCTCTGCAAGGCTGCGATCAGCGAGCCTGTGCAGCGCTTGTCTGCCCGCTCCCGGCTATCTTCAATGCTCACATCATATTTGTCCGCCAGAAATCCGGGCAAATACGCCGTGGAAAACGGCTTGAGATCTGCATAGTCATACGGTTCGATGGAGTCCATGTAATCATCCGGCATTTTGCTCGATGCGTCCACCGGGATTTTTTCAAAGGCAATGGAGCCTGCACGCCGCACATCATAGTGGCTTGTCTCCGTGATCTCATAATCTCCCGAGGTGTAGGTATGTACAGTGGTGGCATGGAACTGTGCGCTTCCGCTGGCTTCGCCGTCGTACATCCAAAAGGGCACATACACGCCCTTAATCTCCTCCAGATGGTTGGCCTTGGAGAAGGTCGATGGCAGCAAAGGCTTTTTGAGATAGTGCTTCTTCAGTGCCTTGATGGCGTCCTCCTTGCTCAGCTTGAAGGGAAGCACATAGTCGGGCTTCAAAATGCCAGTGAACTGTCCCGGAAGCACCGACGGGTTTCCACAGTATGGGCAAGATGTGGCTGCAGTGGTCGCGTCGCAGAGCAGTTCCGCGCCGCACGACGGGCAGCAGTATGCTTTCATGCTGCTTGCGTCTACGCCCCAGTCCTCGCTCAGACCGGAAGCATCCCAGTCAGAGCCGTCTGCGATGGTTTGTTGTTCTTCCGCTTCGGCAGTTTTTTGAGCCGCTTCCGTTTCTCCCTGCTTCTGCGCCGCTTTCGCTTCTTTTTCTGCGTAGAACGCTTCAATTTCTGCAATATCGAAGCTTGAGCCGCAGTAGTCGCACTCCAGCCGCCCGGACGATCCGACAAAATGGAGCGGTCCCGTACAGGCCGGGCATTGGTAATTGGTGATCTGTGTTGCCATCTAAATCCCTCGTTTCCTAGGCCGGCGTTACAGACCGCAAAGGCAGCTTGCAACGCCAAACGTAGTTATGATCGTGTTTTCCGGATATGTCCTGCAGGCTCAGCCATCATCGTACCAGAACACATCTGCCAGCCACGCAAACTGCGGAGAGTCCAGATAGCGCAGATGATAGATAACGTCGTGTTCTCTGTCCCCAATCGTCAGCCCGCTGATCTTTTCGGCAAAATCCGCCTGAATTGTCAGAACGCCGTTTTGAAAGGAATATTCAAACTGATCGCCCAGATCTTCAAAATTCGCATCGTAGCAGCGGATAGGGTTATCCTTGAGCTGTCCGCCGCGATAATAGAGCTTCATGACCCCCGGACGGTAAACGGTTTTTGAATGTGGAAGTCGTCAAAAAGGACCGCCGTTTCCGGGTACTGATAGGTGCGTCTGTCGGCACCGCCGCAGGCGGTCAGGCCAAGCAGCGCCATCCATAGACCTGCCATGATGGGGAACGCTTTGAGATTCACAGCATCCCCTCCGTTTCTCCGCAAATAGCCGGATTCTCCCGCTCCAAATTGGGGCGGGAGCCGGTTTTCATACAAATTCTCAGTAGGACGATGACCTTACTGGAACGTCATGTTGTTGAGAATGATGTCTGGCATCGTTCCCGGGACGCAATCCAGCTTGCGCAGACCGATGGAGAGGGCGCGGCTGTCGTCAAACTGCGCCACGTACTCGATCCAATCATAGCCGATGTACTTATAGGTGCGGCCGCGGAAGGTGATGCCGCCGATCACGCGGTCTTCGATATCCTGGTAGTTTTCAAAATCGTCTTTGTAGTAATCAAATTTCTCAACGTTCTCTCTTACCTCGAACCGGATGGAGCCGGCACCAAACGCTGTGGGATCGTCGTTTTCCACCAGGCAGCGCTTTCCATCATCGTACGACCAGCCGGATACCGGGATCTTCGTCATGATCTTGACCTTCACATCGTCGTGCGCAAACTGGGCGATTTCCACGGAGAAGTCCTTCATCTCGGCGTTCGCAGACGCTGCCCTGTTCGCCTCGGCGGCCTCGGCCTTCACGATGTCCAGATACTTTTCTATGGCTTCTGTGCCGGAGAAGCCGCTGGTGTTGTACGCACTCACCGTATAAACGCCCGGACTCTTTTCCTTGAAGTTGACGTAGATGAAATGGGAGTCGTCGTCCTCAGAGATCCATTCGTAGTAGCGGTAGTTTGCCTTCATGTGGTCGCTGTACTCTTCCTTGACGAAGTGGCCTTCCACGCCGAAGTAGGCAACGATATCCTCGTAAGTAGCGTCAAAGATATTATTATTGACCTCGTTCATCCAGACGTAGCCCTTCTGAATCTGCTCTTCGGTTACGATGCCGTCTCCGCCGGATACGTTCGCGGCGGTGGGCGTCTGGGTCATCGCATCCGTTCCGCCGGAGGTGGAAGAGGCGGCCTCGCCGCCGACCACATCCGGCATGGCGCTGCCGGACTCCACAAGCGGGAGATACCAGTCGTCATAGTAATAGGGGATGTCGTCGGGATAGTCGGCAGCAAAGTCATCCCAGAGCTGCCCCCACGGGCGCAGATAAACCTCGTAGTAAAACTCGTCCTCGCCGTCTTCGTACCAGCCCTCAATGCAGATCATGTTTTCAACATCGGGGAAACGGCTGTTGATTGCGGGATCGATGATCCAGTCGGCATGCTCCAAAGGCAGATTCGTGAAGTAGCCGCTCTCCGACATCACGGTACCGTGCTCTCCGACACCGGCGCTGTTCAGCGTGACCGACGCCTGCGACATCGGATCCGCTCTCGAGTAGTCCTCGTCCCAGATCGTGACGGTGCCCGTATAATCCGAGCCGATGTCGATGACAGCGCAGGCGTCCCACCACCGTCCCGCCATGCTCTCGTAAGCGCCCGAGCAGCCGGTCATCGTCCACCAGCCATACCACGCGCCGTTCCACCAGTCGAGCAGCGCATCGCCGGTCGTGGCGGCAGGCAGCGCAGCTCCGGGCTCCGTATCGGCGGCCGTTTCACGGTTGAGCGTGGTGGGATCGATAGTGATAGTGCCTTTTTTAGAGCCGAGCAGCTCTTCAAAGGTGACCTTGATCTCACTGGTGGTGTCATTGAGCACGAAAGCTGTCTGCACCTCCAGTGTTATGCCCGGAGCGACATCTGCAAACTGGCCTTCTATCACGGTTTCAAAGGTGTCGTAGTCGGTAAAGACAGTTGCAACCTCCAGTTCTACGCCGTTTTGCATAACCGTTTCATCGACGCTCCAAAGATACGACGCATTGTCTTTGCCGTTGTTTGTGAAGTCCAGTGTCAGAACGATTGCGTCATTTCCGTCCGAGTCTTCCATGATGCACGCGCCCTTGTAGAGCAGCTCATAGTCGCCGAGCTTGATCAAATTGGAATCTTTCGCCTTATCCTTTCCGCAGGCGGTGAGGCTGCTGAGCAGCATCAGCATCGCAAGAAGAAGGCATAGAAGCGTAGTATTCGTTTGTTTCATAATTCCCCCCCAATACCCTTCAGGGATGCACAAATCTGCCGATCAACAGAAAATAACATATCAATCCTGCAAAAAACAGCAGTGCGTACCTGAGACATTTTGCTTTCCTTATTTCTTTTCGCGCTGGATAAGATTCCCGTTCTTGTCGGTAAACTTGCCGCAGAGAATCTTGATAAAGTCGACAAGGTACCCGATACCGAACAGACCGGCCGTCAGCGTATAGAGAATACCCGTGCCGATCTTGCCGACATAGTAGCGGTGGACGCCAAGCCCACCACAGAAGAGGCAGAGCAGGAACGTTGTCAGCCAGTCCTTCGTTTCGACCGGAACCTCCGGCGCGACATAGTCCTCTACTTCCTCACCGTTCAAAATCTTCTTCACGGTTTCAGTCACGGTGTCGATATAGGCGCCACGCTCCGTTGCAAGACCGACTGTCGCACCCTTGAGGCCCTTGCGCAATGCACTGTTCTTATCAACGCGCATACCGCCAACCGACATCTTGGCCTCCGTAATGACCGGCTGGATCCGGATGTGTGTGCCGTCCTTGAGGAAAAGCCAGAGACCAACGTCCACATTCGGTTCTTTCTCAAACGAGATACGTTGGCCGGGAATGCCGCCCTTGATCTGGAACGGCATCTGGAACGCCGCCCTGCGGACATTGAGCTTCTCCATGATCTCTTCCAGCGTCGTGGAGTAGGTCAAATCAAATTCACGTGGACTTGTTGCAAATGCAGCCTCTTTTACGCTGTCTCCGAAGTTTGCCATAGTGTTTCTCCTTTCAAAAATCAAATAATGTGGATGGACGGGTGCTGCGCCTTCACGCAGCCTTCTGTTTTGCTAAGGCTCCTCTGATGCCTCAGCCGGTGCTCTGCTTTGCCTCCTTCCGGATGGTTCAGCCGTTCACCGCGCCGCCGCAGTATTCACAGCAGCCACTTGCATCCGGCGTGGTGGTTGCGCCGCAGTAGGGGCAGGTAACTGCCGCTTTGGGCGCGGCTGCCTGCTCAATCTTCTCACGCACATCTTTTCGTACCTGCGTCAGTGCCTGACGAATCTCCTCGCCGAGCTTTTTGCAGTTACGGTACTCGACGTTGGTTTCAGGGTTGCATCTTGCCGGCATACCCGGGCGTACCGAGGGCGGCGGCGTAATGTCTATAGAACTGGAGTTGATCTGAAAGCGCATTTCGTTGAAGTAGGGGTTGCTGACAAAAATAGTGATATAAAAATCATAGGAGTATTCATAGCGCGGCGGGTTATAGCTGACCTCCTTTCCGTCCTTATCCTCGCGCTTGAGTTCCGAACGGCTCTCGTCAATGTCGAGATTGCAGCCGGTCACATCTGCAAAGTCCAGGACATCCGGGTTGGCCTCCGCTAGATTTCTGGCCCGCGTCACCATGAATTTCCCTGCATCCTCGTCAAGGAGAACCTTGGTGTTCGTGCCGAGCGTTTTGGTCGTATGGAATGCCGCGACCTTTTCCTGATTTTCCTCCCGGTAGGCAAGCTGTGCCCTGATTTCTTCGACGGTGCTGCTGCGCCGGTCGGAGAACCACGGCGAGAGCTTCTTGGCACAGTTTTTGCAGAGATTTCCGTTTTCCAGCTTGCGGTTTCCCAGCAAGCCAATCTTATCTCCACAAATATCGCAATATTTCTTATTAAACAGTCCCATATATGTTCTGATCTCCTTTATATCTGCTTCATGAGCTATGCGGTGTACTGTGCATCTGCCTTGGAATTGAGCACCGCGCCGTAGATATACAAAGCCGGAACGGCCACACCAGTGAGAATATTTGTGACGTTAAACTCGCCGCCGTTGACCAGATTCATCACGATGCTCAAGACGCTGAATACAGCCACGATTGCGCCCCATATGATCAGGTTGCCTGCTTTTTCGCTGCGCTTGCTGTGCTTGACACCCTTGATACCGGCGATCAGCTGACAAATTCCCCCGACCAGTGTTAGGAACAGCGCTGCCCAATAGGCAAATGTCAGACCAGATGCCGCACCGACTCCCGCCGCCAGCGCACCCAGTCCACCGACAAGTACACCCGCAATGATGGAAAATACAGCCGCAATGATCATCAAAATCCCGGTGACCTTCAAAAACTTGTGCCCATTCATAATAATTCCTCCCTGTTGTTTTATTTATTTTGCAGAGCGCATGACTCCACATTCCATACATAAGGCGCTGCGGCCGTTCACTAAGAAGGAAGCTGAAGCAGTCACGCGCAGACGGGGCGTTCTGCTCCCAGCAGATTCCGATCAGATCTGCCGTTTCACGCACCTCACGCTGCTCTGTTTCGAGCTTTGACGCAGCATATGCTTCCTCGGCAATATCCAGCACCAAAGCCTCCAATGTCTCTGCATGGCTGCCGCTGAATTTTTGGGTTTCATCCCCGTCAGCGGTACGCCAGACGATCCGGATCTCGCTGTCAATTTCATCATAGATGTCAGAAGACGGCTTTTTGTACGCCGGAAGATCTGACTCTGCCAGCACATTCTGAAGCTCAAACCACTGCACCCATGTTAGCTGCCAGGGATCCGGGTTGGAAAACGCATCTGTCCTGCTTTTCCTTACCTCGTCGCCGCCAGATTGGCTGGGAAACCAGCCGGTCAGCAGCGGCAAATCGTTCTCCTGATAGAATTTCAGTGAAAAGCAGCTGTAGTAGTTTTTGTGGTTCTGCCGCCACTCAAACTCCACCAGTTCCTTGCCTGTTCTGTATGTATCCGGGTTTTCCGTTCTGCCTCCATCTTGAATCCGGCTTCCAATGAAGAACCAGTACAGCAAGGCACCTGCCAGTGTGATAAATACGATCATCGAGATGATGATCAAAGCAATTTTCAATGTTTTCCTCACGTCAAGTCGCCGTCGTTAAACGGATTGCCATACTCTGGGCAGAATTTCAGCGGATGTGCCGGGCCTGCCGGTTGCGTCTAATGCCGCGTTGGTGAATTCCATTTTTAAATACTTCCTTTCTCTCTTAACTATGCCCACGGGTCTTCCGCCGAAGGGATACGGATGCCGCTGAGAATGCTGGAATACTCCCAAAGGAACCAGTCGCCAGTCGAGGCCTTTTGCCGCAGTTTTATGGGCCGCGGCGAATCTGCGCCGGCTGTTTTGAGAAATAAGCGCAGATAGCCCGGCTCCAGATCCTGCGGCCTCGGGTCTGCCAGCACGTTCAACGTATACGGCACCTGCGGCCGATAGCCGTTTTCCGGCGTCGCACCTTCAAAATACGCCAGCGGCAGATAGGCTTTTCCACGCAGCCGGTCGCGCAGAAACTGGCAGTCATACGGTGTCATGGGCCTTGCCCCCCGCAGAATATCCATTGCGGCGGTGCCTGCATTTTTGTCCCGATCAAACAGCGCAAGCGCACACAGAAACAGGGCACAGATGCGTTCCGGCTGCCGTCCCTCGGCGATGCGTGCTTCAAACTCCGGCAAGCTCTCCGGCATTTTCTGAATTACGACCTGCAAGATAACCACTCCTTTCCAAAGCATATCGATCGTATCTGTGAAATACGCCGGCGATACCAGATGCATCGGTCAGATGATCGCTCCTCCGATCGTTTCCCGGCTGCTGCACGTTGGCAGACAGTGCCTTGCTTCGGGCACGTCCCTCCGCTGACCGGAGGGATGCCGGTCACGGCTGTCCGGTTTTCTTTCGCCGGACGAGCAGGAAAATGACGACGGCAGCGATTAGCAGCAGCGGCACAAGCACGAGCAGTAGAATCCGCCCCACGGAGGAACCGTTCTTTGCCGTTCCCTCGGGTGCATCGCCCTTCTGGTTTTTCTGCCCATCGTCTGGCTCGGCGGCGTTTTCACCGGCGCCGTGTCTGTCTCCCTTGCCGCCGGACTTCTCGCCCTTGCCATTTTTATCCGCCGTTTCGATGCCCGCCGCACCGGGCGAGGCGCTCGGCGATGCCGCGGGCGAGGTGCTCGGAGCAGTAGTCGGCGCCGCTGTCGTTCCCGACGCGAGCTTGGGAATCGGTGTTGTGCGGCTCATGCCGCACATATTACAAATCCACTCCGTCACTCCCTCACGCTTTGCCGTCGGCTCCACGACGACCGTCCCGGCATCCCAGCTGTGATCCGTCTTGGCGATTCCTCGGCGCTCCGTCACACCGCATTGCGTACATTCGCGGGTTTGGATGCCCTCCTCCATGCAGGTGGCCTGCGTTGTGGTGAACCACGCGCCGAATTTATGTCCCGTCTTGGAGATTCCGCGGCTCTCCGTCGCGCCGCAGGCTGTGCACTCCCGCTTCTGGATGCCGTCTTCCGTGCAGGTGACCTGCGTTGTGGTAAACCACGCGCCGAAGCTGTGCCCCTTGGCGGGCGTCGTCGTGGTCCCCCCATCCGCGCCGCAGTCGTCGCAGACAAATTCGGTATAGCCCGAGGTGGTGCAGGTAGCGAATACTTGCTTCCAGACGACCCAAAAGTGACCCGTGGCAGGTTCTGTGGAGCGTCCCTGGCTCGCAGGGCAATTCCGGCAGTAGGTGTAGTATTCTCCTGCCGTGGTGCAGGTAGGCTCTTTTGTATAGTACTTATACCAGCTGTGGCCCGTTGCCGGCGCAGGCATTTCATACCACCTGTTGCATGTACTGCAATACGCTTGCTTCGTGCCGGCTTTTGTGCAGGTGGGCTCTTTACCAGGAACAACTTCCCACGGCCCATAGCTGTGGGGCATGGGAGGGTCAGTTTGATAAGTGCATCTCATCCCGCAGACGGTACATTCCAGTACGTAGTATCCTCCCCGCAGGCAGGTTGGCTTTTCCTCATCGGTCTGGATAATGTTTTCATGATGTTCCGGATTCGAGCCATCCGGCGAGCACGCAAGCGCGGTAACCGTGGACAGCGCCGACGCGAGCACAAATATCAAAAATACCAGAATCAATCGCAGGAATTTTTTCATCTCTCACACATCCTTTCAAAGCGTGTCAATCACACCTGCGAGGTAGGTCGGCGATACCGACGCATAAATAAAATTGTCAACCAACTGATCCTTCACGGCCTGCCGCACCTCAGCGGCAAGCGGTTCGTCTGCGTTCTCATCCACCAGAAGCAGAACCTTGCAGACCCAACCAAGCTGCTTTACAGCACTGCAGAGCTTGAGCCGCTCGCTCAGCTTCCAGATGCCCTGCCGCAAGACCTCCATCACTAACACATTGGCACGGCAGGCCTGGCACAGAGCAAGCGTTTCCTCCGGCTTTGAAGAACGATAGACAAGAAAATCTGGATCGAATCCTGAAAGTGACTGCATGACCGCCTCCGCCAGAAGACCGCCTTTCATATCCAGCACAATCCTTCGCATTTGCTCTTTTCCACCGCCTTTCTCTTCTTTTGCATGTTCCATTTATATTTTAGCCGTTACCGCTCCCTTTTGCCCCCGCCGATTGGATAGGATTTGCAATTATTTTTTCACAAAGGTCATAGTCTGGCCGGATCCTCTCGGCAAAGGGGAAAACTGTGTTGTCTTTTTCCTATTCGCATGATATACTATCAGTACAAATGTGCAGAGCCGGGAGGTATGCGGCATGAGCAAAGCGACAAAAAAGAGCATCTTGTTTGCGCTGAGCGTGTTGGCGCTCATTGCGTTTGCCATGTGGCTCCGATATGCAAGCCGGCATATTTTTCATTCTCCGGCTGTCAGCCACCTGCGAAGCGGGATCTATGTGTTTTTGTTCAGCGCGTGGTGCTACTCCCTATGGATCCGCATCGTGCAGACGCAGGTGCGGCGCTATCTGCTGGCGATCTCGGTGCTGATGGTGCTGTGGATTCTTCTTCGCTCAATCAAATTTTCCATTGAAAACACGGATGCAGAGCGCTGGCTGTGGTATTTCTACTATTTCCCGATGCTGTTCATCCCCATGCTGTCGGTCTTCGTTTCCCGGTCGCTGGGCAAGGGAGAGGATTTTCGGCTGCCGCGGTGGACCAAGATTCTGTATCTTCCGACACTGCTGCTGCTCCTGCTCGTTCTGACCAATGATCTGCACCAGCAGGTGTTTTCCTTCCCGTCCGGCGTTTTATCGGACCGGGTGTATCGGTATGAGAGCGGCTATTTCTTTGTGCTGGGCTGGGAGGCCCTGTGCGCGGGGTCCGCGCTTCTTTCGATGGTGAAAAACTGCCGCATCCCGCGCAGCAGGAGAATCCGCTGGCTGCCGCTGGTCCCGCTTGCGCTTTCGCTGGCCTATGCTTATGCGTATGTCAAAAAGGTCCATTGGGTCTGGGTGCTTGCGGGCGATATGACGGTGTCGCAGTGCCTGATCTTTGCGAGCATCCTGGAATGCTGCATTCAATGCGGGCTGATTCAGTCCAACCTCGGATACGACGAACTTTTTGAGGCAACGAGTTTGCCCGTCCAGATTACGGATCCTGCATTTTGCCCCCAATATGTGTCTGCCGCCATGCAGGAGGCTTTGCCGCAAAGTGAACTGCGGCAGATGCAGCAGGATACTGTCCATCTGGGCGACGATACGCTTTTGAAGCGGCACAAGCTGCGCCGCGGCTGGGTGTTCTGGAAGGAGGACATTTCCGCGCTGAATCAGATCCGAAAGGAGCTGGAGCTGACAAGGGATGAGCTGCGTGATACCGGCGACGTTCTGGCAGCAGAGAATGCACAGCGCGCAAGATGGCTGAAGCTGACGGAGGAAAACCGCCTGTATGACATGATGGAGGCGCAGACCGCCCGGCAGATCGCGATGCTGCGGGATCTGCTGGCTGAATTGCAAAAGACGGAAGATTCCGGCAGAGCCAGACACCTGCTCGGGCAGGTCATCATCATCGGAACCTACATCAAGCGTAGAAGCAACCTGATTTTTGTCGGCGTGCAGCGCGGTGCAATCAGTGTGCAGGAGCTTCGGCTGTGTCTCAATGAATCTTCCGAGAATATCATTGTCTATGGCGCCGACTGTAAGACGATCGTCAAGGGGGAAGGCCAACTTACCATCGAGCAGGCAACACAGGTCTACGACCTGTTTGAGGCGGTCGTAGAGACGGAACTGGAATCGCTGCGTGCGTTGCTGCTCTCCATAGAGATTGGTAAGCTGGTAGAGGTTACTCTCTGTGTTTCAGCGGCGGAGCCGCTCTGCGGGCTGCGCACGCAGTTTCCGGGTCTGGAATGGGAGCAGGATGAGGACGGACTGCAATATGTGACGCAGAAGCTGGAAAGAACGAGGAGTGTAGAGACGCATGGACAGGGTTAAGGAAAGCTTCGACAGTCTGCCCATCGCGGCCTGCTTCTTCGATAAAAACGGTGTGGTGCGGCTCATCAACCGCCGGATGCTTGCTATTGCAAACTGGCTGCGAAAAGGCGGCATACAGTCGCTTGCAGAGATGCAGAGCGCCCTGCACTCGCCGCCCGCAAACGTGCACTGTTTGGATCTGCGCCTTCAGATTTACCGCTTTCCGGACGGGAAAGCGCTGCGCTTTGCGCAGGAGCAGATCACAACAAAAGCGGGCGTCCGCTATACGCAGATCACTGCCGCGGACGTTACGGAGATGGTCCGGAAGCAGAGCCAGCTGAAAGCGGAAAATGCGAAGCTGGCAGAGGCAAATGAGCGGCTTCGGCTGTTGTTCGCGCAGATGCCGGAGATCATCCGGGAGGAAGAGACGCTGACAATGAAGCTGCGTGTGCATGATGACATCGGACATAGCATCCTCGCGGCGCGCCGTGTGCTGCTCCAGCACACGGACCTGAAGGAAATTCGTGCAAACGCGGTGCTGTGGGAACAGTCAATTTCAGTGCTTTACCGCTCCAACCAGATGATGGCGCAATCCGAACCGCTGGAGGCGGCGAAAAAACGAGCGGAAGAATTGGGTGTTAGCGTTCTGCTGACAGGGAATGAGCCGCAAAGGCAGTGGATACGCGCACTGAGCGCACTGGCGATCTGCGAATGTGCGGCAAACTGTGTCCGTCACGCAGATGGCACAGAATTGTATGTGCACTTTTTGCAGAAGCCGGACTGCATGGAGGTTTCTCTGACCAACAACGGTGCGGCGCCGAGGGAAAAGATCACGGAGGGCGGAGGCCTTTCCATGCTGCGTCAACGTATAGAAGGAGCAGGCGGCAAAATGGAAGTTTGGAGCATCCCTCGCTTTGCGCTGATGCTCAGTCTGCCGGAACAGGAGAAAGCAGCACATGAGAGTGATGATCGTTGAAGACCAGACCATGATCCGCAGCCTGCTGGAAAGCTATTTCCGCGTCGAGGACGGATACCGAATCACGGCGTCCATCCCCGGTGCAAAGCAGGCAGTTGAGGTGTGCCGGGCGAGCTCTGTCGATCTGATTTTGATGGATGTGCAAACGGAGAACCGCGAGAACGGTCTGACTGCCGTTCGCCAGATCAAAGCTATACAGCCGAAGAGCAAAATTATTGTTGTGACCTCACTGATCGATTGCGCCGTTCTGGACGAGGCAAAGAGAGCAGGGGCCGACAGCCTGTGGTATAAGGACTCTACACAGAAGCGTTTGATGGATGTTGTCCGGCAAACGATGGCGGGGGAACATATCTTTCCGGACACGCCTCCGACGGTTGAGATCGGCATGGCAAAAAGCACGGAATTTACAAAGACGGAGTTGAAAGTTCTGCGGCATCTGATGCGGGGCTTGTCTTACACGCGCATTGCGGCGGAGATGGGCTGTGAAATGTCGACGGTCAAATTCCATGTGGCAAACATGCTGCAAAAAACAGGGTTTGAAAACAAGCTTCAGCTTGCCCTGGCAGTCAGCGACGCCAAGTTGATTGCCGATCTGGTGGAAGAATGATGGGATTTGATTTTCTGCTTGTACAGCCGCAGGCATTTATTGAAAAGAAGAAGCCGCGTCTGAGACGTTACACTTGGCAAGCGATGCCTGCGTTTATACAAACTTGACGAACAGGGAGATTTCCGATTTAAGCTATCCAAGTTAAGAGAGTTACCCTTGATTGACGATTTTGTATTGCCACTTTGCGAGAGAAGCAGCGACGTAGCGAACAGGAACATTGTGGTTATTTTATCGGGGTCAACATACGGGTATATTGAAATGATGGCTTCGTTATGCAATGCATCGATTCCCAATATCGACACCTTTCCGACCATCAAGTTGAAACGCATCAACAATGTACCAGCCTTGCTGATTTTTCCTCTAAATGTGTTTCGACCGCAAAGCTATTGACACATCCATTAGTTACAGTTACAGTCCCATCTGCCACCAAATCCGCAATAGAAACCCAAGGAAGCGTACTGTTGCTCCAGTATTCCGGTTCTTTCCGCGGAGGCGTTATTCCCATCGAATAGTGGACTAAATCTTTAAATCGAATTCACTCCCAGCTTTCGGGATTATCAAAGGGAGTATCCAAAGGATGCACTTCACCGCCGATTTTCTCATAAGGAGTATTATCAGGACTCGGTTGTTTAACGAATACCTCTGTGATTCAACGATTACCTCAGCCGTTTAACGATTACAACGACGCAGAAAGCTACAATCCTCCTAAAACGCACGAACCCCGCCGCAGAATTGGTCTGCAGCGGGGTTCGTTATATGACGGAACAGCCGAAAGCCCTTATTTCAAGCGGTTTTTGGGCATAGAAAAAGCCCACCGTAATTCTATCAAAATTACGGTGGACTTATGGCAGAGGATGAGGGATTCGAACCCCCGCAAACGGAGTCAGAGTCCGGTGTGCTACCGTTACACAAATCCTCTATTCGGAACAGATAACATTATATCTTCTTTTTCTTGTTTGTCAATAGCGGAAATGATTTATGTCAATGTGCACAATCTTTCCGGAATCTACAGGGCGGCTATTGCAATAAGGTGAATAAATATGATATGATACCTATAATAAATTTGTGGGTAGAACGTTTTCGCGTCTGCCCTGGCTGTGTGGGCTGGAAGGATGCGTGATTATGGGCGGCTTCTATTTCCTGATGATTGCTTTTTCACTCTTCTGCTGCATTGATATTATCCTTTCTGTCAAAGGCTTTCTCCGCGGCGGCCCCAAGGGACGGACGTTGGGGTGCGCATGTCTCAGCGCATTTTTGGTGACTGTCAGCTATACAGCTAGCCTCTTTGTGCGGGACTATCACCTTTACTCCGTGCTGTCCAGTGTTTATTTCGGAGGCATTGACCTTTCTCTCATGTCCATGATGATTCTCAACTGGTATTTTATCAATGCTTCTGCTACAGACCAGAAGCCCGGCTTGGGTTATAAGCTGCTGTGCGCTTACGGTATTTTCGATATGCTGGTGTTCCTGGTCAATCCCTTCTGCGAGATTTCCATCCGGTATGTTTATAATGGCAACCCTATTGCGTGTTATTCCTATGAAATGGGGCTGCTCTATCGGCTTCATTTGACATATGCCTATCTGATCATTGCGGTCGTGCTCTTTGAATTGATCAAGCAGAGCATCCGTGCTCCGCATATCTATGCCCGGCGCTATATTTACTGTGTGTATTCTTTGATAGCAGTTGTCCTGATTAATGCCGCCTATCTATACGCACCGGATTTGTTCGGCGAGGAGCATGTGGATTTTTCCCTGCTGGGCTACAGCGTCATTGCCTTTTCTTATTATTGGTTTTGCTATGACTATGCGACTCACGGTTTACTGAATCATTTTCATAGCTGGATTTTTGAAAATATCGACCAGGGCCTTGTTCTGTTTGACTATGATGATAAGCTGATGCTCCATAATCGCAAAGCGGAAAAAATGCTTCCAATTACCATGTTCCGTGAAAATACAGACATGGGCACTTTTATTGAGGGCTGCGGGTTGCACTTTCGTCCCAGCTTTATGCGGCCGTATTATTCCTTCCAGTGTTTTGTTGGTGGACGTTCCCTGCGGTGTGACTATTCAGTCCATCTGGATAAGAAGGGGAGAAAGCAGGGAAGCTTGCTGGTCTTCTCCAACATCACCAGCCAATTCGATTTGCTTACCGGCTTCCATACATGGGCGGACTTTAAGGAAAATGCAGATAAACTTGTTCCGCTTGGAGCAGACAGGCAGATTGTTGCCACCTTTGATATTAACAGTCTGCGTGATATCAATAATGACTATGGCCACACCAATGGAGACCATGCCCTTCAGCTTCTTGCAGAGGAGATGCGGGCAGCGTTTCCGCCAGCTACGGTTTTTACTCGCTCCCGGGAGGCATCCCTTGCGGCTATTACCGGGGAATTGGACAAGGAAGCAGTGGAACAAATCGTTGCCCGCATTCAGGACAGCCTCCAGCATAATGCAGTGTTAGAGTGCCCCATTCAGGTGCAGAGCTCTGTCAGCATGCGTGGCAGAGAGAGCGTGGTGGATACCATCCGCCTGAACCTGCAGTCTATGCGCACGAAAAAGCTGATGGATCGAAGTTCGGTTCATTCGGATGTACTCCGTTCACTGCTTCAGGCGTTGAGCCAGTGTGACCCGGATACCGGTGAGCATGTGCAGCGCACGCAGAAGACCGGCGAGGAGTTGGGCAGGCGCATCAATTTGAGCGATCACGACCAGAGCAATTTGGCGCTGCTTGCCATTATGCATGATATCGGCAAAATCGGCATTCCTCTGGAAATTTTGAATAAGCCCGGAAAGCTCAACGAGTCTGAGTGGAAGATGATGAAGACCCATGTGTACAAGGGTTATCAAATTGCCAGTAGCTCCAAGGAGTTCAGCGAGATTTCGGACATGATTCTCTATCATCACGAGCGGTGGGACGGCAGGGGATACCCGGAGGGCCTGCAGGGGGAACAGATCCCGCTGCTGTCACGGATTATTTCCGTTGTGGATGCCTATGATGCCATGACCAATGATCGTGCCTACCGAAAGGCCCTGTCAGAGTCTGCTGCCAGGTCTGAACTGTTGAGGGGGGCGGGGTCTCAATTTGATCCCAATATCGTCCGGGAGTTCCTGGAAATGCTGGAAGAAAATGACCAAAAGCAGGGCATTACGGTCACAACCATGTCACAGCAGGAATCCGTAAAGGCTTACGGCCTGGATGAAAAGAAGGTGTCGCATCCTGCGGATGGCAATGTTCATCCGATTGCCTATTGCATTTATGAGCTGAACCCCAAGCATCAGATTGTCCAGGTGGATGATAATTTCGAAGCCTTTACCGGCTATAGCCGCGGGGATGTGGCTACTGGAAAGCTCACACAGATGTCCCTGATTTTCCCGGAGGATTTGGCAGAGTATCAGTCTTATATCCAATCCGATCGGGAGCAGGATATTTATCTCTATCATCGACTGTGGCGCAAGGACGGGAGTGCAGTCTTTGTCAATTGCTATGGCCACGATTACTATGATTCTTCTGTCGGAGAGAGGCGCGCCCGCATTGTTATTATGGACAGCAATGCCCCTTTGGTGGAGAATCGCAAGACGGAGCAGGAATCTGCTTTGAAAACCTAAAAATTCTCCGTGTGCACATCGCATACGGAGAATTTTGTTGTATGGGGGAAAATTACTTCATGAGTTGGTGCTGGATGGCGGTGGCAATGACTCGGTTGCCGAAGCTGTTGGGGTGAACGCCATCGTCAAAGTATTCGCTGTGTCCATCTGTCAGCGCATAGAGATCAATGCACTCCACCCCGTTTTCCTGTGCTGTTTTCTTCACAATGGGGTTAATCTCATCCCGGATTGTCTCGTTGATAATGTTAAAACCGACTATCTCACTGCCGTTTGCGGGGCAGGTGAACGGCGGGCACAGGAGCATGAGCCGCTTGACGCCGGAAGCTTTGATTTCTTTAACCCGCTGGTCAAGTTGAGCCTCGTACCGACCGCGGCTCCAGTTGTAAGGCTTAGAGTCATTGGTGCCCAGCATCAGAATCACAATTTCGGGATGCAGAGCCAGCGCGGCCTCCGGAAAGCCCTGGAGGGCTCTCTCCGGCATTTTCCAATAGGGCATGTCACCCTCGTTTTGCAGCGTTGCGCCGCAGATACCGTAATTGAGCACCTGGTAACTGCCGCCCAGCAGCTTTTCCAGCTTGTGCTCCCAACTGTCGGTTTTCCGGGTCTTCATGACGCCTGCACCGAAGGTGATGCTGTCACCCAGCGCTGCGATGATGGGGGCGTCCCCGTGGGGCTTTTCCTTGCAGGGGGCATTTAATTCCCGTGCTTTTGCAGCGACCAGCGCGGCAGTGGCCACGGCAGCGGGGATGCCAACCTTCAGAACTACTTTAATCAGGCTCATAATCGGCCTCCTTTACTTTTTCCTTCAGTATACCCGAATTTGCCCGTAATTTCAAGCACCATTGTATTTAGCCCACGGTTTCGTCTCAATTTTTCCGAGGTTGCAAAAAGAAAGGCAGAATGTTATACTTTTTACAAGAAAACGCAAAAGGAGGCGAGTGGAATGGATCGCTGCCCCTGGTGCCTGGGCACCGAGAAGATGGTCCGCTACCACGATCTGGAATGGGGAGTTCCGCTGCACGACGACAGAAGACAATTTGAGTTTCTCATGCTGGAGGCCATGCAGTGTGGGTTGAGCTGGAACCTAATGATTGAAAAACGTGAAATTTTCCGCAGCTGCTTCGATGATTTTGACTATGGGAAAATCGCGGAATACACCCAAGCGGATGTGGAGCGCATTTTGAATACCCCGGGAATGATTCGCTCTCCGCGGAAAGTGAATGCCATTATCCAGAATGCCAGAGCGTTTCTGGAGCTTTGCCGTGAGTTCGGTTCCTTCAGTGACTGGCTGTGGAGTTTTTCCAGGCACAAGACCATCTTGTATGAGGGCCACAGCCTGGGGCGGCTCCCGGCAGCCAACGCCCTGTCCGATGCGGTTGCGAAGGAGCTGAAGCGCCGGGGCTTCCGTTATTTGGGCAGCATTACGGTTTATTCCCACTTACAGGCATGCGGCATCATCAATGACCACCTGGAGAGCTGCTTCCGTTACCGGGAGCTTTTGGAGCACGGCCCGGTGCAGAAGTGCCCGCCGGAAGGAGAACGGTAAACAAATAAAGCGATACAATGCGGAACAGAGCGCGCAGTTATGAAACGGATGAACAGCTTGCATCTTGTGCAAATTGCGATGCGCGTGGCAAATGCAAGAACCTGCGTGCTTCACGTGATTCGTATCGTGCGTCAGCTGTTTAACGGTCAGCAGCTCGCCGATTCCGGCATCCAACCGGAATTTTTTCGTTGGAATCGAAGCTGTGGGGCGATATCATTGCAGAGCTGCAACAAGTACCGAAATAGCTGGATTAATTTTATAGGAGAAGATCTCAATGCCCATCCGAATACCAAATAACTTGCCCGCCCGGGAGATCCTGGAGAGAGAAAATATTTTTGTCATGCCGGAGGCCCGGGCCGAGTCTCAGCAGATTCGCCCTCTCCGCATTGGATTGCTGAATTTGATGTCCGCAAAGATTGCAACAGAGACTCAATTGTCCCGCCTTTTGGGCAACACCCCTTTGCAGGTGGAGTTATTCCTGATTCAGGTTTCTACCCGTCAACCCAAGAACACCCCGCAGGAGCACATGATTGCTTTCTACCGTTCCTTTGAGGAAATCAAAGAAGAATATTTCGATGGCTTTATTATCACCGGTGCTCCGGTGGAAAAGCTGCCGTTTGAAGAGGTGGAATACTGGCAGGAGCTGTGCGATATTATGGAATGGACCAAAACCCATGTCCACAGCACCCTCCATATCTGCTGGGGGGCCCAGGCGGCGCTCTACTACCATTATGGTATTCAGAAGGTACTGCTGCCGGAAAAGCTTTTTGGAGTCTACCCCCATAAGGTGCTTTATAAAAATCCAATTTTACTGCGTGGCTTTGATGATGAATTCTGGGTGCCTCATTCCCGGTACACCACTGTCCGTTGGGAGGATGTGGCGGCTGTCCCGGAAATCAAAATCCTCGCCGGTTCCCGGCAGGCGGGACTCTACGCCATGTCCACTCAATATGGCCGTCAGTTATTTATTACCGGCCATTCGGAATACGATCCTGAAACTCTAAAGGAGGAATACCTGCGGGACAAGGCTGCGGGTCAGGAGATTCACATTCCACAGAACTATTTCCCGAATGACGATGACACCAAACCCCCAGTTGTCCGCTGGCGCGGCCATGCAAACCTGCTGTACTCCAATTGGCTCAACTACATTGTCTACCAAACTGTCCCTTACGACGTTATGGCAGTCGGCAGGGGAGAGCGAACGGAATAAGACTCCAGTACTAAAATAGGACAAGGCCGCCCCGAAATTTTCGGGGCGGCGCGTTGCAATCAGCTTTTATTCCTCTTCGCTGCTTTCGACAGTCTCCTCTGTGGGGGTGAGGTGTGGGCCGTTGTGGTTGCCGTTGTCACTGCAAATAGACATGTTCTTTTTGGGGCTGACCAGCATACCAATGACCATGCCCACGGCGGCGCATGCGATGGCACCGTAAACCAGTTCCCGATTGGTGCGGTCAACGGACTTGTCCAGATGGGTCAGGGAAGTGGTAACATTATTTTTAACAGCTTTCCAAATTTCTCTCATAAAAGATTCCTCCTAAAAAATTATCGAACGGACTTGGCATATTCTGTGGGAGTAATGCCAAACTTATCCTTGAACTGACGGGAAAAATGGTGAACAGTAGAATATTGCAAAATGGAAGCAATCTGCGTGAAATTCAGGTTGTTTTCCCGAATCATTTGCTTGCTTTCCTGGAGCTTGATTCTGCGGATATATTCACCGGGGGAAATCTGCAAATTTTTGTGGAACAGCACCGTCAGGTAACTTGGGCTGACACCTACCTGATTTGCGACAAGGGGAACGGACAGCTTTTCACGGATGTGAGCAGCTACATACTGCTGGGCCTGACGGATGATTTCATTTTCATTCTGCACAATATTGGCGTTTTTAACCTTGCTGCCAGTGGGTTTTTCTGACTCCCGCAGCAGGTACAGCAGAAGCAACGTCAATTGAGATACAATGATATCGGTGGAATAGCTGTCCATGTGCTCCTGCTCCCGCAGCATGCTTTGCAGCAGGTTTGCGGTTGCCTGTGGGGCAGAGAACTTTCGGTTCAGCAAAGGCGCGAGATCAGCGCCCTCCATGTCGAAGGATATGGTGACGAACCGAGGGGCAACCCCAATGTCGGCATACTGCATATGCCATTGGTGTGGCCCATAAATAACAAGATCCCCCTGCTTCAGTAGCAAATCCTGACCATCCACAACAGAGTGCAGTTCTCCCTGATCTACATAGGTAAGCTCTGGCATTGGGTGTGACTCGCCGGGGAAGAGGAAGCCCTGTTCCTTCTCCTGGTAGAAAAATGTGTAGATGCCGTCTACATGGAGCTTGCGGTCCTCCCGCAGGCGCTGAACCGTCTGCGTTCCCAGAAATTCCGGCTTTTCTGCCGCATATACCAGCACACCAGCCTCCCCCATAAAGGCGCTCAGGGCGAATTGCACATTCTGCTTCAGGCTGACAGGCTTATCCAGGTAGAAATGCAGATATTCGTCTTTGCTGTTGCACACGGACAAAATGGCCATTCCGGAGCTGGCAAAAATCCAGGTATCCGCTTTGGCAAGGTAAACCGGGGCGCAGTCGTTATCCAGTGCCACCAGCTCTGCCTCTTCCTTCGGAAAGGGAAAGGCGCTGTGGGCGCGTTCCGGCAGCACAGAACCATAGCTGCGGAAATTAACCTGATTCAAATTCCGTATCATGTTGCCGAACCTCCCGAAAAATAGCAGGATGAACAAACGTCACCCTGCTATTATACAAAATCAAACTGTAAAAGCAAATACTTTGTGCGTAATAATTTTACACAAAAATGTGTACCGATTTTTAGCGTTGATAATCGAATTGCAGGTCGTAAATGTCCACGGTGTCACCATCCTGGATGCCCATTTCCTCTAAACGGGCAAACAGGCCGGATTTGCGCAGCTGCTGGTCAAAATAATTGCGGGATTCATAGTCGTCAAAATTGATATTCATAACCAGACGCTCCAGCCAGGTACCGGTGACGACCCAGGTGCTGCCCAGGTGCTCAATGCTGAGTTCGCTGGGATCTCCAGCTTCCGGCGCTGCCTCTACATACTCCGGCTCGTAGATGGTCACCGGAGGTAGGGTGCGCAGTTTTTCTGCCACTACCCGCATCAGATTTCGGGTGCCTTGGGTGGTGCCGGCAGAGATTTCATACAATTCACACCCGGCGGCTTCGACGCATGCTTTCAGCCGCTTCAGGTTGTCACTATCCGGCGGGAGTAAATCAATTTTGTTGGCAGCAACAATCATGGGGCGGTTGCTTAAGTCTACGCTGTAGCTCGCCAGCTCGTCACAGATGGCATTAAAATCGTCCACTGGGTCACGGCCTTCACTGCCGGAAACATCCACCACATGCACCAGCAATCGGCAGCGGTCAATGTGGCGAAGAAAGTCGTGCCCTAAACCGGCACCCTCTGCGGCACCTTCAATAATGCCGGGGATGTCCGCCATGACAAAGGAGACCCCTTCGTCAACATAAATCACGCCCAAATTGGGGAAAAGAGTGGTGAAATGGTAGTTAGCAATTTTGGGGCGGGCGTTGGAGGTGACGGAGAGCAGCGTGGATTTGCCCACATTGGGGAATCCAACCAGGCCGACATCCGCAAGAAGCTTCAATTCCAGCACAATGTCCCGTTCCTGCCCTTTGAGCCCGGCCTTGGCAAAGCGGGGAACCTGCCGGGTGGCGGTGGCATAGTGGGCGTTGCCCCATCCACCGCGGCCGCCTTTGGCAATGACGAAATCCTCACCGGTGGACATGTCTACGATGATCTGGTTTGTTTCAGCATCCCTCACGACAGTGCCGCGGGGAACATCAATTACTAGCGGTTCACCCCGCTTTCCGCTCATCTTGCGCCCCAGACCATTGGCGCCGGCCTGGGCAGCGTACTTCCGTTTATAGCGGAAATCCAGCAGGGTGGACATATTATCGTTCACGTGGAGAATAACGCTGCCGCCGTGTCCGCCGTCGCCGCCGTCGGGGCCGCCGGAGGCAACGTATTTTTCGCGGTGAAAGGCAACGGCACCGTCGCCGCCCCGTCCGCCAATAACGGTAATTCGAACTTTATCTACAAACATATCGGAACCTCCTGCTAAAAGGAATGTGGATTTGGTGAATGGTGAAAAAAGAGGGGAGCGGCACTCTGCTTTCAGCATTCACCAACGGATTTAAAAAAAGGACTGCTGCAAGAAACTGCGGCAGTCCTTCTGAGGGCTATACGGAATTACTGCTCAGCGTAAACGGAGCACTTCCGGCGATCCTTACCCAGGCGCTCAAACTTAACAGTACCGTCAATCAGAGCAAACAGGGTGTCGTCCTTGCCGATACCAACATTGGTGCCGGGATGGATATGGGTGCCTCTCTGGCGAACCAGAATGTTGCCAGCCAGAACAAACTGACCGTCAGCGCGCTTGCAGCCCAGTCGCTTGGACTCGGAATCACGGCCGTTCTTGGTGGAACCGCCGCCCTTGTGGTGAGCGAAGAACTGAATACCAATCTTCAGCATTTTGTTACACCTCCAAAACTTCGATATAATCAGGATAATCATCCCGCAGGCTGCACAGAGTGAGCATCATACCGGCAAGGACTGCCTGTACACTCTCTTCCTCATCGCAGGAAGCGGGGAGCGTCAACGTAATGCGGGTGTCCGCATCCTTGACACGAACCTTGGCCTTGGCGCCACACACATCGTTGATGGTGGCCTCAGCCATGGTAACAGCAGCGGTAACGGCGGCACAGACAATGTCGCTGCCGGCCTCACCATATCCGCTGTGACCCGAAACGGAGAATCCGGTGATTCTGTCGCCTTCGGTGAAAAATTCGCATCTTGTCATAAATTACAGTGCGATCTTGGTGATTTCCACCTTGGTATAGGGCTGACGGTGGCCAATCTTCTTCTTCTCGTTCTTCTTCGCCTTGTACTTCAGAACGTGGAGCTTCTTGCCCTTGCCGTTCTTTACGACCTTGGCCTCGACAACAGCGCCTGCCACAACAGGAGCGCCAATCTTGGAGTTTTCACCATCCAGAACGGCCAGAACCTGGTCGAACTTGACAGTCTCCTCAGCCTCAACGCCCAGCTTCTCAACGAACAGGACATCACCCTCGGAAACGGTGTACTGCTTGCCTCCGGTTACGATAACTGCCTTCATGTTTGTTTCACCTACTTTTACTGTGTAGTCTCGCTCTGGAGGCGGGTACAGGGCGCACCACTTAAACCTCTTCAATGCGGCTTATGTATTCTACCATCCGATAATAAAAAAGTCAAGCTGTTTTTTAACTTTTTCTTTGCCTTTTTAACGCTTCCCGCCACGCTTTGGCGGAAACCGTCAAGCTTCCTGGGGGAGCATCCGGGGAGGTGCCTGCAGATGGCGAAAAAAGTGCTTGACAAAAGGACATGTATCCGGTATAATTTCACTGTTACCGAGAGGAGTCCACGGTTTGGACGATTAGCTCAGCTGGCTAGAGCATCCGCTTGACGTGCGGAAGGTCATAGGTTCGAGTCCTATATCGTCCACCATTTTTCATGTTCCTCGGGTCACGGACGATTAGCTCAGCTGGCTAGAGCATCCGCTTGACGTGCGGAAGGTCATAGGTTCGAGTCCTATATCGTCCACCATTTTTCATGTTCCTCGGGTCACGGACGATTAGCTCAGCTGGCTAGAGCATCCGCTTGACGTGCGGAAGGTCATAGGTTCGAGTCCTATATCGTCCAC
>CAKTPI010000010.1 GCA_934591635.1 uncultured Oscillospiraceae bacterium | reverse complement strand
TCTTCTTTTATCAAACTTCCTACACTTGAAAAGTGCGAACATAAAAACAGTTTCATCCATATCCTCCTTAATAAATTTCGATTTATCGCTCTCATGCAATAATGCGAGCATATCAAAAAAGCGTAAAGAAATCAACCTTACAGAAAAAGGGGTGCTGTAAAATCATGCAACAGCCCCTTTTTAGGAAAGCTTCACGAGCTTGAAGCTATTGCCATCCGGCATTATTCTTTCGTCCAAAGCAGCGCCGTATTGCAGTATTCAAGAACAAGATATAGCGTGCTGTTGGGGCTTTCTCTAAAGGTGTACAGCGGGAGTGAAACGTTGCCGCCATCGTTTGACAGAAGCACATCTGCGACATAGCGACCGGTATCTCCGTCAGGCTGCCATCTGCCTTCCCCTTTGTAACCGCCAAGCGTAAGCTCGATGGCTCCGTCAGCCTTCAAAAGAAGCGTACTGGGGCTATTTGTTGGAGCGCTTCCAATGATTGCCTGAAGTTCAATGCCATTATTTGACTGGACTGTATAGCTTTCATCAAGAATCCAGCTACCGCTCAGGTCTAAAATTGCTGTATCAGTTCCATTATTTTCCAGGTTTTCCATCGTATACTGCATCATTTCGCCGCTATCTTCGTTGCCTGCCTGTACCGCACTTGTAGACGGTTCTTCCCTTTTCATCGCATTTGCAAAGAAGCAAACAACCAGTATGGTACAAATGATTCCTTCTACAGCAATCATCCACCACGCAGTTTTCTTATTTTTCTTATAATTTAACACAGGTCTACCTCCATTATTTTGACTAGGCAACTGAATCCACCTGCTCAGCCATACGACAACGACAGCGTATCAGAAAAACAGGAAAATGTCAATCTTGTGAAAAAAGCACCCGGGAGGTCATGTCCGGGTGCTTCTTCATGGAGATTTTTTAGCGCTGTTCCTGGTCGCCCTGGAAATGGATGCTGACACCGTTGACCTCCACATCCTCATCGGCGTTAATCATGATGTACTTCACGCCGCCAATCACTCTGGTCTCCACCAAGTCCGTGCGGGTGGGGTCAATCTTGATGGCAATATCCGGGGTGTGAATCTCAAAATGCTTGCTGTCGATGATGTTCTTGGGATGCAGCTCCGCTTCAAAGCCGAAGGTCTCATCGTACTGCACACTGAATTTGGAAACGCTGGCTTCGGATACGCCGCACGAGGTCAGGACGTCTTTAATCACCTCTTTATCAATTAGCAACGGTTCTGGGACTTTGCTCTCCTTATGCAGCTCAATACGCTCACAGAGCTGTTCGTGAACCGTCTGTACAACGTCCATGCTGCATTCATCACCTAACGAGTTGGTCAGGAGGGCTTCGAAGCATTTCTTCTGCTCCGCAGCAGGCTTCGGCACCGGCGTGTTAAACAGGGCTTCAATCAGGGCATCCTGGTTTTCCTTGGTATTGCGGGTATAATAGAGGGCACTATAGATATTCGTTGCCCGGTTATCAAACGCCGGGAAAAGGAAACCGATTTCAGGAGCTGAGACCGGCTGGTTCATTGCACCATCGTGGAATATCTTCTCTTCCGGAACATAATGGAGGTTTGGCTTTGTCTGCTTCACCGGGCAAACAGCGCAGACGATGTAAGTATAGCTCTCCTCCGAGGAATCGTCCTGCTGAATGTCATCCTTACTCTTAAAGGGGACATCGTAGGTATCACACCCCAGCAAAATCAGGTAATTACCTTCCATAACGATGGAGTCAATCACTTTTTGGTACAGCTCATTCCGAAGCGCATCATCCTGCAGCTTTGTTTCCCGCAAATCCATCAGGAGTTTGTGTTCCGGGCTGCCGACAACCTGGCTTGTTTTGAAGGTCAGGTCAATTAAGTTTTTACCGATGGATCCAGACAAAGCTTTGCGTAGAATTCCAAAATACCGATCTGACTCATTCTCGGACATAATCCCAGTACTGGCCCGGTACTCTGCAATCATTTCTTTATTATCGTTGACAAAGCAGCCGTAAATAGCGGTCATGTTGCTGCGGTCACGCCGCAAGTGGCGGCGGATCTCACCGACCTCTTTTTCATTCATGTTCACATACCTCACTGTTCCAAGCAGAACATGCGTATTTCATATTCACTGCCATAGGCATTTCCAGTTCTTGACAAAATATTCCACACCAGAATATACCGTTGTGACGATAATCACTGCGGTAACCAGCCGTAGAAGAATGGCATTTTGCGGAAAAACCAGAATCAGGCACAAACCAACCATGGTGCTTGCAGTCTTTACCTTGCCGCTCCAGGCAGCAGCAATGACCGTCCCCTTGCCTACGGCAACCAGGCGCAATCCCGTCACTGCAAACTCACGCGTCAGGACAATCATCAACGCCCAAGCAGGGAAACGGCCCCATTCGCAGAACATGGTCATCACGGCAATAGTCAGCAGCTTATCTGCCAAGGGATCCAGGAATTTGCCGAAGTCGCTGATTTGGTTGCATTTCCGAGCAATCTGACCATCAACATAATCCGTAAGACTGGCCAAAACGAATAATGCAAGAGAAACCCACATCCACGTACCGGAAACACCATGGCTTAAGTACATGGATATCATCAGCAGAGGAATCATAAACACCCGTACCAGAGTAATTTTACTTGCGGTTGTCATTATGCTTCCTCCTCTGAGATGTAACCGGTCAAATCGCCATCCTGTGTGCCG
The DNA here is from genome assembly GCA_934591635.1 of uncultured Oscillospiraceae bacterium. Taxonomy (GTDB): domain Bacteria; phylum Bacillota; class Clostridia; order Oscillospirales; family Oscillospiraceae; genus Faecousia. The sequence goes on along the minus strand of CAKTPI010000010.1, from coordinate 50,906 downwards.
TCAATTGTCACCTTAACGAAGTCACCCTCATGCAAAGGTTCCGGTGCCGCAATCCACACACGGCCATCAATCTCCGGAGAATCTGCAAAGGTTCTTCCAAAAAACTGCTCATACTCCTCGTCATATCCATCTACCAAAACGTCCAATGTTTTTCCAATCACCGAGGCATTGTAGGCATCCATAATTTCAGATTGAATCATTTCAATCTTCTGAGCCCGCTCCATGGCAACATCAGCATCTACATGCTCCATTTCAGCCGCCTTGGTTCCCTCCTCCGGCGAGAACGGGAATGCGCCCACCCGCTCCATGCGGGTTTCCCGCAGGAAGTCGCACAGCTCCTGGAATTCTTCCTCGCCCTCTCCGGGAAGGCCGGTAATCAGGCTGGTTCGAATTACGAGGCCAGGAATCTGATTCCGCAGCTTTTGCAGGAGTTGACGCAGAAACACGCCATTTCCCCGGCGGTTCATCAGCTTCAGGATTTTATCGTTGCAATGCTGAATGGGAATATCCAGATACTTTACAATCTTTGGCTCCTCGGCCATTACCCGGATAAATGCATTATCAATCTCATCCGGGTAAACGTAGTGCACCCGCACCCACTGAATGCCGTCAATCTGGCACAGTGCATGCAGAAGCTCCGGCAAAAGCCGCTTGTGCTCCGGCAAATCCGTGCCGTAACGGCTTGTATCCTGCGCAACCACAATCAGTTCCTTCACACCAGACTCAGCAAGTCCACGGGCTTCGGCCAGGATATCTTCCATTTTCCTGCTGCGGTATTTACCGCGCAACGCAGGGATGATGCAGTAGGCACAGTGGTTATCGCAGCCCTCGGCAATTTTGATATAGGCGTAGTGTTTAGGTGTCGTGAGGACACGCCCGGTCTCCTCTTCCGGTGTGTCAATGGAGCGGAAATCCACAACTGTCTGCTCGCCCAGCAGCGATTCAATAGCCGGAACAATTTCGGTATAACTGCCCGTTCCAAGGATACCGTCAACTTCCGGCATTTCTTTCATAATTTCTCCCTGATAGCGCTGCGAAAGGCAACCGGTTACCAAAATCTTTCCGATCTTACCATCCGCCTTCATGGCACCCGCCATCAGGATATTATCAATTGCCTCTGACTTAGCAGAATCAATAAACCCACAGGTATTGATTACAACAACATCGCACCCATCCAGGTCGGCACTGACGGTATATCCTGCCTCCCGGACGCGGTACATCATTCGTTCGCAATCCACCTGGTTTTTTGCACAGCCAAGAGATATAAAACCAATTACAGCCATTTATTCGTCCTCCGGAACATCATCGGAATCAAAAGATAATTCATCTAACGCTTCACGGATGACACGATAACTGTGCCCCCGCCGAAGCAGTGCATCAACTGCACGCTTTACCTCCCGTGGGTCATTGGGATTTGAAATTTTGGATTTTAAAAACGTGCAGATTTTTTCTGTCTGGTCGGGATAGTCCCTGAGCGCCGCAGCCCAATACTCTTTGGGGATTCGCTTTTCATACAGCACCTGCTTTGCGCGGGCAAGACCGTACCCTTTTGAAATGCACGAGTGGACAATCTGTTCTGCCGTTTTCTCATCATCCAGCAAATGGAGCTCTTCCAACCACGCAGCAGCCTGCAGGGCATCCTGGGGTGTCTCCCCTTTTTGAATCAGTCGGCTCTCCAAATCCTTCTTGGAAACGCCGGAGGCAGACACAATACGAACCGCGCGCATTTTAGCAGACATTTGCCGTGCCTGCCTGCAAAGGTTTTGGTACTGCTCCTGGGAAAGCTCCATGCCGCTGCACAATGCGAAATCTTCAACCGTTTGACGATATAGTCGCATAGTTGTACCATTCTCCAGCAGGACAGCATAGCGCCCAGCGCGATCCGGCGTGGTTTTCAGCCGCTCAATCCTCATCGTTGAAATCGTCAGCACTTACGGCAATGGGCCGTTCTGCGGCCTTTGCAGGCGCCTTGGGAGCCCCACCGCAAATCTTCCAAAGATTCTCCCGCACTTCTGCTTCCACCTTATCGGCAATCTCGGGATTTGCAAGCAAATAAGCCTTCACGCTGTCTTTACCCTGACCAATTCGCTCATCACCCATACTGAACCAACTGCCGCTTTTCTGGATAATCTCCAGCTGAACAGCCAGATCAATCAGCTCACCCCATTTAGAGATACCCTGACCGTACATGATGTCAAACACAGCTTCGCGGAACGGAGGGGCAACCTTATTCTTCACAACCTTGACGCGGGTCTTATTACCAACCACATTGCCGTCTTCCTTAATGGACTCCACTCTCCGGACATCCAGCCGGACGGATGCATAGAACTTCAGCGCATTGCCGCCGGTAGTGGTCTCAGGATTGCCATACATAACACCGATCTTCATGCGCAACTGATTAATAAAAATAACAACGCAGTTGGTTTTAGAGATGGTGCCCGCCAGCTTCCGCAAAGCCTGCGACATCAGACGCGCCTGGAGGCCTACAAAGGTATCGCCCATTTCGCCCTCAATTTCCTGCTTGGGCACAAGGGCTGCAACAGAGTCCACCACCACGGCATCCACTGCACCGGAGCGCACCAAGGCATCCGTAATCTCCAGTGCCTGCTCACCGGTATCCGGCTGAGAAACAAGCAGATTCTCCGTATCCACGCCCAAGGCAGACGCATAAACCGGATCCAGTGCATGTTCCGCATCCACAAAGGCCACTTCGCCCCCACGCTTCTGTGCCTCTGCCAGAATATGCAGCGCAAGTGTAGTCTTGCCGGAGGATTCCGGGCCGTAGATCTCGATAATTCTGCCCTTGGGGACGCCGCCGATGCCCAACGCCGCATCCAGTGCCAGAGAACCGGTGGGGATTGCCTCCACATTCATCTCCGGACGGTCACCCAGGCGCATAACGGTACCTTTGCCAAAATTCTTGTCAATCTGTGCTAAGGCCGTCTGCAATGCCTTCTTCTTGTCCGATGCCGGAGTAGGAGATTCATAAACCGTCTTTTTTGTTGCCATAATCAGTTTCCTTTCCCTCTGTACTGCGCAAGTACAGCTCGTTCTCTGTCGTTATAATCCCGCTTGCGTTCTACAATCGCATAGTTGTTCTCTTCCAAAAGGCCGCACACTGCATCAACCATCCCCATTCCAAACTCAAAGCACAGGCAGCCATCCGGTTTCAGCAAGGGGGTGTAATACGTGATGATATCGCGGTAAAAATCTAACCCGTCCTCGCCGCCAAAAAGAGCCAGATGCGGCTCATAGGCATCCACACTTCTTGGCAGCCGGGTCATTTCTTCTCGAGTGATATAGGGAGGATTGGATACGATCAAATCAAATTTCCCAAGGAATGTGGGAGCCTTCTTTCGGGCATCTGCCTGAAAGATGCTCATGCGTCCCCCCAGCTTGTTCCTCGCGATATTCTTTTTTGCGACAGCCAGTGCTTCCTTGGAAATGTCAGCCAAGGTCACTCTGGCATCCTTTACGCGGCTTGCAATCGCAAGACCGATGCAGCCGGAACCGCAGCAAAGATCCAGTATCCTTGGGTCTTTTTCTAAAAAAAGGCTCCGGTTAATCGCAAGTTCTGTAACAGCACAGGTATCGTCTCTCGGAATGAGAACATCTGGCGTCACGTAAAGCTTCAAGCCATAGAACTCCCATTCCCCCAGCACGTAAGCAAGCGGCTCATCATCCAGCAGCCGCCGGACACCATCCTTTACCTTGGAAACGACCTCAGGGTCTGCCCCGTACTCCAGCGACGCAAGCATCTGTTCCGCTGTTTTCCCGGAGAAGGTACAAATCAAATCCCTGGCTACCAGGCCCGCCTGCTGCTGTTCCTCCACCTGCGTCAACACGTTGCGGGCATACATATAAAGCTCACGATGGGTCATTACCAGCGGTCACTCCCTTCCTTTTCCGGAAGCACCGCCTGCACAGCAGCAATTCCCACTTCAATCATGCTGTCATCCGGCTCATTTGTTGTAAAGTGCTGCATCCACATACCAGGCGCCGTCAGGATTCTGGTAAACCAGTTATCATTTCTGCCTGCCCAGCGGTTTATTTCATAGGTAACTCCCACCACCAACGGCAGGAGCAGCAGCTTAAATGCGATCATGATAAATCGGTACATCCCGCTCCCCCGCATTTCCTTCAGCTGTGGGCACAGCGAAAGCAGCAGCGAGGAGGCAACAGAGAAAATCAGGATTGAGATCACCATTACCACCAACAGAAAGCTGGTACCGCAACGTGGGTGAAGTCTGGTCTGTGCCCGGACATTCTCAACTGTGAGGGGAAGACCCGCTTCATAGCACCGAATGGTTTTGTGCTCCGCACCGTGGTAACCAAACACACGCTTCATCTCCCCCATCCGGGAAATCAGAATCATGTAGGCCAGGAAAATCACCATACGGATAACGCCTTCTACCAGGTTCAGTGCCAAGGTGCTCTTGATAAAACCATCCATGAAGCCAGATATCAGCATAGGCAGCAAGAAGAACAGCAGAACAGAAAGGCCGATGCCCATCACCATCGCAATACCCACGATCACCTTCTGAAACACTTCGTTGCCGAGTACCTTTTCCAGCCATTTATCAAACTTTGACGGCTCCTCCTGCATTTCATCCGGGGCCAAATCAGCAGAGCGCATCAGTGCCTTGATGCCAACCGCCTGGGAATCGAAAAAGTTAAATATTCCCCGGATAAACGGCCAACTTCTCAGCGAATCCTTTGGCGGAAGTTTTCTCGGATGCACCTCTGTTTCCAGTCCCTTGGAGGTGCGAACAACAATGGCGTCCTTTTCAGGGCCGCGCATCATGATTCCTTCGATAAGCGCCTGGCCGCCGATCATTGTTTTAAACTTTTCCCCTGCTGCTTTTGTATCTGCCATAATAATCCTTTCTTCATTGGGAAACCGGTAGAGAAATCGTCACCAAAGTGCCGCCTCCCGGCGCATTTTCCAAGGTCAGGCTACCGTTGTGAAGCTCTATGATTTCGTCACAGACAGCGAGTCCAATGCCTGTGCCTCTGGCCTTGGAACTGCCCTTATAAAACTTCTTTTTGACAAGCCCCAACTCATCCTCCGGAATGCCCGGGCCAAAATCGCGGATACGCACGACAACCTGATCATTCTCGCAGGCAATACTTGCCTCGATTCGTTTTCCTTCCCCACCATGCTTGGCCGCATTGTCCAGTACATTCAAAAAAACTTGCCGGAGTCGCTGACCATCACAGGGAATTTCAGGGATTTCACTGTCATTTTCCAAGTACTCCAGTGTAATCCCATCCTTTGCCAAGCGGCTGCTGTACATATACACAGTATCCTCAAATTCACTGCGGATATCGGTCATCTCCACATTCAGTGTCATTCTGCCGTCCTGCATTCTGGTGAAATCCAGCAGTTCCGTCACCATTCCGGTCAGTCGCTTTGCCTCACTGGAGATAATCTTCATTCCCTGCCGGGTTTCATCGTCCATTTTATCATCCGCAAGCAGCGTTTCACTCCAGCCGTTAATCACAGTCAGTGGAGTGCGAAGCTCATGGGAAAGCTGAGAAATAAATTCTGACTGCATCTTCTCATTCTGACTGATTTTGGTGGACATCTCGTTAATGGTATCCGCCAAATCGCGGATCTCATCATCGTACCGGGTTTGAATTTGAGCACCATAGCTGCCATTTGCAATGCGTTTGGCCTTCTCCGTAATCTCTGCAACTGGTACCATAATGGATTTCATAAAGAAGCTGCCGCTGAGCAGCACAGCTGCCATGAACACGGCCAAAACCGCCAATGAAATACATGCGACATAAATGATTTGCTGATTGACCACCCGTGTGGACGTAACGAAACGGAAAACGCCCACCACCTCCCCACTGCTGTAAATCAAGGGGCTGCAAATGGAAATAATCCGCTCGCCGGTAATCGGGTCAACTCCCACAAAGCTTTCGCTGGCTCTGGAGCTGAGAGCCTGTGCAATTTCCGGCGTAACCGGTGACTCATTGCCCCACAGGCCATAGGAAGTTGCAATCAAGCGACCGTCCTTATCGATGAACTGCAGCTCTATCACATCCCGCGACTCATAGCTGCGGGCATAGGCAATGCACGCCTCATAATACTCTGAATAGTTTTGATAGGAATTGTCCGAAAAAAAGCTGGTGGAGGACTGTGCCCGATGCTTCATATCCGCCTGCATATTGGAGTAATAGTAGGCCGCATAGGACGCTGTCACTGCTGCAACGCACACCAATCCCAGCGCGACAATCACTCCAAAGGTATTCATCAGCCAGCGTCTTTGCAGGCCGTGCAGTCTCTTCTTTTTACCCATTCCGCTTTACGCGCCCCATTTATAGCCAAGACCCCAGACCGTTGTGATATAGGTTGGGTTAGCAGTATCATCCTCTATTTTGATTCTCAGGCGACGAATGTTCACATCCACAATTTTTAATTCACCTTCGTAGTCCCGGCCCCAGACCGCCGCAAGAATATCTTCGCGGGACAACGCACGGCCCGGATTCTGCATAAACAGTTTTAAAATTGCATACTCCACCTGGGTCAGTCGAATGCGGTTCCCATTCTTTTCCAGCGTGTGATTCCGCGTGTTCATCACGAAAGGCCCCTGCGTCAGCAATTCGGAACTGACCACGCTGTCGCCGCCAATCCGGCGGAACAGAGCATCGATTCTTGCTGTCAGCTCTGCAGGCGAAAATGGTTTCGTCACATAGTCATCAGCCCCGGTCATCAGTCCCGTCACCTTGTCCATTTCCTGTGTCCGGGCCGTGAGCATAATGATACCAATTTGCTTACTGGTTGCGCGGATGCGGCGGCACACCTCGAAGCCATCGATATCCGGCAGCATAATATCCAAAATGGCCACACCAATATCCGGGTTCTCTGCCAGCCTGTCCAATGCTTCCTGCCCTGTCCCAGCCTCAATGGCATCATACCCCGCCCGTTTCAGATTTATCACCACAAAACTGCGGATATTCACTTCATCTTCCAATATCAGTACTTTTTTCATAGTCCACCTCTTATGATTCCGATGTATTCCATCCCTGGCGGATTAAATGGAAATTCGCTTGAAGATAACTTTCCGTCATTCCATAGATCGCAGAACCGGATTCCATTTTTGCGGCGTAAACAACATCCTCACCGCGATATAGCGCAAAGCGGTTCTGCGCTGCTGCCTGTACATCTCTGTCCCGTCCGGTCAGAGCAAACACAGTAAACACCGGAACAGCAGAACCGTAGCTATTATTCCACATGTAGAACGTGTAATCTGTCCCGTTTTTCTCCGCTGCGAACCGATCGATCCAATCGCTCTCCAGCTGAATATACCATCCATCATCAAAATTATGAAAGGTATAGAGCTTATTTGTCTCATTGCCGTCAATATCAACACTGAACCACCGAATGAGGTTTTGCTGTGTCGTATTATACATCATACTCAGCAGCGCCGGAAGCTCCAGAATCCCATCCCCATCCAAATCTTCGGCATAAACCGTATGATTATTCATTAAGCCCATGGCATGTCCAAACTCGCTAGACTGTGCCACATTGGTAAAAACACCATCACGCAAAGCCAGGATATCCGTTATGATAGAATTATCAGCAGCCGCACCGGCTACGTACACCGCCGCTTCCCCACCGGAAAGCCGGTTTGCCGTTATCCGTCGGATATATTCAGGCGCCACAGAAAGCCAGGCTTCTACGGATCTAGTAACATTTCCATCCTCGTAAGCATAAAGCCTTGCGACACCGTTCCGGTACTCCCCGTCCCCATTCTGAATAATCAAGAGCTCACTACGCCCATTTTCATCCAAATCGCAAACCAGAAACTTGACATAAATCATGCTCTTGATTTTTTGTGCCTGACTCCCGGCAAAGGAATAGATGGAAACTGTCTTCGTGACTTTTTCATTCAGCTGGGTACCTACAATCAGTTCACAGCCGGGGGAATCGTCTACATCTGCGTACTGCACCTGTTCAAAAGAAGAGCCCTTGCAGCTGATGGTCTCCCAGAGCTCATAGGTATCCTCAGAGGTCTCGCTGAACAAAAGGACTTCCAGCGCATCCGTCTGCGTTGACTTTGCAAAAATCAAATATTCTTCTTTCCCGTCACCATTCAAATCTGCCGTCTGGACGGATTCCAGATTTACTCCTGAGATAGGCGCAGCATAAACCCGCCCTTCCATTGCTGACTCGATGGCAGAACGGAGGTTATGGTTGCGTGCTGATCTGCGGGGAAGTGCATACATTTCATCTATGGTTTTGGCTGCACAACCAGTCAGGAGCAGAGCCAGCAACGCTGCCCACACGGAGCATAACATTCTTTTTTTCAAGCCACCAGCCCCTTCCATCTGATCATTATAGCATATTCCGTCAAAAAAGGAAAGCTATTTCAGGACAACATTTGCCTCTCCCAGCACATTTTTTAGTTCCCCCAGCATGGTATTCCGGAGCTGGCACCTGGCCGCACAACGCTTGCGGGTATCTGCAAAGAATACCACCACTTGGCTATCGCCAGGGAACATATTGACAATTGCCTTAATCTTACGGTACTCCCTACAGCCCTCCGTTGGAAGACGGAGATAGAGCGTGCTGGTTGCCGCAGGCTCCGGTTTTGGCGGAATCAAATCCTGCACATAGGGCTGCATATAGGGATCTGTAAAATCGGACATCGGTCGCACACGGTTGACGATGATCTGCGGATCCTTATCATCCCGCAGTGAAAGCTTGCCGACGACTACAACCGGCGCGTTCTCCCGCAAATAGCCGCCGTGCTCATTCAAAGCGTTAGAAAAAACGATCAATTCAATAGCTGCTGTATCATCTTCAATCGTCACATAGGCCATCATACTATTGTTGCGGGTCATTTTCGTCTTGATGGTCTGCACAATGCCGGCAATACTGACAACCTGCTCATCCTGAAATTTTGAATTCTCACCAGACAGAGCCGCAATTGGAACAACGCTGGTGTTTTTCAGCAGCTGCCGGTAATCATCCATTGGGTGCCCGGAGATATAGATACCGGTGGTTTCCTTCTCCATTGCCATCAGCTCTGTGCGTGGAAGTTCCTCCATGTGGGGGATGACAATGTTTGCCGCAGCCTCCCTGCCGGAAAGCATGGAAAATAACCCCATCTGACCATCCAGATTTTTCTTCCTGGTTGCAGAGACGGCATTCATCATTTTATCGTAAACAGACAGCAACTCACTGCGGTGGTAACCAAAGCAATCCATTGCACCGCACTTGATAAAGTTCTCCACGGCCCGCTTATTCAGCTCTCCCTCTCCCATCCGTTCCAGGAAATCCTCCAGGTTTTTGAATGGGCCTCCCTCAGTACGCTTGGTAACCATGGTACGAATCAGTCCATGCCCAACATTTTTCACAGCCCCAAGGCCAAAACGAATACAGTTCCCTTCCACGCAAAAGTGATCATCTGAGTGATTGATATCTGGGGGCAGCGTTTCAATTCCAATCTCCTTGCATTCCGTAATATAACCGGATATTTTTTCCGCAGAGTCCAGCACCGACGTCATCAAAGCTGCCATATACTGCCGGGGATAATGACATTTAAGGTACGCAGTCTGATAAGATACCACAGCATAGCACACGGCATGAGACTTATTGAAGGCATAGTTTGCAAAATCAACGATCTCATCATAGATGGACTGAGCGACTGTTTCGCTGACACCATTGGCAATTGCGCCGCAAATTCCTTGCTCCTTGTCGCCGTAGACGAAGACTTTCCGCTCTGCTTCAATGACCTTCATTTTCTTTTTGGAAATAGCACGGCGAATATTATCAGCCTGCCCCATCGTGTAGCCGCCCAGAGTGCGGAAAATCTCAATCACCTGCTCCTGGTAGACAATACAGCCATAGGTAACCTTCAATATCGGCTCCAATAGCGGCGTTTTGTAGGTTATTTTCTTCGGATCCAGCTTGTTGGCAATAAATGTTGGAATAGCATCCATTGGGCCGGGGCGGTACAATGCCACAATAGCCGTCAGGTCTTCAATGGAGGTAGGTTTCATGTTGACGCATACCCCCGTTATACCAGAGGATTCCAGCTGGAAGACGCCCTGTGTCTTTCCCTCTGCCAGCATGGCATAGGTTGCCGGGTCATTATCTTCAATACGGTCAACAGAAAAGCTGGGATTAACCGCTTGAATTTGCTGCTCCGCATCCCGAATAACGGTCAGGTTGCGAAGGCCAAGAAAATCCATTTTCAGCAGGCCAAGCTCCTCAATGGTGGTCATTGTGTACTGGGTAACAACCGTATCGTCATTGGTAGACAGCGGTACATACATATATACCGGGTCAGCGGTAATCACCACGCCCGCCGCATGGGTAGACGTGTTGCGGGGCATTCCCTCCAGAGACATCGCAGTATCCACCAAGGTATGAATTCGTGTATCCCGTTCGTACATCTCCTTCAGCTTCGGCGAAGAATCCATTGCCTCTTTCAGGGTGATATGGGGCGTTGTAGGCACAAGCTTCGCGACCACATCCGTTTCCGCAAAAGAGAAGTTAAGCGCCCGCCCCACATCACGAATTGCGCCTCTTGCCGCCATTGTTCCAAAGGTTGCAATCTGTGCTACATGGTCGGCACCGTATTTCCGCATGACATACTCAATCACTTCTCCCCGGCGCTCCTGACAGAAATCCGTATCAAAGTCGGGCATACTCACCCGTTCCGGGTTCAGGAAGCGCTCGAAAATGAGAGCGTATTTCATTGGGTCAACTTCGGTAATATGAATGCAATACGCCACAATGGAACCTGCTCCGGATCCTCTTCCTGGGCCAACAGGGATTCCCACCTGTTTCGCATAGTGAATAAAGTCCCACACAATCAGGTAGTAGTTTACATAGCCCATGCGGCTGATGACGCTGATTTCATATTCCAGTCGCTGCCGATACTCTTCCGGCGCATTCGGATAACGTTCCTGAAAGCCATCATAGCAGAGTTTCCGGAAGTACGCCTCATTGGTAAATCCCTCCGGGACAGGAAAGGAAGGCAGGTGGTACTCATGAAAGACAAATTCCAGATTGCATTTTTCCGCAATTCTCACGGTGTTTTCAAAAGCTTCTTCACAACCAGGGAACAAAGGGCGCAGCTCATCCTCACTCTTCAGGAAGAAATCATCTGACGGGAAACGCATACGATTGGTGTCATCCACCGTCTTTCCGGTTTGAATACACAGCAACACATCCTGCATCTTCGCATCCTCCCGGCGCAGATAATGAGCATCATTTGTCACCACAAGCGGGAGGCCGGTCTCTCGCGCAATACGGCGAATACCCTGATTGACAGTCTGCTGCTCCGGGATCCCATGATCCTGCAGCTCCAGATAGAAGTTCCCTTCTCCCATGATCTGGGCCATTTGAAGTGCATACTCCTTTGCCGCGTCATAGGAGTCCTCCATCAAGTACTGGGGGATCGCTCCGCCCAGGCAGGCTGACAGCGCAATCAGGCCCTCATGCCGCTGCCGCAGCAAGTCAAGATCGATGCGCGGTTTCCCATAAAATCCGTGCAGAAATGCCTCCGAGACCATGTAACACAGGTTTTCATATCCGGTACGGTCCTTGCAAAGCAATACCAAATGATATGGGTCATTATCCACGCCATGAATCCGATCGGACATCTGCCGTCTTGCCACATAGACCTCGCAGCCGATGATTGGCTTAATTCCCGCCGCCTTGGCCGCTTTATAAAAATCGATACAGCCATACATCACGCCGTGGTCTGTGATTGCAATGGATGTCTGCCCCAGTCCTTTTACTCGATCCATAATTCGATCAATACGGCAAGCGCCATCCAGAAGGCTATATTCTGTATGAACATGCAAATGAACAAAGCTCATTTTGTTACCTCCGAAGCCAATTCCACCAAGCGCTTTAACCGGTGATTCATGGCAGGTTTCGAGATTTTGGGTTCAACGAGGCCAGCTAATTCTGTAAGAGAGGACTCCGGATTTTCTTCCCTCACAAGTGCAGCCTGCTTCAGCTTGTCCGGAAGCGAATCAAACTGGTTCCGCTCACGCAAAATACGGATTGCATTCAAGTGTTCCTGGGACGCCTCCACGACCTTTGTGATGTTGGCATCATCGCAGTTGCAGCGTCGGTTCACCTGGTTATTCAGTTCGTGCTCCAACCTCGCCTCAATAATTCCCATGGATGCAACCGATGCACCAAGGAAGGTAAGAAAATCCGCAATCTGCTCATTCTGCTTCAAATAAATCACCTGGGTGCCGGCACGGGAGGCAATCTTCGGAGGAAAACCAAGCGTTTCATGAATGAGAACGTAACATTCCTTCGCCACACTATGATGTGAGGTTGCAAGCTCCAGGTGATAGCCCTTCCCCGGATCTGTAACACTGCCGCCCGCCAGAAACGCCCCACGTAAAAAAGCCACCTTACAGCAATCATTTTCCACCACAGGGAGGTTGATATGCATGGAGAAGGTTTCCTCTCGGTCAAAGCCGAAAGCACTCATAATCGCTGTCAATTTTTCGCCGGAAGTGATTTGAAAAACAAGCTTTCCGGTTTTTTTCTCCCCCGCCTGGCTGTCAAATCCAATGCTGAAAGCTTTTTTGAATAATTTAGGCAGAAGGGACGCAAATGCGTCACTCTCCGTAATGATTTTGATACCATGACTACTGAAGCTGTTGCAGAAAAGCAAAATACCAAAGCACTCTGCAAGTGCGCAGCAATTCGCTTGTGGGTTATTTTTGCACATCTCCGCTTTTGCCGCTGCGGAAAAGGAGCGCATTGCTCATCACCTCTCTGTTTACCAAATCCGAATTTCCGGTTCCAGGCGGATGCCGGAATCCGCATAAACCCGCTCTGACACCTGGGCGAGCAGTTCCCTCATATCCTTTGCCGTTGCACCGCCCAGATTAATTGCAAATCCGGCATGCTTTTGTGCAATCCCCGCTTTTCCCACCTGGAACCCCCGCAGTCCTGCATGCTCAATCAGCGCAGCAGCATAGCCTCCGACAGGACGCTTAAAAGCCGAGCCGGCAGAAGGAAACTCCAAAGGCTGTGAAGCCAATCGCTTCGTCTGTAGCTCCTTCATTGTACGCTTTACGGTGTCTGCTGAAGAGGGTGTCAATCGAAAAACGGCTCCCACTACAATTCCGCCCCGCTCCTGCAAAGAACTATGCCGGTAGCCGAATTGCATTTCATCCCGTGTGTATGTGCAAATGTCACCGTCCACATTCATGACATCCACGCTTACACACACTTGGCTGATCTCTCCGCCATAAGCACCGGCGTTCATGTAGACCCCTCCGCCAACGGTACCGGGAATTCCATGGGCAAATTCGAGCCCGGAGAGCCCCAGCGACGCCGCAAAAACTGCTGCTCGCGACATGGTAACCCCTGCTGCAAATCTTACACGTCCGTCCTGAAGTGCCTCCATACCATTCAAGCAGTCCTTCAGGCAGATAACCAGGCTGTCCAAGCCTTCATCCGGCGCAAGCACATTGGTTCCTGCTCCCAAGATATAATATTTTATGTCCAATTTACCGGACAATTTCAATAAAGTCGCCAGCTCCGCTTCACTCTTCGGAAACGCCATAACCGCCGCCGGACCGCCGATACGGAAGGAAGTATGCTTGCTCATTGGCTCGGAGAACCGAAGTGTTATTTCCGGTAAATTCCGCTGCAATTTTTCCTGAAAGTCAGTTAATTCCACAATAAACGCCTCCGGGTGTATAATCACGTACAGTATAACACAGTCTCTTTCTTTCCGCAACTGAAAAACGCATTTCCGGTAAAATGGGCATTAGAAAAGAGCTGCTATCCATTGGACAACAGCTCAAGAGCAGTCAAATTTACTTTTCGACAATTTCCAGAATTTCCATCGGGCAGGCCTTTACACAGATGCCGCAGGCGATGCACTTAGAAACGGGATTCTCCGCCTTGTGAACCATTACCTTGGTGGGGCAAACCTCCACGCATTTGCCGCAGCCGACACAATTTTTCTTGTTAATCATGTAAACACCGGTTTTGGGATTCTGGGTGATGGCCCCGTGCTCACAGGTCTTCATGCACTTGCCGCACTGGATGCACACGTTTGGCTTCGCACCGGTGCCCTTCGCTACAATCTGAATGCAACTGTAAGCCTGGTTAAATTCCTTATAAAAGGCCTGGGAGCATGCCCGGACGCATTCCAGGCACGCCATGCACTGGGAATCCTTTTTCACCGAGAGCTTCTTCATAGTAGAACGACTCCTTTATGTTTTTGTAATGAGGGACTCTCCTCTTATAGTATCATGGAAATTACAAAATAGCAACGGTAATTTGTTCGGCAAATTGCAAAAAAGATTTCATTACAGCTGCATACAAAAGAATGTGCCACTGTATCTTCTGGTTAAAAAATGAGCATGAATCGTATGTTTTTAGGTTCATTGGGTATACTCCCATTGAAACAAGCACTTTTGGAGGGAAAATATGAAATCTACAATTCAAATGGTCTGTGCCGCCGCACTGATTGCGCTGCTGCTTGGCGGCTGCCGTGCCAACACGGCCAACACCCCCACTACGCAGCCAACTACCGCGCCAACAGTAGCTCCTACCACCGCACCGACGACAGCACCGACGACACAGCCCACCACACAAGCAACAACACAGCCTACTGAGGATACCACGACGATTCCTGAAGCAGGTGTCAACGGGAGAAGCGGCGGAGCCGCAACCACCTCTACAATTCCGGACGCTCAGAGCGGTCTGGCCGGAGAGGACGGCATGATTCCCGACACCGCAAACGGAATAAAATAATTCCATCACCAGCTTGCCATCGCAGGCTGGTTGGTACATAATGTCCTCTCAACGCAAGGATATATAGCGGTTTATCTTTTTCTGCGTCTTCTCTACCGCAGCCACAGCTGCCTCAACTGCATCCATCCGGGCATTCTCCTCCTGCTGCCAAGCACACGTGACGGAGCTGCCTACGCAGCAAATTGCCCCATGGCCCAGTGCATTGAACCCCTGGGACGCATTTTTAGCGTTGGCTCCGGACACATCCAGACCATCAACCAAAATAAAAAGTTTGGGATAGCTGGCCCGCAGCATTTTGATGCTATCACCCATGGTTGCAGAGGCAGCAATTCCAATTCTGGCATAGCCATATTTTCCCACTGTAGTTGCTGCAAAACGGTTCACATAGTCTGCTGCGGCCATATGGATCATTCTTGAGCCGACAAGCAGATCCTGAATTTCAGAAGCAGATTTATTCACCGAACGAACTGCAAGAAACAAATCCTTCTTCTGCTCTTCACAGTATGGCAAAAAAGGACGAATCAATTCCGTCCCAAAATAGCCGGAAATCAGCAAGCCATCGCAGGGCAGCCGGGTTTTCTCGCCCCAAATTTGACTGGCTGCAAATTTTGCCAATGAAGCACTGGATACACCATACACGTCCAACAAAGTGTAAAATCCAAGAGAGGCGGCTTTATTCAAAAGTGCAGACAGCGCCTCAACCCCGCCACCTCCCAGCAACGCAAAGGGAAGCAGGCGAAATCTCACCGCCGGAACTTTGCTCCTTAATCCAGTAAGGAGACGCAGGCAGTAATCCTGATATCGGTCACACAGACTTTGCTCTCCCTCAGCAGGCGGAAGCCGCTCCGGATCAAGCGAAAAATCCACCATCAGGGCATTGTCTGTCTTTTTTATCTTGGCCTGCAATGCATCAATTGACAAAGGTCACTCCCCCGTTTCACAAAAAGTACATGCTCCGGAACTCACTTTTAGTATACCACATTTGCAAAAATGTGCAACGAGCGTTTGCGGGATTTTTTCTCCGAATCTGGACATCCTATAAAGACAGGGGGTGAAAAAAATGGATTTCAAAGCGATTGCGCTTACCGCTGGACTGGGTGCTGCTGCCGGCATGGTCGCCGTTTTGGCAATGCCCCGCAGCAATCCCACGCGGAAGCTGGCCGAAAAAGCTGCTGACAAGGTGGAGGATATCGCCTGGAAAGTCTCAGACACGATCACAGAAAAAACGGACTTCGGAATGTAACAGAAAAACCGCTGAGATCTTTCGACCTCAGCGGTTGGTCCGAGTGACTGGATTCGAACCAGCGGCCTCTTGAACCCCATTCAAGCGCGATACCAAACTTCGCCACACCCGGATTTCTCAACTTGTTTTGTGCTGTCTCTCAACTGCCTAGATATATTACCACATCTTTTCGAAAAAAGCAAGTGCTTTTTTTAAAAAAACAAAAAATTTTCCAGCAGCACGAATCTGTATTATTGCATTCAAAACGCCCGAAAAAGTAGGAAGAGTTCCGAACTTCTCCTAACTTTTCGGGTGTTTTTATTTTACACACCGGAACAACCGATCTCTACTGGAGTCCTTTAATGAAGAAAATTCCAGTCGCGCTGGCACAAAGCCGCCCCGAGTTTTGCTGAGCAAACACCTCGGCCCGCAGGTGAATCATGGTTCTGGTCAGCGCTTCCACATGAATCTTAAGGCACATCTGTTCCCCAGCCATCAAGAAATGGTGAAAGGTAACATTCATCTGAATTGTGGGTGTAATCGCCTGTCCGTCTACCAGGCAAGCAGCAACCATCCCCATTCCTTGATCCAACACTGTGCTGATTATGCCGCCATGAAGTGTGCCAAAGGCATTGCGCATCCAAGGCTCAGTACAAGCATACAGAGTATAGTCACCGGAACCTGAGACACATTCCCCGATTTCAAAGTGAAGCATCTCTCCAATGGTGCCCGCCGCTCGCTCATGCAGCTGGTGGAGGCATCGCTCCAGCTTTTCCTCTGTCAGACCATTCGGATTATTCTCCCCGCTCACTGCTGACCACCTTGCCAATATTCCACAAATGAGCAACGGTCTGTTCCGCCTGCTCCTTTTCCTCCTCATTTGAATACTCAATGTAGACGGTATGCGCGCTGCAGTCAGCACACTCCACCTGAACATTCCAACCGCCTTCATGCATCAGCATTCCTGCTCCCCGGCAAATCGGGCACTCTTCCAGCATAATATATTCTTTCATTTTTCATTCTCCTATCTGAAAATTTGTTCTTTTTCATCAAGCACTTCCACCCTGCTGCATGTTACAAAGTCCGGACACATATCAGGCAGATATTTTTCAATGGCTGTGGCAATCTGCATTGGGTTGAGCGATGGGTTCTGGCAGCAGATTCTTGCCGAAAGCTCTAATGTGCTTTCATCTGTTGCTCGAATCGAAATCCGGCGAATCAGCGGGATAATATTTTGCTCAGTATTTCCGCTTTTACTCTTTTTGATCACTGTAACCTCATCCTGAGAAAAGAGGTTCCGAATTGCATCTGTCGTTCCTTTCGGGATACCCCGGTCATACTTCAAAGAGAGTGTGCAATCCAGCAGAGAAAGATATTTAATCTTCTGCCCGTTATTATACACATCCAGCACCCGAACGCCTGCAATCAACACGTCATTCAGCCGGTGTTTGATCTCACTGTTATCCACTGGATCCCCGTCCAAATCAAAATCCAGCAGCTCACAACCGCTCTCAATTCCTACAGAGAGCGGCAGCGCAATAGAAACCGACGGTCTAGGGTTAAATCCCTGGGTGTGGGTCAGCGGCAGCCCTGCCCGCTTAAACGCACGCTGGAACATGCGCATCAAATCCAGATGGGATATCCAGATTGCGTTTTCCTTTTTTTCAAACAAAAGTCTAGGCATCGCACCCCACCTCCTTCAGCAGCCTGTTGGCTCCGCAACCAGCGCAGCCATGCCGGCAATCCGGGGTCACCTGGAATGCATAAGCCCGTTCCCGCTCCCGCAGCAGGAATTTCTTGGAAACGCCCACATCAATCATGTCCCACGGCAGCAACTCGTCCGTGCCGTAACCGCGGGTGGTATAAAACTCTTCCGGGATACCACATTTGGCAAAGGCATCATGCCAGATATCATAGCGGAAATATTCATCCCACCCGTCCAGCTTTGCACCGCTTTTTACCGCTTCTTCAATAACTGCACTCAGCCGACGATCCCCCCTGGCAAAAACGGCTTCCAATCGGCTCAGTTCAGGGCTGTGGTAATCATACTCGATAGATTTGGAATAAAAATGTTCCTTCAGCAGCTTGCAGCGACGAAGGTATTCCTGCGGTGTGATCTGTGCCTCCCACTGGAACGGCGTGTGAGGTTTTGGAACAAAATATGCCGTCGCTACGTGGACACGAAGGCCACGCTTCTTATTCGTGGCATTTTCCCTCCAAACCTGAATTACTTTATAAACCAAGTCAGCAATACCCAGCACATCCTCATCCGTCTCTGTAGGCAGGCCCAGCATGAAATACAGCTTCACATTGCTCCATCCGCCCGCAAAAGCTTGAGCGCAGGTAGAGAGGATTTCTTCCTCCTTCAGGTTCTTATTGATTACATCCCGCAGCCTCTGCGTCCCCGCCTCCGGTGCAAAGGTCAAGCCGCTCTTGCGCACGGTCTGAAGCTTTTCCATTAATTCCCGGGAAAAATTATCCGCGCGCAGAGACGGAACAGAAAGACTGACTCGATTGGTCTCACAGTAAGGGATTAATACATCCGTCAGCTCCTTCAGGCTGCGGTAATCCGAGGTAGACAGGCTGGAAAGGGTTATTTCGTTATTGCCCGAATTTTCCAGCATTTCGGTAGCCTGGTGATACAGCACCTCCGGACTCTTTCTGCGCACCGGGCGGCAGCTGAAGCCTGCCTGGCAAAACCGGCAGCCACGAATGCACCCGCGAAAAGCCTCCAGATTGGCGCGATCATGCACAATTTCTGTGGACGGGACAATCATATGCGTTGGAAAAAAAGCGGTATCCAGGTTCTCCACGATTCGCTTGGTAATGCAACCAGGGGTTCCCTGCTTGGCAATTACCGCTTTCAATGTTCCGTCTGCATGATACTCGTGCTCATAAAAGCTGGGCACGTATACGCCCTGAATTTTGGACACCTCTTGCAAAAACATTTCCTTGCTCCATCCGGCATTCTTGGCCTTCTGATAAAGCGAAACAATTTCTACTGTGCTGTCCTCCCCTTCTCCTATGGAGAAAAAATCAATAAACTCAGCCAGCGGTTCTGGGTTAAACGCGCAAACTCCGCCAGCAAAAACTATGTTTTTCAAATTGTGTCGATCCCGAGCGTGAATAGGAACACCAGCCAAATCCAGCATATTTACAATGTTGGAATAGGCCATTTCATATCCAATTGTGAACGCGATCATGTCAAAATCCTGCACAGGGTCCTGGCTTTCCAACGCCCACAGAGGAAGCGTGTGCTGACGCATCTGCGCCTCCATATCCCCCCAGGGTGCAAAGACGCGCTCGCACCACACCCTTTCCATCTGGTTCATTACCCCGTAAAGAATGCGCATCCCCACATTGGACATACCGATCTCGTAGGTATCCGGAAAGCAGAATGCGACGCGAACATCCACATCTCGTTTATCCTTCTTGATTTCTCCCCATTCGCCGCCAGTATAACGGGCAGGCTTTTGAACCATGGGGAGAATTCTCTTTTTCAATTCGGTCATAGGTTTACCTCTTTACACATAGTGTTCCTATTGTACTATCTGTCTGCCCGCTTTGCAAGGAATTTTTCCTTTCTTTTCTGTAAAAGCAGGCGCAGACAACCCAGTATCTGCGCCCCATCCATGCTTCGAAACGGGATCAGATTATAGATACCTTGCAAAAAACCGCATATAGCAAGTCTTGGAAAAAATCGCCACGTCAAAATCAGCAAAAGGCTTGCCGCTGGTCCAGCCAACAGGCACAGGAGTTGCTCTCTTGGCGGAAGCACAGAGGCATGCATCTTGGCTCCACAAAAAGAGATATCCATGTCAAATACACGTCCACCCAAAAACCGTACAGCCGTAAAATGCCCCAGTTCATGGAATATCGCTGCCAAGAAACCAGCGGCTACCCACCGCAGAGGAAGCATTAAAAGCAGAATCGCAGCCAGATAGAAGAACCCATAGTCAATTCGAATCCGATTCCGCACTGTGAAACACCTCATACAAGCAGTCCGTTACAGAGCGATACTGGCCTTCATCCTCCAGCCAGTTATCTACATATGTAAATGCTTTTGTAAACACCGGGAAATAATCCACTTTCCTTCCACGAAAAAACTGCCACCCGCACAGCGAAAACAGGAAAAAACATAGCACTGCGTACAGCAGCTCATATTCCGTTTTCCTTTTGTCCGTTTTTTCCACTGTCAATTCCTCCTAGAAATAATGTCCCGCTTTATTTCGAAACACTGTGTGAAAAAGCGGATAACCTCTTGACAAGTTGCCTATTTGTCATTATAATAGTGGAGTTAACGGGGTGTGGCGAAGCTTGGTATCGCGCATGGTTCGGGTCCATGAGGCCGCGGGTTCGAATCCCGCCACTCCGACCATAAAGAGCACCGATTGGGTACGTTTGGTATTCGGATCGGTGTTTTTTATTATTCAGACATTAATATAAATTTTGTTTAGTTTCCCAGATGTTTTAATTTGTATTTCATTTATGAAAGGATGCAATATGATCGGATTAGAAGGGAAAACGCTTCACTCTGCCCGCCTTACTTATCGGCTGCTCAGCGAGACAGAGAAACCAGCGCTTTCGCAAATACTCTCAGAGGAAGCAGTTACCGAACCGGCAGGATTTCACGTTGCAAAAGATGCCGCCGAATTCGATTCTTTTTTTGCCACGCTGACTGTCTATCATACCGCACTTGGAATCTTCTTAGAAAATACGCTGATTGGATACGTCCATGTCAATAAAGAAGTATCCGACGACCCTGAACTCAAGGACAAGCCTTGTGTCAGTGTTGGATTCGTAATTGGGACGCGGTGGCATCATAACGGCTACGGCACAGAAATGCTGGAAACGATTACAGCTTACCTGCTCACCCGTTTTGCTGCCTGCTATGCTGACTGTTTCTTGGATAACGAAGCATCCCGGAAAACCATTGAAAAATGCGGTTACCGGTATACAGAGGATTACAAATTTTTCTTTGAGGCGTTAGGAGAAGAAAAAGTCTGCCACAGCTATGTCAGACTGGCAGAATAAGCAACCGTCCCATTTTTTGAATCTTCTATACGCGAAGGGCTGCCCATTTGAGCAGCCCTTGTTTTTTATTCTTTTCTTTCCCCGCAACTGCACGCTACAGTGACGGAGGGATTCTCCCCCTCAAATGTTTTACTGCACCTCGACGACCCGGATATCTTTCAGGCCATAGTCCGACTGGGTCATCACCACATCTGCAATCACTGCCACATCCTCAGACTGTAAGCCGCCATCCGGTGCAGAAACAGCAACGGAAATTCCCTCAGAAGTCATGTAGGCCACACAGTCTCGGTAACCCTTCGCAATGATCAGGCTTTCAATCTGAGCCTCGCTCAGGGCCGTTTGGACAATATCCTCCAAATTCATTGCCGACTCCGCCGCTTTGTCCGTCTCACTGTAGGTCATGACCTCCTGGAGCATGTTGAAAGCATTGTCTCTGGCCTGTTGGCGGGAAAGGCGAACTGCTGCAAAATAGTCACTAGATGTTGTGTTTACCTCTTCTCCGGCCGTGATGGCCGCAACATCGTCCGTCAGCAAAATGCCATCCTCGGACAAAACCCGTTCCGCGTCCAGCGTTTCTGACAGGCTCTGCACCGAATCAGCCTCCGTGTAGAGCCAGTTAACATAGATTCCGGCACAGACTGTAACCAACACAGCAGCCGCTACCAAGTTTTTCTTCCATGCTTTCATAAAAACGAATCCTCCATTCATTTCATTTTCAACACTGATATTTTGTGATATCCCAGTCCGGTCGCATTTGCAACAGCCTCTGTAATTGCAAGCCGCACAGCACTTTGGTCTGCTCCCTGGCATAACACAATTGCACCGAGATAGGTCGGTGGGTTAATCTGACTGACAAGGCCCGTCTGGCCACGGCTGGAATCCGATAGAATCACAGTATCCGTTCGGGTCGATTTATTTTGATTACCCTCCGTGCTATCCCTGTTCTCCTGATAGAATGTCTGCGCCCCCGTAGCTTCGGTAAGCAGCACCTGCACCTTTCCGGCACCGGCCACCTGACTTAAAATCTCAGCCAGTCGTTCTTCCATTGAATCAGCTGCTGTTTCCATTGCAGCAGATTGTATCGTCACCTCCTGCTTGCTTTGCCTCGTTCCGGTAGGCATCAGCATCAGCAGTATTCCAACCATCAGGATAACAAGTCCGTATTTATATTTGGCAAGGAACAGTCTGAAAAATGGTTCTCCAGCCTTATCCATGTTTGACGCTCCTTTGGTATACCAAATTCATCTTCGATTGCCTTGCCGAGGGCGGATTCAGCATCAGCGTCAAACGTTCCACGCAGCGTTACCGAACAGGGCACCGGCGGATCGCTCATATCCAGCTCAACCTCGACTTCCAACTCTGCCCCAATGGATTTGGCTTCTTTCAAGATATATGCTTCGCTTTCCTGGCGTATGATTGCGCGAATGGATTGGAGCCTAATTTTTTCTCCCTGCTCCGCGGCATTTTCTGCATCCATAAAAAACTGATCTTTTTCCGCCTCCCACGCCGGCAGCCGCAGCGCAAGCAGGGGACGAACCAGTGTAAACGCCAAGAAAATGCTGCATACAAGGCGCACAAGTTTACTGGAACCGGTTTTTCCTGTCAGATCCGTCAGTATCCCACAAATAAGGCAGACACAGATAACGCTGAGAACATAACGACTCAGTGTCTCCACACTATGCCGCCCCCTTCATAAAGCAAACCGTACCGATAACCGACAAAGCGCACATCACCCCTGCCATTCCCAAAAGGATCCCCATTGCAGCACAGAAGTCTTCCAGAAGCTTTGTAAGCCGAGTATTCCCGGCAATGCCGCATAGCATTGCTGTCCCCTTAAGTACCAGGTAATGCGCCCCAATCCGCAAAAACGGGACTAAGAAAATACCAATGAAAACATAAATGCCATATACCCCTATGGTATTCTTTGCAATATCCGCACTGAGCAGCAATGCTTCTGACGCGTCCGCCAGACTCTTTCCAATCACCGGAACAACAGCAGAAATTGCCGCCTTGGCAGTCTTCACGGCTGCCTTATCCGCTGTGCCGGTTACCGCACCTGTGACACTCATATATGCAAAAAACAACGTTAACACTGATTTTAGAAACCATGCAGCCGTTTTCTTCACAGACTCCTTCATTTGCCCAAGTTGCTGCTCCCCTATTGCGCTGTTGGCAATCGACACCGCAAGATAAAGATAGACCGCCGGTATCATAGCCCTTCGGATTATCATATTAAGAAAAGCTGTGACCACCGATGTTCCCACATACAGTGCTGCAGCAGAAGTCATCGCACCCCGTGCGGAGGCAGCGGTGGTCAACACTGGAAGAAATAGTTTTGAGTACTCACCGATTTCCGTGACTGTCTCCACAGCAAGACCGATCAGCACGCGGGAGTCCGACAGCAGCAATCCAGCCACACAGGCTGTCCCAGCCATGTTTGCTGTCCCCGAGGTACAGCCGGCTGCCTGTAAAATGGATATCAGGAAGGTGCAGCAGAATACCGCAAGCCCGGTTTGCAGTGCTTTCCTAAATTCTATGTAAGCATCCGGCAAGGCCTTTTTCAGCATAGAAAGAACGCTTGTCCCAAAATTCTTTTGAGCATCCGGCATCACCGCCTCAGCAGAGGCAGGAGCTGTGGGGGGATTCAAGCTCTCTGCAGATACTCCATTGGATATTACAATAAGGATGCTTAGCGTCAGCAAAGCAAGTAGCACATATTTCATACTTCTCCCAAAATCTGGATCAGGATATCAGTCAGCGAAGAAAAAACGGGAATCGAAAGATAGAGAATTGCAGCGTTTGTAAGGAATTGAAGGCCCTTCCCCAGAGAACCGTTTCCGGCATCGGTACAAACCGCAGCTGCCATTTCTCCGGACATTCCAATTCCAAATATTTTAAGCAACGCAAGGAGCAGATCACTGCGGATATCCGCTAACTGCTCCAGCTTCCCAAAATAGTCCAGCACAGGCTCCAAGAACTTTGCAGCCACAATCGATATCATACCGCAGGCAGCGATTGTAATTAGCAAGGAAAAATCACGATTTTGACGTTCCAACGCCAACGTCAGAATCACGCTAACCAGTGCTGCCCCCAAGGTTTTCCAAAATAAATCCATCAGAACTGAAACAATGTCTTAACCAGATTAAAAAGTTCAGCAATTTTCTGCGTCAGCATCATTAACACGACCACCAACCCGGCCAAGGTTGTCATGGTTGCCTGTTCTTCCCTGCCGGAGCGGGATAAAACCTGATTGAGAATCGAGACTATGATACCAATGGCGGCTATTTTAAAAATAAGATCAATTTCCATACTAAATCAATAGAATTGCCAGAGCTACCCCGGCACACAATCCAAGAACCCGGTAACTCCTCAGGCGGGTATCCCGATCCTGATGCAGCTCATGGAATTCCCTTTCGCACTGACACCTTACTGCATTCAGCCCTTTTAGCTGCCCCTCCAAATCAAAACGCCCCAAAGATGTCCCCAGCTGCAGAAGACTTTTTTTCAGACGCGGGTAGGTTTGAATCCCCCGGGGCATCTCTGCCTCCATACAGCTGACCGCATCCGGAAACACCTGCCGATCCATTTGTTCTGCCATGCCCCAAAACAGGCTGCCCAGCATTCCGGTCTTTTTTTCTGCCGCATGACGAACCAAATCCGGAAGCGGCGTCAGTTGAAATGGGAGTTCCCACAGCATCGTATCTATCATAGCACTGAGCTGCCGAAGCAGCATCTCCTCTCGTTTCTGACGGGTGGCGATGGAAATACCGAAGCCAGCGCAGCTTCCGATAATAAGAATGGCGCCGATCCACTTGTAGTTCATCAGCAACACGCCTCCATGTGAAAAGATTTGTCGCGGTGCAGAATAATAAACGTATCAAAAATATGGTGTTGTAACAAGGGTTGGTAAACAGCCCGCCTTTGAAAATCGGCCATGGTTGCCCCATGAGCCGTGGCAATCAAGCGAACCCCGCATCCATAAGCTGCAATCAACGCTTCGCAATCCGCCATCGTTGTGATCTCATCTACAACGATATCCTCCGGGGACATTGTTTTCAGTACGGTCTCAATTCCCTGACGCTTCGGGCAGCCGAATAAAATATCCATGCGCCGTCCCATCTGAAATCCAGGTGGGAATAGCTCCTGACGCTCGTCTACCACTGCAACAACCTGCTCCCGCGCAATTTTCCGCGCGACATCCCGCAGCAGCGTTGTTTTTCCCCATCCCGGAGCGCCTAAGATCAGCATAGCCTGTCCCAAAAAATGGATTTGATCTGCCAACCCCGGGAAATCTCTCGCAATCCGGATACACAACGAACGTGGGCTGCGGATTCCGGTAAAAATACCATTCTTCACGACCGCTTCTCCGCATACGCCAATCCGATGTCCCCCAGGAGCGGTAATATATCCCTGCGCCAATGTGGCAGCTGCCCAAGGAGAATAACAGCTTGCCGCATTGATACAGCCATCCAGCTCCTCCTGCGTTACGTGTCCCGCCCCCCGATAAACGCCGTTACTGGTTACCAGCTCCAACGGTTGATTCAACCGCAGTCGAATCTCCTGTGCATCTGTTTCATGAGCAGCCACCTGAGGACGCACTTGTGGGGGCAAGAAGCGCAGAAGCTCATTCCAGGCACACGTCATTTGCATCACTCCTGGGATAACCTATGCACTCCGTTTTTCAAACATGCCTCAAAGCCAAATACGGTCTTCTCTTCCAAAAGGGTAAAAAATAATGGCTTTCCACCACGAAAAGCCATTATTTTTCTCAATTGATCTCGTCCGGGATGGGTTCCAGTTCCATGTCATCCATGGTCATCTGTTCACCGCCGCCCTTCATTGCCGCCCATTGCTCCTTGGTCACCAGAATAGCACGGGGCTTAGAACCCTGGAAGGGGCCGACAATGCCCTTTTCTTCCATCTCATCCACAATGCGAGCCGCCCTGGCGTAGCCAAGCTTCAATCGCCGCTGAAGCATAGAAACGGATGCCTGCCCGGTTTCCAAAATCACATCTACGGCAGCTGGAAGCATTTCATCGCCTTCCAATTCCTCGCCGGTTGGCTCGGGATCCGGCAAACTGGGCTTACTGCCCTTCCCCGTCTGCTGTGCCTTCTTCTCGATTTCCTCTAATACTTGCTGATTATAGTCAGCTACATAGTGATCCTTCACATAGCCGGCAACAGCTTCCACCTCAGAGTCAGTTACAAAGCAGCCCTGGACACGCAGCGGCTTTCCAATGCCAATGGGAGCATAGAGCATATCACCCTTGCCAACCAGCTTTTCCGCGCCCTGGGTATCCAAAATGATGCGCGATTCCATGGCAGACGCAACAGAGAACGCAATTCGGGAGGGAATGTTTGCCTTCATCAAGCCCGTAATGACATCGGCAGAAGGACGCTGGGTTGCAATAATCAGGTGCATACCGGCTGCACGGCCCATCTGTGCAATTCGGCAGATGGAATCCTCCACTTCCTTGGCAGCAACCAGCATCAAATCTGCCAACTCATCGATGATGATAACCACTTGGGGCAGCTTCTGACCGCCCTCTTCCTGCACAACAATGCTGTTGTAGGACTCCAGATCGCGCACACCCAAATCGGACATCATCTTATAGCGCCGAAGCATTTCTGTCACAGCCCACTGGAGGGAACCGGCTGCCTTCTTGGGGTCAGTAACCACCGGAATCAGCAGATGGGGAATTCCGTTATAAATTCCCAGTTCCACCATCTTGGGGTCTACCATGATCAGCTTTACATCTTCAGGGCCGGATTTATACAGCAAACTGATGATGATGGAGTTCATACACACGGATTTACCGGAACCAGTGGTACCGGCAATCAGCATGTGCGGCATTTTGGAAATATTGCCCACAATACAGGATCCACCGATATCCTTGCCTACAGCAAAGGACGACTTGGATTTCGACTTATTGAACTCCGGCGAGTCAATAACCTCCCGAAGAGAAACCGTTGTGACCGCCCGGTTGGGCACTTCAATACCAACAATAGAAATTTTCCCCGGGACAGCTGCAATTCGCACGCCGGACGCACCAAGGCTCAGTGCAATATCATCCGCACAGTTGGTCAGCTTGTTCAGCCGGACACCTTTATCAAGCTCCACCTCATACCGGGTGACACTTGGGCCGCGGGTCACATTGATAATATGCGCATCAATATGGAAGCTTTGCAGCGTCTCATTCAGGCGGCGGGAATTCTCCCGCATTTCGTCTGTACCATCCGCATTATTTTCGGTCGGACGTTTCAGCAAACTAATCGGTGGGAAGCAATACTCTGCCTGAGGCGCAGCACTTCCCTGCTGAATTTCCATGGCCACCTGCTTGGCCGATTCCTGTGCATCTCTCTCAGATACCTTCCCTGGCTTTACCTCCGGCTCTGCCGCAGCCTGCGCCTTTTTAGGAGCTTTTATCTCTCTCTTAGGCGGTGTAATTGGGATTTCCTCTTCCAGCGGCGGCATCTTTGCGGGGAGTTCAGCAAAGTCGTCCTCTGCCTCTACGCGCACCGGTGCCGCCGGTTTTACTGCCGCATTCCGTTGTCCGTCAGCAGAAAACAAGGGGGATTCAATATCCAGGTCGATGGTAGACATCATCCTCGCCGCATTGGTTGGCGTCCCATTTGCCTCTTGGCGGATCCGGTTGGGCTGCTCTACTGCATCTCGCTTTGGAGGGAGCGGTGGCTTTGCAACCGGCTCCCGAATTGCTGGCGGTTCCTCCTGCAGCTTTTCGCCCTTCTTTACCGGCAACTCCATTGGCTGCATAGTGTTCTGCGATGCCTGCTCTGCTGCAAGCTGCTGGCGGCGTTTCCGGTTATTTTCTATTTTCTTATTTGCAAAATGATTGACCATTACAGCAGCAGGCTCCACATAAACCTGTTGCTGCTCCTCCTCTTCCCAGTCATCCTTCGGCCGGTTGATAATGGCACGAATCAGACTGGGGACGGTAATTTCCATAGCTCCCAACAAAGTGAGCACAGCAGAAATTCCGATGATGATATATGAAATCACATTACCAAAAGCGCTGCGCAGCAGTATGGCAAATCCGCCGCAGATTACGCCGCCGCCCCGTCCTTCAATACCGCTCAAGTACAAATCCGGAAAAATTGCAAGCCCGCTGGCAATTCCCTGGGTCTGCACTGCAAGGTGATAGATGCATCCACAAAAAAGCACAAACAGGACAGTGCATACACTTCTCATCGTCACCGCCGTCCGGCGGCCAAAAACATTGATAATAAACAGATACAGAAGCGCCGGAACCGAGAAATAGAAGGCAGCCTTGCCAATCAAGCCTGTGAGCAGGTTATTGATTGCCCGAAGCACCAGTCCATCCGGTTTAATACAGGTCACAAGAAATAAAACAAATAAAATCAGACTAACAATGGCTGTAACCGTTGTTGCGGGGATACGCTCATCATACTCAGTGCGAACTTTTGGCGCCTTTTGCTTTTTTTCCGGTGCCTTTGTCTTCTTCGCCGTTGCCTTCTTCTTGGAAGCCGCAGAAGCTGCCTTGCTCTGCTGACTTGTCTTCTTCTTTGCCACTTTTCAAAATCTCCTTATGCCATGAGGTTCAGGATAAAGGTAAACAGAGCAATGCCCCAACAGTAGTAGGAGAAAATGGCATACCCCTTTTCTGCGGCAAGCTTCCGCATTATCCTGATTGCAAGCATTGCGCCGATAAAAGCAAGCAATGCTGTCAAAATGTAAACCAGCAGCCACTGAAACGTCAACTGCCCCACGCCTCGCTGTACAATCGCTATGATGTCATAGACAACCATGCCCCCCAGGTATACCAGGTTTGCCATCAGCGACATATTCAGCGCATAATCCCGCTCCACACCCAGCACGGAACCAACAGAGACGGACGCCCCTATGCCGGATAAACCGGGAATCGCAGAAAGCCCCTCTCCCAGGCCCATCACAAAGCCATCCACTCTGGAAAGGGACCTGGCATCTTTATTGGAACCGGGCAGAAACTGTGGAATGTACAAAATGATACCATTCACAAAGAGCAGCGCAGACACAGTAAGCAAGCTAAAACTAAGTCCTGAAATTTTCCCATAAAAAATGACCAGCAAAAGCAGGGGGATCACCATGGTGATCAGGAACCGGGAATTAATCAGATTAAGCAAATCCAGCGGGCGCTTCCGGCGTTTCTTGGGAATCCTTGCAAGCTTTCTGGCCCGCGCCATTTTAACAAGCTGCGCCTGTACAGCAAGGTAGGTGGCAATCAGCGCAGCAAGATGAACCAGCAGAACCGGCAATGTGTCCACCCGTTCCGCACCTAACACCTTCAGCATAATGGCACTGTGCGCACGCGCCGATACAGGAAAAATTTCCGTGAGACCGGACAGCAAACCATAAATCAGGCTTTCCATTCCTGATAGCTCCAAGCAAGTCCCCTCCTTTACAAAATTTTACATGCTATTATAGCATATCCAGCATCTGATTTCCAGCCTTTTTTCAAAAATTCTATCGAAATACGTTTTTGGCAGCGGCTACGATACCGCTGCCACCGATAAAAGAACCGGCATTTTTCACCGATGTCGGGCCTTCCGCTCCTGTCTGGGGTGCTCGATCATTTTATGCAGCGCTGTCAGGGCATCATTCAATCCCCCCAAACGATCGATCAGGCCAGAGGCAACCGCTTCCTTTCCATAGAGAATAGTTCCCACATCCGTAGCCATTTCCCCTGTCGCCATCATATAATCTTCAAAATTTTGCCTGGAAATTTTGGAATTCGCCGTTACAAAATCCGTGATCTGCTCCTGTATCCGCTGGAAATAACGGAATGTCTGCGGTGCTCCTACTACAAGTCCTGTCATCCGCACCGGGTGAACTGTCATGCTGGCTGTTGGTGTAATGAAGGAACGCTTGGTACACACAGCCAACGGAATTCCGATAGAGTGCCCTCCCCCCAGGACAAGGGAAACTGTTGGCTTTTTCATCCCCGCAATCATTTCCGCAATTGCAAGCCCTGCTTCAATATCGCCACCCACTGTGTTGAGCAGCAGCAGAAGGCCATCGATTTCGTTGCTCTCTTCAATTCCCGCAAGAAGCGGGAGAATATGCTCATATTTTGTGGTTTTTACGTTTTCCGGTGCAATTTGGTGTCCCTCAATCTGGCCAATGATGGTGAGGGTATAGATATTGCTGTTGCCTGTACGGGTCAGATCACTTCCCAACTCTACCAACTGTTCCCGTTCCTGCTTACGCATATCCGGATTTTTTTGTTCGTTCATTATAGCGCCTCCTTTTTCTGCTATGGTAACCGAAATCAGGAAGAATATTCACCCTTGAAAGAGTTGACAACTTGTCGTATAATAAAGGAGGTGATTGTCATGAGTACGAAAACAAATGCAGTTCGCCTGGTAGAGCAGGCGGGAATTCCCTGCCGGGAAGCCTTTTACGAATTTGATGAAAACGACCTGAATGGCATGCACGCCGCCGAAGCACTTTCCATGCCCCCGGAGCAGGTATTCAAAACACTGGTGGCAAAAGGGGAAAAAACCGGTATCAATGTGTTCTGTATCCCTGTCTGCTGCGAATTAAACCTCAAAAAAGCAGCCAAAGCAGCCGGAGACAAAAATATGGAACTCATTGCCGTAAAGGAACTGTTGCCGCTCACCGGATACATCCGTGGCGGGTGCAGCCCGGTAGGGATGAAGAAAAAATATCCCACGTATTTGGATGAAACCTGCATCCTATGGGATGAAATTGCTGTCTCTGCCGGAGAACGGGGCCATCAGTTGATCGTGAATCCAGAGGCACTGGCGCAGCTCATCGGTGCGGAAATGGTAGATATTCTTGCATAAGAGAAAGGAAGACGAATAATGCAATACGAATACAAAACCAAGGGAACTTGTTCCCAAAAGATTTTCTTTGACGTAGAGGACGGCAGAGTCCACAACGTTCAGTTCCTCGGAGGGTGCAATGGTAACCTCAAGGGTATCGGTGCTTTGGTGGAAGGGCAAAACGTAGATGACGTGATTGCACGCCTGGAAGGAATCCAGTGCGGCATGAAATCCACATCCTGCCCCGACCAGTTGGCAAAGGCACTGAAGGAAACCCAGGGCGCATAACCGTAATTTAAGACAGGAGCAGGCGTGGTTTTGTCCACACCTGCTCCTTTTTATATCGTGCGTTATTGTTCTGGTACTTTCCAATGGGCCGTCAGATTGTTCTGCCCCTGTACCTTTGCAAACCCCATGGATTCATACAGGCGGATTGCCGGGGTGTTGTCTGCATCCACCAGCAGCATCATTCCATTGGGCTCATTTTGCTCCACTGCCTTCGCCAGCAGCTTCCTGCCATATCCCCTGCGGCAGTACTCTTTCAGGACAAACAGATCAAAGGGCTCGTTTTCCTTGAAAATATAGGTCACGTCCATATAGCCAACGACTTTTCCATCGTGAATCGCCAGGAACGTGTGGAAACGATCCTGCGCCTGTGCCACCCGTTCCGCCGTCCAATACATATCCTTGTTGTGAATGTCGCAGTATTGCGCCATATATCCTTCGGAGAGCGGCGCAATGCCGGTGGTGTCAATGCCAAGGATCGGAGTACCCAGCACCATTTTCTGCTGCTCCGGCTCAAACTCCGCCCTGCGCAAATCCAGCAATTCCTTCAAAATGTAGTTGCCTGGATTGAACACAAAGTCTGCACAGCAGCCCGGCCAGTGCTGCTCCAAATATTGGAGCATTTCCCGGTATGCCTCCTTTTCATGGGACAAGCCTACCAGCATTTCTATGTACGTTTCACCCGGAAGGACAAGCAGCGCAAACAGGCCAGTCATTTGACCGTCGCAGTAGATGCCAAGGACATCGCAATCCGGTCTTTCTATGGATTTGATGAGATTGCATCGAACCTGTTCTTCGCTGCACAGCATCGGGTCTGAAAAATTCGGGTCCCCCTGAAAGCCCGCTGCAAAGGCGCTGCATTCCTCATAGGCTTTGATAATTTTAATCATGGGTTTTACTCCTGCCGTCCGTCACGAAATACTTTACGACATCTGTGGGATTTCTCAATTCTGTTCTGAAAAATTCAGGATACACCTTCCTATTCTCATCCAAGGAAACCCATCTTAAATATTCCTTGCTGTTATCCTCTGTGAAGCTCACGCTGACCGGCGCAAAATCACGCGGCACCTTCATATAGAAGAAAAGGGAAATCTCATAGACAAGCTTTCCTTGCTTGGAGGGGGCATCACCGTAAAAATAGTTCTCATGGACAAAACCAAGCCGGTCAACCTCCATTTTCACGCCTGTTTCTTCAAGCACCTCCCGCACAATGGCTTCTTCCGCCGTTTCCCCGAACTGGATTCTGCCGCCGACAGAATAGAGATAGTCCGCCTTCTCGTTTCCAACCATCAAAATTTTTCTGTCCTGCATAATAATGGCTCCCACCCGAATATTCAGGATGCCGTCATCGCAGGCAACACACATATCTTTTTTCATTTTCTCACCTCGTCCATGTTTATTCCATTATCCATACTTTCTCCCCGGCAATATACATCGGCAAAAACAAGCCGCCCATGAACACGGCAAGGAATACATATTCCCCATGTCAGTCGAGTCCGGTGTTTTGGAGGTCGATTCACGGTAGAATTGGAAAAAACTACCGTAAATATGGCATCAGTAATAAAAGCCTTCCTGCTGAAGCAGCTTCACAAGCTCAAAAATCTGCTTTCCATCCGTATCAAACGGAAAAACAAATGAAAATCCGATTTCTTTTTCATCGCAGGCACGGATATTCTCTTTTAAGTCCTGTGCTGTCTGTCCGGGATGGTAAAAGTCTGTAAGGTAATTCTCCACACCGTATGCCTCAAATTCATGTCCGGCAAGCTTCTCAAAAGAATACCCTAACGCTGCATCTCGTTTCAGCTTTGTGGATACGGAAATTTTGTCAAACGGAATTTCAATATCGCAAAGACCCTTTACACCAATCACCGGGATGGGATAGGATTCCCGCCGCCAATTTCCGGTTTCATCCCTGTGATAATGCCCGTTATACCAGCCGGATTTCAACTCGAAATTTCCGCGAAACAGAGCGTTGAGCTCTGCCTGTTTCAAGTCCAACGGGTAATAGATTTCATTCAATTGCTGCTTGTCCATTCAATCCTCCTTACGTCCGGGCAGCTTCACGGCAGAACCGACAAAAGGCTGCCGCAAATATACGGCAGCCTTTCCATATGTAGTGCATCAAGCGTCAACGCTGTGGCTTGTGACCTTCATGACCTTCTTCTGGTAGGCTGCGATGCCTGCCGCCAGAACCTCCATGGCGCGGCTCAAATCCTTCTGATTGAGCACATAGGCAATGCGCACCTCATTGATGCCCTTGCCCGGGGTTTCATAGAAGGGCGCACCGGGGGCAAACATCACCGTATCGCCATTGTCCTCAAATTCCTCCAGCAGCCACTTCTGGAACTTATCGGAATCGTCCACCGGCAGACTGGCCATTACATAGAAGGCTCCCATGGGCACCTCCACCACCACACCGGGGATCTTCCGGAGGCCGGAAATCACCGTGTCTCTGCGCTGCCGGTACTCCTCCTTGCTCTTGCGGAAGAAGCTGGAATCCACCGAATACAGGGCAGCCGCCCCCAACTGGTCGATGGTCGCCACGGACAGGCGGGACTGGCAGAACTTCAAAATAGCCTGCTGGAGTTCTTTGTTCTTGGTAATCACGGCGCCTACCCGGGCACCGCAGGCGGAGAACCGCTTGGAGACCGAATCAATGATTACCAGATTGTCCTGAATATCGTTGAAATGCGCCATGGTAGGCACGCCGAATTTCTCATCGTAGCAGAATTCCCGGTAAACCTCGTCGCAAATCAGGAACAAATCGTGCTCCTTGGCAATATCGGCAATCATCCGCATTTCCTTCTGGTCCAGCACCACGCCGGTGGGGTTGCCGGGGTTGGTAATCAGGATGGCCCGGGTGTTCCGGGTAATCTGGCTTTCAATCCGGTCCCGCTGGGCATAGCGGTAGCCCTCCCAGGGATTGGTGGGCAGCGCACGGATGACACCGCCTGCGGCATGGACGAAGGTGGTGTAGTTGGGATAGTAGGGCTCCGGGATGATAACCTCGGTATAGGGGTCCAGAATGCTCAGGCAAGTCAGCAACAGTGCTTCGCTGCCGCCGGTGGTAATCAGCACATCGTTGGGCTCCAGGCTGACACCCAGACCGGCGTAGTAATTCCGGACGGCATCAATCAGCAGTGGATTTCCGGGAGATGCATCGTAGGCAAGAGTCTTTCGATTAAAGTTCCGGATTGTTTCATAGTAAGCCGTGGGTGTTTCCAAATCGGGCTGGCCGATATTCAGGTGATAAATCTTCTTTCCTTTTTTCTCCGCTGCCACCGCCAGCGGATGGAATTTCCGCATGGGGGATGGCTCACAGCGATTGGCATTGATTGAAATTTGCATAATTACCTCCCATTTCAAATGGACGATTCGCTTGTATATGAATTTGTAAGCGTCTTCAGTTCAGGGCTGAGGTACGTCAGCGCAATTAAATTGGGTACTGCCATCAAGCCATTAAAAATCTCTGCCAGCTTCCATACTGTTGGCGTTTTCATTGTCGCACCAACCACAACAGCAAGTGTTTGCAGAACAAAAAAGGCAGGCGCCAACCGTCTTCCAAAAACGAACTGGACGCAGCGGAGTCCATACAGACTCCACCCCAAAATGGTCGCATAGGCAAAAACTGCCAGAAATGCCGTTACAATTATTTTTCCAAACGGGCCATAGACCACAGAAAAAGCAGATACTGTCAATATAGCTCCTGTATCATGCCCATAGCCTATCGGATAGCCGCTGCAAAGAATCACCAGTGCAGTCATAGTGCAAATGACAAAGGTATCCACAAATACCTCAATCAATCCCATCATCCCCTGCTCCACAGGATGACGCACCTGCGCCGACGCATGGGCAATAGACGCAGTTCCCATGCCGGCTTCGTGGGTAAATACCCCACGGCTGCATCCGACCTGCACTGCCCGCAGGGCAGAGCCAATAACTCCGCCTGTAATGGCCTTCGGTGAGAAAGCCCCCCGGAAAATATCGTTCAATGCCTTGGGGATCAAGGGTGCCCGAAGTGCAAGAAACGCCAAGCAGAGCACAATATAGATACCGGCCGCCCACGGGACCAGCTTTTCAGCGATCTGTCCAATGGAATCTGCCCCCTTCCAGAATGAAAAGGCAACCAAAGCAGCCAGCACCAGGCCGATCCCCAATGGCGAAAGGAAGGGCATCCGGCCAATGCTCTCAATGCCGGTAACAATGGCATTGACCTGGGTCAGATTACCGACTCCAAAGGATGCCAGAATCCCGCAAACGCTATACAGATAGGCCAAGGGATGAAACACCTTGGGCAGGCACGTGCGAATCATATACATGGATCCACCCACGATTTCACCGTTTTCCTTCTGAGAATAGCGAACTGCAAGTGTTGCCTCGGCATATTTTACGGCCATGCCAAAGAATGCAAAGAACAGCATCCAAAGTACTGCCCCGGGCCCACCCAGGCAAATTGCGCCGGCAACACCCACCATATTTCCGGTACCAACAGTAGCTGCCAACGCCGTGCACAAAGCCCGGAAGGGAGAAACACCACTGCTATCATTTTCTCTTCTGAAAAAATGCTTGACCGCCCGGGGGAAAAACCGCACCTGCACCCAGTGCGTACACACTGTCAGCCATATACCGATCCCTAAAATTGCCAGAAGCATCGGAGTACCCCACAGGAGTCCATAAAGCCGATCCAGGATTTTTTCCATACGTGCCTCCTTAGCATACCATTTTTCGATGCAAAATTCAAGAATAAAACCTAAAAATGCAAAAAAAACAGACCCCTTCTGAGGTCTGCTTTTGTAACATGGTGATTTTCTATTCCCAAGTGCTCCAAATTTCCGGGCAATAGCCAACCGTGGCCTGTTTTCCGTTACGAACAACCGGAGTTTTCATCAGGCTGGGATCATCAAAGACCTTGTCCATTTTTGCAGCTTTATCATCCATATACTTCATATTGGTAATTTCCTGATTTTTTCCGTTCCAGTCAATCAGATTGTCAATGCCTCCAACTGCCCGAACCACACTGTCAAACTCTTTTCCGGACATACCGAACCGCAGTAAATCAATCGACTGAAATTTGATTCCCCGTTCCTTAAAGTACCGCTCTGCCTTTTTCGTATCGAAGCACTTGCTTTTTCCGAAAATCTGTATGTTCAATATTTAACCTCCATCAGGCACAAGCCCTGGGCCGGCGCCAGAAAACCTGCTTTCCTTCTTTGGGACAGAAACAACTCCGGAATGCTCTCCGGTGTACGTTCACCCCTGCCCACTTCGATCAGCGTACCCGTGATAATTCGCATCATGTTGTACAGGAAACCGTCCGCCGACACGGTAATGCAAATTTCCTGTCCGCAGGATGCCACGGTCAATGCAGTGATACAGCGAACTGTGGATTTTTTCACTTTTGCTCTGGTGCAAAATGCCGCGAAATCATGCATCCCAAGCATATACTGACCTGCCCGGTTCATTGCTGCCACATCCAAGGGCTCCGGAAAACAGGACACGTAGCGCCGTTGGAAGACACAGGGTTCCACACTATTCCAGATTCGATAACGGTAGGTCTTTTGTGTTGCGTTTAATCGTGCATGGAACCGGGGCGCTGCCTCTTTGCAGGAATATATGCCGATGTCCTCCGGAAGATACCGGCGCAGCTGCTCCAAAATCTTCTCAGCAGGCATTGGATTTTCACAGTGGAATGAGGCAACCTGTCCCATCGCATGAACCCCCGCATCCGTCCGCCCGCTGCCACTGATTTCGACTGTCTCTCCCAGGATGCGGCTGAGCGTTTGCTCCAGCTTCCCCTGAATGGTATTGTCCACACCAGGCAGACGCTGCCAACCACGGTAACGGGTTCCGTCATAGCAGAGATCAAGCCGCAGATTCCTCATATTCCTCCAATTCCTCCCTGGCTTCCTGCTCTGTGTCTGCTGAGAACAGGAATTTTCCATTTTTGTCGTACACCATAACATGCCCGGAATGATAACGAATTGAGAACATAGCCATCAGCCTTTCGCCTTGTGATGACTATATTATCCGGCAATACATGTCCAATAATTCGTACAGTTATTTGTTCAGTCTCTTTTGGAACCAAGAAGAAACGTCAGCGTAGACTTCCTGCTTGTTGATTTCATTCAGTATCTCGTGCCGCCCCAATGGGTAAATCTTGCAGGTTACATCCTGCATGCCCGCTTTTTGGAACGCAGCAGCCGCCTGACGCACGCCTTTCCCATAGCTGCCAACAGGGTCATCTCCGCCCGCAATAAACAGAACTGGCAGTTTCTTTTCCATAGCGGCGAGATTCTTTGGTTCCTGGATAAAGCGAATGCCCTTCAACATTTCCCGCAGCAGTCCGCCGCTGGCCGTGAACCCGCAAAACGGGTCATTCATGTAAGCCGTAACCACATTCCGATCCCTGCAAATCCAATCAAAAGGAGTTTGCACATGCTCCACCCGCTTGTTATAGCCAGAAAAGACCAGGTTTTGCAGACGGTCATTGGGTTTCTTTTCATCCCCCGCTTTGCACGCCACACTGCAAGCCGCGATGCCTATATTCAATATAGCTCTTGGCTGCCACCCGGTTCCACAGATCACTACAGCGGAAATCCCACTGTCCGGATGGACACACAGAAGCGTACGGGTCATAAAGGAACCCATGGAATGCCCCAGCAAGACATACGGGAGGTCAGGGTACCGCTTTCTGGTATCCTGCAACAACTGATAGCTGTCTTCTACCGCCGTAAACCAGCCGCCGTGAAAATATCCCTGCACACCCTCTTCATTGATTGATTTTCCATGGCCCATATGATCCTCGGCTACTACAATGTAGCCGAGGTCATTCATATAGCGGGCAAAGTCATCATACCGCTCTGCATACTCTGCAATACCGTGAATGATCTGAAGCACTGCAACAGGGGGCTTTTCCGGCATCCACCGACAGACATGAATCTGACCGGCTCCCTTAGATGCATAGTATTCATCGGTACGCATATCAATTACTCCACAACGGTATAATTCGCATCCGTAATGGCTTTTTTCAGCGCTGCCAGATCAGCTTTACCGGTAACAGTGACCGTCTTTGCAGCCAAATCCACCACGGCATCCTCGGTACCGGGAACATCCTTGCAGGCCTTTTCTACTCTGGCCTTGCAGTGTCCGCACATCATGCCTTCCACCTTAATAACTGTTTTCATTTTCTTTTCCTCCTTGATAATCGGGCACGTTTCCGTGCACGTATTCTGGTAATTAGCTTCAGTGCTGCCCTTATCCTGCTTGAAGAAGCGCAGCCGCAGCGCATTGGTCACAACAAAAACAGAACTCATGCTCATTGCCGCTGTACCAAGCATTGGGCTAAGGCGAAGGCCAAATGGAATGAACAGCAGCCCCGCCGCAATGGGAATTCCAAGGGTGTTATAGAAAAAGGCCCAGAACAAATTCTCTTTGATATTGCGAATGGTTGCACGGCTCAGC
Source organism: uncultured Oscillospiraceae bacterium (assembly GCA_934591635.1). Taxonomy (GTDB): domain Bacteria; phylum Bacillota; class Clostridia; order Oscillospirales; family Oscillospiraceae; genus Faecousia. The sequence continues at coordinate 12,333 of CAKTPI010000010.1, read as the reverse complement.
GCAATGGCACTGCTCACCGCAGAAAGGGAGCTGTTCATCAGCACTACATCTGCCGATTCCATTGCAATGTCCGTACCTGCTCCAATGGCCATGCCCACATCCGCTGTAACGAGCGCAGGAGCATCGTTGATTCCGTCGCCAACCATCAGCACCCGGTGCCCTTCCGCCTGGAGCTTTTTGACTGCGCTTGCTTTATCGGTAGGAAGCACATCCGAAATGACATGTTCGATTCCAGCCTTGTCGGCAATTGCCTTTGCTGTCTTCTGATTATCACCGGTGAGCATCACCACATCCAGATGCCGGCTGCGCATTGCCTGTACGGCAGAAACAGAGTCTGGCTTCAGGACATCCGCTGCCGCGATAGATCCGAGATATCTCCCCTGCTGGGACGCAAAATGGAGAGGGGTTTTCCCCTGAGAAGCCAGCTGCGTAAAATCCGGGAGGGTGATATTCAGCTCCTCCATCAGGCGAGAATTGCCGCCATAATAGCGAACACTCTCGATGGTAGCGCTGACACCCTTGCCGGGAATCGTTTCAAAATCCAACGGTTCCGGATAATGCTCTGGGGCAGCACTCAGAATGGCCTTGGCAAACGGATGCTCCGACTTGCTTTCCAAGGAAGCCGCAATCCGCATCAGCTCCTCTCGATTGGCATCAGCAGGCAGCACATCGGTAACGGCCGGGCGGCCGGTGGTCAGGGTGCCGGTCTTATCCAGCACGACCGTATCCACGCGGTGCAAATTCTCCAGTGCTTCGGCATTCTTAAACAGTACACCCATCTGCGCCCCACGTCCGGTACCCACCATAATGGCAACCGGTGTTGCCAGGCCCAGTGCACAGGGGCAGGAAATAACCAGCACCGAGATGGCGTTATTGAGGCTGAACTCCAGTGAATAACCCATCAGCATCCACACGATAAAGGTAATTGCGGAAATACTCATGACCACCGGCACAAAAATGCCGGCGATCTTATCCGCCATTCTGGCAATGGGGGCTTTGGAACCGCCTGTGTCCTCCACCAAACGGATAATCTGGGCCAGGGTAGTGTTCTCTCCTACCTGATCAGCCCGAAACTCCAGATATCCCTCCGTGCTGACGGTAGCAGCGGATACCTTGTCCCCGGGGTTCTTCTCCACTGGGACGCTCTCTCCGGTCAGGGCACTCTGATCCACAGAGGCACGCCCGCTGACCACAGTACCATCCACCGGAATGCTGCTGCCGGAACGGACTACTACGATATCCCCCACCTGAACCTCCTCCACGGGAATTTCTTGAATGGAATCCCCACGGCGGACAAAAGCGGTTTTGGGGCTCAAATCCATCAGAGCCCGGATTGCATCGCCGGTCTTTCCCTTCGCTCTGGTTTCCAGGAACTTGCCGAAGGTGATCAGGGTCAAGATCATGGCTGCGGACTCGAAGTACAGATTATGGCTGTACTCCATGACGATATCCATCTCGTCATGCCCCAAGGCCCAGGCCATGCGGAACAGTGCAGCAACGCCATAAATCAGGGCTGCCAGGCTGCCCACTGCAATCAGTGAATCCATGTTAGGACTGCGATGCCACAGCGCTTTCAGGCCCCGGGTATAGTAGACGCGATTCAGATAAACCACCGGAAGCGTCAGGCAAAGCTGCAGCAAGCCTGCCACCACCGCATTTTCCATGCCATGGTACCAACTTGGCACCGGAAGTCCCACCATATGTCCCATTGTAAAATACATCAGCACAATCAGGAAAGCTGCGGACCAGATCAGACGATGTTTCATATCTGCCAACGCGCTGTCCATCGGAGCTATCTTATCCGCTTTCTTGGGAGCATCCCCCTGCACGGAAGCATTATAGCCCGCTTTCTGAACCGCCTGAATGACCGCAGCAGACACGTCCGAATCGGCGGTCACTACCATCGTCCCAGCCAGCAGATTGACATCCGCTTTTTGAACACCCTGGACAGCTCTGGACACCTTTTCGACTCTGGCTGAGCAAGCAGCACAGGTCATTCCGGTGACATTAAATTTCAGAACCACACCAATTACCTCACTTTCTATTATCTTCGATTTCCAGGGCCACGTCAACTGTTTTCTATTGACACACCCCTGTGCTTTATGGTAATATTCTATCACGCAATGAAAATAATGCAAGTATGCACTATTTTGTGCAATACTTCCCTTTTGAATACTATAGGAGGTGTAACATGAATTCTCAGGAAATCTGCCCTGTCGCAGCAACCCTGGATCTAATTGGCGGAAAATATAAAGCGCTGATTCTATGGTACCTTGCTGATGGCAGACGGCGTTTTTCAGAGCTGCGAAAGATGATTTCCGGTGCGACTCCCAAAATGCTGACCCAGCAGTTGCGGGAATTGGAAGCACAGGATTTGATTCACCGGGAGGTCTTCCCTGTTGTTCCGCCGAAGGTGGAATATTCTCTGACAGAAACCGGCAGAAGTCTGATGCCCATCCTCACGGCCATGCGGGATTGGGGAACGGAATACCTGCACAGCAAAAATATGGAACCCAGCTGCTTTATGATGCGATCTGGCTCGTCCAGCTGTTGCCACTGACATGAACAAATGAAGGGAAATTACAAAAATGAGAGTAAAAATTATTTCCGACAGCACCTGTGACCTCTCTCCTGAGCTGGTACAGAAATACGATATTGGCATTATTCCCCTGATTGTAATGAAAGATACCGAAGAGTTTCTGGACGGCATTACCATCACGCCGGCAGATATCTTCGCACACGTTGCTGCTGGCGGAAGTCTTTGCTCTACCGCCGCCCGGGGCGTTGCCGTATTTCAGGAGGAGTTTGCTAAATATGCAAAGGACTATGACGGGATCATTCACGTGAATATCAGCTCCGAATTCTCTTCCAGCTATCAAAATGCCTGTATCGCCGCTGCAGACTTTGATAATGTACGCGTGGTTGATTCCCGCAATCTCTCCACCGGGCAGGGGCTTGTAGTTCTGAAGGCCTGTGAGCTTGCCCAAACGGCGACAGATTTGGATCAGCTGAAAGCGGAACTGGATGCGTTTACCGGTCGTGTGGAGGCAAGCTTTGTGCTGGATCGGCTGGAATACATGGTAAAAGGCGGTCGCTGCTCCAGCGTAGCTGCGCTGGGTGCCAATCTTCTGGGACTCAAGCCCTGCATTGAGGTCAAGGATGGCAAAATGTCCGTGGTAAAAAAATACCGCGGTCATATTGAAAAATGCATCGCCTCCTATGTCAAGGATCGTCTGGCTGATCGGGACAGTCTGGAGGACGGCACAATTTTTATTACCCACACCGAAGTGTCGCCTGAATGCATTGACGCGGCCCGAAGCGGCGTAAAACAGTACGGTCACTTTGAGAACGTATACGAAACCACAGCTGGCTGCACTGTCTCCTGTCACTGTGGCCCCGGGACACTGGGTGTTTTGTTCGTCCGGAGTAAGTAAAAGCAAAACCGCAGATGATTTTTCGTCATCTGCGGTTTTTATCATATTTCTTGTCTGCCCTCCAAGGCCCGGGAGAGCGTCACCTCATCCGCGTATTCCAGCTGACTGCCCACCGGCACGCCGTAAGCGAGCCGAGTGACCTTCACCTCCATAGGGCGGAGCAGTCGGGAGATGTACATGGCGGTGGCCTCCCCCTCCGTATCGGGGTTGGTCGCCATGATAACCTCTTTGACATTGCCGCTGCCAACCCGCTGCAAAAGCTCCCGGATACGGATGTCATCCTGCGTCACGTGGTTCAGTGGGGAAATGACACCGTGCAGCACATGGTACACGCCCCGATACTCCCTGGAGCGCTCCATCGCAATCACATCTTTCGGCTCTGCTACCACGCAGATCGTTTCTTTATCCCTGGATGGATCATCACAGATGGGACAAAGCTCTCGATCCGTAATATTCTGGCAGCAAGGGCAGGTGTGTACTGCACGTTTGGCTTCCACAATGGCATCCGCAAACGCCTGTGCTTCCTCCAGCGGAAGCTCCAGCACGTGGAATGCCAAGCGCTGCGCCGTTTTGCCGCCGATCCCGGGAAGCCGCGCAAAATGATCCGCCAAGTCCTGTAAGGCTGCAGGAAAGAACTGCATAGCTCCTCCTTAGAACAGGCCGCCCAGATTCAGTCCACCGGTCAGTCGGGACATGTTATTGGTTGCATCATTATCCGCCGTACGCATCGCTTCGTTGACAGCGGCAATGATGGTGTCCTGGAGCATTTCCACATCCTCCGGATCTACCGCTTCGGGTTTGACCGTCAGGGTCACAAGCTCATGCTTGCCGTTGACCGTCGCGGTGACCATTCCACCGCCTGCGCTGGCGGAGAAGGTCTTTGTCTCCTGCTCCTGCTGCATACGGAGCATCTCCTGCTGCATCTTCTGAGCCTGCTTGAGCATTGCGCTCTGGTTCAGGCCGCCGGGCATTCCCCGAAATCCATTTTTAGCCATGATCAATTCTCCTATTTTAATTTGTTTATTCTTTCATATTTACAATATCACTGTGCTGCCTGCCAAATTGAAGCAGGCTATCCAGCCGCGCGTTGCCCGATGGCTTTGCCGACATGTCTACTGTTACAACCTTGACCGGCCGGCCTAACTGCACAGTTGCCTTGCGGGCAACGACCTCTAATATTTCCGGTTTGCCGATCATATCCGCTGTAAACGTATTCTTGCAGCGAAGCTCCAATATGCCTCCCCGCATAACACCTTGCAGCGGTGCATTTTCTGCCGCAACGAAGAAGCCGGAAATCGGCGGCTTTAATTCCTGACGGACACCCGCTACCACCTCGGCCCAAAAGCCGACCGGAACCGGATCGTCCGGAATGGTCTCCTGCTGCTCTGCTGGTGCTTCCTGCACAACAGTCTGGGGCGATACCGGCACACTGGCCGGCGGCGGTACCGGTATCTGCCCAGCAGCCATCAAAAGGCTGCCGCTCTTTATCTGATCCTCCAGCCGTGTCAGCCGCGCATTCATGGACTTTGCGTCCAAACTCAGCTCTGGCTGCGCCATTTCCAAAAGGCACAACTCCGCATCCATCCGGCGGCTCTCGCTGCGGGAGAAATCGGCAAGGGTTTGCTGCACAAGGCCCATCATCCGCACCAACTCTCCGCCAGAAAGCTTCCCGGAAAGACTTTTGGTCTCTTCATCAGAAGCAACCCCGGACAGCATGGTGATTCCGGATCCAGGTGCCGTCTTGAGCACCAACAAATCCCGAATCAAGCAGGCCAGCTCGTCCAGCATCGCTCCCAGATCCTTTCCCTCTGTATAGAGGGTATTAAAAAGCTCCAAAGCCTCCTTTGTCTTATGTGCCGCAATATAGCCCAAAAGCTCTCCGCATTTGCGTTCCCCTGCAATTCCCAGGCAGGTATACACGCCTTCAGCAGTCAGTTCCCCAACGGTGGCTGACGCGCACTGGTCAAGCAAGCTCAGGCCATCCCGCATGCCGCCATCCGCAAGGCGGGCAATCACGCGGGCAGCGGATTCATCCAGGTCTATGTTTTCCTGATAGGCCACGTATTGGAGTCTTGCGGCGATATCCTCCTGGCTGATGCGGCGGAAGGAAAAGCGCTGGCATCTGGAAAGGATGGTAGCCGGAACCTTGTGAAGCTCCGTGGTCGCCAGGATAAACAGCAGATGCTCCGGCGGCTCTTCAATAATTTTCAGCAGCGCATTAAACGCGGAAAGGGAGAGCATATGCACCTCGTCGATAATATACACTCTCTTTTTCACCTGAGATGGGGTATAGATCGCATCGTCCCGCAGATCACGAATATTATCTACGCCGTTATTAGAAGCCGCATCAATTTCCAGCACATCCATGCAGGTGCCGTCATCAATAGACTTACAGGCAGCACAGCGATTGCAAGGGTTGCCATTATCCGGATTTTCGCAGTTGACTGCCTTGGCCAGAATTTTGGCACAGGAGGTCTTACCTGTGCCTCTGGAGCCGGTAAAGAGGTAGGCATGGCTCATTTTTCCTGTCATCAGCTGGGTCTTTAGGGTTTGGGTAACCGCCATCTGACCGGACACGTCATCAAAGGTCTGCGGACGGTATTTCCGATACAGTGCCTGATAAGCTTCCATTCTGCCTCCCCCTCTCTTATCAACAGACATACCGGCTCATAACAAGATCGCACACCCACATTTGAACAGGCAACATACCCAGCGCCGTGCAGAAAGCTCAAAATCGGCAATCCCGCGGCACACGAGAAGATCCGCTTAATGCTGCTTGGTTCCCCACCTGACATGGTTCACGGGATCCCATTGCGCAAGACCGATCTCTCAACACCTCTTACACGGTACGGATGGCACATTTCACCTGGCCGGGTGTGGGAATTCATCCCTGCTGTAGCGGATTGCAGGTACAGGGCACCGCTAACTCCCCGACTAGTGCGACCTTGTTATAAGCCGGTAACTCTAACAAGGAAAATATTCTGTTTTAGTTCAGCTTGGACTCTACGAAATCAGCCAACTCCTGGAAGGTGGTAATCTTCTGATCCTCCATATCCAGCTCAATACCCAGCTCACTTTCCAGATCCATAATCATCTCTACGATATCCAGAGAATCAATGCCCAGGCTCTCAAAAGTGCTGTCGGGGGTGATTTCGGAAGCATCGATTTCCAGCTGCTTGGCAGCGTACTTCACAAGTTTTTCGTACATTCTATCTGTCCCTCCAAATATTCTGTGTAGAACATTTCCGTAATATTCTATTACAGCTTACCGGATTTGTCAATGCCTGATTTTCGTCTCCGCAGATAAAATGGCGATTACGTCGTTTGATCTCGATAATTTCAAAATATACCCCCTCCAGAAATTGCAAAATCAACCGAACGGAACAAGCAGGGGGACATTGTCCTTCCCACTGACGGTCAGATAATAAAACTGCCTGTTTCCGCTTGCATCGTTAAATCGAATGCCCTTGGTAGGGATTACTTCCCCCAGATCTGTTTCCACAACCATCAGGTCATTTTCGGTGATGACGTCCTGGGTGTAAAGCTCCTGCATATCCGTGCAGGTGAAATTCCCGTTCTCATCCACCTGTGCATCGTTCAGCTTCAAAAAGCAGAAATTAGTAACGGTGGTATCAAAGGTCAGCACAATCTTGCTGGCTGTAGAGCTATCCGCCGCATCGCTGAAAAACAGGTGATCCGGCCTTTGGGCCAGAAGACGGTCGATGGCAAATTCCGCATATACATTGGTGGTCGCAAGGGTGGAATCTGCCTTCCGTTTCCATTGGGTACCATCCGCCCCCGTCCATGTTTCAATTCCGTCAAAGGTAAAGAAGCGATCTGCTCGATCCAGGTACCGTCCGTCCTGAAGCAGATAAACTGTGGTGCTCTCTCCTGCCCCATTCTCCAACTCCACCACATCATCCCAGAACCGGGTGGGAATCGTTGCTGCTTCTGTTGACTGTGTTTCCTGAATCTCCTCTACGATCGGTTCCGTAGCAGCAATGACTGTATCCTGCCTAGATTGGCAGGCCGTTAAGGAGATGGCCAGCAGGGCCGCACTCAACATAGCCTCCTTGGGTATGCCTTTCATGTTCATAACTCCTTCATATTTGTATTACATCGTTTTGTAATATTGTTTTTCAATTTGCCAGGCAATTATATCCATCCCGCCCTTAAAAGTCAATGTTGCTAAGGAAATATTAAGGATTGCATAATAAACACTTCATGATATAATAAAAGCAAGAAAGGAGCAATCATATGGTTGAAATTAAGCTGATCGATGCTGCCCACAAAGCGGACATTCTTCTGAAAAACGATCCGTTTCCCCTATATGGGCGGATGATCCCCGACTACATAGATGAAAAATGGGGCTATTCCATTCAGAAGTTTCCCCCAGAGCAGTGCAGCGAAATGACCTTTCCGGATGAACCCTATAACTATGATGAAATGGCTGCAAGCACCTCCTTCATCGGTGCTTATCAGGATGGCGTCTGCATCGGACTGGCCATTTTGGAAAAGAGCTTTTTCAAGTATCTGTACCTCTCTGATCTGAAGGTATCCGCCCCCTGCCGAAAACTGGGTGTTGGGAAAATGCTGATTGAAAAGTGTATGGAAATTGCAAAGGAAAAGGATATGCAGGGTGTTTCCCTCACCGTGCAGGACAACAATCTGAGCGCCTGCCTGTTTTACTTGAAGGTGGGCTTCCGCATTGGTGGGCTTGACACTGAGACCTACAACGGAACCAGTCAGGAAGGAAAGGCGGATATTGAGATGTATCGGGATGTTTCATGCTGATTTGATTTAGAATATCCGCAATCCATGCTGTTTTCAAATTGGAAAGTCAACAAATCCGTGCGGCGTGAAGCGCCCTTGGCTCTCCCTTCGGGAGAACTGGCAGCCTGAATCGACTGGCTGAAAGGGTGTCGTCCGTATTTCGTGGCGCACCACCTCGGCTTTGCGCCGTTTTGAGATGTTTCATCTTAATTATTAAGATTTCTTAATCTATATTGACAGATTAGGTTTAACGTGTTAAACTTCAATCACAAGGTTTAGCACGTTAAACCAATCTAAAAACAAAAGGAGACATTTCCCATGAAACAGACAATTATTGCAGCCCTCGTTTTTTCTCTGGCGCTTACATTGTTCCTTGGTATTCTCCCCGCAGCCTGTGCAGAGGAAGCAGCCCCCACCGAGCCGGTAGAATATGTATCGGTAAGCACCGGTGAACAAACCCAGGTTCATGTTGCCACCGTGGACGAATTTCTGAATGCGCTGGCACCGGATACCGAAATCATTCTGGATGCCGAATTTTACGACCTGAGCACCGCCACCGGCTACGAAACCAAAAACGGCACCTACTACCGCTGGGAGGAAGTATTTGACGGCGTTCAGCTGACCATTCAGAATGTAAGCAATCTGACCATCCGTGCCGAAGGCGACGACGTAAAAGCCCACACCGTTTCCGCCCGCCCCCGGTACGCTCACGTTATCAATTTTGAAAACTGCTCCAACATCATGGTGGAGGGCTTCACCTCCGGCCACACCGTTGAGCCCGGCTCCTGCGTTGGCGGCGTGATTGGATTCAATAACTGCGAGGATGTGCTGGTAAACAACTGCGGGCTGTATGGCTGCGGCGTGGTTGGCATTTGGGGTGCTAACACCAAGGGCGTTCAGGTGACCAACAGCGACATTTATGAATGCAGCTGGGGCGGCGTTTACATGATGTTCTGCAAGGACGTGACCTTCAACGGGAATACCATCCGGGATTTGGGCGAAGAATTTATGGGTCAGTGGTCTGACGGCACCCCCTTCATGCTCCACGACACCACCGGAATCACCATCAACGGCGAAGCAATGCGAGACAACTACATCGGAGACTAATCTCTTATTAAAACCACCTCCGGCTTTCCACCGGATGAAAATGTAAAAAGGAGGAATTACATGGCAGCGCCAAAAATCTTTGAAAGTGAATACCGCTTCTGCCTGCTGCTGTGGGACCACGAGCCGGTCAATTCCACCCGGCTGGTGGCACTGTGCAAGGAGCAGCTGGGGTGGTCGAAAGCCACCACCTATACGGTCATCCGGCGGCTGGAGGAACGGGGCGTGGTAAAAAACGAAAACGCCACCGTCACCAGTCTTATCTCCAAAGAGGATGCCCAAAAAAGCCGACTGGACGAAATGATGGAGGATACCTTTGAAGGCTCTATGCCTGCGTTCCTGGCAGCCTTTTCCCGCACCAAGCGGCTGACCAAAAGCGAGGTAAAGCAGCTTCAGGACTTCATCGACAGCTATCAAGAGGAGGGAGAACCATGACCCGGTTTTGTCAGAATCTTCTCACTGCAAGCATTCATGGAAGCGTCGTCATTCTGGCAGTCATGCTTCTGCGGCTGCTGCTGAAAAAAACGCCCCGCAAGTACATCTGCTTCCTGTGGATGCTGGCAGGCATCCGGCTGCTGATGCCCATTTCCGTCCAAAGTACCTTTAGTCTACAGCCCACTTCCATCCGGCTGCCTGCCATCTCCTCTCAGCTGGTATGGATTGTATGGGGATGCGTTGCCGCACTGATAGTGGCAGTCAGTCTGCTTGCCTATCTGCGGCTGCAAAAGCAGGTCAAGGGTGCCGCCAAGGTACGGGGCGGTTATGAATCCGACAAGATCGATACCGCTTTTGTGCTGGGCTTCTTCAAGCCGAAGATTTACATTCCCAGCGGCATGAGCCCCGCCGCCCGCACGCAGATTCTTGCCCACGAGCGCACCCATCTGGAAAAGGGCGACCACTGGATGAAGGTCATCGCCTTCCTTGCGCTGGCACTGCACTGGTTCAATCCCCTGGTGTGGGTTGCCTATCTGATGCTGTGCAAGGACATTGAGATTGCCTGTGACGAGCGAGTGGTGCAGTTTATGGAGCTGGACGAGCGGAAGCAATATGCCTCTGCCCTGCTGCAATGCAGCACCAATCGGGTGTACTACGCGGCCTGTCCCGTGGCATTCGGTGAGGTCAGCGTCAAGTACCGCATCAAGTCTGCATTGAGCTATCGCAAGCCCGCCTTCTGGATGAGCCTGATGGGGGTGCTGTCCATCGCTTTTGTGACGCTGTGCCTGCTGACGAATCCCGCTCAGGCAGTTTCTGACCCCCAGACCGTCTTGCAGCAGAGCAGCCACCAGGAGCCGGAAAGCCTCAGCTTTGCCGAAGCACCGGCGCTGGAGCCGAACCCGGATTGGGGCATCACGCTGTACATGGATGCCACCTCCCCCACCGGCGGTTACTTTGCGTGTGTTGTGGAGGAGCGGTTTATCCTCGGCTCCGAGAGCATGGCCATTGACAACTCCCGTCTGGAGCGCTGGAACGGCACATCATGGGAGCCGGTGGAAGGCCCTGACCCTTACTATAATGTGGTAAAGACGGGAATCGGGTTTGCCCAAAGCAGAAACTACAGCATTGGCGACTATGGCTATGACATTGACTGGGCGCTGAACTATGGTGCCCTCCCCGCCGGTGACTACCGCATCGTGATGACCATCAGCAGCGACACGGAATCCGCCACTTTCCAGACCGGCTTCCGCATTTACCGGGAGAAATTGCCCGACAGCGAGGAAGACGCTCTGACCCGCTGCACCAATGCGCTGAACGCACTGAGCAGCCAAAGCAGCTATTCTGTTTTCCTCTCAGAGGAAAGCCCCGCCGGAAACATCCGCCCCATTCAGCAGCTGGTGTGCAACGGCGATGACAGCAGCGTTACTTATTACTATGGGGAATTTGAAGTGTCCAATGGGAAGGTTGAAAAGGATTCCTATCTGCTCTCCACCTGGGCAAAGGATTACCAGTTGAATCAAAACCGGAAATTCCTGTTCCCAGAGGGCAAATCCAAAATCAGCCAGGAGGAAATCAGCTTCTGCTCCGCATGGGCGGATTGCCGCGGCAACATCCATCATGGAACCGACACCTTCCGCTTCAAGCCCAACGGAAATCTCCTTTCCGTTGACCGGATTGACGAAACCCTTGCAGAAGACGGCACTGTCTCCAATCGCAGCCACATCCGGCTGGATTCCAAGGAGATTTCCCTCTCTCTCCCCAGCCAGTACGTGCCGCAGGATTCCTTCATTGCCCAGCAGCGCTCCCCCTGGGGCATCTTCTTCCGGGTGGATGACGATTTGCTCCGTGGCTGGGGCGGCGAGGTATGGTTTGCCACCAACATCACCGGTGTCTCTAAGATTACCACCGACTGCCGCTATTGGATTGAAAAATGGGAGACTGACCGCTGGGTGCGGCTGGGCGACCAGAGCAAAGAGGGCAGCTGGGGCGAGGAAACCATCCCTGTTATGGGTCGAACCACCATTGTCAATGTGGATTGGTCGGATGCCTATGGCACGCTGGATGCCGGTATTTACCGGATGGGCAAGCGCTTCTATCAGGGTGAGGAATATATCATCCAGTATGCGGAGTTCTCCATTCCCCTTGCCGGCGGCGTTCATGGCAAGGGCACAGAGGAAGCGCTGGCTCGGGTGGATGCAGCCATTGAAGCGCTGAAGCAAAAGGGATTCCGCATGGAGATGTACGAGGTATACTCCACCGACTATTTTGCCGCAGAGGATCTGCAAGAAGTCATCTGGCGGGACGGCGGAACGGAAGCATACGACATTTATGGCTCCACCGGCTACCGGCACAGCTTCACGGAAACCGCAGACTCCTCGGTGATGTTTGAGAGCTGGTGCGAACGCAGCTACGGAAACGAGAACCGGGAGAGCTACTACATCTCCAAGGATTACAACGTCATCAGCGACCGGGAAATCAGCCTTGCCTATTCCTACTCCCAGGAAAGCAGCAGTGACCCCATCCGCATTTACACCTATCTATTCGATGAGGACGGCGGTCTTCGGGAAATTCAAACCACTTACCGCTC
>CAKTPI010000009.1 GCA_934591635.1 uncultured Oscillospiraceae bacterium | reverse complement strand
GTTGAATGGCAAAGCGTCTGGATACATACCGTCCAACGGCCAAATGCCAAAAGCGCTTCACAAACGGGAGGCTAATAGCCTCCCCTACAGGGGCGCGGGGTTCAATCATTGGGTTCCGGCGGAATATAAAAACAATCTGTTTGCCATTTCAGGTGGTTGTACGCGACATACTCCCATATCTTTTGGTAATCATCGTCACCACGAATGACATGATCGTGGTAACTTCTCTGCCAGATGGGGAAGCCAGCCGACTTTGAAGCTGCCCGCTTCAGCTGGCCGATGATAGTTGGAATATCGGCATGTGTGAGTTCTGTGATTTCCAAAATTAAATGAACATGATTGGGCATCACATTGAACTGATCGACCCGAATGGCGGGGTAATGACGTGGGATATCCATAATGCATTCTCGGACAATCCTGCCAACGCTGGACAGCAGCGGCTGATTTCCTGTCAGCCCGTTGTGTTCCCAGAACAGACATTCCTTGCCCTTCGTACATATGGTGATGAAATAATAGCCGGGAGAGCCATAATCGAATGCAGGCAAACGGTTTCGCTTCCTTACTGGCTGTTCCACACATTCCCCTCCAAACAAGCTGCATTGGGTAGGGGGATATTATCCTCCTGCCCCGGTGCGATAACGAATCAGGTGCGTTGAACGGCGAAATATTTGGATACGCACCATTCAACAAACAAACACCGAAAGCGCTTCGCGAGCGGGAGGCTGATAGCCTTCCCTACAGGGGGCTATTCCTCCCCCGTCCACATGCTGTCTTGGTTTCTGCGGTTGAACCAGGTGACTTCGCCGCTGTTATAGTAGTTGGGGGCGTCGTTGCCGGCGGCGCTGATGGGTTTGTTGCTGGACAGGGTGTCGCCGATGTCCTGGATGAATTTGTGGAGCAGGCTGTCGTCGTTGTTGTCGTCGGCGTCGATGCGCATGGTGAACTGGACGGAACCGCCCACGATTTTATCCACGCACTCCGGGTCGTCACCCTCCATCCAGATGACGATGGTGTACTTGTCCACATAGCCAACCAGGAAATCATCCACCCGGAAGGAGCACACCAGGGACGGACTTTCGAAATTCGTGCAGTCCTTTTCCGGTTCGCCGGTGGCGGAGGGCATGGCGTAAACGACTTCCTTGCCGTTGCGCCACACCGCCACCCGCACGGCCTCCTCTGCCCCCTTGGAGCAGGAATCAAGGGTGATGGTTGCAAGATAAGATACATCCTCCTTGCCCGCATTGCGGACATAGTAGGTGAATGCCATGTAACTTTCGCCGTTGTGGCTGCCGTCGATATCGTCCACATCCGTGGGGATATCCTCAATGGAAATATTGGTGGCGTCCTCCACCGTTTCGGCGATCAGCCGGGCAGTGGGAGCGGAGAAATAGGGGTCAGAATCGATGGCAATGCCCTTGCGGAACAGCTCCAGCCGGTTCAGGTTGATGGTAAAGTTGCCCATCTTCTCCTGGGAGAAGGCGGCAATGAACAGCACCACTAAGGCAAGCAGCAGAGCCAGCAGACACAGCCGCAGCTTATCCAGCCGCAGCAGCGAGGCAGCCAGCAGCTTCCGCTTCCGCCGGGGCATGTACATGCTTACCACGGTATCCGGATCCACATCGCCGCCGGTTTCGGCCATGAGCTTTTCCAGCTCCTCGATGCGCATCAGATCCTTCTTTTTGCGGCGCTTTGCTTTCTTTTGCTTTTTGGGCGTTTCCTCAGGAGCTTCCGCCGGTGTTTCCTCCGCCGGGACTTCCTGCTTTTCTTCTATTTCGATCATAGCTTATACCGCTTTTTGATATTCTCAACGTAGTCCTGCATCTGCTGCCGCTCCACGCTGTCGGCAAAGCGGAACTGGAAGCCGGCAACCCGTCGGAAGGGGCTGCCCTTGGGGGCCTCCCGGGTCCAGCAGATGACGGCTACGGCACCGGCAATTTCATGTCCCTCCCGGGCAGCGCCGATGGTGGGCAGGGTCATTTCGCAAACCTCACCCACGTTCATACCCCGGTTGAGATAGCAGGCAAGACCGCCTGCGGAAATATCCAGCGTCATACCGTCCTCAGGGACGATGATGCCGTCGGCATTGGGCTTCCAGGTGGGCTGGGTGAACTTAATGGGAATGGTGGCCCGCAGACGTTCGTCCACACGGCGGAAGAACTGCCGCTGCTCGGAAACCCGGCGGATCTTCCAGCAGCGCCGGATGCCGTCTTTCACAATGTCATCCGCGTAGCCGGCCACGATCTGCATATCGGCACCGCTGCCAAAGCAGATGAGAAGCTTCTGGTTCTCATCCAGTGGCAGCGCCTGCCCGTCCCGCATGGGGATGGAAATCAGGAAAGAGGCAGTATCCAGCGCTTTTACAAAGGTACACACCAGATTAAAGGCGGGTTCCTGCCCGATGGGCACATCCAGTGCCATGCGGAGCTTCGTCCCCGCGCGGATTCGCAATGCTTCGGACATATTCAGTCCTCCTACTCATCCCATTTTTACCGTTAACACATTATACCAGTTTCGACGGAAGCTGTCAATTTCTTTTCCGGCAATAAATCTGTCCAAAATTCCTTTGGAAGGGGATAATTATTTTGATATCACGTAATTTTTGGTACAAAAACCAACGAAATCTGTTTGACAAAAAACGCCTCCTCGTGTAAAATAAAAGGGACAATTTCCGCCCCTTTATCCGGGCGGCATATGCTGAAAAGGGAACCACCATGAACCGAAAAACCGAGAGCGTGAATTTCCTGCATCTGATGCAGGTTCTGTGGCGCAGGGCACTGCTGATTTTGCTGGTGGGGGCGCTGCTGGGCGCCCTGGTGCTGGCAGTGACCTATGCCTTCGTGACGCCCCTGTATGATGCCCGGGCGTATCTGTATGTCAATACCTCCAGCGTGTCCCTGAGCGGGGCGCGGCTGAGCATCAGCGCTTCCGAGCTGACGGCGGCTAAGAGCCTGGTGGATACCTATATCGTCATCCTCAATACCCGTTCCACCCTGGAAGAGGTGATTGCGCGTTCCGGTGTTTCCTACACCTACGAGGAGCTGAAGGATATGGTGTCCGCCGCCTCGGTCAACGGAACGGAAATTTTCTACATCAATGTCACAAGTCCCAACCCGGCGGAGGCGGAGCTGCTGGCCAACACCATTGCCGGTGTACTGCCCGATAAGATTTCCGCTGTGGTGGATGGCAGCTCGGTGCGCATTGTGGATAATGCGGTGCGGCCGGTTCGGCGCAGTTCGCCCAGCTATGTAGGCGCTGCCGCCAAGGGAACGCTGCTGGGTATGATCCTGGCCTCAGCCCTGGCAATCCTCCTGGATATGACGGACGACAAGATTCACGACGCGGATTATCTCACCAAGACCTACCCGGATATCCCTGTGCTGTCGGTGATCCCCAATCTGCTTTCCAGTGAACCGGAGCGCTACAGCTATTATTCCGGCGATGGCACCAAAAACAGAAGGTAACGCTATGGCAAAGAAAAAGATCAGTCACACTGCCTCCGCTGAGGATACCGCCCGCACCATTGCCAACGGCCTGGACTTCGGGGCGGCGGAGGCCTATAAGCTCCTGCGCACCAATCTGGCCTTCAGCCTGCCGGACTTCGGTAAGAGCAAGATCATCGGCCTGACCAGCGCCCTGCGGGGCGAGGCCAAGAGCACCACCTCTATTAACCTCTCCTATACCCTGGCCCAGACCGGTAAACGGGTGCTGCTGATCGAGGGAGATATGCGTCTGCCGGTGCTGGCAAGGCGCATGGGGCTGCGCCCCACCCCTGGCCTGAGCAACCTCCTGGCCGGGCAGAACAGCAGCAGCGAGGTGCTCCAGGGCTCCGGCATCCTGAGCAACTGGAAGGTGATCACCGCCGGCGCCGCACCCCCCAACCCCGCAGAGCTGCTGGACTCCAACCAGATGGAGGTCACCCTGCGGATTATGAAGGATTATTTCGACTACATCATTGTGGATTTGCCCCCGGTGATGGCAGTCTCTGATGCCCTCACCATCTCCAAATTCCTGGACGGTGTGATCGTGGTGGTGCGGCAGAATTACTGCGACAAAAAGGCACTGGATGAGACGGTGCGGCTGCTCCGGTTTGCCCAGTCCAAAATTCTGGGCTTCGTCATGTCCAATGGCAGCCGCCAGCAAAAGTCCGGCAGACATTACGCCAGGGAATACGCCGGCTACGAGGCCGCGCCGCCCCGCGGGCAGCCCAAACCTCCGGCCCCTCAGCCGGAGCCTCAGGAGCTGGAACCAAAGGAAGCAGAACAAAGCAATGGTTGATTTTCACACCCACATTCTGCCATCTATGGATGACGGCAGCAAAGATGTTTCTATGAGCCTGCAAATGCTCCATATGGAGCGGGAACTGGGGGTGGATACCCTGGTGCTCACCCCCCATTTTTATGCCAGGCAGAATAATCCCACCCGCTTTCTGCAGCGCCGCAGCCGCAGCTGGCAGACCCTATGGGAGAGCCTGGATGACGGCTGCCCCCAGCTGCTGCTGGGAGCGGAGGTGCAGTTTTTCGACAATATGGATAACGCCGAAGAGATCACCTCTCTGTGCATCGGCGACACCGGGGTGCTGCTGCTGGAAATGCCCTTCTGCCCCTGGAACGAACGGATCATCCGCACCGTGCTGAATTTGCAGGACAGGGGAGACCTCCAGCTGGTGCTGGCCCATATCGAGCGCTACCGCTCCTTCTGCAGGGATGAAAAAGTATGGGACGAGCTGCGGGAGAGCGGCATCCTGATGCAGGTGAACTGCTCGCTGTTCTCCGGCTGGCTGGGCCGCCGGAAGGCCATGAAACAGATGGAAAAGGACAAATTCCAGCTCATTGGCTCCGACTGCCACAACCTGGATACCCGCAAGCCCAACTGGAACCTGGTGCCTCAGGAGGCGGCCGAGGCTGCCGGAGATTTTGCAAGAGACCTGCTGGGGCTGTAGGGAAAAACAGGCGCAAAAATCATGCATACTTTCCCGCTTCTGTTCATATCCTCTTCTTGGAGAGGTGGAAGCGTATGGTGCTGTTTTTTATCGCGCTGGGGCTGACGGTGCTGCTCTATCTGGTGCTGGCGGCATCCGGCTCCGGACAGAACCGGGAGCAGGAGGATCGGGAACAGGAAGAGTACCTGCGGCGCTTTGCGGAACGCAGGAAAAAGTAAACCCATTGGGCGCGGGCAGCCGCGCCCTTTTTCTGTTTGCTTTTTCGCGCGTTTGTGCTATAATAACCACCAAAATGAAAGGGGGAATTGACATGTATCAGCCATTGGCCGACCTGCTGCGGCCCCAGAGCCTGGATGAGGTGTTCGGGCAGGAGCATATTCTGGGCAAGGGCGCGGTGCTGCGCCGCCTGATCGATTCCGGCAATATCCCCAACATGGTCTTCTATGGCCCCAGCGGCACAGGAAAAACCACGGTGGCGAATATCATTGCCAAGCAGACCAACCGCACCCTCTTCAAGCTCAATGCCACCACAGCCTCCACGGCGGATATCAAGGAAATTGTCGCTCAGCTGGATACCTTCATGGCCCCCAATGGGGTGCTGCTGTATCTGGACGAGATTCAGTCCTTCAACAAAAAGCAGCAGCAGTCCCTGCTGGAATACATCGAAAACGGCAAAATCACCCTGATCGCCTCCACCACCGAGAACCCCTACTTTTACGTATTCAACGCCATCCTCAGCCGCTCCACCGTGTTTGAGTTCAAGCAGATTTCCACCGCCGCTGCTTTGCAGGCGGTCAAGCGGGCTGTTGGCTGCATGGAGCAGCGCACCGGGCTTCACGCCCAGCCGGAGGCGGGGGCACTGGAATATATTGCCGGCGCCTGCGGCGGCGATCTGCGCAAAGCCCTCAACGCGGTGGAGGTGCTGTTCTCTGCCGGTGTGCCGGAGGGAGACAGGCTGCCGCTGACCCTGGAGGACGCCAAGACTGTCACCCAGAAGAGCGCCATGCGGGCCGACCGGGAGGGGGACAACCACTATGATTTGCTCTCCGCACTGCAAAAGTCCATCCGGGGTTCGGACCCGGATGCTGCCTGCCACTACCTGGCAAGGCTCCTGGAGGCGGGGCAGATGCAGTCCGCCTGCCGCCGCCTGATGGTGATTGCGGCGGAGGACGTGGGACTGGCCTTCCCGCAGATCATCCCCATTGTGAAGGGCTGCGTGGATATGGCCCTGATGCTGGGCATGCCGGAAGCGCGAATTCCTCTGGGGGATGCCGCTGTGCTGATGGCGACCTCGCCAAAGTCCAATTCCGGCCACATCGCTCTGGACGCTGCCCTGGACGATGTGCGCAAGGGCCTGGGCGGTGACTTCCCCCGACATCTGCAAAACGTCCATGCCGATACCTATACCCAGGAGCGGGAGCAGGGTTACCTCTATCCCCACGATTTCCCCAACCATTGGGTGCAGCAGCAGTACCTGCCGGATGCTCTGGTGGGCAAGCATTATTATGAGTACGGCCCTAATAAGCTGGAGCAGGCTGCCAAGGCCTACTGGGATGCCATTAAGAAATAAGGAGGCCCCATGGATATTCGCCTGAACGACATTCTTGTGATGAAAAAGCCCCATCCCTGCGGGGAAAAACGCTGGCTGGTGCTGCGCACCGGCGCGGACTTCCGCCTGCGGTGCCTGGGCTGCGGCCATGAGCTGATGACCCCGCGCCAAAAGGCGGAGAAAAACATCCGCTCCGTGGAAAGACCCGCCGATTCCCTGAAATAAACGCCATCCCCCATCGGTCACAAAAGTGATGACCCGATGGGGGATGGTTTTTCCTTTTCCGGCCCCCGGCCTGTGAGAGCAGGGGCGGCATTGCCCCGGTTGCCGCAGAATGCCGGGGACAGGGACGGGAACTTGCGGCGTATGGCCCCATGGAAACCGACTGCCTTCTTTGCCGCACCGGGGTATAGTGGGGGCTGTCCGGAAGGGGGGAGTGCACTGAGCAGGATCATCGTAGTGGCGGCGCTGAATTTCTGTGTCAACGCCCTGCTGCTGGCAGGTACAGGGCATCTGGCGGGGAAAAATATCCGGCCTCTGCGGCTGCTGCTCCCGGCGGCGCTGGGGGCTGGATACGCGGCGGGGTGCATGCAGCCGGAATTCCGACATTTTGCGGCATTGCCCTGGCACCTGGGAGTGCTGGCGGGGATGGCGCTGCTGTGCTACGGCTGGGATCTGAAAACCGGCGGCGTGTACATTCTGCTCACCATGGCGCTGGGCTATGCCGTTGCGGCGGCAGGGCAGGGGGGTGTGTGGCAGCTGCCGCTGTGCCTGGTCGGGGTGCAGTGCCTGGGGCGATTTGCCTTTGGCGCCCAACACAGGCGGCTCATTCCCGTGGAGATTGTGGGCCAGGGCAGGACGGTTCGATTGAAAGCTCTGTACGACACCGGAAATGAACTCCGGGATCCGGTCACCGGCGAGCCGGTGCTGGTGATCGGCAGCACAGAGGCCCGGGCGCTTACAGGCCTGACAGAACGGCAGCTGTGCCGTCCCCTGGAAACATTGGAACAGATGCCTTTGCCGGGTTTGCGGCTGGTGCCCTATCGGGCGGTGGGGGAAGCAAACGGACTGCTGCTTGCCATGCGCTTTCCAAGGGTGCGCTTAGGAGGCAGAAGCCGCACAGCCCTGGTGGCCTTTGCGCCCCAGAGCTTTGGTTCGGAATATCAGGCACTTGCGGGAGGTAATTTATGCTGAAGTGGATTCTGTGTTGTTTACGCCCGAAGGAAAACGGCCTCTATTATATCGGGGGCAGCGAAACCCTGCCCCCGCCGCTGAAGGGGGAGGAGGAAAAGGCGGCTCTGGCTGCGCTGGAACAGGGGGACGAGGACGCAAAGAAAAAGCTGGTGGAGCACAATCTCCGCTTGGTGGTGTATATTGCCCGGCGGTTTGACAATGTGTCCACCGGTTTGGAGGATTTGATTTCCATCGGTACCATCGGTCTGATCAAGGCAATCGGCACCTACCGGCAGGATAAGAATATCCGCCTGGCAACCTATGCCTCCCGATGCATTGAAAATGAGATTTTGATGCATATTCGGAAAATATCCGGTCAAAAAGTAGAAATTTCCCTGGATGAGCCGATTAACCTGGACGGGGACGGCAATGAGCTGCTGCTGTCTGATATTTTGGGGACGGATGGGGACGAAATTGCCCGGCCATTGGAGGATGATGTGGATTTGTGCGTTCTGCGTCAGGCTCTGGGAGAACTCCCAAGCCGGGAACGGGAGATCGTGGTCATGCGCTATGGCCTGGAGGGCCGCAAGGAATTGACACAAAAGGAAGTGGCAGAAAAAATGGGTATTTCCCAGTCTTACATCTCCCGGCTGGAAAAGCGCATCATGGGCAAGCTCCGCAAGGAGATGATCCGTCAAACCAGCTGTGCATAAAATGTGGTTGAAAACCGGCATCCGCTATGATATAATCGATATGGGATATATCGATACTGTTCCTTATCGATAAAAATACACGAAAGGTCGAGATTTCCAATGGAAGAAAAAAAGGTTTCCAAATCGGTGCTCAAGCGGCTGCCCGGCTACCTGGCGTATTTGAAAAACCTGCCGGAGGATGGCCCCGCTCATATTTCTGCCACTGCGCTTGCCAATGCTCTGGGGATGGGCGAGGTGCAGGTGCGGAAGGATTTGGCCATTGTTTCGGATGGCGGCCGCCCGAAAATCGGCTATCTGCGGGAGAGCCTGATCACGGATATTGAGCAGTTTCTGGGCTATGACAATACAACGGATGCCGTGCTCATCGGCGCGGGTAAGCTGGGCCTGGCCCTCATGGGCTACAGCGGCTTTGAGGAATATGGCCTGAATATCCAGGCGGCTTTTGATACCAGTCCCGCCATGGAAAAAACCGAGGACGGCCAGCCTATTTACCCTATTTCCAAGCTGGAGCACTTCTGTAAGGTGCACAAGGTGCTCATGGGGATCATCACCGTCCCTGCTGCCCATGCCCAGGAGGTTGCCGACCGGCTGATTGCCTGCGGTGTAAAGGCCATCTGGAATTTTGCCCCCGTCCATCTGGACGTGCCGGAGCACATCCTGGTGCAGAACGAAAACATGGCCACCTCCCTGGCTGTCCTCAGTGTCCATCTGCGGGCACAGATCAAAGAGGAAAAAGCGGGGGGCGCAGCGGAGAGCTGAAAATAAAACATGCCGATTGCATCAAAAATGCCCCACAGTTCGGATATGAACTGTGGGGCGAATCTTTTGCTTACTTTCCGGGCTTGAAGCTGTCCTTCAGGCTGACGGAGCGGTTAAAGACCAGGTGACCGGGGGCGCAGTCGCGGCTGTCAGGGCAGAAGTAGCCCAGACGCATGAACTGGTAGGAGGTGGGGGCCTTGGCATTGCCAAGGGAAGCCTCAACCTTGCAGCCGGTGAGCACCTCCAGGGAGTTGGGGTTCATGCAGGCCAGATAATCCTTTCCGGCAGCATCGGGATCCGGGTCATCGAAAAGGTTGCTGTACTGCCGCACCTCGGCATCGTGGCAGCTGTTGGCATCCACCCAGTGGATGGTGGCACCCTTGATTTTGCGGCCGTCGGCGGGATCGCCGCCCTTGCTGTCGGGATCGTAGGTTGCCAGCACCTCGGTGACATTCCCGCTTTCATCGGTGACACAGCCGGTGCACTTGATTACATAGGCGCCCTTCAGGCGGCATTCGGGGCCGTCCGGGTACAGGCGCTTATACTTGGGAACCGGCTGGGCCAGGAAGTCGTCGGCTTCGATCCAAAGATCCCGGGAGAAGGTGATGGCACGCTTGCCGTCCTCGGGCTTGTTGGGGTTATTTTCAATCTCAAAGGTCTCGCTCTGGCCCTCGGGATAGTTGGTGATGGTCAGCTTGACAGGCTTCAGAACTGCCATGACCCGCTGGGCAGTGGCATCCAGATCCTTGCGCAGGCAGGATTCCAGGAAGGCATACTCAATGGTGTTGGGAGACTTGGCAACGCCTACGCTCTCGCAGAAATTGCGGATGGAAGCGGGGGTATAGCCCCGGCGGCGCAGACCGCACAGAGTGGGCATCCGGGGATCGTCCCAACCGGAGACATAGCCGCCCTCGATCAGGGCGCGGAGCTTGCGCTTAGAGAGCACAGTGTGATCAATGCCCAGCCGGGCAAATTCAATCTGCCGGGGATGGCAGGGGACGGACACATGCTCCACCACCCAGTTGTAGAGGGGACGGTGGTTCTCAAACTCCAGGGAGCACAGGGAGTGGGTGATGCCTTCCAGGGCGTCCTGAATGGGGTGGGCAAAGTCGTACATGGGGTAGATGCACCATTTGTCTCCCTGGCGGTGATGATGCATGTGGCGGATGCGGTAGATGACCGGGTCACGCATGTTGAAGTTGCCGGAGGCCAGATCAATTTTGGCCCGCAGGGTGTAGCGGTTGTCTTCAAACTCGCCGGCCCGCATCCGGGCAAACAGGTCAAGGTTCTCCTCAATGGGACGATCCCGGTAGGGAGAGACGGCGGGGGTGGTCAAATCGCCCCGGTATTCCTTGAACTGCTCAGGGGTCAGTTCACAAACATAGGCCAGCCCCTTTTTGATCAGCTCCACGGCGTATTCATAGTCTTTCTCAAAGTAATCGGAGCCAAAGAAGAACCGGTCGCCCCAGTCGAAGCCCAGCCAGTGGATGTCATCCTGAATGGCTTGGACATATTCCTCGTCTTCTTTGGTGGGGTTGGTGTCGTCCATGCGCAGGTTGCATAGGCCATGATACTTTTCGGCGGTGCCGAAATCAATGATCAGCGCCTTGCAGTGGCCGATGTGCAGATAACCGTTGGGTTCCGGCGGAAAACGGGTGTGGACGGTCTTTCCGGCGAACTGGCCGCCCTCGGCGATGTCCTCATCGATAAAGGCATGGATGAAGTTTTTGCTTTCGGTAATTTCTGCCATATATGAAACATCCTCTCTTCAATGGGCTTAACGTATAATGATGCATTATAACCCATTTCCTGCCGGTTTGCAATAAAAAATAAAGGCAGATACCGAATTTGTATCGAAACAGAGCAAACGGAGGTGCGGCAGAGGCAATCGATTAAAAAAAGATAATTTAATGGTTGTCCAATGCGCGGTTTTATGCTAAAATACAGTCGATGTAATCTGCACATGCGCAGAGAGCTGGAACAAAAGGAGTGATTCAGTTTGGCAGAAGTCAAATATAAGCGTATTTTGCTGAAGGTAAGCGGCGAAGCACTGGCGGGGGATGCTCATCGCGGGCTGGACTTTACCGTCATCAATTCAGTGTGTGAGGTCATCCGGCAGTGCCGGGATCTGGGCGTGCAGATCGGCCTCGTCATTGGCGGCGGCAATTTTTGGCGCGGTGTGAAGGATGGCGCGGACAAAATGCAGCGCTCTCACGGTGATGCCATGGGCATGCTGGCCACCGTAATGAATTCCATTGCCGTAGCGGATGCCCTGGAAAAGCATGGGGTGGATGCCAGAGTCCTTACCGCTGTGGAAATGAATAAGTTTGCCGAATACTTCACCCGGGATACTGCAGACCGCTATCTGAATGAGGGTAAAGTGGTTATCTTTGCGGCAGGCACCGGCAACCCCTATTTCTCCACTGATACCGGCGCGGTGCTCCGGGGGGTGGAGATTGAGGCAGATGCCATTCTGATGGCAAAGAATGTGGACGGCATTTATTCTGCCGACCCCAATAAGGATCCTGCTGCCGTGAAATTTGACACCCTCACCTATGATGAGGTACTGGCCCGCCATTTGCAGGCAACGGATACCACCGCCATGACGCTGGCGATGGATAACCATATGACCCTGGTATGCTTCGCCCTGAAGGACCCCCAGAATATCCTCCGCGTGGTTTGCGGAGAAAAAATCGGAACGATTGTCAAGGAGGATTAACAAATGAGCGTTGATTTTAAGGAATATTCCAGAAGAATGGATAAGACCCTGGAGCATCTGGCAGAGGACTTCGGTGCTGTCCGCGCCGGGCGTGCTAACCCGCAGGTTCTGGACAGAATCACTGTGGAGTATTATGGAAGTGAAACCCCGCTCAACGGCGTGGCAACCATTTCTTCCCCTGATGCCCGCACCCTGATTATCCAGCCTTGGGATGCCAAGCTTCTGAAGGATATCCAGAAGGCCATCCAGACCTCTGACCTGGGCATCAACCCCCAGAATGACGGCCGAGTCATTCGCTTGGTTTTCCCGCAGCTGACGGAGGAACGCCGGAAGGATCTGACAAAGCAGGTCAAAAAGTATGCTGAGGATGCCAAGGTTGCCCTGCGCAATGTTCGCCGGGACGGTATGGACTATGTGAAGAAGCTGAAAAAGAACAGCGAAATCACAGAGGACGACCAGAAAAAGGCCGAGAAGGATCTGCAGGATCTGCTGGATAAGAACATCAAAAATGTGGATGCCGCTCTTGCTGCCAAGGAAAAGGAACTGATGGCAATCTGATTTGCGTGATTTTTCGTCCCCCGGCAGCAATGCCGGGGGCTGAAAAGCTGAAAAGAGAAAGCAGACTGCTGCTGCTTGTTTTCAGCTTTTCAAAGCAGGAGCGCTGAAGCGGTACGGATAGCTGTGCCGGAGCACCGGACGGGTGCGGAACGAAGCGCATCATAAAAGGAGAACTTCAGAAAATGCTAAATGAGATAGAAAAGCTCATGCCGCCCCGACATATTGCCATCATCATGGATGGCAACGGGCGCTGGGCCAAGAAGCGGGGGCTGCCCCGCACAGCGGGACATGCGGCGGGGGCGGAGGCTTTCCGGCGCATTGCAAATTATTGCCGCACTCTGGGTGTGGAGTACCTGACGGTGTACGCTTTTTCAACGGAAAACTGGAAGCGCTCGGCGGATGAGGTTTCCGGCATCATGCGTTTGCTGCGCCGGTACCTGGAGGAGGCACTGACGGACATGGAGAAGAACCGTGTCCGCTTTAAGTTCTTCGGCGATTTATCCAGGCTTTCTCCGGAGCTGCAAAAGCTCTGCCAGCGGGCGGAGATGCAGTCGGAAAACTACGATGTGCAGGTGAATTTCTGCCTGAACTACGGCGGCCGGGATGAAATTGTTCACGCTGTCAAAGCCTATGTGCAGGACGTGACAGCCGGGAAAGCGAACCCTGATGCCCTCAGTGAGGAGGTGCTCTCCGGATACATGTATTCCGCCGGGGTTCCGGATCCGGAGCTGATCATCCGGCCCTCCGGAGAGATGCGCACCAGTAATTTCCTGCTGTGGCAGTCGGCCTATTCGGAGTATGTGTTTATGGATGTGCTGTGGCCTGATTTTGCGCCGGAGCACCTGGATCGGGCAATTGAAGAATATCATCGGCGCAATCGCCGCTTTGGAGGAACATAACATATGAAAAAACGGATCGTGACCGCTGCCATCCTGATTCCCGTGCTGGTGCTGGTGGTGCTGGTCGCCCCCAAGATTGTGGCGGCTATTGTGTGGGGCTTGCTGCTGATGGTGGGGGTATATGAGCTGCTGTACTGCACCGGTATGGTGCGTCACCCCAGAATGGTGGCCTATTCAGCCGCAATGGCCATGGCGACCTCCCTCTGGAGCTATTACGGGGCGGAGCACAGTGTGGCTCTGCTGGGGCTGCTGGTATTCTTTATTCTGCTCTTCTCCGAGCTGATGGCAAATCACGTGAAGGTGGATGTGGAGATGATTGCGGAGTGCTTCTTTGCCGGTGCGATTGTACCCTATCTGCTGTCCGCACTAATCCGAATCCTGGGCCTTGCTTCCGGGCGGTACCTGATCCCGATTCCCTTTGTGGTGGCATTTTTGTCCGATGCCGGCGCCTACTTTGCAGGCAGCATGTTCGGCAAGCATAAGCTGGCCCCGGTGGTCAGCCCCAATAAAACAGTGGAGGGCGTGATCGGCGGTTTGCTCAGCGCCATGCTGGGTATGCTGATTTACGGCGTGGTACTCCAGTTGATTTTCCGGTTCCAGGTCAACTACGGCGCTGCCATCCTATATGGCCTGGTGGGCAGCGCTGTGGGCGTGTTTGGTGATCTGTGCTTCTCTGTGATCAAGCGGATGTCCGGCATCAAGGACTTTGGCACCATGATTCCCGGACACGGCGGCTTCTTTGACCGCTTCGACTCCATGGTTACGGTTGCCCCTCTGGTGGAGGCGCTGATTCTTTTGATGCCGGTGGTGAGCTGATATGGTAACGTGTGTGAGTATTCTGGGTTCCACCGGCTCCATTGGCCGTCAGAGCCTGGACGTAATCAGTAAGTTGGACGGAGTACAGGTTGCGGCGTTGACCGCAGGAACCAGCGTGGAACTGATGGCCCAGCAGTGTCATGCCTTTCACCCTCGTCTGGCTGTCATGGCGACGGAGGCAGCGGCCAAAGCACTGCGGGAATCCATTGGGGACTGCGCCACAGCGGTTGCCTGGGGAGAGAAGGGCCTGATCCGGGCGGCTACCCTGCCGGAGGCAGACTGCGTGATCACCGCCGTGGTGGGGATGGTGGGCCTCAAGCCCACGCTTGCGGCGATCCGGGCGAAAAAACGCATCGGCCTTGCCAATAAAGAGACTCTGGTGTGTGCCGGAGAACTGGTGATGGCGGAGGCGGAGAAGTACGGCGCAGAGATTGTGCCGGTGGATTCGGAGCATTCTGCTATTTTCCAATGCCTTATGGGCTGCGGAAACCGGCGGGAGGTGCGGAAAATCCTGCTCACTTGCTCTGGCGGCCCCTTCTTCGGCATGGAGGCGGAGCAGCTGCGGCACGTGACCAAGGCGGATGCCCTGCGGCACCCTAACTGGAAAATGGGCCCAAAGATCACGGTGGACTGTGCCACCCTGATGAACAAGGGCCTGGAGGTCATCGAGGCCATGCGCCTGTACCGGGTGCCCCTGGAGCAGGTGGAGGTGCTGATTCACCGGCAAAGCATTGTCCACAGCCTGGTGGAGTTTAACGATGGGGCCGTGATGGCCCAGCTGGGCCAGCCAGATATGCGCTTGCCCATCCAGCTGGCCCTGACCTATCCGGAGCGGACGGAAAGCCCGGTGGAGCGGCTGGATTTGACCAAATGCCCGCCACTGACGTTCTGCTCCCCGGATTATGACAAATTCCCCTGTCTGGCACTGGCAAGGGATTGCGCAAAACAGGGCGGCACGGCCTGCCCGGCAATGAACGGCGCCAATGAAGCGGCGGTAGCACTGTTTTTAGCGGACAAGATCGGATTTTATGATATCTACCGGTTGGTTTCCCGGGCGGTAGAGCAGGTTCCTTTTATCCAGAATCCTACATTGGAGGAAATACTGGAGGCCGACCGGCTGGCTCGGTTGGCGGTACAAGGCAATTAACACAAAGCGAGGCACAATATGACGGTTTTCAGCGTTATTTTCGGCATTTTACTTTTTAGTCTTTTGATTTTTATTCATGAGCTGGGCCACTTTGCTGCGGCGAAGAGCTTCAATGTCCAGGTCAATGAGTTCTCCATGTTCATGGGTCCGGCCCTGTGGAAAAAACAGAAGGGGGAAACTCTGTATGCCATCCGCCTGATTCCCTTCGGCGGCTACTGCGAGATGGAGGGAGAGAATGGCGACGGCAAGGAGAATCCCCGCTCCTTCTGTGCAGCTGCCTGGTGGAAGCGGATCATCATTCTGGTGGCGGGCCCTCTGATGAATCTGCTGGCGGGTCTGCTGCTGTTCGGCATCTTCTTTGCACCCCAAACCCGCTATAATGTGCCGGTGATTGCGTCAATGGAGCCGGAGTGCGCTCTGGCGGCAACGGAGGAGCAGCCCGGCCTGATGGTGGGCGACCGCATCCTCAAGGTGGATGGCGGGCGCATTTATATGTACAGTGACTTCTCTCTGGTGCTCACCGCCAAGGCGGACGAGGTGAGAAACCCCGAAAATCGCCATGACCTGGTGATCCTGCGGGACGGCGAGAAAATTGAGCTGAAGGATTTTGCCATGCAGCGGCAGGAGTACCCCAATGAGGACGGCTCTACGACCCTCCGCTATGGCTTCAATTTCGGCTCCGTGCAGCGCAGCTTCAGCACGCTGGTAAAGCAGACCTGGAACGCCTGCCTGTCCAATATCCGCATGGTGCGTATCAGCCTGCAAATGCTTTTCAACGGTAAGGCCAGCGTGAAGGATCTCAGCGGCCCCGTGGGCATTGTCCACATGATGAGCGATACGGCAAATCAGTCCGGCAGCTTCTATTATGCGCTGCTGAATATGCTGAGCTTCGGCGGACTGATTACGGTGAACCTGGGCGTGATGAATCTGCTGCCCATTCCCGGCCTGGACGGGGCCCGAGCGGTGGGCGTGCTGCTGACGAGCCTGGTGGAGGCTGTTACCCGCAAGAAGATCGACTCGAAGTTCGAGGGCTATATCCAAAGTGTGGGCACCCTGGTGCTGTTTGCACTGCTGGCTGTGATCATGTTTAAGGATGTTATTCAGATTTTTAAGGGGTAAGAGAAATGACCAGAAGAATCATGGTGGGCAATGTCCCCATTGGAGGCGGCGCTCCAGTGGCAATTCAGTCCATGCTCAATACCAAGACGACAGACGTGGAAGGCTGCCTGAACCAGATCAAGCAGCTTGCCGCGGCCGGGTGCCAGATTGCCCGCCTGGCCGTGCCCAACCGGGAGGCCGCAAGGGGCTTTGCGGAAATCTGCAAGGAAAGCCCCCTGCCCCTGGTGGCGGATATCCACTTTGACTATCAGCTTGCCATTCTGGCGGCGGAGGGCGGTGCCAGCAAAATCCGCATCAACCCCGGCAACATCGGCGGGGAAGACCGGGTGAAGGCCGTGGTGGATGTGTGCAAGGAAAAGCGCATCCCCATCCGCATTGGTGTCAACGGCGGCAGCCTGGATAAGCGGCTGCTCGAAAAATACGGCCACCCCACGCCGGAGGCGTTGGTGGAAAGTGCATTCCAGCACCTGGAGCTGCTGGAAAAGCAGGGCTTCTATGATACCTGCGTGTCCATGAAGTCCTCCCATGTGCCCAACATGGTGGCGGCGGCACGGCTGTTCCGCAGCAAATGCGACTATCCCCTGCACATCGGCGTCACCGAAACCGGCCCTGTGCGCCAGGGACTGATCAAGTCCGCCATGGGCATCGGTGCCCTGTTGCTGGACGGCATCGGCGATACCATTCGGGTCAGCCTTACCGATGACCCGGTGCAGGAGGTCTATGCGGCCAAGGACATCCTGAAGGCCGCCGGACTGCGGAAGGAGGGCGTGGATATCATTTCCTGCCCCACCTGCGGCAGAACCCGCATTGACCTAATCGGACTGGTGAATCAGGTGGATGCCGCTCTGAAAAATTGCCAGAAGCCCATTACGGTGGCCGTCATGGGCTGTATTGTCAACGGACCCGGAGAGGCCAGAGAAGCGGATATCGGTATCGCCGGCGGCGATGGCTGGGGTACCATTTTTGAAAAAGGTCAGCAGGTCGCAAAGCTTCCTTATGAGGAACTGCTTCCCGCTCTCCTCAAGCGCATTGAGGAGCTGTAAGAGAATACCGGCTTTTGAACAACTGTGATCCGCCCCCGGTGGTGCCTGCGCATCGTTACCGCCGGGGGCCGGAGCATGCAGGCATTCATACAAATCATAGTGCATCACGAAAGAATGAAAGAAACGGTTTATTTGCTGAATATGTTTTCAGACTATGCGCCGCCTGAGGAAATTGCTCAAGAGCTCTCTCAGGCGGCCATTGTGGCAGCGGATATCCATGCGGAGAGCCGCAGTGTCCATGTGGCAGCCCATAGTCCCAATTACGTCCCACGCCGGGTGCTGGAAACCGTGGAGCGGGATGTGTCTGTGCTGTACGGACTGACAAGGCTGGATATTACATTGACCCACCCGGAAACCGAGCTGCAGAAGATCGAGCCGGAGGAGCTGATGATGCTGTTTGTCAGCCGGAACTCCATGACCCGGGGCTCTCTTGCCGGGGCAAAATGGAGCTGGGAAGGGGATGCGCTTACCATTGCCCTGCGGGCCAACGGTAAGGCGGCCGTTGAGGAGCTTATCCCCCAGGTGCAGCAGTCTCTCCGGGAGCGGTTTGCTGCTCCGGTGACCATCACCGTGGAGGCCGGCGCGGCCCTGGAGGGCAAAGCCCTCTTCGACGCCATGGAAACCCTGCGTCAGACGGAAATTGAGCGATACCCCATCACCCAGGCCAAGCAGCAGGCGGCCGCCCCCAAACAGGAAACCCAGGAGGGCCCCACCTTCTATGGCAAGCCCTTCCGGGGGAATGCCGTTGCCATGAAGGATATGTCCATGGATATGGGCACGATCATCCTGGAGGGACGGGTTTTTGCCGTTGACCACAAGGAGCTGACCAAGCGCAATGCCTATGTGGTGAAATTCGACATGACGGATAACACCAATTCCATCCGCGTCAGCCGCTTCCTGGAGGCCCGGGAAGCAAAGCCCATTATTGAGAATGTGCAGATTGGCTCCGTCCTGCGTGTCCAGGGTAAGCTGATCGAAGACCGGTTTGAAAATGACATGGTGCTCAAGCCCTACGCCATTATGCCCGGGAGTCTGCCCAAGCGGAAGGATCTGGCAACGGAAGGCAAGCGGGTGGAGCTGCACCTGCACACCACCATGAGTAACATGGATGCCCTGACGGAGACAGCGGCCGCTGTCAAAACTGCCGCGGCCTGGGGGCATAAGGCCATTGCCATTACCGACCACGGCGTGGCTCAGTCCTTCCCGGATGCCATGAAAGCCGCCTCCAAGGCCAAGGTGGCAGGGACGGATGAAAACATCAAGATTCTCTATGGCTGCGAGGGCTACTATGTCAACGACGTTGATGACCGCATTGTTGTCCACGGCACCCAGGAAATGTCCTTTGATGACGAGTATGTGGCCTTCGACCTGGAGACCACCGGCCTCAGTTCCCGGCATGACCACATCATTGAGATTGGCGCGGTGCTCCTGAAGCGGGGGGAGGAGCTGGATCGGTTCCAGACCTTTGTGGACCCGGAAATGCCCCTGAGCCCCAAGATCATCGAGCTTACCGGCATTACCCCGGATATGCTGGTGGGCGCGCCCAAAATCGAAGAGGTACTGCCCAAATTCCTGGAGTTTATTCATGGCCGGGTGCTGGTTGCCCACAAC
Source organism: uncultured Oscillospiraceae bacterium (assembly GCA_934591635.1). Classification (GTDB taxonomy): domain Bacteria; phylum Bacillota; class Clostridia; order Oscillospirales; family Oscillospiraceae; genus Faecousia. The sequence continues at coordinate 43,046 of CAKTPI010000009.1, read as the reverse complement.
TCGGATTTTGATACAGGGTTCATCCGCAATGCCTGTGAGCGCCTGGGTTACCTGTACACGTATACGGCGGTGGATACCCTGATCCTCTCCCAGAACATGCTGCCCCAGTTGAGCAAATTCAAGCTGGACATCGTGTCCAACGCCCTGAGCCTGCCGGATTTCAACCATCACCGGGCCGGGGACGATGCCATGACCTGCGGCCTGATTATGGACAGGCTCATGACCAAGATGGAGGAGGAGCTGGACATCCATACCCTTCAGGCTGTGAACCCCGCCATGATCGCCCTGCGTTCCAAGGGCAGGGTCACCGACCGGCATGCCCGGCATATTATTCTCTTCGCCAAGAACCAGGTGGGTCTGCGGAACCTCTATCATTTGATATCCGATTCCAACCTGAAATACTTCAAGCGCGTCCCTCGGATGCCCAAGTCCTCCATCCTGGAAATGCGCGAGGGCTTGATTATCGGTTCTGCCTGTGAAGCGGGCGAACTGTTCCAGGCCATTATCGATGGCAAGAGCGAGGACGAATTGAAGCGGATCGCCTCCTTCTATGACTATCTGGAGATTCAGCCTCTGGCCAACAACCGCTTTATGCTGGATAAGGGCATTGCCAAGGATATGGAGGATCTGCGCAATTTCAACCGCACCGTGGTTCGCCTGGGCGAGGAGCTGGGCAAGCTGGTGGTTGCCACCGGTGACGTGCACTTCTTAAACCCGGAGGACGAGACCTTCCGGCATATCCTTTTGGCCACCAAGGGCTTCGAGGATGCGGACAAGCCCAACCCCCTGTACTTCCGCACCACCGATGAAATGCTGGAGGAGTTCAGCTACCTGGGCAAGGAGAAGGCCTATGAGGTGGTGGTCACCAACCCCAACCTGATTGCCGACATGTGCGAGAGTCTGCGGCCGGTGCCCCACAACCTGTTTGCTCCCAAAATCGAGAACTCCGTAGAGGATCTGAAGCGGCTGGTTTACGGCAAGTTCCGCCGCCTTTATGGCGACAATCCCCCGGAGCTGATGACCAAGCGCGTGGAAACGGAGCTCCACGATATCATTAACTGCCACTACGATGTGATTTACATGTCTGCCCAGAAGCTGGTGCAGAACAGTCTGGAGCATGGCTACCTGGTTGGCTCCCGTGGTTCCGTGGGTTCTTCTATTGTGGCCTATATGTCCGGCATTACCGAGGTTAATTCCTTCCCGCCCCATTACCGCTGCCCCAATCCGGCGTGTAAATTCTCCACCTTTGATGTGCCCAAGGGCTATGGCTGCGGCGCGGATTTGCCGGATGCCATCTGCCCCAGGTGCGGCACGAAATTTGAGAAAGATGGCTTCAACATCCCCTTCGAGACCTTCCTGGGCTTCGGCGGTGACAAAGTGCCGGATATCGACCTGAATTTCTCCGGTGAATATCAGTCCAAGGCCCATGCCTACTGTATCGAGATGTTCGGAAAGTCCCATGTGTTCCGGGCGGGAACCATCGGCACGGTGGCGGAGAAGACAGCCTTTGGCTATGTGAAAAAATATCTGTCCGAGCGGGGCAAAACAGCAAACCGGGCGGAAGAGGCGCGGCTGGCGGCCGGCTGTGTCGGCGTGCGCCGCACCACGGGCCAGCACCCCGGCGGCCTGGTGGTTATTCCGCAGGAAAACGAGATTTGGGATTTTTGCCCGGTGCAGCATCCGGCGGACGACCCCAACGCCGACCAGATCACCACTCACTTTGAATATCACTCCATGGAGGAAAACCTGCTGAAGCTGGATATGCTGGGCCACGACGACCCCACCATGATCCGAATGATGGAGGATATGACCGGGGTGGATGCCAAGACCATTCCGCTGGATGACAAGCGCACCATGTCCATTTTCACCTCCTCCAAGGAGCTGGGCTATGAGAACGATAAAATTCTGGGCCCCACCGGCGCTGTGGCAATCCCTGAGTTCAACACCAAGTTTACTCGGGGCATGCTGATGGACACCATGCCCGAGCGATTTGATACGTTGCTGCGCCTGTCCGGCTTCTCCCATGGCACGGATGTGTGGCTGGGCAACGCCAAGGATCTGATTACCTCCAAAACCGCAACGGTTGACCAGGCAATCGGGTGCCGTGATGACATCATGCTTTATCTGATTTCCTGCGGCATGCCGGAAAAGCGCTCCTTCAAAATCATGGAGGCTGTGCGAAAGGGCAGGGGACTGCCCGAAGGTGCGGAGCAGGAGATGATCGATGCCGGCGTACCGGACTGGTACATTGGTTCCTGCAAGAAAATCAAATATCTTTTTCCAAAGGCCCATGCGGTGGCTTACGTCATGATGGCGTTCCGTATTGCCTGGTTTAAGGTGTATCATCCCCTGGCCTTCTACGCGGCCTATTTCTACCGCCGCAGCCAGAAGGGCGGCTTTGACGCAGTGCTGATGACCCGGGGCATGGAGGCTATCAAGGCCAACATGGAGGCCATTGAAAACAATGAGAACGCCACGGACAAGGATGAGGATCTGCTTACCACCATGGAGGTGGTATACGAGTACTATCTCCGGGGCTTCGAGTTCCTGCCCATTGATATTTACCGGAGTCATGCAACAAAATTCCTGATTCAGGACGGAAAGCTGCTGCCGCCATTCGTCTCTATTTCGGGCCTGGGCGAAAACGCGGCCTGGGATCTAATGAACGGCCGGGAGGGCAAGCAGTTCATTTCCATTGAAGAGGTGGCCCTGGCTTGCCCCAAGGTTTCTAAGACGCATATTCAGATGCTCAAGGATGCCGGTGCCTTCGGCAGCCTTCCCGACACCAGCCAGATCAGTCTCTTCTGATCCTGTACATCGGACGGTACAGATCCAGCAAATATCTGCGGATTTTTAAGATTTTTTATAAAAACTTGACGGCTTTGTCAAACTGTGCTACAGTAAGACTGTAGAATTCGTGAGGGAGGTTATGACGGTGAGCTTGATTGGGAATATTTTTTGGTTTATCTTTATCGGCCTTTGGTCCGGCCTTGGCTGGATCGTGGCGGGGGCAATCTGCTGCATTACCATTGTGGGCATTCCCCTGGGGAAGCAGTGCTTCAAAATGGCGGGCCTGACCTTCTGCCCCTTTGGCAAGGAGGTCGTGTATGGCGGCGGCACTGTGAGCTTTTTGGCCAATGTCCTGTGGATCGTGTTCCTTGGCTGGGAGCTGGCGCTTTACTATGTTGTAATGGGCATTCTGTGCTGCATCACCCTTATCGGCATCCCCCTGGGCAAGCAGTGCTTCAAAATGGCCAAGCTGGCTCTGATGCCCTTTGGCGCGGCAGTGCTTGGATGAGATTCTGAACAGGCTGGAGCCGGAATTCCAATACCGCGTAGGCATGTCCCTGCGCGGTATATTTCTGGGGGTAAAAATCTGTCAACATTCACAGACATTTCCTCAAAAGAGGAAATGGAATCGTCTTTCTGCGTTCTTGACGGAAATCTTGGAATTATGATATAATCAGAATGAGGATTGTTTCTACCCTGCACACGCATAGGGGTGAAAGTCATTCGTCCCCTGTGGGCTGCTTTTCTTTACCTGGGAAAAACATGCCCTTTTTGCATTTTTAGGAGGTTTACATGAAAAAAGTCGGTATTGTTATGGGCAGCGACAGTGATTTGCCGATCCTGCGCAAAGCCATGGACACCCTGGATGGCCTGGGCATTCCCTATGAGGCTCACGTATATTCTGCCCACCGTACCCCGGAACAGGCCCGGGATTTTGCATTACGTGCCAAAGAGAACGGCTTCGGCGTTTTGATTGCCGCAGCCGGTATGGCTGCGCACCTGGCTGGCAGCATTGCGGCCAGCACGACCCTCCCTGTTATTGGAATTCCCTGTAAATCCACCACACTCGACGGCATTGACGCCCTTTTGTCAACAGTTCAGATGCCTTCCGGTATTCCGGTTGCCACTGTTGCCATCAATGGGGGCGTGAATGCCGCTTTGCTTGCTGCCCAGATTCTGGCGGTGGCTGATGAAGAACTGGCCGCGAAGCTGGCTGAAAAGCGGGCTGAGGATGCGAAGAAGGTGCTTGAAAAAGATGCCGCCCTCCAGGCGGAACTGCGGAAATAAGGAGGCAGACGCATGGGTGGTTTCTTTGGCGCGACATCCCGCCGCAACTGTATTCTGGATGTATTTTTCGGGACGGACTATCACTCCCACCTGGGCACCCGCCGGGGCGGCATGGCAGCCTGGGATAAGGAGCTTGGTATGCAGCGGGAGATTCACAATATTCAGAATTCTCCCTTCCGCACCAAGTTTGAGGGGATCCTGAATGAGATGACCGGCACAGCTGCCATTGGATGCATTTCCGATACGGATCCCCAGCCCATTCTCATTCGTTCCCGCCTGGGCATTTATGCCATCTGTACCATCGGTGTCATCAATAATGCCGAAGCGCTGATTGCAACCCATCTGAGCAGCTCCGGCGGCCATTTTGACAGTATGACCGGCGGCAAGGTAAACTCCAATGAGCTGATTGCCGCTTTTATTGACCAGAAGGACAATTTTGCCGATGGCATTCGCTATGCTCAGGATATGATTGAGGGCACGGCCTCCATCCTGATTATGAAGGACGGCGGCAACTTGATTGCAGCCCGGGACAAAATGGGCAGGCTTCCCATTGTCATTGAGAAAAACGAGGATGGCTACGCCGTCACCTTTGAGGATTATGCCGGTGAAAAGTTGGGCTACGAGGTGGTGCGGGAGCTTGGCCCCGGTGAAATTGCAGAGGTGTCGCCGGAGGGCGTGACCCAGTTGGCACCGCCGCGGAAGAATATGAAAATCTGTGCCTTCCTCTGGTCTTATTACGGCTACCCGACTGCCTGCTATGAGGGAAAGAATGTGGAGGTGATGCGCTACCGCAATGGGCGCATCATGGCAAAGGCAGATAAGGAAAACGGAATTGCACAGGATATCGACTATGTGGCCGGTGTTCCCGATTCCGGAACTCCCCATGCCATTGGCTATGCCAACGAAAGCGGCGTGCCTTTTGCCCGGCCCTTCATCAAGTATACCCCCACCTGGCCCCGGAGCTTTATGCCTGCCAACCAGAGTGAGCGGAACATGGTGGCGAAAATGAAGCAGATCCCTGTGGACGAGCTGATTCGTGACAAGAAGCTGCTGTTTGTGGACGACAGTGTGGTGCGCGGTACCCAGCTGCGGGAGACGGTGGACTTCCTGTATGAGCACGGGGCAAAGGATGTGCACATCCGCAGCGCCTGTCCCCCCATTTTATACGGCTGTAAATTCCTGAATTTCTCCCGCTCCAATTCCGAAAATGAACTGATTGCCCGGGCAACCATTCTGGAGCTGGAAGGGGAGGAAGGACTGAACCATCTGGACGAATACATGGATGGCAGCACAGAGCGGGGGCGGAATATGCGTCAGGCTATCTGTAAAAAGCTGCATTTTGCATCGCTGGAATACCAGTCCTTGGACGGCATCCTGGAAGCCATTGGCCTGCCTAAGGATCAGGTATGCACCTACTGCTGGAACGGAAAAGGTTAATATTTTTATTATAGAGAAGGAGCGTCACCCCTATGGAACATCAAAACTCCCAGTCTGCCAGCTACGCTGCCGCCGGTGTGGACATTACCGCCGGCTACCGCGCCGTGGAGCTGATGAAAAAGCACATCGCCCGTACCAAGAATGAGGGCTGCCTGGATGACGTGGGCGGCTTCGGCGGCTGCTTCGGCCTGCCCATTGCGGGCATGGAGGAGCCGGTGCTGGTTTCCGGCACCGATGGTGTGGGCACCAAGCTGCGCATTGCCCAGCTGTTGGGTAAGCACGATACCATCGGCATTGACTGCGTTGCCATGTGCGTCAACGATGTTATCTGCTGCGGCGCCCGGCCGCTGTTCTTCCTGGACTATATTGCCTGCGGCAAGAACATTCCGGAGAAAATTGCGGAGATTGTCAATGGTGTGGCGGAGGGCTGCGTGCAGTCCGGCTCTGCCCTGATTGGCGGCGAGACCGCCGAGCACCCCGGCATGATGGCGGAAGATGACTATGATCTGGCCGGCTTCTCCGTGGGCATTGTGGATAAAAAGAAGATCATTGATAACACCCGCATGGCAGAGGGAGATGTGGTGATTGCCCTGGCCTCCTCCGGCGTACATTCCAATGGCTTCAGTCTGGTGCGCAAGGTCTTCGATGTGGAGCACAACCCGGATTTGATGAAGCCCAATGAAGCGTTGGGCGGCAAGTCCATCGCCGAAACCCTGCTGACCCCCACCCGCATTTATGTGAAGAGCATTCTGGCCCTGCTGCAAAAGGTGGATGTCAAGGGTATCAGCCACATCACCGGCGGCGGCTTCTATGAGAATATTCCCCGCTCCATTCCGGAGGGGCTGTGTGCCAAGATCGACCGCAGTGCAGTCCGTGTGCTGCCCATCTTTGATTTGATTGCCAAGACCGGCAATATCCCTGAGCGGGACATGTTCAACACCTTCAATATGGGCGTGGGCATGAGCGTGGTTGTCCCGGCGGCCCAGGCGAAGGAGGCGCTGGAGATTCTGGTTGCAAACGGCGAGGATGCCTATGTGATCGGCTCCATCGTCCGGGGCAGCGAAAAGGTGACCCTGGGATGAGCGCCCGGATTGCGGTGCTGGTTTCCGGCGGCGGAACCAATTTGCAGGCCCTGATCGATGCACAGGTGTCCGGTGCGCTCCACAGCGGCAAAATTTGCCTGGTGGTGTCCAATGTCCCCGGGGCCTATGCCCTGGAGCGGGCGGAAAAAGCCGGAATTCCCGGTGTGACGCTGCTGAAAAAGCAGCTGGGCGGGCAGGAGGTGTTTGAGGCTGCTTTGCAGGCGGAACTGGAGGCCTATCAGATTGATGTGATTGTGCTGGCAGGTTTTATGACCATCCTGTCGGGGGACTTCACCGGGAGATGGCCCAAGCGGATCCTGAATATTCATCCCGCCCTGATCCCAAGCTTCTGCGGAGAGGGCTTCTATGGCCTGCGGGTGCATCAGGCGGCGCTGGATTACGGAGTAAAGGTGACCGGCGCGACGGTGCACTTTGTCAATCAGATTCCGGATGGAGGAGAGATCATTGCCCAGAAGGCAGTGGATGTCCTCCCCGGTGACACGCCGGAGACGCTCCAGCGCCGTGTTATGGAGCAAGCGGAGTGGATTCTGCTTCCCCAGGCAACGGAGGCAGTCTGCGCGGCTTTGTCAGTAGAACGATGAGCTTTGACGATGGAGGAATGACATGAACGTTTATGAAGTGCGCTCCATGCCCACCCGGCTGGAGGGAAATTCCTACCCCGGGCGGGGCATTGTAGTCGGCAAGAGTGCCGATGGGAAAAAGGCGGTATTTGCCTATTTCATCATGGGCCGCAGTGCCAACAGCCGCAACCGCGTCTTTACGGAAAAGGACGGCGCGGTGTTTACGGAACCCTTCGATGCCAGCCGTGTAGAGGATCCCAGCCTGATCATCTATGCTGCCATCCGGCAGTATGAAAACAAGCTGATCGTCACAAACGGTGACCAGACCGATACGATTTACAATGGTCTGAAGGCGGGCATCTCTTTTGATGATGCCTTGGCCCAGCGGTGCTTTGAGCCGGATCCTCCCAATTTTACCCCTCGCATCAGCGCCATGGCAACCTTTGCAAATGGGGATTTTACTTACCAGATGAGCATTCTGAAGTCCGGCGATGCCGAGGGCAGCTTCTGCAATCGCTTTGGCTATCACTATGGCGCTCAGGCAGGCGTGGGTCATTTCCTGCACACCTATGTCTGTGACGGCGATCCCATTCCCACCTTCCAGGGAGAGCCGGAGCGGGTGAGCATCCCGGATGACATTGAGGATTTCACAAATGCCATCTGGAATGCGCTGGATGCAAACAATAAGATTTCTCTGTATGTCCGCTTTGTTGATCTGGAGAGCGGCGCAGCGGAAAACCGTATGATCAACCGGAATCAGTGAGGGCGGAAAATGAAAGAATTTGCATTGAAATATGGCTGTAATCCCAACCAAAAGCCTGCCTCTATCTACATGGCAGATGGCAGTGACCTGCCCATTACCATCTTGAACGGCCGCCCGGGGTATATCAATTTCCTGGATGCTTTAAACTCCTGGCAGCTGGTAAAGGAACTGAAGGCAGCCACCGGCCTGTGCGCCGTTACCTCCTTTAAGCACGTGTCTCCCACCTCTGCCGCTGTGGGCAAGGTGCTGCCGGAGAAACTGAAAAAGGCCTGCTTTGTGGAGGATATTCCGGAGCTGGACGAAAGCCCCTTGGCTTGCGCTTATGCCCGCGCCCGCGGCACTGACCGGATGTGCTCCTTTGGCGACTGGGTAGCGCTGTCCGATGTGTGCGACGAGACCACCGCAAAGCTCATTGCCCGGGAGGTCTCCGATGGGGTGATTGCCCCCGGCTATACGGACAGGGCACTGGAGATTCTCAAAGGAAAGCGCAAGGGCGGCTATAATGTGGTGGCCATTGACCCAAACTATGTGCCTGCGGAGCAGGAGACGAAGATGGTTTTCGGCGTAACCTTCCAGCAGGGGCGGAACAATTTTAAGATTGACGAGAGCCTGCTGCAAAACATTGTCACGGACAACAAAAATTTGCCGGAAAACGCCAAAATTGACCTGATTGTGGCGCTCATCACCCTGAAATACACCCAGTCCAATTCCGTCTGCTTTGCTTATGACGGTCAGGCCATCGGCGTGGGAGCGGGGCAGCAGTCCCGGATCCACTGCACCCGGCTGGCTGGCTCCAAGGCAGATACCTGGTTCCTGCGGCAGCACCCCAAGACCCTGAGCCTGCCCTTCCGGGAAGACCTGGGCCGCCCCAACCGGGATAATGTGATTGATGGCTACATCAATGGCAATGAGGAGGACGTGTGCGCCGAGGGAATCTGGCAGAACTATTTCACCTGCCAGCCGGAGCGGTTGACTGAGGCGGAAAAACGGGAATATCTGAATGACATTACCGGTGTTTCTCTGGGCTCGGATGCGTTCTTCCCCTTTGCGGATAATATCAAGCGGGCCTATGCTTCCGGTGTTTCCTACATTGCCCAGCCCGGCGGCTCCATCCGGGATGATCTCGTAATCGAGGAGTGCAATAAGCACGGCATCGTCATGGCCTTCACCGGCATGCGCCTGTTCCACCACTGAGCCATTCCCGGTTCTATGCCTTTGGATGTACAGATAGGAGATTTGTATGAAAATCATGGTTGTCGGTGGCGGCGGGCGGGAGCACGCCATCATCAAGAAGCTGAAAGAGAATCAGAGCATTACGGAAATTTACGCCCTGCCCGGCAATGGCGGCATTGCTGCGGATGCGGTTTGCGTGGATATCGCCGCAACGGATATTCCGGGGCTGGTGCGGTTTGCAACAGAAAAGAAGATCGACTATGCCGTGGTTGCACCGGATGATCCCCTGGTGATGGGGGCAGTGGACGCCCTGAATGCGGCAGGCGTCCCTTGCTTTGGCCCCCGGGCCAATGCGGCCATTTTAGAGGGCAGCAAGGTTTTTGCCAAGAACCTGATGAAGCAGTACGGCATCCCCACTGCGGCTTATGCGGTGTTCGACGATATGGCGGCGGCCCTTGCCTATCTGCAGACTGCCCCGATTCCTACGGTTATCAAGGCGGATGGTCTTGCCCTGGGCAAGGGCGTGATCATTGCCCAGACCCGTCAGGAGGCCATGGATGCGGTCAAGTCCATGATGGCAGACAAGGTGTTCGGCAAGAGCGGCGAGCACATTGTCATTGAAGAGTTCCTCACCGGCCCGGAGGTGTCCGTGCTGGCCTTTACCGACGGCAAGACGGTAAAGCCCATGGTTTCCAGCATGGATCATAAGCGGGCAGGGGATCATGATACCGGCCTGAATACCGGTGGCATGGGCACCGTGGCACCGAACCCCTACTATACTCCGGAGATTGCCCGGCAGTGCATGGCAGAGATTTTCCTGCCCACCATTGCCGCCATGAACGCTGAGGGGCGTCCCTTTACCGGCTGCCTGTATTTCGGCCTGATGCTCACACCCCAGGGCCCCAAGGTGATTGAGTACAATTGCCGCTTCGGCGACCCGGAAACCCAGGTGGTGCTCCCCCTGCTGGAGAGCGATTTGCTCACCGTGATGCAGGCCACCACCAACGGAACCCTGGCCGAGACGGAAGTGAAGTTTGCAGACAGAAATGCCTGCTGTGTGATCTGGGCATCCCAGGGGTACCCGGTGCATTATGAAAAGGGCTTCCCCCTTACCATGACGCCGGAGGCGGCGGCCCACACCTATGTGGCCGGTGCCAAGCTGTGCGATGGCATGCTTCTGACCTCCGGCGGCCGGGTCACCGGCACTACCGCCGTGGCGGATACACTGGAAGAAGCCATCCGGGAAGCCTACCGCATCAGCGATGGCGTTCATTTTGAGAATGCCTACCGCCGCTCGGATATCGGACAGCGTGCCTTGCAGGCTTTGCAGTAATTGGGAGGAAAAAGAATGGTTTATCGCGTTTTTGTAGAAAAGAAGCCGGGCCTTGCCCCGGAGGCGGCTGGGCTGCTGTCCGACTGCCGCTCTTTCCTTGGCATCCAGAAGCTCCAGAAGGTGCGGATCCTCAACCGCTATGATGTGGAGGACATCAGCGAGGAACTGTTTGACTATGCCCGCACCACCGTTTTTTCAGAGCCTCAGCTGGACTATGTTTCGGATGACGCGGACTTGAGCGATGCCGATGTGGTGTTTGCCGTGGAGCCGCTGCCCGGTCAGTTTGACCAGCGGGCGGATTCTGCTGCGCAGTGCATTCAGCTGCAAAGCCAGGGGGAGCGCCCCACCGTCCGTAGCGCCAAAGTCTATGCCCTTTATGGCAAGCTGACGAAGAAGAATATCGAGGCCATCAAGCACTATGTCATTAACGCGGTGGAGGCACGGGAGGCCTCCCTGGAAAAGCCTGAGACCCTGGCGGTGGAGTATGCTGCCCCGGAGACCGTGGAAACGGTAAAGAATTTCATTAAAATGACAGACGCTGCCCTGCAAAAGCTGCTGGACAAGCTGGGGCTTGCCATGGATTTGGATGACCTGCGGTTCCTGCAAGCCTATTTCCGGGACCAGGAGCACCGGGACCCCACCATCACCGAGGTGCGGGTGGTGGATACCTATTGGTCTGACCACTGCCGCCACACCACCTTCTCTACCCATATTGACAGCACTGACATTCAGGACGGGGCGGTAAAAGCTGCCTACCAGCGATATCTGGATGCCCGGGTGGAGGTTTATGGCGCTGAAAAGGCGGCCCAGCGTCCCCAGACGCTGATGGACATTGCCACCATCGGCGCTAAGGTCCTGAAGAAGCGGGGAATGCTGCCGGAACTGGACGAGAGCGAGGAGATTAACGCCTGCTCCATCCATGTGCCGGCCGAAATTGACGGCAACCGGGAAGACTGGCTGCTGATGTTCAAGAATGAAACCCACAACCACCCCACCGAGATCGAGCCCTTCGGCGGTGCGGCTACTTGCATCGGTGGCTGCATCCGGGATCCCCTGTCCGGCCGCGCTTATGTGCACCAGGCCATGCGGGTCACCGGCGGCGGAGATCCCCGGATGGGCCTGCAGGATACCCTGAAGGGCAAGCTCCCCCAGCGGAAGCTGGCTACGACAGCCGCTGCGGGCTACTCCTCCTACGGTAACCAGATTGGCCTTGCCACCGGTCACGTGGCAGAGCTGTACCATGAGGGCTATATTGCCAAGCGGCTGGAATGCGGCGCGGTGGTTGCCGCTGCCCCGGCCGCCAATGTCCGGCGGGAGGTGCCCGCTCCCGGGGATGTGGTGATCCTGTTGGGCGGCCGCACCGGACGGGACGGCATCGGCGGTGCCACCGGCTCCTCCAAGAGCCACAATGCCAAGTCTCTGCAAACCATGGCGTCCGAGGTTCAAAAGGGCAATGCCCCCGAGGAGCGAAAGATTCAGCGCCTGTTCCGCAATGGGGACGTCACCCGCCTGATCAAGCGGTGCAATGACTTTGGCGCCGGCGGTGTGTCCGTTGCCATCGGTGAACTGGCCGCCGGACTGCGCATTGACCTGGATGCCGTGCGGAAGAAATACGAGGGCCTGGACGGCACCGAGATTGCCATTTCCGAGTCCCAGGAGCGTATGGCTGTGGTCGTTGCCCCGGAGGATGCGGATGCCTTCATCGCCGCTGCCGGAAAAGAAAATCTGGAAGCCTACCGGGTGGCGGTGGTCACTGAGGAGGCGCGGATGGTCATGCAGTGGAAGGGCCATGAGATTGCAAACCTCAGCCGGGCCTTCCTGGATACCAATGGTGCTGTGAAGCACACCCGGGTGGAGGTTGCGGCGAAGAACCGCCAGCTGCTGGATGCACCGCTCTTCTCTTCCCTGCGGGAAATGGCGTCCAGTCTGAAAGCCGCCAGCCGCCGGGGGCTGACGGAGCGGTTTGACGGCTCCATCGGCGCAGGCTCGGTGCTCATGCCCTTTGGCGGCAGGACGCAGACCAGTCCTGCCCAGGCCATGGCCGCCCTGTTCCCGGTGCTCCCGGGGCAGCACACCAGTCAGGCCAGTGTCATGGCCTGGGGCTGTGACCCGGATCGGATGTGTATCGATCCCTATGTGGGGGCCCATGATGCAGTTTATAATTCCATGGCAAAGCTGGTGGCCGCCGGTGCGGATTACCACGATGCCTATCTGACCCTCCAGGAGTTCTTTGAAAAGCTGCGCACCGAGCCTCAGCGCTGGGGCAAGCCCTTTGCAGCCCTCCTGGGTGCCCTGGATGCCCAGCTGGAGTTGGGGGCGGCTGCCATTGGCGGCAAGGACTCCATGTCTGGCTCCTTCCTGGATAAGGACGTGCCCCCCACGGTGATTTCCTTTGCCATTGCCCCGGTGGATGCGTCCAAGGTGCTGTCCCCGGAGTTTAAGGCACCCAATCACCCGGTTTACCTGATTGCCCCCATTGACGGGAGCCGGGAGGCAATCAAGGCTAGCTGGGACGCCTTCCTGAGCCTTCACCGGGCAGGCAAGGTCTGCGCTGCCTGGGCTGTAGAAAACGGCGCGGCGGAAGCCGTGATGAAGATGAGCTTCGGCAATGAGATCGGCTTTATCGGTGAGAATTTCACGGACTGGTATACCACCGGCGCTTGCTGCCTGATTGCGGAGATGACGGGCGATGTGTTTATGGATGGCGTCATCAAGATCGGCTACACCACCGAAAAGCCCATTATTAACCTGAATGGGGATGAGGCGTCTATCGAGGAGCTGCGCAGCCTGAACGAGGGCGTGCTGGCCGATGTCTATCCCACCAAGGTTACCGAGGGGAATGTGCCCCTGCCCAAATTCCGGTTCGAAACCAAGTCCTATCCTGCCCCGGCGGTCAAGACGGCCAAGCCCCGGGTGCTGATCCCGGTTTTCCCCGGCACCAACTGCGAGTATGACTCCGCCCGGGCGATGATGGATGCTGGTGCGGAGGCGGATATTGCTGTGATCCGCAACCTGACCGCTGCCGATGTGCAGCGCAGTGTAGAGGAGTTTGCAGCCAAGGCTGCGAAAGCACAGATGATTTTCCTGCCCGGCGGATTCTCCGGCGGCGATGAGCCCGACGGTTCTGCCAAGTTCATCACAGCATTCTTCCGGAATCCTGCCATTCGGGAGCAGGTTGCCGCGCTGCTGGAGCAGCGGGACGGCCTGATGCTGGGCATCTGCAATGGCTTCCAGGCGCTGATTAAGCTGGGCCTGGTGCCTTACGGCAAGATCATCGATACCGATGCTTCTTGCCCCACGCTGACTTATAATATCATTGGCCGCCATCAGTCCAAGCTGGTGCGCACCCGCATCTGTTCCAATAAATCCCCCTGGCTTGCCGGGGCTGAGGTGGGCAGCATCTGCACTGTGCCTATCTCTCACGGTGAGGGACGCTTCTACGCCAGCGAAGAACTGGTGCAGCAGCTGGCAGAGAATGGTCAGATTGTTACTCAGTATGTGAATCTGGAAGGAGAACCCACTATGGACACGGAGTTCAACCCCAATGGCTCCCTTTTTGCCATTGAAGGCATCACCTCTCCGGATGGCCGGGTTCTCGGCAAGATGGGTCACAGTGAGCGCATCGGCAAGAACCTCTACCGCAATGTTCCAGGAGAATATGATATGCATCTTTTCCGGAATGCGGTGAAGTATTTTAAGTAATATCCAATAAAAATGCCGAAGGGAAGACCCTGCGAAAAGGGCCCCTTCGGCATTTAGTTTTTCGTCAAAGTATAAAATAAGACAAAAGAAGAGCCGACAAAACCGGAAGACCGGGAATGTCGGCTCTTGATTTTATGGAAGTTCTGCCGCAGCAATTACGTTTTGCCAAGCAGTCGGGCGAGCGTTTGGGCCAGCTTGTCCGGCTCAATGGGTTTTGACAGATGGTCGTTCATGCCGCTGGCCAGAGAACGCTTGATATCCTCGTCAAAGGCGTTGGCACTGAGCGCCACAATGGGGATAGTCTTGCTGTCCGGGCGATCCAGACTCCGGATGGCATTGGCGGCCTCCAGGCCGTCCATCACCGGCATCATCACATCCATGAGGATCAGGTCAAAGTGGCCAACCTCAGAATCCCGGAACAGCTCCAGCGCCTGCTTCCCATCCACGGCCTGGGTAACCCCGCAGCCCAGATCCTGCAGGAAGAACTGCACAATTTCCATGTTCAGTGCGTTGTCCTCTGCTACCAGAATTTGCTTGCCGCTGAAATTGGCAGTTGGCGTGGGGACCTCACGCGCAGTGGGCTGTGCCTCTGCCCGGCGGAGCCGCAGGGTGAAGGAGAAGATGCTTCCCTTGCCCACCTGACTTTCCAGATCAATTGTACCGCCCATCATGTGCACCAGGCGGTTGCTGATGGCAAGGCCCAGTCCGGTGCCCTGCTTTCGGGCAGAAGGGGTATTCACCTGCTCAAAGCTTTGGAAGACCCGGAACCGGTCCTCCTCGCTGATGCCAATGCCTTGATCCTGCACGCCAAAATAAACCCAAGACTCGTTCTGCTCTCCAATCTGTTCCTGCACGGTCAGGGTGACCCGGGTATGCTCAGGGGAATACTTGACCGCGTTGCCCAGCAGGTTAATGAGTACCTGACTGATGCGCAGGGAGTCGCCGTAGAACCACTGACCCTTCAGGTCGATCTGGCTGATGAACTCCTGCTGTTTTTCCTGGAACCTGGAATCCAGCACCGGATGGAGATCCTGCAGCAACGCTTTCATGTCGAAGGGGGCGTTTGCCAGGGCCATTTTGCCGCTTTCAATCTTAGACATGTCCAGAATGTCGTTCAGCAGGCTCAACAGATAGTGGGAGGATTTGCGTACCTTTTCCAGGCACTCCCGACGGCTCTCCTCCGTTTGGTCCTCCCGCAGAGCAATCTCCGTCATGCCAATGATGCCATTCATCGGCGTCCGGATTTCGTGAGACATCCGGGCTAAGAAGTCGGCCTTTGCCCGGGCGGATTCGTCGTGGCGCTGCCGGTTCATTCGGTTCTGAATGACGGCTGCCAGCTCCAGCAGTATGGCCCGGCTCTCTTCGGATTCCAGCACCTGCTTGCGAAGGCCAACCATCATAATGCTTCCGATGTAGACATCGTTATCCTGCATGGGAATGGCAATGCCGTCAATGCCGCTGCCCAGAAGGGCGGCATTTGCCACGGGCATCTTGTGGAGCGGGAGAATGGAGCCTGCGCAGGCCATTTCGTTGAGCGCTCGGAACTCCTGTTCCGTTGCCCGGAAGACGGTACGTCCCTTCAGCTGAGGCAGGGGCTTCCACAGATAAACCAGAGTGCCGGAGAGAAAGTCCTCCTGAAAATCGGTGATGGCCATGTTACTCAGGCCAAAGCTTTCAGACATCAGCCGCGCCAGCAGATCAGACGCAACATCCCAGTCCTTACAGCGGTCGTATAGATTCATAGCCAGCGAGCTAAGGCTCAGCTGCCCTGCAAATCCCTGGGAAATAACGGGGCCGAAGGGGAGGGAGGAGGGAACCTGGTGCTCCAGGTCCTTCCATTCCATCAGGAATTTTTTCTGCTGCTGTGCGCCCTCCAGTGCAGCCTTTGCCTGCCCAATGGCAAGGTCTGTGGATGTATTTTCATCCACAGGGGTAATACCCGCCCGGAAATCCAGAATAAGCGCGTCGGAGTGGATAATCTCGCCATAGTCCTGCCGCAAAATCTCCAGCAGCCATTTGCACCGCTCCAGGCAGTTGCCGGGTGCCCAGAGGAGGAAGGTATCCGCACCCGCCCGGATCAGTACCGCTTTCGTCCACAGGCCTTGGCAGCGGGCGGTGAGCAGCTTCGCAAATTCATTGAGCAGCAGGTCACCAAAGGTCAGGCCGCAGTTCTGGGTCAGTTGGGTGAAATGACTCAGGTCGATGTTTACCAGCACGCCCTGCGGCTGCTCGTCCCGCAGGGTATTGATGCTGCGGATGCCCTGATCCAGCCGCAGCAGTCCGGTGACGGGATCTTGTTTCCGCCGGCGTTCCCGTTCGATCTCCTGCATTTTTAGTGCTTGGATGTCCCGCAGGTAGCCAACAATCCGGCGATGTCCCCCTTGGTCATCTGTCATGGTTTTGCTGCTGAGGGCGTACCACCGGCTCTCTCTCTGGCCTGGCAGCTGATATTGCACCTGTGCCTCATAGGAACCGGCGCCGCCCTGCACCATCTCCTGCAGCGCTTCCAGTCCTTTTCGGCTGAAGCCTGGGAGCAGTTGGGTGCGGAATGCAGCCATGTACCACAGGCCGTCCATATCCGGACTGTTTACAATCTCAACGGTGCCGTCAGCTTCCCGATAGGTAAAGAAAATATCGTTGGAGCTTTCCACCGCGATGCGGTAGCGTTCCTTTTCCTCGTTGAGCTGGTTTCCTGTGTTCAGCTCGCTGTCCGTCAGGTCTTCAATCACCTGATGCAGCTCGTCCACCTCGGCAATGCCGGAGGGATGGAAGGCTTTTAGTCCGGCCACGCCGCCCCGGACACTGTCCATCAGCTGGTATACGGGTTTGGAAATATACCGCACCACCAGCACCATCACGACCATACCGAAAACGGCACAGCCCAGAATGGTGGTCAGCAGCCGCTTGTACAGGTCGTTGCCCAGGCCAAAAATACTGGTCTGGGACACAAAGCCGCAGAGCACCCAGTCCTTGTTTGCAAAGGGAACATTGCCGCTGTAGAGCGTCATGGGACTGACCACGGCATAAATCCCCTGCTTCCCCACGGCGGCATTCTGTACCTTTTGCAGGGATCGATATTTGGTGTTTTCCAGAGTAAAGGTGCCTGCTTCGCTCTTCACGGCATCGCTGAGGGCACCTTTGGAAACAATTTCCTGGTAGCGTCCGTCTCCCAGGTCGATGGCCAAGGCATAACCGGCGTTCAGATCCGCACTCAAATCCTGCACCATCAGGTAGGAGTTCAGCAGATAGGAAACAGAAATCTCACACCCCAGCACGCCATAGACCTGCCCGTCATAAATCAAGGGCAGGGAATAGGCAATCATCTTGTGGTTATCCATGCTGTGATCTTCCAGAATGAAGGGGGTGGACCAGTAACCCAGCTTTGCCGGGTCTAACTGGGCGTTATCCTGCGCCAGCTGGTAGGGAACATAGAAAAAGTCATCAGCCTCCCGTGTCCCGGCAGCCTCAAAATGGAAGCGGGGTGACCAGGAGGTATCCAGCGTGATGCCGGATTGCCGGGCCAGAATCTTGTCCCCGCGCTCCAGCAGCAGGTCGGAATTGGTCAGCGTCTTGGCGCCCGGATCCGAGTCCCGCAGGAAGAAGCCCACGTACTTTCCCGCTTCCTCTGCCGGAGTGGAATTCCCGAGCACCAGGTAGATGCCGCAGGTATTGTCCCGGGTCAGGTAATCCAGAAGTTCGGAAAATACACCGTTTGCATAAGTGTGCTGCAGATCCCCATTTTGCAGGAAATCGGAAATGGTTGCCGCCTGCGGTTGCAGCAGCTTTTCCAGCGCATCATTCAAAAAGGCGGCCTCATCCCGCACACCGCTCCAGCGGGAAACCATAGCGTTTTCAAGAATCGTCTGGCGGTTCTGCACAATGGTGCAGTCAATGTCAATGGCATTTCGCTCCATATTCTGCCGTGTCCCGCTGGCAAGCAGGATAGAGAAGGGCAGCACACCCTGGCACAGCACCACAAATAAGAGCGGCAAAAGCAGCAAGCGGCTCAGACTCTTTTTCGTTCGCTTTTTCAACTTTGCCGCCTCCTTTCTGTTTGCCCCACAGGGCAAGAATTAGTTGTTCTGGGGGTGCGCCTTGGCTTCCAGAGCCTGGCAGAAAGCTTCGTACCAGGCGTCAAAGGCCTCGTCTGTCAGATAGGGGGCCAGAGCCTCCTCCCGGCTGGCACCGCCAGCAACAGCCTCATCAATGGATGCCTTGTCCGCAACTGCCTTATCGGAGAGGTTAAAGTCCAGCACCCGGCGGGTGGCATAGCCATTGTCAAAGCATTTTGCGGTATAGAAGGACACCTTATCAAAGGAGTCCAGAATGCATTTCAGGCAGTCATAGGCCTTGGGGCTGATGCTCAGACCCTTGCTTGCAATCACTTCGTCCAGCGCTGTCATGGTGTTTGCCTCATTGCGCACCGGCAAATAGGCGGATTCACAAACAAAGCGCAGGTTGTTCTCCTTTGCGGTGAACCATTTCAGGAACCGGCTGGCAGCATACTCGTGCTGAGCATCCGATTTGGTGACAGCCATGTCTGCCCCCTGCTGCACGTACACCATCTGACCGCCCTCCATCACAGGCGCGGGCAGTGCAATGTAGGAAATGGGGTAGGTGCCATTGTCCTTCATCACCTGATCCGGGAAATACATGGAAGAGGAGGTGGAGCCGGTGTAGGCGATCAGCTCGCCGGTCTTCATATCATCGGAGCGGAACTTGCCCAGCTGCACAAACCAACCGCTGACATAGGGCACATAGTAGTTATCCCACAGGCGGCGGATCTGCTCTTTGTCTGCCCGGATGGTGACCTGGCCATTCTGCACGTCGAAAAGGTTAATGCCCATCTGCTTCATACCGATGATGAAGTAGTTCGACATAGAATCCCGGCCATAGAAGGCTTTGCCGTCATCCGGAATGTCAGGGGTCTGCTCGTCCGTCCACTGGTAATAGCGCTGGGCGACCCGTGTCACGCCCTCGGTGGTGGCAAGCTCATCGGTGGTGGTGCCAGTGGCCTGGGCAAAGGGTTCCCAGTCTGTGGCGTTGATCATCAGAATCTCTGTGGATTTGGCTACCGGGAAGAGGTACAGGGCACCGTCATCCTGGAGGTAACCCTCCTGGATGTAGCCGGGTACGTATTCTTTCAGCTCTTCCGCCGTGAAGTAAGCGGAAAGATCGGTCAGCAAGCCATCCTTTTGCAGGGAAAAGGCAGTGTCTGCATAGGTGGAGAAAATATCGGGCAGGGGCTGGGAGCCGACCACGTGGGCGGCAGAGTCCGAGATGGCTTTTTCCAAGTCGCTGACGGAACCCTGAGAATAGCCTTCCACATGGATGCCTTCCTCTTTGCCCACTGTGGCGTTGAACTCGGAAACCAGCGCGTCAAAAGCGGCCTGCTGGGAACCGTTGTAGTAGTGCCACACCGTAAGAGAGATGGGGTTGCTGGGATCCAGCTTAATCCCAGCTTCTTCCTTTTTGCCGCAGCCAACCAGGCCGCCGATCATCAATGCACCGGCAAGTGCCAGTGATAAAAACCGTTTCTTCATTTCGATCCCTTCCTAACGCGGCCGATCATATACGGCCACAACAGTTCCATTCTATTATAGTGCCAACGACCGGAAAATTCAACATTTTTCCAAGGGAGATTTGAAGAAAAGAAAGAAAAATAATTGTGAAGTATAAAAACCCGGGTGAGCCGGTTGCCAAACCGGCAATTTTGTATTTTATTGTGGAAACCTCATAAGGAAGGGCGGCGAAAAACATTCGCTTTCAACGATTTTTAAGAAAATACAGCACCCCGGCGATGTGGCTCTCCGGCGACAATCCTGCCACCGCTGCTGCCATTGCCGAAAAATTGGGCATTTCTGAGGTGCATGCTGATTCACGAGGCGAGCATCCTGGTTGTGATCCTCAATGCCATGCGGCTGCTGATTCATGAAAAAGGAGTGTAAGAAATAAAAAAACCATCCAAATGGAAGAACTGGTGTGCCCTATGTGCGCTCAGAAGATTGAAACTGCCCTGCAAAAGGCACCCGGCGTAAAGAGCGCCACAGTGCTGTATAATGCCAGCAAGGCAAAGGTAGAGTTTGACGAAACGCAAATCAGCCTGGAGACCCTGGAGAGCATTATCACGGGCCTTGGATATGTGGTTGTGAAGTAAGGAGTGTGTAATATGGATCAGGAAATTTTGAAGGAATTGGATAAAATCCTCCCGGTTGTAGTCCGGGTTCATGGCGAGCATCACCCGGAACTCAGTCAGGTGGCCGACCTGTATGCCCAGCTGAAAGCAGCGCCCACTCCAGAGATTGCTGCACAGCTGCGGGAAATCACCCATGATTTTACCCCGCCGGAGGACGCCTGCCCTACCTTCCGGAAAACCTATCGGGATTTGGCACAGCTCACGGAAAAACTGAACGAAAGATAATGGAAAGAGATCTCTGACGAAATCGACCGTACCAGGCATTCAGCCGCGGACGATTTTATCAGAGATCCCTTTGTATATCAGAATGGAGGAAAAACGGCAAAAAATCAGGCTGTCATTCCGGATCGATGCCTTTTGTAAATTGTTTTGCGAACAAAGCAATGTCCGCTTCGGTCGTTTTCCAGCCGTATTCCTTCAGATTTACATACCAGACCTGCCCATTCCAGAGGGCAGGAACACCATCCTCGGCCAGAAGCGTGCGCTGCAGCTCCGGCACGAGAAAATGTTGTGCCCCGCTGAGTTCACCCCTGCTGTTGACGACCCGGAAGGCGGGAATGTCTTGCCCGGCCAAGTTTTCCCGGAGTCCATAGCCGACCTGCCTGGAGTTTCTGGGCTTGCCGCAGAGCATGGCAATCTGCCCATAGGTTGCAACGCTTCCGGCCGGAATGGCAAGGCAGACGATTCGCATTTTTTCATAAAATGTCATGGGGAGCCTCCTGCTGTATCACAAATTCTCCAGCCGCTGCAGCGCAAAACCAGGGCTAAACAAGAAAGAACAAGCTTTTCCCGGTTGTGCGCCGCGCATTCGGCTGGCGTAAGGATGATGGATTGCATCTTGAAAATAACGTGATATAATAAACGAAAGAAGGGTGGGAAACACATGGCCTATCGGGTGGCAATCGTGGATGACAGCAGCATAGATGCGGAATATGTACAGAATATCCTGAAGGCCTGGGCGCAGGACCGGCAGACGGGAGTTCAGGCAGAGCGGTTTGCATCCGCGGAAAGCTTCCTGTTCTGTTATGCGGAGGACAAGACCTGGGATATTTTGCTGCTGGATATTGAAATGGGCACCATGGACGGCGTTTCTCTGGCAAAACGCATCCGGCTGGAGAATGAACAGGTTCAGATCGTATTCATTACCGGTTTCCCCGATTTTATGGCAGAGGGCTATGAGGTTTCGGCGCTCCATTACCTGATGAAGCCGGTGGCAAAAGAAAGGCTGTTTGCGGTGCTGGATAAAGCGGTGGGGAATCTGCACAGGAATGAGAAGCAATTTGCGATTTCCTTCGACCGCCAAACGGTGCTGCTCCCACTTGGTAGGATTACTTACATAGAGGCACAAAGACAGTACGTGGCGGTGCATACGGATGACCGGGAATATCGGATGAAGGCATCCCTGGCCGATGCGGAGAAGGGACTGGATGAGTACTTTTTCCGGTGTCAGCGCTCGTTCATCGTGAATCTGCGGCAGGTGCAGCGGATTGGCAGCAGCAGTGTTGTGCTGAAAAATGGCACGGAGATCCCCATCAGCCGGGGAATGGCCCAGAAAATCGGCAAGGAAATCATTCGCCTGTTTTAAGCGGGGGAAGCCCCGATGCCCGGGGCTGCGGGACGAAGCGTGTGGAGGAATATGTTATTTCAAAAATGGATCGATAAGCGGATTGAAGCCTACCAGAGTGACCTAATCCGCAAATACTGCGATGAAGTGGAAGGCATGTACGCCAAAATGCGCGGTTGGCGCCATGATTACCATAATCACATCCAGGCGCTGCAGGCAAGCATGGCGCTGGGGAAATATGATGAAGTCAATGAATACCTGCATCAGCTCAACAGTGACCTGACCCAGGTGGATACCTCCATCAAAACCGGACGGGTCATGGTGGATGCCATCCTAAACAGCAAAATCAATATTGCGGCCCAGAACAATATTCCTGTGAATGCCAAAGCGGTGCTCCCGGCCGGTGTGGCGGTTTCGGATGTGGATCTCTGCGTGATTATTGGCAATCTGCTGGATAATGCAGTGGAGGAAAACAAAAAGCTACCCCAGGACGACCGATTTATTCGAATTTATGTGGGCAAGAAAAATACACAGCTCTACCTTGCGTTCACCAATGCGGCCGGCAAGAAACAGTCCCGGAGGAGCGGCCTATTTTCATCCACGAAGGGCGTTGACCACGGATTCGGCCTATCCAGGGTAGAAAGCCTGGTATCCAAATACGGCGGCATCTTCACAGCAGACAGCGAGGATGGCGGCTTTACTGCCGAGATATTGATTCCACTGGCTGACGAATAGAAAAAGTCAAACGGGGGCAGGGAATTGCTCTTTTTCGGCATACTCGAAATGCCGATACGATAATATGCCGATTGGCATGAAGTAAGCACACCAAAACAGAAGCGCAATGGTGCTGCCGTTGCCGTTATTTCCGTTTGCCATACTTGCAAAAATGCCTGTCATGGGCATTATAAAGCAGCTGATGAAAAAAACGCCGTGTAACAGCATCAGGTATTTCAGCCATTTGTCGGATTTACTGTTCGGTTTGATAGAAAGTCCGATGAAAAAGGTTGAAAGAGCCATCATTCCATATCCGAGCAGGTCGTAGTTAAAAAGCAGACCGCCTCTTTGAAAATCCAATATTCTAAGTGCTTGTTCATCAAGTGTTTCCAGTCTTACGCTTGTGGTCTGTGCATAATATACCAGGAAAACCAATCCGGCGTATATTGCGGAAAAAATCAATCCCACATTTGCGGATACCCGTTGCTCCTCTGCACTTTCATAGTGAAAGCCGGCTGCCATCATGATATAGCCTATCGGTAAAAACATACATACGAGATAGGAACCGAATGGAAAATCTACGATCATAAATATTAAAAAAGAAAAACGGTTAATGTCACGAGTGCTGCACCTGTTTTGGATATTCGTTGATTCATCTCTTCCTCCTGTGAATTCTGATTGAACTGATACTTTCAGTATAGCACACACGAAATGTGATAGCAATCAGCGAGGGCACGCTTATTTACCGTGCGGCAGACCGTAATCCTTTTGCCGAAGAAGAGGGCGGCCTTCTCCGACAGTTTAAAAAGGGGCAGAAAAACTGCCCCTTTTGCGTTTTGTTCACCGAAAAACGCATTTTGTTCACAGCCGGTCCCAGTGCTGTGCTTGCTATGTTATACTGATGCCAGATCAATCAGGGGGGTCAGAACAATGGAAGAATCCGGGAAAGTGACAAAGCGAAAACCTAAATATGGCCTTTTTCACTGTGTGGGCTTTATCTATCAATATCTTTGGAAAAATGAGCGATGGCTGGCGGTGCATGGCTTGCTGACCGTTATTGTTACAGTCGCGGCAGCTGCTTTGACGCTTTATACGCCGTCCCTCATTTTGGAAGCGCTGGAAAGTGCATCGGAATTTGGGTATGTGGCTCTCGTGATAGTCGGACTGCTGCTTGCCGGTGGGATGGCCGGAATGGCAAGCGCGATCGTGTCCTTCCGGAATGACGTGGGGGAAATGTATATGACATCCCACCTGATGTACCTTAAGCTCACCGAGCAGCGCACACGGGACTGGTATCATCGGTATTCCGAAGCCGTTCAAAGGCTGGACGAACGGGCGGACAAGGCGGTGCGGAATAACCATGCCACCGGCGTTCATCTGCCCATGGATTTTGCGGCAATTGTCGCGACGATTCTTAATTTCCTGCTGTTCGGCGGCGTGGTATCCATGCTGCATCCGCTGATTGTGGTATTTCTGGCGGTTGGCTGTGCGATTTCCTACGCAATGACGGCATGGGAACGGAGGGCCAATTATCGGCAAATGGATGAACGCAATGCCGCGGACAAGAGAAGGGGCTATGTGAACCATATGGCAGATACCTACCGGTATGGCAAGGATATCCGGCTTTACCGCATGCAGGGCTTTCTGCACACCCTCAGCGGCAAGATCATAAATGATTGTCAGCATTATGTGGATCTCTGGGAACGGCGCAGTTTCCTGACGGCCGTCGTCAGCTTTCTGATTGTTCTGGTGCGGGATGGCCTCGCCTATGGCTTCCTGATTTCCAAGGCTGTTTCCGGTGAAGTGGATGCGGCGCAGTTCGTTTTGTATTTCTCTGCAATTACAGCCCTTTCCGGCTACATGAACGATATCCTGGCGAACTGGGCAAGGGTGGCAGAGGGGGCAATGCAAATCTCTGATTTCCTGGAGGATCAGGAGATCCCGGATAAGCTGAGCCGCGGCAAAGGCATCCCTGCCCCCAAGGGACTCTTCAGCATTGAATTCAAGGATGTCTGCTACCGGTACCCCATGGGGGAAAAGCAGGTGCTGAATCATGTATCCTTCCGGATTGAAGCCGGCGAAAAAATTGCGCTGGTGGGGCTGAACGGAGCCGGTAAAACCACACTGACCATGCTGATGTGCGGCCTGCTTCTGCCGGACAGCGGCGAGGTGCTGATTGACGGCCATTCCATCCTGGATTACAACCGGGACGAGCTTTATGACCTATTCGGACTGGTGCCCCAAAACTATAGTCTGCTGCCCATGTCCATTGGCCGCAACATTGCCTGCACGAAGACAGAGGAAGAAATTGACCGGCAGAAGCTGTGGGCCTGCCTGGAAATGGTCGGCCTGGCTGAGAAGATCCGCAGCCTTCCCTTGCAGGAAAGGACACCGCTGAACAGAAGGGTGTACCCGGAAGCGGTGGATCTCTCCGGCGGCGAAAAGCAGAAACTGCTGATGGCGAGATTGCTTTATAAGAATCCGCCCTGTATGATTCTGGACGAACCAACGGCAGCTCTTGATCCCATTGCGGAAAGTAAAATGTACGAGAGATACAATGAGATCACAGCCAATGCAACGTCTGTGTTCATCTCCCATCGCTTGGCATCCACCCGCTTTTGCGACCGGATTTTCCTATTGGACGGTGCCAACTTTGAAGAAGAGGGCACCCATGAGGAACTGATGGCAGCGGGAAAGAAATACCGGGAGCTATTTGACATTCAAAGCAGATATTACAAGGAGGGAGAAATGGGCGATGGACAATAAAAAGCGTACTTTGGTGGAAGATGCCGGAATGATTCTGAAGGGCATCGGCATCTGGCAGAAAATCATGCCGGCTTACCTGCCCTACTTGATCTTTGACAGTATTTTTGATTGCGCAAAGCCCTATTTCCCGCTGTATATGTCCGCAGCAATTGTCAACGAATTGTCTGCTTCCTGCAATTTACAGCGGCTGCTGCTCCTTGCGGGAATTGCCATTGTGGGTTCCTTTGTGCTGTCTCTTTTGAGTCGGTTCACCTCCGGCAAGCTGCAATCGCTCTATGAGCTTTCCTATTCCCGTCTGGAAGCGTATTTGTTCGATGCAGCCAACCATTTTCAGTATGAGCATCTGGAGGATCCGGAAGTGGCGCTGGCCCGGACGAGAATCACCTCCATCATGAACGCAACAGGGGGCGGCCTTCAAAAAATTCTGCACCTCTCCAGGGATATTCTAAAAAAGCTGATGAATGTACTCGTTTCGGTTGCCTTGACGGTTTCTCTCTTCCGTATGGCGCCGGACACCTACGGCGGTTTCTTTGCTTTTGTCAATTCTCCGTGGGCGGCCTTGGTACTAGCTGCGGCAATTGCAGCCAATTCCTTTTTGTCCGTGAAGCTGTCTGTGCGCTCCATTGCTAAAATCAACGATGCAGTAGCCAATGTTGCACCGATGAATAACCTGTTGTCTGCCCATATGGAAGCGCAGGGGACGGATATGCACATCTTTAAGCTGAATACCATTTCTATGGCAGACTACGAGGAGCATATGCTCCGGCCCCGATGGCTCAAGGATTTTGAAAGCGCCGGCGTTTCTTTGGCGGTGGGGAAGCAGCTGCTGACCATGGCGATGAAAATCCTGGTGTTCCTTTTCACCGCAGCGAAGGCATGGATGGGGGTAATCGGCATCGGTAACTTCATCCTGTACCAGGGAACGGTACAGAAATTTGTGGAGGCCACATCAGAGCTGGGCGGCAACCTTGGTGAGCTGCGGGACAACAATCGGTACTTGAAAGAAACCTTTGCTTATTTGGAGATGCCAAACCAGATGTACAAGGGAACCCTGGCTGTTGAAAAGCGGGATGACATCGACTATGAGATTGAGTTCCGGGATGTGTCCTTCCGGTATCCGCGCAGTGAGGTATGGGTATTGCGCCATGTGAATATGAAATTCAAAATTGGCGATAAACTGGCCATTGTGGGTGAAAATGGCAGCGGCAAAACAACATTTATTAAGCTGCTGTGCAGGCTCTATGACCCAACGGAAGGCAAAATCCTTTTGAATGGCATTGATATCACCCGCTATCGCTATGACGAATATATGGATCTCTTCTCTGTGGCCTTTCAGGACTATGCGTTGTTTGCTTTTTCCATTGCCCAGAATGTGGCGGCATCGGATCGGGTGGATACGGCGCGTGTCCAGAACTGCCTGAACCGCGTGGGCCTGGGTGAAAAGATTGCAAATTTGCAAAAGGGCATCCATACCAATATTGGTATGGAATATGAAAATGATGGGGTGGACTTTTCCGGCGGAGAGCAGCAGAAAATCGCTCTGGCAAGAGCACTGTACAAGGATGCGCCCTTCATGATCCTGGACGAACCCACTGCCGCTCTCGATCCGATTGCGGAGGCCGAAATCTATGCAAGGTTCAATGACATTGCCAGTGACAAGACCTCTGTGTTTATCAGTCATCGCCTGTCCTCCTGCCGGTTCTGTGATGAGATCGCTGTATTCCATAAGGGCAGACTGGTGCAGCTTGGCAGCCACGATGAGCTGGTTGCTGATGAGAACGGCAAATACCGCGAACTCTGGAATGCGCAGGCCCAGTATTATACGGGTGCAACCGCCTGAAACAGAACAAATCATATATCACGTATAATTGCGGGAAAAGGGACAACCAGGCATGAATAGAGTACCCTGAGGTGATTTTTATGCAGCTCGGCGCATGGATGATGCTCAGCAGCCTGCTCTATTCTTTGCAGCTCTCCTCCGGCAGCTTCCCCAAGCCCCTGACAGAGGAAGAGGAACAACACTATCTGACTCTCAGCGCCCAGGGCAACACAGAAGCCCGAAACATCCTGGTAGAACGCAATCTGCGACTGGTGGCACATATTATGAAAAACAGATGATGCAAGGGAAGATTTCCTATGGCGGACAGAAGGAAGCACGGTGTCTGTGTGCGGGAATCGGACTGCGAAAATTTACTGGAAAGCGATGCTTAACGAATAAAGGACAAGCCCGGCAAGGTTTTGATGCTTGCCGGGCCTTGTCTTTGTAGGAGGGACATGGAGAGAAAGCGGCATCGCCCCAGAGTACAAGGAAATTTTCAAAAAGGGTATTGACTCTGACGCTGCGTAATGGTTTATACTAACCATACCACGAAAGGAGATGCGGTCAGTGTGGACAGTGAATGAGGTAAGCAAACGCACGGGGGTCAGCATTCGCACCCTGCAATATTATGACAAGATCGGACTGCTGCACCCGGCGCAGTATACGCAGGCAGGATACCGGCTGTATGACGAAAAGGGACTGGAACGCCTGCAGCAGATCCTGCTCTTCCGGGAGCTGGCGTTTTCCTTGAAGGAAATCGAAGCGATCCTGCAAAGTCCGGACTTTGACAGGGAAAAAGTGCTGGACCAGCAGATAGAAATGCTTACCATGAAGAAAGAGCATCTGGAAAACCTGATCACCTTTGCCCGTGGATTAAAACAGGTTGGAGGAAATACCATGGATTTTTCAGCATTTGATACCCAGAAAATGGAGCGGTACGCCGCAGAGGCGAAGAAACAGTGGCAGAATACCAGCGTCTATCAGGCGTTTGCGGAAAAGAGCAAGGGCCGCTCCAAAGAAGCGGAGGAGGCCCTTGGAAGGGGCTTGATGATGATTTTCGAGGATTTCGGCAGATGCAAGGATGTGGAACCGGCATCGTCCGATGCCCAGGCGCTTGTGAAGCGGCTGCAGGGGTACATTACGGAAAACTATTATCCCTGCACGAAAGAAATCCTGAATTCCCTTGGGGAAATGTATGCCGCTGGAGGAGAGTTTACCGAAAACATTGACAAGGCAGGCGGCGAAGGCACGGCGGTGTTTGCCCAGCGGGCGATTGCCATTTATTGCAGGTGAGCGCGGGGAGCGGCTTGTGAAGAAAGTTGCGAAGAAAAGTGGGGCTGTTAAATAACCCCAAAAGGAAATCGCAGACTCTTTCCCGAAATGGAAAGGGTCTGCTTTTTCTTACCCATCAAGGCTGTGGATAACTTTTCTCTCAAAAATGTGTACACCAACCACAACCGGAGAAAATTTGTTTTTCTTCGGCATTTTTTTGAGGATATTCAGCCAGCAGCCTTGGCCGGATTGGCCTTTGCTAATTTGCTCAAATGGTACTTGTGCAGGTTAAAACCGCAGCTTATCAGGGCAATCTCCAAAATTACCTTGTTTATGCCCCTTCTTTGGAACCGTTCGTATCCTCGGTTTGCCTTTATTTCGCCATAAGTCCCTTCGGATTGTATGGAGCGGTTCATTCGGTGCAACGCACCATGAATACTGTTCAGATTGTCCAGAACCCCCTTGTGAATGGACGTCAGTTCATAGTTCAGCCGGACGATTCGGTCAGAGCCGCTTTTGTGACATTTAGATCGATGTGGGCAGCCGCTGCAATCCTCGCACTGGTGAAGCTCTACGGTTCTCCCATATAGGTTGCCCTTTACCGGTCCTGTCCGTAGGAAAAGAAATTCTTTGCCGTTTGGACAAACCAGTCGTCCGGCTTCATTTACTCGGAAATTCACAGCACGATATGGATCGTCACGATATTTCTTGTCCTTGGTTTCCTCGTACATAGGGAACTTCATGTATTTTTCCGTTCCATGCTCTTGGCAGTACAAAGTATTTTTCAGATCAATATGGGACACCACTTCATTGAAAGTATATACCGAATCATTTATTTCAATAATTCTTTCCATATCCACTTGTGATTTCAGTTGGATTGGTGTATAATTCATTTCTATAGTTTCCATTTTGGGTGGTACTTTAATGATACTACAAAACGGCTGCAACCTCAACTGACTGCAGCCGTTTCTTAATACTTTTTGTAGCCAGTGCCGGGTGGCACTGGCTACTGTGCTGATAGGGAGAGTTTTCTAACAGCCCCTGAAATCATTATTTTCCCAGGTGCCAGATGTCCCGGTCGTATTCCGCTATGGTGCGGTCGGAGGAGAACAGGCCTGCATTGGCGATGTTTATCAGGCACCGTCTGCGCCAATCCAGAGGGTTGGCGGTATAGTCTGCCAGCGCCTGTCCCTTGCGTACCACATAGGCACTGAAATCCGGCAGAGTCTGGAACCAGTCCTTGTTCTTCAGTTCCGTCTGCAGGCGGCTCAGCAGCTCAGAAGAACCGGCGGCGGTCATTTCGGGGCCGGTGAGGAAGTCGATGGCCCGGCGCAGGTTGGGGTCGCCCTCGTACCATTCGGAGGCCTTGTAGTCCCCGGCGGCGTAGCGGCGGATCACCTGATTGGAGGTCTGACCGAAGATATAGATATTTTCGTTTCCGACCTGCTGGCTGATCTCCACATTGGCGCCGTCCATAGTACCTAAGGTAAGCGCGCCATTGAGCATGAATTTCATGTTGCCGGTGCCGGAGGCCTCCTTGGAAGCAAGGCTGATCTGCTCGGACAGGTCACAGGCGGGAATCATCTTCTCGGCAGCGGTGACGTTGTAGTTTTCCACGAACACGATCTGGAGCCACGGGGATACCACAGGATCTGCGGCAATGACCTTGGACAGGGTCAGCAGTGCGTGGATGATGTCCTTGGCGATGATGTAGGCAGGGGCTGCCTTGGCACCGAAGATGGATACCAGGGGCACCGGGGGCAGGTGTCCGGCCTTGATCTCGAAGTACTGGTGGATGAGGTACAGCAGGTTCAGCTGCTGCCGCTTGTACTCATGCAGCCGCTTGGACTGGATGTCGAACATGGCGTCCGGGTTCACGGTGATGCCCTGCTCCTGCTTCAGCCACCGGCACAGCTCCCGCTTGTTCTCCTTTTTGATGGCGGCCAGCTGTTCCAGCACGGAGGTATCATTCTCATAGGCCAAAAGCTTTGTAAGCTGGGCTGCGTCCTTGTGGAAGCCGGTGCCGATGAGGTTCTCGATCTGGCCGGTCAGCAGGGGATTGCACTTCATGAGCCACCGGCGGAAGGTAATGCCGTTGGTCTTGTTGTTGAACTTCTCAGGATACAGCTTGTAGAAACCGTTCAGCTCGGAATCCATCAAAATCTGGGTGTGCAAGGCGGCGACACCGTTGGTGGAGTGGGTGAAGTGAATGTCCATGTGGGCCATGTGCACCTTGCCGTCCTTGTCGATGATGGCAAGACTCTTGTCCTTGGTGCGCTTTGCAACCACTGCGTCCAGCTTTTCGATAATGGGCATCAGCTGGGGTACAACGACTTCCAGATAGGTCCGGGGCCACTTTTCCAGCGCCTCCGCCAGAATGGTGTGATTGGTGTAGGCGCAGGTTTTGGTGACGATTTCCACGGCTTCCTCAAAGGCGATGCCTTTTTCGCCCAGCAGGCGGATCAATTCGGGAATCACCATGCTGGGGTGGGTGTCGTTGATCTGGATGGCGGCGTAGTCCGCCAGGTTGTGATAGTCGCAGCCCCGGGCGGCGCACTCCGCCAGAATCAGCTGGGCACCGGCGGAGACCATCAGGTACTGCTGATAAATCCGCAGCTGACGGCCTGCCTCGTCGGAGTCGTCGGGGTACAGGAACAGGGTCAGGTTTTTGTCGATGGCAGTCTTGTCAAAGGAAATGCCCTCCCGGACGATGCTTTCATCCACGGTGTCGATATCGAACAGGTTCAGGGTGTTGGTGCGGCCCTCATAGCCCGTCACCGCCAGCTTGTAAAGTCTTGCGGTGAATTTCTTCCCGCCCAGCTTGACAGGGTAGGTGATGTCTGTCTTTTCCGCCCAGCTGTTTTCTGTCAGCCAGGGGTCGGGCAGCTCCTTCTGCACACCGCTGGACAGAGACTGGTGGAACAGGCCGAAATGATACCGCAGGCCAATACCATCACCTGGCAGATTCAGGGTAGCCAGGGAATCCAGGAAGCAGGCCGCCAGACGGCCCAGACCGCCGTTGCCAAGAGAAGGCTCCGGCTCCACCTCTTCAATCTCGGAAAGCTTCTTTCCGGCGGACTGCAGGGCAGAGCGCACGTCGTCATACAGCCCCAGATTGATCAGGTTATTCGACAGCAGCTTACCGATGAGAAATTCCGCGCTGATATAATACAGCTTCCGGCCCTGTACCGGGCGGATCTGCTGGGCGGACTTCTCGTTTACCAGCTTCAGAAGGGAAAGATACAGCTCGCCGTTGGTGCATTCACCAAGGGGTTTTCCTGTCAATGCGGTGAGCGTGTCTGTCATAGTCATGAAAAGGTTCCTCCTTTTACTATCTGTATACCCATACTATACCACGAATATTCTATAATATCTTGTACTTAACAATCAATGTATGATACAATACTAGCATAGGAGCGTGATTCTATGGCAGATACAGCGTCATTGCAGGAGAATAAGCGCCACGGCGAAAAGTGGTTCCCCTTTGACATTTATCCCTGCACCATCCCAAAGGATTTCCCACAGGTGGCTTTGCATTGGCAAAACAGCGTGGAACTGGTTTTTGTCAAGAGGGGAATGGGTACAGTTCAGGTAGGATTGGAGTCGGTGAGGGCCATGGCGGGGGATATCTTTGTGTTTGCCCCCGGTGTTCTTCATGGACTGGGCCAGATTCCCGGAGAGACTATGGAATATGAGAACATTATTTATGAGGTGGATCTGCTGGGCGGTTCCGGTGATTTGTGCTATCGGAGGTATTTGCTGCCTCTGCAAAGCGGACGCCTTCCTCTGCCGCACCGGCTGACCCAGGGCCACCCCTGCTATTGTGCGGTTTTGGAATGCCTGCGCCGGCTGGAAACGGTGAACCGGGACCGGGTACTGGGGTATGAGCTGCAAATCAAGGGATTGCTGCTGTGCCTGCTGTCGGCGCTGGTTGCCCAAAGCGATGGCCTTCCCCCCAGGGAAAATGGGAATACCAGACGTCTGAAAGCGGTGCTCCAATATGTGACCGCCCATTTTGCAGACAATTTGCCCGTGGCGGAAGCTGCCGCTGTCTGCCAGTGCAGTCCCAGTCATTTTATGCGCTGGTTTAAGAAGATGACCGGGCAGCGCTTCACGGAGTACCTGAACATTTACCGTTTGAACGCTGCGGCAGAAGCACTGCGAACCACCGATGATACCGTGCTGACTGTGGCGGAACGGTGCGGATTTAAGAATCTGTCCTATTTCAACCGGGCGTTCAAGGCCAGCTTTGGGCTGACACCAAGAGAGTATCGGCTCAGGTAGAGATGATACACCACAATATGTTCATTCCTGGAGATTCCAGAGTACTCAAGCAAATTAGATGGGGTCGGTTGGAGCATCTGGCAACAACAGAGGATGAAACAAAGATATCATAAGGCAGAATTATCATAATCGCATTACAAGTCTATACAGAAAAGTCCTTTTGCTTCCCGTTTGAAGTCAAGAAGGGCTTTTCTTGAAAATACCGGGGCGCACACAGTTTTCGTTAATAGCTATTTTCAATTATCTACTGTTTTATTTTCAAACTGACTGTTATCCGATCATTATTGATAACTCTGCATCCCCCGCATTGATCTCTCAAATAAAGTATCTATGAATGACTTATCGTGCAATGTGCGGCTCTAAAGTGCTTTTCCTTATAAAGAAGCCCGCTGGTATTGAAGAACTTTTTTAGTGGAAGGCCGCTTTTTTGATACCACTGCCGGAGTTCCGCTTCGGTTGGGTTT
Organism: uncultured Oscillospiraceae bacterium; assembly: GCA_934591635.1. Taxonomy (GTDB): domain Bacteria; phylum Bacillota; class Clostridia; order Oscillospirales; family Oscillospiraceae; genus Faecousia. Next base: position 9,819 of record CAKTPI010000009.1, on the reverse strand, counting down.
TGCTCCTTGATGTGGCGGGTCACATATGGAATTCCTTTCGTGTCAAGCTATTTCTGGGCTTTCTGGCAAGTGGTGCATTTGGGGTAGCAAAGAAAGATCATGGTGGGAGTCCTCCTGTAGTTGGGTATTTGCGTGTTTCGCCGTTGGAAGTCTTATACGCCATTGCTGCATGGAAAACAATGGGGTTCGCAGCGATACTGCGTTTATCTACATTTCTGCCGTACCAAAACCGTTTCGCAGACCCGGTTGGCAATCAGTTCCCGGTCACGGGCGGGGTAGTATTCCAACAGCGGCTCCACCATCTGCGCAGGCTGTTCTCGGGTAAAAGAAGGGATTTCCAGTGGCTTTCCGTATAGGTTTTCCATAGTGTGGACCTGCCGGTTAAAGGTGATTTGAAAGGGTCGTGCTTTTGCCTGAGAAATCAGGGATTTTGGGACGATTTCAAAGGGACTGTGCATCACATTGGAAAGCAGCCCTGCACCCTGGTCGAAAATGGGGCAGTAGTCAAAGGCTCCATCCTTGGCGAGAACGGCAATATTGTTCAGGTGGCGGTCGTCGTTGAGGACAAGACCGTCAATTTCAAACAGCAAAGTCAGGTATTGGGGGAACAGGGACAGGCCGGTGATGCTTGCGGTTTCCTCAGCCAGGTAGGCAATTCTCTTTTTGTCGCTGGTCATGCGGCTTAGCGTCTCAGAGAGCGGCTTTCCTGTATACTGCTGGAATAGGTGTGCAAGGGTAATAATGGACTCGCCCGCTTTCAAGAAATTCGGACTGCTGCACCCTGTCCGCTCCCGGCCATGGACCAGAAGACGCTCCATACGGTAGCGCACAAAGGAAAAGGGAAAGTCCGTTTCGATATTGCTATATTCCAGCAATTGGGAGGTAAACACCTCTGCCAGTGCTTCGTAGCCGAATTGATCCAGCTTGTACCAAATGCTGCTGTCCTGCCATTTTTCTTGGTTGCCCTTGGAGGATGTTTCTGCGATTTTCTGATCAGATACCAATTGAACGGTCATTTCAATTCCTCCACGGTCAGCCACAGATCATCCTCGGCCATGCGCCCCTGGGTTTTGCGGATAATTTCCAACGGCTCATAGCTGTCCACTCCAATTGTTTCCAGGTATTCCTGTAGTCCGGCCCTGGTTTTTGGAATGCAGCGGTCCTCCAGAAAGTGCTGGTAATCCTCCCAGATTGGATTCTTGTTATTTCCAAAGGGAAGTTTCAGACAATCCGCAGCGAGATTTTCAACGCATACCGTTTTCTCGGTTTCGTCAGCGGCAATCCGGGCGCAGAGGGTGTCCCCGGAATAGTAGGAGAGAAGAAGCACTTTGTGCTCAGCGTGGCGGCTGGCTTCCAGAAATTCCGCAAAGGGCAGCTTCCTGGTAATGACGATGGAAGCATCGTCGAAGCGCAGCTCCACCTGCCGCTGCTCCGGAGTCAGCCCCATTTCCTTGATCCAAGTGGAGGGGAGGGCCAGCTTATAGTTTGTCGCATTGCCCCCAGCTGTGCCGCCGGAGGTGCCGATAATCAGATTTGCGGTTCGTGTTTCCATGGGACATCACCTCAATAATAGTATATACTATTCGTTACGAATAATCAATATACTTCTTTAGAATAAGGGAATTGTATTCGAGATGTCAGGTAAACAGCAGCTTCAAATAGGCCAAAACGATGAATACGATCCGGACTCTATGATTTTGATTACTTGTCTGATATAATGGCACCAGGTTGAAAACTTGGTTATAGAGCAAAGGAGCTGAAATACAGATGGAATGGTCAGACGGAAAGAAACGCTGCTGTTGGGCAAACCCCAAAAATGAACGGTACATCCGTTACCATGATGAGGAATGGGGCGTTCCTGTTTACGATGATGGGAAGCTGTTTGAGATGCTGGTGCTGGAATGCTTTCAAGCCGGGCTGTCCTGGGAATGTGTTCTGAATAAGCGGGAGGCGTTTCGGGCAGCCTTCGATGGATTTGATTTGGAGGCGGTCTGCGCATATGGGGAGGACAAGCTGGAAGCCCTGGTCCGTGACCCCGGAATCATCCGGAATCGGCTGAAAATACAGGCGGCCGTTACCAATGCCCGGGTTTTTCGTGAAATACAGGGGAAATATGGCAGTTTTTCCGGGTACCTCTGGCACTGGACTGAAGGAAAAGTGGTCTACGAAAGTGGGCTGACACATTCGGAGCTTTCAGAACGGATTTCAAAGGACCTGAAGAAACGGGGCATGAAGTTCGTTGGGACGACGGTGATCTACGCATATTTGCAGGCGGTCGGTGTGATCTATTCTCACGATGGGGGCTGCTTTTTGGAACACAAGACGGTGGTATAGAGAGGCAGTAACAGAAGTCTATAAAGTTTGGCAGCAGGTGCGGATGCTTGCGCCGGCTGCCTTGAAACAAGAAAAGCGAAAGGAGCCGTCCTTATGATGAAAGTAGGCGTTATTTCAGACACCCACGGTCTGCTCCGGCAGGAGGTCCTGGAAATTCTACGCAGCTGTGACTGCATCCTCCACGCCGGGGACATCAACAATCAGGGCATTTTGGAGGAACTGGGCCGAATTGCGCCGGTCTATGTGGTTCGGGGAAACAACGACAAAGAATGGGCCGAACACCTGCCCCATGACCTGACGGTGCAGCTGGAGAGCCTGAAAATCTTCATGGTGCATAACAAGAAGGAAATCCAAAACCTGCCGCCGGATGCCGACATTGTTGTTTTCGGCCACTCCCACAAGTATTTGGAACAGGTGGTCGATGGGAAACTCTGGCTCAACCCCGGCAGCTGCGGAAAGCGGCGGTTCGGGCAGGAAATCAGTTTTGCGGTTTTGACGATTGATGGGGAAAATTATCGGGTGAAGAAGATCATTCTTCTACAGGCATAGGAGGTGAACAGGTTCTATAATAAGTATTTGGGTCAGGCGATGAGCCTTATCCATTTGTTGTGGAAAAGGATTGAGTATATCGATGAAATCCATCACGCCGATGCACTGTGTTCATCCCCGGATGAGCTCATACCCGGACAATGAAGATGGGCCTGTTAGCGTAGCACTTGTAAAAATCGGAAGATACGCATTCCTATGCTACAAATAAGCCACTCTTTTCTCTCGTTTTCTTACAGTATACGCAGATTTTGGCAGAGAGAAAGAGCAGCGTGGGGTACAGAGAAAAACTGAGATTTGAGAGAATAGCAAGCACAGCCGCTGTTCGGATACACGGCGATTTTGGGATAATCCCAAGCCCCTATTCCTGACTGGAAATATATGTCGAACTGTGCGGAAAAGTCCTTGCCTTTATTCGCGTTTCCGATTATAATCGATACTGGATTTTATAAAAACATGAAGATAAAGCTGTAGCAGAGGTGCCGCCTATGAATTATTTATCCGTTTCACAAACTGCTGAAAAATGGGGTATCTCAACCCGACGTATACAGATTTTGTGTGGAGAGGGACGTATACCGGGCGCAATGCGGATAGGTGCGTTTTGGGTCATTCCGGAGGATGCTATAAAACCAACAGACGCGAGGATCAAGAACGGAAAGTATATAAAAAACCCGCAGAAAATAATAAATGAGCCGTCATTTTAAAGCGACTCCGACTCGAAAATAGGACACAATTTACCCCTAGTGGGTTCAAATAGACGCCAATGTCAGCTCGATACATAATAGGGCTTTGTAATAATGGTTATCACATGGAGGGTTATCATGGCTACTTTGAAAAATATATTTGACAAATGCGGCGTTGCACTTTATCAGAATGAAAGCCTTGATCTCGACCACTATTATCAGGAACCGTACCAAGATGAGGGCGATGAAATTAAAGTAATCGGAGAACCGTTTGAGACTGACAAGTCTAAAAAGATCAGACCGTATGATCTATTTGCTGAGGATCGTACTTTTTCAAATTTTTCATTCTTTATGGACGGTTCTCGTCGGACATACAAAATTGGCGATATTGTAATTGATGGTGGCAAGAAGATTTATCCGGTTGTCATCGCCCAAATCCGGGCTGGCTGCACTGAAAGGGACGGTGCAAAAAAGCTTCATTCTCATCAGACAATACTACGAAAAAATCTGCTGCTCTTGAGTGATAAGATCAATACGGTGGACTTCAAAGAAATACAGCAGCGACTCATGCGAACTGCGGTTGCAAAAGAAATGTTTCTTGAAGTGGTCGGTTACCGATTCGAATCAGAAAAGCACAATATTCCTGTTAATGCCGCAATTGCCAAAGCCAATTCCATGATGCACGATATGGAAATTGAGATCTTGTCAAACATGGTGAAGTCTGGCTCGCTGGATACAGATCGTATGCTTGTAGTGGACGGTCCACTTCAATTTTTGCGGCAAGACACTGGAAAAGCAGAATTTTCCGATCTGTTCTACAATGTAATTGGTGTATCAAAGAGCTTTAATCCCATGCTCCCTGCATCGGGTAAGTCCAAACGGGGTGGAACGCAGATTGGAGCAGAGCTTTTGAAACTTGAATATGGAGAGCGTACTCCTGTGTTTATGAAGGAAAATGACCGCGGCAGAAGATTTGGAGTATGGTATCTAAGAATACGCCCCAAAAACAGAGTATCTAATCCTCTTGAAGGAATTATAAAAATCGAGAAGATGGCATTGGAAGACTATTATGACAGCGGAATCCCAACGGATATCATTGACACAATTTCTCTGTCATTGCTCAATGAGTGTTCGCCAACTTGCTATGGGCGAGATGAACGTTGGGCGAGTCATCTATACCCCGTATATTTGACCGAAACACTTATCAAATCTACGTTTGAGAGCGATTTGGTTTTTATCAATAATTTCAAGCGAGATTTCAAGTAATAAGGAGACGGAATATGAGTACAAGAAAGTTAATCGGCAAAGTATCTGCCACCGAAAAGAATCCTTCATCCTGCGATGAATTTCAATTTTGGATGTCCGATGATACAATTTTAAGTCCATTTGATATTGTCCTTGTTCAGAACAAAACGGATGACTCTATTACATATGGCGTCGTTCAAGATATCTTTCACATTACAGATGGTACGGGACACATCAGCAACTATGTTTCCTCGGATTTTGGAAACGTAGATATAGCCCCCATGACGCGCCGGTTGTCTCTTTCTTATGCCAAGGTTTCGGTCATCCATAATACCAAAGAAAACTTTATGCCAGTTTTCGAGGGATCGGCAGTATATACGGCAAATGAGGATGACATTCAGGTAGCACTTGGGCTTGACAATATTGATGAGAAGTCGGCTATTCCTGCTGGACTTATGAAAGCCGGAAATAACGTTTCTGTGCCAATTAAGTTTAATGGAGATTTTCTTATCGGTCCGGAAGGCGCGCATATGAATATTTCTGGCATTTCTGGCTTGGCAACAAAGACCAGCTATGTCATGTTCCTGCTGAAAGCGATTCAACATAAATGTAAGGACGATGTTGCAATCATTGTGATGAATGTTAAGGGTGACGATTTGCTCCATGTTCATCAGCCAAACGAAAAGATTACGAATGCACAGCGCAAAGATTGGGATGACCTCGGTGTGCCGTGTACGCCATTTGAAAATGTAAAATATCTATATCCATACCGTCAGCAAAAGGACAAGCTCTATGCGAATACCGCACTGCCAGTCGAAGATTTAGCTGAGCAATTTAATGGAGGTCAGGCTGCAAATTTCATCTATACGTTTGAACACGATATCAGTAAAGTTGATATGCTGTTTTCTAATGTAGATGACCCCAACTATACCATCGAATCTATTTTGAACTATATTGATTATGGTTCGGAGTTCAAAGGAGATTTGAGCTGGGCAAACTTCAAAGAAGTCTTGAAGGAATTTTGCAGCAAAGGAAGCGACAAAAAGGACAAATCCAGTATTTTGATTCAGTCGTGGCAGCGCTTCCGGCGTCTTATAAACAACTCGATTAACGACGATATTTTTGTTAATGCGAAATCGAGCAAGAAAGAACAACATCAAGTATATCTCTCTGATGAGATTATGAATATAAATGGCGGTGAGATGAAGGTTGTTGACATTGCTGGGCTTACCGAGCAACTTCAATGTCTTGTGTTCGGTGATATTATACGATCCGTATATTCACTGAAGCACGGCGATTTTGAGGATGAACGTACCAGCAAAAAACCGATTCCGAAGAGAATCATCATTTTTGTTGACGAACTGAATAAGTATGCGCCTTCCACATCAAGCAAGAATTCTCCTCTGCTTGCCAACTTGTTGGATATTACGGAAAGAGGTCGCTCCGAAGGTGTGATCCTCTTTTCTGCGGAGCAGTTTAGAAGCGCAATTCACGACCGCATCAAAGGAAACTGTGGTACAAACATCTATGGACGTACCAACGCAATAGAGGTATCCCGACCTGATTACAAGTTCGTTCCGTCAGTTTATGCTAATATGATGACGCGCTTGAAAAAAGGAGACCTGATTGTTCATCATCCTGTGTTCAAAACTTTGCTAAAAATCCAATTCCCGTTTCCGTCCTATAATCAAGGAGGTAGCAAATAATGAATGAGCCAGTTGCCGGAAAGTTCCTCCTGGAAATATTAACAAGAGGAATGTATTCGAATCCGATGCACATCTACCGCGAGTACATTCAGAATTCTTCTGACTCCATCGACAAAGCTATAGAGGCGGGAATTCTGCAATCCGCCGATGCTGCGATACATATCTCTATTGACGAAAAAGGACGCAGCATCATCATTAGAGACAATGGTCTTGGAATACCATTGAATATCGCAAGAATAAAACTGATGAACGTTGGTGCCTCTGATAAAGATGGCATAACCGAACGTGGCTTTCGGGGTATCGGACGTTTAGGCGGACTTGCATATGCAGAAAAAGTGCAATTTGTCACCACTGCCATTGGAGACTCCACAAAAACTATTATGACTTGTGACTGCGTTCGAATGCAGCAGTTGCTCCAAAAGTCGAACAATGAGACATCCGACATCATGGAAACCTTCAAAGCCATCAGTACTTTTGAAGAGCAGCCAGAAGACAGTAATGAGCATTATTTCGAAGTGCGGTTGCTTGGCGTTCCACAGGAATCTGGACTGCTTGACGAAGATGACGTTATTCGCTATCTTTCTGAGACGGCACCAATTGATTTTGATAGTCAACAATTTCCTCAGGCACGCAAAATCCGGGATCATTTCTCTGAAAAGGGCTTTCCGATCACCTGCTACAAAATTCTCCGGGGCGCGCGTAAAAAGCCGATTTACAAATTATATTCCCGTAGTTTGTCAACGGGAAAACAGGGACGCACTAAAACAAAAGACTTTGTTCGTGATGTTGAATTCATCTACAAAGAGGCATCTGACGGCAAACCGCTGTATATAGGGTGGTTGGCTATTACGGATTTTTCTGGTGTTATCTCTGATGAATCTGTTCAGGGCATCCGTTTTCGAAAGGGTAACATTCTTGTTGGCAATGGAACCACTTTTGCGAACTTCTTCCCATCTGAAGGACACAATGCAAACAGAATGTTTGCAGGGGAAATCCATGTGCTTCATGATGAGTTGGTTCCCAATTCTCAGAGAGACGATTTTGAACCAAGCACAGCTTATAATGAGATGAGAAAATCGCTTTCCGAATGGGCGGGAATGATTAACAGGAAATACCGTCGAGGAACATCAGAGGCGACTTCTGCGCTTCGTAACTTAACAAAGCTCAACGAAGAGCAGAAGGAATTAGAGGGAAAAATCGACTCTGGCGCAATTACCTCCGATGAAAAAAGAGAACAGATTGCTGAACGACTTGAAAAGATCGCTCGCACACGCGAAAAAGAAGAAAAAACAGTTCGTAAAGCAATGGAGCGTGGTACCTTTGATGACGAGCGTAAAGAGACTGTAGAAAAAGCCCTTTCTCAGACAGAAGCTGCGACAAAAAAAGTGACTGCATTAAACAAAAAGATTGTAAATGCAGGATATGCAACGAAAAACGATTTGCCTTCTTCGTATAGCCGTGATGAACGAAAGCTGTATCAGCGCATTATCTCTATAATTGATTCCTACTTTGCAAGTGAACCCCAAACAGCAGAGGCGCTGCGTGAGAAGATAAAGTTGGAACTGAGCGTGAAGAAAAAATGAGAGTACTATTAGTAGAACCAAATTACAAGAACAAATACCCACCAATGGGATTGATGAAAATAAGCACCTATCATAAGATGCTCGGTGATGAAGTGCGCTTTGTCAAGGGAGTGGATCCGAACATTGATGCCGCGGTTTGGGACAGAATATATATAACCACACTATTCACCTTTGACTTTTCAATTTCCGCAGAAACGATTCTGCATTATATGCGGCTCGTTGATGATGTTAGCTCATTATATGTTGGCGGCATTATGGCGTCTCTCATGCCAGAGAGTATTGTTGAGGCGACTGGCATTGACCGCTCTCATATTTTGACAGGATTATTTACGGATACTTCTGCTGTAGGGGACAATAATGACATCAATGTGGATCAGCTTCCGCTGGACTATGATATCTTAGAAGATGTCAATTATAAATACCCGGCAGGAGATAACTATTTTGCTTATACAACGCGCGGGTGTCCCAATCATTGCTCTTTTTGTGCGGTTCCGATTTTAGAGCCAAACTTTCATGTTACAAACAACATCGTTGAGCAAATCAAAGTAATTGATCAGAAATATGGTCCTAAGCAACATCTCCTTTTGCTGGACAATAACGTGCTGAATACACCTAATCTTGAGTCATTGGTCGATGATTTGTGTGCCGCAGGGTTCGGGCGCGGCGCAAAATATGTAGATCCGGGTACCTACAATATTGTGATGATGCGCTATCACAACGGCGACCGAGCTGAGTTTTTGGACAAAAAAATGATAGCATATTTGGACAAGTTCAAAAAGCGTATAAAATCTCCAGAAAAACTCGATACATTTCTTCAGATTGTCATCGGGGCAGAAGATGCGGAGGATTACGCTGGATATATGCTTGAACACGAGGATGAACTGTCCCCTATTGTCGAAAAGTACCGCAGCAAGACTCCGAAAGCTCGTTATTTAGACTTCAATCAAGGGGTGGATGGCAGAAAAATTAACGATGATAATATGACTCAGCTTGCTCGTCTTGCCATTAAGCCCCTGCGAATTGCGTTTGATGATATAAAGCTGAAAGATACTTACTGTGCTGCCGTCCGGACTGCGCACAGGCATGGAATTAAAGAGATTTCCAACTATATTCTTTTTAATTACAAGGATAAGCCCGAGGATCTCTATGAGCGGTTGAAGATAAATATTGAGCTGAACAGAGAACTTGGTATTCAGATTTTCTCATTTCCGATGAAGTATTCGCCAATTAACCGAACAGATCGGTCTTACATTGGCGTCAATTGGACGAAGAAATCTATCAGAGCAATTTCCGCGATTCTCCAGGTGACTAAAGGTGTGGTTGCTGCTGGATCTGACTTTTTTTATAAGGCTTTCGGGAATACGCTCGAAGAGTACTTCGAATTGCTGGCGATGCCTCGTGAATTGATCATGTTTCGTCACCACTTTGAGGAAAATGGAACAACAGCAGCATGGAAGAAACTGTATCAAGCGATGAGTGACGAGCAAAAGAAGGAACTTATGGAGTTCACTTCACATACAGTAGCGGAGTTGAAGCAAACACCTTGTCCTGAACAATTTCGAGAAATATTGCCTTACTACTTGATTAAATACAACGGAAAGAAAGATCAGATGGGTGATGGAGCAGTACAGCTATCGCTGATGGATGATAGCGATATTGTGTTTGAAGACCAGTAAAAAGCACAAAGCGGAGACAAATATTAGAAAATTGTTGCGGCGTTTG
>CAKTPI010000008.1 GCA_934591635.1 uncultured Oscillospiraceae bacterium | reverse complement strand
CCCCCGGGGGAAGGTCTTGGCGGTGGCTTTGGGAAGCTTCCATTCAACGGGGGCTGTACCGGGGAGCGCTTCGCGGGCGGGAGGATGGTATTTCCCCTACGGTGTGGTGCTGTGATTTCTGTTTTGGAAGGAGGCAATAGCCTTGAAGGAAGTGCTGCGATGGATCAAAAGAATATACTTCGGGCTGTTGTTTCTGTCGGCAGCGGCAGCGTTTACGGCGGCTACCTTTGCCTGGTTTACAGCCAATGAGAAGGTGGAAACCGATCTGGTGCGTTCCCGGACGGGGACGGCGCAGCTGGAGCTGGAAATCAGCCGGACGAATTTTAATCCGGACAGCAGCCACGAGGTTGCGCTGAAGCAGCCGGGCAATGTGCTGATGCCGGTCTCCACGGCGGATCTGGTCAGATTTGCCTACAATCCCATGACCCAAGACGGCATTGCCAGCCAGTTCCTTCCGGCGGACGAAAGCCTTTACTACCACGACATGATTTTCCTGCGGGCAAAGGGCGAGGGGTTTCCCGCGGGCACCAAGCTGGCGCTCTATCTGGACGATGAAATTTCTATTGCGGAGAATATCTCCGGTGAGCTGCTGTCGGCGGCCCGACTGGGCTTCCGCTTTGACGGCGGTTCCCCGAAAATCATTGCTCTGAGCACCGAAAACGAGGGCACCGGCAACACCCAGCTGGGGGGCGTGATGCTCCGGCCCGGGCAAGTCATCCGTCTGACGGACGGAGTGGCAGAGGCAGTGGACGACCCGGCGGTACCGCTTTCCAGTGTTCTGCCTGGCGGGCAGAGCCTGATTGACATGGAGCTGAACAAGGTTTATCAGATTGACATCTATTTTTATATAGAGGGCTGCGACCCGGACTGCACCAGTGAAAAGGTGGGTCTGGACAGCGCGGCGCTGCAGCTGGGCTTCTATGGCCTGCTGGCGGAATAAGGGGGCGGACGCATGAAGCAGAAATCCTCCCGGCAGCTGGTGACCACTTCCCTGCTGCTGGTGCTGGCGGCCCTGGTGAGCATCACTGCCGCCACGGCGGCCTGGATGACCATTGCCGACCGCACCCGGGTCAACACCATGCGGCTGGACGTCACCACCGGCGCCAACCTCCGGTTTGACCTGGACGCCCACGAAAGCTTTGACGACTACGTAAAGGTGCTGACCTTTGAGGACATTGCGGCCCGCATTGCCCAGGAGCAGCACTTCCGCCCTCAGGATAATCCCCTGACCCCGGTGACCACCAGCGACTGCGTGCATTTCCGTCTGGAGGACGGGACGGCGGCGAAGAAGGAATATTACCTGGAATTTACCCTCCACTTTATGGCAACCACGGACATGGTGGTGCACCTGACGGCCAACGGGCCGGAGGGCACGGCCATCACCTCCGACACCCCCGGGGTAAAGGAAGCCATGCGGCTGAGCTTCACCGCCGAAGCCCCCGCAGTGTATGACCCGGGGATGGGCGGCACCTCCCGGGCGGGCTACGGCGGCAAGGTATTCGGCCTGACAAGCAGCGGCCAATATGATGATTCCAGCGCCCTGTTCACTCTGAAGGAAGGGGTGGACATGCCGGTGACCGTCCGGGTATGGCTGGAGGGCACCGATGAAGCATGCACCGACACCCTGCGGGGCGCGAACTACAGCATCCGCCTGCGCTTTGTGGGTACCGATGAAAATGGAACCGTTTTTGCAGATTCCACCCGCCGAACCGGCGGTACATTACCGAAAAAAGAGAGGAACTAACACATGAAAGCACTCAAAAAAGGAGCCAGCATTCTCATCAGTATCCTGCTGTGGGCCGTTATCCTGCTGGCGGCGCTGTTTGCCTTCACCACCCTGGCCACCAAGGACAGCAGTCACGTGGCAAGTCTGGCAGGCTACACCCCGCTGAGCGTGGTGTCCGACTCCATGGCCCCCACCTTCAACGCCGGTGACCTGATTATCATCCGCAGCTGCGATCCCGCCACCTTGCAGGAGGGCGACATCATCACCTTCCACACCATCATCAACAACGAGTTTGCCCTGAATACCCACCGCATTGCGGAAATCGATGACCAGGGCGGCGCCCGCAGCTATGTGACCAAGGGCGACAACAACGAAATCGCCGATGTGCACATGATCACGGACGGCGACATTGTGGGCAAGTTCGTCACCCGCCTGCCGAAGTTCGGCCGGGTGGTGGAATTCCTGTCCAGCAGCACAGGCTTCCTGCTGGTGATTGTGCTGCCGCTGCTGATCTTCTTCATCTATCAGGTGTATCATCTGGTGACTGTGAGCATCGACCTGAAGAAAGCGCTGGCTGTGGAAAATCTCCAGCAGGGCGGGCAGGCAGAGGACATACTGGCTGCAGCTGCCAAGGCTAAGGAAGAGGCCGAAAAAGCCAAGGCGGAAGCCGAGGCTGCCCTGGCTGAGGCCAAGCGGCTGAAGGAAGAAGCCGAAAAGCAGAAAACGGAGGCTGCATCCCACGCTGAACCCCAGACCGAGGAAGTGACGGAGAACCATGAGTGAGTTTCTGAAATTTGCGTACGAAGTGATTTCCAAGGTAGTCTACAACCTGGTGACCCTGGCGGTTTCCGTATGGCAGCTGCTGGTGACCGGCTGGCGGGATTACTTTGAAATCTTCCTGACCTATTTCCCCTCCCTGGGGGTGGCCGGGAAAATTCTGTCCGCCGTGCTGATGCTGATTCTGATTGCGGTTGCGGTGCTGATCATCTATCTGATCGTCCGCTCCCTGGTGGTGCACATCCGCCTGAAGCACGACAAGGCCGACAACACCGAGCTCTACCGGGAAATCGGCCGTCTGAACCGGCAGGTGCTGGATCTCATCGACGAGAAGAACAAGGTGCTGGCCCTGAAGGTCAACGCCATGGGCGGCACGGAGCACATCCCCTATATGGGCGCCTCCGCGCTGACGGAGGACGTCATCCCCACCGTGGGCAACGTCACAGGCCTGGCTCAGAAGGGCGGCACGGTGGCAAATGCCCAGATCAACGTCCAGAGCGGCACTGTGAAGAGCGCCGAGGAGCAGGATACCTCCGCCGAGGGCAGCCGCTTCCCCAAGCTCACCCTGGTGGATCAGAAATACGCCGACTATGTGGAGCCGGTATTTGACGACGAAATCACCCTGGAGCAGTTGGTGGATGCCTACCTCCGCTATGCGAGTAGCCAGCTTCACCTGTACTACAATCAGGAGATCATCCGCCGCTTTGTCGCCGGCATGGCCTCGAGTAAGCTGCTGATTCTGGAAGGTATTTCCGGTACCGGTAAAACCAGTCTCCCCCACTCCTTCAGCCGGTTCCTGGAAAACCCGGCGACCATGGTTTCCGTACAGCCCTCCTACCGGGATCGGACAGAGCTGCTGGGCTACTTCAACGAATTCTCCAAGCGGTTCAACGAAACCGAGTTCCTGCGGGCTCTGTATGAGGCCGGTTACCGGGAGGAGCCCAGCATGGTGATCCTGGACGAAATGAACCTGGCCCGTATCGAATACTACTTTGCCGAGATGCTGTCCGTGCTGGAAATGCCCAGCCATGACGAATGGGTGCTGGATCTGGTGCCCACCGGCTGGCCGGACGACCCCAAGCATCTGACCGCAGGCAAGATTCAGGTGCCCGATTCCATCTGGTTCATCGGCACCGCCAACAACGACGACTCCACCTTCACCATCACCGATAAGGTCTATGACCGCGCCATGCCCATCGAGCTCAACGAGCGGGCCGCCGCCTTTGAGTGCGAGCCTCAGGGCCCCTGCCGCATCACCAGCGCCCACCTGGAGGAGATGTTCGCCAAGGCCAAGCGGGATTACCCCATCTCCCCCGCTACAGAAGCAAAGCTGGAAAAGCTGGACGGCTATCTGCAAACCCGCTTCAAGCTCAGCTTCGGCAACCGTATCATCAAGCAGATGCACGACTTTATCCCGGTATATGTGGCCTGCGGCGGCAAGGAGCTGGACGGCATGGACTACATTGTGGCCCGGAAGGTGCTGAAGAAGCTGGAAAGCATGAATGTCACCTTTGTCCGGGACGAGATTCGCGGCCTGATCGAATACATCGAAAAGGTCTTCGGCAAGACCAACATGCCCGACAGCAAGGCATACCTGACCCGGATTCAGAATCTCTTCTGATTGCATTCACAGCCTATTCAAAAGTTTCTATCATAATTTTCTTATCCCGGAGGGGAAAGTAACATGGCGAACACCATTAATGACCTCTATCTAAAATATGTGAATAAGGTTGGAAGCACCCTGGAAAAGGACCGGTACTTCCAATACCTGTTTGAAATCGTTCAGGCAGGGCAAAACACCCTCCGGCAGACCCATCAGGTGCTCCACAAGGTGGTGGATGAGCGCTGGCTCACCACCATCGAAGAGAGCCTGGATGCCCTCAACCGCATCACCGAACACCCCAGGCGATTCGTCACCAGCACGGAGGAAGTTGTCCCCGTAGAGCTGGCCCGGAAAATCACCGCCGACAGCGTGCGCCATCTGAGCCAGAACACCCAGTTTATCGCCAGCAACAAAAACGGCGAGGTGCACCCCACCCGGATTCTGAACGTCACCACGGAGGAGACCTACAACCTGTATGAAAACCGGTTCGTCTACCACCTGATTCAGCGTCTGGTCACCTTCATCGATAAGCGGACGGACGTCATCTTCTGGTCTACCGGTGACGAAACCCGCAACACCTTCCAGATGCAAAGCAATATCGATGATGCTTACGAGCAGATCGAGTACAAGCTGGAAATGAAAATCAAAAACCGGCAGAGCTTTGCGGAAAATGACAGCGACAATATGCAGGTCTTTATGCGCATCGACCGGGTGCGCCGCATGGTCATGGCCCTGCGGAACAGCTCGTTCTGCGACATCATGTCCGGCTGCGCCAAGGTTCGCAGTCCCATCCAGCGCACAAACCTGATTACAAAAGACCCGGACTACCGCACCTGTCTGCGGCTGTGGCAGTTCCTGGAAAGCTACGAAGAGGTTGGCTACACCATCGAGGAGCGGGACACCGCCCTGGAGTTCGACGAAGAGTACCTGCTGCAAATGTACTCCAACCTCATCACCAACTACACCGTGTTCAAAAGCCTCCTGGAGGCCGACCCCCGGAAGCTGGAGGAAATCCCCCCCAAGAAGCGCAAGATCACAAAGCCCAAATTCATCAAGCAGATTCAAGAGGAAATCGTAGCGGACTACGATATTCCCGATGTAGAAATCCGCAAGGTCATCATTGAGGAAGTAACCCAGGCCCAGCTGGATGCCGAAGCCAAGCTGGCCGAGGAAACCGAGCTGCGGCAAAAGGCCGAGGAGGCCCAGGCTGACGCGGAAAAGGCTCTGAAGGAGTACCGCTGGCAGGCGGACTTCCAGCTGGCCGAAACCGAGCGTCAGGCGGAGGATCGGCTGAGCAAGGCCAAGGCCGATGCCCAGGCTGCTCAGGAAGCAGCAGCCGCCGCCCTGGAAAAGGAAAAGAAGGAAGCCGCTGCAAGGGAGGCTGCATTGCAGGCAGAGTTAGAAAAGCTCCGGGCAGAGTCTGCCGCCATGCAGCAGCAGATGGTTCAGGCCGCTGCCCAACAGGAGGCGGAAGCCAAGGCACAGCTGGAGCAGGTCAAGCTGGAGGCCGCCACCCGCCTGGATCAGGCCAACAGCGCCGCCCAACAGCAGGAGGCAGCCTTCCAGAAGCAGTTGGACGACTTCAAGCAGGCTGCGCAGGAGCGGCTGGAAAAGGTAAAGGCCGACAGCGCCGCCCGGGAAGCCGCCGCCGTCAAAAGCGCCGAGACCGCCAAGCGGCGGGCCAAGGAATCCGTCAACTATGCCCACGACCAGCAGCGGGAAATGTCCGCTGCCATGAAGGCCGCGCAGAAGGAACGGAACGATGCCCTGGCGCAGTTGAAGCAGGCCCAGGAGCTGGCCCAGCAGGAGGCAGCCGCCCGGCAGAAGCTGGAAAAGAAGTTCTCCGGCCGGCGGCTCTTCGGCGGAAAACGCAGAGAGGAGCAGGAGGAGTCCGCTGGGAAGTAAGGCGGAGCATCTCCTGACAAATAGCAACTATCTATGAAACGAAACTGGATTCTGACCCTTGTAAACAGCATTGCCATCGTGCTGATCGCGGCATCACTGTTTGTACTTTTGGCTGTGGTGCTCACCCCCTCCGGCCAGGTACCCCAGGTGATGGGCTACAGTATGCTGCGGGTGCTCACCGGCAGCATGGAGCCGGAAATTCCGGAGCAGTCCATGCTTCTGGTGCGGCAAACCGATCCCGAAACTCTGGAGGTGGGGGACATTATCTCCTTCTTCTCCCCGGATCCCACCCTGAACGGGTCACTCAACACCCACCGGATCGCGAGAATTGAGGCGGACGGCTCCAGCCTCCGCTTTGTCACCAAGGGGGATGCCAATGTGCTGGAGGATCAGCAGGCCGTGGACGCCCGACAGGTGGTCGGTAAGGTCGTATTCGTCTCTCCCCTGCTGGGGAAACTGGTGAGCCTTGTCTCCAATCCCCTGGTTTTTGGCCTTGTGATTCTGCTGCCGTTGGCCGCCATGCTCATCGGCAACCTGGTGGGTGCGGTGAAATCCGCCGCCAAGCTTGCCAAGGAAGAGGAAGAAGCTGCCGTCCGTCAGGCACTGGAGGACATCAAGGCCCGCCAGGAGCAGAATGCCGATAAAAAGTGAGGTGCGAAACCATGGATAACCATTCTGAACCCGAAAAAGCGCCCCAAGAGGTGGTAAAGGATGCCCGCAAGCAAATCACCCGCAGCGCTGTCTTTGCCATTGCGGCTCTGGTGGTGATCGTATTCGCCTGCTATGCCTGGTTTGTCAGCACAAACAATGTATCCGCAAATATCGGGGGCATTCAGATCATGGGGAGTCCTTTTGAGCTGGCAAGCGTTGGGGCAGGCAGCCTTTACGATAAAATGCTTCCTGACGACCTGCAGATACAAGGAGAAGGCTGGAAACACAGCTCTGAAAATGGTACTGTTACCGGTGCAAATGACTCTATTCTATGGAATGTAAGTGCCGCCAGCAACCTGAATAATGTCAGCAATGAAAGCGACAACCTCCAGCCCGGCGCAAAGGGAAGCATGCAGTTCTATGTCATTCCAAAGGCTGACGGAGCGCTCAAGCTGAGCTTTCAGCTTGAGTTAATTCCAATGATGCTCCCCGTCGGCAGCACCGATCAGTTTGTTGAAGCAACGCAGGATGAGGTTCTGCTGAAGCTTCTTAAAGGTCATTTTCTCTTCAACCAGGAAATAAATGGTAAGCTGACCTGGATTGAATGTCAGAGCGGCACCTTCACGCTGACCTTTTCGGACTGTAAGAAGGATACGCCTGAGCTTGTTACACTGAATTGGACATGGCCGTATCTTTTGAGCCATGTGACCAAGCAGACGGAAGTTGTCTCCTGGATGATTCAAGCGCCCGATTATTTTTTCTATAATGACGGTAGAGAATTTCCCGCCCCCACAGTGGCTGATCTAAAACCGGATGCAGCGAGCTATGCTACTTATGACCAGCTTTTTAATAATGCCGACCAGTATATCGGCGACCACGCCGATGGCCTGTTCCTGCGGCTTACAGCCCAGGCCATATAACCCATGCGAAAGGAGGGGGGCTTTGTGTCCCGCGATTTCCTTAAAAACCACGCCCGGCTCACACCGGTACTGATTGCAGTGCTGGCCGCATTGGCTGTCCTTGCCGCAGCCACCGGGACTGCTGCCTGGCTGCGGCATGCCCGCAGTCTGAGCACCATAGCAAAAATTCAGGTTCCCTCCCTGACACTGACTGGCAAAGAGGGCGGAAATTCCATTCCCCTTGAGCTGGGCAATCTTGACTTTTCGTCAGACGGTTCCGCAAAAAGTGTCTTCCGGATTGATTCCATTACTGGAACAAAATACATTGTCCAGCTGGCTCACACCACAAATCTTCCCCTCTCCTACAAAATTTTTCAATTGAGCGATGCAGACGGAGACGGAACCAGAACCGCTTTGACCGGAAAATACCTGAACCAGGCTGGCAATCTTGCAGATTCAAGCCTTCATGCAGCTACCTATGATAACTACGGAAATGTTCAAGAAAATGCAGAGCCGCTTTATTGGCAGTCTTCTCCGCTGGTTAGTAACGGGACGGATTATTACGTTCTGGTCGTCTCGTGGACAGCAAATGAAAATGGCAACAACAAAGAGACCGATATGATCTACATCACCGCGGGAATCGGAGGCAATTATGAAGAAGCTGCAGCGTAACCTTCTGATTTTTCTGCTGAGTCTCGCCAGCATTGGTGTACTGGCTGCGGGTACTTATGCTGCCTACACCAAATCCGTTTATCACAAATATGTGGTTGCCGCGCAAGCCACTGTGCTGGATTTGCGTTTCTCTTCCAACTATCTGGAAAGCTACCCAGTAGACAGTCCAAACTATGCGGATCGGCTGGTCAGTGCAAGCGGGAGCAATACCGTTGTCATCGGCCTGACTGTGTGTAACTATCCCCAGAACGTTATTGCGCTGGTTAATGAAAACAGTATCACCTATACACTGACAGCACAGCTGGAGAATAAAGATGGCAACCCCGTCTCTGTTGATAACATTACCTTGGATAACATGGACTTCCCGGTCAAATCAATCTCCGGTACGCTGGCCGGTGGGGTTGCCTCCCAGAATATGCACCGCATCTCGTTTTCCTCCGAAATCATAGATCAGCTGTCGGATGTCTATATCCGAATTTTGGTAACGCCGGATTCGTCTTCTGCTGTCGCAACGGAAAACAGAGTATTAGCCGGAAGGCTGCGGATTCTCCCCGCAGCCAGCCAGAGCACCGCGTGGCGCGGCAGTTTCTCCGATGGCATTACGGATTTTTCCCAGCTGGATGCCTTTAATTACCTGATTTCCGGCACGGCAGAGGGAACACTCACCTTGACTTGGTCTGACGATGTCACCCTTAGTCCTTGGTCTGTTGAGCAGCTTCTGGGCGCAGGCAAAAGTCTGCCAGAAGGTACGCATTCCGTTACCTTCCCAGTTGGTGGGGCCGATACCCCCACAAGCTATTTGCTGCAATTTTACCGAACCCGTGGTATGACGCCCCAGGCCCCGGAAATCTCCTGCTCCTTTAAGTAACGCAGCATTCTTTGAAAGGAATGATTACGATGACAAGCAAGCACACCAGGCTGATCGCCCTTTTACTGGCGGCTTCGCTTTTTGTGAATACGATGATTTTACCTGCTCAGGCCACGGAGTCAGCAGAGCAGCCAACGCAGGCTGACGTGGCCCCAACAGAGGCCCCTGCTCCTACCGAGGCCCCGGCAGAGACAGAAGCTCCCCCCGTTACGGAGGCTCCTACTGCCGCCCCGGAGGAAACTCAGGCTCCTACCGAGCCGACGGAGGAAACCAAGGCCCCTACCGAACCGACAGAGGAAGTGCCCACAGAGGAAACGGAGGTTCCAACCGAGCCAACAGAAGAAACTGAGGAGACTGAGCCCGAGTTGGATGAGGCAGCCATTCGCGCCGCACAGGAGGAAGGCTATCGGCAGGCAATGGAGTATTACCGTACCATGCCTGTTTCCGGTTCACAGGATATGCCGCTGGAATGGTGGTATGCGGTCACCGGGAAGGTGTCCATGCGGGAGCCTGACCTGTCTGTGCTGACATCCGGTGAAGGCATGCCCGCAAAGGAAGAGGATGGTGATTGGTCTGCCTATGTAGTCTTCCCGGAATGGATCTCTGTTCAGTCCGCAAGGGAATTGATTTTGCTGTCCTATGTGCGTCCTGCCAACTATGAAAAGCGAACCATCACCCTTGCAGCCGGAGCCGGGCTGGAATTTGACCTCACCCGCTCTGTTGTTCTGAACGAGGGCAGCGAATATCAGCAGGAGCTGCACTATCAGGGACTTGGCAGTCTGGATGCCCCCTTCAGCGGCACGCTCCGCTACGGTGAACAGTCCGAGGCGATTTACTTTGTGCTGCGCACGCCCCTATTCAAGGGGCTGTACTGCAGTGCCCGATTCGTTGACAAGGACAATGCGCCCACCTCGATTTCCTTGGTCAGCAAGGCGGCGTCCAGCTTTGATGGCCTGCTGGCGCAGCACATTCTGGGTGAGACCGGTATGGAGGCAAACTGGGCGCTGAAGGTGAGCGCACCGGATGCCGCTGACGGAACAAATTACTGTTTGCCCAGTCTGTTGGGCGTGATGTATGGTTATGCGTCTGTCAACCTGGAGTTGACAGACAATTCTGAGCTCTCTCCCTCCACCAGAGGGTACCTTTGCGCCACCATGTATGGCAGTGCAGTTCTGAACGCCGCAAATGTTACCCGCAGCACAGCCGCACCGATGGTTGGAGAGATATCTGCCGATGCTACACTGCTGATTAACGGCCAGGAGGCCAGTGCTCCCGCCGAAGAGCCTACAGAAGAAGCAACGGAGACGCCCACCGAAGAAGCTACTGAGGCCCCCACGGGAGAAGCTACGGAAGCTCCCACGGAAGAGGCTACTGAAGCTCCCACGGAAGAAGCTACGGAAGCTCCTACGGAAGAAGCTACGGAAGCTCCTACGGAAGAGCCCACAGAAGACGTTATGAGCGAAGCGGCCTATCTTGCCCGGCTGGAGATGGCTATTGCCTTCTACCGCTCTATGGAGGTCATTCCGGGCGAGATGCCCCTGGAATGGTGGTACGTTGTCACAGATCAGGTGACGGCACATTCCGTCATTGCGGATATTGTAATGAACGGGGTGGATTTTCTGCGCTTTTTGGCGGAATCTGAGGCGGCTACTGCGCTCTCTCTTCCGGCGGAAGCGGCCGCAGAGACCGAACCGGATGAAAATAACGCTTTGCCGGAGGATAACATCACTCCGGCAGAAGCCATTTTGGGGGATACCGATGGGCAGGCCGCCGCTTACGCCGCGGATGGCATTGCGCTGCTTGATTTTGATTTTAACGCCGACACCCTGACCATTAACTCTTCAGACGACCTGATTCGCCTGTCTCACGTTGATGCGCAGAACTATCAGGACAAAACATTGCACTTTGTCTTCAACCAAGGCAACCCCGAATGTGACACCACCGGGAGCGTCTCCCAGGGCACCGGTTTGCTTACCTACAATGGCCTGGGCAGCGATGCCGCCCCATTCTCCGGCACTGTTACACTGGCTGAAGGCTCGAAGGGGCTTACTTTCGTTGTCGGGAGCCACCTGTTTACCGCAATTTCCAGCAAGGCCGTTCTTTCCGACAACCTCAAGCTGAAAAGCGCTGCCGCAGAAGAGGATGGCCTGCTGGCGCAGTATGTATATGGGGACGGAGAGGCCGCTTGGGCGGTTACCGTCGCCGATGGCTCCACGACACTCCCCGCTATCCTGGGCACCATGAAAAGCGGCGCCAAGGTCACGCTGACAGTGGCAAATCCTTCTGGTATCGTCGTAACCGGCCGGGGTTACCTCTGCGGAACCATAGAGGCGAATGCAGAGCTTACCTTTGGTGCCTCCGCAGAAGGCCTACCTGTCGTCAGCAGTGCCAAGGACGGGAATGTAGGAGGCCTGGTTGGCGGAATGAATTCCGGCGCTCTGCTGCATGTAAGCTCCGCCGGTGATATTACGGTGGACGTTACTGCCAGCGCCGCAACGTATGCAGGCGGTCTGGTTGGCCGCATGGACAGCGGCGCGACACTGGATTTTGATGCAGCCAAGGTCACTGTCAAAAATGTCTCTGCTACTTCCGGCAGTGACAATGTCGCCGCCGGCGGTCTGGTCGGTTGTATAAATAGTGCCACCATTCTGGCAGAGAACCTGGCAGAAATAATTGCCGCCAGCATTAACAGCACCTTCCTTGCCGGCGGCGTTGCCGGTGACGCCACAAATCCCATTCTGAAATTTTCGGAATCTGCTGTCATCAGCGGCGGCAGTATTACCTCAAACGGTGGAAAAAAGGGTGCCGTTGGTGGAATGTACGGCCAATTAACCTGGTCAAATGCGAATGATCTTGTTACCTTAATTCCGGTCAAGGACGTTACTTTTACCTCCTCCAATGACTGCGGCGGTCTGTTCGGCTTCCTTCGGAACAGTGGAAGGCTCACAATTTCCGGTGAGAATCTGGTAACCGGTGTCACCTTCAACGGCAATTCCAGCTCTGGCGGGCTGATTGGATGGTACCCTACGACCGGAGATGCCGCTCTGGTGATTCAGGAAGTCACGCTATCCTCCACAATTACTTCCGGTAATAATAACGTTGGTGGACTGATTGGCTATGCTGAAATGCTTGGCAGTTCCAGTTCCATCCGGGTGACTGGCAGTACAGTCACCTACCAGGGAACCGCCCCCACCGGGTATTCTGCCGGGCTCATTGCCGTGATGGATAAAAAGACCTTTTTAGAGGTCAGCTCCACAACAATCACCTGCAGCAATGCCGCCACCAATTACGGCGGTCTGGTTGGCAACATGCAGGGAGCAGACAGCGGCAGCCTTGTTCTGGTCGGCGAGGGCGTCACAATAACGAACGCGCCCCCGGGCAGTGGAACTGTCGGCGGACTGATTGGCAATATGGATTCCGGCGTACTTTATATGGCTGCCACACCGGTGCTGGACATGAGAAGCATCGGCGGCAATAATGCCACCCGAGGCTGGATCGTTGGCAGGCGGGGTGACAATACCCTGGTCTGCTCCGCCGATCCGGACTGGGAAGCCCATACTGCAAAGAGTACCAACGACACCGGCCGATGGGGGCAGGTGCTGCGGCTGGCAAGCTTTAAGGATTTGGTTTCGCTGAACGCTGACACTCATGTCGTCACCGTTCGGAAGCCCACTAGCAGCAACGGAAGCTATCAGATTGGCAGCCTGGACGAGTTTGCCGCCCTGGCACTGCGGCTGCAGCTGGACAGCAAGGGTTATTTGCAAATTGACGATGATATTGCCGCCGGTTCTACGGTTGCAATCCAGTTCACCAATCATGTTGCCCTTGGAAACAGTGGCCTGACGGGCTTTGTACAGGATATCAGCAGTGCCCCCAGATTTTCTTATGAGATCACCGGCAAAGGGAACACCGTCACCCTGCCCACGATTTCCCCGGTGCATACCGCAGGCGATTCTCACGACCGACAGGGCCTGATTGCGGTTGGCAACGGGATTACGGCAAAGAATCTCACAGTCGATGGAGGGTATACCATTAATAAACTGGATACCAATCGCCTCGACTGCGGTATTGCTGCCACAGTTTGCGACAGCATTACCATGGAATTTGTAACCTCCAAGATTCAATGGGAAGTCAGCGGCAATCCTGGCTGGGAAAGCTATATCAGCGGTGTAATTGGCTCCTATAACAGAAATGCAGGCTGGAACAAAATAATTCAGATGTCTTTCACGAGTTGCACATTAAACTGCCGTATTGCTCTTATCGACCAAAGCGATTATGTACCTTTCCGGATCGGTGGTTTGGTTGGCTTCACTGTTAACACAAATAAGCTGATAATTACGGACCTTACCATCGAGAATACCGTTCTATCCACTACCTCAGCCAGTCACACCCAAACCTGCGGTGGATTGTTAGGCTATGAATGGGCAAATACGACTGCCGAAATCTCCAATGTGGTTATCAAAAATTCCTCTTTAACCACAGGGAATCTATTTGGCGGCTTGGTTTACTGTGGCTCTGGCTACTGGAAAGTCAATTCCGATGGCATCACTATTTCCAACACCAAGTTTACCGGCTATACGACACAGGAGTCCCCCAGCGCCATTATTGTGGCAGATGGATTGGGCAACGGTAACGGCGCCCTGTACCTGGAGCTGCTGGAGGATGCGTTTAAGCTGGACAGAAACAGCGTTACCGTCCAGCTGTCCGGTGATCGCTACTTCGATGAACTAGTGGGAAAAACAGAGAGCGGTAAGAACAGCGCCATTGTGTCCATCGCGACAAAGGGCCACGCTGGGATTGACGCAAATGGCGAATGCAACACCTACCGGCACCAGCTGAACGAGGATTACGACAATCCCAACACGCGGTATTATTACAACCTGGATCTCTTCCGTGCGCATAATCCCGCTGTCTCCGGCACGATCAATAGCCCGGAGCGGATGGTGCTCTGGAGCGCCTGGCGGCATTGCCATAACGACCTGAAGCAATACTTCCTGCGCTGGGATAACCGGATCATGACCGGCAATCTGGACCTGACCGGCTACTCCTTCTACCCCGCCACCTATGACGGAACCCAAATCAATGACGCCGCCATCACCTTTGCCTGTGAGCAGTTGGATACCCTGGAAAAAGCGGCTGATAACAAATCGCTGCTGGATCCTCAGCGGCAGCACGCGCAGATGCACACCGGCATCTTCACCACAGCCAATGGCGAAGGCACGCTGTCCGTAAGTAATCTGACCCTGAGCGGCACTGTGGGTGAATACGGCGGCAACTCCGGCGCCATCATCCGGGATGGAACCGGCGGCGTTAACGTAACCCAGGTTCGGACGCTCTCCATTCAGGGTGTGACTTTAAACGGCATCCGCATCTACCCAACGGTAAAGGACAAGGAAGCGGAGGAAATCCGCCCGCTGCTGATTGAGCGCATTTCCGGCTTCACCACCATGACCATGCGCGGCGTAAAGGTTGCGGAAAATGCCCCCTACAAAAACGAAGATGAAAGCGTTGCCAAGGCCGCATCCAGCCTGATCGGCAATGTGGGCGATGCCAACGCGCAGTATATCCAGCTTGTATTTGAGGATATGCTCCTACAGGAGGATCGGGCCAAAAAGAGCCAGTGCCACCTGTTCACCCACGCCATGTTCCTGGAATCCTTCCAGTACAGTGACGACACCTGCCAGGGCGTATACAACTTCGCAAAGGACGAAGATTATACTCTGGGGCAGGAGCTTTCCAACACGGATGGCCGCACCCCCTCCGGCCGGAATAACGGCATGCAGTACTGGTTCTTTGGTCAGTACGGAAAAGAGGACGGCGAGGTCTACAAGGTCATTGAAGGCGCTGCGGATCCTGCTGACGCATTTGGCAGCTTCCCCCGTTACGTCTGCAAAATTGAAAACAACGGCAGCATCCACGAGCTGGATATCAACCTGCCGTCCTATGACCTGATCACAGGCTGCGGCACCTATTCCCACCCCTATATCATCAGCAACGCCGCCCAGCTGGAGACGTTGGCTGCTGTTATCAACAGCACGAATTTCACGCAGAACGGCTGGAAGGTAAAGGTGGATACGGCCGCCTATGCCGCGAGGCGACTGAACGCCCAAGATGTGCACACCGGCCTCGACAGCCTCGACACCGACGGAACCACCGCGTGCGGAGCCGCAGAGACCCTGTACACCAGTTCTACCGCCAAGTGGTCCGGTTCCGATGGAAGCACGGCGGAGGGCACCGATATCGTTAACTATCTCTGCAATGCCTATTATCAGCTCGGTGATGACATTGCATTCAGTGAAACCTGGACCGGGCTGGGCAAGATCAGCCGAACCTTCCAGGGCGTCATTGACGGGCAGAACCACAAGGTAACCGTTAAAACCGGCAAGCCTGCCGGCGCCACCCAGTTTGGCGGCCTGATCAAATTCAGCACCGGCAGCGTGGTGCGCAGCATCACGGTCTCCTTTACCGAAACCCCCGGTGTCCCCGGAAATACCCACGATGTTTGCTTCGGCGGCGTGGTGGCCCGGTGCCTGAAGGGCGATACGGTGCTGGAGGACGTGACTGTAACGTTTGCCACCGCTCCCACCAGCGGCGGTGTGCTGGCCCCGGTGGGCGGCATGGTTGGCCTGCTGGGCGGTGCGGATGGCAGCGACGGCGGCGGCGTAATATTCCGGGGCAGCTGCACCGTGGACGGCTTTACCCAAAGCGGCTTCTACCGCAACCGCTATATTGGCCGGGTGCTGGACGGCTACGCCCTGTCAGATGGGAATAAAGTTGATAACGGAGAGAATGACTACCAGATTCCCCAAATCACCGATGGCACCGGGCTCTCCGTCAGCGGAACCGATGTCACCGTCACCTCGGGCAACGGGCTGTGGGCGCTCTCTGCGATCGTGAACAGCGGCGCGGGCTTCAGCGACGACAACGCCTATAACATCGGCAAGGGCCGGGCTGCTGACTACAGCCAGATTGGCACGGAAAACGTGCAGCTGGGGGATGAAATTGGCTTCACCGGTTCCTCCGGCTCTTTTATCACAGCAAAGTTTAATGTCTCCGGTGCGTTCCGAAATCTGAGCAGCTTCAGCCTGACGATTGGCAAGGATATCAATATGTCCGGATTTGGCAGCAGCTTCCGGGGCATCGGCGGCGGATATGATCGCCGTATCCCCACCCTGATTGCCCTGAACGGCGGCGGACACACTGTGACGCTGGGGCAAACCTGGAAGGAATATGCCAGTGAACCTAGCAACGCACGGGGCACGGCCTGGACGCGGGTAGGCGGCGGCCTGTTCTCCGCTTTCACTGCCGCAGATGGCACATCTGTCAGCAACCTGAAGCTGTCCGGAAGCATTGCAATCCTATACTATGCTGATGACGGAGTCAAAGAGAGCCGCCCTGAAATTGGGGGTGCGCACTTAAGCGATGGCAATGCCCGGTCTTTCACTGCGGCAGGCATGCTGGCGGGTTATGTGAATGCTGCGAGCGGAACCACCCAAATTTCCAAGGTAAGTCTTAAAGACGTATCCATCAATAATAATGCAGCATGGCCTTCCGATTTTGCAGGCGGACTGATTGGACGGACAAAGTTTGAAAGCAGTGCTTCCCTTAATGTAGCGGACTGCACTTACAGCGCATTAAGTGTCACTGGTCGCGCTAACGTTGGCGGTCTATTTGGATACATCAGCGGTAACAGGGTTACCATCTCCAATTTTACAGGCTCCAATGGAACAATCAAGAACACCAATGGCAGCTGCGCAAGCATAAACGGCGCGACCTGGGACGGAATTGGCGGTCTCATCGGCTATTCCAGTGAAGCGAACCTCATAATGGAGGGAATCACGCTGGATGGCCTTACCATCAACTACACCTTTGGAAACAACAGTGATGGCGGCAGCGGCGGTTTGGTCGGTGTTTGGCGGCAAGGTGACCAAAAGTCTGATGTAGCCTCAAACATTACTTTAAAAGGCGATATCCAAATCTCCGGTTCCAACTCCAGCAGGAATGCAAACGTTGGTGGAATCGCAGGCTTTCTTTCAAACAGAGTTTATGGCAACTGGCAGAATGCAAATGGCGGCCAAAGCGATATCCGTCTGGAGAAAATCGAACTAGGAGCCGACGCTGAATCTTCTGTGACCATCAAAGGCAACACTCAATCCGGTGCGCTGATTGGTCTGTACAAGGGCTGGTATGGCGGCACCTATGGCAAAGTAGAGATTTCGGAGATAACCATTGGCAGAGATGACTCTTCCGTTACCGTCACTGGCGGCAGTGACGCCGCCGGTCTCATTGGCAACATCTGCATGCAGCCCCGTGTTACAATCTCTGACATTGTTATTCACAGCACAACGATCAAGGCCTCTCATGCCGCACTTCTGTTTGCACGGAAATGCAACAATAGTTCTGCAGCCCAATTCGACATCTACGATGTGGAAGCAGTTGGCTGTTCCGTCACCGGAAATAGAACTGCCGGCTTCATATACGGAGATCTTAACGGTGGAACGGCCAACATCCGCGGCAAAAACATCCGCATTGAAAATTCCACGCTTTCCGGTAGCGGCAGTAAAGGCGTCTGGGGCGGCAGCAAGAACAGCGACAACAAGGGCGGCAGCGGCACCGTAAAGCTGGTGGCCGTTACCCTGAAAAACTGCACGACGCCCGACCGGGATTTTGGCGTTGACCCCAGCGTTGACAGCTATGTGGTACGGGCCAACTATACAGCCGTAAAGGACAACACATCCGGCAGCTCTCCCTATGTTCCCGTCAACCCCACGAGCCTCCTGACCATTGCCCAGGGAACCGGCTACAAGACCTTTACCGGCGATGGCGCGGCATTTTACGAGGGAACCACCCCCATGGGCGCCGCAATTGTCAACGAAACCGCCGAAAGCCCCAATCGGTACTACAATGTTAACAAGGAGAAGGCATACTTCATCACCAGCAGCGGGTACATCTCTACCTATAACACCGCCAGCAACAATAAAACGACGCTTGCGCAGGATTTCCCGGTGCTGGTGGTTCCGGCCACGGACAGCGCAGCCGTCACAACGGAAATTTACAGCTATATTTCCCTGCTGACCAACCAGAGCGGACTGACGCCGGCAGTACTGAAAAACCAGGTTATCAGCATTACCGCAACAACATACCTACAGGCCGACGGTGGATTCAGCAGCAGAAATATCGCCACAAATTCCACCCTGACAATTGCCAGCGACTACTCCATGCAGGCTGCCAAGGGCGAATACGACAACGAGAATAACCGCTTTACCATGCTGGAGGTAGTCTTTAAGGATCCCACGGCCACCAATACAAACGAGGGCGCTTATACGCTGTATATCCCCCTGATTATCCAGCGTGTGCTGGAGTTCCGGTTCTGGGCAGCAGCCATGGACGGCACCAATTACTATCTCTCCGCCTATGATGACCTTTCCACCATCTCCATTGGCTCCCACGGGCAGCCAACCACCGTCCTCTTTGGCTTTGACTACCTCCGCAGCATTGAGGAATGGCAGAACGCTGTAGACACCGGTGAGAACCTGCTGTGGTACTTCGAGAAGCCGATTAAAGTCACTTCCCAGGGTGCTGCGCTTCCTGACGGTACAAAACTGACTCTGGTAGACCGGAATAATCAGGATAAGGCATTCTTCCGGGAAGGGACGCTCCCCGGTGCCTTGCAAATTGAGTCCTTCTTCGGTCAGGCAGAGGCGGAACACGGTCTCCTGTGTGACGGACTGGGGCTGGAGGCAACGGAAGCGACTGACGGCGGCTTCGTCACCACAGACGCTACAGACAGCGCTGCCACCCTGCGGATCGGTGAGCAGTACTATCGCCCTGCTACCGCCGCAGACGCCCAGGAGCCCCACTACAGCATCAAAGTCGGCAAGCAGCTGCAAGAGCGGTATTACCTGACCATCCAGACGCCGGCCGACACAGACGGCATTGTGAACCTGGTTTACTCCTGTCAAGACCGGCTGGAGCCGAGGCGCTCCACCGGCATTCCCACGGAGCGTGTCAGAAACGTGGACAAAAACGGTAACACCACTGTGGACTTTGCCCGCAACGGCGCCGAGAACCAGATGCTGCTGGGTAACTTCTTCTCCCAAACCGTCACGGTGCTGACCGGCACCGAAAACACCGTCATGTCCGCCCAAAACAATGCCATCTCCGCAACCCTGACCGCAGAAATCAAGTTTGCAAACGCCCAAGCCGCCGATCTTTTCAAGCAATATGGCGCTGGCAAAAAGCTCTTCCAGCGGTTCGATCTGTATCTGCGGCGCTACGACGCTGCCTCCCCCAATGGGCAGGATACCGCCTTTGCCGAGGAAACCACGCTGGATGTTACCTACAAGCTGAATGGCGAAGAGAAACGTACCAGCTCCAGGATTCTGACCGGCGGCACGACAGAGGGTCTGATCTTCTCGAGCGAAGGCGTTGACGTCAGCAGCCTGGGAGACAGCACGACATTGACCCTGACGGCGGAGATTACCCTCACCTATACCGAGGCGGGAATTACCGAGCAGTTCCCCATCCGGACGAAAGCAACGGACGGCTACGGTGTTTTGGTGTGTGCCAATTCCTATCTTGCCTACTCCTCTCCCGCTCTGGCGCAAAGCAATTCGCCGCAGAAGGCCACGGATGAGGCAAATCGTTACTACTATCGGGAAGAGTACGGCGCAACGACCCTGACCTATTCTGCCATCGGCAGCACGCCGCGCAGCATGCGCAACCAGCTGGGCATCAATGACCTGGATCTCAAGAATACCAACGTCATTTCCTCCATTGGCATGTACAATGTGAGCGCTCTGAATGCGGCGGCCCAGGCGGCTACGCTGACATGCACCATCACGCTGGAGTGCAAAGACAACAGCGGGAAATATGTATCCGTCAGTAACCCCGGCTCCCTCCTCTCCGCCAAGATCGGTGCCACAGTCTATGATACCGGCAGCCAGGAGCATTCCTTCGCGGAGGTCAGCGGCAGATCTGCCAGCTTTGATTTGCGTAAATTCACGCTTAATAAGAGCATCCCCATTCAGATTCCCGTGACGCTGACGGTGACCACGGGCGATGACCTGGAAAAACTGGGTGCCTCCTACGCCAACTATCGAGTAACCCTGACGGCTTCCCTGTCGGATTCCAATGGGCAGATTATTGCGCAATCCACTGCCAGCGACTTCATCATTTACACCAACGCAAATATCATCACCACCCTGATTCGCATCAACTGACGTAAGACACGTGCGATTCCGGGACACAAAAAAGGCTCGTACCGGCCAAGGACACTTCTGTATCTGCCGGTACGAGTCGTTTTTTATGAAAAAAAGAAAGTGTTATCGCCTATTCATCCTCCCAGGCAGTGCCGGTCAGGCCCTCCAAGAGGGAACCGCAGGCCCAGGGCATCAGGGCAAACCAGGTGCTGGCCGGGGTACCATCGGGGTAATGCTCCTTCAGCAGGCCCTGGCAGTGACAGAAGCGTTCCGACAGCCAGCCCTTGCGGCCGTAGCCGTATTCTCCGTCATAGGTTGCATGGCATTGGCAGCTCCACAGGCGGATGTCCTCCAGGCGGCTGCGGATGTAGCCATCTTCCCGCTGTTGCAGATAGTATGCCAACTCATCCATAACGGAAGAGGACATAGGATGAATATGGGGATTGGTCACCGAGGTGATGCTGCCGCCGCAGCTGGACCAGCCCACGGTACTCAGGGGTGGAACCTGGATGGGCACATTATAGCAGAACTTAAAGGTAAATTCATAGCAAATACCATCCCGCAGGTGGCTTAGGAGATAATCTGCCCCGGTAATCTCATGGAGCCGCCGCACGGCGCGGATATAGGCAAGGATGCCCTCGGAATCCACGTTTTTATCCGTGTCCAGTGGACCGCCGTAGCATACCTGAGGCCGGACGTAGGCATCATAATACCAGGCCTCACTTTTCAGCAGCGCCGGGAGATACACTTGCTCTCCGGTCAGCAAGCAGTAATACGCCGCTGCCGCCAGACACCATGCGCCGGACATCGAATCATATTCCATTCCCGCACCGGTCTTCTCCGAGAACAGGAAGGGATACTCCCCATCGTCGTTCCGGCTCCTCTCTGTCTGCCGGATGATCCTCGCCGCAAAAGAGCGCCAGTCCGGATGGAGCACTCCGTGTGCAGCCTCAATTTCATAAGCCCGCAGAATGAGGTAAACACTCTGTCCCACCAAGTATCCGGCATGTCCCGGCACATGCTGCCGGTCGAACCACCAGCCGTGATTGCTCCATACGCCGTCCTGCTCCGCCATGTAGGGTAGGCCGCTGTGAGGATTCAGAGAGCAGTCCACAATGTGCTGAATATTCTCCAGCGCCTGGGCACGTTTTGCCGGCTGTCCCAGGCGATAGGCCGCCAGAAGCATTGGGACGGAGGCTGACAGCCCATTTGTCCAAGAGATGGACGGAAGTACCCGATATTCAAAATGATCTCCCCGGTCAAACACGAATCCGGAGTAGGAATGGTGCTCCGGCAGCCAGGCATCCCGAGCAATGGCATCCGAAATATCCTGCACCGCTTGCCTCACGCCGCAAAGCTTTCGGGGCGGCTGGTGGAAGTGACGGTAGATCCATTCCAGCGGCTGGTGGATGGCACGCCCGTCCTCCGCTGCCAGAGAGAAGCAATGCAGCGTAACCTGCACCTGCTCCCCTGCCCGCAACATCAAGCAGTTATCCGTCCCCAGTGGAGCCCTGGGAAAGACAGCATGCGAATCCAGGAAAAACCACGGAGCGTTCTCATATCCCAGTGTGTAATAAATAGCCCCATCCAATGAGCAGCCAAAGCCTGCGAACTGGCAGAATGTCCCCACCACTTCCGGACGCCATCCGGCAAGGCCATCCGGGTTTTTCTGAAAATAGGGGGATGCCGCCAACCCGGTCAGCATGCCGCCGCCCAAGGAAAGAACACAGGGGTGGGACAGCCGGTCTGCCCGGAACATCCACCAGGGAGATGCCGGGAAATCCCCCTGCAACCGCAACCGGGGACAATTGCTGTCCGCCAGCAGGGGCGCATCCCCGCGGTTGGTTCCATAAATCACCCCAGGCAAATAGAAATCTGCTTCCTTCTGAACCTTCATTCCAACCCGGACAACACCGCAAAAATCAGCCAGCGCCCGAATACTGAGCCGCACTGCAATAGGATTTGCCGCCGATCCATCCCCGTTCAGTTGTTCCAGCCTGGCCTCCAGCTGATTTTCTGCCAGCGGGGTATAGTCCTCCGCCTGTCCCTGCATTCGAGCTGTCAGTGTGAATTCCATTCCATCTTTCTCCTGCTTTGTTCTCCATTTTAGACGATAATACGCAACAAAATTTACTGTGTTCTTGCATAAGAAATCGGGTAATATGCAAATTCTGCTTTTTGTCGTTTCTGTGTACAGTGCAAAAAAGCTGCCTCTCAAATGGGAGGCAGCTTGCGGAATTAGAAATCAGGCAACAGCTTCCGTGGTCACGGGAACCAGGTGCATAATGCGGACGGGGACGCGCAGCTTCTGAGTAGCAGCGTTCCAATCCAGGACGAAGGAAGCGGTCTGGCCGTTGGTCTCCACCTCCAGCTCGGTCTCGGTGCCGTCAGCAGCCACCAGCATCAGCTTATAGCCGTCCAGCATCTCAGCGGGTACATTAAAGCGGGTCTTGCCAGTGCACTGGGTCAGCTTGGCGTCAAACTCAAAGCCCAGGCTGATGATCCGCTCGCCGTTCTCCAGGTCGCCAAAGCGCAGAACCATATCGCCCTTGGGCGTCCAGCCGGTAATGGGCTTGGGGGTAGCGGTGTCCACCAACTCCAGATGCCCGCCGTCACTCAGGGCACCGCAGACGGGGCAAACAGTGTAGTCCTCGGTCTCATCACCCACGGTCAGCTTAAAGTTCCATTCCACGCAGTTGGTTTCCTTGACGTAGGTACAGCCTTCCCGCTTGCAGGGAGCGCTGTGCATGCCGGACGTCGTGGGCGTCCAGACATCGTACCAATGGGACAGGCGAGCCGTCTTATCGGTCTGAATCTTGGTGTTGCACACCTTGCAGGTATAGGTGGTATACCCCTCATGCGAGCAGGTGGGTTTGGTCACCTTACCGGCATCCCACACATGGTCAACCATGGGCGTCACTTCCTGAGCAACGAGAACAAGGCCGCAGCCCGGACGGGCGCAATGCTTACCCTCGGTCAGGCCCGTCTTGGTGCAGGTAGCGGGAACAGCGGGGTCAATTACCACATCATGATCCAGCGGAGCACCAAAGGACTCACCGCAGTCGCCGCAGACAGCTGCCTCGGTGCAGGTTGCATTT
The DNA here is from genome assembly GCA_934591635.1 of uncultured Oscillospiraceae bacterium. Lineage (GTDB taxonomy): Bacteria > Bacillota > Clostridia > Oscillospirales > Oscillospiraceae > Faecousia. The sequence continues at coordinate 60,458 of CAKTPI010000008.1, read as the reverse complement.
TTGTTGGCAACGTGGGCTGCCACATCCCGGAACGAACCGTCCTCATTGTAGCGCAGCTGCTTATGGCCATTGTTGCACTCATAGTACTGCGCATGCTGGGTTTCGCTGATCTTCTTGTAGGTGGCGGTTGCGTGCAGACCGGTGCACACCAGGCCGGCAGCGTCGCACTGCTGGCACACGCCGGTAACGGGGTCTGCCATGGCAGCAGTGCTCAACACCACGCCCAACAGGGCCACTGCGGCCGCACAGGCGAAACGAGTTAACACATTTCTTTTCATGATGTTTCCTCCTTGTATTTGCGGAAAATATAGGGTATCTCCCGCGGCTCTCCACCCATTAACAGGCAGAGAGGTAGGATTATTCCTCTGGATTATCTTACCACTGAGGTCTGCTTTTTGCAAGCATGTTATAGAATTCTTAAGGATATGAAAAATCCCCCTCGCACTGTCGCAAGGGGGATTTGAGTTTATTTGGACGCCGGATTACACCAGCTCGATGACTGCCATCTCAGCAGCATCGCCGCGGCGTTCGCCGGTACGGGTCACTCTGGTATAGCCGCCATTGCGGTCTGCATACTTGGGAGCGATCTCCTTGAACAGCTTGTTAGCCACATCCTCTTTGGTGATGAATGCCAGAGCCTTACGGTAAGCGGCCAGGTTGCCCTTCTTACCCAGGGTAATCATCTTCTCAACAACGGGCTGCACTTCCTTGGCGCGATAGAAAGTGGTTTCCATCTTGCCATTTTCCAGCAGGTCGGTGACCTGCTGACGCAGCAGAGCCTTTCTCTGAGCGCTGGTCTTACCCAGCTTACGAGTGCCGAACATGAACGTTTCCTCCTTCTTAAAAGGTTAGTTGTTGCTGCCAGTGTTGTCTTCGCTGGCCAGGGACAAGCCCATCATTTCCAGCTTCTTCTGGACTTCATCCAGGGATTTCTTGCCCATGTTGCGCACGCGCATCATATCCTCGCCGGTCTTGTTAATGAGGTCGGCAACCGTATTGATGTTTGCGCGCTTCAGGCAGTTGAAGCTACGGACGGACAGATCCAATTCATCGATGGTCATGGACAGCTTCGCATCCGGGCGATCCGGGGCCTTCTCCACTACGGTGGAGCTGGTCGCCACGGCATCGGACAGGTTGGTAAACACCGTCAGATGGTCGCTCAGAATCTTTGCCCCCAGGGACACAGCGTCCTTGGCGGAAATAGTGGAATCGGTCCAGACCTCGAGAGTCAGCTTATCGTAATCGGTTTTGTCACCGACACGGGTGGGCTCCACCGTGTAATTCACCTTGGTCACAGGGGAATAGATGGAGTCGATGGGAATCACGCCAATCACAGTCTGAGGCGTTTTGTTCCGATCAGAGGAAACATAGCCTCTACCCTGGGACATGGTGATTTCCATATTGAAAGTGGCATCCTGACCCAGCGTACAGATGTGCAGCTCGGGATTCAGGATTTCAACCTCGGCATCCGCTTTGATGTCACCGGCGGTTACCTCACAGGGGCCGACGGCATCAATGTGAACAGTCTTGACACCGGTGCAGTGCAGCTTGGGTGTGATTCTCTTGACATTCAGCACGATCTCCGTCACATCCTCGGTAACACCGGGGATGGTAGAAAACTCATGCTGTACGCCCTGGATTTTCACAGAAGTGGCTGCATAGCCGGGCAGGCTGGACAGCAGGATTCTGCGCAGAGAGTTGCCCAGAGTCATGCCATAGCCACGCTCCAGAGGCTCCACGACATACTTGCCGTAGGAAATATTCTCTGCGGAATCAAAGCAGCTGATACGAGGCTTTTCAATTTCTACCATGAATCAAAACCCTCCTTAGTAGAGTGGGGAGATAACTCCCCACGAAGCAAATTTGCGGACAAACAGGGGGGAGATTATTACTTGGAGTACAACTCGACGATGAGGTGCACTGCGATGTCGAAGTCGATATCGGCCTTGGTAGGCATAGCAATAACCTTGCCCTGGAGGGTGTTCTTATCACGATCCAGCCACTTGGGGGCAGCAACAAAGGCATCGTCTTCCTTCAGCTTCTTGAAGAAGTTGTTGGAAACGCTCTTCTCGCTGACAGCGACAACATCACCGACCTTGATCAGGTAGCTGGGGATATTGACGCGATTGCCATTGACGGTGAAGTGACCATGGTTCACCAGCTGACGGGCCTGACGGCGGGAGTTGGCAAAGCCAAGGCGGTACACAACGTTATCCAGGCGGCGCTCCACAAAGGTCAGCAGCTCCTCACCGGTGTTGCCTTCCATGCGGGAAGCCTTCTCGTAGTAGTTACGGAACTGCTTCTCCTGGATACCATAAACAAACTTGACCTTCTGCTTCTCGGTCAGCTGAGTAGCATACTCAGACTTCTTAGCTCTTCTCTGGCCGCCGGGGTTCTTGTTGGAAGTCTTAGAATAACCCATTGCGGCAGGAGAAACGCCCAGCGTTCTGCAACGCTTCAGCACGGGCTGCATATTCTTAGCCATAACGCAAAATTCCTCCTATAGCGTAATCAGACACGACGTCTCTTGGGGGGACGGCAGCCATTGTGAGCAATGGGGGTGACGTCCTTAATCATAACGACTTCCAGGCCGGCAGTCTGCAAAGCGCGGATAGCGGCTTCACGTCCCTGGCCGGGGCCTTTGACATAGACCTCAACGGTCTTCAGGCCGTATTCCATCGCAGCCTTTGCAGCGGTCTCAGCAGCAGTCTGAGCGGCATAGGGGGTGGACTTACGGGAGCCACGGAAGCCCAGTCCGCCGGAGGAAGCCCAGGACAGAGCATTACCCTCCAGGTCGGTGATGGTCACCATGGTGTTGTTGAAGGAGGAGCGGATATGTGCCGCACCCTTCTCAACCACTTTGCGCTCGCGACGGCGCTTTACAACTTTCTTAGCAGTTTTCGCAGCCATTGTACATATCCCTCCTTACTTCTTCTTGTTAGCAATGGTCTTCTTGGGGCCCTTACGGGTACGGGCGTTGGTCTTGGTACGCTGGCCATGGACAGGCAGGCCACGGCGATGACGCAGACCACGGTAGCAGCCGATTTCAGACAGACGCTTGATGTTCATAGCGGTCTCACGGCGCAGGTCGCCCTCGATGAGATAGTGATGCTCAATGGCCTCACGCAGCTGGGCCTCCTGGTCGTCAGTCAGATCCTGAACGCGGGTATCGGGGTCGATACCGGTGTTCTTCAGGACTTCCGCTGCACGGGCAGGTCCAATACCGTAGATATAGGTCAGAGCAACTTCGATCCGCTTGTCGCGGGGAAGATCGATACCAGAAATACGTGCCATAACTCTTTCAGCACCTCCTATTAGCCTTGTCTCTGCTTATGCTTGGGGTTTTCGCAAATTACCATAACGCGACCCTTGCGCTTGATGATCTTACACTTTTCGCACATGGGTTTAACGGACGGTCTTACCTTCATACTGTTTAACCTCCATATGAGAAATCTCTTCTCTAGTATTACTTGCTTCTCCAGGTGATCCGGCCTTGGGTCAGATCATAGGGAGACATTTGAACGGTTACCTTGTCACCGGGCAAGATCTTAATGAAATTCATTCGGAGCCTGCCGGAAATGTGTGCCAGAATGCTGTGTCCATTGCCGATGTCAACCTTGAACATTGCATTGGGCAGTGCATCAGTTACGATGCCCTCAAGTTCGATTACGTCGTCTTTCGCAGCCAAGTCATTAACCTCCTAGGTTGTTTGCTTGCATCCCCCGGCTTAAAAAGGCCAGGTCTCTTCGTAATTCGCCGTTGAGCACTTTGTCGCCGGAAAGAATTTTCTCAGCAACTCTGGTCTCAGATCGAAGTACTTTCTCTACGTGCTTTTGCTTCTTCCGTTTCGGCGCGTCCAGGGTGCGATTTTTACCGTTGGCCAGCAGCAGGTAACCCTCCTGCTGACCAACAACATAATATAGCTCGCCCTGATCACGTCCCTGCACGGAAATCACCACATCCGAGATTTGAAATTCCGATCTCTCTGGGTCCATAGATCAAAGTCCTTCGGTGACGGTGAGTATTTCCGGCTCGCCGTCGGTGATGAGTACAGTATTTTCATAGTGAGCAGCCAGTTTGCCGTCGGCCGTCACCGTGGTCCAGCCATCGGAGAGCACCTTCACCTGATAGGTTCCAACGTTCACCATAGGCTCTACCGCAATGGTCATGCCAGGCAGAAGCCTGGGGCCGCGGCCAGGTGCACCGTAATTGGGCACCTCCGGCTCCTCATGCAGCTGGCGGCCAACGCCGTGACCTACGAAATCCCGCACAACTGCAAAACCGTTAGACTCCACATACGTTTGTACGGCATGGGAGATATCTTGCACCCGATTGCCTTTTTTCGCGAATTTAATCCCCTCGAAGAAGGACTGCTTCGTTACATCAATCAGCTTTTGGGCTTCGGTGCTGATGGCACCACAGGCATAGGTTGCAGCACAATCGCCATGAAATCCCTTATAGAACGCACCCACGTCCACTGATACGATATCCCCTTCTTTCAGGATGTAGCCACCCGGAATTCCGTGGATAATCACATTGTTGACGCTGATGCAGGCACTTGCAGGGAAGCCGTTATAGTTCAGGAACGACGGTTTTGCGCCCTGACTGACGATAAAATCGTGCACGGCCCGATCTATTGCTTTCGTGGATACGCCAGGTTTTACCAATTCCCCTGCCAAAGCACGGGCTGCCGCGGTAATTTTGCAAGCCTCACGCATACAGGAAAGCTCTCGTTCATTCTTGATTGAGATCATACCTTTGCCCCTATCGCAGCGAGGATATCCTCGTTTGCTTTCTCAATGGGCTGGCTTCCGTTGACCTTCACCAAGCGGCCCAGCTTGCCATAGAAGTCCTTGAGCACCTCAGTGGTAGCGTGGTAAACCTGGAGACGGTTCCGAACGGTTTCGGGAGCATCATCCTTCCGGATGATCAGCTCACCGCCGCAGGAATCACAGATGCCGTCCTGTTTGGGAGGATGCGCAACAACATGATAGCTGGCACCGCAATGGCTGCACACTCTGCGGCCGGTCATACGGGCCTCGATCTCGCTGTCTTCAACCTCAATGGAAACTACATAGTCGATTTTTACCCCGGCAGCTTCCAGCGCTTCCGCCTGAGCCAGCGTGCGGGGCACGCCGTCCAGGATAAAGCCGTTTGCACAGTCGGGCTGTGTCACCCGGTGAGCGACGATGCCGAGAATCAGCTCGTCGGGCACCAGGTCACCGGCGTCCATGTAGGATTTTGCTTTCATGCCCAGCTCGGTGCCATTTGCAATGGCCTCGCGGAGCATATTCCCGGTAGAAATGGCGGGGATAGAGAGCTTGTTTACAAGCAGCTCAGCTTGGGTCCCCTTTCCGGCGCCGGGAGCGCCCAGTAGAATGAGATTCATCCTGCCAATACCTCCCGCTTAATCCAGGAAGCCTTTGTAGTGACGCATCAGCATCTGTGCCTCCAGCGCCTGCACCGTCTCAAGGGCAACACCCACAACGATGATGACGGAGGTACCGCCGATGGCCAGACTGCTGAAGCCGGACATCAGGTCGCCTGCGATAATCGGCAGCATAGCAACGATGCCCAGATAGACAGCACCAAAGACCACGATCTTGTTGATAACCTTCTGGATGAACTGAGCGGTAGGCTTGCCCGGGCGGAAGCCGGGGATAAAACCACCGTTCTTCATCAGGTTGTTGGAAATCTCCATGGGATCATACTGGATGGTGGAGTAGAACCAGCTGAAGAAGAAAATCATCAGGAAGTAAACAACGGCATAAAAAGCGCTGTTGTTGCTCCACAGGTACTTGTAGGCCCAGCCGCTGGTGCTGCCGGTGAAGGCGCAGATGGTAGCCGGCAGGGAGCAGATGGACTGTGCGAAGATGACAGGCATAACACCGGACATGCTCACCTTGATGGGCAGGTTGGTATTCTGGCCGCCGTAGACCTTGCGGCCTACCACGCGCTTGGCATACTGGATGGGGATGCGGCGCTCTGCATCGTTGATAAAGACGATGAAAAGGATCAGCGCAACCATGCCAACCAGGACGATGACGATCTTCCACCAAGCCATCTGAACCAGGTTATACAGCATGGAGGGCAGACCGGAGACGATGTTGGCAAACAGGATCATGGAGATGCCGTTGCCAATGCCGAACTCGGTGATCTGCTCACCCAGCCACATGACCAGGGCAGAGCCTGCGGTGAAGGCCAGGATAATGACCAGTGCAGGCAGGAAGCCGGTCTCTTCGATGATTGCGAAGCTGGAGGAGCTGTAGTTCTTGAGCATCATGTAGTATGCCCAGCCCATCAGCAGCCCCAGACCGACAGTGGAATAACGGGTGATTGCCGCAATCTTCTTCTTGCCATCCTCGCCCTCATCCTTAGCCAGCCGCTCCAGAGCAGGGATTGCAATGGTCAGCAGCTGGATAATGATGGAGGCGTTGATGTAGGGCTGGATGCCCAGTGCAAAGACGGTGGCGCGGGAGAATGCGGAACCGGACATTGCATTGTACAGGCCCAGGATGGTGTTGGACAGCGTCTGGTTAAAATAAGAAGACAGGGTGTTCACATCAATAAAGGGAACGGGAATCACATTGCCCACCCGGTAGATCAGCAGGATGAACAATGTGAAGATGACCTTTTTACGGAGTTCAGGAATTTTCCATGCATTCCGAAGTGTCTGCAACACTTAGATCACCTCGGCCTTTCCGCCTGCCTGCTCAATTTTTTCCTTAGCAGACTCAGAGAAAGCCGCAGCCTTAACAGTAAGCTTCTTGGTCAGTTCGCCGCTGCCCAGGACCTTCAGGCCATTGGGGCAGGTGGAGACGATACCGGCCTCGACAATTGCAGCAGCATCCACAACGGCACCGTCCTCGAAGCAGTTGAGCAGGTTAACGTTCACTGCGGTCAGGGGCTTTGCAAAGATGTTGTTGAAGCCGCGCTTGGGGATACGACGGGCCAGAGGCATCTGGCCGCCTTCAAAACCGACGCGAACCTTGCCGCCGGAACGGGCCTTCTGGCCCTTGTGACCACGACCGCCGGTCTTGCCGTTGCCGGAACCGGTGCCGCGGCCCTTGCGCTTGCCCACCTGAGTGGAGCCTGCGACAGGAGAGAGTTCATGGAGCTTCATTCTTCTTCTCCTCCTTATTAAACTTCTTCAACCTTCAGCAGATAGCCGATCTTGGCGATCTTACCGCGGGTCTGGGTGTTGTCGGGCTGGATGCTGACCTGGCCGATCTTGCGAAGGCCCAGGGAATTTGCGGTAGCAATGTGCCGCTCCAGACGACCGTTCAGGCTCTTAACAAGCGTAATTTTCAGGTTTGCCATGTTAATTGCCTCCTTACACAATTTCTTCCACGCTCTTACCGCGGATCGCAGCAACCTGCTCAGGAGAACGCAGGGAAGTCAGGCCAGCCATGGTAGCCTTGACCACGTTCTGAGGGTTGTTGGAACGCAGGCACTTTGCGCAGATGTTCTTGATACCGACAGCTTCCATGACAGCACGGACAGCGCCGCCGGCGATAACACCGGTGCCTTCAGGGGCGGGCTTGAGCATGACAGTGCCGGCGCCGAAGATGCCGATGACATCATGGGGAATGGTATTGCCAGCCAGGGAAACCTTGACCATGTTCTTCTTGGCATCAGCGATGCCCTTCAGAATAGCCTCGGAAACCTCAGCAGCCTTACCCAGGCCGTAGCCAACGGTACCCTTGCCGTCACCGACAACCACCAGAGCGGAGAACTTCATGACACGGCCGCCCTTAACGGTCTTGCTGACACGGTTCAGGTAAACGACCTTCTCAATGAGCTCGGAAGCTTCATTGTTAGGAGTCTTATTGTAAGCCATTTCTTTTCCTCCTCAACCTTAGAACTGAAGTCCGCCTTCGCGGGCACCCTCGGCCAGGGCAGCCACACGGCCATGGTACACATAACCGCCGCGGTCGAAGACAACCTCTTCGATGCCCTTTGCCTTGGCACGCTCGGCCAGGACGGTGCCAACCTTCTTGGCAGCTTCGCAGTTGCCGGTGGCGCCTTCAAATTCTTTCTCCAGCGTATTGGCGGAAACAAGCGTTACGCCGTTCACGTCGTCGATAATCTGCGCGTAGATGTTCGCATTGCTGCGGAACACGTTCAGACGGGGACGCTCAGGAGTGCCGGAGACCTTGCCACGAACGCGGACATGCCGCTTCAGGCGCATTGCTTTCTTATTGATTCTGCTGACCATTTCGGCACACCTCCATTACTTCTTACCACCGGTCTTACCAACCTTGCGGCGGATGACTTCGGTGGTATACTTGATGCCCTTGCCCTTGTAGGGTTCGGGGGGACGCTTGCCACGGACTTCGGCGGCGAACTGGCCGACGGCCTGCTTGTCGATGCCGTGGATGATGATCTTGTTGGGGTTGGGAACTTCAATGGTGATGCCGGGGATCTCGTCCACGAAGACCTCATGAGAGAAGCCCAGACGCATAACCAGCTGATTGCCCTTCTTCTCGGCACGGTAGCCGACACCGTTGACATCCAGTTCCTTGCTGTAGCCCTTCTCAACGCCCTCCACCATGTTGTGGATCAGAGTGCGGGTCAGGCCGTGCAGGGACTTATGCAGATGCTCTTCATCAGGGCGGTCAACGATCAGCTCATTGCCCTCAACCTTCAGGATCATATCGGGATGGAAGGTGTAGGTCAGGGTGCCCTTGGGCCCCTTCACGGTGACAACATTGCCTTCGGCAATATCCACCGTGCAGTTTGCCGGGATGATAACCGGCTTCTTACCAATTCTAGACATTTCCGAATCCTCCTTACCAGACAAAGGCCAGGACTTCGCCGCCGATGTGCAGCTCACGAGCCTTCTTGTCGGTCATAACGCCCTTGGAAGTGGAGACGATGGCAATACCCAGGCCCTTGAGAACCTTGGGCAGCTCCTCGGCACCGGCGTAAATTCTCAGACCGGGCTTGGAAACGCGGCGCAGACCGGAAATGACAGCCTGCTTCTTGGCCAGATACTTGAGCGTGATGTGAATGACGCCCTGGTTGCCGTTGTCAACAACGGTGTAAGCCTTGATGTAGCCCTCGTCCAGCAGAATCTGGGCAATGGACTTCTTCAGGTTGGAAGCGGGGACATCCACGGTTTCGTGCTTTGCAGAGTTAGCGTTCCGGATACGGGTCAGCATATCTGCTACGGGATCGGTGATTTGCATGTTAATATCCTCCTTATAGAAGTTACGGGCTTAACCCGTGAAGACGCGGGGGTATCCGGGGAATGCGAGGCCCGCCGGGGCGTTCCTCCATCTTCCCAGGACTTCCCGAATCTTTTTCACATTAGAAATTCGACCTTACCAGCTGGCCTTACGGACACCGGGAATCTGGCCCTTATAGGCCAGCTCACGGAAGCAGATACGGCACACGCCGTAATCACGCAGGTAAGCATGGGGTCTGCCGCAAATCTTGCAGCGGTTGTAGCGGCGGCTGGAGAACTTAGGCTCAGCCTGCTGCTTCAGGATCATAGACTTCTTGGCCATGTTGTAATCCTCCTAATCAAGCGTTGAAGGGAGCGCCCAGCTGGGTCAACAGCTCTTTGGCTTCCTCATCGGTGGTGGCAGTGGTGCAGATGCAGATATCCATACCACGGATCTTATCCACCTTATCGTACTCGATCTCGGGGAAAATCAGCTGTTCCTTCAGGCCAAAGGCATAGTTGCCGCGGCCATCGAAGGAGTTGGGGCTGATGCCGCGGAAGTCGCGGACACGGGGCAGAGCCACGCTGAACAGACGGTCCAGGAACTCATACATCTTGTCGCCGCGCAGAGTGACCTTCACGCCGACGGTTTCGCCCTCACGGACCTTGAAGTTAGCAACGGACTTGCGGGCCTTGCAGGTCACGGGCTTCTGGCCGGTGATGGCGGCGATATCCTTGCAGATTGCTTCGATTTCCTTAGCATTGTTCTTGCTCTCGCCGCAGCCGACGTTCACAATCACCTTGTCCAGCTTGGGGATCTGCATAACGCTCTTGTAGCCGAACTTCTTGTTCAGAGCGGGAGCGATTTCAGCAACATATCTTTCTTTCAGTCTGCTAGCCATAAATCAATCTCTCCTCTCTTAGATTTCGGCGCCGCACTTGCGGCAGATGCGGGTCTTCTTGTCGCCCTCAACCTTGAAGCCGACGCGGACGCCCTTGTTGCACTTGGGGCAGAACAGAGCGACCTTGCAGGAGCGGATGGGGGTCTCGCGCTTGACGATGCCACCCTGCTCGCCCTGACGGCGGGGCTTGGTGTGGCAGGCAGCCACATTGACCTGCTCCACGATCACCTTGTTCTCAGCGGGCATGGCGACCAGTACCTTGCCCTTCACGCCCTTGTCCTTGCCGGACAGGACGATGACGGTATCATTCTTCTTAATGTTCATTCCTTCGGTTCCCCCTTAAATGACTTCGGGAGCCAGAGACAGGATCTTCATGAAATCCTTCTCACGCAGCTCACGTGCCACCGGTCCAAAGATACGGGTACCCTTGGGGTTCTTATCCTCCTTGATGATAACAGCAGCGTTCTCATCAAAGCGGACATAGCTGCCGTCCTCACGACGGACACCCCGCTTGGTACGGACGATGACGGCCTTGACGACTTCGCCCTTCTTCACCGTGCCGCCGGGAGCAGCTTTCCGAACGGAAGCAACAATCACATCACCGATGTTGCCGAACTTCCGCTTGGAGCCGCCCAGGACGCGGATGCAGTGGATTTCCTTGGCGCCGGTATTGTCGGCAACCTTCAGATAGCTTTCCTGCTGAATCATTTACGCCGACCTCCTTACTTCGCCTTTTCAATAATTCTGGTGAGTCTCCATCTCTTGTCCTTGGACAGGGGACGGGTCTCCATGACCTCAACGGTATCGCCGATGCCGCACTCGTTGTTCTCATCGTGGGCCTTCAGCTTGTAGGTCCGCTTCATGGTCTTCTTGTACAGAGGATGCTGCACGCTATCCTCGATCGCAACCACAATGGTCTTGTCCATCTTATCGGAGACAACCTGACCAATTCTGGTTTTGCGGAAAGCTCTGGTATTTTCAGTCATAATCGCTTACCTCCTCAGACGTTGGTCTCTTTCTCACGAATAATGGTCTTGATGCGGGCAATGTCCTTTTTCACGGCGTTCAGACGCATGGGATTGTCCAGCTGATTGGTCGCATGCTGCATTCTCAGCATGAACAGGTCCTTCTTCAGCTCGTCCAGCTTCTTAGCCAGCTCTTCGGCGGACAGGTTCTTGAGTTCTTTTGCCTTCATCATTATTCACCACCAATCTCAGTTTCGACTTCCTTGGTGACGATGCGAGTCTTGATGGGCAGCTTGTGCTGAGCCAGACGCAGAGCCTCGCGGGCCACATCCTCTGTAACGCCGCCAATCTCGAACATCACCTTCTGATTCTTAACGACTGCAACCCAGCCTTCAGGAGCGCCTTTACCGGAACCCATACGGGTGCCCAGGCCCTTCTTGGAATAAGGCTTGTCGGGGAAAATCTTAATCCAGACCTTACCGCCACGCTTGGTGTAGCGGGTCATAGCGATACGGGCTGCTTCAATCTGGTTGCCGGTGATCCAGCCGGGCTCCAGGGCCTGGATGCCGTACTCACCGTAGGAAACCTTATTGCCGCGGGAGGCAGCGCCGGTCATACGGCCACGCTGAACCTTGCGGTACTTTGCTCTTTTAGGCAGCAGCATTAGCGGTTACCTCCTTCTCTGCGGTTATTGGGACGATCACCGCTGCGGCGCTCACGACGCTCACCGTTGCCACGGCGATCGCCATTGCCACGGCGCTCACGGCGCTCACGGGGAGCGGGTTCGGGAGCGGCGGCACGCAGGGTGGTGTTCAGGACCTCGCCCTTGTAAATCCAGACCTTCACGCCGATGCGGCCGTAGGTGGTGGCAGCCTCAGCGAAGCCGTACTCGATGTCGGCACGGATGGTCTGCAGGGGGATGGTGCCCTCATGATAGCTCTCGGAGCGGGCGATTTCGGCACCGCCCAGGCGGCCGCCGCAGGTGACCTTGATGCCCTTGGCACCCAGACGGGTAGCCTGCTGCATGGCCTTCTTCATGGCGCGGCGGAAGGAGATACGCTTCTCCAGCTGCTGTGCGATGTTCTCGGCGACCAGTTGTGCATTCAGGTCAGGAGAGCGAACCTCAACAATGTTCAGGTTGACGCTCTTGCCCAGCTTCTTCTCCACATCCTTGCGCAGGTTCTCGATTTCGGCACCAGCCTTACCGATGACCACGCCAGGGCGGGAGCAGTGGATGTTGATCTTCACCTTGCCGTTGGAACGCTCGATCTCGATCTTTGCGATGCCGGCGGCATACAGCTTGTTCTTCAAATACTTACGGATATTGTAGTCTTCGACGATCAGGTCACCGACCTGATCCTCGCGGGCGTACCAGTGGGAATCCCAATCCTTGATAACGCCAACCCGCAGTCCATGGGGATTAACTTTCTGTCCCATAGCTACCTCCTGATTAAGCCTTCTCGCTCACACCGATGGTGATGTGAGTGGTTCTCTTATTGATCCGAACGAAACCACGGCGGGATGCGATGCGGCCGCGCTTCAGGATGGGGCCGGGATTTGCAACAACAGTGGAGACGTACAGGTTCTCAGCGTTCATTTCGTGATTGTGCTCGGCGTTTGCAACGGCACTCTTCAGCAGCTTGGCCATGGGCTCGCAGGCAGCCTTGGAGGTGTTGCTCAGGTACGCGGCAGCGGTCTTCACGTCCTTGCCCCGGATCATGTCGCAAACCAGCTTGACCTTGCGGGGGGACATGCGGACGTACTTAACATGTGCAAATGCTTCCATTTTCGTACCTCCTTACTTGGTATTTGCGGTCTTGCTGCCAGAGTGACCCCGGAAGGTTCTGGTAGGAACGAACTCGCCCAGCTTGTGGCCGACCATATCCTCGGTGATATAGACGGGAACATGCTTGCGGCCGTCATGGACAGCGATGGTGTGACCGACAAAGGAGGGGAAAATGGTGGAGGCTCTGGACCAGGTCTTCAGAACCTTCTTTTCACCGGCCTTGTTCAGCTCCTCAACGCGCTTATACAGCTCGGGAGCTACGAAAGGGCCCTTTTTGATACTTCTGCTCATTTCATTTCCTCCTTACTTGCTGTTTCTGCGCTTGACAATGAACTTATTGGTACGGTTCTTTGTCTTACGAGTCTTGTAACCCATAGCGGGCTTGCCCCAAGGAGTCACAGGGCCGGGACGGCCGACAGGTGCGCGGCCCTCGCCACCACCGTGAGGATGGTCGTTGGGGTTCATGACGGAACCACGGACGGTGGGGCGAATACCCATATGGCGGGTACGGCCAGCCTTACCGATGTGGACGTTCTCGTGGTCCAGGTTGCCCACCTGACCGATGCAGGCAGTGCAGTTCATGCGGACGTAGCGAACCTCGCCGGAGGGCAGACGAACCTGAGCCAGCTCGCCTTCCTTTGCCATCAGCTGCGCGGCACCACCGGCGGCACGAACCAGCTGAGCACCGTGGCCGGGCTGCAGCTCCACATTGTGGATGATGGTACCGACAGGGATATTTGCGATGGGCAGGCAGTTGCCGGGCTTGATATCAGCGGCAGCAGAGGAGACCACCTGGTCGCCCACATTCAGGCCGTAAGGAGCCAGGATGTAGCTCAGGGTTTCATCCTCGTACTTGATCAGCGCAATGAAAGCGGAGCGGTTGGGGTCGTACTCGATGCGCTGCACAGTAGCGGGCATATCCAGCTTCTGGCGCTTGAAATCGATGATACGGTACTTCCGCTTGTTGCCGCCGCCCTTATGGCGGACGGTAATGTGACCGTAGGAGTTGCGACCTGCATTCTTCTTGAGGGTCTCAACCAGGCTACGCTCAGGTTTTGCCTTCTTATCCACACCGTCGAAAGCAGAAACAGTCATATTTCTGCGGGCCGGGGTGTAAGGCTTGAAAGTTTTAATAGCCATTTGCGTTTCTCTCCTTTTTGAGATTTGGTTTAGACCATACCCTCGAAGAACTCGATGGTCTTGGAGTCAGCAGTCAGGGTGACGATTGCCTTCTTGTACTCAGCACGCTTGCCGGCAGGATAAGCGCCGGTGCGCTTGACCTTGCCCTGCATCCGGACGGTGTTGACCTTTGCAACCTTTACGCCGAACACTTCTTCAACAGCGGCCTTGATTTCGGTCTTGTTGGAATCCACATCGACCATGAAGACATACTTCTTATCAGCGACAGACTCCATGGACTGCTCGGTGATAACAGGTCTTCTGATGATATCGTAAACGTTCTTCATTAGGCGAATACCTCCACGATCTTGGCCAGGGAAGCCTGATCGACAACCAGCTTGTCGGCGTTCAGCACGTCGTACACGTTCAGCAGGTTGGCGAAGGTGACCTGGCAGCCGGCGATGTTGCGGCCGGACTTCACAACGTTCTGATCAGCCTCAGCGGTCACCACCAAAGTCTTGGTGGAGCAGCCGACGTTATTCAGGAATGCAGCGAATTCCTTGGTCTTGGGTGCAGCCATCTTGATGGCATCGATAACCACCACAGAAGCCTCGGAAGCCTTGGCGCTCAGGACGCTCTTCAGAGCCAGGCGCTTTGCCTTCTTGTTCATGGTGTAGCTGTAGTCGCGGGGCTTGGGAGCGAACACGATACCGCCATGGGTCCACTGAGGAGCCCGGGTGCTGCCCTGACGGGCGCGGCCGGTGCCCTTCTGACGCCAAGGCTTGCGGCCACCGCCGGAAACCTCAGCGCGGGTCAGAGCGCTCTGAGTGCCCTGACGCTTGTTGGCCAGATGATTCTTGACTGCGTCGTGAACGACAGCAGCGTTGGGCTCAACGCCGAACACAGCTTCGGGCAGTTCGATCTCGCCAACCTGCTTGCCAGCCATATTGTAAACTTTCGTAAGCATGATTTAAGATCTCCTTTCCTTAGCCTCTTGCGGAAGCCTTCTGGGGATTTCTGCCGGAAGCCTTCTGCGGGTTCTTGCTGATGCTGGTCTCGACGTTCTTGACCTTGAAGTTCTTCACGGTGTTGCGCAGGTACACCAGGCCGCCCTTGGGGCCGGGAATTGCGCCGCGAACAACGATCATGTTCAGCTCAGCATCCACCTTCACGATGTCCAGGTTCTCGATGGTGACCTGGGTGCAGCCCATCTGGCCTGCGCCGATCTTACCCGGGAAAATGCGGGACTGGTGAGAGGAGGCGCCCATGGAGCCTGCATGACGGTGGACAGGGCCGCCGCCGTGAGTCATGGGAGTGCGGCCTGCGCCATAGCGCTTGACAACGCCCTGGTAGCCGTGGCCCTTGGTGATGCCGGTCACGTCGATCTTGTCGCCGGCAGCGAAGGTGTCAGCCTTGATCTCGTCGCCAACGTTCATGTTGTCAGCATCGTCAAGCTTGAACTCCTTCAGGTACTTCTTGGGGGCAACGCCAGCCTTCTTCAGGTGGCCTGCCTCAGGCTTGCTCAGCTTGGACTCTTTGACATCGCCGAAGCCCAGCTGGACGGCAGTGTAGCCGTCGGTCTCAACGGTCTTCTTCTGAGTGACGACACAGGGGCCTGCTTCCACAACGGTAACAGGGATTACCTTGCCGCTCTCATCGAAGATCTGGGTCATGCCCACTTTTTTGCCGATGATTGCTTTCTGCATTTTTGGTTCTCCTTTAATTAGGTTATTGGTTGACTTCCGCATTGGGAACGAAAGCCAACATGACCCGTCCGCCCGATGCCAGACAGTGCGGGCAGCGGCATATTCCTTTGGGATTATGCCTGCTTTATCTCTATCTCAACGCCAGCGGGAAGGTCCAGGCTCATCAGAGCCTCGATGGTCTTCTGGTTGGGGTTGAGGATATCGATCAGTCTCTTGTGGGTTCTGCGCTCGAACTGCTCACGGCTGTCCTTGTACTTGTGAACAGCGCGAAGGATGGTGACAACCTCCTTCTTGGTGGGCAGGGGGATGGGGCCGGAAACCTGGGCGCCGTTGCGCTTGGCGGTCTCCACGATCTTTGCAGCGCTGGAGTCGATCAGCTGGTGATCGTAAGCCTTCAGCCGGATGCGGATCATTTGCTGGTTTGCCATAGTTTGTTTTTCCTCCTTGATGTGACGTACTCAGTTGTGAGATGGCTGGGTACGGTCGAACTCTTCTGTCCGCGCCTCCGTGCGTATCATTCCGGGGCATGAAAATTGGCCGACAAGCGCCGACCATTCTTCCCCTGCCCGGCGATATACGCCAGCGCAGTGAAGCGTTCAGCCGCCCGATGACCGGACATACTCCGCAGAAGTTACCGTCTTTCAACGCAATCTCCTGCATCATCGCATTGCACGCAGGGCACCCCCAAACGTGCACGGCTATGATACCACTCGGGCAGCAAAATGTCAAGCATTTTTTCAGGATTTTTTACAAAGATCTGCCTCTGTTTTCGTATATAACAGAGATTTTTGCAAGCGGACAACTGTATTCCATTTGCGGACGCCTGCCTGTATCCCCCAAGCGCGGGCCGGCAGCCGAACCTGCATGTTATATATATTGTGTAATCACTGTAATAACAACAACGCAGAAGAAGAAATCCCGTGTCCCGTTCCGGCCGGTTCACTCTGTTTCTTCTTCTGCGTTCATTTTTTCAGCGATGGCATCACAGATAAATCGGTTCAGGCTTTTTCCCTGACCGGCGGCAAACAGCTTGATTTTTTCCCGTTCTCCTTTTCGGACGATGACGTTGATCCGGTCATAGGCTTTGCGGTTATATCTGGCTGTTGCTTCTTTTTGAGCATCCGAGTACTTCATTTTACGCCCCCCGAATGTATACTAACGTAAGTATATTGAAAAGCGTATAATTACTCATGTATATTTTTGTCGATTCTTCCCTATTGATGTCGTTTTCTGAATTATCTTTAAGAGGGCAAAAATCTATGCGGATCGGAGGTGTTTTCCTTCTTGAACCAATTTCTCCTGCTGATTGGGATTCTGTTGCTCATTTTTGGCTGCTGTTTTTATCTGGCCGAAGCGGTGCTCCATGGTCTCTCCTTCCCTGCTCTTGCGGCCGCCATACCGCCCCTCCCGCTCAAAAATCCAAGCCCACACCTGCATCCGGGATTTCGGCTCTGCATGCGGTGTGGGCTTTTCTTAATCATACCTTAATGGGTGGCGGATTGATTTTTCTTCAAAAGTATCCTATAATGGAGATAAATTTCATCAGGGAGGACTATTTATGAAGCGTTTTTTTTGTTTTTTGCTTGCTGCGCTGCTGATGGCTTTTCCGGTCAGCGCCGATTACGAAGGGGAACCTCAACGCTGCGTTGATCTGAGCCTTGCCTGCAACCCCAGCACCGGCTACGAATGGGCGGCCACCAGTGAAAATGAAGCCGTTGCCGTGGCCGATGACCTGGACGTTACGACACTGGAAGATGACCCCTGGCTGGTTGGCTCCCCTGCCGTCCATAACTTCCGCGTCACCGGTGTCAGTGCTGGGGAAGCCTACTTCACCTTCTCCTACCGGCGCGCCTGGGAGAGCGTCCAACCCCTCTATTATTTCTGGCTGGAAGTCACCGTGGATGAGGCGCTGAATGTCACCGTCAAGCCGGAGCTTATCATGCCCGGCACCTGGGACGTGAAAATGGATCAGGAGGGCGTCTTGCTGGTAGACACCGGTGAGACGGACGAGGACGGCAACCAGCATTTTAAGCTCTCTGCAAATCAGGACGGCTATGTTACCCTGCTTCTGTGCAACGAGGCCGCCGGGATTGCCTACGAATATCAGGTAGCTTGCAGCGATGGCCGCGTCAATGTTTATTCCATTTCTCTGCGGTGGGAAGACGGCGTCCCCTTTGCCCCGGAATTTCTGTTCGACACCACGGACTTTGCAGGGAACCCCATCACCGAGCAGATTCTCGCCGGACACCTGACCGTCCTGAACTTCTGGGAACCCTGGTGCAGCCCCTGCGTCAGTGAGATGCCGGATCTGGAAAAGCTGAGCCAGGAATATGCCGACCGAGGCGTGCAGGTCATCGGCGTGTTCTCCACCCCCAACGCGGACGAAGAGGTGCAGGCGGCGCTGGATAAGACCGGCGTCACCTATCCCATCCTGCGCTATACCAGCGAATTTGACTTTTTGCAAACCGGTTATGTGCCCACCACCGTCATTATTGACAGTTCCGGCAGCATTGTCAAGGCGCCTTTTTCCGGCGCGATGAGCTATGATGCCTGGGTCAAGCTGATTGAGGAGCTGCTATGAAGCAAAACCGCGCCGCTTTCTTCACCCTGGCCCTTGCCGCAGGGCTGATTGCCCTCGGTATTTGGCAAAAGCAGCCGGGGCAGGTACTGGCCAAGGCCATCCGGGTCTGCATGGAGTGTGTGGGCATTGGATAAGAAACGCTTTGGCATTATGGGTGCCGCCACACTGCTGCAAAACGCAAATCTGAAAGGCTTTTTCACCGGAAAAATCTATCAGGGTGCCGGGAAAAATGTATGCGTCCCCGGTCTCAATTGCTATTCCTGCCCCGGAGCAGTGGGTGCTTGCCCCATTGGGTCGCTGCAAAGCTTTTTATCCGGGCTGCGGGTCCGGGTACCCTATTACGTGGTGGGACTGCTTCTGTTCTTTGGGGCAGTGCTGGGCCGGGCGGTGTGCGGCTTTCTGTGCCCCTTTGGGCTGATTCAGGAGCTGCTGCACCTCATTCCCGGCATTCCCAAGCGGAACCGCTTCCGGGCAGACCGGCCAATGCGGAAGATGAAATATGCCGTACTGGTGCTGCTGGTAATCGTCCTTCCTCTGCTTTATCCCCTGACACCGTTCTTCTGCAAGTATCTGTGTCCCTCCGGCACCTTGGCCGGTATCCTGCTTGCCGCCCGGGACAGTCTGGTGCGGGCACAGTTGGGCGGGATCTTCCTATGGAAGCTCTTTCTTTTCCTCTGGATCATTGCCGCAAGCGCCGTGATTTTCCGCCCCTTCTGCAAATATCTCTGCCCACTGGGGGCCATTTACGGACTGTTCAATAAACTGTCTCTGTACCGCATGGATTTGGACACGGCAAAATGCGTCCGCTGCGGCAAATGCGCCGCGGCTTGCCGCATGTGCATCGACCCCAGCGTTGTCCCCAACAGTGCGGAATGCATCCGCTGCGGAGACTGTACCCGGGCCTGTCCCACAAAAGCGCTGCGCCTGGGCTTCAGGCACCCAAAATAACAGAATTCCCCCCGGACACTTTCCGTCCGGGGGAATTTTTGATCACTCGAGGAGACACACCGCGTGGCAGCTCATGCCTTCGCCGGTGCCGGTAAAGCCAAGATGCTCTTCTGTTGTGGCCTTGACGTTGACCCGGTCAAGCGGGATTTCCAGGACCGCGGCAATGTTGGCTTTCATTGCAGGGATGTATTCCTTCAATTTTGGCCTCTGGGCAATCATGGTTACATCGATGTTGCCCACCCGGTATCCGGCATCGGTAAGCTTGCTGCCCACGATTTTCAGCAGCTCCAGGGAGTTTGCCCCTTTATAGGCTGGATCCGTATCCGGGAAATGATAGCCGATGTCCCGCATCGCTGCTGCCCCCAGGAGGGCATCCATCACCGCATGGAGGAGCACATCCGCATCCGAGTGTCCGTCCAGTCCCAGCTCATAGGGAATCTTTACCCCGCCCAAAATCAAGTCCCGCCCGGGCACCAGGCGGTGGACATCATAGCCATGGCCAATTCTCATATTTTCTCCTCCAGCAGCATTTCCGCAATTTTCAAATCCATCGGGGTGGTGACCTTCAGGTTCCGTTCGTCCCCTTCCACAATTTTGACCGACATGCCCAGCCGTTCCACCGCCGAGCAGTCATCCGTAACAGCAGCGCCGTCCTCCTGGGCTTTTTTCAGAGCGCCCCGCAGCAGGTCAAAATCGAACGCCTGGGGTGTCTGCACCGCCCGGAGGGTGGCCCGGTCCGGTGTCTCCGCTACCAGGCCGCTGCGCACCACCTTCACCGTATCCTTCACCGGGACGGCCGGGGCGGCGGCGCCATAGGTATTCGCTGCCCGGACGGTGCGGTCGATCACCGCATCCGTGATCAGCGGTCTTGCCCCGTCGTGAACAGCGGCCAGTTCGATTCCAGCCGACAGAGTATTAAGTCCCAAGCCCACGGATTCCTGGCGGCTCTTGCCCCCGGCCACCACCGCCGTTACCTTGTCCATCCCGGCACACAGAGCACCGATGGAGCGGATCAGATCCGGCCGGGTCACAATCACAATTTCCGCAATGGCGTCACACTGCTGAAAGGTGCGGACTGTGCGGACAATCATTGGCTCCCCGCCCAAAGGTGCCATCACCTTGTCGATGCCCCCCATCCGGGAGGCGGAGCCTGCCGCCACAATCACCGCGCCGCATTTTTTCAGCGGCAGCACCTTCCTTCCAAATCTGGAAAGCTTTGTAAGGTTCATGGCTTACAGCTCCTTCACAATTTCCTTAAATCGATTGCCCCGCTCCATAAAGTTTTTAAACTGATCAAAGGAGGCGCTGGCAGGGCTCATCAGCACAATGTCCCCCGCCTTGGCCGCCGCCGCTGCCGCCCGGACGGCGCTGTCAAAATCGCCGCAGTCCGTCATTTCCGGTGCGCCAGGTCTGTAATCCGGGCAGCTTTCCACCGCCGCGCGAATCTTATCCGCCGTGGCGCCACACAGGAACACCCGACTGACATGCCGGCAAATCTCAGGCCCCAGCACATCGTAGGGGATATGCTTGTCGTAGCCGCCGGCAATGAGCATCACCTTCTGCCGGAAGCTGCGCAGCCCCGCAATGGTGCGGCTGGGAGAGGAAGCAATGGAATCATTATAGAATTTCACGCCGTCCTTCACCCGCACCAGCTCAATGCGGTGCTCCACGCCGCCAAAGTGCTTCGCCACCTGGCAGATGGCTTCATCCGGCACCAGGCCGTCCACCGCCGCCATGGCCGCCATATAATTTTCAATGTTGTGCACGCCGGGCAGCAGAATATCGTTGACATTCAGCACCCGCTCCCCCCGGCGCAGGATCCAATTCCCCTCCTGCCAGATGCAGTTGGTCTTCTCCCGGCGGGAGAAGAAATGGGTCTCACCCACCCCCCGGAAAGCTGCTGTGATAGCATTATCGGCGTTGACCACCAGCAGATCCCCCGGCTGCTGGAAGCGGAAGATATTCTTCTTGGCCTCCACATACTCCTGCATATCCTTATGGATATCCAGATGGTTCGGAGCCAGATTGGTAACCACCGCCCGGTGGGGGCTGCGGGTCATATCCATCAGCTGAAAGGAGCTGAGTTCCACTACCGCATAGTCCCCCTCTTTCATCTGACGGCACAGAGGCAGCAGCGGCGTGCCGATGTTGCCGCCCAGCCAGACCTGCTTTCCGGCGGCCTTCAGCATCTCGGAAATCAGGGTTGTGGTGGTCGTCTTGCCGTCCGAGCCGGTGACTCCGATCAAATGACAGGGGGCCACCTGAAAAAACGCATCCATTTCCGATGTGATGATTGCCCCCTGCTCCCGCAGGCGGCAAATGGCTGGGTTGCCCGGGTGCATGCCGGGGGTGCGGAACACCACATCCGCCGCCAGATCATCCAGGTAATTTTCTCCCACCCGCAGATGACAGCCCGCCTGCTCCAGCGCCAGCACCTCCGCATCCAGCTTCTCCCGGGGCGTCTTGTCGCAGCCGGTAACATTGCAGCCGAATTCCAGCAGCAGCCGCACTAAGGGCCGGTTGCTGACCCCCAGACCCAACACAGCAATTTTCTTTCCCTTCAGCGCCGTAAAATACTGATCAAACGCATCCATGTTTCATGGCCTCCTCAATCGGTTCCCATTTTTCTGCTGCCAGTATACCCTTTTCAAAAGAATTTTTCAAGGGGATTTGACAATTCGCCCGCTTTAGGGTAGAATATTCCCGCAGCGAAGGCTGGACAGCCGCGGATGGGAACCGAAAGGGCCCAGATGAGGAAAGTCCGGGCTCCACAGGGCAGGGATAACGGGTAACGCCCGCCGAGGGCAACCTCAGGACAAGTGCAACAGAGAGATACCGCGTGCCTCCCGTAAAACAGGAGCCGCGCAAGGGTGAAAAGGTGCGGTAAGAGCGCACCCGGCCCATGGTAACATGGGTTTTACGATGTAAACTCTATCCCGGAGCAACGCCGTGGAGGGACAATGGGTCTGCCCGACCGTCCCGAGGAGGCGGCTTGACCCTGCGGGCAACCGCAGGGCTAGATAGATGGCTGTCAAAACAGAACCCGGCTTACAGGCCCTCACTGTACCAAAAAGAGACCGTCCCACGTATCTGGGGCGGCCTTTTTTGCCGGATATCGGGCTTGCTTTTTAGGGTTTTCATGATAGAATAAAATGTTGAGGCCATACATTTATCATATATTATAAAGAGGGAAAAGAGAGGTAACTATGCTGAAACGATACATCGGCGACCGGGCTTTTTACAAGCGGGTCATCACCATTGTGGTGCCCATCATCATTCAAAACGGAATTACAAACTTTGTCTCCCTGCTGGATAACATCATGGTGGGGCAGGTTGGCACCCTGCCCATGAGCGGTGTTTCCATTGTCAACCAGCTGCTGTTTGTGTTTAATCTATGCATCTTCGGTGCTACCGCCGGGGCCGGTATCTTCACGGCTCAGTTTCAGGGCTCCGGGGACACCGAGGGCATCCGACACACCTTCCGGTTCAAATTTTTGATCTGCACCGCGCTGGCTGTAATTGGAGTTGCCCTGTTTTTGGCAGCAGACACGCCGCTGATTTCTCTGTTCCTCACCGGCGACGGCAATCCGGAGGATGCAGCAGCAATCCTCCACTACGGCGAAGTGTATCTGAAAATGATGCTGCCCGGTCTGCTGCCCTTCGCGCTGACCAATGCCTATTCCGGCACGCTGAAGGAAACCGGCGAGACTCTGGTGCCCATGCTGGGCGGTGTAGCTGCGACTCTGGTAAATCTGGTATTTAACTATATCTTCATCTTCGGCCATTTCGGCGCCCCGGAGATGGGCGTTGAGGGTGCGGCACTGGCCACAGTCATCTCCCGCTTCGTAGAGCTGGCCATTGTAGCAGGCTGGACCCATCGGCACAAGGAACGCAATGCCTTTATTGTGGGAGCCTATCGCTCCATGCGGATCCCCTCCGGTCTGCTGCGGAACATCACCGTCAAGGGCATGCCCTTGCTGGCAAATGAGCTGCTGTGGTCCACGGGCATGGCCTTCCTGAATCAATGCTACTCCACCTGCGGTCTGGATGTGGTGCCCGCGCTGAACATCTCTACTACCCTGTTTAATCTGACCGGTGTGGTGTTCATGTCCATGGGCGCAGCAGACGGTATCCTCATGGGGCAAATGCTGGGAGCCTCCGCCCCGCAGGACGAGGTGAAGGATTACAGCCGGAAGTTGATTGCCATCTCCGTTGCCTCCGGTGTGCTGTTCGGCGGGGTAACGGCAGTGCTTGCCGAGCTCTTCCCGCTGCTGTATAATACCACCGAAGAGGTGCGGGCACTGGCCGGAAAGCTGATTCTGATCATGGCTCTGTTTATGGTCTTTGATGCCTTTGCCAATGCCTCCTATTTCATTCTCCGTTCCGGCGGCCAGACCTATATCACCTTCCTGTTCGACTGCGGCTTTGTATGGGTGGTGATGGTGCCCCTGGCCTTCTGCCTCAGCCGCTTCACCGGCATTGCCATTCTGCCGCTGTATCTGATTTGCCAGAGCACCAACATGCTCAAGGCATTGCTCGGCTATATTTTCCTGCACCAGGGCAAATGGATTCAGAACCTGGCCATTGACCAATAAGGGGGAAAAGGAGGATTTTCTCATGATTCAGGATATTTTCCCCCATTCCCTGCGCAATGAATACCATCCGGAAATATTGCCGCAGGAAGGGAACCCCGTTCTCTGCTTCCGGGAGGGAACCCTGCTGGTAACGGAAGCCGGGCAGCTGCCCACAGTGCAGCAGTGCGGGCAGCAGGCATACCGCTATCTGTTTGCCGTGGACGGGACACCTTATTTCTTGGCCCCGGATGTGGATTCCATCCCTGCCGGTTTCCGCTTTGCCGCGGTGCGCCAGCTGCGGCAGGAGAGGGTATTCCCTCAGCATGAGATGTTTGCCATTCTCACCGGCAAACATCTGGCCGACTGGTACCGGGACGTGCAGTTCTGCGGCCGCTGCGGCACGCGAACCCACCACTCCGCCGCCGAGCGGGCCATGCTCTGCCCCGCCTGCGGAAAAACCTTCTACCCCCGTATCATGCCCGCCGTCATTGTCGGCGTAAAACATGGGGACAGGCTGCTGCTCACCCGTTACCGCACCGGCGTGGCGTATAACGCCCTGATTGCGGGCTTTACGGAAATCGGCGAAACCGCTGAGGAAACCGTCGCCCGGGAGGTAATGGAGGAGGCCGGTGTCCGGGTCAAAAACATCCGCTACTTTGCCTCCCAGCCCTGGGGCATTGCCAATGATCTGCTGCTGGGCTACTACTGCGAGCTGGAGGGCGACGCCACCATCCATATGGACACCCAGGAACTGAAATACGCCCAGTGGGTACGCCGGGAGGATATTGAATTGCAGCCGGATGACTACAGTCTGACCAATGAAATGATGCGCCGGTTTAAACTGGGAATTGAGGAATGAGGTGCTTTACCATGAAAAAAACCATCGCAGCGCTTCTTGCGCTCTTCCTGACTCTCTGCTGCGTGCGCTTTCCCGCCGCAGCTGCCGATGCCCCCTATCAGCTGATTACCGACCCGCCCGAGCTTTTTACCAAGCGGCTCCTGTCGGATGACGAAATAATGGGGCTAAAGGATGCGGATCTGGAAACCCTGCGGCAGCAGATTGCCACCTTTGCCGACTTTGCCGCCTGGATCGACACCCAGGCAGGCGAATACTGGTCCAATGTCACCAGTGACCCCAAAAATCAACGCACCTACGGTGCGGAATTTGTGTTCTTCTATTGGCAGCAGGGGCTTCTGTCTACCCCCGCGGCGGATTCTCTGGCGGTGCACATTCTGGGGGATGATTACCCCGGCATGGGGCAAATCGTTGCAGCGATGGACGAGGGTTCCGGGGTCGTCCTCAGCGGCACCGTAATTCCGGCAGAGGATGGCTACTATGTCTACTCTCCGGATCGTACCTGCCGGCTGTTTACCGAAGGGAACTGCATGGATGAGGGGACGCCCCTGCTACACGTAAAGGAACTGACCGATCTGGTTTCCTTTTACGGAAGCCCGGACGATCCCGCCGCTCCCGGCGGCGTGCTGACCCAGCTGTTTTATCTGCCCGGCGACGCCGTTGTTGCCCTGGACTATCAGGAGGGTACCTATATTCCTCAGGATTCCGGTGCTGTGGAGCTCTACAAAAACGGTGCATTCCTGGATACCTGGGAAGAACAGGTTTACGGGCACATTAAGCCGGAGAATATCGGCGCCTATCAGCTCTCCCAGATGCTGGGCGGCACAACGCTGACGGTGGAAGAGGCCTACGCTCTTCCGGACTGCACGCCGGAAGAGGTCAAGGAGCGGGTAAAAACCGCCGGTGACCTGCTGATGTACATGCTGGCCGCCCAAATTTGCGACTGCGGCGGCGACTTTTCGGAGGAAATTGACGGAAACGAATGGCACTACAACATGAGCGCCTTCGAGGTCATGGAATCCCGCACGGGCAACTGCGGTTCCGCCGCAAATCTGGCAAATTACCTGCTGGAGGGGGACTACGAGGAAATCGGCTTCATCCTCCACGCCTATCCCATTGGGGAAGGCGGCGGGCACGTGTATAACTACATCCGCTACCAGGGCCACTACTATATTGTGGATTTCAGCTGGTATATTTTTGCCAACTACCGGCCAGAGCAGGATTTCCCTGTACTGGAATTAAACTCCCTGGAGGAGTATGGCACGCGGGCAGAGGAACTCTACGGCAGCGTCTGTCTGGTGATTGCCCACACCTCCCCCGGCAAGCATCTGCCCAATGTCTTCGATGATGCAGCAAAAGCCTATGCGCTGCCCCAGGGGAGCACCTACACTGTGCTCTATCAGGAGGACAGCCCCAGCAGCTATCGGGTTGCGGAATATCCCCTGGATCGCTCCAAGCTGGACTGGGAAAGCTTTGAATAAAAAGGAACTCCGTTTGCGCCCACTTTACCGGGTGCAAACGGAGTTTTCATGTACATAAGGGAAGCTTAGTCCTCCGGGAACAGGGTCTGCTTGCAGTACTGAACAATGGAGGAGCGCTTGACGATGCCGATAAAGGCATCCTTGTCGTCCACTACGGGGACAAAATTCTGGGTAGAGGCCCGGTCAATCAGCTCGTGCATGGAGGTGGTGACCCGAACCGGGACGTTGTCCTTACGGCGATAGATCTCCATAATGCGGTGAGCCTCCGCCTGACGCATATCCATATAGCACACATTTTTCATGGCCCAGAGCAGGTCACCTTCCGTCAGGGTACCCCGGTACTCTCCCCGGCGGTTGAGAATGGGCAAAGCCTGGAACCCGGCGGATTCCATTTTTTCCAGTGCTTGGCGAACGGTATAGTCGTCATACAAGAAAGCACACATGGCTTTCGGCAGTAAAAAAAACAGGATGTTGTTCATGTCGGTTCTCCTTCTCGGCTGCCGGATGTACCCGGTGTTCCGTGTTTTCATTATAACACAGCCGGAACGAAAAAACATGAATTTTATTTGTTATTTTCGCTGTGCAATCCCCAAAAATCAGGTGCTGTATTTGTTCATTATTTACAATCTCTTAAAAGAAATCATACATTCTCATGTTTTTGCTTTGATTTTGGTCAATTATGGAACTGGAACTCAGTCATGTCCAATGTGGCAAAATAGTCCATGGGGGTCTCAGCGCGGCGGATAAGCCGGAAGGAACCGTCCTCCTTCAGCAGCACCTCGGCAGACCGGAGCTTACCGTTGTAATTATAGCCCATGGAATAGCCGTGGGCACCGGTGTCGTGGATCACTACAATATCCCCCACATTGATCTGGGGCAGGCTGCGCTCAATTGCAAATTTGTCGTTGTTCTCACACAGGCCGCCGATCACATCATACACGTGGTCAAGAATGGCATCCTCCTTCCCCAGGACGGTGATGTGGTGATACGCGCCGTACATGGCCGGGCGCATCAGATCCGCCGCGCAGGCATCCAGGCCTACATATTCCCGGTAGATGTGCTTCTGGTGCAGCACCGTGGAAACCAGGTGTCCAAAAGGAGCCAGCATGAAGCGGCCCAACTCCGTAAAGATCGCCACATCCCCCATTCCCGCCGGGGTCATGATCTGCTCATAGCGCAGCCGCACCCCATCGCCGATGGTTTGAATGTCACAGCTGGGCTGTTCCGGCCGGTAGTCCACACCAATGCCGCCGGAGAGGTTGATAAACCGGAAGTCCGCCCCGGTGGCATTGCGCAACCGCACTGCCAAACGGAAAAGCTGGCTGGCCAGTTCCGGATAATATTCATTCGTGGTGGTGTTGGAGGCCAAAAAAGCGTGGATGCCGAAATGTTTTGTGCCCAGCTTCTGGAGCCGGGTAATGGCACCGGCCATCTGATCCTCCGTCATACCGTATTTGGCGTCCCGGGGCATATCCATAATGGTATTGCCAAGGCTGAAGGAGCCGCCGGGATTATAGCGCAGGCACACCGTCTCCGGTACAGGGCCAAGAGCCGCCAGGAAATCCACATGAGTCGCGTCATCCAGGTTGATGTACACGCCCATCTCCCGGGCCTTCTGCATATCCTTCTTTGGGGTAACATTGGAGGAGAACATCACATCGTGTCCGGTGATGCCCACCGCCTCCGCCAGAAGCAGCTCTGTATAGGTGGCGCAGTCGCAGCCGCAGCCCTCCTCCTGAAGGATCTTCAGAATATAAGGATTCGGTGTTGCCTTGACGGCAAAGAACTCCCGGAAGCCCTTGTTCCAGGCAAAGGCCTTTTGCAGGGCACGGGCGTTGGCGCGAATGCCTGCCTCGTCATAAATATGGAAGGGGGTTGGGATCTGAGCCGTGATTTCTCTGGCCTTATCCAGGGTGAGAAATGCGGTTTTCTTCATAGCGGGTGTCCTCTCTCTTCTGGCCGTGCGCCTGTGTCCTCAGGAGCAGTACAGGTGTATTTTCGATTCATTTTAGTGGATGCTGCACAATTTGTCAACTGGTTTTTGTGCTTATCGCCCAAGAGAATGGCTCTCTACCGGCAGTAGAACGGCTCTACTAGGGACAGGAGAGGGCAAACAGGACACTTTAGGGTGCATTTGTGGGCAGTCCGGCTATAATAAAGGCAAACCAAGATGCCAGGAGGCAAACACAATGACCAGAGTAAGCAGGACAAAATTATGCGACCGGGTGCTGCCGGACTACACCCGCGGAGAGGAAATTATGAACACTGTCACCCACATCGTGGGCGGTGTTTTCGCCGTGGCCGCGCTGGCGCTGTGCGTCGTATTCGCCGCGCTGCACCGGAACCGGTACGGCATCGTCTCCTCTGCCATTTACGGCGTGAGTATGGTGGCGCTGTACACCGTTTCCAGCGTGTATCACGGGTTGAAGCCGGGCATGGCAAAGAAGGTCATGCAGGTGGTGGATCACTGCACCATCTACTTTCTCATTGCCGGCACCTACACCGTAATGGCGCTGTCGGCCCTGCGGCCGGTATATCCCAAGCTGGGCTGGGGCCTGTTTTTCTTCGAATGGGTAGTCGCATCCATTGCCACGGTGCTCACCGCCATCGACCTGAAAAAATACAACGTTATTTCCATGATCTGCTACATTGGTCTTGGCTGGGCCATTATCCCCTTTGCCCGGCAGACCTATGACGTCCTGACCCGCCCGGGCTTTCTGTTTCTGCTGTGGGGCGGAATTGCCTACACGGTGGGAGCCGTGCTGTACGGCATCGGCTCCAGGAAGCACTGGATGCACTCCGTGTTCCACATCTTTGTGGTTCTGGGCAGCGTTCTCCAATTCTTCGCCGTCCTCCTCTACGCGGTGTAATTGGGCCCTCTTATCCCTGTAGGGGAGAATATCCTCCCCTACAGTCCAGACTGTCGAAAAACCCCTTGCGGGCTTTCCCGACAAACTTTCGCAGTCTGCTGCGCGCACGAGTTGTTTGCCGTAGGCGAACAACTCGCACACTTGCAGCCTGAGATGTATTTTCCATCAGGTACATGCCCCGACGGAAAATGATCTTAGTTTATTTGCCGACTTCCGTCGGCAAACTCTGCGAGGCTTTTTTGACACACTGCCCTGTGGGGGAGAATATCCTCCCCTACAGTCCTTGGATTTTAAATGGTTCTATGCAACAGACGGCATTTTACATTCTTTGCGGACATTTTATTTTTTGTCCGCATTTTTTATTGACATTTCGGTCTATTCATGATAGGCTAATGGTGCTAGTCGATTAGTAATAGACCAGACAGGAGGAAAGCCAAATGGACGATATTCGATTGGGCGCAGTGGAGGCACGTTTTGCCGACATCATTTGGGAAAATGCACCGCTGAGTTCCGGAGAGCTGGTACGGCGCTGTGCCGATCAGCTGGAATGGAAGAAATCCACCACTTACACCGTACTCAAAAAACTGTGTGAAAGGGGCCTGTTCCAGAACGACGGCGGCACCGTCACCGCACTGGTGACCAAGCAGGAATACAGCGCCCGCCAAAGCCAAAAATTTGTGGAGGAGACCTTTGACGGTTCTCTGCCCGCCTTTATTGCCGCCTTTACCGTCGGGAAACCCCTCTCCCAGCGGGATCTGGACGACATCCGGCAAATGCTGGATGCATTTGACAAGGAGGAATCAAAATGAACGCACTGCTCTACCAGGTTGCCCGGCTTAGTCTGACGGCCGGGTGGATGACCCTGCTTCTGATTCTCTTACGGCCGCTGCTGCGCAAGGTGCCCCGGCGATTCTCCTGCCTGCTGTGGGCGCTGGTAGGGGTACGGCTGATGCTGCCCTTCTCCCTGGAAAGCCGGGTGAGCCTGGTGCCGCAGCCCATTGCCGCCCCGGCGGTTCTCTTTGAAAACAATCCGGCAGCGCTTCCCGCTGCCGCCGCGCAAGCACCGTCCGCCGCCCCGGCCTTCTCCTGGCTGGATGTGCTGCCCTGGGTATGGGCCGCCGGCGTGGCCATCATGGCGCTTTACGCACTGGTCAGCTCCATTCGCCTCCACCGCCGGGTGCGGGTCTTCCTGCGGGAGGCGGGCAATGTGTACCTCTGCGACAACATCCGCTCCCCCTTCGTGCTGGGCATTGTCCGGCCCAAAATCTATCTGCCCTCCGCCATGGATCCACAGCTGCGGGATTGCATTCTCTCTCACGAGCGGGCTCATTTGCGCCGGGGCGATCATCTCTGGAAGCCCCTTGGCTACTGCCTGCTGGCCGTTTACTGGTTCAATCCCCTGTGCTGGCTGGCCTATGTGCTGTTCTGCCGGGACATGGAGCAGGCCTGCGACGAAGCGGTGATTCATAACCTGGACGGTGCCGGAAAAAAGCACTACTCCGCCGCCCTGCTGGCCTGCAGTATTCCCCGCAGCTCCATTGCCGCCTGCCCGCTGGCTTTTGGCGAGGTAGGGGTCAAGCAGCGGATTCGAGGGGTGCTGCGCTACCGTAAGCCCAAATTCTGGATGGTGCTTGCTGCTGCCGTGCTGTGCGTCAGCCTGGCCGTCGGTCTGCTCACCGATCCGGTGCAGGCAGAAACCGTATCCCACAGCAGCCCTGCTGCCCAGGATGTACCGGCCGAAACGCTGCCCAGTACATGCGCCCTCTACGTTTCCCCCAGCGAGACTTCCCGGGTGCTTGCCACACTGGAGGCAGGCACCACGGTAACGGTGCTGCGTGCCGAAACCATTGGTCAGCGCAGCTGGGCCTACGTGCAATGCTCTGATGAGCGTACAGGCTGGATTCTCCGCGATTCCGAAAGCACTGACGCATCCCTTCCTCAGTGGTCTGAAGCAGACGCCCTTGCTGGGAAAACCGGTCACTTTACCGTTCTTAACCCTGTTCTCTACGTCATTCCCGAAGAAACCGCACTGCGCCGGTCTCCCAGTGAGACCAGCCCGGCCATGCTGACCCTGGAGGCCGAAACCCAGGTTCTGGTGCTGCAGCTGGAAACCATTGGCACGACCCCATGGGCCTATGTCCAGTACGGCGATGCCATAGGCTGGATCAAAGGCGGCAGCGATATGCTGCCCACCGGTTCAGACGCGCCAAGCCAAGCGCTTGACCTGCCCGGCACCGGCGTGCATATTCTTTTCCAGGAAGCCCCGCTGTATTACGCGCCCAGCGAAACCAGCCGGGTACTGATAACGCTGGAGGCACACACCAGCGTCACCGTAAAACGCGTGGAGAAGGTTGGCGGCATTCAGTGGGCTTATGTCCAGTACGGCGACACCCTGGGCTGGCTGCAATTTGACGGAGAAGACGAAACCACCGTCCCCGATACCGAGGATCACGTCTTCCACCAGGGCCCCACAGTATCCTATATACTTCCGCAGGATGCCACGCTGTATGCTGCCCCCAGTGAGGCCACCCAAAGTCTTGCCACCCTGGATGCCAGAACCAGCGTCTCCATCTGGAATCTGGACAGCATAGGCGGTATCCAATGGGCCTATATTCAGTACGGCGACACGTATGGCTGGATCCGATACGACGGGGACATTCCCGGTGCCAGTGCTCTCCCGTAATCCCGTCATCAAATAAATTCAGCCCCGGCGAATGATGGACAAACCGCATTCGCCGGGGCGTTCTTTTATTCTGCTGTGTTCTCCGGCTCCTCAAAGCCATCGGTGAGAGAGGTATGGGATGCTTCGCCCAGCTCCTTGCCTTCCATCAGATTCCGGAACTGCTCGCCGGTGATGGATTCGTTGGCAAGCAGGTAATCCGCCAGCTCCTGGAGCTTGGCACTGTCCTGCTTCAGAATATCCCGGCACTGGTCGTAGGCCTTATCGATCAGGGTTTTGACTTCCTGGTCGATGGTGCCGGCCACCTGCTCGGAATAGCTCTTGGTGCTCTGGTAATCCCGGCCGATGAAGACCTCGCCGTCATCCAGATAGCTGACCGTGCCGATCTTCTCGCTCATACCGTAGCGGGCGACCATATCCTTGGCCAGCTTTGTTGCCCGCTCGATATCATTGGAGGCACCCACGGAGATATCCCCCAAGAACAGCTCTTCCGCTGCCCGGCCGCCCAGCAGGGCCACAATCTGCTCATACATTTCATTACGGGTCATATTGGAGCTGTCATCCTTCGGCAGGCTCCAGGTAGCGCCCAGGCTTCTGCCCCGGGGGACAATGGAAATATGCCGCACCGGGTCATGGGTGGGCAGGCGGTACATGGCAATGGCGTGGCCTGCCTCGTGGATGGCCGTGGTCTTCAGATCCCGGCGGGAGGCCACATGGCTCTTCTTGGCGGGGCCAGCCAGAATCTTCATCATCGCCTCGTCCACGTCCTCCATGGTGAAGGCGGGCCGGTTGTTGCGGGCTGCCAGAATTGCCGCCTCGTTCAGGAGGTTGCTCAGATCCGCGCCGGTAAATCCGGCCGTGGAGCGAGCAATGGTATGCAGGTTCACGGACTCGTCCAGGTGCTTACCCTTGGCGTGCACCTTCAGAATATCCTCTCTGCCCTTCACATCCGGGCGGTTCACCTGAATCTGCCGGTCAAAGCGGCCGGGACGCAGCAGTGCGGGATCCAGAATATCGGGCCGGTTGGTCGCCGCCAGGACAATGATGCCCTCGGTGGTGCCGAAGCCGTCCATCTCCACCAGCAGCTGATTCAGAGTCTGCTCCCGCTCATCGTGGCCGCCGCCCATGCCGCTGCCGCGCTTGCGGCCCACGGCATCGATCTCATCAATGAAAATGATTGCCGGAGCCAGCTTTTTTGCCTGCTCAAACAGATCACGGACACGGCTTGCACCCACGCCCACGTACATTTCCACGAAGTCGGAGCCGGAAATAGACAGGAACTGCACGCCTGCCTCCCCGGCCGTCGCCCTGGCAAGCAGGGTTTTGCCGGTGCCCGGAGGGCCTACCAGCAGCAGGCCGTGGGGGATGCGGGCGCCCATGGCGGTGTACTTTGCCGGATCCCGCAGGAAGTCCACCACTTCCTCCAACTCCTGCTTTTCCTCATCCGCGCCGGCCACATCCGCGAAGGTGACCTTTTTGTTATCCGGGACGCCCAGCACCGTGCGGGCCTTGCCGAACTGGGCCATGGGGTTGCCGCCGCCGTTCATCCGCCCCATCAGGAACGACCAAATCAGCAGCAGCACACCGCCCGCTACCAGCAGGGGGATGATAAAATCATAGGGCGTATAGCTCTTGTCCGCCACAAAATCATAGGCGGTAAGCACCCCAGATGCCATTTGCTCATCAAACAGGCTCTGCATTTGGCTGCGGAAGCCCGCCGGGTCTGCCAGCCCCGAGGTAATTGTGGTTTTCCCATTGTAGGGGCTGCGCAAAATCAGGGTGATGGAATTGCCCTCCACCAGGAACTGGCTCACCTGCTCCTGCTGAAAGAGCTTTACCAGATTAGAATAGGGAACGGCGTTGGATTTTTGGCCGAATTCATTCAGCGCCCAGCTGAAAACCAGCACCAACACTGCCAGATAAATCAGCGGCGTGATGCTCCTGCGTTGCTTTTTCAATCGTGTAACTCCTTATTTTTCGTAAACTTCCGGCTTGAGCACCCCCACATAGGGGAGGTTCCGGTATTCTTCGTTGTAGTCAAGGCCATAGCCCACCACAAATTCATTGGGGACGGTGAAGCCCACATAGTCCGGCTTCAGGGTGATGCCCGGCTTGCGGCGCTCCGGCTTATCCAGCAGCGTGCAGATTTTCAGGGAAGCAGGATGCTTCTCCATCAGGTGGCGATAGGTAAAATCCAGGGAATTGCCGGTATCGTAAATATCCTCCAGAATCAGCACATGGCGATCCTTTACGTCTACAGTCACATCCCGCTTGACCACCATTTCGCCGGTGGAGTTGGTTCCCGCATAACTGGAAATCCACATAAAGTCCATCTGGCAGGGCACCTTGATCTTGCGCACCATGTCCGCGTAAAAAACCACCACGCCCTTGAGCACGCCCACGATCACGGGGAATTTATCGGCGTATTCGCGGGTCAGATCCTGCCCCAGCTCTTCGATGCGGCGCTGAAGCTGCTCCTCGGTGATGAGAATCTTCTGAATATCCTGTTCCATTTCTTTCTACTCCTCCCGGGCGTTTGTATGTGAATGGGTTGGCTCGATAATGAGATAGCAGTTGGGTTCTCCCTCCAGTCGGTCCAAATGGAAGCCGAAGGACTGCACCCACACCACGCCGCCGTCATCTGCCAGCACCGGAATACGGTTTCTCCGGTCAGCGCTGATCTTGCGGTCAATCATCCGTTTCTTCAGGCTCTTGGTGCCGCCGTTTCGCCGAAGGGAATCCCCCTCCCGGCGGCTGCGCACCGTCAGCGGCCCCTGAAGCCGTACACCGGTGCCGCCGTTTGGCGCAATGTCCGCCCGCAGGCGGATGCCCCACGCAGGAAGCTCCAGGCTTCCGGGCACCGGGACAAGGCACTCCTGCGGTACCGCCTGGGTTTCCAGCCGCACCAGGCGCTCATAATCTCTGGCAATCACCGCCCCGCCGGGGAAACTCATTCTGGCGGAGGGTTTCTCCGATGCGATCAGGCGCAGCACCCCCTGAATGTGGGCCTGCTCCGGTTCCGGGATACCGCTTTCCTTCAGGAAGCGTTCCGCATAGCGGCATTGCAGCGGCTGCGGCAGCACCCGCAGGCGGCTGACAGGGGGCAGCTCCGGCTCCAGCAGGGATTGCAAATAATCCTCATCCTGCCTTACCCGCGCCGCCATGGCCGAAATAGACAGGGCAGCGCTGGGATTTTCCGCCTGAAGCAGGGGCATGATACCGTGCCGGATGCGGTTGCGGAGGAATGCGTCCCCGGCGTTAGAGCTATCCTCCCGGTGGGGCAGGTGGTATTCCGTCAGGAATGCCTCCACCTCCTGCCGGGTAATGCCCAGCATGGGGCGAATGACGCTGCCGCTGACAGGCCGGATGCCTCCCAGTCCCTTCAGCCCCGTGCCCCGCAGCAGGTGCATCAGCACGGTTTCGGCATTGTCATCTGCGGTGTGGGCCGTGGCGATCTTGCCGGGGAGGCCGCGCAGAAACGCATACCGCGCCTCCCGTGCGGCGGCCTCCAGGCCCTTCTTGCCGGGCTGCACCTGCGCCCCGCCTACTTCCAGCGGGATTCGGTAGCCCGCGCAGAAATCCCGGACGAAGCGCTCATCCTCGTCGGACTCCGCCCCTCGCAGGTGATGGTTAAAATGGGCAGCGCGCAGCTCAATTTTTAATTTGTCCTGCAAAAGATACAGCCCAAACAGCAGAGCGATGGAATCCGCCCCGCCGGAGACGGCGCAGGTGATCCGCTCCCCCGGCTGTATCCGATTTTCTTCCGTCAGGGCGGCGCAGAGCTTATTCAGCATGCTTCCACTCCCGGTCGGCAAACAGCTGGAACTGGGGCATCCACTGGAGCTTCACCGCGCCGGTCTCACCATGGCGGTTCTTGGACACGATGCACTCCGCGATTCCCTTCTCCTCACTGTTGGCATTGTAATATTCATCTCGGTATAGGAACATAATGACGTCCGCATCCTGCTCAATGGCGCCGGATTCCCGAAGGTCGGACATAATGGGCCGCTTATCGGTACGGCTTTCCACCGCACGGGACAGCTGGCTCAGGCAGATCACCGGGACATTCAGCTCCTTTGCCATGATCTTCAGGGCCCGGGAAATCTCGCCCACCACGGTAACGCGGTTTTCGCTGTTCCGGCCATAGCCGGAACCGGTCATCAACTGCAAATAGTCGATGATGACCAGGCCCAGGTTATCCAGCCTCCGGCACTTGGCGTTGATCTCCGCCACGGTGACCGAAGGGTTATCGTCAATACGGATATCCGTCTGGCTCAGAGCGGTGGAACCCATGCAGAGCTTGCTCCACTCCTCCTCGGAGAGCTTACCGGTTGCCATCTTCTGGCTGTCCACAAAGGACTGCCCGGCCAGCAGACGCATGGCCAACTGCTCCCGGGACATTTCCAGGTTAAAAACAGCCACGGTCTTGCCGTATTGCTTGGCGACATTCACGCCCAGGTTCAGGGAAAAAGCGGATTTACCCATGGCCGGGCGGGCGGCAATCAGAATGAGATCGGACTTGTTCAGGCCATTGATCTTCGTGTCCAGATCCCGCAGACCGGTAGACAGGCCGGGGATGGCGGAATCGGACTGGCTCAGCTCTGTCAGCCGGTCAAACACCTTGTGCAGGGTGGTGCCGATGTGCTCCAGGCTGTCGCCCCGTTCGCCTTTGCGTAGGGCGTAAATTTTCTTTTCAGCGGATTCCAGGATCTCCGAAGAGGAACCTACCTGATCCGAGACCATTTCCGCAATGTCGCTGGCCGCCTGGCCCAGGCCGCGAAGCATGGCCTTCTCCTGGACGATTTTGGCATAGCGGCCCACATTGACGGCAGTGGGGGTAATCTCCATCAACTGAAGGATATACTCCCGGGAATTATCGTGGTAGACGCCCAGTTCCTTCATCTTATCCAGCACAGTCACCGGGTCAATGGTTTGGGAGAAATTGAACATGGTATAAATCGTTTCAAAAATCTCCCGGTTTTGCTCTAAATAAAAATCCTCCGGTTTTACCGTGCCAACCACATCGGTAATGCAGCGGCTGTCGATCAGGATGGATCCCAGCACTGCCTGTTCCGCTTCCAGTGAATGCGGCACCTGGCGGGCTGTCAGCTCTTCATCCATAGCCATTTGGGCTTCTCCCCTCTTTGTTTCATAACACGCTTTGGGCTATTCCCTGCCTGCCCCGGCCCATCCGGCATTTTCCGCAGCGGAAGCAGGGCATTCCAGCTTATTCCTCTTCGATTTTGACCGTCAGGGGAGCCGTGATTTCATAACCCAGCTTGCAGGTGACGGTGTAGGTGCCCACATTCTTAATGGGGTCGGCGATGACAATCTTCCGCTTGTCCAGGGCGATGCCGCTCTGGGCCTTCATCGAGTCGGCAATTTCCTGGTTGGTAATGGAGCCGAACAGGCGGCCGGCTCCGCCGCCCTTGGCCTTGACCACCACAGTCAGGCCCCGGATGGTCTTGGAAATCTCCATAGCCTCCGCCTTCTCCCGGGCAATGCGCTCCTGGGTGGCCTTGTCGTTCATTTTCATGGTATTCACGGCATCGGCTGTTGCCTCGATGGCGATCTTCCGGGGCAGCATATAATTCCGGGCGTAACCGTCGGAAACCTCGATCATTTGCCCCTTCTTTCCCTTACCCTTTACATCCTGCGTCAGAATAACCTTCATTTTTATGTTCTCCTTATCCTTCGTAAAATTTATCAATGGATTCGATCAGGCGGCTCAGTGCCTGCTTCACCTCGGTATCCTTCATCTGCGCGCCGGCCACCATGGCGTTGCCGCCGCCGCCCAGCGCCTCCAGCACCACCTGGACATTCACCTTGCCAATGCTCCGGGCAGAGATAATGGTCTGCCCCTTATCCGGGAAAAGCACAAAGGAGGCGGTGATCCCGGAGATATTCAGCATATCATCTGCCGCCTGGGCCGCAAGGATGCGGTTTGTCTCGTAATCCAGAGCGGCGATGGCCAGCTCCTCCCGGTAAAGCCGGGCGGACTTGACGATCTGGTATTTGGCAACGGTATCGTTGAAGTCGTTCTGCATCAGCAGCTTCACTTCCGTGGTGTCCGCGCCCATGCGCCGCAGCGCTGCCGCCGCCTCAAAGGTGCGCTCACCGGTGCGGACATTGAAGAATTTGGTATCCATGCAGATACCGGCCAGCAGTGCCTTCGCCTCGATGGGCAGCACATCGCTGCTGTCCACGCCATAGGTGATCAGTTCGGTCACCAGCTCGGAGGCGGAGGAAGCATAGGTCTCGTGGAGGTTGACCACCACGGGATTGATATAGTCGGCGGCCCGGCGGTGATGGTCCACCACGCACACCTTATTGATGGCTTCCAGCAACGGCTTCCACTCCACCTGGTCGGGGCGGTTGGTATCCACCACCACCAGGATACTGCCGTTGTCGCAGGCCACCATAGCTTCCTGGCCGGAGATGAACACGTTCTCATATTCCGGTACCTTCTGGGCCTGGGCAATCAGCTTGGGGGTAGAGTTCTTTTCCAGATCAATGACAATATTGACCTGCTTTCCCTTCTTGCGGCACAGGCAGCAAATGCCCATTGCCGCACCCAGGCTGTCCAGATCCGCATTGCTGTGGCCCATGACAAATACCCGGCTGCTCTGACCGATGAGCTCCATCAGGGAATTGGCGGTAACCCGGGAACGCACCTTACTGGTGTATTCCGCCTCGACACTGCGGCCGCCGTAGAAGGTGAAATTCACCCGATCCTTGATGACTGCCTGGTCGCCGCCCCGGCTCAGGGCCATCTCAATGCCCAGGGCCGCAAAATTATAGCCCTCTTCAAAGCTGCTGCCGTCCACCCCCAGGCCGATGGACACCGATGCTGCCAGTCCGGACGGGCTGGCAATGCCATGGATATCCTCCAGCAGAGAGAATTTATTGGTAACCGCATCCTCCAAATCCCGCTTTTCAAAAACGAACAGAAAGCGATTTTTCTCCAGCTTCCGCAGCAGCCCGTGATAGGGTTCCGTCCAGCGGGTGATGGCCTCGTTGAGCTTGGCGTTGAGGGTAGAAATGGCGCCCTCTGTCAGGTTTTTTGTCAGCTCCTCATAGTTATCCACCATGATGATGGAAACCACCGGCCGGGAACGGATGTATTCATCCCGCACCTGGTAGAGCTCTGTCAGGTCGTTGAGATAGATCACACCCACCAGGGCCGGGCCGTTTTTCTCTTTTACCGCCGTGCCATACAGGCGGTACCGACAGCCGTTCATGGACAGCTCCTTGGGGCACTCTGTCTTTCCCGTCACCAGCCAGTCCACTCCCACGCCGGGGAGCACGTCCTCCAGCTGATGGTTGACAGAGGTTAGGGTCAGGCCGGTAAGCTCTGTAAATTTGGCATTGCACCAGACCACATTCTCGTCCCCCAGTTGTACCAGCACCGCCGGAAAAGGACTGGCCCCCTGGCCCGTACTCTCCAGGGTATCGGAGGCGCGCTGCAAATACTGACGGATGCGCCGGTTGCTGGCCCGCTGGTGGCTCAGATGAACAAAGAACGCCGCGGCGGTGGCAGCCAGCTCCGCGGCGGCCAGCAGATACTGCCCAACCATTACAGATCCAATGGCAAAGGCCACCATCAGTACATAATAGATCGACCGTGACGGCCGAAACAGCCGCATCAGCTTCTTGTCCACGCCCCGCGCCTCCTTGTCCCGCATTTGAGAAATAGTCTATGGTATTATAGCAAACATCCGCCTGTGATTCAAGAGTATTCCCTATAATTAGAGAAAATAAAGCATCCGCAGGCCAGCGCTTGACAAAGGAGGATTGCAACGCTACAATGGGTTTGCGGACTGAATCTCAGTCTGTAATGCAGCTTCGAAGGAGAATGTGTTTGAAGAAGACTACTACTATGATGGGAATTGCGGGCTAACCGGGAGGTTGGCAAATCTGCAATCCGCCATTCCTCCCGGGAGATTTGGCTTTCAATCTTCAGGAGGAATCTTTCATGAACCGTGAAAACAAACGCAAGCAATTTGAAAAAGGCTATTATCAGAATCACCCCTGCACCGACAGCTTCACCTGCAAGGTCTGCGGCCGCCTGATGACCCCGGAAAATGCCGGCTCCCAGCACCGCAACCATTGCAGCAACTGCCTGTGCAGCCTTCACGTGGACATTGACCCCGGCGACCGTGCCTCCGACTGCGGCGGCATTATGGAGCCGGTGGCTGTGTGGGTGCGCAAGGGCGGCGAATGGGCCATTATCCATCGCTGCCGCCGCTGCGGCGTGCTCCACTCCAATCGGGTCGCCGCGGATGACAACCCTATGCTCCTGATGAGCATCGCCCTGAGGCCCCTGGCCCAGCCCACTGTTCCCATTGAACGGCTGGAGGAGCTGACCGCTCTCATGGGCAGCGACGGCACCTTCAGATAGTCCTTTTTCCCAGCGACGCAGAGCAGGCAATCCGGCTGCTCTGCGTTTTTTATGCGGGGACGGATGATAAAAATCAGACTGTTCAAAAATAATAGTATACTTTTTCACAAAACTGTGTTATACTCTCTGTATTCGGTGCGGGTGGGCAGACCCGGCCTTCCGTTGGGGAGCGGATGAATTCCCCGCTAAACAGAGAGAAAATGCAGGCGTTTTTCGGGAAAAAGGCGATTCAGGGCTGGACTTTCTGAAAATCGGCTGCCTGCTTTTTGTGTTCAAAATTCGTGTGAGGGTTTTCCCTCCCAAACATAGGACTTACCATTTACAATACTGAAAGGAGATTTTACCATTTGGCAGAAAAACTGAAAATTATTCCTCTGGGCGGTCTGGATGAAATTGGCAAAAACATGACCGTCTTAGAGTATGGCAAGGATATGATTATCGTCGATTGCGGCGTTGGCTTCCCGGACGAGGATATGTACGGCGTTGACCTGGTGATTCCCGATTTTTCCTATGTCGTTGCAAATTCCAAGAAGCTCCGGGGCATGTTCATCACCCACGGGCATGAGGATCACATCGGCTCCATTCCCTACTTCATGAAGGAGGTCATCTGCCCCGTTCACGGCACTGCCATGACCAATGGCCTGATCAAGCTGAAGCTGGAGGAGCACAAGCTGGACGATAAGGTGAAGCTTGTCACCCACAAGCCCGGCGATGTCGTGAAGGCCGGGTGCTTCAGCGTTGAATTCATCCACGTCAACCACTCCATTGCCGATGCGGTCGCCTTTGCCATCCGCACGCCCGTGGGCACCGTGGTGATGACCGGCGACTTTAAGATTGACCCCACCGCCTCCTGCGGCATGACCGATCTGGCCCGTTTCGGCCAGCTGGGCAACGATGGCGTGCTGGCGCTGCTGGCCGACTCCACCAATGTGGAGCGGCAGGGCTACACCCCCAGTGAAAATGTGGTGGCGGAGAGCCTGGACCGGCAGTTCAAGGGCTGCGA
Organism: uncultured Oscillospiraceae bacterium; assembly: GCA_934591635.1. Lineage (GTDB taxonomy): Bacteria > Bacillota > Clostridia > Oscillospirales > Oscillospiraceae > Faecousia. The sequence continues at coordinate 19,417 of CAKTPI010000008.1, read as the reverse complement.
CCAGCGAATCATTGTCACTACCTTTGCCTCCAACATGCACCGCATCCAGGCGGTGCTGGCCACGGCTCAGCGCTATGGGCGCAAGGTGGCTGTCACCGGCCGGAGCATGGAAAATATGCTCAAGGTTGCCCAGGAGCTTGGATACCTGAATGTCAAGTCCGGCACCATTGTGGATATTTCCACCATCAAGAGCATCCCCAAGAACAAGCTGGTCATCGTCTCCACCGGCTCCCAGGGTGAGAATATGTCCGCCCTGTACCGGATGGCCTTCTCCACCCACAAACAGGTGGACATCACCGCCGGTGACCGGATCATCATTTCCGCCTCTGCCATTCCCGGCAACGAAAAGGCGATTTCCCGGATCATCAATGAGCTCTACCGCAAGGGCGCGGATGTGGTCTACGAAAAGAGCGAAGGGCTCCACGTTTCCGGCCACGCCTGTCAGGAGGAGCTGAAAATCATCCACGCGCTGGTCAAGCCCCGGTTCTTCCTGCCCGTCCACGGCGAGCAGCGGCATTTGCAGCTGCACAGCAAGCTGGCCCAGTCCATGGGCATGAGTCCCCGGAATATCCACATTGGCGAGCTGGGCACGGTGTTTGAATTCACCGGCAAGAGCTGCAAGGAAGCGCCCCCCGTCACCGCCGGCAAGGTCTTTGTGGATGGCACCGGTGTGGGCGACGTGGGCAGCGTGGTTCTCCGGGATCGGAAGCATCTGGCCCAGGACGGCATGCTGGTGGTATGCGTCAATCTGTCCAGCCAGAATGGCGAGCTGATTTCCGGGCCGGACATCATCACCCGCGGCTTCATCTATGTGAAGGAGTCCGATGAGCTGATGGAAGAGCTGCGCCAGGTTGCCATTGAGGCCATTGAACGCTGCCAGCGCAAGCGGGTGCGGGACTGGAGCGCCATCAAGTCCGCTATTAAAAATGACCTGAGCGGCTACCTCTATAAGACTACCAAGCGCAACCCCATGATTCTGCCCGTTATCATGGAAATCTGATATTTACCACCAAAGAGGGATGCCCGGCATCCCTCTTTTTTTAGTGACGCCCTTGTGGGCTGATACAAATCCAGCAGGTACCCTGGCCCTCCAGTTCCTGGATTTTAGTTAATCCCATTCCATGCAGGCTGTCAAGCTGTCAACAAGAAAGGATTTTATGAGATATTATTTTGCACCCATGGAGGGGCTGACAGACGGAATCTTCCGGAAGCTCCACCATCAGTTTTTTCCGGGGATTGACCGGTACTATACGCCCTTTTTCTCCCCGACGGTGCATCGGCACCTGACAAATCGGGAGGAGCGGGAGCTGCCCATGGCGGACAGTGTGGACTTTGAGGTCGTCCCCCAGCTGCTGACCAAAAACGCCGAGGACTTTCTGTGGATGGCACGGGAGATTCGGGATCGGGGGTACCGGGAAGTCAACTTAAACCTGGGCTGCCCCTCCGGTACGGTGGTAGCCAAGGGAAAAGGCAGCGGCATGCTGGCAAGTCCTGACGTACTGGATGAATTTCTGGAGGCCATTTTCGGTCAGGCTCCCCTGCCCATTTCCATCAAAACCCGGATTGGCGTCCAATCGCCGGAGGAATTTTCCAAAATTCTGGAAATATACTGCCGATACCCTCTGGCGGAGCTCATCATCCATCCCCGGGTGCGGAAGGAATTTTACAACGGTTCCCTGCATATGGACTGCTTCCGCCGTGCGCTGGAGACTGCCCCTTTTCCGGTATGCTTCAACGGGAACCTGTGCAGTGCGGCGCAAATTCAGGCCGTCCATGATGCCTATCCCGCCGTCCCCGCAGTGATGCTGGGCCGGGGCTTGATCGGTGACCCGGGCATGCTCACCCCCGGCGGCACAGATACCGGGACGCTGGCCGCGTTTCACGATGCCCTGCTCAGCGAATATCTCACCGCCTTCGGCGGCTCCCGGAACGCCATGTTCCGGCTGAAGGAAAACTGGCGTTATCTCCTGTGCCGATTCCGGGGAAGCGAACAGTATGCCAAGGAGCTGCGGAAGGCAACAGACCTTACCGCGTACCGCAGCATCACTGCCCGGATTTTTGCGCTGCCGCTGCGGGATCAGTTGGAGCCGGATTGGTAAATGGGAAGCCGCATTGTAAAATTTATGTAAAATAGTAGTTGCATTTTGTATAAAGATAGTCTATAATACCGTCTTATAATTATTCAACTCCAACAGAAAGGAAGTGCTTCCCATGGCCGCTATTCAGCAGACGCTGGCCCAGCTGCCTCCGGTGCCAACGGTAATCATCTCCGTGGCGCTGATGCTGTTCTCCGGCTTTTTGCTGACGCGCATTACAAAGCTGCTGCGGCTGCCCAACGTAACGGCGTACATCGTGGCCGGTATCCTGATCGGCCCCTATTGCCTGAATCTGGTGCCCCAAAGGATCATTGATGGGACGGATTTTCTTTCGGATATCGCTCTTGCCTTCATCGCTTTCTCCACCGGTGAGTTTTTCAAGCTGGATGTGCTCCGGCGCAACGGAATGAAGGTCGTGCTGATTACCGTAATGGAAGCCGTACTGGCCTCCGTGGCGGTGTTCGTGCTGACCTACTGGGTACTGGGGCTGGAGCTGGCCTTCTCCATTGTTCTGGCAGCGCTGGCCTCAGCCACGGCGCCTGCCTCCACCATGATGACCATCCGGCAGACCGGCGCCAAGGGCGATTTTGTGGATACCCTGCTGCAGGTGGTGGCGCTGGATGATGTGGTGGGGCTGGTGCTCTACTCCGTGGCAATCTCCATTGCCCTTGCCTCCCTGCAGGGAGCCGACGGTTTCACCCTGGGCACACTGGCAAAGCCCATCCTGCTGAACCTGGTGGTGATGGCCCTGGGCGGCGTATTCGGTCTCTTCATGAAGCTGCTGATGCCCACCCGGCGCTCCACGGACAACAAGCTGATCATCTCCATTGCCCTGCTGTTTTCCTTCTGCGGCGTGTGCGCCCTGCTGGATGTATCCCCGCTGCTTGGCTGCATGGCCATGGGCACGGTGTATACCAACATTGCGGAAAACGACAAGCTGTTCAAGCAGCTGGGCTATTTCAGCCCGCCGATCCTGCTGCTGTTCTTCGTCCGGTCTGGCATGTCCTTCCAGCTGGACGCCCTGGTGTCCGCCGAAGGAGCGCTGAACGGCGTCCCGCTGCTGGTCATCGGCGCCAGCTACTTTATCGTGCGCATCCTGGGCAAGTACATTGGCGCGTGGCTGGGCTGCTGGATGGCAGGCAAGCCCAAGCTGGTGCGCAATTATCTGGGCCTTGCCCTGATTCCCCAGGCGGGCGTTGCCATTGGCCTTGCCGCGCTGGGTGCCCGCACCCTGGGCGGTGACATGGGCAGTGACCTGCAAACCATTATTCTGGCATCCTCGGTGCTGTATGAGCTGATAGGCCCCGGCTGCGCCAAACTGGCACTGTACTTATCCAAATCCTACTCCACCAAGCTGGAAGATGTGGCCCCGGTGGAGGAGGTCTCGGAAACCGGCCAGCGGAAATCCGATGTGCAGCTGCTGATTGAGCGCATCCAAAAGATTCAGAAGGAGCTGCCGGAGCACGAGTCCGCTGTCAGCGAGGAGGAGGCAGCCTTTACAGAAGCCGCAGAGGAGCACCTGGCCCAAACCCAGGCTCAGCGGCGATATTTCTTCATGCGGAGGTAATGACATATGAAAACAGATTGGATCGCCCTGCGGCTTCTGGGCCAGTGGAGCGTGGAACTGGGGCTGGGCTCCATCCTGCTGCGGCTGGCGCTGAGCTTCCTTCTATCCGCCATCATCGGCTGCGAACGCTCCAGCAAGCGGCATTCCGCCGGTTTGCGCACCTTTATTCTGGTGTGCCTGGCCGGAACCGGCACCATGCTGATCGATGAATACCTGATGCAGCAGTTCGGTACGCCGGTGCCCCTGCTGTCCGCGGCGGCAGTCATCGGCACCGCCACCATCAGCAGCAACTCCATCCTTTACAGCTCCAAGAGCCAGATCAAGGGGCTGACCACCTCCGTGGGGCTGTGGTGCTGCGCTGTGGTGGGCATGTCCATCGGTGCAGGGTTCTACATCCTGTCCCTGGTGCTGTTTTTCAGCATGCTTGCCTGCATGTCCGGGCTGCCCATGCTGGAAAAGATTCTGAAGGATCGCTCCAACCACTTTGAGGTGCACCTGGAACTGAAAAACAAAAGTGATTTGCCGGACTTTGTATCCACCGTCCGGGCGCTGGGCATCCGAATTGACGACATTGAGCTGAACCCAGCCTATCTCAATTCCGGCATCAGCGTCTTCTCCGTGTCCTTCACCGTGGCCAGCAAGGAGCTCAAGCAATATAAAAAGCACGAGGATATCATCAACGCCCTCCGTTCCCTGGACTACGTTTACCACATCGACGAGATGTGAAGTCTGCAAAATCAAATGACCCGCTGCAAACCGGGATCCGGTGCAGCGGGTCATTTCGTTCATTTAGGACAACTTTTTACAGCTCCACGTCCATCTTGGCGATGACGGCAGCGCAGCGGGGGCACAGGCCCTCGGCATTGGCGTGGACGGAGTGCATCCAGCAGCGGGGGCACTTGGTACCCTTGGCTTCGGTCACGCCCACAGTGAGATTCGGGTAGTTGACGCCGTTGGCCGTCTCCGCGCCCTCCTCCGGGGCAGCCCAGGCGCAGTCGGAGACGATGAAGATTTCAGCCAGATTGACCCCTTGGCAGGCCTGCTTCAGAGCCGCATCCTGGGTATCCAGGGTGACGTGAGCCTCCAGGGCCTTGCCGATGCGCTTATCCGCCCGGGCCTTTTCCAGCACACCGTTGACATCCTGGCGGAGCTTGATGACGGCATCCCAGCGTGCCATCTGGTCGTCGGTCAGCGCATAGGCAGCGCAGTCAGCGGGCATCTGGTTCAGCAGGACATTGCGGCGGTCATCCTCCTTGCAGTGGGGCATGGCCTGCCAGATCTCATCGCAGGTGAAGGCCAGGATGGGGGCAAACAGCCGTGCCATGGCGGAGTTGATGAGATACAGCGCAGTCTGGGCGGAGCGGCGGCGCAGACCGTTCTTCTCCTCACAGTACAGGCGATCCTTGATGATATCCAGATAGAAGGAACTCAGGTCCACCACGCAGAAATCGTTGATAGCATGGGTGACCATGTGGAATTCATACTCGTCATAGGACTTACGGCAGGCGGCGATCAGGCTGTTGAGCTTGGTCAGGGCCCAGCGATCCAGCTCCTCCATCTGCTCGGCGGGCACCAGGTTATCCGGGTCAAATTCATTGAGGTTACCCAGGCAGTAACGGGCGGTGTTGCGGAACTTCAGATAGTTCTGGGCAATCTGCTTGAAAATCTCCTTGGAGCAGCGCACGTCTGCGTGGTAGTCGGAGGAAGCCGCCCACAGGCGGACGATATCCGCGCCGTAATCCTTGATGAGGTCAGCAGGGTCAACGCCGTTGCCCAAGGACTTGTGCATGGCTCTGCCCTGGCCGTCCACGGTCCAGCCGTGGGTCAGCACCTGCTTGAAGGGAGCGCCCTGATCCAGTGCGCCCACGGAGGTGAGCAGGGAGGACTGGAACCAACCGCGGTACTGGTCAGCGCCCTCCAGGTAGACATCCGCCGGCCAGAGGTCGGGATGGTCATGCATCAGGGACGCATAGTGGGTGGAGCCGGAGTCGAACCAGCAGTCCAGGGTGTCCTTTTCCTTGGTGAACTGCTTGCCGCCGCAATGGGGGCAGGTAAAGCCATCGGGCACCAGCTCCATGGCTTCCTTCTGGAACCAGATGTTGGAGCCGTATTCATCAAAGAGCTTTGAGAGCTTCTCGATGGATTCCGGGGTGGACACCGGCTTGCCGCAGCTTTCGCAATAGAACACCGGGATGGGCAGACCCCACCGGCGCTGACGGGAGATGCACCAGTCGGCCCGCTCCCGGATCATGCTGACCATGCGGTCAGCGCCCCAGGCGGGGTACCACTGGACATTCTGAATAGCCTCGATGGCCTTATCCTTGAAGGACTCCACCGAGCAGAACCACTGGGGAGTGGCACGGAAGATAACAGGCTTCTTGCAGCGGTCATGATGGGGGTAGGAGTGGACGATCTCCTCGGAGGCAAACAGGGCACCGGACTGGCGCATGTCCTCCAGAATGACGGCGTTGCTCTCCTCCGTCTTCATGCCGGCGTACTTGCCGGCATAATCCGTGTGGCGGCCGTAGTCATCCACCGGGACGATCAGATCCATGCCGTAACGCATGCAGGTCACATAGTCGTCGGCGCCGAAGCCGGGGGCGGTGTGGACACATCCCGTACCGGAATCCATGGTGACGTACTCAGCGTTCACCAGGCGGGAGGTCTTATCCATGAAGGGATGCTGTGCCAGCATATTCTCAAAGAACGCGCCGGGGTAACGGGCCAGCACCTCGTAGTGCTCAAAGCCGCCGATGTGCATAACCTTGTCCATCAGGGCTTCCGCCATGATATAGGTCTCGCCGTTTTCCGCCTTCACCAGCACATAGGTGTCCCGGGGGTGCAGGCAGATGGCCAGGTTGCCGGGGAGGGTCCAAATGGTGGTAGTCCAGATGACAAAGTAGGTGCGGCTCAGGTCAAACTGGCTGAGCTTGCCCAGGTCATCCTTCACCGGGAATTTGACATAAACAGTGGTGCAGGGATCATCCTTATACTCGATGTCCGCTTCGGCCACGGCAGTCACACAGCAGGGGCACCAGGACACGGGCTTGAGGCCCTTGTAGATATAGCCCTTGTCGAACATGCGGCCAAACACCTTGACCTCCTGGGCCTCAAAGTGCTTGTCCATGGTGCGGTAGGGGTGCTCCCAGTCGCCCACAACACCCAGGCGCTTGAAGCCCTCCCGCTGCTTGTTGATGAAGTCCTGGGCAAACTCCTCGCAGGCCTCCCGGAACTCAGGCACCGTCATGTCCTTGTTCAGCTTCTTCTTGGAGGTCTCAATGGCCCGCTCGATGGGCAGGCCATGGTTATCCCAGCCGGGAACATAGGGGGTGTAATGGCCCATCATGGCGTGGGAACGGACGATGAAGTCCTTCAGGGTCTTATTCAGAGCATGGCCCATGTGGATATAGCCATTGGAGAAGGGAGGGCCATCGTGCAGCACAAAGGGAGGCAGATCCTTGTTCTTTTCCAGCATGGCGTTATATAGATCCATGTCCTGCCAGGCCTTCAGCATGCCCGGCTCCCGGTTGGGCAGGCCGGCCTTCATGGGGAAGTCGGTTTTGGGGGTGATGATCGTATCTTTATAGTCCATAGAATTTGATTCCTTTCTCAAAAATCTTTTTAAAAAACAAGCGCCTTTGTCTCCTGGGATGAAGAGACAAAGGCGCATAAAATAACCTCTGCGGTACCACTCTTGTTCCGGCTTGGAAGCCGACACTCGAAGGCGCTGTAACGGGCGCTGCCCCGGCGCATTCTACTTGCCCCTGCGGGGGCGTTCCTTGCGCAGCTGGAGGGGATAGGCATCCGGTGCCCACCTGCTGCCTTGCACCGTCCGGCAGCTCTCTGGAGGGGGTTAACCGAGGCCCGTGTCCTCGTCATGGCGTTGGGGATATGGGAGAAATTACTTCTGGGTGGGGTCGTAATTCCGGCCGAACTGGAGGTTCAGGTTGGAAAAGCGGCTGGTGGTGGTGTCGTGGGCGGGGTGCTGAGGGGCTGCCTTGGGGGCAGTATCGTTGGTAGTGCCCACCATAGCCTCCAGGCTCTGAGAAATCTCGCCTACAACGGCATCGCTGTCGTACACATCCTCAGGGGCCGCCTGCTTTGCAGGAGCCGCAGGAGCGGGAGTGGGAGCAGGCGCGGCAGCAGGGGCGGGAGCCACCGGTGCAGCCGGAGCAACCCGGGCAGCAGGGGCGGCAGCGGGCGTCACATTTGCATTCTTGATCCGGTCAAGGGCCTGGATGCACTGCTGCATCTGGGTCTGGATCTCGGTAATGCGGGTTGCGGCAGCCTTGCGGGCCTCGGCGACCCGGGCCTTTTCCACGGCAACCAGCGCATCGGCACTGGGGGCCTTGGCCCCGGCAGCGGGTGCAGCGGGGGCAGCAGCAGGAACGGCAGCGGCCTGTGCCTGGGCCTGACGGAGCATCTGGGCAGCCTGGGCCTTGGCATCCTGCATCATCTTCTCAGCAGAGCGCTTGGCGCTTTCCACGGCATCCTTGGCGGCAGCCTCATTCTTGCGGTACTCTTCCAGCTTGCCCACCAGGACACGCATCTTGCTCTTGAGCAGGGCATTCTCTTTGTACAGCGTCACATAGTCCTCGGTCAGAGGCTCCAGGATCTTGTCAACCTGCTCCATATCATAGCCGTGACGGGTCTGGCTAAAGGAAATCTGGTCAATTTGCTGCGGAGTAATCATAATTGTTTCTCCTTTCGTTTTCTCTTTAGATGTAGCTCTCTACCTCGGCCTGGAGAGCTTCCAGGTCACCCACGATGTCCATGTTGTGGGGGCAGAAGAGATAGGCGGACTGGGCAATCTTCTTCACATCGCCGTCCAGTGCGTACACACAGCCGGACAGGAAATCCACCACCCGGCGGGCCATGGCCTTGTCCACATTCTCCATGTTGACGATCACAGCCTTGCTGCTGCGCAGGTCATCGGCGGCCTTGGATGTATCGTTAAAGTTGTTGGGACGGAACAGCACCACTTCCTGCTTGTTAGAGAGGGATGCAGAAGAATTCATGTTCAGCACCTGACCGGAAAAACCGCCGGCGGACACACCGGAACTGGCGGGGGCAGGAATGGTGGGGGCATCGAAACTGAAATCGTCTTCCTCTGCGGGTTCCTCCGCCCGGGGGGCAGCAGGAGCAGGGGCACTACGGCGGGAGGGACGGCGCGCGGGGCGCTCTTCCGGCTCCTCGTAGTCGCCGGCGTCCTCGTCCTCATCATAATCGTCATATTCGTCCTCGGAATAGGGCTGAGCCATTTTCTTAACATTATCCCAAAAACTCATTTTCTTTTTCTCCTCCTGTATGTTGGCATCGCATGGGATGTATCATAGCGTATACTGGCGAGCACCAAAAATCGCGGTGCCAATTCGAACCATGGTGCTGCCGCAGGCAATCGCATCTTCGAAGTCATCGGACATGCCCATGGATAAACAGTCTACCGTGACATTATCGTATTTTTTTGCCCGTATGTCAACACATAAATCGGACATTTTTTGAAAAAATTTTACATTATCACCCTTTTTCTGGGAAATTGGCGGTATCGCCATGAATCCCCTAACACATATGTTTGGATATTGTGCAACTTTTTCCACAATTTCCCAGGTCTCCTCCGGTGCGAAACCGGATTTGCTGGCCTCACCGCCAATATTGATCTCCAAAAGGATATCCTGGCACAGCCCCTGTCGGGCTGCCTCTGCATTGACAGCCTCCAGAAGACGCAGACTGTCAACGCTCTGAATCAGGCTTACCCTGCCCACCACCTGGCGCACCTTGTTGGTTTGCAGGTGGCCGATGAAGTGAACCGGCGCCCCCGCATAAGCATGCGCTGCCTGCTTTGCGGTCAGCTCCTGCACCCGGTTTTCACCGCAGCAGTCCACTCCGGCGGCAATAGCCCGGCGGACGGCATCGGCATCATTCATTTTTGTTGCGGCGCACAGCAAGATCTCTTTGGGATCCCGTCCGGCGTTCGCCGCTGCCCGGGTCATTTTTTCCCGGATGCAGCGCACATTTTCTTCAACAGTCATATTTTTCTCCCTTTAGCAGGCCATAAACATAGGTATCCTGCCAGATGGGGCATCCTGCCTCATCCCGGCGGAAAAAGATATTCTGCCGCAGCAGCGCCTCCCGGGTAAAGCCAAGGTACTCCAGCAAGCCCCAGGAGCAGATATTCCGGGGGTCGCATTCCGCATACACCCGGTGGGTGCCTGCCGCAAAGGCGGCCTCCAGCACGGCCCGCACCGCCTCGGCGGCATAGCCCCGGCGCTGGTAGTTTTTATTGACAATGTACCCCAGCTCCCGGCCTGCAAAATCCCGGCAGCCGCAATAGACATTACCGATGACCTTGCCGGAGGCCTTTTCCTCGATGGCATAAAATTCCTCGCTGCCCACCCGGTAGGCCAGGTGCTCCCGCCCGTTCTCATAGGTGATGCCGGGATAGCCCTCAAACAGCTCTTCCCGCCGCTGGGCAAGCAATTCATACAAATCATCATAGTCGCTCTGCGCAAAGGGGCGCAGGAGCAGTCGGTTGGTTTCGATTTTCTCCATATTCTCCTCTTTTCCGGAATGCAAAAAGCGGCGGGTGTCGACCGCCGCTTTTTGGGGGATTGGATGATTATACGGCAGCAGCGGCCTTGAGGGGCCGGATGGGGGCCAGGGTGGAAATGGCATGCTTGTAAATCATCTGCTGCCTGCCATCCGTCACCAGAACCACCACAAAGCTGTCATAGCCTGTAATGGTGCCCCGAAGCTGAAAACCGTTCATCAGAAACAGGGTCACCGGCACCTTGTCCCGGCGAACCTCCTTCAAAATGGCGTCCTGTAAATTCATTTGTTCCGTCATATGTATACCTTCTTTCTAAAATGGTATCCATATGGTAGCATAGTTCAGCTGTCGTTTTCCTGCAAAATCTGTCGTGCCTCTGCCAGAATTTCGGCACTCCCCTGTCCCGGCCGCCGCACCAGCCAGTGGATGGCCCGGTTCCGTCGGAACCAGGTCAGCTGCCGCTTGGCATAATGGCGGGAGGCCTTGCGCACCGCCTCGGCCGCCTCCTCCACAGTTCCGCTGCCCTCCAGGGCGGCGGTAAATTCCTTGTAGCCGATGGCCTGCATCGCGGTGCACTTTTCCGGGATGCCGGAGGCCAGCAGGCCACGGATCTCCTCCACCAGCCCCGTTTCCAGCATGATATCCACCCGCCGGTCAATACGGCTGTATAGCTCTGCCCGGCTTTCAAAGTCCAGCCCCAGCCAGAGCGGCGTAAATCGGGGTGGGATGGCCTGGGTGCGCCGGTTATGCTCTGTGATGGTCTGACCGGTTTCCAGGTACACCTCCATGGCACGGATAATGCGCTTGCGGTCGGACAGGTGCAGGCGGCTGGCAGTCTCCGGGTCAATTTCCTGCAGTCTTGCATACACGGCCTCCATCCCGTTCTGTTCCGCCTCCGCCTCCAGCCGCTCCCGCATGCCGGTGGAGGGGAACGGGGCAAAATCGTTGCCCCGAATCAGGCTGTCCATATATAAGCCGGTGCCCCCGGCAATGATGGCCGTCTTGCCCCGGGCCACAATATCCTCCACAATGGGCGTAGCTTCGGCACAGTAGCGGCTGACGGAATAATCCTCCCAGGGCTCCGCCACATCGATCATGTGGTGGACAATGCCCTGCCGCTCCGCGGCCCCCGGCTTGGCGGTGCCGATATCCATCCGGCGGTACACCTGCATGGAATCGCAGGACACCACTTCCCCGTCATATTCCTTTGCCAGCTCCACAGCCAACGCGGTTTTGCCGGAGGCTGTTGGCCCGGCGACACAAATGATACGGTTCATGGATGCTCCTTATATCCGCTTAAACTGCTTTTCCACCTGCTTTTTGCTGAGCGAAACGCAGATGGGGCGGCCATGGGGGCAATATTTCAGGTCTTCCCGCTCCATGACAGCCTTGGCGACGGCATAAAGCTCCTGCTCATCGGTGATCCATCCTGCCTTGATGGCCGCCTTGCAGGCAACCGTATGAAGCAGCTCGTCCCGGACGGTATCCTTCTGCTCCCGGCGGCCGTTCAGCAGGTCGGCGGCCAGACTTTCCACGGCGTCCGCTGCATCCGCCGGGCTTAAATCCATGGGAATCTGCCGCAGGAGCACGGTGCTGTCTCCAAATTCCTCCAGGTGGAAGCCAAGCTCCTCCAGCATGGAGGTGTTGGCCAACAGCTCTCCCGCCGCCGTGGGTGTCAGGCGCACGGCAATGGGTGACAGCAGGGCCTGGCCGGAGATGGCCTCCTGTTTGGCCTTCAGCTTATCAAAGAGGATTCGCTCGTGAGCGGCGTGCTTGTCGATCAGGAACGCGTCCTCTCCCTGCTCCACCAGAATGTAGGTGCGGTACAACTCGCCCACCAAGCGCCAGTCCGGTACACGCGGCATGTCCAGCTCCTGCTGGACAGCCTCCGCCTGGGGTTCCGGCGAGAGATTCACCGGCTCCCGGGGCTGTTCCGGCAAGGGCGGCAGGTTCACCGGCTCCTTTGCCTCCGGCTCAGAGGCAGCGGGACGCACTGGCTCAGGCTTGCGGGGAGGCAGTGGGATTCCGCCCCCCGGGGTCATCACCGGGGAGCGGAGCACCGCCGTTTCGGGGATGTGTTTGGGGATCATAGCAGCCGCCGCGGCGGCGGCCTGGGGTCTTGGCTGTGGGGCCTCCTTTACAGCCGCTGTGAAGGTCTTATACTCCTCCGGTGTCATGGTTCGGAAGAAATTCTGCTTTGGTGTTGCTTCCGTCCGCGGGGCAGCCTGGGGCGGCTCTCCCCCAGAGGTGGGATGGGGCTTTGCAAACTGCACAGCGGGCCGATCCGGCGTTTTATTCAGCGCGGCCAGCACGCCATAGTGCACGCAGTCGAAGACTGCCTTTTCATTGAGAAATTTTACCTCGGTCTTCGCCGGGTGGACGTTCACGTCCACGGCGTTGGCCGGGAGCGTCAGGTGGAGCACACAGGCGGGGAATTTGCCCACCATCAGCTGGTTGCGGTAGGCCTCCTCCAGTGCCGAAATCAGCAGCCGGGATTTGACCGGCCGGTCATTGACGAAGAAGGTCTGGAAATTCCGGCTGGGCCGGGAATCCGTGGGCTTTGTCACATAGCCGGAGAGCGTGTAGCTGTCCCATTTGCTCTGCACCGGCACCATGGCCGCAAAATCCCGCCCATACACGCAGTATACCGCTGCCTGCAGGGAGCCGTCGCCAGGGGTGGAGAGGATGTTTTTCCCATCCCGCACCAGGGTGACCGCTACCTGGGGGTGGGCCAGCGCCTGCAGCTGCACCGCTGCCGTGACCCGGCTGCCCTCCACCGAGTCAGACTTCATGAATTTCATCCGGGCGGGGGTGTTATAAAACAGATCCCGGATGATGATGGTGGTACCGTCCGGGCATCCGGCCTCATTCTGCTGGGTGATAACGCCCCCATCCAGATGGAGGCTGGTGCCGGAAATGGCTCCGGCAGGCTTGGTCATCAAATCAATGCGGCTGACCGAGGCAATGGCCGCCAGGGCTTCTCCCCGGAAGCCCATGGTGGAAATCTCCCCCAGGTCCTCCGCCCGGCGCAGCTTGGAGGTGGCATGACGCAAAAAGGCGGTTTTGGCATCCTCCGGTTCCATCCCGCAGCCGTTGTCCGTCACCCGCAGGAAGGTCATGCCGCCGTCCCGGATTTCAATGGTCACCTTGGTGGCGCCGGCATCCACGGCATTCTCCAACAGCTCTTTGACCACGCTGGCCGGCCGCTCCACCACCTCACCGGCGGCAATCAGGTTGGCAATATGGGCAGGAAGCTGAATAATTGCAGGCATATCATCACCTCAACATTCAATTTTGTAGGATTTATAGAATTCCGATCAGTGAAACAGCATTGATCACCAGGTGCATACAAATGGCGGTGCAGATACTGTCCGTCCGCTCCATGGCCCAGGCCAGGAGCACCCCGGCGGGGAGATACTGAACAAAGCACAGCCCCAGCCGCAAAAGCGGGAAGGCGCCCACATAGCCCGCCACATGAATGGCGGCAAAGGCGGCAGCGGACAGGCCATAGGCAGCCAGCCGGCCATGCTTCCCTGCGGTGCAGAAAATCAGCCCCCGGAACAGGCATTCCTCGCTGACCGGCGCCAGCACCACCGTCGCGATGGCCGTCAGCAGGAGATTTCCCCGCCGCAAACCGGCAATGGCATTATCGTTGACATTGGAGAATCCGGGGTCGATGGCCCCGATTGCGGTATCCAGCAGCCATCCCGCCAGATAGTAAGCCGCCAGAGCAGCCATCAGCACCGGGAGCACCCGTTTGAATCTCTTCTGGAAGGTACAGGCCGCTTTTTTCAAAAAGCTGTGAAAAATCAGGATAACCGCTAAAAAGCTGACAAAATGATAGAGAAAATTCACCGCCGCGCTGCCCAGCGGCGCTGCCAGCTGGGTCACAACACTGGGCAGCAGCAGCATCTGAACTGCCAGCCAGGCCCAGCCCCACTTGATTTCCTTCTGCGTCATCATCCCAACATCTTCTTGAGCCTATACAGCTCATTCATGGCCTCAATGGGGGTCAGCGTTTCTACGTTGATGCTTCCCAGGGCGGCAACAACCTGCTGGCCGGTCAGCTCCGCCATGCTCACCTGATCCTCCTGCTTGGGCTGCGGCAGGGCAGCCGGTTGGGTACCCGCCTCCAGCTCCGCCAGAATCTCTCTGGCCCGGGTGACCACTGCGGCGGGCAGCCCAGCCAGCTTGGCGACTTCGATGCCGAAGCTGTCATCTGTGGCGCCGGGGACAATGCGGCGGAGGAAAATCATCTGCTCGCCCCGCTTTTTCACAGCGATATTGTAATTTTTCACATTGGGGAGCTTCTCCTCCATGGTAGCAAGCTCGTGGTAATGGGTGGCAAACAGGGTTTTGGCCCCCAGCTTTTTGGGATTGGCGGCATATTCCAGCACTGCCCGGGCAATGGCCATGCCATCATAAGTAGAGGTGCCCCGGCCAATCTCATCCAGAATCAGCAGGCTTCGACTGGTGGCATACTTCAGGATAGACGCCACTTCCGCCATCTCCACCATAAAAGTGGACTGGCCGGAAGCCAGATCGTCACTGGCACCGATCCGGGTGAACACCCGGTCTACCAGGCCGATGCGGGCACTGCGGGCCGGGACGAAGGAACCCATCTGGGCCATGAGGACAATCAGCGCCACCTGGCGCATATAAGTGGATTTACCGGCCATATTGGGGCCGGTGATAATGGCCACCTGGTTATCCGCCGCCCCCAGCTCGGTACTGTTGGGGACAAACAGGGTATCCTTCAGCATGGCCTCCACCACAGGGTGGCGGCCATCGGTGATGGATATTTCCTGCCCCAGGCTGATCTCCGGGCGGCAGTAGCCCCGCTCGGCGGCAACAGAGGCCAGAGAACACAGGGCATCCACAGTGGCAACGGCCATGGCCGTCAGCTGCACCCGTTCCGCGCCCTGGGCCAGATGGCCGCGCAGGCGGGTGAATATATCATATTCCAGGGCGGTCAGCCGATCCTTGGCGGTCAGCACCTGGTTTTCCAGCTCTTTCAGTTCCTGGGTAATGTAGCGCTCGCAGTTTGCCAGAGTCTGCTTGCGGATATAGCGCTCCGGCACCTGGGCAATAAAGGACTTGGAAACCTCAATATAGTAACCGAACACCCGGTTAAAGCCCACCTTCAGGGTACGGATACCGGTTTTCTCCCGCTCCTCTGCCTCGATGGAGGCAATGGTGCCGGAGCCGCCCTCCATGATGTCCCGGAGGCGGTCAGCTTCCGCGTCAGCCCCCCGGCGGATGATGCCGCCCTCCCGCACCGTGAGGGGAGGCTCGTCCACAATGGTCTTTTCAATCAGACCGACATAGTCCCCCATGGGGTCGATGCCGCTGTTCAGCTGCACCAGCATCGGAGATTTCAGACGGGACAGCTGCTCCTTCACCTGGGGCAGCCCACGGAAGCCCCGGGCAAGGCCCAGTAAGTCCCGGCAATTGACCGTGCCCGTGACCACCCGGGTAATAACCCGCTCCATATCGGTCACCTGCTTCAGGGCCTCTTCCAGCTCCCCCCGGACGATGGGATTCTGCACCAGTTCCTCCACGGCGGCCTGCCGCCGGGTGATTTCCCCGGCATCCAGCAGAGGCTTTTCCATCCAGCCCCGGAGCAGCCGCCCGCCCATGGGGGTGTGGGTCTTATCCAGCACCCACAGCAGGCTTCCCCGCTTTTCCTTGGAGCGCATGGTCTCGGTCAGCTCCAGGTTCCGGCGGGCATCCATATCCAGCTCCATGAATTTGCCGCCGGTATAGTATTGCAGGCGGCGAATGTGGGCCAGGTCATTCTTTTGCAGATTCAGCAGGGTTTGCAGCAGCGCGCCGCTGGCAATCACCGCCAAGGGAAAGGTGACAAGCCCCAGCTGCTCTATGGTGGCTCCAAAATGGGTGCACAGCAGCTGCTCGCAGGACTCCAGCCGGAACAGCTCCTCCGTTCCCTCGTCCACGCAGCAGTTGAGCCGGTGAAGCAGCGCATCGTCAATGATGTCCGCATTCACATTCTCACCGAAGCGCAGCACCTCACTTGGAGAAAAGCGCCCCAATTCCGATGCAACCGTAGGAGCATCGGGGCAGGTAGTGGCATAGAAGGCGCCGGTGGACACATCGCAGAACGCCAGGCCGTAGCGGCGTCCCCGGCCATAGATGCAGGCCATATAGTTATTTTTGTTCTCGTCCAGCATGCAGCTTTCCGTGACGGTGCCGGGGGTGACGATCCGGGTGATGTCCCGCTCCACCAGCCCCTTTACCTCTTTCGGGTCCTGCATCTGCTCGCAAACGGCTACCTTATAGCCCTTTTGCACCATCCGGGCAATATAGGCATCCACGCTGTGATAGGGCACGCCGCACATGGGAGTCTGCTCCTCCTTGGGCTTGCTGCGATCCCGGGTGGTCAGGGTCAGATCCAGCTCCCGGGCAGCAAGGATGGCATCCTCATTGAACATCTCATAAAAGTCACCCAGGCGGAAAAACAGGACGCTGTCCTTATTCTTCTCCTTCATCGCCCGGTACTGCTGCTGCATGGGGGTGAGTTCCGTCTCTTTTACGGCCATGTTGGCTTTCCTCCTTCCGGGTTCAGTCTGCCAGAGTGCCCACCAAGCTCCAGGTGGTGGCACCGGTAACGGTGATCTTATGGAATCCGCCGATCAGGTCATCCGCACCGGCAAAGCGCACCAGGCGGCCGCCCTCGGTGCGGGCCGTGAGGTTTTCCCCGTCCCGGCCATCCACCAGGCAGCGCAGCTCCCGGCCGATGTAGGCCCGGTGGGTCTCCTCAGAGATGGCGTTCTGCACCGCGCAGAGCTTATCGAACCGCCGGTTCTTCTCCGCCTTGGGGGTGGGGTCGTCCATACCGGCGGCGGGGGTGCCCACCCGGGGGGAGAAGATGAAGGTGAACAGGCTGTCGTAGTGCACCTGCTGAATCAGGGACACGGTTTCCTCAAATTCCTCCTCCGTCTCCCCGGGGAAGCCCACAATCACATCGCTGGTCAGCACCAGCTGGGGCATGACGGACTTGGCATAGTTTACCTTTTCCAGGTAGGTTTCCCGGTCATAGTGCCGGTTCATAGCCTTCAGCACCCGGCTGGAGCCGGACTGGAAGGGCAGGTGGAGCTGCTTTGCAATCTTGGGGTAGCGGGCCATGGTGTCAAAGAGCTTTGGGGAGGCATCCCGGGGGTGGCTGGTCATAAAGCGCACCAGGAAGTCCCCGGGCAGTTGGGCGATCCGGGCCAGCAGGTCGGCAAAATCCATGCCGATGCCCAAATCCTTGCCGTAGGAGTTGACGTTCTGCCCCAAAAGGGTGATTTCCTTGGCGCCGTTTTCAATCAACCGGCGGCATTCCTCTAAAATATATTCCGGCTGACGGCTCCGCTCCCGGCCCCGGACATAGGGGACGATGCAGTAGGTGCAGAAATTGTTGCAGCCGTACATAATGGATACCCAGGCTTTCAGGCCGGAGTCCCGCACCTGGGGGATGCCCTCGGCGATGGAGCCGGGCTCATCCTGGACGTAGAAGACCCGCTTCCCCGTTGTCAGCACACTGTATAGAATCTCAGGAAACTGCCACAGATGATGGGTGGAAAATACCCCATCCACATGGGGATAGCTCTCCCGCACCCGCCTGGATACCTTCTCCTCCCCTGCCATGCAGCCGCACAGGAAAATCTTCTGCCCCGGATGGCGGCGCTTGGTGTGGGTCAGGGCCCCCAGATTGCCGAACACCCGCTGCTCGGCGTGCTCCCGGATGGCGCAGGTGTTCATAATCACCACGTCCGCCCCCTCGGCGGTTGTGCCGATGGCATAGCCGCACTGGCTCAGATATCCCCGGAGCTTTTCCGAGTCCGCCTCGTTCTGCTGGCAGCCGTAGGTCTCCACATAGGCGGTGGGGGTGATGCCCATTTGTGCCCAGTGGGATGCAATTTTATCGCAGTAGCCAAACTGGCCCTCCAGCTGCTCCTGGGATATCACAGTGGTTTTAGTATTCATGGCAATTCTCCTGATTTTGATAACTTCTCAACTATAGATAATACCATTTTTACCGCCGCTTTTCAAGGAAAATTTCGCACAGGCAGCAGAAAAACGGCAGCGAAAAGGGCAATGCGGAAAACAAGGCCGGCTACAGCCGCCGCAGCGCTTTCGCCCCTGTGCCGGAAATCGCTTCCTTCCAAGGTTTCAGCGAACATCTCCGGGACCGGATTTTTGGTGCAAAGGAATAATAATGGCCGTTGCAGAACAGGAATTCTGCAACGGCCTTAAAAGCGCTAGGAAATGGGATTATTCCGCTGTCGGTATCAGGCGAATCAGCACAGTGGGAATCTCTGCATCGCTAAAGTCCAGCGTGAACACTGCGTTTTCCCCTTCCAGGGTGTAGGGCAGATTAACCTCCGTACCGTCGGCATTCCGCAGCGCCAGGGTAGCGCCGTCCAGCAGCTCGGCAGGCAGCGTAATCTTCACCTGGCCCTTGGGCTGGGTGAGCCTGCCGGAATATTCAAAGCAGACGCTCAGCAGGGTATTGCCGTTCGCAATTTCACCCATGCGCAGCACCGGCTCGCCCTGGGGCAGATGCTTGCCCTCCGCCGTCACTTTCTTTACCAGCGCCAGATGCGTGCCATCGCTCACATTGCCGCATATGGGGCAGAGCGTGAGAGTCGCTTCCTCCTGCCTGAATTCGACGATGGCGCATTGGGTCTTGCCGACGTGGTTGCAGCCCTCACGCTTGCAGGCTGCACTGTGCGTGCCGTCGCCGTTATTCGTCCATTCGCCATACCAGTGCATCCGCTTCTGCGTCCACTGACCCTTATAGCTGTCATTGCATTTTTTGCAGGTGTGCAGCGTGTAGCCGTCCTTTTCGCAGGTGGGCTTGACGACCTCTTCGGCATAATCGTGCCCGGGGGCAGGGATTTCCTGATAGGTGGTGTAATTGCAGCGGGAGCAGGTATCGTATTCCTCCCAGCCGATTTCGGTGCAGGTGGGGGCCTTGGCATCGTGGTGCACCAGATTGTGTTTCAGGGCAGGGAGCTCCACCTTGGTGGTGTAGTCGCAGCGGGAGCAGGTATCGTATTCCTCCCAGCCAATTTCGGTGCAGGTGGGGGCCTTGGCATCGTGATGCACCGGATCGTGTTTCAGCGCAGGGAGCTCCACCTTGGTGGTGTAGTCGCAGCGGGAGCAGGTATCGTATTCCCCCCAGCCAATTTCGGTGCAGGT
>CAKTPI010000007.1 GCA_934591635.1 uncultured Oscillospiraceae bacterium | reverse complement strand
ATACTTCTCCAACTGCTGCGCTGACGGTGCTAACAGTTGGAGAAGTATAAGCCTTGTCTTCGCAGTACTAATGTCACCTGCCCTGGTGCCCTGGAGCGATCATGTTCCAGGGCACTTTCTTGTCTGCAGTCAAAGAAACGCTGCATCTGCCTTCAATGGCAAACCTCATGAGAATCATGATTGGCTTATGGCAGCCTCAATTTCTTCCCCCGATGTCTTGGCTTAGTTCCAAAGCTTTGGGAGAAGAAATTAGGTGAACAGAAAAGATAACAGTAGTTGGTAATAAATTGCATTTTTACAAGATTATTCTGGGATACTTGCTGTCTATTCCAATGTGGATGCAAGAAAAAGCTTTAGAGACTTTTTTGCATAAAATATATTCCACGTATAAATATATTTGTTGACAAAGTAAACTTTTTAAATTATGATTGAAGGGAAAAGGAGGATATCAATAGTGAGAATTGATGAACAACTGAAAATGCTCTGTATTAAGAGTGACATATCTTTAGCGGAGATGGCCAGGCGATTAAATAAAACGCCGCAAGCGTTTAGCCAGAAGATGAAACGTGGAAATTTCTCTGTTGAGGAATTGACAGATATCGCATTGGTATCTGGCTGTGAATTGAAATGTGAATTTGTGTATCCCAATGGTGATAAAATAACAATTGTATGATTTGGAGAACCGATTATGATTGAGTACATTGAAGGTGATATATTTGAAAGCCCAGCACAAGTCATTGTCAATACTGTCAACACAGTTGGAGTTATGGGGAAGGGCTTGGCTCTTTCATTTAAGCAGCGCTATCCTAAAATGTTTGAGCAGTATAAGATAGCTTGTGAAAAAAAACTGCTGACGATTGGTAAGTTGATGCTTTTTTACGAGGCGGACCATTGGCTGTTACTGTTCCCAACAAAAGAAAATTGGCGCAATCCCTCCAAATTGGAATATATTGAAAAGGGCTTGATGAAATTCGTCCAGACATACGCAGAAAAGAATATTTCGTCGATTGCATTCCCCAGATTGGGCTGCGGTAATGGTGAATTGGACTGGAATGAAGTAAAGCCATTGATGGAACGCTATCTGAAGAAACTCCCCATAGAGGTATATGTTTATCTTGGGCAAAATCCTGCTGTGGTACCAGAACATAGAGAGCCTAAAAAAACAATTGAATGGCTTAAAGAAAATGCCAAAGACATGTCGTTTGTTGGCGTAGTAGATGATCTGACATGCTTGAGTGCTATGCTGCCATATGTGTTTACGGTGGATGGTCAAACCTATGACATGAAATATGTTGATAAGAAACTGCAAATCTTTGTTCCTAACACTGATAAATCTTGGAAGGTTGAAGAGGACTGCCTTTACGCCATATGGGATAATATTCGTATTCAATCTGTTTTTTCCATCAGTGATGCAAATGAAATTGAAAAACTGATATATGGATTGCTATACGCTACAGGTTATCTTTCCAAAATCAAGATTTTCAATGCGAAGTTGAATTGTATGGAAGATGGGTATCAGATCAATGCGGGGTTAGGTAGAGTCCGTGCTTTTAAGGGGGCTTGACAATGGACTATGTAAGTATCATTCGAGAAAATTGTGAAAAACATAGTCCTGTATCCTGGTGGCCCAGGTTTGCGTTCCATTATACGGATGTCACCAATGCGGTGAGCATTTTAAGTTCGGGATACCTATATAGTCGTGCAGATGCTTCGCATCTCCGCATAATGAGGAATGACAATGCGAGCCAGCAAGTCATTGATATGACCAACTCAGGCGTGGTATCTAAGGTTAGATTTTATTTCCGGCCATTGACACCAACGCAGTATTATAACGAAGGATATAAGCATCCGGCTCTTCGTTACGATCAAGATGAAAATGCCAATGTGCCGGTTCCTATTTTCTTACTGTTTGATTTGGATAAACTGCTGGCTCTTCCTGGTGTGCAGTTTTCGGAAACATCCCAGGCTGGATATGGTGCCAAACTATACAGTGGTCCAGAGGCATTTTCCAAACTGAATTTTGATTATATTTATGATAATAGTTACGAGAATTTTGGAAATTCAAAGAACTACCGGCACGCAGAGATTGTCCATACCAATTCGATGGCAATAGAGCCATGTATCAGTAATATCCTTTGCAGAAACAGCTCGGAACGAACGACACTTCTAAATTTGCTTAGAGAAAAGGATCAAAAGGCTTTTATCAGATATCAGAATATCATAAAGGTGTATAAGCAAGATACCTTTGAGAACAACGGTTTCTTTATTTCTGACTGCTTCTACCACAATCACATGGTTAGCATTACGTTTTCAGATGCGTATCCAGGAAGAAAGTACATTGACCGTATGATGAAGCGATTTAAGGTAGATGAATTGAGTCCGATTAAGGTTACAGTATGGATGAAATGGTTTAACTCCAGAACGGTCTATAAGCAAGAGTCTTTGGATTTGCAGATAGATATTCGTCAACCTGGGACGTATACCATAACTGGATTGCCTGATATTTCTGAGGCAAGGAATATTGGAATTCAAGTCTATTTTGATGATAAATTAATGTGTTACATGATTCAGCCACTTGGGGCGGCAGAGTTGTGGAAATAAGTGTTGATTACCTCATACAACGCAGTCCTTTCCAAGGCATATCAGACCATTTCGGATGAATTGATAATCGAACACCATCATGTAGAATGCGTGTAATTAGATTAACTTATCGGGAAGAGTTATTTCATAAAACCAAACGTCAAGGCGGCACCTCAATGGGGTGCCGCCCTTTTATTCTCCAATGGCTTTTTCAAAGCAAAGTCTGACCCACTATTGTGTCATTCGAATTAATCAAATGCAATGCCATCTTTGAACTGATATAGTCATATGACTCTGATATTGAATCATAGATCCAGTTCATATAAATTCATAATTATTCATAAAAGTTCATTGAACCTGAGTTAACGAGCTGCTAAGATGTAGACTGTCAAAATTAAAACAAAAGGCGGGGCTGAAAGGGAGCCTCGCCTTACGTGTTTTTGTGCATCGCACCTGCGCTGTGAGGAGGTAAACATGGCAAAGAGAATTGAATACTGCCAGATAAGAGCCGGCGATGTGAAAACCGGCTTTGGAAATCCCAGAAAAATTTCAAAGGCCAAGATGGAGGAACTAGAAAGAAGCCTCCAGGAAAACGGCGACTTTGGGATTTTCCTGATTGACGAACATGATAAGGTCATCGGCGGCAACCAGCGACTGAAGGCCATCCTGAAAATCTGGGGGCCGGATACCATACTGGATTGCAAGCGGCTGATCGGTTATTCCAAATCCCAGCTGAAGGCAATCAACATCAAGGACAACACCCACGCTGGCGAATGGGATTTGGATGCTCTTGCTGATTGGCAAGCTGACCTGCACCTGGATCTTGGCCTGGAGATGAAGGAACTGGCGCCGGAAGAACGTGCCATCCCGGAGATGGAGCTTATCCACTACGAGGAGTATAATTTCGTTCTGATTTGCTGCCGGAATGAGCTTGACTACAACGACCTTATCCGAAAGCTTGGGTTCGAAGACAAGAAGATTAAGATTGCAAAAACTAGAAAGATTGCTGCCCGGGCGGTAATAAGATAGAAGAGGAGTAATCAAAATGAACAAAAACGTAGAGAGAGCACAGTTAGACATTGAAAAAGTGGATGCCATGATGAAGGCAATAGAGAATACGTACCTTGACCTTGAGGTAGTTCCTGATGAAGCCGAAAAGTATGACAACGCCGTCACGGCATTTTATGCACTCTGGGATTTACTTGGTCAGGTGAGAGAAGACATTAATCGGCTGACAAAGGACTTGAGAATCATTGATGTAGTGGAGGCGACACAAGGAAGTCAAAAGTAAAGAGATCACAGGGCAGTCAAGGAAACGGCTGCCCATTTTACTTTTTGTCAGTGCCTTATTGGTGTCTTATTAGTGCCGCGGGTGTCTTGCTTGTGTCTTAAATCAATTTTTAAGTAATAAAGAATAATTCAAAAAACTGCGTGATTTCTGGAATAAAGCGCGAAAAACTCAGCTGGAAAATTACATATTAAAAAACGCTTTATTATGCTCTATCAACTCGTAATGAGAAGGTCGCCTGTTCGAGTCAGGTCACTAGCTCCAGGAAAACCGCCACTTTACTGCTAAAAGTGGCGGTTTTTCTTACTTTTTATGGATGAGTGGTCAATTATGCGGCATCAATCCACGCTTCTGTTTTCCCTGTTGGATGAATGCACGACTAGGCAGCGATCACAGGGGATAGTCCTGCACAGGTTTCATTTCCAGCGGGATTCGAGCATAGTTAGCGATGCGTTCATTGGCTTCCGCTTCCGAGATGGGTTTCTCCTCTATACCGTTTTCAAAGTCATTCATCACCCATGTCCCGTTGGGAGCGTCATAGGATACTTCCATGATTGGGTGGAGCCGGTTGTCGTCGTCCAGGCGGAAATAATAGTGATAGGGCTTCCCGTCCAGAAAGACATAATTCTCATATACATTTCCCTCACACAGATAGCCTTCATTATAGCTTCCGATGACCTTGGCTGTTTTGCCATCCTGAATTGTCCAGATTTCGTGGATATGTCCGTTTCGGCCGAAAATCAGTTCTTCCTGACCGTCGTTATTCATATCCCTGCATACATATTCCATTGTTTCCCAGAAATTTTCATAGGCAATATTGCAGTGGGTCGTGAAGTAGTCTTCGTGGTCGCGTATTCGTTGAATCAAATCGGCATAGCTGTCTTGCTGCTCATTTTCTTTGCAGATTCGGATGCGCTCTGCTTCGGCGGCAGGGTCCTCTGCAAACGTTTCCTGAGCCTGCCGCATGGCTTCCAGCTGGTCCTGCAGTGCTTCCATATTTTCTACCGGCATCGGCTTTATTGAAAAATCCAGTGCCCGGGCGATTCGGCTCATATCATCTCGCGTCATGACATCGCCGGGGCTTTCCCAATCCCAGCCTACATTTCGGATGGTGACGCAGATAAAAGCATCTGTTCTGTCGCACAGAATATAGGCATCACCGCCCTTGTTGCTGACAATCAGGACATTTGTCCCGTCCGGCAAGTTCTCATTCCATTGCTGGACGGCTGCACCGTCCTCAATGATGAGATACCGGCTGCTGAAATAAGCTTTGTCATGGTATTCGTAAATCAGAGAAAAGGAATATTCCTGCGATGCATCCGGAAGATGTAGAGTCGCCTGATAGCTGGCGTTAAAATCACCGCATGCTGTGATCCTGGCACCTCCCAGTTCTGCCTCCAAACCGGAATCCTTTTTTACTACACTGTCAAAGTGGAGGACTTCAGTCAAGAAAGCGGAATCATTCCCCTGATAAATGGCAACATCTCCGGCCAGCTTTAACCCGTATCTGCTGCATAGTTCATCAATCTTGTCCAGCATATCAGCGGTGTAGGCGTCGGCATAGCTATTGTACGCGGCGGGCTTCTGAAAGCCCTCCTGCCTGCGGGTACCCTCCGCGTCATAGTGCTGCGTGTAGTCCAGCCACTCCCGGGCGGCGAGTTGACTGCTGCTTCCTTCCGGGCCGACAATGGAAATATACTCCATGATTTTTTCGGTGGAGGGAATAGTGCTGCCATCTTTTTCGTAACGCATATTTTCCGTGTAGGTCACTTCATTGAGGCGAAGACGATCCAAGTGGAGCAGGATTGCGGCGGTACAGCCGACCAGAAGTGCCGTCACTGCAATGATTGCCGCAATTAACGCAGCTCTGCTTAACGCTCTCCTGTGGGAAATATGGGGCTGGGTTTTCCACTGAAGTGCGTCGGCTCCGGCCAGATTCTCGGCGTTAATGCTGCCAAGGGCGTTAAATAATTCTAAACTTGTCATTTGAGTTCCTCCTTTTCAAGCTGTTTATCCAGTTTTCCCCGAGTCCGATAAAGCATTGATTTGATTTTGCCGACGGAAAAACCGGTTTTGTCTGCAATCTCCTCCAGGGTATTGACATACCAGTACCGGCACAGGAAAACGGTTCGTTCCTTGTCCGAAAGACCCGCAAGAAAACGATCCAGGCAGGCAACGACTTCCTTTTGCAGAACGGCATCTTCTACGCTTGTCTGGCCGGAAACGCATTCGCTCAGCTCTTCCAGTGCAATGTCCACTTCTCCGCCCCCACGCTTTTTGGCGCTTGACTTTCTCCACCGGTCGATGGAAATGTTCCGGGTCAATTTTCCCAAGAATGCGGAGAGCTTTGCCGGTTTCTGGGGTGGGATGCAGTTCCAGGCAGCAAGATAGGCGTCGTTGACACTTTCTTCGGAATCTTCCCGATTTGCAAGGATGTTATATGCGATTTTGTAGCAGTAGCTGCCATATTTGCTGTCGGTTTCCTTGATTGCAGCCTCGGACCGGGAGAAATACAGCCCCAGAATCTGTGAATCATCCATTTACAAATTCCTTCCTTTCTGTGTAAGGTGTTTTCACTTATATACACGCAGAACGGTGAAAAAGGTTTTGCCATCCTTGAATTTTATTTTGATACACTGCAATGTGCGGAAGGATAATGTGATTGGTTTGCTGGAAAAATTTCTTGAAAAGAAATGAAATTCACGATATAATAAACGTAATTGTGTGGATGTTTCTGGAAGCATGGCGGGCAACTGGCTTCTGGGGCTATTTTGCGGAAAGCCCATGTCTGAATGAGGAGTAAGCAATGGAAAAAAGGATACTGGAAAAGAAAATTAAAATTTTGGAACGGGCCTTTGTGGGTGAAAACGGCGTATATTACAGCATTGATTTGAACCATAATCGCGTGCTTGGTCTGGTATATCAGGTGCAGAATGACGAGGAATTTGCAATCAATGACAGAATGGGTCTGCCGGAAAATGCCAGCCTGCCGGAGGTGGCTGCCTATTGGAGCAGGTGTGTCCGGGAAGAGGAGCGGGAGGATTACCTGAAATTCCTCAACGTTTCCAATTTGCGGGAGGTTTGCCGGCAGGGAAAGACACAACGGGCAGGGCGCTTTTGGACGCAAAATACGGCAGGAGAGTCCATCCTCATTGAGCAGAAGATTATAATGTTCTGCGAGGAAGAAACCGGCGAAATGTTGGCTTTTACCTATATGTATGACCGGACAGAGCGTTATCAGGAGGAGCAGTACAAGGAAAAGCTGGAAAAGAGCCAGAAGGATTTGGAGCAGGCCCTGCTGCTGGCCCAGCACGCGAATCAGGCGAAGACCCAGTTCCTCAATAACATGTCCCATGATATCCGTACCCCCATGAATGCGATTATTGGCTTTACATCCCTGGCAGCATCCCACATTGATAATCTGGATAAGGTCAAGGAATACCTGGCGAAAATCTCCACTTCTTCTGAGCATTTGCTGTCATTAATCAATGATGTGCTGGATATGAGCCGCATTGAGAGCGGCAAAGTGAAAATCGATGAAAAGCCGGTGCATATCCCAGAGCTGATGCATGACATCCGCACCATTATGCAGCCCAACGTTGCCTCTAAGCGGCTGGATTTCCTCATTGATATGATCGACGTCCGGGATGAGGACATCATCGCAGACCGTCTGCGCCTGAATCAAATTTTGATTAATATTCTCAATAATGGCATCAAGTTCAATAAGACCGGTGGAACCCTCAGCCTTCGCATCAAGCAGACCAAGCATGCCCCGGCGGGCTATGCCAATTATCAGTTCGTGATCCGGGATACGGGAATCGGCATGAGTGATGAGTTCCAGAAGCACATCTTTGAAGCATTCTCGCGGGAGGAAACCTCCACGGTCAGCCGGGTGCAGGGCACCGGACTGGGAATGTCCATCACCAAGAATATTGTGGATATGATGGGCGGAACCATTGAAGTGCACAGCAAGGTGGGCCAGGGGACAGAGGTCGTCGTATCCCTGACCTTCCGGCTCAGCGGCGAACCGGTGGTTTATGAAAAAATCGAAAAGCTCCAGGGCCTGCGGGCGTTGGTTGCCGATGATGATACTGATACTTGCCTGAATATTTCCAATATGCTCAAGGAAATCGGTATGCGCCCCGAGTGGACGGTTTCCGGCAAGGAGGCGGTCATCCGCTCCAAGCACGCTTTTGAAACCGGGGACGAATTCTCAGCGTATATCATCGATTGGCTGATGCCGGACATGAACGGCATCGAAACTGTGCGGCGCATCCGCAAGGTAATCGGGGAGAGCAAGCCGATCATCATCCTCACGGCCTATGACTGGACGGATATTGAGGAAGAGGCCAAGGAAGCCGGTGTCACGGCCTTCTGCGCAAAGCCCCTGTTTATGTCTGAATTGCGGGATGTGCTCTCGAAGCCCTTCTGCCAGGTCAGGAAGGAAAAGGCAAGCCGGGACGCCCGGTTTATCGGCCGGAGCATCCTGCTGGTGGAGGACAATGCCCTGAACCGGGAGATTGCCCAGACCATCCTGGAGGATGCCGGATTCATCATCGATACGGCAAACGATGGCGCTGTGGCAGTGGAAAAAGTGAGAAGCTCCAGACTCGGCCAGTATGACCTGGTGCTTATGGATATCCAGATGCCGGAGATGGACGGCTATGAAGCAACCCATCAAATCCGCCTGATTGATCGGCCGGATATTGCGGCGCTGCCCATTATCGCCATGACGGCCAACGCCTTCGTGGAGGATAAGCAGAAATCTGTGGATGCCGGCATGAATGGGCATCTCTCCAAGCCCATCATCCGGGAGGATTTGCTCCATACCATCCGGGAAGTCTTATAAAAGAACCGTCCCCAAAGCCGTTTTTTGAAGGCCTTGGGGGCGACTGTTTATCCCGATCGATCAGGAATAAATTATTAAGAGAGTTCTAAGCCTATTATGATTTCTTTAAGAATGCGGCGGAAATATTGACAAATAGACGATTCTTCGATAGAGTGAAATACACAAAAACTTTCCTAAGGAGGAATTCCAATGTCGAAGCAATATTCTGAGAAAAATCATAGATGGTGGGATTGCCTTGTTTGGGCGGCGGCCATCTTGGTTGCCATTGCGCTGTGCAGTGTGCGGACGTGGGCGGAGGATGTGCAGTCTGCCCAATATGATAAAGTGCATGTCACGTTGCCGGAAGGCTATACCCTCCGGGAGGAGGACGGTCAGCTCCTGATTTCAGATGACACCCAGGTCGTCGGCGGTGTGACAGCCTACCACATTCCGAAGGGGGTATACGACCCTTACGACAAGTGGTTTATGTGGCTGGAGGATGTGGGCATCCCGGATTATTCCGATGACCAGCTGATGCTGGATGGCAGCATGTCAGATTTTGGCGGCGGCTGGACGGCAGAATTCCGCAGCCTGCCGGAAGGGGACGGACTGCCGCCGGTCAAGCGGCGCCATTCCTTCAAGGTCATGGGGGATTACGTTTACGATGTGTGGATGAACGTGGACATTCTGGGGCCTGACGAGGCGCAGACACTTGCTTACTCGGTGCAGTACGATGACAAGCAGTATCAGACCGTTACGGTCTACCCTGAGGGGGAAGCAGCAGAATGCAAGCTGGAGGCGGTTGTGCGGGCAGGCTATACGGTCTGGCTGCCGGAAACCGGCTGGCCCTTTGGCAGCCTGGAAATTCTGGACGGAATTCCTACGGATACCCTGGAATACGGAGAAAATGAGAACATCCGGCTCCATATTGCCACCCTGGGCGGCAAGGACTTGGCTGCGGCCCAGCGCTGGGCTGAGGAAACCTACCCGCAATATGACCTGGTTGAAGACAAGCGCGGCGGCTTGGGCGGCACGGATGACAGCGGCAATATGCTGTGCGCGGCATTCTATCCGGCGGAAAACGTCACCTATGCTGTGATTCAGATGTATCCCATGGAGGCTGCCGAGGGCGGCGGCGTTTGGCTCAGTGCCTTTGCGGATACCTTTACACTGAATGAGGATGCCGCCATGACCCAGGAGGAAGCGGACTATCTGAGATGCATGGCGGCGATGGGCCGGGTAGGCTATAGCACCGATTCGCCTTACTGGATTTGCAGTGTCCAGGAACGGGACGGCGTGGAAATCTCAATCCAATACCTGACAGAGGGTACTAATGCGGGCGACAAACAAATGATGATTGCCGAATCCGACCAGAACGGCTTTTATCGGGCGGTGCTGCTGAATGCGGATGGCAGCTATTACTGCAATGCCGGTCATGAGGAGGAAAAGCTCACCTGGCACCCCTGCGAGGAGGAGCACAAGATTATAACACCGCTTATGATCTCCAGCAACTGGAACAAGCACTATACTCGCTACCTGGGCCGCACCGTGGATGCGGACGGCGAAAAGATCTCCTATCAGATGGTGGTTAAGGATGACGACGGAGGCGAAGTGGTGCTCCGCACGGTGGACTTCTATTTTAACACCCTGGGAGATTTCCTTAAGACCCAGTGGGAGGACTTCAGCGACCCGGAGGCGGAAACCGTTACCGCGACAGAGTATTTCTGCTCCCTGCATGAGGAGACCATCCGCTCGGAGATTGAGCAGGCTTATCAGCAGGCGGTGAGCAGTACCTAAGGTTGGCAGCTTCCGCAGGGGTGATACCCCATGGCGAGCAGGGCCTCCAGACTTTCGGAGGAAAATAGCTTATTCTCTTCCTTCATTTGTTCCACACTGGGGCAGCTGGGAAGATGGAAAGCTTTGGAGTTCTGATTCAGTACGTAAGTATAATCAATTTGAATGGCTTCCAGCGCTGTGTTTTTCCGGTATGGAAAAATCTCAACGCTGGAGGCCTCTTTTTCTACAGAAAACCAGACCTCGTTTCCATCTGTGTACAGGACGATATTCCCCTGCAAGTCCCGGCGCAGAACCTGTTTGCAGGTTTTGTCCAGCAGCCGCAGTGCCTCTTCGGACGGGGCTGTGCCGGTGTTGACAATGGCAAAGGAGGGAGCGGCTGATTCCGGGATGGTCAAGCCTTGGCCGGTCTCTCCGAGCACCAGTACCGTGGCGGGAACCTCCGGCAGAATTCCATCCGGGCCGGCAAACAGAACGGATACATCCCCAAAGCAAATCCGGTATGCACCGCCATCCAATGCTTCGGTTTCAACGCCATCCAGCTTGTCCCCCAGGCTGGCGCGATGTCCGGCGTATTCCAGCTGGATTTGACCATTTGAAAACTGAATGGACAGGGAAGGGGCTGTCTGCCCTTCGGGGAACCCATAGGTCGCAAGAAAAACGCCTGTTCCCACCAGGAGCATTGCCAGGAGAACCAGATAAAAACGTAAATTCTTCCCCATTGTTGTCTCCCATCTTCGAGTAAAATGCTTTTTCTTCCATTATAGCGGCTGCACTTTGATGGGTCAACTGGGGACGGCAGATTTTGTCTGCTGCCTGGAAAAGGAAATCAATTGCCGAATCCACAGAAGGTCTTTCTTTTTGACAACACCAAAAAGCCGGAGCAGCAGGAAGAAGGTCGGGATGTACAGAAGGTTCCAACCGGTTTGCAGGGAGAGCCATACGGCCAGAATTCCGGCGCTTGCAGTGAAAGCAGGGGCGGCAAACGGGATACGGAAATCGGTGATGATGCAGAGCCTGCGCATGCTGAGCAGAAAATTGATCAGGTGAGTGACAAGAAAGCTGAAGAAGTATCCCTTCATCCCGTATACCGGCAGCAGCAGAAACAGAAACACCACATCCAGAAGGGAAGTAATGATGTTGTACCGCACGCAGATTTTCTGCTGCCCCAGTCCCTTGGTCATGGCATCGGTGATGGCATCGCAGTAGAGAAAGGGAATCATTACGGCATAGTACCGCAGGGCACTGCCCGCCTGGAGGTTGTGGTACAGCCGGATGCACAGAGGTTCGGCCCACAGGAAAATCAATCCACCAAAGAACATGCCGTACAGCATGGCAGACCACAGTCCCCGCTGCACCAGGTAGCCGATCCGCTCTTTTTTTCCGGCGGCATTGCACCGGGCAAGCTCGGGGATCAGCAGCTCCGCCAGTGCAAACAGAATGCAGGCCGGGAACATCATCAGGGGGAACACCATTCCGCTCACCCGGCCGAAGGCGCTCATCGGGTCGCGTTCCCCCTGAAACAGGGCCAGCCGTTTGGGCACCAGCAGATTTTCCGTGGTGCCGATGCCGGAACGCACCACATCTGCCCCGGCCAGAGGAACAGCGGCATGCAGGAGTCTTCTCCGAACGGGAAAAGCATCTGTGCATCCGGGCTTTTCCCGGATGCGCAGCCACACCAGCAGCATCAGGGTCACACAGGCGCTGACACCGGCCCCCAGCACCACACACAGGCAGGAGCGCTCGGCATCCTGCCCCGCCCACAGGGCCAGGCTCACCAGGGTGACGGCCATGGAGCATAGCTGCTCGGCTACCTCAACGGCTGCCAGCGTCCCAATCCGATTGGCGGCAGTGAAATATCCGCTCATTACGCCGCTCAGGCACACGGCGGGAAGAAATACGGCAAAAAGCCGCAGAGCCGGAACAATCTGGGGATTTCCAATCCAGTGGGCGGCCAGCATTGGCGCACCCAAAAACAGTCCGGCGGCAACGGCGGCGCTGCATAAAATGCTGTATAAAAAGCAGGCGGAGAGAATTTGCCTTACGTTCTGCGGATTCCTGCGGCCAAGCTCCTCTGCGGTCAGATACATGGTCGCGGTGCGGATACCGGCAATGCCCGCAACCATCGCAAGATTCCCAACGGACAGCACCAGCTGCAGCAGCCCGATTCCGGCCGCGCCGATGTGGCGGGACAAATAGACCTGGAAGGATGTCCCCACCAGGCGCAGCAGCAAATTAACACCTGTCAGCAGCATGGCCCGGTAGAAAATCGGTTTGGTTCGGTACAAAAGAAATCCCCCCTTGTCCGCAGTGTATGCGGCAGGGGGGAGGGAGATTCGGATTATTCGGCTGTGCTGCTAAAGTAGGAGCAGTACATACGCAGCGGGCATTCGCCGCAGCGAGGATTGCGGGCAGTACAGATGTCCCGGCCAAACAGCACAATGCGGTGGCAGAAATCAGAGGATTCCTCCGGGGGCAGAATCTTCCGCAGCTGCTGCTCTACCTTTTCCGGCTCCTTGCCGGTGCTCAGCCCCAGCCGTCCGCAGATGCGGATGCAGTGCGTATCGCACACCACACTGCCGGGTACCCCGTAAATATCCCCCAGCAGCAGGTTCGCGGTTTTGCGGCCAACCCCAGGCAGCTTCAGCAGCTCCTCCATGGTGCCGGGTACCTTGCCGCCGTACTGCGTCAGCAGCATCTGGCAGGCCAGTACGATGTCCCGCGCTTTGTGCTTGTAAAATCCGCAGGAGCGGACATATTCCTCCACATCCCCAATGTCTGCCTCTGCCATGGCCTCCAGAGTGGGGTAGGCGGCAAACAGGGCAGGTGTGACCTGATTGACCCGGGCATCGGTGCACTGAGCGGACAGCCGGACGGAGATCATCAGCTCATAGTCCTTGTCATAGTGCAGGGCACACAGGGCAGCAGGGTAGCGATCCTTCAAAATTTCAATGATGGCGGCAACTTTTTCTTCCATGGCTTCTCTCTCTTCTTATTCGTTTGCTTCCTCCTGCGGTGACGGAAAATCTGCTGTCAGGGCGGATATTTCATAGGTGGTTCGTTCTTCGGCACCTTCTTCGGTAAGCTTGGTATAAATGCGGCTTTGCAGGCGACCGTCCAGAATGATCCGGTCGCCAACCGTGCAGCAGGCGGCACGGCTGGCAACTCTCCCCCATAGAATGCAGGGCAGGTAGTCCGCCCGGTGAAAAACCCGGGGCACAGCTAACATTACGTCACAGATTTCGCGTCCCAGCGGGGTGCGCCGATAGGTGGGCTCCCGGCACAAAATGCCATCCAGCAGCACGCGGTTCGCCGCTTCCCCTTCTTCTGCGGTAATACCAGCAGCAAAGACAAAGACGGAAAGGTGCCGTTTCCCATTCTCACGGATGTTGTGGGAGCGAACCTGACCGTTCACCGTCAGCATGCTGCCACCGGATAAATCCAGTGTGTTCAGAATTGCCTCCTCCGCAATCACCGGAAGCGTGTCCACTGCACCGGAGAGCCGGGGCACCTCCAGCGGAAAGCGAAAAAACCGTTTTCCGTGATTCTCGTGGGAAAGCTGGGGAAGCTCCAACAGGCTTCCCCGCAATGTTATTTGATTCCGTGCTGCTGTAGGTTCCATATGACCACCTCATGTTTCAGATGTATAGAACATCCTATGCATGCGCGTGGCAATCAGAACCGGTTACCCCTCGTCCTCAGCCCAGCCTCTTGTGCAGCGGACGGCCTTTTTCCAGCCGTTCAGCCGCATCATTCGTTCCTGTTCCGACAGCATCGGGCAGAAGGTGCGGTCGGTTTGGCGGATCCGGGTCAGCTCCTCCTGGTTTTCCCAGAAGCCTACGGAAAGACCGGCCAGGAAAGCCGCACCGGCAGCGGTGGTCTCTACGCACCTCGGGCGGTCTACCGGGGCGTGATTGATGTCTGCTTGCGTCTGCATCAGGTAGTTGTTGGCGGAGGCACCGCCATCCACCTTCAGACCGGACAGAGAGATACCGGCATCTGCCTCCATAGCGGAGAGCACATCGTGGATTTCATAGGTGATGGAATCCAGAGTGGCCCGGATGATGTGATTTTGGTTAACACCCCGGGTCAGACCGACAATGGCCCCGCGGGCATAGGCATCCCAGTAGGGGGCGCCCAGGCCGGTAAAGGCCGGCACTACATAGCACCCGCCGGTATCCGGCACCCGCTTGGCAAGATATTCGGAGTCGGCGGCGGAATCAATGAGATGCAGTTCGTCCCGCAGCCACTGAATGGCAGCCCCGGCAACAAAGATGGAACCCTCCAGGGCATAATGCACCCTTCCGTCCAGCCCCCAGGCAATGGTGGTGACCAGGCCGTTTTTGGAGAAAATGGGCGTTTCTCCGGTATTCATCAGCAGAAACGCACCGGTTCCGTAGGTGCATTTGGAGTCGCCCTCCCGGAAGCAGGCCTGCCCGAACAGCGCAGCCTGCTGGTCACCGGCGGCCCCGGCAATGGGAATGGGTGCACCGAAAAATTGAGGCTCCGTCAGCCCATAGCAGCAGCTGGAGGGCATAGGCGTCGGCAGCACCCCCCGGGGAATTTCCAGGCGGCGGAGGATGTCCTCGTCCCATTGCAGGGTGTGGATGTTAAACAGCATGGTACGGGAGGCGTTGGAATAATCCGTCACATGAACCCGCCCGCCGGTCAGCTTCCAGATAAGCCAGGTTTCTACCGTGCCGAAGAGCAGATTGCCGCTTTCAGCCAGTTCCCTGGCCCCGGGCACATTTTTCAGAATCCAGTGAATTTTGGTGCCGGAAAAGTAAGGGTCAATCACAAGGCCGGTCTTTTCCCGAATGGGTTCGGTCAGCCCCTCACTTTGCAGCTGCTGGCAGATTTCGGTTGTCCGTCTGCACTGCCATACGATGGCATTGCAGATGGGCTGACCAGTGCGTTTATCCCATAAAATGGTGGTTTCCCGTTGGTTCGTAATGCCGATGGCGGCAATGTCCGCGGCGCTGGCACCAATGCTGGCAAGGGCCTGCCGGGCAACGGCCAGCTGCGTTTCAAAAATTTCATCCGCATCGTGCTCCACCCAGCCCGGCTTGGGGAAAATCTGAGTGAATTCCTTTTGCGCGACGGCGCAGATTTCTCCGGCGTGGTTGAAGAGAATGCAGCGGTTTGAGGTGGTGCCGGAGTCAAGGGCCATAATGAACTTGGGCATCGCAGTTCCCTCCGTATTACTGGATGTGCACGTGGTTGTTGATGTGATCCTGGCAGTAGCAGTAGTAGCCCTTGCACTTGGAGCAGTAACGGAATTCCAGCTCGGGATTACTCACATCCGTGCGGCCGCAGACGGTGCAGCGGTGGTTGTAATTCTGCTTCGGTTCCTGGGGCTTCTGACTCACGTGGAACTGGATCACCTTCGGCTGCTTGGGCTTTATGCGGAAAAGCTTGCGCAGCTTCATCTGAAAGCGGATGGGGAAGAGGTTCAGCACATCGGAGCCGAAGAACAGGAAATAATTTGCCAGCGCAATCAGCGGGAACAGATTGTAGGGGAAGCTGGACTGGATCATGCCCAAAACCACCATGGCCAGATCAAACAGCGCAAAAATCCAGGCTTTCACCGGGATAATCATCATAAACAGGAAGGTGGCATCGGGGAACATGGTGGAGTAAGCCAGGAAGAGACTCATGTTCAGATAGTAAACATCTGCCCGGCAGTTGGGGAAGAACATGCAGAAAATGTCCATCATCACCACGCCGGAGAGATAGAAGAGATTGAATTTCAGCGTGCCCCAGCTGCGCTCAATGACCATGCCCAGGGAATAGTAGCAGAACAGGCTGATGGCAACCAGCAAAATGCTCATTCCGCCACCCATCCCGGCGTTCATGGTCAGGGGATAGGTGATCAGCCGCCAAATCTGCCCATTCAAAATGAGGCTGCGGTCGAAGCACAGCAGGTAGTAAAGGAAATTGTTCTGCGCAAAAACACTCAATAGATACACAACAGCGTTGCCAATGCAGATATAAAGCATCAGATTGGAAATACCCTTGCTGCGGTTGCGCAGACAGAACCGTTCAAAATTTCTGCGAAGATTTTTCACAAAGCTCAACTCCTCAACTCGATTGCCATCTATTCTACCAGTACTTTTTGCAAAAGTCCATATCGTATTTGTGAACAATCGAAAAAGTTTCCCTTTTCCCTCTTGACAATTGGCAAAACCCGACTATAATAGCCCTGGTAATTGAAAATTGCATACAGCCTTATCAAGAGTGGTGGAGGGAACGGCCCGATGAAACCCAGCAACCTGTTATTCAAGGTGCTAAATCCGGCGGCAACGAAAGATGAGGGTTCGATACATGCGCACATCGAATCTTCGGTGTGCGATTTTTTTGCGCAGATGATCGTAACAGAGAGAAAGGACACAATATGGAAAAAAGATTATTTACCTCCGAATGCGTTACCAACGGCCACCCTGACAAGGTGGCGGACTCCATTTCCGATGCCATTCTGGATGCATGCCTTGCCCAGGATCCCGATTCCCGCGTGGCCTGTGAGACCATGGTTACCACCAATTTCTGCCTGATCTGCGGCGAGATCACTACCAAGGCTGTGGTGGATTATCCTGCCGTTGCCCGGGAGGCCATCCGGAAGATCGGTTATGTTTACCCCGGGGATGGCTTTGATGCCGACACAGTGGAGATCCAGTGCCGTATCCACACCCAGTCTGCCGATATTGCTATGGGTACCAACGACCAGGTGGGCGGTGCCGGTGACCAGGGTATGATGTTCGGCGGCGCCTGCACCCAGACTCCGGAATTGATGCCGATGCCCATTGCTTTGGCCCGGGCGCTGAGCAACCGGCTGACCGCATGCATTGCGTCTACCGATCTGCTTCGTGCCGATGGCAAGACCCAGGTCAGTGTGGAATTTGACGAGCAGGGCAGCGTGGCTGGTGTGGATACCGTGGTGGTTTCCGTGATGCATAGCCAGGATTTTGCCATTGAGGAGCTGCGTAAATACATCTCCAAAGAAGTGATTGCCCCTGTTCTTCAGAAGTACGGCTTCCGGCTGGAGGACGTGAAGCATGTGTTCATCAACCCCACCGGCAACTTTGTTATCGGCGGCCCCAATGGAGATACCGGTCTGACCGGCAGAAAGATCATTGTGGATACCTATGGCGGCTACTTCTCCCACGGCGGCGGCGCCTTCTCCGGCAAGGACCCCACCAAGGTGGACCGCAGCGCTGCTTACCTTGCCCGCTACATGGCCAAGAACCTGGTAGCGGCGGGCCTGGCAACCCAGGTGCAGGTGCAGCTGGCTTACGCCATCGGTGTGGCAGAGCCGGTCTCTGTCCGGGTGGATTCCTTTGGCACCGGCCGTATTCCCGAGGAGCAGATGACCGAGCTGCTGCGCAAGACCGTAGATATGACCCCCGCCGGCATTATCCACCGTTTTGACCTGCGCCGCCCCATCTATGCCGCAACTGCCGCAAACGGTCACTTCGGTGTGGACGACCGCCCCTGGGAACGGACGGATCTGGCCGATCAGCTGAAAGAGTTGGCCGGAATCTGAATGATTCAGCTATAACAGAAAAGAGCATTGCTGCGCTTACCTTGGCCTGCAATGCTCTTTTTTCGTGGAATAAAATTTTTTGTATTCTTTTAATCATTTTGCTGCTGCCTGTTCGTTTTATTACATGAGGGGACGCCCTTAGGAGGAATCATCTTGACGCGTGAAGAGAAATTGATGCAGCAGATCGGGCAGGGGAATGCGGAGGCAGCGGAGGAATTGGTCAGGTTACTGTATCCTGAGATTTTTCGCTATTGCCTGTGGCATGCTCCCAGTGCGAGCCTTGCCGAGGATGCGGCCCAGGAGACCTTCCTGAAGGCCATCCGCTATTATGATCGCTACGTACATAAGGGAAGGTGCAAGGCGTTTTTGTATCGCATTGCCGCCAACACCTGCGTGGACATGTACCGGAAAAAAGACGGCGTATCATTGGAGGATATCCCGGAGGAGCTTCCAATCGAGGAGTCTGGCTTTGATCGGATTCATGCCGACGTGGATTTCCGGCAGCGTATCCGGGCCCTGCCACCGGAGCAGCAGGAGGTGCTGCAGCTCCGCTTTTGCCAAGAGCTGACACTGCGCCAGATTGCCCAGGTGACCGAAACGCCTCTGCGTACCGTACAGTCCCGTCTTCGAATTGCCCTGAAACGGCTGAAAAACCAGCTTGAAAAGGAGGAATACCATGAAAAACCGTGATGTAAAGACGCAGCTGCGTCAGTCATATCAGCAGGCCGATATGACTGCCCCGGAGGCCGCCGTGTCAGCAGCAGCACTTTTGGCGCGGCAGGAGACAAGAAAACGGAAAGCCCGACAGCGGATCACATTCATGCAATTTCTGCGGATGCAGGTTCGGTTTGTCGGCTGGAAGGTTTGGACAATCCAGGGGGCGGCGCTGATCATGATATGCTGGATGATGGTGCGGCTTTATGGACAGGGGTATTGGACAAATCCTCAGTCTGTTGTCGGCATGCTTGGCAGCCTGTCGGTTCTGGTGTTCATGACCATCCCGCCATTTCTCTATCGCTCTAACCGCTACGGAATGCAGGAGGTGGAGGCAGCAACCCGTTTCTCCTCAGCCCGTCTGCTTCTGGCAAGATTCATCATCGTTGGGGCGGGGGATGCGGCACTGTTGTCCGGAATCCTGCTGACAGTGGCTCTCGGGTTTGCCCTGCGGGCAGATGCAGCACTGGTTTCCGTTATGCTTCCCTTCTTGCTGGCTGCCAGCGGAAGCCTCTATCTGCTGGCGCATACCGCACCCCAAACCTGCCTGTGGGGCAGTATGGGACTTTGCGGCGCTTTGCTGCTGGGAATTTTCGTTGGAAACCGGTATCTGCAATTCAGGGGGAATTTCTCCTTTGTCTGGATTTGCCTGTGTGCGGTACTGGCTGCCTTTTGCTGTTATCAGCTTCATTCCCTCCTCCACAACAGCGCGTATACAGAAATGCAGATCGCCCCGTGCGATCAGAAAGGATTATAGTATGGAATTATGTGTTGACCATATTTCAAAACGCTTCAAGGATATGACGGCGGTGGACGATGTTTCTTTGCGGCTGACACCCGGCGTGTGGGGCCTGCTGGGTGCCAACGGTGCCGGCAAGACGACACTGATGCGAATCCTCTCCGGTATTATGCAGCCATCCTCCGGCACGGTTACTTATGACGGTGTTCCGATTTCTTCCTTGGGACAGAAATACCGGGATATTTTTGGATATCTGCCTCAGGAATTCGGCTTCTACCCGGAGTTTACCGTGCAGGATTATTTGGAGTACGTGGCAGCGCTGAAGGGCCTGACAGTCTCCGACAGTAAGAAAAGAATATCCCAGCTGCTGGAGCAGATGAGCTTGACCCATGTGCGCGGCAAAAAAATCGCAAAGCTTTCCGGCGGCATGAAGCGCCGGGTGGGCATTGCCCAGGCGCTGCTGAACGAACCGGAGGTGCTGGTGCTGGATGAGCCCACCAGCGGCCTGGATCCTGGGGAGCGGGTGCGCTTCCGCAACCTGCTGTCGGAGTTTGCCCATGACCGTATTGTCCTGATCTCCACCCACATTGTTTCGGATGTAGAGTACATTTCCACCCGTAATGCAGTAATGAAGGGAGGAAAGCTGCTGGCCTGCGGCACGACCGAGGAGCTGGTGAAGCTGGTAGAGGGCAAGGTGTGGACTGCCCGGATTTCAGCGGAGTCTCTGGGCAAATATGAGCAATGTCTTTCCATTGTCAATCTCCGTAATGAAGAAAACGGTGCTGTTTCCATTCGTTATCTGGCAGAGGCACCGGCGGTATCCGGCTCCGCTGCCGCAGCCCCCCGGCTGGAGGATATGTATTTGTGGATGTTTCCGCAGGAAGCATCGGAAAGGCGGTAAAGCAATGCGATTGATAAAATTGGAATTGAAGCGTGTCCTGAAAACCAGAATGACCATTCTGCTGCTTGCCGCGGCATTAGTGCTTTCTTTACTGATGGCGTATATCCCCATCACGTTTTCTTACGTCAACTATTGGGATGACAATGGCAACCAGGTACGGCTGCTCGGAATGGATGCAATTGCGTATTACAAAACCGCGCAGGCCGGTACCGCAGGCGTTGTTACGCCGCAGAAGGTACGCCAGGCGGTGGAGCGCTACCAGGACTGCCTTGCGAAATACGGGGCGGAAAGCACCTATGATTTGCCGAAGGATGTCTATTCCCGGGAACTTCTTCCGGATGCACCCCTGCGCCATGGCATCCGGGAGGCCTTCGCGGACCCTATCAGTGGATTGGGGCCTTCGATTACAGAGCTTGTCCCGGAGCGGATCGATGAATACTATTCGGCCTGCCAGCTTCGGCTGTCCTCCCTGATGCACCTGGAGGATGCCGGCCATCCCGCCGCCCAGAAAAAGGCGGAGGAACTGTATAGCCGGGTCGAAACGCCGTTTCAGTTCTATCCCGGCTACAGCACGGATGCCATGGATTATCAGCTGTTGCTGTCTTACCTGGTTGTGCTGCTTTGCGCGGTGATTGCAGCCCCGATTTTTACATCGGACTATCAGACCCGGGCGGATGATATCCTGCGCTGCACCAAGCACGGGCGGCTCAGACTGGCTGCCGCAAAGATTTCCTCTGCGCTTTTGATCTGCGGTGCTGCCTTCCTGATTTGCGCTGCTGCCTACCTGCTGGTTTCCAACAGTCTCTTCGGCTGGGAGTGCACAAAGAGCTCCATGCAGATGCTGTATTCCATTACCAGCCTGCCAAACCTAAACATTGGCGGCCTTCAGCTCGCTTGCGCGGGGGGATATCTGCTCAGTCTGCTGGCAACGGCGAGCTTTACCCTGTTTCTGTCCTCGAAGATCCGCAATGTAGTTACCACCCTTTCTGCGGCGCTGGTGTCCTGCATCCTGCCCTTTATTGTGGTCATTGCAGTACCGGCAGAAATCGGAAAATGGATTTATACGCTCTTCCCGGCCAGCGGCGTCGCCTTACAGGCCAGCTTCCTGTATGCTTTTTCGGACTTTGTCTTTTGGAATATCGGCAATACTGCCATTTGGACACCCTACGTGATGGTGATAGCCTGCTGTGTCGATATTCCCTTGTTTCTTGGCCTCGCTGTCCGCTCCTACTGCACTCACAAGGTGTAAAAGAATAACTCCGGGCACCATTGATGCCCGGAGTCGTTTCTGCAAGCAGAAAATCAGATCAAAAGAGGCTGTATTTGCTGCCCTGCCAGGGCCAGTGCGGCAGCCTCCGGGATTTTATCAAAGTGAGCCACCAGGGAAGTGGGCTTCTTTTCCGGATTATCCTGCCCGTAGGGTACAAAGTAGTAGTGTTTCCGTGCCAGCAGCCGCCCGATGTTTTCCGCAGCCCCGGCCAACCCATCGTTCGTAGATACGGCTACCAGAACCGGCCGTCCATTGCGCAGGTGACTTTTGGCAGCCATGGTGACGGGGGTATCGGCAATACTTCGGCTGAGCTTTGCCAGCGTGTTGCCGGTGCAGGGGGCAATGATCAGCAGATCCAGCAGTTTCTTTGGCCCAATAGGCTCCGCTTCCGCAATGGTGCGGATAACCGGCCGTCCGCAGATTTGTTCCGCCCGTTCCAGAAATCCAGCAGCCGTCCCAAAACGGGAATCCGTGCTGGCAGATACAAAAGAAAAAATGGGATAGACGTTGTGCGCTTTTGCGACTTCCTCCATAACGGGGAATACTTCTGCAAAGGTGCAGAAGGAGCCGCACATGGCAAAGCCAATATTCATGTTCATTCCTCCCGCAAAAGACGAAGCACTGTGTCGGCAATCAACTGCCCGGAGCTTTCCGGCACATGGATTCCCGGCAGGCCTCTGGCCGGGATTACATCCGGCCCTTCCATACCGGGGACAGATGCCAGATCAATTTTCAGACAGCTGCTGCATTGCGCGCAAAGGGGAGTCGGAAGCATCATGCCCGGCGCCGTGTTGAGGAGAAGGCGGAATTCCCGCATTTGCCCGGGAAGCGCCTGGGGGGACAGTGCCGTAATTCCAAAGGAAGCAGCCTCTGCCCGATGGGATTCCGTTCGCGACAGCAGAGAGACCCTTGCCCCCAGGCATATCAGCAGGGCACACAGCTGTTTCCCGATCCGCCCCCACCCAATCACCAGAACCGGCACCCCGCGGAAGGAGAAGTTCATCTTTTCCGCGGCAACCCGCAGTGCGCATTCCGCTGTCAGCGCGGCGTTTTCATATAAGTAAGTTTCTTCCTTTAGAAGGTCCATGCAGGGAACCTGCATGGAGATTGCGGCAGGAATATTTCCACCGATCAAAGTAATGTCCTGAGGCAGAAGTGGCAAAAGGTCATCCAGCTGTGCCCCGTTTTTCAGCACCCCCTCCGCGGAAAAGCTGGGCACATCCATCAGAAGATGGGTGGCCTCCGGGGTAATATGATCGGTGACGGCAATTCCGCTTGCTGCAAGAATTCTTCCGGCCGCATGACTGGCTGGCGTACATCCCACCGGGTAAATGAGTACATTGCGCATGATTCATCACTCCTGTGCTCCAGCATATGCATTTCCGGTTCGTTCGGTGCGATGCGCCGATTTTTCGAGGCGTCCCTTGATTTTTTGCATTCTTCCTGTATAATATTATCGGAGAACTCTGAGCGGATCAGAGCACCCTGAAAGGGAGGAATCATCATGCAACGCTTAGGCTTTATTCACGATATGCTGGATGTGAAAGTGCTGATCCTTTTTGTCATGTCCAGAGTCAGCTATCCCGCAACCGGCCAGCAGATTTATGAGCTGTGCCTTCAGGACGACTGCGTGAGTTATTTTGATGTTTGCGCCGCAATTCCCCAACTGGTAGAGTCCGGCCATTTGGTGGAAAAGGAAAAGGATCTATATGAAATCACGGAAAAGGGTAGGGCTGATGGGGCGCTGACCCAGGATTCCATCGCCTATACAGTCCGCTGCAAGGCAGAAAATGCCGTCAACCGCTTCAACCGCCAGCTGCGCCGCAGCAGCTTTGTCAAAACACAGGTCATTCCCCGGGAAAGCGGCGACTGCTCCGTCATTATGGCCCTGGACGATGAAACCGGCAATCTGATGACCTTGGAGCTGGTGGCGCCCAATCAGCGCCAGGCGGTGCGACTCGGCAAGCTCTTTGAAAAGAAGGCAGAGATTATCTACAATATGACCATGGCAGAACTTCTGGACGAAGAGGATGAAATCGAGTCCTGACCCCTTGTCGAAATGCCGGAATCGTGGTATAGTTTAATTACACCGGAGGAACCGGTACAAAGAAAGGAGCTGCCGCATATGAAGTTTCAGTATAGTGAAAAGAAAGTCAAGCTTCCCGAAAAGGTTCATCAGTACGCCGAGAAGAAAGTGATGAAGCTGTCCCGCTACTTCGAGGAGGATGCGGAAGCCTTGATTGTATTTTCTGTGGAAAAGAACAGGAACAAGGCAGAGCTCACCGTTCATGGCGCTGGCACTTGGTTCCGCGCCTCCGAGAGCACCTCGGATATGTTCGCTTCCATTGATGCAGCGGTTGCCACCATTGAGGGCCAGATTCGCAAGAATAAGACCAGACTTGCAAGGCGGCTGCGCCAGGATGCGTTTGTCCGCAGCGTACAGGAAGAGACCTCCTTCGTTCCGGAAGAAACAGAAGAGGATCTCAGCATCACCCGGATCAAGCACTTTAACCTCCGCCCCATGACCAGAGAGGAAGCCGTTCTCCAGATGAATCTGCTGGAGCATAACTTCTTCGCCTTCCGGGACGAGGATAACGGCGGCAGCTTTGCCGTTGTATATAAGCGTAACGATGGCGGCTACGGCCTGATCGACGACGAGACGTGAATAAAAAATCCCCCCTGCCTGGCAGGGGGGATTACCATACAAGCAAGTGCCCTCTGCATCCCCATTGGAGCTGCAGAGGGCTTTCTCGTCTATTGGTGCTTCCACACCCGGTAGAGCACCGGGGTGATGGCAGGGTAGGTGATGTTGTCTGGCAGGGTGTCAAATTGCCGGATTTCTGCCATTTCGCTTTCCGGCAGCGGCTTCAGGGCTTTGATCACAGCGGTGAATACCATCCCGTTTGCACCGCTTTGCTGGTCACCGGCCCAGTAGTCGCACAGGGGAGTGATGTCAAAGTCAGCTGCGCCGGATTCCTCGTATAGCTCCCGCTTGGCGGCCTCCAGCGGTGTTTCACCGGATTCAATGTGTCCGCCCTGGGTCTCCCAAGTGGTGCGGGCGCGGTGGCGGCTGAGCAGAAGCTTTCCTTGAAACTCCGAGAAGATGACCACAAATTTGTAGTGCTCCAGCGTCCCAAGCCCGTATGTATTGCAGGTCATAGCAGCTCCTCCTTTTTTCGCCAGTATATCATACAAAGTGCTATTTTTCAAGGCCGTAGAAGCGAATCCGGTATCCTTCATCCGTTTTTA
Organism: uncultured Oscillospiraceae bacterium; assembly: GCA_934591635.1. Classification (GTDB taxonomy): domain Bacteria; phylum Bacillota; class Clostridia; order Oscillospirales; family Oscillospiraceae; genus Faecousia. Next base: position 92,333 of record CAKTPI010000007.1, on the reverse strand, counting down.
CCACATCCATGGACAGGGAGGTGTAAGCTTCGTCTGTTTCCAGCTCCAGAAAAGTCAGGGAAACAGTGGCAGAGCCGGTTTCCCGAATGGATGCATCCAACTGCTCCAGCCCACTCAGTTTCACCAGTTGGATGGCAGCGGCATTGCCGGTATACACGTCTTCCTGGCTCATTTCTCCATTGGGATCATACAGATATGGCTCCATGGCAGCCCAATCACCGCTGAAGAAACCGTCGGCAAAGGCCGTCACGGTCTGCTCGGCTTTCCAATTTGCCGACTGGATGGCTGGCTGGAAGCTGGAGCAAATGTCGGCGAAGGTAGCGCCGTACCCCTCGGCAGCTTCCAGGAAGTAGCGGGAAGTCAGGCGGAAGGTGCCGCTGGCACCGGCGCTTACAAAATAGATGTCCTCCACAGCAGAGTCCCATTGCGTTCCATACTCCACATGGAGCGCAATGCGGTCATCCTGCTGGGGCTGCCTGGTTAATTTGGAGTCAGGTATCCCGAGTGCGGTCAGCTCCTGCTCCCTGGTTTTGGCGGCACCGGAGGGAAGCTGGTTGGGCAGGAACTCGATTTGAATCTCGCAGACGGGGGTGTAGGTGCCGACGCTGTAAAGCGGCGCAATAAAATTGCCGCCGTCCCCGCTGGTCATGGCAAAGCGGTTGGTGTCGTAACCGATTTGATAGTTCGGAATGGCGGTAGAGGTCCAGGTTATTTGCTTCAGACTGCCGTCCTCAAAGCGATAGTACCGCAAAATGGGTTCCGGATAGACGAAAGCCGTCTCTTCCAGCTCCTGATTCTCCTGATTTACTACCAGTGCAGAGGCCCCAAGCAGGGTGAAGCTGTATTCGTATTTCGACTGCTCCGGATTCCACAAAAAATAATGGTAGGGGAGGTTCTCTGCCTCCCGCCCAAGAGCGGGGAAACCAATATCCGTGTAGCCGTCAAAATTCAGATCCCGGAAGTCCGGCTGCCCCACATTGCCGGAGATGCTGACAAACAGTCCCTCGTTGTGGTTTTCAACCTTGGTGGGGAGGCAGGAGGGGTCAATGGTTTGCAGCAGCACGTTTCCACGGTATACCGCAATTTCTTCGATGGATGAGAAAGCATCCTCACTTTCTGCGACTTTGGTGACAAGCTTCAGTGCAGTGCCGTCTCCCAGATTGATGATGCTGGAGAGGGCAGAGGCGCTTTGCAGATTTCCTCTCCGAACCTGGGGCAGCAGCACCAGCGTGGCGGTAATGAACAAGGCCATTACTGCGGCAATGGCGGAAAGGTGGGCCCACCGCCGCTTTGGCTTCACCAGCAGTACCTCCTGCTGTGAATTGCCAACATATTGGGAGCACTCCAGGATGTAGCTGCTTTTTACATCGCCCAAAGCGTCCAGGAGCTTTTCTTCGTTTTTCATAGGTGGATTCCCTCCTTTTGGAGCGCTGCTTTCAGCTGCTTCCGGGTGCGCAGCAGCGTCATTTTCACGCCGCTTTCCGAAATCTGTAAGCTTTGCGCAATTTTTCGGATGCTGCACAGGTACCAATAGCGCAGCATGAAAATTTGACGGGTCCTCGGCGGGAGAGAATCGAGAAAATGGTTCAGGGCCTCCGTGAGCAGTCGGTTTTCAATCAGCTCCTCCTCGCTTTTTCCGCCGGGCAGGCATTCCTGCAATTCGTCCAGGGCTACGGCCACCTGTCCGCCGCCTCGCTTTTGCGCGTGGTCGCGCTTGTAGCGGTCCAGCGCCAGATTGCGGGTAATTGCCGCCAGCAGTGCCGAAAAAAGAGTGGGCCGCCGGGGCGGAATGGTTTCCCATGCCCGCATATAGGTATCGTTGACGCATTCATCGCTGTCACATTCGTCTTGCAGGATGTTGTAGGCGATGGTGTGACAGTAGCGCCCGTATTTCTTGGCTGTCTGCGCAATGGCCTCTTCTGACCGCTGCCAGAACAGCTCAATGATCTGCTGATCTTCCATGGCAACCCCTCTCTTTCTCTAAAGAAATAGACGACAAATATTGCCGTCCGGTCACATAGGACCGCGATGAAATAATTTTACATGTCCCGTGTATTTTTTGCAAGCACGCAAATAAAGAAATTCTTGACAACAGACCGGCGGTGTGCTAGAATATTACCCGTTGAAGGGGAATCCTTTCAAAAATAAGTTGGTATTGATTGCGATGAGGGTCCACCTGTTCCCATCCCGAACACAGAAGTTAAGCTCATCTGCGCCGACAATACTTGCAGGGTGACTTGCCGGGAAGATAGGTAATGCCAACACATATGCCCCCTTAGCTCAGTCGGTAGAGCGACGGACTGTTAATCCGCAGGTCGTTGGTTCGAGTCCAACAGGGGGCGCCAGCATCGGCAGTCTTCTTGGAAGATTGCCGATTTTTTAAAATTTACCATAAAAACAAAGAGAGGAAACCCGCCATGAAAAATTTCTGGGAGCAGGATTATCCTGCGTTTGATATGTTCAATCGCCGTTGGGCGCTTGTGACTGCGGGGACGGTGGAAAAATTCAATGGCTGCACCCTCAGCTGGGGCAGCCTGGGCAATATCTGGGGCGCAGACGGAAAACCAATGCGGGTTGTGACGGTTTATGTGCACCCGGCACGGTATACCAGCGAATTCCTGCTGAAAAACCCGTATTTCACCGTCAGCTTTTTCCCGGAAAGCTGCCGGAAAGCGCTGGGCTATATGGGCGCTCACTCTGGGCGGGAGGGGGACAAGGCTGCTGCTGCCGGATTGACACCGGTTCCCTTTGAACAGGGGATCACCTACCGAGAGGCGGAGCTGACCTTCCTGTGCAAGAAGCTATACCAGCATCAGTTTGCAAAAGAGGATCTGGCGCAAGAGGTGCAGGCGTTTTATGCCGCTTCGCCAAAGGTATACCCGGATTTTAACGGCGGTTGGCAGCCGCACCTGGTGTTTATGGGACAGGTCATTTCCGTACAGCAGAAAGAGAATGCCTGAGGCTCATTCGGGAGAGACAGACGATGGCCATACATCGGACAGAGATGAGCCTCCAAGTGACACAGCAGCTGGTATCCATGGGCTTTCCAGCTGCTTTTGCCCAACTGGCAGGGGAGTAGATGAACACTGATTTTACTGCCCGGCAGATGCTGGGCTACCTGCGGGATGCCCGCCCCCGCACCATGGAGGCTGTTGCAGACGAAATGCTGGGGATCCTGGAGATGCGGGACAGATTTATAGAACGGAAGCTTTGAACACGGTAAGGCCCGAATGGAGTATAGAATGGAATCAGAGGAGTTTGACAGGAAGTTTACAGCGCACCTGAACCCTCAGCAGAAAGCGGCTGTCCATGCGGTGGAGGGGCCGGTGCTCCTGTTGGCAGTACCTGGCAGCGGCAAGACCACGGTGCTGGTGACGCGCTTGGGATATATGCTTTATTGCTGCGGCATTGCACCTGCCCGTATTCTGACCATGACCTATACGGTGGCGGCAACCAATGAAATGCGGCAGCGTTATGCCCGCCAGTTTGGGCCGGAATACGCCGGACAGCTGGAGTTTTTGACCATCAACAGCCTGGCAAACCGCATTATCCGCTATTATATCCAGGAGAAAGGACGGGAGGGCTTTCAGCTCATTAGCGAGGGGGAGCGGGCTGCATTAATCGGGAATCTCCTGTGGGAAGCAACCGGGAACTATCCATCCCCGACTGACATCCGCCAGATGCAGACCGCGGCCTCCTATGTAAAAAATCAGATGCTTGAGCCGGAAGAACTCCAGGAACTGGGCATTGACCGTTTCCCGGAGCTGTATACCCAATACTGTGACACGCTGCGGCAGCAAAGGCAGATGGATTTTGACGATCAGCTGATTTTTGCCAAACGCATCCTGGAGAAGCATCCGGATGTGCTGGAATATTTCCGTGCCTGCTACCCCTACCTGTGTGTGGATGAGTCCCAGGACACCTCCAAAATCCAGCATGCTATCATCCGTCTGCTGGCAAAGAAAAGCGGAAACCTCTTTATGGTGGGGGATGAGGATCAAAGCATCTATGGCTTTCGCGCCGCATACCCTCAGGCACTGCTTCAGTTTGACCGCGTGTATCCCGGGGCGCAGGTCCTGCTGATGGAGGACAATTACCGCTCCACCCCGGAAATTCTGGATGCAGCCAACCGCTTCGTTCAAAAGAACCTTTACCGGCGGCCTAAAACAATGCGCCCGACCCGCAGCAGCGGGGAGGCAGTGGAGATTATCTATACCTGTGACCGGCAGACCCAATATGCTTATCTGGAGGAAATCATCAAAAGCGCTCAAAAGCCAATTGCGGTGCTGTATCGCAATAACGATGCAGCTCTGCCACTGGTTGACCGGATGGATGCGCTGGATATTCCTTTTACCTGCAAGCAGATGGATGACGGCTTTTTTACCCATCGGGTGGTGACGGACATTACCGATATTGTCCACTATGCTGCAAATCCCGATGATCCATCGCTTTTCATGCGTACGTATTATAAACTTGGCTGCGGCATTTCCAGACAAAGCGCCCAGGATGCCTGCCGTCAGAGCAGGGAAACCGGCAAACCAATCCTGTGGCAGCTGCTGCGGCAGGGAGATTTATCCGGGTTTACCCGGCAGTCGGTGACAGAGCTGACGGGCATTCTTCCTATGCTGGCAGGGGACAGCGCAGAAACCGGCCTGGAGCGAATCTGGAACCGCCTGGGCTACAGCAAGTACGTCGAGGATAACGGACTGGACGGGAACAAATATACCGTCCTGTGCCTGCTGGCAAGGCGACAGCCTCATCTTTCGGATTTGCTGCGCCGCCTGGAACAGCTTCGGGCCAAGCTTGCCGCCCCTCAGTCCGAGGCAGAGGCCCGACTGGTGCTGGCCACCATCCATTCCAGCAAGGGACTGGAGTATGACACAGTGTACCTGCTGGACATGGTGGATGGGATTCTTCCTTCGAAGCCGGAGGGATGGCAGAATGAGGAAGAAATCAGAATTTACCAGGAAGAGCGGCGGCTGTTTTATGTTGCCATGACCCGGGCAAAAAACAAACTCAGCCTGTTTGCCTGCAATGGCTGTGATTCCGCATTCCTGGCAGAGCTTCTGGGGACTCTCCCAAGGCCGGCGGTTGCCTTGGAGGATGTGTTTGCCTCTCTGCATGGAAATCTCTGCGGCAGGCAGTATTGTCACAGGAAAAACGGTGCCGGAACCATCACCGCCAGCAGCGGTACCCACTGCCTGGTCACCTATGAAAGCGGGCGGGTGCAGCTGCTGTCCCTGGCGCAGATGCTGGAAATGCGGGAGGTCAAATACCAAAAGGGAAGCGATATGCCCCAGCAGCCGGAACCACAAAAGCAGCTGGCTGCGGCAGCTGCGGACCCCGAAACGATAAAGCGGCCTGCTGCTCTGGGGGAGACCCTGATCCATAAAAAATTCGGCCCCGGTACTGTTGTCAGTGTCCGGGATCCCTATGTCACAATTCGTTTTTCCCCAAGCCACGGAACCAAAATGTTCCAACTGGAGGATGCGCTTCTCAAAGGACTCCTTCGCTTTGAGGAAAAACCAAAAGCGGTATGAAAAAAGACACCCTGTGCAACAGGCATTAAAAGACGCCTGTTGCACAGGGTGTAATCTTATGCGGCATTGAAAAATTGAGTAGTGTTCCCGTACAGGCTGTCCGCAAGGGCGGCCAGATAGTTGGCATCCCGCAGCTCCTGCTGCTCGGCCAGATATTGCCGGGATTCGGTCAGTCCCTGCTCCACAATGCTCATGGTGCGGTCGTAGGAGCGCTGGGCAGCGTTGACCGTTACCTCCTGCAGGTCGTAAAGCTGTGCCCAGGAATCCCGCGTGGCGGCGTCCAGCGGCAGAATGTCGTACTGCCGCCCGTTGGTGGTGCGCAGGTAGACCCAGGTGGGAATCAGATTCACGTCCTCCAGGTAGACAGTACCGTCAGAGTATTTGCAGAAGGTCATGGTGAACCACACGCCGTCTTCGGTGTAGCCATTGGGCTGACTTTTCATAACATTTGCCCGCTGGTTGGAAACGGCATTGCCCATGGAGTAGAGACACACGGTTTTGTGATCCGGGTCAAGGGTACTGCCCAGCAGTGCCACCGGCTCCACTACATGGGGGTGACCGCCTACAATTACATCAATCCCCAAATCGCACAGTCTCTGGGCAATCTGGGTTTGATGCGCAACCGGCGTGGTGGTGTACTCCACACCCCAGTGCATGAAGATGACCAGTGCTTCGGCCCCCTCATTGCGCATTTGCTGAATATAGCTTTCCACCTCCACATAGAAGGGTTCAGGATTGGAGGGGTTAAAGGTGTTTACCACATCTTCCGCGCCCTGGTGCAGCATGATGCCGTTGAGGTATACCCGGCCCGACACGGCATTTTCCGGCCGCCCTTCGTAGGTATAGCTGAGCATACCCACCCGAATGCCGTTGATATCCTCAATGACATATTTTGGCTCTTCTCCGTTCAGCATGGTTCCAAGGGTTTGCAGCCCATGGCTGCGCACGGTTTCAATGGTGCGGAAGAATCCGGCCTCGCCGGTGTCATAGCTGTGATTGTTGCCGGTGAGCAGCATGTCAAAGCCGGCGTTGCGTGCACCGTCCACGATTTCATCCGGGCAGTTGAAGTTGGGGTAGCCGCTGTATGCCCGGCCGCTTCCGGCAAGGGTGGTCTCCAGATTTGCAACGGCAAAATCTGCCGCATTGACATAGGGACTGAGGTACCTGAAAATATAGTCAAAATTGTAGCTGCCATCGCTTTGACGGGCGGAGCTGAATACCGGCTCGTGCATCAGCAGGTCGCCGGTGGCGCCAATGGTGGCCCTTGCGACAACATGCTCCGGTTCCGGTGGTTCTGTGGGGGCCTCTGTCGGAGGTTCCGTTGGAGGCTCAGTGGGTTCCAGGGTGGGAGCCGCAGTGGGGATGGAGACCGCCTGCTCCGGCTGCTGATGCTGGAAGTAGCTCCAGGCGAAAATCACACTTCCGGTTGCGGCAGCAACCAGAATGACCACCAGGACGATTTTAAGTGCAGAAAGCAGACTGCGCCAGAATGTTTTCATGGATGACCTCCTGTTTTACGCTGCGGATGCCTGGGTTTCCGCGGTCACGGCAGCCAGATAATTGTCTTCCCGCTGCTGCTTTTGAGCTGCCAGATACTCCTGTACCTGGGAAATCCCGGCACCCACCAGGGCGGTGGTTCGCCCATAGGACTGATTGGCATTTTCAAGAGCCTCATCTGTCAGGCCAAAGGCAGTCTGCCACTGATCTCGGATGCTCACATCCAACGGAATAATGTCGTATTCCTTGACGGGGGAGGTGCGCATATCCACCCAGCAGGGGAGTACATCCGCATTCTCCAGGTAGACAGTGCCGTCAGAATACTTGCTGAAGGTGAAGCGGAACAGCATGCCGTCTTCCGTGTGACCGGTTTTCAAGTCCATTTCCGCAATTCTCTGGTTGGATACGGCATTGCCGGTGGAGTACAGACAAACGGTTCGGTGCTCCGGATCCAGCCGGCTGGTGAGCAGCTGTACTGGCTGGATCACGTGGGGATGCCCGCCGACGATGACGTCAAAGCCCAAATCGCATAGCTGCTGGGCAATCTGCTGCTGATCGGCGTTTGGGGTGGTCTGGTATTCGGTACCCCAATGAATGAACATTACTGTGGCTTCTGCTCCGTCCTGCTTCATCTGGGCCAATACCTGCCGCAGTTCCAGGTAGAAGGGATCCAACTGGGTGGTCAGGAAGGAATTGACCAGGGGCGCACAGGTGGCGGAGAGCGCATTCTTGTTCATGTAAACCGTCCCAGCTGCGGGATTATCCGGCTGGCCCTCATAGGTGTAGCAGACCATGCCAACCGTGATGCCGTTGATCTCCTGCACGGTATAGATGGGGTCATTCATGGATTCCCGGGTGCCCAGCACCGCAAGTCCTTTATCCCGGATGGTGCGCACAGTGCGCAGGAAGCCGTATTCACTGGTGTCGTAGCAGTGGTTATTGGCGGTGAGCAGCATGTCAAAGCCTGCTTTTTTCAGGGCATCCACGATTTCATCCGGGCAGTTGAAGGCGGGATAGCCGGAGTAGCGATATCCCTTGTCGGTTCCGCACAGGGTGGTCTCCAGGTTTGCAACGGAATAGTCAGCTGCACTGGAATAGTCAGTCAGATATTGGAAGATAGAATCAAAATTATACCGCCCGTCGCTTTGCAGACCGGTATTGATGACAGGCATGTGCATCAGAATGTCGCCGGTGACGGCAATCGTTGCCTGGGATACCACATGCTCTGGTTCCGGCTCCGGCTCGGTCTCCGGGGGCTGTGTCTCTTTGGAGCCAAACAGGCGATTCCAAAGGGACTGCTTTGCCTCGGTTGGTGATTCCTGCTGTATGGGGGCCGTTGCTTCCAGCTGGGGCTGCGGGGTGCTGCTGCGCCCCAGGAACAGCCGGAGGCCCAGAGAAAACAGCACCAGGATCGTCATGACAATGACAAGGCCAATGACAAGGGATCGGGAGCCGGACGGCTCTTTCCCGCTGCTGTATTTCGGGGTGTGTTTCTGTGCCATAGGGTTCCTCCTTATTAGTCCAGCAAATAAAGCACCGAGTGGATGACCTTCCCGTTCATCAGATACACCCGGGGCACTCTTCGGCTGATGCCGCAGACAAATTCATAGTTAAAGCTGTCTTGCCGGGCGGCAATTTCCTCTACGCTGATGCGCAGGTCACCGCTTTCTCCCACCAGCACAACTACATCATTCAGAGCTGCCCCGGGAATATCCGTGACGTCCACCATCATCTGATCCATACAGATCCGGCCCAGAATCGGCGCTTTTTTTCCGTGGATCAGGACATAAAATCGGCCGGAAAGGCTCCTGCGGTAGCCATCGGCATAGCCAACGGGGATGGTGGCCACCCGGGTGGGCCTTGTGGTGGTATAGGTGCCGCCATAGCCAATCTCCCGGCCGGACTCCAGTGTTTTCAGATGGGTGATACGGGTTTCCCAACGCAGAGCGGGCTTTAAGTCCAGAATGCCAGGGTCTACCTCGTCACTGGGATACATGCCATAGGTGACGATTCCGGAGCGCACCATTTCGTATTTGCAGTGGAAGTTCATTACACCGGCGGAGTTGTCCAGATGCCGGAGCTTGATGTGCACCCCCCGGCTGCGGAGCATGTCATCAAACCGATCAAAGAGTGCCATCTGCTGCCGGGCCCGTGTCAGATCCGCACAGTCGGCCGTGGCAAAGTGGCTGAACAGCCCCTCGGGGTCAAGTCCCGGCAGCCTTGCAATGGCGGCGCAGATGTCCGCATCCTCCGGGGTCACCTGGAAGCCGATGCGGCTCATGCCGGTATCCACGGCAAAGTGGAAGTGGGCAGTCAGCCCCAGCTTTTGCGCTACCAGGGACAGGGCCAGAGCGTCCTCATAATGGAAGATGGTGGGGCGGATGCCCAGCCGAATGGCCTCGGGAAAGGCCTCCACAGGGGTGTAGCCCAGTATCAGAATGGGCTTTTCAATCTCTGCTTGCCGCAGCTCCAGGGCCTCCAGCATGGAGCTGACGCCGAAAAAGGCACAATCCCCATCCAAATGCCGGGCAATTTCCACCGCTCCGTGGCCATAGGCATCCGCTTTGATGATGGCCATCACCGGGACACCGGCCCGCAGCTTTACCTCGTTTATATTATGCCGGATGGCATCCAGATCAATAATCAACTGTGTACAGCCAAAATTCAAAGAAATCATCCTTCACTTCGAAAATCACCCGTTATTATAGCATAAAAAAACCAAAAAGCAAATTAATAAAACACTAAGTTTTCAAAATGGGCATTCTGCCATTGTCTGCGGCGGTGCTTGCCATTTACACCGTGATATGCTAAACTGAAACGTACCCAAAGGAAATGGAACAGCACAGAGGATGCATGGGGGTTGGCCCTTGCCAGAAATCTATTTGAAATCGGGGAGAACCATTATGGAACACCGTAATAATTATGCGATTGCCGCGGCTCAGGCGCGGCGCTTGTTCGCAAACTACGACCATCTGTCTCTGGCCCGGAAACTGGGGGCACAGATGGATGCGCAATATCTCTATACGCAGATGCTTTCCTGCCCGTACCGCATTCACCTTACGACAGGGGAGATTGCTGCACTGGCCGGACAAAGCTGGCGGGCGGTCGAGGGCTTTAACGAAAGCCTGACGCTGCTGGACTTGGTTTGTGACAGCAGGGAAGACCGCTGCATTTCCGGAAACTGGAAAAACATGTCGGGCTTTGGACACCAGTTCCACCAAAACCTGCTGGAATCTGCGGATCCCTGGGCCAGCTTTCTCCAGGATAACCCGGAAAAGCTGGATGCAGCCTGCAGGGCACTGAATGCTAAGGAATATCCGGTGAAGGACAAGGCCTATGTCATCCCACTGTTCGAAGATCTGGGCGTGATGCTGAAGCTGGTGTATGGCGATGACGAATTTCCCGCAGCTGTCCACTGGTTCTGGGATGAGAACGCCCTGCAATACCTGAAATACGAGACCATGTACTACGCCGTGGGGATGATCCGGGATTCTCTGAATGAAAAAATGAAGGTATGCTGACCCACCCTCATGTCCAACACAAAAATCCCGGGCTTTTGGCCCGGGATCATTTCATTTACTGCTGGGGAGAAATTTAAAAAAGATACCCACAGGGGGGAAGGAGCCTTCTCCGGCCTGTGGGTATACAGATGATTATTCCATCACAGTTCCATCGGGGTGGAACAGAGGAAGCTTTTCCAGATACACAATATCCGGCCGCTCCTGGGCATCGCCCTCGGCGAGAATTGCGGCTCTGCCGCAGATTTCACCGCCGGCCTTGGTTACCAGGGCCTCCAACGCGGCCATGCTCTCACCGGTGGAAATCACGTCGTCCACCAGCAGGATCCGCTTGCCCTTCATCAGCGCGGCATCGGCACCGTCCAGATACAGCCGCTGCTCCTTAGCGGTGGTAATAGAATTGACAGCCACGGAGAAGATATCCCGCATATAGAGCTTCGGCCCCTTCCGTGCCAGCAGGTATTTTTGATTTCCTGCCTGACGTGCCATTTCATGGGCCAGCGGGATGCCCTTTGCTTCCGCGGTGATGAGGTAGTCGTACTCAGGCACCTTGGTCAGCAGTTCCTTGGCGCAGGCAACGGTTAGTTCGGGGTCACCAAAGATGACGAAACCGGCAATGGACAGATTGTCGTTCAGGGGGCAGATAGGAAGATCCCGTTCCAGCCCGGCAATGCGCATATGATAGAACATGGGAAAGACTCCTTATTTTTTATTTCATACTGATTATACTATTCTGCCAAAAAAAGTCAAGGCGGCACTGCGCGATTCCGGGGAAGTTTCCCTGGAAGATGCACACCTGCGCAGTGCCGCCGGATTGAAAACGGTTACTTTTGGCTGGGGGTGGTGGGAATCACACCGCGGTTGGAAACGGCATTGGGTTCAATTTCACCGGCGGCGGTCAGCGCCATCTTGGTGAACACGGGGCCGACAAGCTCATAGATCAGCACACAGAACAGGGTAATGTTCCGAATCAGGGCACCCTCCGCACCAAACTCAGCAGCGACTGTGACGGACATGCCCAGGGCCACGCCAGCCTGGGGCAGCAGGGTGATGCCCAGATATTTGCAGATGGTATCCTGGCAGTGCACAGCTTTTGCGCTGTAATGTGCGCCGACAATCTTACCGGCGGAACGGGCCAGAATGTTCACAACGCCGATGCCGATCACAGCGGCACTTTGGAACACCCGCAGATCCAGCTCCGCGCCGCTGAGCACAAAGAACAGCACAAACACAGGGGCGGTCCAGCGGTCGGTCCGGTACATGATTTCCTCGGAGAAATCACACAGGTTGCAGAAGAAGGTGCCGCACATCATGCACACCAGCAGGGAGGAGAAGCCCAGCTCCACGCCTCCACCCAGCGGAATCTCCAGCTTGGAAAGTGCCGCACACATAAATACAAAGCAAACCGTCAGGCTCAGACGCTTGGAGCGGGAGTGGAAGAATCTTTCCAGCTGGCTGAACAGCCAACCCATTCCGGCGCCCAGAACCAGGGAACCAACGATTTCCAGCAGGGGATTGACCAGCACGGAAACCAGGCTGACGGAGCCGCTGATGATCGCTTTGGCAATGCCGTTGGACACAGCGAAAACCATCAGACCAACTGCATCATCCAGCGCCACAATGGGCAGCAGAATGGAGGTCAGCGGGCCCTTGGCCTTATACTGGTTGATGACCATGATGGTGGCGGCAGGTGCCGTCGCGGTAGCAATAGCCCCCAGGATCAGGCAGGTGGACAGGGGCAGCACTTCGTCCCCCAGTACAAGATGCAGCAGGAATAGGGCAATGTCCACGAAAGCTGTGGCAGTCAGTGCCTGCACAATGCCAACGACGGTGGCTTGACGGCCGATATGCTTCAGATCCTCCAGCCGGAATTCGTTGCCGATGGAGAAGGCAATGAAGCCCAGTGCCACGTCCGAAATCAGGCTCAATTTCCCTACAAACTCAAAGGAGCTGAAGCCCAACCCGGGGATGCCCAGCCGTCCCAGCACCAGCGGACCAACCAAAAGGCCTGCGACCAGATAGCTGGTGACATCGGGCAGATTGAATCGCTTGGTAAGCCGGGTCAGCATCAGGCCCGCCAGCATCGCAACGCCGATGGAAAGCAAGTATTCCATAATAAACCCTCTCTTTTGTTAGACATTTTCCAAAATGCACCAGGCATTCGGCTCATAACGGGAACTATTATATCATGATTTTTGGAGGATGCAACAAGAGAATCCCACAAGAATCAGCGGAGAAAGAGAGACAAAATTGTAGCTTTTTCCATTGGCGGAACCGGCACACAAATTCTCCCTGTTTATCCAAAATTAAAAGGCGTTTTCCCTTAGAATTTGCTGCCTTGCATTCAAAATGGAGGCATGCTATAATATTTCAAAAATAAAGAGGGAGTGTACCTGGATGGAACCGGTTTCATTTCTCAGCGATTGGCTGAGGGGGCTAGGACTCGGCGCGTTTGAGAAGCTTGCCAGCGCGGCGGTCATTTTGACGGTAGGGCTGCTGCTGATCAAAATGATTACAAAACTGATTGCGCAGGCGCTGAATCGCTCCAAGCTGGAGAAGGCGGCTCACAGCATGGTCACGGGCCTGCTGCGGGTGTCGCTGTACGTGCTGCTGGGCATCAGCGTGGCGGCAGCACTGGGGATTGATGTCACCGGCGTGGTAGCGCTGGCCAGTGTGTTGACTCTGGCGGTTTCTTTGGCAATGCAGACCTTGCTCAGCAATGTGGTTGGTGGCTTTACCATCCTCACGACCCACCCCTTCCACTCCGGGGATTATGTGGAGATCGGCAGCGAATCCGGCACGGTGGATGAAATCAGTATGACCTATACCCGTCTGATTACACCGGATAACAAGGTTGTCTCTATCCCGAACAGCACAGTGGCTGCCTCCCGTATCACGAATTTCACCACCACCGGTACCCGGAGGCTGGACATTGATGTGACAGCCTCCTATGATATGGCAGCCCAGGATGTAATCCGCGCTCTGCTTCAGGCGGGCAGCGTAGAGAAAACCCTGCAAACGCCAGCTCCTTTTGCGGGACTTACTTCCTATGGCGACAGTGCCATTGGCTACACGCTGCGTCTCTGGGTCAGAACGGAGGATTATTGGGATGTGCTCTATCAGGTGAATCAGCGCATCCAGACCGTGTTCGCGGAAAACGGAATTGAAATGAGCTATCCCCACCTGAACGTCCACCTGGACAAATAGCCCCAAAAACCGGCGCACTGCTCTCCGTTGAGCAGTGCGCCGGTTTTGTCTTACAGACGGATAAAATTTCCGGGGAATCCGTGCCAATCAGAAGTTGTCGAAAAGGGGAAAGTGTGATATAATGGCCCAAAATGGATTTGTGTACCCATTGAGAATAAGCACATAAGAGGATGTTGCAATGACAGCGCAAGAAGTTAGAATAGACGAAGCCAGCATACGCAAGCTTCTGGGGGCAGCCAGCCCGGATGCGGCGCTGCTGTATCTGTATGTTTCCGGCGGGAATGCGCCGGAGGAAGCGGAGCAGACACTTCACATCAGCCCTTCCCGACTGACCATGGCCACGGCCACCCTGCGCCAGCTGGGCCTGTGGCCGGAAAAACGGAAAAGCACCATCCAGCCTGGGGAACGCCCAGCCTACTCAGAGGAGGATGTGCTGGATGCGGTGGAGCAGGATAATTCCTTCCGGTCTCTTTATGAGGAAATCCAGCGGCTGTTGGGCAGAAACCTGAACACCGAGGAATTGAAGATCATCCTGGGCTTTACCCGCTATTTGGGACTGTCCGCCGATGTGATTCAGCTTTTGGTGCGTTACTGCTGTGAGCGAGCCCGGCAGCGGGGTTCTGACCGGCGGCCCAGTCTGCGTGCGGTAGAAAAGGAAGCCTATTATTGGGCCGAAAACGGCATCGATACCCTGGAGGAGGCTTCTGCCTATATTCAGAATCAGAACTTCCGCGTCATGCGTTTGCGGCGGCTGATGGAAATTTTGCAGATTCGGGGCCGCTACCTGACCCAGGCAGAGGAAAAGTATGCATCTGCCTGGCTGGACTTTGGCTTTGAAGACGGGGTAATTGCCCTGGCGTATGAGCGCACCTGCCTGAATACCGGCGGCCTCAATTGGGCGTACATGAATAAGATTTTGCAGCGCTGGGCCAAGGCAGGCCTCAAGACCCTGGATGCCGTGCAGAGCGGTGATACCAAGGCACCCCCCAAGGGTGCCTCCGGTCAGCTGGGTCAGGCCGAGCTGGAAGCCATTCAGCGCGTACTGCGGGAGGGATAATCCGTGCCATACAGCAATGAAGTGGTACAGCGGGCCAGAAACCGTCTAGCCCAGGCAAAAGAGGATCGGGAGTCCGAAAACCGTCAGCATCTGGCGGAGGCTTATGTCAAGGTTCCCAGAATTAAGGAAATCGATATTCAGCTTCGCCGCACCATGGCCCAGGCAGCCCAAGCGGCCTTCCTGCAGGGAAGTGACGGCAAGGAGCTGCTGGAAAAGGCCAGAATTCAGAATCTGGAGCTGCAGCAGGAGCGTGCTCTGCTGGCCTATGAGAACTTTGAGGAGGGCTACCTGGACGAGACGCCCATCTGCGAGGTCTGCGGCGGTACCGGCTATATCGGCTCCAACATGTGCGAGTGCTTGCAGGAGCTGTGCCGCCAGGAGCAGAAGAAAGAACTGGCGGTACTGACCGGTGGCAAGGAGAGCTTCTCCCAGTTCCGGCTGGACTATTACTCGGATTACACGGATTCCAAATATGGCGCCAGTCCCCGGGCAATCATGGAGCGGAACTTCCAGAATTGCCGCCGTTATGCCCAGACATTTTCTCCCAATTCCGGCAACCTCCTGTTTGTTGGCGGCACCGGATTGGGCAAGACCTTCCTCTCTGCCTGCATCGCCCGGGCGGTGGCGGAGCGGGGCTACAGCGTGGTTTATGAAACAGCTGGACATCTGTTTTCCAAACTGGAACAGGCAAAGTTCGGCGGCAGCGAAGAGGCCAGACGGGAGGTGCAGAAGTACAGTGACTGTGATTTGCTGATTCTGGACGATCTGGGCACCGAGATGCCCGGTCAGTTTGTCACAGCCTCCCTCTATGGGCTACTCAATGACCGTATCCTGTATAATAAGCCCATGGTGATTTCCACCAATCTGAATGTGGATGAAATGGGCCGCCGCTACTCGCCCCAGATTGCTTCCCGGCTCCATGGCAATTTTACCCGCCTCACCTTTGTGGGAGAGGACATCCGGGTGATGAAGAATCGAGGACTGGTATGACCGGTATTTTATTTGATTTGGATGGAACCCTTCTGAACACGCTGGAGGATTTGAAAGATGCCGTGAACCATACGATGGTCAGCTTTGGCTATCCCCAGCACAGTCTGGAGGAGGTGCGGCAGTTCGTCGGCAATGGCGCGGCGCGACTGCTGCAGCTTTCCGTGCCCGCTGGTGCAGACTGGCAGGCACCGCTGGCGGAATTCCAGCGTTACTACCAGACCCATTGTCAGGTAAAAACGGCAGCCTATCCCGGTATCCTCCAGGCGCTGCAGACTCTGGGGGATTATCCGCTGGCAATCGTGTCCAATAAGCCGGATGGGGCGGTCAAGGCACTGTGCGCCCAGTATTTTCCCGGCCTGTACGCCCAGGGGGAGCATCCGGGGTGCCCGCGGAAGCCTGCGCCGGACATGGTGCGTATCGCCATGGCACACATCGGTGTTGACCGGTGTATTTACGTGGGGGACAGTGAGGTGGATGTATGCACTGCAAGAAATGCAGGAGTGCCCTGCCTCAGCGTCCTGTGGGGCTTTCGGGACAGGGCTGCCATCCAGGCGGCAGGGGGAACCCACTTCTGCGCAACGCCGGATCAAATGCCGGATATTCTGAAAAAAATGATAAAGGAACTGGAAACCAATGGCCAATGAGTTTTTTGCCCTGATGGGCCGCATGCGCTATATCACCCGTTGGGGCCTGATGCGCAACACCTTTTCGGAGAATATTCAGGAGCACAGTCACCAGGTGGCAGTTTTGGCCCATGCGTTGGCTCTGATCCGCCGGGATATTCTCCATCTGCCCACTCCCGATCCCGACCGCTGCGCCGTGGCGGCCCTTTACCACGATGCCTCTGAAATCCTTACCGGCGACTTGCCCACACCCATTAAGTATTATAATCCGGAAATCAAGGATGCCTACAAAGAGGTGGAGCGCATCGCGGGGAACCGTCTGCTGGATATGCTCCCGGAAGCCCTGCGCCCCAGCTATGAGCACCTGGTACTGGAGGACGACAAGGAGCTGGAACCCATTGTGAAGGGGGCGGATAAGCTCTCTGCCTATATCAAGTGCGTGGAGGAGCAAAAAGCGGGCAATACCGAATTCGATTCCGCTGCCACAGTTACCATGCAGTCCCTCAGAGACCTCCATCGGGAGGAAATGGACTGGTTTATCGATAACTGCCTGGAAGCCTTCAGTCTGAATCTTGACCAATTGTAGGGGGCGCTTCCGATGGACGACGTATTTCAGCTGGCTGCACCGGAGGATGTGGAATCGGTTTTCCACCTGTACGAGCAGCGGATTGACTGGATGAATGAAAAGAATATCCACCAGTGGAATAATACCGATTATCTGGATGTTTATCCTGTTGCCTACTACCGCAAGCAGCAGGAAGAGGGCAGCTTGTATGTGCTGAAGCGAGGCGCAGTGGTTGTCGGCGCAGCAGTGCTGCTGGAGGCGGATGACCGCTGGGCGGATGCTCCAGCAATTTCTGCCTATTATATCCATAATCTGGTAACGTCTCCCACGCACCCCGGCGCAGGAAGGCAGATGCTGCATGAAATGGTTTGTCTGACACGCAGGGCGGGGAAGCAGGCCCTCCGCCTGGATTGCTCCGTAGACAATGATTTCCTAAATACCTACTATGAGTCCTTCGGCTTCCTTATGGCGGGCCGCTGTCAGGACGGCCCTTATTCCGGCAACCGGAGAGAAAAACGGCTGTAAAAGAGATCGGCCCCGATTCGAAATGCTCGAATCGGGGCCGATTTTTTATGGGATGGATTACTTTTTCTGCCCGTAATAGGCGTTGGGGCCGTGTTTTCTCATGTAGTGCTTATCCTGCATCCGCTGAGGGGCAGGAGCGGCATTGGGGTTCAGAATGCGGGTGTAAATGCCCATTTTGGCGCATTCCTCCAGCACCACGCTGTGATACACCGCCTGATCGGCATCCTTGCCCCAGGTGAATGGACCGTGACTGTAGCACAGCACAGCGGGAACTGCTTTGGGGTCAATGCCCCGCTCCTTGAAGGTTTCCACGATGGTCATGCCGGTGTTGTGCTCGTAGTCCTCGTCCAGCTCCTCTTGGGTCAGATGCCGGGCGCAGGGAATGTTGCCGTAGAAATAGTCAGCGTGGGTGGTGCCATAGCAGGGAAGATCCTCTCCGGCCTGGGCCCAGGCGACGGCGTAGGGACTGTGGGTGTGCACGATGCCACCGATTGACGGGAAGGCATTATACAGCACAAGGTGCGTCTTGGTGTCGGAGGAGGGATTCAGGTCGCCCTCCACCTTGTTGCCCTGCAAGTCCATGACCACCATGTCGCTGGGCTTCAGCACATCGTAGTCAACGCCGCTGGGCTTGATGACAAACAGCCCCTTCTCCCGGTCAATACCGGACACATTGCCCCAGGTGTAGGTGACGAGCTTCCGCTTGGGCAGCTCCATATTGGCAAGGTAAACCTGTTCCTTCAGTTCTTCCAGCATCTTACAGTCCCTCCACAGCGGCCTTCTCCATGGGGAAGGCCTTTTTATACCGGCTTAGGAATGCGTTAAAGCCGTCAATATCGGCCTGCTCTGCCATCCGTGTGGTGGAAGCGGCACCGGCAAATACCCGGTTATCCAGATAATCCGCCAGAGATTCCCCTTCGTTTTTCCGTACCATAAAGGCCGCCAGCAGCGCCATGCCGTAAGGGCCGCCCTCTCCGGCTGTCTCCATGCAGGATACCGGTGCGCCAATGGCAGCAGAGAGCATCCGCTGGCCAACTTCCGGGGTCTTGAAGAAGCCGCCGTGCCCGTACAGCTTGTCCACCTGTACCTTTTCCTCACCGGTCAGAATATCCAGACCGATTTTCAGGGTTGCCAGCGCGGACAGAATGTGGGTGCGCATGAAGTTTGCCAGGGTGAAGCTGGCATTGGGAGTCCGGGCAAACACAGGGCGGCCCTCGTCCAGATCCGTCACGCCTTCGCCGGAGAAATAGTTGTAGCTGAGCAGTCCGCCGCAGTCGGCGTCCCCTTCCAGGGCCTTGCGGAAGAGCTTGGTAAACAGTTCACCCTTGTTCTGTGGGGCACCGATCAGCTGGGCAAATTCACTGAGCAGGTTTACCCAGGCGTTGATATCCGAGGTGCAGTTGTTGCAGTGCACCATGGCAACCGGCGCACCGGCGGGGGTAGTTACCATGTCGATTTCCCGGTGCACGCCCAGAGCGTGATCGGTGACAATCATTGCAAAGTCGGAGGTGCCGGCAGATACATTGCCGGTGCGTTCCCGCACGGAATTGGTGGCAGCCATACCGGTGCCTGCATCGCCCTCACAGGGGGCAACGGGGATACCGGGGGTCAAATCCCCCTGAGGATCCAGAAATTTAGCGCCTGCCGCAGTGAGTACACCGCCCTTGTCACCGGCACACAGCACCTTGGGCAGAATATCCCGCAGCTTCCAGGGCATGCCGCTCATGACATCGAATTTTTCCACCATCGCCTGCTGGTAATCCAGCTTTTCCGAGTCAATGGGGAACATGCCGGAGGCCTCGCCGATGCCCATCACCTTTTCGCCGGTGAGCAGATAGTGGATATAGCCCGCCAGGGTGGTGAGGAACGCAATGTGCTCCACGTGGCTTTCTTTGTTCAGGATGGCCTGATACAGGTGGGCAATGCTCCAGCGCTGGGGAATATTGAAATTCAGAGCTGCACTCAGCTTTGCGGCAGCTTCGCCGGTGATGGTGTTGCGCCAGGTGCGGAACTCTGCCAGCTGGTTGCTGTCTTTATCAAAGGGGAGATAGCCGTGCATCATGGCGGAAACGCCAATGGCCCCCACTTCCGTCAGGGTCACGCCGAATTTCTCCTTCACGTCCCGCTTCAGGTCTGCGTAGCAATCCTGGATGCCGGTGGTCACCGCCTCCATAGAGTAGGTCCAGATGCCGTTTACCAACTGATTTTCCCATTCATGGGAGCCGGAGGCAATGGGAATATGATTTTCGTCAATCAGGACGGCCTTGATCCGGGTAGAGCCCAGCTCAATACCCAGCGCGGTATTTTTCAGATTCATCGTATTGCTCCTTCCAATTCGGACAGACGCTTCCATGCGCCCGCTTCTACAAGCACATTTTACCATAGCCATACAAAAAATGCAATTCGATTTATGAAAAATGTAGAATGAAATGCTTTCCGCACCCTGTGGAAAGAAAATCTCCGGGGCGTTTCCGTAATAGTGGGAAACCCTGGAGCTTTTGATTTAATCTCTGAAATCAAACATTTTAGAGGGCTTTACATCCAGCACGTCGCAAATGTCAAACACCACATCCAGAGAAACCGCACAGTCTGCTGTTTCAATCCGGCTCATATGGGTGCGGCTGACGTTGACCAGCTCTGCCAATTGTGTCTGTGACAGTCCACTTTCCTTACGGTAATAGGCAATGTTCAACCCTAAATACTTATATTTACTATACTGATTTTTTTGCATTTTATTTACTCCTTGGATAAATTTAATAAAGTATAATTGGTACTTTGTGCAAAATCGACAACGCCGTAAGTTATATTTGTAACTTGACATGTTACAAAACATGTGGTACAATCATGCAGACAAAAGAGAAGATTTAAACAAAACAGCAAAGTGAGAAAACTTGACACGAATAAAAAGCGAACATGGGAGGGAACTATGCGGAAACGGATTGCGCGGCTGCTGATTCTTGTGCTGTGCCTGTCTCTTGTCCCCAGCGTACTGGCTCAGAGCGTGGGAACGGAAGCAGCGCCGGAACTGACGGCTTTTACCTTAGAGAATGCCGAAAAAGTCATCGCTTATTATGGCTGGGAAGGAATAACCGGAACTGTTGGCGACGGGACGTTCACCTTCTGGCGGCCCGGCACCATGGCCCGGATGGCAATGCCTGCGGAGCTTGAGGAGGAGGGATATCTGGATGCTTTTGCCGCTGCCGACTGCACCATTGCGGTGATTGCTCAGGATTATGGCATCAGCCTGGAGAAATATGAAGCTGCTGTTCAGGAAAACGGCTGCAAAAATGTGCGCCACGAGGATATCAATGGCGTAGATTTCCTGGTGTACGATGAGCCCCAGGACGATGGAAGTCTGTGCCGTGTGGCTGCCGTGGGTCAGGAAAAGGGCATGATTCTGGAATTTGTCCTCTTCTATGAGAATGAGCAGCAGGATGCGCAGATCAATGCGATCCTTGCAACCATTCGGCCCACAGAAGACGATCAATCTGAACAGAAATAGGAAGTATTTATCAGCCCTGGCTGTTAAATAAAAAATCTATATGAAAAGAGGACCCATTATGAAAAAAGCAATTTCCCTGATTCTGGCTGTCTGCCTGGTTGCTGCAATGGCAATCTCCGCGTCCGCCGCCACCCCCACCGTTGTGGGCCATGACCATGACCTGTGCAATTTCCTGTACAATGTTGTGAATTATGGGCCTAACATCGGTTGGTCCCCCAGCTGGGGCGCTCTGCTGAGTGCAGACAAGGTTTCCGTCCTGGACATCACCGAGGGCACTGAAGAGACGCTGACCAGCTGCGCACAGGCCATCACCGAGAAGGAGCTGGTTGCTGTGTGCGAAGGCGATGAGGCCATCAACAACCTGACCGTTTTCCGTCAGAGAAACGTCACCAATGACACCCCCATCAACATCTCCGTGAAGCTGTGGTCCTGCAACCCCGTCAGAAAGACCAACCAGGCTGTCGTTGTTCTGTTCCGTGCAGAAGGCGAAGAGACTTGGAGCGTTGTTGGCTACAACAACACCGAGAATGTCTGCAATGCAACCCTGCCCAGCAGCGGTGCATACGTTGTTGCCATGGCTTGGTAACGCACTGGCGTTCTAAAAACAGCTAGCCCCTCCCTGTGGAAAGCGGGGAGGGGCGATACTTTTGCACAGCAGAAACAAAAAGGCGGGGATTGCCCCGCCTTCCTCAGTGTGTCAAAAAAGCCTCGCAGAGTTTGCCGATGGAAGTCGGCAAATAAAGTCAAATCATTTTCCGTCGGGGCGTGTACCTGACGGAAAATACATCTCAGGCTGTAAGTGTGCGAGTTGTTCGCCTACGGCAAACAACTCGTGCGTGCAGCAGACTGCGAAAGTTTGTCGGAAAAGCCCGCAAGGGGTTTTTCGACAGTTTTAAAAAGGCGGGGGATTGCCCCGCCTTTTTAAGGTTTATTTCAAAAATCCGTTTACGATCTGCTCCTCTGCTTCCTGCTCCGTCAGACCCAGGGTCATGAGCTTGATAATCTGCTCACCGGCAATTTTGCCGATGGCGGCCTCGTGAATCAGGGCGGCGTCGATGTTGTTGGCCTCCAGCTGGGGCACTGCCAGAATCCGGGCAGAGCCCATGATGATGGCATCGCATTCCGTGTGGCCGGTGCAGGCGGCGTTGCCGGTGATGCGGGAATCGAACTTCTGATAGGAGCTGTCCTTTGCCACACTGCGGGATACCACATCCGCCCGAGAGCCGTCGCCGTTGAGTTCCGTGACATAAACGCTTTCGGCCCTCTGCTCCCCGTGGGTCATCAGCCGTTCCCGCACCACCAGAGAGGCACCGGCGGCCAGATCGGCATGGGTGGTGCGGACAGTGGAGTCCACACCCTTGATCTGCACCATTTCCATTTCCATGGAGCAGCCCTCAGCCAGGTGCACCTCCGTCAGGGGATTGAGGATCCGCTTGCCGGTTCCGTCCCCTTCGCCGTAGTGCTTTTCGACATATTTCACCTTGGCGTTTTTCTCCACAAAGAAGCGGTGTACACCGTCGTGCTGGGAATCCTGATTGCCGCAGTTGTGAATGCCGCAGCCTGCCACGATCACCACATCAGCCCCTTCGCCCACAAAGAAGTCGTTGTAAACCACGTCTTTCAGGCCGCTCTCGCTGACCACCACGGGAATATGGACGCTTTCGTTCTTTGTGCCGGGCTTGATGTGGATGTCGATGCCGGTGCCATCCGGTTTGGAAACAATGTCAATGTTGGCAGTGGTGTTCCGGCCTGCCAGACCGCCGTTGGAGCGGATGTTGTAGGCCCCTTCCGGAATGGTGTGCAGATTGGCAACCTCCTCCAGAATGCGCATCTGAATTTCATCAAGTGCCACTGTTACATGCCCCCTTCCGCAATTTTGGCGCAGCTTCTGGCAACATCGGCGCTGCGCATCAGCTCCGGCATGATCTCTTCCTTGGTGCCATGGGCCTGGATACCGCCATCGGACAGCACCACGATTTCATCTGCGATGTCCAGAATCCGCTCCTGATGAGAAATGATCAGAATGGAGCCGTGAATGGTATCCCGCATGTGACGGAAAACCTTGATCAGGCTTTGGAAGCTCCAAAGGTCAATGCCGGCCTCCGGTTCATCAAAGATGGAAAGCCGGGTGCCGCGGGCCAGCACGGTGGCAATTTCGATCCGCTTCAGTTCACCGCCGGACAGGGAGGCGTTGACTTCCCGATTCACATAGTCCTTGGCGCACAGGCCCACCTCAGAGAGGTATCCGCAGGCTTCACCCACGCTCAGCCGCTGCTTGGCTGCCATGCGCAGCAGATCCAGCACGGTAATCCCCTTGAACCGCACCGGCTGCTGGAAGGCAAAGCTGATGCCCATATTGGCACGGTCGGTGATGGAGTCTGCGGTGATATCCTTGCCGTCAAAGAAAATCTGGCCGCTGGTGGGCTGGTCAATGCCTGCGACCAGCTTGGCCAGGGTAGATTTGCCGCTTCCGTTGGGGCCGGTGATGACCACAAACTTGCCGTCCTCCACCGTGAGGTTCAGCCCCTTAATAATCTGCTTTTGACCCTTTTCCTCGGTGACGTCAAAGGTCAAATTCCTTATTTCGAGCATACCGTGTCTTTCCTCCAAAAATATTTCACTTTCCAAGCCTATATTCTACACTATTTATCGCCATGATTCAACAATTATTCCGAAAAACGCAGAAACTTTTATTTCATTTGCGGTTGCACGAAAAAACATGGTGTGGTAAAATAAATGCAGAATATTCTGCAACAAACGACAAAAGGGGCCCCCCCGGCTGCACTGCTCCGCCGGGGCAGATTTACCATGAACGAATTAGAAATCATCCAACATAGCCGTATTCCGGGTCTGACTGCCTTTTTTAACACCGTAGATTACCGCACTCCCCATTTTCACCCGGAATGGGAGCTGATGTGGCTGCTGGATAACCCGCTGACGGTCAGTGGCGGCGGCGGTTCCTTCCGGGCCGAGAAGGGGAGCCTGCTGCTCTTCCAGCCCAATGAGCCCCATGAGCTGCATAAAATCGATGAGAATTGCACCTTCCTTTGCCTGCAGGTGTCGCCGGGGCTGCTGCAGCTGGAGAATGATCTGGTGGCGGAAACCATTTTGCTGAATGACTGCTTGGGGAATCAGGTCCCATGCATCCGGAGGGAACTGCTGGACATTGCCGAGGGATACCTGAACCGGGAACCCTACAGTGCTCTTTTCTGCGTAGGAAAGGCCTGCATGGTATTCTACCGGATTTTGAGCGCCATTCCCGTTCGGGCAATCACCCGGGAGGAACGCATCAGTCAGGAAAAACGGAACAAGCGGCTGGAATCCCTGATTCACTTTGTGGACGAAAATTATATGCATAAAATTCGCCTCTCTGACTTTGCGGAGGCGGAGGGCTTCTCCATGAGTTACCTGTCCCATTTTATCAAAAGCACGCTGAATCAGAGCTTTCAGGAGTATGTTAATTCCGTCCGGGTCAACTGCGCCTGTAAGCTGATTTCCGGGGGCGAGGATAAGCTCACCGCCGTGTGCATGGCCTCTGGCTTTTCGGACTACCGCTATTTCTCTGCGGCCTTCAAAAAGCAGTTCGGCATGACACCGGAGCAATATAAGCTTTCCCTGAAAAAGCCGGAAAATGCAGTGATCCACCATAGTATCCATTCTTTGGAGCGGTTTTATACCGATGAACAGAGCAAGGCGATTATAGCCGAGCTGCGCCGCTGAATTGTTGCACAATTTGAGTACGTCAAAAATGGTTGAATCGCTGAAAAAACGAAAAAAGCAAGTTTGTATAATAAAAAGGGATAAGAGGGACTTGCAGGAAGGGCAATCCTGTATTACACTTTACTTATGAATTCAGGGTGCGGCCTGTGGCGGCACCCATTTGAAGGAGGCAATTTCCATGCAATATTTTATCGGTATTGACCTGGGTACATCTGCGGTCAAGCTTCTGCTGGTGGATGGCACCGGCAAGATTTGCAGCACCGTGTCCCGGGAGTATCCGCTGTTTTTCCCTCATCCCGGCTGGTCTGAGCAGAACCCTGAGGATTGGTGGACTGCCGTGCAGGACGGCCTGAAGGAGCTGACCCAGGGCATCGATGCCAGCCAGGTTGCGGGCATTGGCTGCGGCGGTCAGATGCACGGCCTGGTTATCCTGGACGAGAACGACCAGGTGGTTCGCCCTGCTATCCTGTGGAACGATGGCCGTACCTACAAGGAAGTGGAGTACTTAAACGGCGTGGTCGGCAAGAAAAAGCTCTCAGAGCTGACGGCCAATATCGCCTTTGCCGGTTTCACCGCGCCGAAGACCCTGTGGGTGCAGAAGAATGAACCGGAAAATTTCAAGCGCATCCGCAAGATCATGCTGCCCAAGGACTTCATCAACTACAAGCTCACCGGTGTGCATGCCTGCGATTACTCCGATGCCTCCGGCATGCTGCTGCTGGATGTCAAGAATAAGTGCTGGAGCAAGGAGATGCTGGATATTTGCGGTGTTTCCGAAGCACAGATGCCCAAGCTTTTCGAGAGCTTCCAGGTCATTGGCAACGTAACGGCGGATATCGGCCTGCCCAAGACTGCCAAAGTGGTTGCCGGTGCGGGCGACAATGCTGCTGCTGCTGTCGGCACCGGTACCGTTGGCGATGGCGCCTGCAACATCAGCCTCGGCACCTCCGGTACTGTGTTTATCTCTTCTGAGAAGTTTGGGGTGGATTCCACCAATGCCCTGCATGCCTTTGCCCACGCCGATGGCCGCTTCCATCTGATGGGCTGCATGCTCTCAGCCGCCAGCTGCAATAAGTGGCTGTGCGATGAAATCCTGAAGACCAAGGACTATCCCGCTGAACAGAAGGATATCACCGATGACAAGCTGGGCACCAACCGGGTCTATTTCCTGCCCTATCTGATGGGCGAACGCAGCCCCATCAATGACACCAATGCCCGTGCTACCTTCTTGGGTATGAGCATGGACACCACCCGCTCCGATATGGTTCAGGCTGTTCTGGAGGGTGTTGCCTTTGCTATTCGGGACAGCTTTGAGGTTGCCAAGAGCCTGGGTATTCACATTGAGCGTTCTAAAATCTGCGGCGGCGGTGCCAAGAGCCCCCTGTGGCGTAAGATTTTTGCCAATGTGCTGAATCTGCCTCTGGATATCCCCCAGACAGAGGAAGGCCCCGGCTACGGCGGTGCCATGCTGGCAATGGTCGGATGCGGTCTGTACGGCAGCGTGAAGGCCTGCGCCGATGCCCTGGTCAGCGTCCGGGAAACCGTCCTGCCCGACCCCGAAATCTCTGCCCGGTATGAGAAGCAGTACCAGAACTTCAAGGATATCTATCCTGCGCTCAAGCCTCTGTTTGCCAAGCTCCAGGAGCAGTAATCCGTCAATCCTTCAGAGCCGCCCTACTTTTCCGGGGCGGCTCTTTTTACATGGAATCCGGCTTGCGGCGGGGAAAAAGAAAATGTATAATATTTTTTCAGAATTTAAGCTTCGGTTGAAGTTCCGGAGGTATGCTGTTCGCAGACAAGCGACAGAGAACAGGAGGAAATATGAAGATTCTGATTGCGGAAGATGATGCTTCCCTGCGGCGGGTCCTGACGGCTATGCTGGAAAGGAATCAGTATACCGTGGATGCAGTGGACAACGGCGGAGAGGCCCTGGAGTATCTGCGCTGCGGTGTGTACGATGGGGCGGTTCTGGATATCATGATGCCTGTCATGGATGGTGTCAGTGTGCTTGCAGCTGCCAGACGGGAGAAAATTTCCACACCGGTACTGCTGCTCACAGCAAAGGCGGAAATTGACGATAAGGTCGCCGGTTTGGATGCAGGTGCAAATGACTACCTGACCAAGCCGTTTGATATGCGGGAGCTGCTTGCACGGCTGCGGGTGCTTACCCGACAGGAGACGGTTCAGAATAGCAGCATCATCTCATTTGGAAATGTCACCCTCGATACTGGCTCCTTTCTCCTCACGGCCCCGGGCGGCAGCTTCCAGTTGGCCAACAAGGAATACCAGACCATGCTGCTGTTCCTTAGAAATCCCGGCACTGTGATTTCTTCAGACCGGATATTGGAAAATATATGGAGTCCGGATAGCCGCGCAGAAGAAAATACGGTGTGGACGTATATTTCCTATCTGCGCCGAAAGCTGGAGGCCATCGGGGCGAATGTGGAGATTCGAAATAAACGCGGCTGCGGCTATGTGTTGGAGGGAAAGAAATGAAGCTGAAGCATCGGCTGCAAATCCGTTTTGTCCTTCTGTCCGTGCTGGCGCTTGTCATAATGCAGACTGTGATCGTAGGCTTAAGCCTGGGGCTGAGTTACCGCAGAATGAGCCTTCGGGCAGATCGAATGATCTTGCTCACCGATACAGAACCGAATTCTCCACAGGTTGGGGATGCACGTTATTTCAGTGTGACGAAAAAAGAAGAAGGTCTCACGGCAAATGTAAGCCATACCGCATTGGTCACGCAGCAAAAAGCGATGGATTATGCTCGCCAGATTTTTTCATCCGGAAAAAGCAAAGGATATATGGACGGTTATCGCTTCCTGGTGCATAAGGGTGCGGCGGGAATGAAAGTCACGTTCCTTTCCGCCAAAACAATGCGGGAGGCGTGGTTAAGCAGTGTAAGAATGCTGAGCGGCACTTCCGCGGGGGGGATTGCCGTGATGGCAGTGTTCCTGGCAGCAATGTCCTCCCGGGTGGTCACGCCCTTGGTGAAAAACCGGCAGCAGCAAAAGGAATTCATCACATCTGCCAGCCATGCGCTGAAAACACCGGTGACGGTGATCCAGGCGGATGCACAGATGCTGGAAGCAGAGGCAGGAGAGAATGAGTGGACGGCGGATATCCTCAGCCAGACCCGCCGCATGGCAGAGATGACACAGAGACTGGTGTACCTGGCCCGTTTGGAGGAGCAGGACGGAAGCACTGAGAAGCTGAATTTCCCGCTGTCCGATGCTTTGCAGCAGGTTTGCGATGCCTTTTGGGGCATTGCAAAGGAGTATGGAACGCAATACAGCATCACGATTGTCCCCCAAATTGATTTCCGTGGGGATGAAAAGGCGATTCGGGAGCTGATGAATGTGCTGCTGGATAATGCATTTAAGTACACACCCGCCGGTGGCTCTGTTGCGGTGCAAGTGAAATGTGCGGGTAGAAGCGTTAAAATTTGTGTGGAGAATACCGCAGAACACGTGACGAAGGAACAGCTTGAAAGACTGACGGGAAGATTTATCCGCGGGTCAGAGCGTTCCGGAGGATTCGGAATTGGTCTGTCTGTTGCAAAGACGGTGGCGGAAAATCACGGTGGTCGCCTGACGCTGGAGCTGCCGGAGCAGGATCGCTTCCGTGTTACGGTGTTGCTGCGGCAGTGAAAAAGAAAGGAACCAATATGAAAAGAAAATATTTGCTTTTGCTGGCTGCACTGAGCCTCTTGCTTGTTGTGTTTTCGGGAAATGAACAAAAGCAAATCATTGCTTCGGCAGAAAGCGCCGCTCAAATTCAACACTTCCGGGACGATGAAACCGGCCTGAACTACCATTTGTATATTCCCACCGGTGATGCTGAGCATATGCCGCTCATTGTTTATCTCCACGGCGGCAGCGGAAAGGGAAGTGATTTCAACCAAATGATAAAGTTGGATGGATTCCCGCAATATCTCCAGCAAGGCGTGATTTCGCCTAATGCCTATGTCCTGATGCCCCAGCTGTCAGCGGACCAACGGGGCTGGGAACAGGTTGGGGCGAATCTCATCACCCTGATTCAGAAAATTGCATCAGAATATGACGTGGATGCCGACAATATTTCACTGACGGGGCACAGCATGGGCGGCACGGGCGCATGGAATTTGGCAATATCAAACCCAGATGTATTTGCTCGCATTGCGCCGCTTTCCGGGGCTGTCCGGGGGCGTGGTATCGCAAAATTAAAGAATGTCTCCGTTTGGGCCTTTGCGGGGGAAAAGGACAATATCGTTCCGCCGGAATCATCCGAGAAGGCGGTTGCACTGCTTCAGAAGCTTGGCGGAGATGCGGCCTTTACCCTTTTCTCGGATGCCGGGCATACCGATGTGCCGAGAGAAGCCTACCTTGATGAATCCATAGGCCTTCTGCCCTGGCTGGTGGGAGGAAACACATAAAAGGCAGAAAATTCATTTCCTTTGCAGGAATATAGGAACAGGAAATAAAAGGAACCGGCGCGCAGCTCCTTTTATGATAAATTTAATTTTTACAAAATCATAAGGAGTATTAATGATGAAAAGAACAAGCGTATTTGCCGCTGCTTTTGCAGCGATTGCTTTATGTGCTGCACTGACAGTGCCTGCCTCTGCTGCCTCTATGAAGGGCGGACTGAAAAATGGTTTAGTCGGCGGCATGAAATCCGGCATGGTTTCCGGTATGAAAAATGGCATGATTTCGGGTGCAATAAATGGAGATCTGGAGCCCATGGCCGGTGGCCTTCAAAATGGTCTGGTCGACGGCTTTACAAATGGCCTCCCGGAGGGCTTAAAGAACGGGGCGCTGAACGGAATGACAGCAGGCCTGAAAAACGG
This sequence comes from uncultured Oscillospiraceae bacterium, assembly GCA_934591635.1. GTDB lineage: Bacteria > Bacillota > Clostridia > Oscillospirales > Oscillospiraceae > Faecousia. The sequence goes on along the minus strand of CAKTPI010000007.1, from coordinate 62,761 downwards.
CCTGATTCATGGACTGAAGAACGGAGAAAAGCGGTAACATTGTGAAACAGGGCAGCTCTCATTTGGGCTGCTCTGTTTCTAGAAAAAGTTGTAATTCGTGTGCAATGTGTTACAATCATCAAAAAGGATGTGATATATACCATGTATCCGGATATTCATCAGGCAGAGCAGGAATTGAAAATTGCAGCCGCCATGAACCCTGGCCGTTGGGAAGCGCATTCGCAGAATGTGGCGCGGGCGGCGGAGTCGATTGCGGCCCGGTGCCCCGGGCTTAATCAGGAAAAGGCTTGTGTCTGCGGTCTGCTCCATGATATTGGAAGACGCACCGGTATTGCAGCTGTCCGTCATGTCATTGATGGTTACGATTATGCCATGAGTCAGGGCTGGGATGAGGTAGCCCGGGTTTGCCTGACCCATTCCTATCCCACCCAGAATATTGACCAGGATATCGGTAAGCTGGATATTACCGATGAGCAGTACCGTTTTATCAAGAAATACCTGGGAAGCATCCAGTACGATGATTACGACCGACTGATTATTCTTTGCGATGCGCTGGCGGATGCCAACGGTTTCTGCATCCTGGAAAAACGCTTTGTGGATACCTCCCGCCGCTACGGTGTCTACCCCTTCACTCTTGATCGCTGGAATCAGACGCTTGCAATCCGGGACTATTTTGAGGACATTATCGGTGTGTCTGTCTATACCCTGCTGCCCGGTATCGAGCAGTGTATTTATGTGAAGTAAACATAAATACAGAAATGATATTTGGAAAATTGTAATTTGACAGTTGACTTTTCTTCCAATTTGGTGTATGCTGACCCTCGGTTCATCGGAGGGCAACTTGTTCCGCAGAAACAATAGCCGGATAAGATGGCGGGTTGAAACACTCGCTTCTTATCCGGCTTTTTTGATTAAATGGGAGAGTAGAAATGAAACAAGAAACGTCATTTACCCAAGGAAAAATCATGCAGCCACTGATCCTGTTTGCATTGCCCGTGCTGTTGGCGCTGCTATTGCAGGCGATGTATGGCGCGGTAGACTTGCTGGTGGTTGGAAAGTTTGCGGAGGCGGCGGATGTGTCGGCAGTATCCACCGGTTCCCAGATCACCATGACCCTTTCCAATCTGGTCAGCAGCTTCGCCATGGGTACGACCATTCTGCTGGGCCAGTTGGTGCTGTGCCTTGGTTTTATGCTGTATCTGAAAAAGCGGAAGAAAGGGATTTGACATTTCCCGGCGGCTGTGCTATACTTCCGTCCATGAGCAAGGGCGCTCACCCAAGGGGTTGCTGTACCTCCTGGGTGAGTGCCTATTTTTTATCCGGATGGGAGCGGATTTCATGGAAGAGCTGCATGAAGAGTGCGGTGTGTTTGGGGCATACGCCGGGAAACCGGAGAATCTTTCGTCTATGGCGTATTATGCGTTGTATGCTTTGCAGCATCGGGGGCAGGAAAGCTGCGGCATTGTGGTCAGCGATGATGGTGTTTTCACATCCCACAAGGATTTGGGGACGGTCAGTGAGGTGTTTACCCGGGAGGAGCTGCGCAGATTCCCGCTGGGCACTATGGCAGTGGGGCATGTGCGTTATGGCACCACCGGCGGGAACAACCAGGCAAACTCTCAGCCGGTGGTGGTCAACCATATGAAAGGGAAGCTGGCCCTGGCCCACAACGGCAACCTGAGTAATGCCTATGAACTGCGCACCCGTCTGGAGCTGGGCGGCGCAATTTTTCATGGAACCAGCGATACGGAGATTATCGCTTATATCATCACCCAGCAGCGGCTGAAAACGCCATCCATTGAGCAGGCGGTATGCCGTGCGATGGATCAGCTGGACGGTGCTTATTCTCTGGTGATGATGTCTGCGGCCAAGCTGATTGCGGCCCGGGATCCACGAGGCTTTCGCCCTCTGTGTTATGGCGTCACCAGGGATGGTACCTACGTTGTGGCCTCGGAGAGCTGCGCCCTGGCAGCAGTCGGGGCAGAGTTTCAGCGGGATATCCTGCCCGGTGAAATCCTGACCTTTGATGAAAACGGAATCCATACCGACCGTTCTCACTGTGGTACCATGCTGCGGCGCAGCTGCATTTTTGAGTACATCTACTTTGCCCGGCCGGATTCTGTTATAGACGGTGTCAGTGTCCATGAGGCCCGGAAGAATGCTGGACGCCTTCTGGCCAAGCGGCATCCGGTGGAAGCGGATATGGTGGTTGGAGTACCGGACTCCGGATTGGACGCCGCATTGGGGTACGCGGAAGCTTCTGGGATACCCTATGGCATCGGCTTTATTAAGAACAAGTATATTGGCCGTACCTTCATTTCCCCAGGGCAGGGAGAACGCATGAATCAGGTGCGCATCAAGCTCGGTCCCATTGTACAGGCAGTGCGGGGAAAACGGATTGTGCTGATCGATGACTCTATTGTTCGCGGCACCACCAGCGGGCAAATTGTGAACCTGCTGCGGGAGGCCGGGGCAAAGGAAATCCACATGCGCATTTCTTCACCGCCCTTCCGCAATCCCTGCTACTATGGCACGGACATCGATTCCAGGGATCGGTTGATCGCCTGTCACAAAACCGTAGAGGAGATTGCAGAGTCAATCGGAGCGGATTCCCTGGGCTATCTGGAGGTGGAGGACTTGTCACAAATGGTGGGTAGCTTTGAATTTTGCCATGCCTGTTTCAGCGGCCTTTATCCCACACCTGTCCCGGAGCATACAGAAAAAGACCGCTTTGAGGGGCGCTTATCTCAGCGGGAAAAGAAGGCATAAATACGAAATCGGAGGGGGCATTGCCCCCTCTTTTTGCAAGAAAGGGAAGACGGCGGTTGCGAAAAGAGGGAAAAGGTGATATGATAAAAAACAAAAGGAGGAGAACATGGAAAACTTGATTTGGTATCTCATTATGATTCCCTGCTGTGCGATGCTTACAGGAATTGGAATCTATGCCTGGAATCGGAAAAAGCCAATGTGGTTTTGGGCCGGAACGGAAGTAAAAGAAACGGAAATTGCAGATATTAAGGCTTACAACCATGCCAACGGCATAATGTGGGGTCTGTATTCGGTTCCCTTTTGGGCAGCCACCTTTATTGGCGTTTGGAGTGGGAGCATTGCGCTTATTTTGTTGGCAGCGGGGTGTGTGCTTGGCTTCCCGTTGATGATTGCCGCATATAAGCGGGTATATGCGAAATATAAGGCGTAATGTTTTTAGACGCTCCGGTTGCTGCCCAAATGCGATACACGATTGCCTTTGAAAGGATTTATTTTATGAAGACAGAACGTCAATATCCCAAATTTGTGATTACGCAGAAGGGTACCCGTTGGGTAGAGCAGGGGCATCCCTGGATCTACGCGGATGAGGTGATCCAGGAGATGGGGGATCAGGAAAACGGAGGCCTGGTAGATGCCGTCAGCGAAAAGGGAAAATATCTGGGCACCGGCTTCCTCAGCCGGATGAGTAAAATTCGGGTGCGCCTGATTTCTAGGAATGCCAACGACCGCTTTGATGAGGCCTTCTGGCAGCGCCGCATTCAGTATGCCTGGGACTACCGGAAAACGGTCATGGCGGGGGATATCTCCTGCTGCCGGGTTATCTTTGGAGAGGCGGATGGTTTTCCTGGATTGACGGTGGATCGCTTCTCCAATATTCTGGTGACGCAAACCCTGTCAGCGGGCATGGAACGGATCAAGCCCATGCTGTTCCCTCTGCTTGTCAAGGTCCTCCGCGGGGACGGACAGAAGATCGATGGGATCTTTGAGCGCAATGATGTTGCCATCCGAGAGCTGGAAGGGCTGCAGCAGGGGAAGGGCTGGTTCGATTTCGGGGAACCCTTCCCGGATACCGTTACGGAAATCTGTGAGAACGGCGTGTTTTACCGCGTGGACGTGGAGAACGGACAGAAAACAGGCTTCTTTCTGGATCAGAAATATAATCGCCTGGCGGTTGCACGGCTTTCCAAGGGCCGCCGGGTGTTGGATTGCTTTACGCACACCGGTTCCTTCGCCCTCAATGCGGCCATGGGCGGCGCGGAGCATGTAACGGCGGTGGATATTTCCGCGTCTGCCATCGAAATGGCAAAGCAGAATGCCCGCCGCAACGGCTTAGAAGACCGGATGGATTTTTTGGTAGCGGATGTATTTGATTTGCTGCCGGAGCTGGCTGCCAAGGGAAAATCGCCCTATGATTTCATCATTCTCGACCCACCGGCTTTCACCAAATCCCGGAAAACAGTGGACAGCGCCCAGCGGGGCTATAAGGAAATAAACCTCCGTGCGCTGAAGCTCCTGCCCCGCGGCGGCTATTTTGCGACCGCCTCCTGCAGTCACTTCATGCCATCAGAGCAATTCGTGCGGATGCTCCGCAGCGCGGCGTTGGATGCCGGTGTGGAGCTTCGCCAGATCGAAGCCCGTCAGCAGGCACCGGATCATCCCATCCTTTGGAACGTACCGGAGACGGATTACCTGAAATTCTACCTGTTTCAGGTCGTTTAGAACGAAAAATGCCCGCCGCATTTTTGCGGCGGGTAATTTGAATTTGGGCGTGCCGCAAGGCACGCCCATTGTATTGCTTATTTGACCAGGGAGACGATCGAGGTGTTCAGTGCAGGCAGGGAAACATATTCGCTGGTTTTCCCAATCTGCGTGTCGGTATCCTTCTTATAGGAAACCCAGTTCAGACGGATCTGTCCGCCTTCGACACCCTCCACCAGCACCTGCCCGTCGGTGAAGCCATCGGATGCTTTCTTCTGCACCTTTATATCACGGGGGGCGGTGGTGGCAACGGTCTCAGTTTCCAGCTTTACCTTGTAATCCACGTCCTCCTCACAGAGAATGCGAACCACAAGCAGAGAGTCCGTCACCTTGGCGCGGATCATAATGGGGCAATCCAGGGGATTGGTGAATTTAAAATCCATCCAGCCGGAGACGCTCAGTTCCGTGCCCATGACGGTATAGGGGCAGACATGGGGGGCATTGTGCCGTTCTGTCACCCGCATACCGCTGGTCATCGCTGCCACATACAGAGTGGTGGCAACCTGGTCAGCACCGCCGCCGATTTCCTCCTCTGCGCACTGGTCACCGTGGGAGGGGGCAAGCCGGAAGCCGTTTCCTTCAGTCAGCTTTCCGAAGGAACTGGTGAAGGAGAAGGTGCTGTGGGCATTCAGCGTCATGCCGTTCAGCTGCTTTGCCAGCAGCTGCATGTTCTGGTTGTAGGCTTCGCTGGAACTCAGCGGGGTGGAATAGGAAGCCAGGAGCACGGTAAAGCTTCCGTTATCGTCGAGCTTGACCGGCTCGGTATACTGCATGGGAATGGAGATTACATCGCCATAGCTTGCCAGCTCCAGGCTCGTCCGGGCTGCCTCCAGGGGGAAGGTGTAGCCGCAGGAGCCGGGGGTATCCTCAGTGGCATTCACAGGGTCTATGTGAATCTCTTCGTAAATCTTGCCGATGTCCAGCTCCTCGGGTTCCTGGGGGAGGTAATCACTGGGAATTTCCACCTGGAAGGACTGACGGCTGTAGGCATCCGTGATGCAGCTTAGAATTGCCTCCAGGTCATACCCGCTGCCGGGATGCCCAACGGTCAAAACCAGGTTCTGGCAGGGGACGGAGGGATCGTATCCATCCGCGTCCAGGGCCGGGCGGGTTCCCTCCAGGGTGTAACCGGAGGGGACGTACTCCCCACAGATGCTGTCCAGGAAGGAAGAAACAGTGCTGCGGATGTAATCCGTGTTTACATGCAGACCTGCGGTGATAGCAACGCCGCTGTCCTGCTGGGTCTGACGGTAGTCCTGCTGCCGCTGGGTGGTGGAGCCGGTGCGCCCGTAGGCGTAGGCTGCCTCAACAGCTTCGGAAATGTTCAGGGATGCATTTGTTTGAGCAGCAGCCAGAATGATTTTGTCGCGGCCCATTACTACGGTCATATCGCTGCTTCCGTAGCTGTTTCCGGCGGCGGAAATGGCGTCTGCCGCCTCTTGCCGGGTCATGCCGCCCACATCCATACCGGCAACCGTCACGTTGGGAAGAATCTTCCCGCCATAGGGGTCTGCATTGTTCTCCGTCAATATCACGGCAACAATACCGGCGGCCAGAATAACAGCCAGGAAAATCAGCACAATATTGAGCGCATGGTGACTGCGGGAGGGGGCGCCCTCCGTTTTCTCCGGCTTCTGTCTCGGTTTCGGGGACTTCGGGGCGGCTTGCTTTTCGGGGCTTTCCTCACGGCGTGCCCGCTTCGGAGGTTCCTCCGGCGTGTCATCAATCGGAATTGACTCGCTCAGGCCGCTGCGGGCTTTTTGAGTGGTGGTGTCGGATTCGAAATCCGGCGGGAAATCAACGTTGAACTGAGCGAGCAGTTCATCCAGATTCACATCCGCTGGGTTTCCTTCGACGGCAGAATCAATGGACTTGAGAATATCATCAAAGTCATCGGTATTATGTTTTTCAGCCATAAAAACGCCTCCTTGTGCTTTTACGTCATTTCCTGCTTTGCATAATAACCACATTGCAGCCATTATAGCATGGAGCAAATTGGATTACAACCGCTTTTTAACAAATCTACCGAAAAGCAAAGAAAAGAGGCATATTCTTTAACTGCAAAGTCCGCAGTAGCGCTGTACGAAAAGCTTGCTCTGCTTCAGACTGTCAACCCCGGAGGCAAGCTTGAACTGAAGCGTCGGCTCCTTTGCGTTTGCCAGAAAGACCACTCTTGCTTTGTAGTCCGGATCCGCGCACAGGGCACTGACAGCCTCAAAATTCAGATTCGTCAGCACAAACAGCACATCGCCGCCCTTCTGACGGATGTCCTTGATGCCAACCGTCCGGGCCTTGGCCCGGAGCAGGGCAATGTCGATCAGGTTCAGCACGCCCTTCGGCGGTTCGCCGTAACGGTCCACAATTTCATCCAGCAGGTCATCGGCATCCTCCTGGGTGCGGATAGCGGCCATGCGGCGGTAAAGATCCATTCGTTCTTCACCGCGGGCAACGTAGTCCTTATCTACATTGGCAGTGACATTCAGGTCGGCGGTGCAGTCCGGCGCTTTGGGCGCTTCGCCCCGCTCCTCCAGCACGGCCTCGTCCAGCAGCTTCAGGTACATGTCATAACCCACGCTCATCATGTGGCCGGACTGTTCGGCGCCCAGCAAATTACCAGCGCCCCGAATTTCCAGATCCCGCATGGCAATCTTGAAGCCGGAGCCAAACTCCGCAAAATCCCGGATGGCGGCCAGCCGTTTCTCGGCAATCTCCGTCAGGCTCTTGTCAGGCCGGTAGGTGAAATAGGCATAGGCGTGCCGCGTGGAGCGGCCCACTCGGCCCCGCAGCTGGTGGAGCTGGGAAAGACCGAAGCGATCCGCATTTTCAATAATCAGAGTGTTGGCGTTGGGGATATCCAAGCCGGTTTCAATAATGGTGGTGCACACCAGCACCTGTATCTCACCCTCTGCCATGGCCTGCATCACATCGCCCAGGGCATCCTCACTCATTTGTCCATGGGCCACGGCAACGCTGAGGCCGGGAATCCGCCGCCGCAGAGCGCCGGCGCACTGGTCGATGGTTTCCGTACGGTTGTGCAGGTAGTAGACCTGACCGCCCCGCTCCACCTCCCGACGGATGGCGTCATCAATGATCGCAGTGTTGTATTCCGTGACGAAGGTCTGCACCGGGTAGCGGTCAGAGGGGGGCTCTTCAATGGTAGACATATCCCGGATGCCGGACAGGGCCATGTTCAGCGTTCGGGGAATGGGGGTTGCCGAGAGGGTCAGCACGTCTACCCCTTTGGAGATTTCCTTGAGGCGCTCCTTGTGGCTGACGCCGAAGCGCTGCTCTTCATCTACAATCAGAAGCCCCAGATCCTTGAATTCCACGCTTTTTTGCAGCAGCTTGTGGGTGCCGATGATAACATCTACGTTGCCGCTGCGCACATCCTGCAATGTTTTATTCTGCTGCTTGGTTGTGCGGAAGCGGCTGAGTACATCGATGGTCACCGGGAACCCCCGGAAGCGGGAGACGGCGGTTTGGTAGTGCTGCTGTGCAAGCACAGTGGTGGGCACCAGAATGGCGGCTTGCTTGCCGTCCATCACGCATTTCATCACCGCTCGCAGGGCAACCTCGGTTTTGCCGAAGCCTACATCGCCGCAGAGCAGCCGGTCCATAGGGGTGGGGGACTCCATATCGTGCTTGATATCCGCGATGCAGCGCAGCTGGTCATCTGTTTCGGGGTAGGGGAAATTGTCCTCAAATTCCTTCTGCCAGGGGGCATCTGCCGCAAAGGCGAAGCCGGGCTGCCGCTTCCGGGCGGCATAGAGCTGTATCAGCTCACCAGCCATGTCCTTGGCGGCCTTCCTTGCCTTGGCCTTTGTCTTTTGCCAGGCATCGGAACCAATCTTATTCAGGCGAACATTGCCGTCCTCTCCGCCGCCGCCAATGTACTTGCTGACCAAATCCAGCTGGGTGGCGGGAACATACAGCGTGTCGGATCCCTGATAGGCGATTTTGATATAATCCTTTACTGCACCGTCCACTTTAATCTGCTCCATGGCCATGAAGCGGCCGATGCCGTAGTTCTCATGCACCACCAGATCGCCGGGGGTTAAGTCGGTAAAGGAATTGAGCTTCTGCCGGTTGGTGGCTCCGGTTTTCTTGGCCTTGCGCCGGGGTTCGCTTTTGGCAATCATCTGCCCCTCTGTGAGCACGGCCAGTTTGGACAGGGGATATTCCATGCCATAGGGCAGGGTGCCCTCGCTCAGAAGAATCTGTCCGGGCTTGGGCAGGGTGGTCAGCGGGATGCACAAAAAACAGCTCAGGCCTTTTTCCCGCAGCATTTGCTGCAGCAGCTCTGCCCTGCGCCGGGTTCCGCAGAGAACAAGGCTGCCGAATTCCATTTTTTGGTAGTGGGTCAGATCGCTGACCACGGTGTCCATGCTGCCGCCGTAGCCGGGCAGCTGCTTGGCGGTCATGGGCAGCAGCTGCCTGGGCGGGCAGTCATCCGGATAGGCACTGCCGCCAAAGGCATCAAAGTAGGAAACGGTACGGCCGCGCAGACGGGTGCAGAAATCTTCCCATTGCAGTGCGTAATCGCACAGCTCACCCACTACAAGCCCGGCCTGGAGCATGCTGTCCAGCTGCATGCCCAGCTCTTCTGTCCGGGTTCTGGCAGCCCGCTGCAGGCTGCTGTGATCACAGAGAACCACAATGGAATCGGGGCTTACGTAGTCCAGCGCACAGGCGAAGGTGGGGTAGATCAGCGCCATATACCGGTCAGAGGCGGGGTTATTTAGGCCGTTTTCGTATTTCTCCAAATCTTTGTTCAGGGTTGTGATCAGCGGCTCATTGATGTTCTTGTGCCGCTTCTGCCGGGAGATCAGGCCGCGCAAATCCTTGCACAATCCCTCCAGATTGCCGGGGTGGCAGTGGGGGAGCGTTTCACAAACCGGGAGGATGGTGCAGCTTTCTGTGTTTTCCTCCCGCCGCTGGGTACCGGGGTCAAAGTAGCCCATGGTGTCCAGCTCATCGCCAAAGAATTCCAGCCGCACCGGCTTTTCTTCGGCGGGGGAGAAGATATCCACGATACCGCCTCGCACGGCAAATTGGCCCACACCCTCCACCATCCCGCACCGGCTGTATCCCGCGGTGACCAGGGAGGCGGTCAGCATATCAATGGAATATTCTTTGCCCACCTGCAAATGCAGCGTGCACCCGGAGAGCACTGCGGGGGGGATTGTCCGCTGGCTGGCGGATTCCCAGCACATGATTTGAATGGGAACCTCACCCCGCCCCAGAGCATAGAGCTGCCGCAGCCGCTTTTGCTCCCAGGTGTGGGAGACCACGGCGGCATCATAGAGCGTCAGATCTCGGCCGGGCAGAATGGGTACGTCCACATGCAGGAAGCACTTCAGCTCTTCCTGCATCCGGCGGGCAGCCATTTCGTCCTGGGCCAGGATCACCAGAGGCCTGGTGGTTTCCTGGCTCAGTCCGGCGATTATGTGGGTGCGGTTGATTTGCCCCACGCCGGTGACGGCAGCAGATTCCCCCTTGTTCAGTCCCTCCACCAGGGAGGCGTACTCGGGGATGGTTTTCAGCATAAATAAAACTTGATCCATATTCGTGCCTCAAAATGAACTCCACGCGGAAAAGCGGAAAGTGGAATAATCTCCACTTTCCGTTTTTTATGTGCGGGATATGGCTTTAAAATTACGGATGGCTTCCGTTGAACTTGTTGGCAGCCTCGGAAACGCCCTTTTCCACAATAACCAGAGCGGCATCCGCTGCATTTTCCAGTGCAAAGGTCAAATCCTTCTCTTCCTTGGCGCTGAAGCTGGATAAGACCCAGTCTGCCAGGTCAAATTCCGGATTAGGCTTTGCGCCGACACCGATCTTCACTCGTGGGAAGTCCTGACTTCCCAACTCGGCAATGATGGATTTGATGCCGTTATGCCCACCGGCGGAGCCGTCACCGCGAATCCGCAGCCGCCCCGGGGCCAGGGAAATGTCATCGAACAGCACAATGATCCGCTGGGGCGGGATGCCGTAGTAGGCGCTCAACTGCACGACAGACCGGCCGGACAGGTTCATATAGGTCTGGGGCTTCAGAAGAAAAAGCTTGGCGCCGCTGTAAGCTGCCTGGCCGTAAAGCCCCTGAAACTTTGCTTTGTCGATTTTGCAGCCCAGCTTGTCCGCAAGAATATCAATGGCGCGGAAGCCGGTGTTGTGCCGGGTGCGTTCGTATTCTTTTCCGGGGTTCCCCAAGCCGACGATCAGCCAGCTTTCTTTGCTTGCTCCAAACACGACTCAGAACAGGTCGGCAATGGAGGTACCGCCATGGACATGCTCAATGGCACGGGCAAATACAGGGGCAACATCCAGAAATTTGATCTTTCCGCTGGGGGTATTTCCAACCTGAGGAATGGTGTTCAGGAACACAATCTCCTCAATGGGACTCTCTTCGATGCGCTCATAAGCAGGGCCGGACAGTACGCCGTGGGTAGCGCAGGCATACACCGCTTTGGCTCCGCCTACCTCTACCAGTGCCTTGGCTGCGTTGCACAGAGAACCAGCGGTATCCACCATGTCATCGTACATAATGCAGGTCTTGCCCCGCACATCGCCGATGACGTTCATTACTTCGCACACGTTGGCCTTCTGACGGCGTTTATCCACAATTGCCAGGCTCATGTGAACCTTCTGAGCAAAGGTACGGGCGCGGCTGACGGAACCAACATCAGGGGAGACAACCACAAACTCGGAGTGGTCATATGCGTCTTCGGGGAATTTCTTCAGGTAGTAGTCAACAAAGGAGGGGTTGCCCAGCAGGTGATCCAGAGGGATATCAAAGAAGCCCTGAATCTGGGCGGCGTGCAGATCCATGGTCAACACCCGGTCGGCACCGGAGGCGGTGATCATGTTTGCAACCAGCTTGGCGGAGATGGGGTCACGGCTCTTGGCTTTACGATCCTGACGGGCATAGCCAAAGTAGGGAATGACGGCAGTAATCCGGCCGGCGGAGGCGCGGCGGCATGCATCGGTCATTACCAGCAGCTCCATCAGACGGTCATTTACGGGCTTGCAGGTGGACTGTACCAGGAAAACATCAGCGCCGCGGACGGTCTCGTTCAGGGAAACAGAGACTTCACCGTCAGCGAAGGTCTTGACATCTGCCTGCCCCAGGGGGACACTCAGAGCCTTACAGATCGTTTTGGCAAATTCGGGATTGGAATTGCCAGAGAAGATTTTGATGTTATCTCCGTAAGCTGTCATCGAAGAAATACCTCGCTTTTTTCTTTTTCTGCCGTCCGCAGAGCGGAGGGCATTTGACAAATTCATTATATCACCATCCGGCGAGAAAAAGCAATAAGGGCGTAAATAAAAATACCGCTGAAAAAAGTTTACAATTCAGACACTTCTTGTATAAACCGCCAAAATCGAATCAATCGGAGAAAAATGTTTGCGGAGAGAACGACCCTCTGCCAAATTGCAGAAAACGAAATTATGTTTGAGAAAATACTTGTAGGATACGTTAAAGTATGTTATAATAAAAAGAGCAATTTTGATGCGGGAGTAAAGAGCATGAATGATAAAATCGTAATTCAGGGAGCCAGAGAAAACAACCTGAAAAATGTCAATCTCACCATTCCCAGGGATAAACTGGTGGTGTTTACCGGGCTGAGCGGTTCCGGTAAATCCAGCCTTGCCTTTGATACGATCTATGCTGAGGGGCAGCGCCGTTATGTGGAGAGCCTCAGCTCCTATGCCCGGCAATTCCTCGGACAGATGGATAAGCCGGATGTGGACTCCATCGATGGCCTGTCCCCGGCCATTTCCATCGACCAGAAGACGACCTCCAAGAGCCCCCGCTCCACCGTTGGCACGGTGACGGAAATCTATGATTATCTTCGCCTGCTGTGGGCGAGAACCGGCGTGCCCCACTGCCCGAAGTGCGGAAGAGAAATCCGCCGGCAGACCATTGACCAAATTGTTGATCGGGTAGAGGCCCTGGGGGAGGGAACCCGATTTTTGATCCTTTCTCCGGTGGTGCGCGGCAAAAAAGGCGAGCACCAGAAGATTTTTGAAAATGCCCGCAAGCAGGGCTTTGCCCGACTGCGGCTGGACGGCATCCAGTATGACCTGACCGAGGAATTGAAGCCGGAGAAGAACAAAAAGCACACCATTGAGCTGATCGTGGATCGGCTGGTGCTGAAGGAGGGCATTCGCCGCCGCCTGACGGACTCTGTTGAAACAGCTTGTGCCCATTCCGGCGGCCTGGTGACGATCTCCATCCCCGGGCAGGAAGAGGAACTGACCTTTTCCCAGAATTATGCCTGTGAAGACTGCGGCATCAGCATGCCGGAGCTGGAGCCCCGGATGTTCTCCTTCAATAATCCTGCTGGTGCCTGCCCCAGCTGTACCGGCTTGGGCTTCCAGCTGATTGCGGATGAAGATCTGGTGATTCCGGATCGGGAGAAGTCCATTTTTGATGGTGCGATCCAGGCTTCCGGCTGGCAGAGCGCCCGGACGGATTCCATTTTCCGGATGTATTTTGAGGCGCTGGCGCAAAAATATCACTTTTCTTTGACTGTCCCGGTGAAGGAGCTTCCCAAAGACGTAATGGATATCATCCTTTACGGTACCAAGGGGGAGAAGCTGCGCATGACCTATAACCGTGGCAACGGTATGGGCGTGCTGGAGCAGCCGTTTGAGGGCATTCTCAATAACATTTCCCGCCGTTATAAAGAGACCCAATCCGATGCGGCCCGCAAGGAGCTGGAGGAATGCATGTCCACGGCCCCCTGCCCGACCTGCCATGGCAAGCGCCTTTCGGCCATTGCCCAGGCGGTGACTGTGGGCGGAATCGGCATTATGGATTTTTGCGATATGAGCATCCGCAAGGAACTGGACTTCATGGAAAACCTTCACCTGGAGGGAAACATGGCGCTGGTAGCGGAGCAGATTGTGAAGGAAATCAAGTCCCGGCTGCAATTTCTGCTGGATGTGGGGCTGGGCTACCTGACCCTCAGCCGGGCTGCCGGTACACTCTCCGGCGGCGAAAGCCAGCGCATCCGGCTGGCAACTCAAATCGGTTCTTCCCTGATGGGGGTGCTGTATATTCTGGACGAGCCCTCCATCGGCCTGCACCAGCGGGATAACGATAAGCTGCTGGCAACGCTGATGCATCTGCGGGATTTAGGCAACACTCTAATCGTGGTGGAACATGACGAGGATACCATGCGGGCAGCGGACTATCTGGTGGATGTAGGCCCTGGGGCAGGCAGCCACGGCGGCCGGATCGTTGCCGCCGGAACACTGCAGGACATTCTGAATTGCCCCCAGTCCATCACTGGGCAATACTTGTCCGGTGTGAAGAAAATCCCGGTTCCCACTACCCGCAGACCGGGCAACGGGAAAAAACTGATCGTCCGGGGGGCCTGCGAGAACAATCTGAAGGATTTGGACGTGGAGATTCCCCTTGGAACCTTTACCTGTGTTACCGGTGTGTCCGGTTCCGGAAAATCCAGCCTGGTAAACGAGGTGCTGAATAAAACTCTTCTTGCAAAGCTGAATCATGCCCGCACCCGCCCCGGTGCCTGCCGGTGTATTGAGGGCCTGGAAAACCTGGATAAGGTGATCGACATTGACCAGAGCCCCATTGGCAGAACCCCCCGTTCCAACCCAGCAACTTATACCGGACTGTTTAACGATATCCGGGATTTGTTTGCATCTACGGCGGATGCAAAAATGCGCGGCTATGGCCCGGGTCGTTTCAGCTTCAATGTGAAGGGCGGCCGCTGCGAGGCTTGCAGCGGCGATGGTTTGGTGAAAATTGAAATGCATTTCCTTGCAGATGTATACGTCCCCTGCGAGGTCTGCCATGGTTCCCGCTATAACCGGGAAACCCTGGAGGTGCAGTATAAGGGCAAGAACATTTCTCAGGTTCTGGATATGACGGCAGAGGAAGCTGTGGATTTCTTCGAAAATCTGCCGAAGCTCCGGAAGAAAGCACAGATGCTCCAGGAAGTGGGCCTTGGCTATGTCAAGCTGGGGCAGTCCAGTACGACCCTCTCCGGCGGCGAGGCTCAGCGGGTGAAGCTGGCGACGGAGCTGTCCCGGGTATCTACCGGCAAAACCATTTATATTCTGGATGAACCCACCACCGGTTTGCATGCGGCGGATGTTCACAAGCTCATTGAGGTCTTGCAGCGTTTGGTTGACGCGGGGAATACGGTGCTGGTGATTGAGCACAATCTGGACGTGATTAAAACGGCGGACTATGTAATTGACCTGGGGCCGGAAGGCGGCGATGGCGGCGGTACGTTGGTGGCGGCCGGAACGCCCGAGGAGATTGCGTCGACCGAGGGCAGCTTCACCGGTGCTTACCTGAAGAAGTACCTGTAAAAAGAAATCCTGCCGGACGGTCTGTCCGGCAGGGGGGATTATTAATAGAAGCTGGCTGGCAGAAATTCCGAGAGTTCAATCAGCGCGTGATCCTGTTCCCCGGCGTAGTCCGCCAGCAGGATTTCACTGTGCAGCTTCCCGCTGCTTGCCGGTACGGAGGAAAACGTGATGGTCACCCGGGTGCCGCCTCCCTGGGGGTGATCCACCAGGACGGCTCCCTGATGCCGGGCGGCGGTGTTGCGGATCAGCAGCATGCCCAGGCCAATACCGTGCCGGGTGTCTTCAATGGAAGGCTCCCGCAGATAGCGGGAAAACAGGGTTGCCTGCTCCTGGGGGGAGATGCCGCAGCCGGAGTCAGTGACGCAGAAGCGGAATTGTGTCCCGTTCCGATGCAGGTGGAGTTGAACGGTGCCCCCTGCAGGGGTGAATTTCAGCGCATTGGATACCATGTTCAGCATGGCCCGCTCCATCAACTGTCGATCCAGGCAGCAGAGGCAGGTTTCTTCCGGCCCTTGATAGGTGATATGGATGCGTGTTTCGCTGGAGAGCTGAATGGCCTTTTCTGCGATTTCCCGGAAAACAGCGGTGACATCCTGTCTTTCCGGGTAGAAGGCGGGACTGATCCCGGAGGCATCGGACATATTTCCAATGATGCGCAGCAGCTGGTAAAGGCTCCGGTTGAGCTGCCCGGCAGGGATATCTGCATCCTGCAAGTGCTGGGCGGCCAGCATGGCATTGGTCAGCGGCCCGCGCAGTTCTCTGGCGGCCAGAGCCAGCACCTGCAATTCATCGCTGTTAAATTGCTGATCCAGTGTAAAAATATCCTCCTCATTGGCGCGCACGACGGATGCACCGAAGTGCTGCCCGTGGATGACAAGTGTCAGATAGAGCATTCCGCCGGAGAAACGGCGATAGTCCTCCATGCCGGATTCCAGAAGCGAATCCAGCGATAGACCTTCCCGCAAAAAGAGCCTGCGCGCCGGGGTGTTCAGCCGGGTAATGGTATTATCCCTGATACAAAAAGCAGGACGGGGAACCAGATCCAGCACTTCAAATTCTTCTATCCTTTGTTCCATGGGGAATCCTCCTGACAACGATAGGATGTGCAGAAAGCGGGAAAACTTTCCCGGCGTGTTTCGACGTTTTCTATATTCTAACGGATGCAAACAAAAATAGCAAGGGCAAACATTCTTATGTTGAGGTGAAAATCGATGCCACTACATGATGGACACAGGAAAAGACTGCGCCAGCGCTTCTGGGAGGAGGGGCTGGATCACTTCACCGATATTCAGGTTCTAGAGCTGCTGCTCTTTTACACCATTGCCCGCCAGGATACCAATCCCATTGCCCACCGGCTGCTGGATCGCTTCGGTTCTCTCTCCCAGGTGCTGGAAGCACCGGTAGAGGAGCTTTGCAAGGTGGAAGGGGTGGGGGAGAGTTCAGCTGTATTTCTGCGCCTGGTGACCCAGGTGGGGAGGGTGTATCTCAAGAACCGGACAGCGAAGGTAAAGGTGCTCCCAACTCTGGAAAGCTGTGCGGAATATCTCCAGCCCTATTTCTTTGGGCAGAATGTGGAGATGGTATACATGCTTTGCCTGGACGCCAAATGCAAGCTCCTTGCATGCAGAAAGCTGGGGGAGGGAGATGTGAATTCCACGGGCATTTCCATCCGCCGGATTGTGGAAACGGCGTTGAGCGTCAATGCATCCAGCGTGGTGCTGGCCCATAATCATCCCGGCGGTATGGCGATTCCCTCCTATGCGGATGTCCACACCACCGTGAATGTGGCGGCAGCACTCCAGGCGGTGGAGGTGCAGTTGATCGATCACCTGGTGATTTGTGATGATGATTATGTATCGTTGATGCAGTCCGGGTATCTGACTGCGGATCGGGAGGAATAATATGGAAAAATTCAAGCTGGTGTCGGAATACCGGCCATCCGGCGATCAGCCGGAGGCAATCGAGGCGTTGGCCAAAGGCGTTGACCTGGGCCTCCGGGAGCAGACGCTGCTGGGTGTGACCGGCTCCGGCAAGACCTTCACCATGGCCTCGGTGATTGCAAAGCTCAACCGCCCCACGCTGGTGCTTGCCCATAATAAGACGCTGGCCGCCCAGCTGTGCTCAGAATTCCGGGAATTCTTCCCGGAAAATGCGGTTGAGTACTTCGTCTCCTATTATGATTACTACCAGCCGGAGGCATATATCGCCCATACGGATACCTATATTGAAAAGGACTCAGCTGTCAATGAGGAAATTGACCGCCTGCGCCACTCGGCCACTTCTGCTCTGTTTGAGCGGCGGGATGTAATTGTGGTGGCCTCAGTCAGCTGCCTGTATGGTTTGGGTGACCCTATCGATTACAAGAGCATGGTGGTATCTTTGCGGGTTGGGCAGGAGCATCCGCTGGATGATATCCTGAAAAAGCTGACGGAGATCCGCTATGAGCGTAACGACCTGGATTTTTCCCGTAATAAGTTCCGGGTGCGAGGGGATACGCTGGAGGTTTACCCCGCCTATTGGTCCGGAAGAGCAATCCGAGTGGAGTTCTTTGGAGATGAAATTGACCGCATCAGCGAAATCAATGCCGTTTCCGGAATGACCGAGCGATACGTAGATCATGTGGCAATTTATCCGGCCAGCCATTATGTGGCATCAAAAGAGAAATTGCAGCGGGCCATGCTGGAAATTCAGAAGGAATGTGACCAGCAGGTGCAGTTTTTCCGGGACAATAACAAGCTGATTGAAGCCCAGCGAATTGCCCAACGCACAGCGTATGACCTGGAAATGCTGACGGAAATCGGCTTCTGCAACGGCATTGAGAACTACTCCCGGGTGATTCAGGGCCGGGCGGCCGGTACCCCGCCGACCACCCTCCTGGATTATTTCCCCAAGGATTTCCTGATGTTCATTGATGAAAGCCATGTGACGCTGCCCCAGTGCCGCGCTATGTATGCCGGTGACCGCAGCCGGAAGGATTCTTTGGTCAATTATGGCTTCCGGCTTCCCTCAGCCTATGATAACCGCCCCCTGAATTTTGGGGAATTTGACCAGAAAATCAATCAGGTTATCTATGTTTCCGCAACCCCGGGGGAGTATGAACGCAGCCGTTCCGGCCAGATCGTGGAGCAGGTGATTCGGCCCACGGGCCTGCTGGATCCGATGGTAGAGGTGCGCCCCATCGAGGGCCAGATTGATGATCTGATCGGTGAGATCAATGCCCGTACCGCACGGCAGGAGCGGGTGCTGGTGACGACCCTGACCAAGAAAATGGCAGAGGATCTGACGGTGTACCTGACCAAGGCGGGGATTAAGGTGCGCTATATGCACTCGGATATCGGTGCAATGGAGCGAATGGAGATCATCCGGGATTTGCGCATGGCCAAGTTCGATGTGCTGGTGGGTATTAACCTCCTGCGGGAAGGATTGGATTTGCCGGAGGTGAGCCTGGTTGCCATCCTGGATGCGGATAAGGAGGGCTTCCTGCGCAGCGAAACCAGCCTGATTCAGACCATTGGCCGTGCCGCCAGAAATGCGGAGGGAAAGGTGATTATGTACGCTGACACGGTAACGCCCTCCATGCGGCTTGCCCTGGACGAAACGGCCCGCCGCCGGGATATCCAGAACAGCTACAATGAGGCCCATGGCATCGTGCCCAAGACAGTCATTAAATCCGTGCGCGATCTGATCGAAATTTCCTCTCCCACGGCGGAGCGGAAGGGCAGAACCGGCGTGAAGATGACGAGGGCCGAAAAGGAGAAAGAAATTGCCCGCCTGGAGAAGCAAATGAAGGAGGCGGCCAAGATGATGGAATACGAGTATGCCGCCGTTCTGCGTGACCAGATCATTGAGCTGCGCGGCAACGGAACTTGATGAAAAGAGGTAAGTATGAAGAGAATAAACAGACTGGACGAAGGATTTCGTTCGCAGATGTACAAGCTGTTGATTCCCCTGGTGATTCAGAACCTGCTGAATGCTGCGGTTAGCTCCTCGGACGTGGTGATGCTCAACTATGTGGGCCAGTCCTCTATTTCCGCCGTGTCCCTGGCGGCCAATTATGCCAGTGTCCTGGGCAGTGTTTTCTACGGCTTGGGTACGGGCGCGACGCTTTTGTGTGCCCAGTATTACGGCAAGAAGGATTTTCGGGCGATTCAGGCGGTAGAGGGTATTGCACTGCGCTTCTCCATGGCGGCCTCGGCACTGTTTGCGGTAATGGCGTTTTTTGCCCCGCGTCTGCTGATGCAGGTATTTACGAAGGATGAGCAGCTGATCGCCATCGGCGCGGACTATCTGCGAGTGATGGGAATAACCTATCTGTGTTGGGGCATTATAGAGATATACGCGGCGGTGCTGCGGAGCATTGGGCGGGTGACGGTCTGCCTGGTGATGAATATCATCACCTTTTTCCTGAATATTGCCCTCAACGCGGTGTTTATTTTCGGCCTGTGCGGTGCACCGAAGCTGGGGGCCACCGGCGTGGCCATTGCAACGGCTTCTTCCCGCTTTGTGGAGCTGCTGGGCTTTGTGGTGGTGTCGGACCTTTCCAAGGACGTAAAGCTGAATGTCCTGGAGATGTTCCGGAAGAATAAGGTGCTCACCGGTGACTTTATCCGTTTGGCGCTCCCGGCATTGGGAAATGATGTGTCCTGGGGCGTGGCCTTTTCTATGTATTCGGTGATTCTGGGCCATTTGGGCAATGATGCTGTGGCGGCAAATTCTATTGTGGTGGTCATCCGCAATCTCACAACAACCTTCTGCTTCGCCGTGGCGGCCGCAGGCGGCATCCTGCTTGGCAATGTGATGGGCACCGGCAATTTGGAGAAGGCAAAGAGGTATGCATCCGAAGTGATGAAGATGACAGTACTGGCAGGTGCTGTCGGCGGCGTCATTCTGATTGCCACCATTCCACTGGTGGTGCGCTTTGCGTCCACCAGCCTGTCGGATACTGCTATGGGCTATCTTAAGGTTATGCTTTGGATCAATTCCTATTACATTATGGGCAGCGCTGTGAATACCTCCCTGATTGCCGGCGTTTTCCGTGCCGGCGGGGATACCCGGTTCGGTTTGATTTGTGATACCATTGACATGTGGTGTTACGCGGTGCCGTTAGGATTTTTTGCGGCATTTGTTCTGAAACTTCCAGTATTGTGGGTATATTTCCTGCTTTGCACTGACGAATTTGTGAAATGGCCATGGGTCATCCGTCACTACCGCAGCGGTGCGTGGGCAAAAAACATTACACGGGATGATATTTTTGAACCGGCGCGGGAGGCGGAGCATTAAATAAATCTTAACAGACGAAATTTGAGGTTTTATGTCAATTCCACTTGCTTTTTTTTTACGGCAATGATAGAATACCCTTGAGATTACCATGAAGGTAGGCGAGCCAGCGATGGATAAGAATGATTTCGACCTTGATGTCGATTTTGAAGAAGAATATGGTTTCGATCCCAAAGATTTTCTGTCAGAGGATGACGACTTTGACTTTTCCGATATGCTAGAAGAGGATGCACCCGCAGAGGCTCCTGCGCAGGAGGATGCTGATGCGACCAGAGCGTTCCATTTCGATCAGATTCCGGCAGGGGAAGAGGCTCATCCCGCAGACGATGCGGACGAGAATCTGGCAGCGGATTTCCCCCAGCACTCCGATTATCAGTCGGACGACCTGGACGATGATGTGCAGATTTACGGCCAGGAGAATGGGCAAAACCCGGAGGAGCCGCAGGATGCGGACACGGCGTATCCGGAAGAGGATGCCTATGACGGCGACGAAGCGTATTACGAGGAGGATGAGGAGCAGCCTGCTGCTCCGGCCAAAAAGAAAAAGGGCGGATTCAAGCTGCCTAAGGTGAACCTTCCCAAGGCGAAGGCACCCAAGAAGGTGAAGAGCGGGTCCGCCAAAAAGAGTGCTTTCTCCAAGCTCTTGGATATTTACATGGAGCCTGTCAAGCGCTATAAGGAAGACAGTGAGGTTCTGGATCCCCTGGATCCCAAGTATGTCCGCCGGAAGAAGCGGGATCAGAAGCGCATTTTTAAAGAGGTGTACTTGCCTGTAATCATTGCGGGCTGCGCTTTGTTCCTGATTCTCAGCTTTATTGTGGGTTCCGTGTCCAATGCCATTACCATTAAGCACAATCAGGATTCGGTTGCCCAGCAGCAGGCCCAGCAGCAGGCCAGTGCGGCTGATGCCGCCGAGGCGGACTTCAAGAAGCTGATGGCCCAGGCGGAAGCACTGGTGGTTGGCTATGATTATGACGGCGCCATTGAGTTATTGAATAATTATTCCAGCACCAACGATAAGTTTGCCCAGCAGGTCACGGCCAGACGGGGCGAGTTGGTGAACGAGCAAAGCCAGCTCACAGAGATCAAGGATGTATCCACCATCCCCAACCTGTCTTTCCACGTGCTGATGGCGGATGCTTCGCGGGCCTGCAATAAGGATGTGTCCGGCGCAGATCTGGCCGGTGCTTACAACAAGAATTTTGTCTCGGTGGAGGAATTCTCCCGTATCCTCAATCAGCTTTATGCCAACAACTATGTCCTGGTGGACTTCGATAGCTTTGTCTACACCGCAAAGGGTCTGGATGGCAATGCTAATTTCGGCGCGAAGTCCATTTACCTGCCCCAGGGGAAGAAGCCTGTGATGCTCACGGAAACCATGGTCAACTACTTCGAATACATGGTCGACCCGGATAAGGACGGGACACTGGACGGCAAGGGCCACGGCTTTGCCAATAAGCTGGTGGTGGATGATAACGGTGATATTAAGGCCGCCTATGTGGATGCCAACGGCCAGAGCTTGGTAGGCAACTATGATTTCGTGCCTGTTTTGGAGAGCTTCATTCAGGAGCATCCTGACTTTGTGTATCAGGGAGCCCGCGCGATCCTTGCAGTTTCCGGCACAGAGGGCGTGTTCGGCTACCGCACCAATACCTCTTACGTTTCCCGCTTCGGGCAGTCCTTCTATGATAACGAGGTTGCAGAGGCCAAGACGTTGGTTGCTGCCCTGCGGGAAAAGGGCTATACCATTGCCAGCTATACCTACAGCAATGCAAACTACCGTACCATGACCACTCTGCAGATCCAGGCGGAGGTCACCAATTGGACCAACCAGATTACCCCGGTTCTTGGCGATGTGGATACGATCGTGTTTGCAAGAGGTGGTGATATCGAGGCCTACACTGGCACAACCTTCAATGTGCTGTACAACAGCGGCCTGCGGTTCTTCCTGAACAGCGGAACCACCCCCAGGGTGGATGTCAATACTACCTTTGTCCGCCAGACCCGCTTGATGGTCACCGGTGAAGCCTTGGCTTGGTACAGCAGCCAGTTCTCCAGCTACTTTGACAGCAATGTGGTGCTGGATTTGACCAGCCGTGGCAGTAACCCCGTAAAATCCTAACGAAATGCGCCGGGAGAAAATCCCGGCGCATTTTTAAGGCGTGGCGGTGAAGCGGTACCATGTACATCCTTTATTTTAAACTTTGGAAAAGGAAGGAAGAACCATGAATCAGGTAGTAATTGTAACCGGCGGCAGCAGCGGCATCGGTCTTGCCATGGCCAGAGCATTTCGGGCCGCCGGGTGTACGGTTTATGAACTGAGCCGCCGGGATGTGCAGCATCGGGACGGTGTGGTACATATCAGCGCTGACGTGACGCAGGAACAGACTGTTCTGGAGGCAATCCGGCATGTGGCAGACCGGGAGGGCCGGGTGGATATCCTGTGCTGCAATGCAGGCTTTGGTATCTCCGGCGCGGCGGAATTTACTGACAACTGGGACGCAAAACGTCTGCTGGAGGTGAACCTGTTCGGTATGGTGAATTGTGTGAAGGCGGTGCTGCCCATCATGCGGAGCCAGCATGGCGGTAAAATTCTGTGCACCAGTTCGGTTGCCGCAGTGGTGCCGATCCCGTTTCAGGCGTGGTATTCCGTATCCAAGGCGGCGGTCAGCGCCTATGCTGCCGCACTGCAGGGGGAGGTTCGTCCCTTTGGCATTCAGGTCACTGCCATTCTGCCGGGGGATATTGCCACCGGCTTTACCGGAAGCCGTGAAAAGTCCCCTGTTGGGGATGACACTTATGGCGGGCGCATTTCCCGTTCTGTTTCTGTAATGGAACGGGATGAGCAGACCGGCATGCGCCCGGAGGCAGCGGCGAAGACCATTGTCCGGATTGCACAGAAGCGCAGGCTGAAGCCGAGCTACGCCATTGGCATCACCTACAAGGGGGCTGTCCTGCTGAACCGGCTTTTGCCACAGAGGATTGTCAGCAGAATTGTGGGCCGCATTTACGCCAAATAGCTTTGTTGCATTTGCACGTTCCCTGTGATATGATTAAGAAAAAACGGAAGAGGGAAGACTATGGCAAAAGTATCACCTTCCATCCTGGCTGCGGATTTCGTTAATCTGGAGCGGGATATTCACCGGATTGAGGAAAGCGGCGCTGATTGGATTCACGTTGATGTGATGGACGGCACCTTTGTTCCCAATTTTTCCTTCGGCCTCCCGGCGCTGAAAGCCATCCGGGGCGTGACAGATATGACGCTGGACGTGCACCTGATGATTGAAAAGCCCATCCGCTACGTGGAACGGTTTGTTGCCGCCGGCGCCGACTGGCTGACCGTCCACATTGAGGCCGATACCCAGCAGAACACGATGGAGGCCCTGAAAACCATTCGCTCCATGGGCTGCAAGGCAGGCATTTCCCTCAAGCCCGGCACCCGGGCAGAGGAAGCATACCCCTATCTGACGCTGTGCGATTTGATTTTGGTTATGACTGTGCAGCCCGGCTTTGGCGGCCAGAAATTCAAGGAGGATATGATGCCCAAGCTCGCAGCGCTGCGGCGGGTGCTGGATGAGGTGAACCCAGCTTGCCTTCTTTCGGTGGACGGCGGCATCGACTGCAACACCGCACCCACATGCATCCAGAACGGTGCCGGAGTCCTGGTGACCGGCTCTGCCTACTTCCGCGCTGATGACAAGGCTGCCTATGTGCAGCAGCTCAGGGGCTGAGCCGGAGTGCTGATATTGCCAAACCGTCTTTTGATTCACAGCTCGTTTTTTGTTGGGAATGTTTTAGACGAATAATTGACAATTGGGGCCGTTGAATGTATAATATACTCGGAAATTGTGGGGATTGGGCTTTCATGCCGGTTTGCCGCAGCTTCTGAAAAGTTAATCCAAAGGCGGAAGACCGCCTTTTGAAAGAAAGGAAAATTGCCATGATTTACAGTGCAGAAGTACAGAATATGTGCTCCGTCGCTAAGGGCGCATACCATGGCCCCGCTCCCATCCCCGAAGAGGGTAAGTGGGTTCAGGCCAAGGAAATCAAGGACATCAGCGGTTTTACCCATGGTATCGGCTGGTGTGCTCCTCAGCAGGGCGCCTGCAAGCTGACCCTGAACATCAAAGAGGGCGTCATCGAGGAGGCCCTGGTAGAGACCATCGGCTGCTCCGGCATGACCCACTCTGCCGCTATGGCCGCTGAGATCCTCATCGGCAAGACCATCCTGGAAGCTCTGAACACCGACCTGGTGTGCGATGCGATCAACACCGCTATGCGTGAGCTGTTCCTGCAGATTGTTTATGGCCGCAGCCAGTCCGCGTTCTCCGAGGGCGGCCTGGTGGTTGGCGCTTCCCTGGAAGACCTGGGCAAGGGCCTGCGCAGCCAGGTCGGCACCATGTTTGCCACCAAGTCCAAGGGCCCCCGCTACCTGGAGATGGCCGAAGGCTATGTTACCCGCGTTGCGCTGGATGCCGACAACCTGATCATCGGCTACGAGTTCGTCAACCTGGGCAAGATGATGGACTTCATGAAGAAGGGCGACGATGCCAACACCGCCTACAAGAAGGCTATGGGTCACTACGGCCGCTTCGACAACGCGCCCAAGTACATTGACCCCCGCCAGGAATAAGAGGAGGACACAACGATGGCTTTGTTTGAAAGTTACGAGAGAAGAATTGATAAGATCAATGGTGTCCTCGCACAGTATGGCCTGACCTCTGTGGAGGAGTGCCGCACCCTGTGCCAGTCCAAGGGCTTCGACCCTTATGAGATTGTCAAGGGCATTCAGCCCATCTGCTTTGAGAACGCTTGCTGGGCTTACACCGTGGGCGCTGCAATTGCACTGAAGAAGGGCGTTAAGACCGCTGCTGAGGCTGCTGAGGCCATCGGCATTGGCCTGCAGGCTTTCTGTATCGATGGCTCCGTGGCTGAGGACCGGAAGGTCGGCCTGGGCCATGGCAACCTGGGCGCTATGCTGCTGCGGGACGAGACCAAGTGCTTCGCCTTCCTGGCTGGCCACGAGTCCTTTGCCGCTGCCGAGGGTGCTATCGGTATCGCCCGTTCTGCCAACAAGGCCCGTAAGGAGCCCCTGCGGGTCATCCTGAACGGCCTGGGCAAGGATGCTGCTCAGATCATTTCCCGGATCAATGGCTTTACCTATGTGCAGACTCAGTTCAATTACTACACCGGCGAGCTGAAGATCGTCAAGGAGTACAAGTACTCCGATGGCGAGCGCGCCGCTGTCCGCTGCTTTGGTGCTGACGATGTCCGCGAGGGTGTTGCCATTATGCACCACGAGGGCGTGGATGTCTCCATCACCGGTAACTCCACTAACCCCACCCGCTTCCAGCATCCTGTCGCCGGCACCTACAAGAAGGAGTGCATCGAGCAGGGCAAGAAGTACTTCTCCGTGGCCTCCGGCGGCGGCACGGGCCGTACCCTGCACCCCGATAACATGGCCGCTGGCCCCGCTTCCTACGGCATGACCGATACCATGGGCCGTATGCACAGCGACGCTCAGTTCGCCGGCTCCTCCTCCGTCCCCGCTCACGTTGAAATGATGGGCTTCCTGGGCATGGGCAACAATCCCATGGTCGGCGCCACCGTTTCCGTGGCTGTGGCCGTGGAAGAGGCTCTGAAGGGCTAAAATCAACCAAATAGTTTGAAGAATATCTGTATTTCCTGATATTTGATAACTTATCCCCCTGTTTTCGGACAGGGGGATTTTTTTGCCCCCTTTGAAGTTGGCCCCAATTTAGCCCCAGCGTTAACAAATTTCTTGAAAAAGTTTGTGCAATTTGCCATGTAAGAATTCAGGTTGATGCCATTAAATGCTCGTAAACAGAATCCATTGCAGCCTTTAGACCTGCTCGATCTAGGGTTTTCAGATAATCTTCGAGAGAGGAATTGTCTGAAATAGAAGTGCTGCTGTCAGCCGCTTGGGAAGTCATGCCACGATAGGAACGTGTGGATTTATCGAATTGTGAGTAGTCAATCCGCATGTATTTTTCGGTCGTTGTTTCATTTTTGTGCCCGAGCATAGCGGAAATGATATGTTCTGGAATCCCATCGGCTCTGCGACGGCTGGCGAAGCTATTCCGTAGGGAATGAAAGTTGAAGTCCGCATAAATGACTGGACGACCATTGCCCCCCTGAATCACATCGCAAATGTCGTTTGAATAGGTCGGTCTCAAAAGTGTGCCGTCAGGTCGAATGTTGATGAAATGAAGAGGGTAGCCAATTCCATAGGTGTTGATGATTCCATTTTCAAAGGTCTCTGCGGCATAGTAGCCACCTTTGCCACGCTTACGATTGAAAGTTTCAAAAGTGCGTTCGGAAAATTTGGGATCGTATTCTCTTGTATACCAGTAGTTCGTATAATCATTTCCAAGAAGCATGGCATTTTCTTCTTGTTCTTGTTTTGCCTCCATCAAAATGTCATAGAGTTCTTGAGAAAGAGCAACCACACGTTTTGAGTTATATTTGGGGTTTCGCGTAACATATTTACAGGAGGCAAGTTCTGGGTACTTTTCAATTAGTGCTGCCTCGTATGGTTTGAATGATTCAGAAATTCCAATTATCTTAATTTGGCGGGATACATAAATTTTTCTATCCGAAAAATCAACATCTTCAAATGCAAGAGCAGCCGCTTCCGAAATGCGCATACCAGTATGTTCACAAATCTTAATGAGAACGTAGGCGGGTGTTCCTTTCGGGAATCGTGTGTAAATCTGATCCATAATGGAATCAGGGACGACATCTCTGACTTGGCCACCCTTGTTGCAGATTGCGGGGAATTCATTGGGGTTGGGTGGGTCATAGGAAGCGAGTGGGGAAAGCCTCACATAACCCTGTTCTTGTGCGAAGATGAAGATTTGACTGAAGGTACTACGAATGTTATTGACTGACGAGGTGGCTATTGGAGAGACAAGGTAGAGTTTATCAAAGAAGACCTTAATCATTGCGGGTGTGATGGTTTTCAATTTCATCCCACCAAATTCGCTTGTTATGTATTTCAATAGCTTTTTACGATTGAGTTTGGTGGCATCATTCCAATTTGTGCTCATATGGGGCAGCCAAACCTGATCAACAAATTCTGAAAGAGTCAACTTAAAAACATCGGGATTTTCCACAAGAAGCATATCTTTCAAATCTTGAAGAGCATATTCACCAGCCCGAAACGCTGCATCTTTTGTGGAAAAGCCATTCTTGGAAATCTGCTTTCGTTTACCGTCCCGTTCATCATAGTAGCGGATTCTATATTTCCAATTGGCTTTTTTGGAACTTGTTGCGACCTTTAGGGTCTCAACATGAAGTGCGCTCGGACCGCGTGTCATGGATTTTCCTCCTTTCGATTTCCAGCAGTTCAATCAGTTCGCCCATGCTGAGACCCAGTGCATCAGCGATTGTTGAAAGTTCACTGTAACGAAAATCAATTTGGAAGTTTAATCGATGACAGAGTGCGTTCTTTTGCATCCCGATATGACGAGCTAGGGCAGCGGCATTGCCGTATTTTTCCTTAATGACAGCCCGAAGCCCTTTCTGTTCATCCTTTGGGAGCAGAGGGGTACGAAAATACTGGGGAATCTCATCCCTAGAAATATCGAGCAGTTCGCAAATTCTGCGGATTTCTTGAGGATTGAAGGGGACAACACTTCTCATCTTTTTTGAGAATTTCTGCTTGTTCATTCCAAGTGTGTCTGCGAACTGATATTCGTATGTGTATTTTTCCGCAATTCGACTGCGGAGAGCGGAAAAATCACGGGGTTGTGCATAGCAACATCTATAAGCAGACATCAGCAGTATACCCCACTTTCCCAAAATTTTGTCGTTTCATGTGAATCGAGAAAGTTTACGAGGGTCTGGTGACGAATGAATGTTTTGCCAATCTTGACATGCGCCAATTGACCAGAACGAACAAATGTGTAAACAGTCTCTTTAGAAACGTGGAGCAACGCTGCTACTTCTGCAACGGTGTAAATCTTCAGATCATCAGTAATATTATCGTCCATAAAAATCTCCTTTTTTGAAAATATTTTTTAATAGCGTATCATTCATAGATACAGTAGCCAGGTGCTGACACTATAGCGTGCCCAACGGCTGAATGCAATACAGCGTATTCACCAGATCTACAGGAGAGTTTTTATGAATTCGTTGCTGCCGCCTTTCCCAATAAAATAAGTGCAGATGGGTTTCATGTGTATTCCACTCCTTTCTTTCCTCGAAGTTATCCGAGTTGATATATATATGGTTTGGAGAAAGAAAGGCGGCTTATTTAATGCGTATGGAACAAAAAACAGGTGTCCAAATCCATGGGGGATTTGAACACCTGATAAACTCAAACTCAAACCTCAAAGCGAACCGCACTCCATAGTTATCCAATAACTAGGGATTCGCCCCCATACACACATTAAATACTTCATAATTATATGAAATTGTCAACAGTTCATTCAGCGGAGATTGTTTCCCCGTGCTGGTATTCGGCATTGTATCATGGAGCACAAAAAATGTCAATTGCTTTTTGTGTATATTAACGAAATGGTTACAATTTGAAATAAGAATTCTTAATTTTAATGGGGCAGCCACCAGTATTTAGATGTTGCCTGCGTTTTTATTAAATAAATTGGGTGCGAAATTAAAACAATTTTTAATCTATTCCGTATGATTTGTTGAAATGTATTATACAATTCGGTATAATAAGAGACACCGTACCGTTTAGATACCCCTGAAAGAGAGGAAATAGAAATGAATACAGTCAGCAATGTCGGCGTAAACATTGCCGAAAAGGCCACCTTAATATGGAATGTGGCTGATATGCTTCGTGGCCCGTTCAAGCCCCACGAGTATGGCTTGGTTATTCTTCCCATGACTGTTGTAAAACGGTTTCACGATTGCTTACTTCCCACCCATGAAAAGGTGTTGGAAACCTATGAGAAGGTTAAGACTCTGGAAGTCGTTGACGGTTTTCTGACCCGTGCCTCTGGCTACCAGTTTTATAATACCTCCAAGTATACCTTTGAGACGCTGCTTGCTGATCCTGAGAATATCGAAGCCAACTTCAAGGACTATCTGGCGGGTTTTTCTGGCAATGTACAGGATGTGCTTGCCAAGTTTGACTTTGACAATATCATCAAGCGAATGGTGGAGAGCAACACTCTGTATTTGGTTATCAAGGAGTTCAATTCTGCCAAGGGCTATCTTGGCCCTGACAGGATTTCTGCCGTTGATTGCGGTTATGTGTTTGAGGATTTGGTTCGTCGCTTTAATGAATCCTACGGTGAGGAAGCGGGAGCCCATTTTACCAGCCGTGACATTATCTACCTGATGACGGATATTTTGCTGTCTGATACCCAATTCAATGGGCAGAACATTACCGTCTACGACATGGCCATGGGAACCTCCCAGATGCTTTCCTGCATGGAAGAGCGGATTCATGCCTTGGATCAGGATGCTACCGTTACCTGCTTCGGCCAGGAGTTCAACCCCTCCACTTTTGCAATTGCCAAGGCTGACATGATGATCCGAGGCGGAGATCCAAACAATATGCGATTTGGCGATACCCTCTCCGATGACCAGTTCAGCGGCTACAAATTTGACCGCATCATTTCAAATCCCCCCTTCGGCATCGACTGGAAGCGGGAGCAGAAAGCGGTAGAGGCAGAAGCCAAGTTGGGTGAGGCGGGTCGCTTTGCCCCTGGCCTGCCTAAGATTTCGGATGGGCAGCAGTTGTTTGTCCTGAACGGTCTGGCAAAGCTGGCTGATGACGGAAAAATGGCAATCGTTCAGAATGGTTCCCCGCTGTTCTCTGGGGATGCTGGCTCTGGCCCCTCCAATATCCGTCAGTACATCCTTGAACACGATTGGCTGGATGCCATTATCCAGTTAAGCACTGACCAGTTTATGAATACGGGTATCACAACCTATATCTGGGTTCTGTGTAAAGAGAAACCTTCCTACCGTGTAGGAAAGGTACAGCTTATTGATGCCTCCCACTGCTTTGAGCCGAGAAGAAAATCTATCGGAACCAAGCGGAATGATATTTCCGACTATTGCCGCAGCCTGATTGTACAGGCTTATGGCGAGTTCCAAGAGGGAATTGTCGGAGATAAGGACGGTATTTACTGCGAGACCAAAATCTTTGATGCCACGGAGTTTGGCTACAAGAAAATTGTAGTTGAACGCCCTCTTCGGAATGCGATTATCGTCAACGATAATACACTGACAGCATTTCAGGAGATATGCCGCATTAGCAATAGCATCGACTTGGGCCAGGATGCCATCAAGGTTTCTTGGATGGAGTATGATAATGAGAAATTCCCCGCACAAAACTGGGAGGAACTGGAAAACGCAATCGCTCTACGGCTGTTCTACAAAATTATGTGTTCTCTGAAAAGTGAGCAGCCCTACCTAAGCGTCGCAGAGTTTGAAAAGCTCTATAATGCTTCTCCCCTGAACACCGTAGAGGGCTATCTATCTGTCGCAAAATTCACCCCCTTTGACCCCTATCAAGAATACTACGGAGCAATCAAGCCCAGCAGAATCAAAAAGTATCTCGACATCCACTATTTCAAGGATGAACTTTCCTATTTCATTTTTTACGATCCCAACGGTGAAATCGCAACGAAGAAGGGAAAAACCATTGCCAATACCGACCTCCGTGATACCGAGAATGTACCCTTGAAAGAAGATATTGATGCCTACTTTGCCCGTGAAGTGCTACCCTTTGCGCCTGACGCCTGGATTGACAAGAGTAAGACGAAGGTTGGCTATGAAATTCCGATGACCAGATATTTCTATGAGTATCAGGAACCAGAGGCCGCCGATGCCATTCTGAGCAGAATTATTGGTCTTGAAAATGAGATTTCAATTTCTCTGAAAGAGCTACTTCATCGGGAGGGCTGAGCATGGCACGTCAGATGAAAGAATCGGGAATTGATTGGATTGGGGAAATTCCTTCAAATTGGAAAGTCGGGAAAATCAAGTATTGCACGACAAAAATTGGAAGTGGAAAGACCCCGAAAGGTGGTTCCGAGGTATATACCCAGACAGGTGTCTTATTTATTAGAAGTCAGAATGTATATGACGAAGGGCTAAAACTTGACAAGCCATTCTTTATTACACCTGAAATGGATAGTGAAATGTCTAGCACTCGTGTGGCCGAAAACGATGTCCTATTGAACATTACTGGCGGCTCTATTGGGCGTTCCTGTATTATGCCCGCCTCCCATCTTCCTGCCAATGTAAACCAGCATGTCTCTATTATCCGAGTACGCCAAGGCCTAGTCATGCCACAAATAATGCACTATTTTTGGATGTCAAATGCAGGGAAAACGGCTATTGACCTATTTCAGACTGGTGGAAATAGAGAAGGTATGAGTGCAGATGCAATTGCAAACACACCTTTTCTGTACTATGGCATGGACGAACAAAAGCGAATTGTTTATTACCTCGACAAAAAATGCGCCCAAATTGATGCAGTTATTTCAAAAACTAACGCAACCATCGAGGAATACAAAAAACTCAAACAGTCCATTATTGCGGAAGCCGTCACAAAGGGCATTCAGCGTAACCGCCAGATGAAACCATCAGGGGTTGACTGGATTGGTAAATTACCTGCCGATTGGAAAGTGCAGCGAGGAAAGCGCTTATTCGTAGAAACGAACGAGCGTTCCATTGATGGACATGAGGAGCTACTGACTGTATCGCATATAACTGGTGTGACACCAAGAAGCATGAAAAATGTAAATATGTTTATGGCTGAATCTTTGGTTGACTACAAGGTATGTCACATCGGGGATTTGGCAGCAAACACGATGTGGATGTGGCAGGGGGCAATCGGTGTATCGAAATATGAGGGTGTAATTAGCCCTTCCTATAATACATACCGCCAGCGAAATAACAGCTATTATTATGGCTACCTCGAATATTTACTGCGCATTCCAAATTTAGTAGCTACATATGCCGCATATTCTACTGGCATTACCGCATCGAGATTACGGCTATATCCTGACCAGTTCTTCTCCATTATGTTTCCTGTTCCCCCAATGAGTGAGCAAAAGGAAATTGCCGACTACCTGGATAAGAAATGCGCCGAGATTGATACCTTAATTTCAAAAAAGGCCGCCCTGCTGGAAGAATTGGAAAACTATAAAAAATCCATCATTTATGAGTACGTTACAGGCAAGAAAGAGGTTCAATAATGGGAAAATTGACTTTTTCTCCTCTGCAAAAGAAGCAATACCAGGAAATCAAGAAATTGTTCGCTGAATCAGACGGCTATATCAATCTCTCGGATGAGGATCATGTTCGGCTGAACGATGTGCTCTTAATTCTTGCGACCAAAGGCTATATTTGCCCCATGAATGTGGACGGAGCCAATATTTATTCAAAAGAAGCCGACTTTCAGCACTTCGAGGAATGGCACAAGGATCGGGAACGGGAAGAAAAGAAACTGTCTGTCCGTGAATGGAAGATTGCCATTGTAGGTGCCTTGATTGGCCTGATCCCTTTCATCATTACAACGGTGATTCCCTGGATGCGGGACACTGTATTCCCTTGGGTACAGGCGCTATTGAAGTAACCGTTGCCTTGGGAGGAAGGAGAAACATATGGAAACGAATGAGAAGCGCCTTGAAGAAGACATTGAAAGCTTTTTTCTGACCGAGCAGGGGGGCTATACCAAGACAGCTGACACCTACGACCCAGCATTGGGACTTTATGTCAACACTCTGATTGCTTTTATCAAAGCAACACAACCCAAAGAGTGGACCCGTTTCGAGAACACTTGCAACAGCGATCCCGTGCGGAAATTCTGCAACGCCTTCAACAATGCCTGTGACTCCCTGGGGCTTATTGCCGTACTGCGTCATGGTTTCAAGCATCGGGGGATTACCTTCCGTGTCTGCTACTTCCGTCCTGAATCCCACCTGAATAAAACAGCCACCGCACTGTACGAGCGGAACGTCTGTAATGTGGTGCGGCAGTGGCACTACTCCGCAGACAATAACAAATCTGTGGATATGGTGCTGGTGCTGAACGGCATCCCTGTATTTGCCTTGGAACTGAAAAATCAGTATACGGGGCAGACAGTCGAAAATGCCATGCAGCAGTGGATGTATGACCGTGACCCCAGGGAAGTTTGCTTCCAGTTTAACAAGCGGATTCTGGCATACTTTTGTGTAGACCAGACCGATGTGTACATGACCACCAAACTTGCCAAGGGCGATACCTACTTTCTGCCCTTTAACCAAGGCTCAAATGGTGCAGGAAATGACGGCGGCAAAGGAAACCCCGCTAACCCGAATGGCTATCCCACCGCTTACCTCTGGGAAAATGTTCTCAGAAAGGAAAGTGCGCTGGACATTATTCAGAAGTTTATCCATTGCAAGGATAATAAAGTGCTGATTTTCCCCCGCTACCATCAGCTTGACGTGGTTCGGAAACTGATTGCGGATGTGCGGCAGAACGGAACGGGCAAGAACTATCTGATTCAGCACAGCGCAGGTTCGGGGAAATCCAACTCGATTGCCTGGACGGCCTACCGCCTTGCCTCTCTCCATGACGAAAACAATAAGCCTGTATTCGCCTCTGTCATCATTGTTACAGACCGCACGGTGCTGGACCGCCAGCTCCAGGAAACGATTTCCTCCTTTGACCACACGCTGGGAACCGTTGAGACCATCGGTGAAGGTAAAAGCTCCAAGGACTTACGGGATGCCATCAACGGTGGCAGCAGGATCATTGTCACAACGCTGCAAAAATTCCCTGTCATTTATTCCGAAGTGGACAACACCAAGGGCAAAGGCTTTGCAATTATTGTTGATGAAGCGCACTCATCCCAGACAGGTTCTTCCGCAATCAAGCTGAAAACCGCATTGGCAGATACCGAAGCAGCTTTGCGGGAGTATGCGGAGCTGGAGGGACTGGCAGAAAACGAGGTTGATAAGCAGGATAAGCTTGTTCAGGAAATGATAGCCCACGGTAAGCACAAGAATCTATCCTTCTTTGCCTTCACCGCAACGCCTAAGGGACAGACTCTTGAAATGTTTGGAACAGAATACGAAGACGGGTCTTTCCATCCCTTCCATATCTATTCTATGAAGCAGGCCATCCAGGAAGGTTTTATCTTGGACGTGCTTCAAAACTACATGACCTATCACACCTGCTTTAAGATTGCAAAAACAATTCCCGACAACCCCGATGTGCCAGCGTCCCGTGCCGCAAAGGTCATTCGGCGGTTTGAAACCCTGCATCCGTACAATATCAGCCAGAAATCGCAAATTATTGTTGAAACTTTCCGTTCAACGACCTCCAGAGCCATTGGTGGTAAAGGAAAGATGATGGTAGTTACTTCCTCTCGCTTGGCCGCTGTTCGCTACTACCATGAGGTGAAGCGGTACATTCAGCAGCAGGGCTACCACGATGTTGATATTCTGGTTGCTTTCTCAGGTTCCGTGAAAGATGGTGATGACGAATACACCCAGCCCATGCTGAATGTTCGCAAGGATGGAACGCACATCACCGATGACCAGACCAAGGCAGAATTTCACGACAATTTCAATGTGCTTATTGTCGCTGAAAAGTACCAGACAGGATTTGATGAGCCGCTGCTTCACACAATGATTGTGGATAAAAAACTCCGTGGAGTAAAATGCGTTCAGACCCTTTCCCGCCTGAATCGCACTTGTGCGGGGAAAAATGACACGTTTGTGCTGGACTTTGTAAACACCGCAGAGGACATTCAGGAAGCGTTCCAGCCATTCTATCAAGAGACTTCACTTTCGCAGGAAGTGAATACAGATTTGATTTATAAACTTCAAAAAGAGCTGCGGGGCTACAATATCTACTCTGACAGCGATATTGAAACCTTCAGTTCAATCTACTATTCTACAAAAAAGCAGGACAGTACAATGCTGGGCAAGATGACCTCTGCTTTGAAGCCAGTAGCAGACCGTTACAATGGGATTACAACTTCTGATCGCTACAATTTCAGACGTCAGGTTCGGTCTTTTGTAAAGTGGTATGGCTACATCTCTCAGATTTGCCGCATGTTCGATGTCCCGATGCAGAAGGAGTATGTTTTTTGTTCCTACCTGTTAAGACTGCTGCCCGCCGAACCTGTCAAAATGATTGACCTGGAAGGTGCCCTAAGGCTGGAGTTTTATAAGTTGGAACAGACCTTTAAGGGCGATATTGTTCTGACTGACACAGCTGGCGTATATGAACCCGCTGGCGGCAAGGGGAAAGCAACACCTGAACCCAAAGAACCGTTGGAAGAGGTCATTAACAAAATCAACGAGCTATTTGCTGGCAATTTCACTGACGCTGACAGGGTGCTGATCTATGCCCTTCACGACAAGCTGAAAGATGACAAGAAGCTCAAAAAGATTGCACGAACCTCTGATGCACAGGTATTCAGCGAAAGTATCTTCCCCAAAACCTTTGATGAAGTGGCACAGGACAGCTATGTAGAGCAGACAGAGGCATTTACCTCTCTGTTCCAGAACAAGAGCAAGTACAAGGCCATCATGTCGGCGCTGGCAGGGATGCTATACAAAGAGTTCAACCGCCCCACACTATAAATGCAAAGCCACAGGTCCCAAAAACGGATCTGTGGCGTTAATTCTTGATTTGCATTGAACATTATTTTTCAATTTATCGGGTAAACAACCCTCGCTCTTGGAATAGGTTTCCAGCTGGCGTAAAATCGAAAGCAATCTGTGTTCCAGCCTGCCCTAGTCGGTTCTTGAGAACAGTTAGCAGGAGGCTTCGGACGGGTACGCTGCGCTCGTGATTCAGGTCGATTTCCACTTTTCCCTTGGCGTTGATCTGGGCGGTGTACATTGCCTTGAAGTCCAATGCCAGCGCAACATCGGCTGAAAACTCGATACTGCCGCTTTCCTTGAAACTGGAAAGCCCAATGGGGGTATCGTAGCTTGCCCTCGACAAAGAACTTATAACAAAACAGGCAACACCCATATTTTTCAGCTGACGCAAGGCAAGCATAATGCTGTCAACATTTTGTTTGTCCGTAAACCGCTCGCTCGTGGGAGGAATCATCTGAAGGTAGTCGATAATGATAACAGGGGTTCGGTGGAACGTATTTATGTACTGCTGTACCTTATCCTTAATGACTTTGATTGTCATATTATCATCGGAATAGAAGAAAAGGTGCTCGTTGATGATCTTCATCTGTGGTATGGCATCCCGATATGCTTTTTCTTTTGCTTGGTCTTTGAAAATTTCCCCTCGTAGGACATCATTTGTTGTTAGCGGAACCCGCCCTTTGGGGAAAGAACAATACTCTCTAACAATATTTTTGGCTTGGATTTCAGCGGCTGTCATTTCATAAGAGAATTGAAACACATCCTGTCCCTGCTTGGCAAGACTGCTTGCTAGTTGCAGGCAGAAAGTTGTTTTCCCCGTGGAGGGGGCACCGCCCAAAACGTAAA
This sequence comes from uncultured Oscillospiraceae bacterium, assembly GCA_934591635.1. Classification (GTDB taxonomy): domain Bacteria; phylum Bacillota; class Clostridia; order Oscillospirales; family Oscillospiraceae; genus Faecousia. Next base: position 26,153 of record CAKTPI010000007.1, on the reverse strand, counting down.
TGCCCTCCCGAACACCGCCGCCGATTGCTTGATCTAGGCAGTTAAACCCCGTCTGAATCCGTGGCTTTGCCATTGTTTCCCGAATGATATTGTCAAAATCGGCTGACAGCTGGTCCATACGACATGGAAAATACTGTTTCCACATGGTTTCTTCCTCAGGGGTGAGAACCGCTTCCAGTTTTTTCGCTTCGTTCAACCATTTTGAAATCTTTTTTTCAAAATCAATGGGATCTTTACAAAGTAATTCGTTTATATCCTTCACGTTGCCCAGGGAGGGGACTAAACAGGCGATTCCCAATTCTTTTGCTTTTTCTTGTAATTTTTGAGTTGCCTCTCGTCCTGCGGTATCGTTATCTAGCGTAAGAACGAGGGTTGGGCGCAGGCCGTCCCGTTTCAATTTGGCCATGAAGGAATCTACATTTGCCACACCGCCCAGGGCAACCGCCGTTTTCTTTTCCTGGAGAATGGAAAGTGCGTCAAATTCTCCTTCGGTTATGAAAACAGGCTCGCTAGTGCCTTGCAGTGCGGAATAATTGAAAAACTGATTACACCCTACCTTAATGTACCGCTGCCAGCTGTCGGGCGGGTCAATATATCGTGTAACGGAAGAACCGTCACCCGTTGGAATGGTTACGCCAACAATTTCGCCGCATATGGTGTCAGTTACCGACCACTCTAAATTGTATTCTTCAGCTGTAGCCAATGAAATGCTTCTCTTTTCTAAATATTCAATCACTTTTTTGTGATTTGCAGACTTAATCATTGTAGTTACTTTTATTAGATCATATAGTGTTTCCATTTTATATAATTCCTTCCTTTTCGTATTGATGATAGATTTGATAGGCTTTTATAAATTTGTCCCGTGTATTCACACTGGGGTAATCCAGTTCCACGAGATCGAAAATGTCATAAGTGACGCCACAGCCGAAACAGTGAACTGTTTCGTTTCTGGGATTGTAGCTCATACTTGGGGTGCTGTCCTCGTGCTGTGGATTCAGGCAGCAAAACAGTCTCCTTGGATTGATTGAATGTTCAACTTCAAGATAAGTAGAAATCATAACTTTTACTTCATTTTTTGTAATACTTGCCATATTGGTTCCCCTTCCTTTTTTATTTATCAGGTGGGAAAACAATGGTAGTTGTTTTCCCTAAATGTTTTAAGATTAAGAACATCTTACGATGTTCTTATATATATCTTAGCGGCGGCAAAAATCGTGCTTTTCTATGAACACGATTTATGATGCTACCTGCCACGGCATATACTGTTTGCTGGCACTGGTGAACCGCACAGCATCCACGATTGAAACACACTTTTCAAACAGTGTTTTTTGCGGCTCCACGGTTTTGACACCATTTGGCACGGATAAAACCGCAAATGCCACGATTTATGCCGATTGCTCCACGGCTGTACCCTTCGGAACATATTGGCGCAGTTCCGATTCGTGTACCCACGAAAAGTGGATACATACCTTTTTGAACTCATAGAAATCTAATTTTTGTGCTTCTTCCTCGGAAATTTGGAATCCGTTATGAACAAGCACAAAGGACAGTTCTGAATTCAGTGCATGTAGATTGTTGAAAAATGGCTGGACGATGCGTTCCCGAATAGAACCGTTCTTTGTCTGCTGCACCTCTTCTAATGAAGGAAGTGCTGTGACTTCCAGTAATTTCCCGATGCTGATGTGGTCCCGTACATTTTCCTTCTTGTTATTCAGGAAGCGCATGAGGGTTATGTAATAAAGTAAGTCAGAAGCATGACGAAACCGCTTGTCACTGATCTCAAAATACAGATACGGAAGTTGAATTGCACCTTTTTTCTTGTTCAATACCTTCACGAAGGATGACGAAAGCACCACCACTATATAGCCGCCTTGAAGTCCCGCTTTCAAGAGCAACGGGGAATATGTGGTACTTTCCAAAGGAAGTTTGATTTGAAGCAGGGCTTCGAGGTCCTTTCTTAGCTGACTGCGTATCTCTTTAATATTTTTGCGCTGGCATAGCTCAGCATAGGAAGAGACGGGAATACGGACTTCGGGGGAATGGTTACGGTAATAATCTTCTCGAAGCAAAACTAAGAGGCGGCGTGTGGATGGAACCCACTGGAATGTGGAGGCATCTGTCACGCTCAACACAAAATCGCTTTTTTCAGAACGAAGTTTACAGGAATATGGGTTCACATCCACACTCCGAGACCTTCGGGAATCCAGTTCATATAATTTATTGATTATTTCATTTTGAGGAATATCTAAGAAATGACTTATTCTATCTGTTTGTATCATAAATTTCTCCTTTCAAGTTAAGTGTCCCTAATATATTGTTGGTTTCACAAAAATATAACGAAAACTGCAAATTTTTTGAATATTTTTGAAAATTCGTTAATTTTGCACAAATTACCATTCCTGTAATTGGCATATATATACAAAGTCCTCGTATACAAATTGATACGAGGAACATTAAGTTGAAAACTTATCCAAATGATATAAGTAGGAACTGGGAATGACGGAAATGCGGTTATGGCCGAGCGCACGGGAGGCCGTTGCCAAAGCCGAGCGGTCCAACTTGATTTGGGAACGGTCACCACGACAGATGTACAATTCTTTTGGCGAAAGTGTGGAAAGATCCCTAGAATTTGCAAAATAGACCCTTTCGCAATAATCTGAACGATAAGAATGTATATCGGCACAGGATGGGATTTTCTCAAATATCTTCCCACCACCAGATTGCACACACATATCTTTAATTGTGTTCAATGTGGTTTGATCGGTGTATATTGGGGCAATGCGTTCTCGCCCACCTTTGCCACTCCGAACATGAATGCCAAGTCCGCATGGGCTTTCCTTACACAGAACCAAATCAGTCCCCCTTGCAGCTGCCACCTCACTCCTGCGGAGGCCCGTACTTCTGCAGAAATCGACAAGTTTTGAATTCTTACTTTCAGAAAAATGCCTATCACGCACAGCTGGCCCTCGGCTTCTGACGACTTCATTTCGATGACGGCTTGGTGTGGGTGAATATGTAGTGGTTGGCTCTGAGTAGAGTTTTCCAAGGGCGGCAGCGTCAAGTTTTACCGTCCAAGCGGAACATTTATCTGACCGTTGCGATAGGTACTCATTGATATGAGAATGGCATTCTTCTAAAGTTCTGCAATTATATTCACTTTTTGCCCACTTCACGAAGTTACAGGCGTGTTTTTCGTAGGCTCTGAGTGTACTATAACTATATATTTTTTGTGCTGTTACCCCGCTCTGCCGCTTATCAAGGTGCTTGCTGTCCCCAGCGGACATCTTGCTGACTAGCTTCTCCTGAACCTGGTGGATGAGTGATTTTTTTGATTTGTGCCCCATATGAATCAACTCCTTCTGACTGTCTCCGTTTTAGTTGCCGACAGTTAGACAACGTTAAGACATTTGTGGTCAAAGACCACCGCATACCCACAGTTGTTTTTCCCGTATCAGGGAGGGCGGTTATGGTTCCGCCCAAGAAGAGGTTTGCTGGATACAAATACGATAGCCGTTTACTCGTGCATCTTTTTCCTCAATATTGAAGATTTATCTTCAATATTGAGGCGATGCAGCGAGTAACCGTCTATTTTTAACGAAGGTAACAAGTTATTGCTGCTTTTTCAAACGGCATGATGCTTCCACATTACCGTGGTTCAGCCTGAACCATTTCAACCTGGCACGGGATGCAAGCAATCCGTACACCAGCTTTTGTGGCCTTAACGGATGCCCCGCAGCACGGGCAGCGCAGCTTGTAACTGCTCTGCCTGCCAGCCGCAGTCACGCCAGCGTTTCCATGCGAGGCTCCTGGTCCTAACGAAACAGAGGTCCATTCGTTCCGATACATCAGAATGTCCGAAAGATCGTTTTTGATACAAAACTCCAATGTTTCATCCGATGGTTCTGTATGCGCCCAACCGTATTTTTCCGTTTGGGTTACAATCAGCCCCCGTGCTACAGCAGCGTCACGGAAAACTTTGTTGTGGTAAGTTCCCCCACGAGATGTATCATTTTTCTTAGACACACTCCAATTGTAGTAGTGGACAGCTTCATGCAAGAGCGTTGCGACTACCTCTTCAATGGGACGAGCAAGCGTCCCAGCACCGATATTGATTTCGTGCGAATCTTCGCCCAGTAGTCTTTGCCATGTATGTCCAGAAGTGGTGAAGTGTCCATACGCTCTGGGGGTGCTTTGAATGGTAATCACGGGTCGAACTAACTCGTTATTGAAATATTCTTCATTCAACAAATCGAAAATTTTGTTGAGGTAGCCAGCGACTCTGTTGTATTGATCCAGTTTCTTCATAATTCTTCTCCTTTTGAAAAATAAGCGTCAAAAATGCCGCTTGCCTGTTAAAATGTGCGTAAAGCACTCCTGTAAATCTACACTACATTATATTATTCTTTTCATTTTTATATAATTTCTCATCAAAAGCGCAAAAATCCCCAGCTGCTTTACAAGCGGCTGGGGATTTCATTGAAAGGAATTATATGAAAAAATATCAATAACTATTATATAGCGAGGTTTGCCAAGTCGCAACCCCGCTGTATATGACCTAAAATATTATCTCACCTTTATATATAAGCCGAAAGAGGGCTTTCCTGCGATACATATGCAATAGCATTCCAAAGGCACTGTGGAAAAATCATTTTTGCAATTTGGAGACTAACACTATAAAAATGTCCCGTGAACAGTCCGAGATTAGCCTTTATAAACCCTTTTTAACTTTTTCCTGTTCACATTATTTATTATAGACAGGTACTCAAAAAATATTCCAAAATAGTGAAAAACTGACTCAGTTACGAGTCAGTTTGAAAATTAAGGTTCAATGATAGGGAGAATGGGGAACGACAAAAGCCGTGGCCCGTACCAGAAAAAGCCCTCTGGAACTTCAAACTTGGAAAAATAGTATTTTTCCTGTTCTTCATTGAGCGAAACAAGGTCATCGGTATCAATTCCGACAATAACTGCGGTTCCTGCGACGACATCAAACAGATTGCCATTCTCGTCATAAAGAGCGCGATTCAACGGCAAACGCTCTATTTTGCCGCTATCGTTGCAGATGATTGCTACTTGATTCAATGGATATTTTTTATAATCAAACGGATAAATTACTTCAATGTACCCGCCAACCAGCTTTTGCAGCCCTTCCAAACTGCTGTCAATCATTTCAATTCGAGCATCCTTTTCAGGTTCCAGAATAATTGCTTTGATTTGCCTCATATGTCGTTTCTCCTTTTTTGAATAGTGATCTTCAATTTCGTCTGCCACCAAAATCAGACCACAAAATAATTCCAAAACGGAATTTCCTGTTAAAAATATGCACGAAGCATGCCTGTTTTTGATACATTACCATAATATGCGTCATTGTCTACGAATATAACGAATATCGACACAGGCAAGAAAGGGAAGGCTTGGAGGGGTAGCCCCCTCGGCTTGCGCCTTCACCCGTGAGCCCATCAAAAAAGCGAAGCACACCAGCTTGGGAGCTGGTATGCCTCACTTTTTCGATGGGTGAAAGTTAATATTCAAGAAATATTGGTTATTGACGAACAATGGCGTTAGACATGCAATTTGGCCCCAATTTAGCCCCAACATACATTTGGAGATAGTACGAAAACTTATTAAGTATAGATAATTTTGTGCGCAATTTACACAAATATACGGCGTGATTTAGGTGGAAATGCACAGTTTTGGCGCGGTTTCGTAGGCGTTCAAGAGGGGCAACAACCCCATGGTCGGTGCTACCGTTTCCGTGGCCGTGGCTGTGGAAGAGGCTCTGAAGGGCTAATTTCCTTTCTGGTTCACAATGAGATGCTCCCAGCCGCTTGGCTGGGAGCATTTTTTACAAATGGGATGTTTCCATTGCAGTAAAAATCTCCACCCGGTTTTACTCTGAACCGGATGGAGATTTTTTATCGCTCATCAGGGATATATTGCATGATATCCCCGACATCGCAATTTAAAATGCGGCAAAATGTATCAATGGTGTGGGTGCTGACGCTTTCATTTCGCTTGAGCCGTGTAATTTGCCCTGGACTGACATGATACATTTTGATAAGTGCGTATTGCGTAATGCCCTGCTGTTTCATTCTTTTCCAAAGTTTTTCGTAGGATATCATGTGTAACCTTCCTTGATTTTTGTACTTGACATGATAACCGCATTTGGTGTACAATCATATTAACCAATATCGGTTAATATTAGAAATACAAAACATGTTACACGATACTTGGCTGATTTAAAATTTACGAATAGGAAGGGAAGAAAGGTATGGAAAAGAGACAGAATAGAATACACAGACATTTATTTCGATGGGATTTGTCGGAAAGGCGGAGACACATAAATAAATTCGTTGCGACAGTACTTCTTCTGACACTTACTTTAGCATGCTGCTATCCATGTTTAAGAGAAAAGACTAAATGGAGAGATGGGCTCGTACCGTACAGTTCAATGGAGGTATCTTCACAGGTATCAATTGACAAATTCAAAAATTTCATTCTGGAAAACGGAATGAAAATTAGTGGGATATACGTATATTCTTTCGATACTGGGTTAGAGAATGTAAATTTCTACAGCATGGTGAACGGAGATGCTGTTATGCTTTCGCTTTCGTACCTGATTGAAGGTTTATCGAGTACGCAGGTACAGTTCACATCTACCGCTCTGCTGTATTTAACCGGTTATGAGAAACAGCAACCTGGTACATACTACTTTTACCAGACCAATACTGCGTCAATGAAAACGGGTGAAATGAGTTTCGGTGCAGGGGTTAATTTGGATCCAACGACTTATACAGTTAACTCTGATTTAATGTTTGTTGATATTCGGAAAACCAATAATAGTTCCAACGCAACGATTACAGATTCATTTGTGACTGAGGCAAAGGATAGCTTAAACACAATTTTTGAATTATTTTCTGAGATATTAAAAAAGGATAGTATTGGTCTTGCTCTTAAAGACTATGGATTTACGCAATACCAAATTGACCCGGGTAGAATTTCTAGCATACGCGGTGAAACGGGAGCCACTCAGCAGGCGGATTTGAATAAAACAAAAGAGACAAGTATAGTGACATCTGGAATGCGCAATGCCCTGCAAAGTGCGAAGGATTATCTGGACGCTATGCCGTTTTCACGTTCCGGATTGATTGACCAATTGGAATATGAAGGATACACTTATTCAGAGTCAGAATATGCAGTTGAGCATTGTGGCGCTGACTGGAATAAGCAGGCCTATAAAATGGCAAAAGAATACCTGGGGGCGATGTCTTTTTCTCGCAGTGCACTGATTGATCAGTTGGAATTTGAAGGTTTTACTCATAACGAAGCCGTTTATGGCGTGAATCAAGCGTACAAATAAAAACAAAAAGCAGGGGGCGATTTCGTTCCCTGCTTTTATATGCGCTTATGGAGCCGCTCTGCGCTAAAACAAATCAGAGTGCAGCCTTATTCAATCGTTTTTCTTGCAAAGCCGTGGTAATCTTGGAATGCATCCTGTAATCCCGGGATGCCGTTTGTTTCCCACTGGTTTGCCAAATACAGCATGCCGCACATGCAGGCAAACTTTTCGTAGTACGCGCCGCAAATGGCATCGTAAAGATACTGGGCCTGACAGCCGGAATCCGTCTCCGCAAGGGCGGCGCGCATTTTTCCTTTACAGGAGCGGTAAACCTGGCGGAGCTGCGCTGAGTGCCAATTTACATGGTCAATGTCAGTTGCCTGATAGGAAATCAGGTGTGCAAAGCCCTCATGGAAGGTATAGGCATCCAGCTTTGTTCCATAGTCCGGGCTTTGCTGGGCTGCGTCGACTTCGGGATAGTGGCGGCCAATCAAAAAATGGGTGGTCTCGTGGGTCAGAAGGTTGCGGACGATGTCATCTAAATCTTTGCGCTCTGCATACTTTTTCCAGCAGATCAGGTCAAAAACCAAATGCGTTTTTCCATCCGGTGCAGTAACGGTAACGGCATCGTAGGGTTCCGGAAATCCAACGATCAGATCAACGGTGGGCTGCACCTCTTGCCAGTCCGGGAAAAGAGCATCCCAGATTGGGCGATTCACAGGCACAAAATCTTCACAGTACTGCCGGAACCGGACTTCCAGTTGGCGCACGGTTTCCCGAACGGCATCATCATCCGGCGGCAGAGAGAAGATGTTTTTGCCAAGATCAACATCCAGTGTTGAACTTGAAAAGAACCAGGCTGATTTGTAAGCCTCCATTTCTTTGCCGGAGGTGTACGCCTGCACAAGTGAGCTGTCAATATGCATGTAAGTATCTCCAATCAGAACAGGGTAAAACAATGCAGGAAAAATCAATACTGCTTCGTGTGAAAGCTATGCACCACTCTGCGAATGCGCTTCTTTTCTTCCTCCTGCAAATACCGGTATTCTTCAATCAGCGCTTCCTCCTCACAGGTCAGGGTGGAGGCGATGGCATCGGGGCCGGTGGAGGTGGCTTTTTGGGTGGAGGCGTAGGTTTGCAGAGCGGAGTTCAGGTGACTGGAGAGCTGCAAAAGAAGCTTCATGTCCGGTACCTGATTTTGAACCTGATTCAGGTTGACCTGCTTCGGCTCCTGCTTCGGAGCGGCGGCAGTGCTGTTGACGCTGTGTAGGGATGTAATAATCCGGGGGATCGGAGACTTGCCGAATTTCCGCTTGCAGAGCATAGCGGCCTCGGCAATGTTCCCGGCCCGCTTGGTGCGCAGAGCTTCGATCATCAGCTCCAGCGCGTCAGCGGACAGGCCAAACTCGGGGGAAACCAGGTAGCCCCCAATCAGATATTCAATATATTCGCCGTAGACTTCCTTTTCCTCCTGCTGATTCAGGCGGTCCAGCTTCGCCCGAATCCGGGGCAGCCGCTTTTGGTAGTCCTCCTGAGCGGAGACATAACGGAACAGAAAGGGCACCAGAACCAGAATGCTGAGAATGGTCAGCACTGCCATGAGCATAGCAAGCCCGGAAAACCGCAGAATGGGAATCAGCACCATCAGCAGCCAGACAGCGGTCATAATTCCGGTGACCACACCGCAAACTGCTGCCAGCTGCCTTGCCCGCTCAAAATGCCGGGTCAGCTGCGCCATCTCATCCTTCAGCGACAGCGCGGGGTAATAAAAGGTGGCCTCATAATACCGGGAGAACTCCAGCAGCTCTTCCAGTGCTTTGGCCAGCTCCAGGGGCGGAAGATGGCGCAGCTCATACAGGCTCCAGCGGGAGGCACCGGTGATGGTTCTGCCGTCTCTGCACTCGCAGGTGTATAGCTCATTCATTTCTTTCTCTCCCTTTCGCTGCAAGCAGTTGCCGCTATTATATCCTACCGGCGGCCCTGGTTCAAGTGTTTCTTTGCAGACAAAAGCGCCGCCTCAGCCGAGGCGGCGCAGGATATATGGAATTTACTCCTGATCCCAGTTGTGCCAGGTGTTCTGCACGTCATCGTCGTCATCGAAGAGTTCCAGCATTTTCTCCATCTTGTCGGCATCCTCGGGGGAGAGCTTGACATAGTTCTGGGGAACCATCTCAATCTGAGCAGAGGCAAAGCTGTAGCCCTTGGCAGTCAGCGCGTCAGCCACGGCGTTAAAATCATCGGGGGCGGTGTAAACGGTGAAGCAGTCTTCCTCCGGCTCAAAGTCATCAGCACCGCAGTCCATGGCATCCATCATGACGGCATCCTCGTCCAGATCGCCATCCTCGTTGTCAATTACCAGCACGCCCTTTTTGTCGAAAGACCAGCTGACACAGCCGTTGGCGCCCAAGTTGCCGCCGTATTTATCAAAATGATGCCGGACGGAACCGGCGGTACGGTTGCGGTTGTCGGTCATAGCCTCTACAATCACGGCAACGCCGCCGGGGCCATAGCCTTCGTAGGTGATGGACTCGTAGCTCTCGCCGTTGCCTGCACTGGCAGCCTTTTCCAGCACACGCTTGATGTTGTCGTTGGGCATGTTGGCGGCCTTGGCCTTGGTGATGACGGTAGCCAGCCGGGAGTTGTAGGCAGGGTCGGTAGCACCGCCGCCTTCCTTCACAGCAACGATCATTTCCTTTGCGATTTTGGTGAATGCAGCTGCACGCTTGGCGTCCTGTGCACCCTTGGTTTTCTGGATGTTATGCCATTTGGAATGTCCGGACATATCGTAATCTTCCCTTTCTGGAATCATTTCAAAAAATTTCTTATCTATTTTAGCACTCAAAAGTAAAAAAATCAACAGGAAATTCCGTTATCCTTAATAGAATTTCATGCAGTCCCGGTGCACCTGGGAGAGGAGTACTGTTACATCGGGGAATGCGTCCTGCAAAATTTGCTGCAAATACGCGCACACAGGGTTCTCGGTATAGAAGTGCCCCGCATCGATCAGTGTCAGCCCGGCATCCTGCGCATCCCAAAAGCCGTTATACTTGGCGTCCGCGGTTACAAAGGTGTCGCAGCCTGCCTGGAGTGCTGCCTTCCATTCACCTGCGCAGGCCCCGCCGCCCACAGCCACCCGGTGCACGGTGCTGCCCGCCGGGGCATAGCGGAGTACCGGTGTATGCAGCGATTGCTTTACGTGGGACAGAAAAACATCCAGCGGCTGCGGCTCCACAGTCCCTTTGCGCAGCAGTCCCCACACCTTGCCAGCCGCATCTGCCTGGGGGTCAATGACAGAAATGTCTTCCAGATGCAAAGCCTGGGCGAGGCACTGTCCCACTCCTTCCGGGGCAATGTCCAGATTGGTATGGGCGCTGAAGGCGGCAATGTCGTGCCGGACGAGCGTCATGACGGTTTGCCCAATGGCGTTTTCATCCGTTACCTGATAAGCCGGACGGAAAAGCAGAGGGTGATGGGTGACGATCAGATCGGCTCCCATCCGGATTGCTTCTTCGGTCACATCCGCAAAGGGATCCAATGCAACCAGAACGGTTGAAACTGCCTTGTCCCGCCTGCCGCAGGAGAGGCCGGAGTTATCCCAGCTTTCCTGCTTTTCCGGTGGGGCAATTGTATTCAGGAAGGTTATGATGTCATTTACCGTTGTCATGGGCCAGCTTCCTTTCCAGTTCCTTCAGGTGTTCATAGATTTCTGCGGTTTCCTGATAGCTACCGCCGTTGTGCTGCAAGCCGAGCATACTGTCCTCCACGCCTCCCATCACCCGCCGGACAAAGGGAAGCAGCAGGGGAGAGCTGTCCGCAATCAATTGGGGAGTGACATAATACTCCCAAGGGGCGTGTGCGCTGCCGGGTGCGTAACAGGCTTCCATCACGGGATACAGAAATTTTCCATCCTTTGCCAGCGTCTCCCGGAGAATGGAAAAACCGTGGTTAGCCAGATATTTCCGCAGTTCCGGCCGCTTGCTCTGGCACTGAAGGATCAGCCGGTAGCGGCCGTCCTGAAGCCATGGAGCCGCTTCCAGGATGGATATCATGGTGTCCGCCCCCATTCCGGCGCAGACCATGCAGTCGAAATCCCGGGGGATCAGCCGCACACCATCGGACAGGAAGAAAGACATCCGATCCGAAATGCCGAACTTAGCAGCGTTTTCCCGGGCGGATTTCAGGGGCATTTCGTTAATATCCGATTCAATCACACTGGCGGCAATCCTGTTTTGTAGCAGATAAATGCCCAGATACCCATGGTCGCAGCCCACGTCTGCAACCCGGTCGCCGGGATGAACAAAGCTGCAGCAGGTCAGCAGCCGATTGGAAAGTGGGAGTTTCATTGGACACCTCCTGGTGTATACTCAAAGAAAACGGGCCGCCAATCGGCAGCCCGGTCAATTTCTCAGCCCTTGTTCTGCTGGTCGGCCTCGTAAGCCTCCAGGAAGTGGTTCAGCTGTGCCAGGAATCCGTCGCAGTCAATGCCGTGCACCATGCAGGCCTCCTCAACGGTCTCGCCCCGGGAGGAGGGGCAGCCCAGGCAGTGCATGCCAATGGCGAAGAATAGAGGAGCGCTCTGAGGAGCAACATCCAGAATGTCGCCGATGATGGTATCTTTTTCAATTTTAACAGCCATGATAATGACCTCCTGTGTTTCTTTGTGCCCCTATTATAACCGGGTTTTGTCAAAAAAACAAGAGGGAAAATGCAGCGTGGCCCAGAGGTTGACTTTCGGAAAAAATACGGATATAATAAAACAAAATAAAATGGATAACTATGGCAGGTAGGGAATTATGGCAACAAAAAAGCAAGAACAGTACGGCAATACCAGTATCTCCATGCTGAAAGGAGAGGACCGGGTGCGCAAACGCCCGGCAGTTATTTTCGGCTCTGACGATCTGGAAGGCTGCAAGCATGCGGTGTTCGAGATCCTGTCCAATGCCATCGATGAGGCCAGAGAGGGCCACGGCGATACCATCATTGTCACCCGCTACGAGGATCTGAGCGTAGAAGTGGAGGACTTTGGCCGCGGCTGCCCGGTGGACTATAACGAGAAGGAGAAGCGCTATAACTGGGAGCTTGTCTTCTGCGAAATGTATGCCGGCGGCAAATACGGTGAAAACGGGGAAAATTACGAATATTCCCTGGGCCTCAACGGCCTGGGCTCCTGCGCAACCCAGTATGCTTCCGAATTCTTTGATGCAACCATCCGCCGGGACGGCTACCGCTATGATCTGCATTTTGAGCGGGGCAGAAACGTCGGCGGCCTGAAAAAGGAACCGACCGACCGGAAGAAAACCGGCTCTGTGTTCCATTGGAAGCCGGATAAGCAGGTATTTACGGATATCAATATCCCCGTGGAGTACTACCGGGATGTGCTGCGCCGTCAGGCTGTGGTCAACAAGGGTATCACCTTCCGTTTCCGCAATCAGGTGGGCGGCAAATTTGAGCAGGAGGAGTTCTGCTATCCCGATGGCATCAAGCAGTATATTGAAGAGCTGGTGGGGGACAATGCGTTCACCATGCCTGTCTATTGGGAGACCGAGCGCCGGGGGCGGGATGCCGATAACCGGCCGGAAATGAAGCTGAAAATCACGGCTTCCTTCTGCTTCTCTAAGCAGGTATCTCATATTGAATTTTATCATAATTCCTCCTGGCTGGAATACGGCGGCAGCCCGGACAAGGCAGTGCGCTCCGGTTTTACGGCAGCCTTTGATAAATATCTCCGGGATAACAACAAGTACACCAAAACCGAGGGCAAAATCCTCTTCCAGGATATCCAGGACAGCCTGGTGCTGGTGACCAACTGCTTCTCCACCATCGGCTGCTTTGAAAACCAGACGAAAAAGTCAGTCAATTCCAAATTCACCCAAGAGGCGATGACGGCCTTCTTCAAAGAGCAGCTTCAGGTCTGGTTTATCGAAAACAAGCAGGAGGCCGACCGGGCAGCGGAGCAGATATTGGTCAACAAGCGGGCCAGAGAGTCGGCGGAGAAGACAAAAACCAGCGTTAAAAAGAAGCTCTCCGGTGCCATTGATATTTCCAACCGGGTTCAGAAATTCGTGGACTGCCGCAGCAAGGACGTAACCGTCCGGGAGCTTTACATCGTGGAGGGCGACTCTGCATTGGGCAGCGTCAAGCTCAGCCGGGACGCGGAATTCCAGGGCATTATGCCTGTGCGCGGTAAGATCCTCAACTGCCTGAAGGCGGATTATAACAAGATTTTTGCATCCCCCATTATTACGGACCTGATGAAGGTGCTGGGCTGCGGTGTGGAAATTCAGGGGAAGAAGTCCAAGGAACTGTCCTCCTTCGATTTGTCCGCTTTGCGTTGGAACAAGGTGGTCATCTGTACCGATGCCGATTACGACGGCTTCCAGATTCGCACCCTGATTCTCACAATGATTTACCGGCTTTGCCCCACGCTGATTCGGGACGGCTACGTGTATATTGCAGAGTCTCCCTTGTTTGAAATTACCTGCAAGGGGCAGACTTGGTTTGCCTATAACGAGCAGGAGAAGGCAAAGATTTTGAAGGAGCTGGAGGGGAAAAAGGTAAACATCCAGCGCTCCAAGGGACTTGGTGAAAATGACCCGGAGATGATGTGGATGACCACTATGAATCCCGAAACCCGCCGTCTGATCAAGGTCATGCCGGAGGATGCCGAGCGTACGGCGTATTATTTTAATATTCTCCTAGGCGACGGCCTGAATGAGCGGAAGAATTTCATTGCGGAAAATGGCGCAAAATATTTGGAACTTGCGGATATTTCCTGATGCGAGGTTGAAAAAGGAATATGGCAAAGAAGAAACAGGAACCTGAAAAAAAGAAGAATGTAAATACCGACGGCGTGATGGGCCTGGCGGGATCCACCACAGAGCAGGCGATCTCCGAGACCCTGGAACTTAATTATATGCCCTATGCCATGTCCGTCATCGTCTCCCGGGCCATCCCGGAGATTGACGGCTTCAAACCCTCTCACCGCAAGCTCCTGTACACCATGTACAAGATGGGCCTGCTCACCGGAGGCCGAACCAAATCCGCCAACATCGTGGGGCAGACCATGCGTCTGAACCCCCATGGCGACTCGGCCATTTATGAGACCATGGTGCGCCTGGCTCGTGGCAATGAGACCCTGCTGCACCCCTTCGTGGATTCCAAGGGCAATTTCGGTAAGGTTTATTCTCGGGATATGGCCTATGCTGCCTCCCGATATACCGAGGCAAAGCTGGATACTATCTGTACGGAGCTTTTCCGGGATATCGACAGTGATACGGTGGATATGGTGGATAACTATGATGCCACCATGAAGGAGCCCAGTCTGCTGCCCACCACATTTCCCAATGTGCTGGTGTCGGCCAACCAAGGCATTGCGGTCGGTATGGCCAGCAATATTTGCTCCTTCAACCTGAAGGAGGTTTGCGATACCGCCATTGCACTGATGAAGAACCCGGAGCATGATATTTTGGAAACCCTTCCCGGCCCGGATTTTTCTACCGGTGCCGAGCTGCTCTTTGATGAGGCGGCAACCCGGGAGGTCTATTCCACCGGCCGGGGCAGCTTCAAGCTGCGGGCCAAATGGCATTACGAAAAAGAGGGGAATCTCATCGAAATTACTGAGATTCCCTATACCACTGCCACTGAAGTCATTATGGATAAGGTGGCGGAGCTTATCAAGGCCGGCAAGATCAAGGAGATTGCCGACATGCGGGATGAGACGGATTTGGGCGGCCTGAAGCTGACCATCGACCTGAAGCGGGGCGTGGATCCGGAGAAGCTGATGCAGAAGCTGTTTCGGCTGACTCCTTTACAGGACAGCTTCCCCTGCAACTTTAATATTCTGATTGCTGGAATGCCCCGAGTCATGGGCGTGGGCGAAATCCTGGAAGAGTGGACAGCCTGGCGGATGGACTGCATCAAGCGGCGTCTGTTCTTCCAGATTGGCAAGCGGGAGGAGCGGCTGCACCTGCTCAAGGGCCTGGAACGTATTCTGCTGGACATCGATAAGGCCATCCGTATCATTCGGGAGACGGAGCTGGAGGCAGAGGTTGTGCCCAACCTGATGATCGGCTTTGGCATTGATGAGATTCAGGCAAATTACGTTGCGGAGATTAAGCTGCGCAACATCAATAAGGAGTACATCCTCAAGCAGACCAAGGCCATCAGCCAGCTGGAACAGGAAATTGCCGATATGAGGGATACCCTGAACAGCGCCAAAAAGCTCCAGAATGTGATTATCCAGGAGCTCCAGGAGGTGTCTAAGAAATACGGTCAGCCCAGAAAGACGGAGATCCTCTATCAGGCCGTTGAAGCGGAGCCGGAGGAGGAAGAAGAGGACGTGCCGGACTACCCGGTGACGGTCTTTGTATCGCGGGAAGGCTATCTGAAAAAGATCACGGCACAGTCTCTGCGCATGAGCGGAGAGCAGAAATTCAAGGAAGGCGATGGCCTTCTCTTCTCCCGGGAGGCAACCAACCGGACGGATGTGCTGGTGTTCTCGGATCAGTTCCAGTGTTATAAATCCCGTCTCAGCGAATTTGAGGACGGCAAAGCATCCCAGTTGGGTGATTATCTGCCTCAGAAGCTGGGCATGGAGCAGGGGGAGACGGTGCGCAGCGTGGTGCTCACCGGTGACTACAGCGGCTTTGTGCTGTTTTTCTTCGAAAATGGCAAGGTGGCAAAGGTGCCTCTGAATGCCTACGAAACGAAAACCAATCGCAAGAAGCTAACCGGCGCTTACAGCGATAAGAGTCCTCTTGTTGCGGTATACGCCATGCAGGAGGATGCTCAAATGGCACTGTATGCCAGCGACGGCAGAACACTGATTTTCTCTACAGCCCAGCTGCTGCCCAAGACAACCCGCAATACCCAGGGCGTGGCGGTAATGAGCCTGAAGAAAAAATCGGTGCTGACGGCTGCACTGCTCCTGGAGGAAAGCGGCATTGAGAACCAGAGCCGCTACCGTACCAAGACCATTCCGGCGGCCGGTGCGCTCCTGAAACCGGAGGACATGCAGGAAAAGCAGCAAAAAATGGAAATTTAAGCCGCGGGCAAAGTGGAAATTTGGAGGAGCTAAATGGGGAAACTGATCAAAAAATATGACTGGGTGCTGAAAACCATTGTGGGCAGCACAGTGTTTGCACTGGGGTTCAGCCTGTTCCTGGAGCCGAACAATATTAACACCGGCGGTATCTCCGGCCTTGCCCAGGCCGTGGGGCATGTGATCGGTTTTGAAAATGTGGGCATGCTATCCGTGCTTTTGAATCTGCCTCTGTTCCTGCTGGGCGGAATTCGGGTGGGGAAGCGGTTTTTTGCCGGCTCCCTGATCGGCATGCTGGTCAGCGGCGTTATGATTGATGTGTTTGATGCCTTTTCCATCGGCTTTCAGGATACGCTGGTCAGCGGTATTTACGGCGGCCTCCTCTGCGGCCTTGGCATCGGCATGGTGTTTGCGGCGGGCACTTCTACCGGCGGTTCGGATATCCTGGTGCGTTTGCTGAAGCTGCGTTACCGCAATGTTCCCATTGGGATTATTTCTACCATGTTTGATGCGCTGGTGGTGATCCTCACCGGCGTTGTATTCCGGGATATCAGCCGCGCCCTTTATAGCGGCGTTGCTGTGTTTATCACCGGGCAGGTGATGGATATTGTGGTCTATCGCTTCGATTATTCCAAGGTTGCCATCATTATTTCGGATTGTGCCGAAGAAATTGCGGGGGACGTTGCCCAGAAGCTGGATCGGGGGGTGACCTTTCTGGATGGCCAGGGCTATTACACCCGTCAGGATAAGAAGGTTGTGCTGACAGTGGTCAAGAAAGGACAGCTGGCAGAGCTGAAGGAACTCGTTATGGAACGGGACGAGAATGCCTTCGTGATTGTGCAGGAGGCTCACCAGGTGCTGGGTGACGGGTTCTCCCGCTACTCCAGGGATGCGCTGTGAACACCCAAAATTTCCTCTTGACAAATGGAAAAAATTCGTTATAATGAGCCCTGTTCCCTGCGGGTGTAGCTCATCCGGTAGAGCGCCACCTTGCCAAGGTGGAGGTAGCGAGTTCGAGCCTCGTCACCCGCTCCAAAAGCCGACCGATTTCCGGTCGGCTTTTTTGCATATCCTTTTGGGGAAGAACCATTCGCAACTATGTCAATTGACACAATTCAGAAAGGAACCGTCTATGCTCCCTGCAATTCTCCTGTTCGTACTCACCTATGTTTTGATGCTCCTGTTCAGCAAGGCCAGGCCGTACATTGCGCTGGCTTCGGGTGTTCTGTTTGTGGTGTTTGGGATGCTGCCTGTCTCCGATGCCCTGGGCACCCTGGATTTTAACGTGCTTCTGATGATTGGCGGCACCATGGGCC
Organism: uncultured Oscillospiraceae bacterium; assembly: GCA_934591635.1. Lineage (GTDB taxonomy): Bacteria > Bacillota > Clostridia > Oscillospirales > Oscillospiraceae > Faecousia. Next base: position 8,458 of record CAKTPI010000007.1, on the reverse strand, counting down.
TGGTGCAGCTGTTTATTGACAGCCGTATGCCGGAACGGATGGCGGACATGCTGATGAGTCGTGTGCCCAATGTCCAGTGGGCGGCGGTGAGCCTCAGCCTGTTCGCCGGAATCATTTCTGCCTTTGTAGACAATGTGGCCACAGTCCTTATGGTGGCCCCGGTGGCCATTGCCGTTTGCAGGAAGCTGAAAACCAATCCGGTGCCTTTTATCATCTGCATTGCCGTCTCCTCCAATCTTCAGGGTGCGGCAACCCTGGTGGGGGACACCACGGCCATTATGCTGGGCTCGGCTTTGAATATGACCTTCATGGATTTCTTCTGGTATCACGGCCGCCCCTCCATTTTCTTTGCAGTGGAGTTGGGTGCGTTGCTGTCTGCCGCCATTATATATGTGCTCTTCCGCAAGGAGAAGGCATCGGTACATGGCTTTGGCCAGATGACCCAAGTCAGCGACTATATGCCCACCTTTTTGCTGGGGGGCATGGTGGTGCTGCTGATTTGCGCTTCCTTTGCCCCGGATAGCTGGAACCTCCCGCCAGAGACCAACGGCATCATCTGCTGCGCACTTCTTCTTATTGGCCTGATTTATAGTGCTGTCAAGAAAAAGACGGCGAAGGCGGTGCTGGGCCCCCTGCGCGCCATTGATTTTGAGACACTGGGGCTGCTGGTTGGTCTCTTCCTGATGATTGGCGGAATTACCCACGAAGGTGTGATCGATGCCTTGGCCCATCTGCTGGTGAAGCTGGGCGGCGGCAATCTGTTCTTGATGTACACGCTGATTGTGTGGGCCTCTGTGCTGATTTCCGCCTTTATTGACAACATCCCCTATGTAGCCACCATGATTCCGGTGATTGCCGGAATTGCGGCGGAAATGGGCGTGGATTCCACGGCGCTGTATTTCGGTCTCCTGTCCGGTGCAACCCTGGGAGGCAACTGCACCCCCATTGGCGCCTCGGCCAATATTGCCGGCATCGGAATCCTGCGGAAGGAAGGCTACCAGGTGGCCAACAAGGATTTCTTCCGCATTGGAATCCCCTTTACCATGGCAGCGGTGATTCCCGCCTATATCTTTATCTGGTTGGTTTTCGGCGTATAAATCAAAAACAGGGCTTGACAAATTCTGCATCTGTGCTATAATAAATCCTGTTCCGCGGGTGTAGCTCATCCGGTAGAGCGCCACCTTGCCAAGGTGGAGGTAGCGAGTTCGAGCCTCGTCACCCGCTCCATAAGGGCGCCTGTGTTTGCAGGCGCTTTTCTTTTTTCTAAGGAAACTGCATCTTTTTTAAATTGTCTCTTTACAAACGGAAAAAAGTCTGCTATAATACATCCTGTTCTGAATATGGCCCGGTGGTGCAGTCGGTTAGCACGCCAGCCTGTCACGCTGGAGGTCGACGGTTCGAGTCCGTTCCGGGTCGCCAAGCATCTTCAAGTTCCGAAAGGAGCATGAAGATGCTTTTTTATTTGGAAGTTTTTGCCAGGGAAATGTGCTTTTGTTTAAATGAAATCAGCCGGTGCTTTTTCGTGCACCGGCTGATTTTGCAATTTGGGTTATGCATTACTGCATTGTGGGATCATAATTGACAATGATACTGTGAGCGGTGAGGGCGGACACGTCTGCAATTGCGTTGCCGTACACGTTCACCTGAACCAGGTTCGGGCAATCAGCCAAGGCACTGATGTCCGTCAGGCTGTTGTAGTCCATGGATACATAGGTCAGGCTCGTCATGCCCCGCAGCACATAAATGCTGTTTACATGGTTGTGGGTACCCTGTACAATGCGTAGGGTGCTGTTCTGGGACCAGTCGGGGAGGGCGGAGATGTTATTATAGGAAAAGTCAATAATCTCCAGACTGTTCAGCGAAGCCAGGGAGGAAATGCTGCTGACATTGTTATTGGTAAAGCTTAACTCCTTCAGCTGGATGCACCCGCCCAAGGTGGAAATATCGCTGAGACTGTTGTAGTCCAGGGACAGTGTGGTCAGAAGCTGTAAGTTAGCGATGCCGTTAACGCTGGAAATGGTGTTGTTGGAGGCATCCAGCCAGGTAAGCTTTGCACACTGGGCCAGCGGCGTTAAAGAACTGACGGAATTAAAGGAAATGTCCAGCTTTTGCAGGTTGTAAAGAGAAGCGAGCATATCCAGGGAGTTAACGGCGTTGAGCTTCAGGTAGAGTTCCTGCAGGTTCTCCATCCCGGTCAGCGGCTCCAGATTCCGAATGGTGTTGTTGCTCACATCCAGATAGGTTAGAGATGTGCACTCGGCCAGATCTGCAAGAGTGCTCAGGCCGCAGTTGGAAAGCACCAGTTTCTCCAGCTTTGGAAGCTTTGCCAGGACGGCAAGCTCCGAGGCGGCAAAGCGGCATCCGCTTAGGTCCAGAGAGCGCAGCTCTGTCAGCGTTGCCAGGTCTTGCAGGCTGCCGGTGGGAAGATTCGTAATGGTCAGGCTTTCCAGATGAGTCAGCTTTGACAGATCCTCCAGCGTCCAGGCTTGAGCAGGGACGGTGAATTCAGTGATGGCCCACAAATCGTTGGTGTACAGTTCTTCGGTTCGGGTCATGCCCAACTGATCTCGCAGGGCAAATTCCACGTCTGCGTCCATAAAGACCGCCGGTTCTACCACACCGCCAACGGTGTATACCAGGGTGCTCATGGGGCTGACAAGTCCGCTGTCATCCACGCTGATGCAGTGGATGACAGTCTCACCAAGGGGAAGCTTGATGGGTTCGCTATAGGGTTCAGATTCTGTGCTGGGAAAATCGGAATCCGTGGTGTAGTAGATGGTTCCGCTGGAGCTGGTCAGCTCGATTTCGGCGTAGGTGTTGTAGAAGCCCGGGGCAAGAGAGGGAGAAGGGGCCGTTGGCCGTGCGGCTTCCAGCTGGGCGTGAATCTTTTCGTCCGGGATTTTTTCAAGCAGCACGACCGCATCCCGCAGCTTGTCCTGTTCTACATAGGTCTTGCACAAGGCGGTATACAGCTGCGCACTGGGGGCGGCGCTGATGGCTTTGGACAGGGAAACCTCGGCCTTTGTATAGTTGCCGTCAGAACGGTACTGCCCGGCAAGTTCCAGTGCCACGTCCTCATCATTGCCGGAGTGGGAATAGGCCAGCTTATAGAACCAGGCGGAGAGAGCAGAATTGCCCCGGGCATCGTTTACGCGGGCTTCCTTGAGCAGAATGTCCCGGGTAAAGGCACGGTCGTAGATGAATAAATACCAGAAGACACTGGCAATCACCAGCAGCGCCAGCAATGCCGGAATCACAAAACGCGCAAATTTTCGCATAGAAAAATCTCCAATCGTGGATTGATCGTATCTGAATTAACTGGAATTATATCGCAGGTTACGAATAATGTCAAGAGTGAGGGAAAATGTAGCAATTTTACCGGCGGATTATGCCTGCTTTTGCATTTTACCTACCTGCTTCATACTGAGGCTGATACGGTGCCTCTTCTCGTCTACACTCAGTACCACAACCTTGACGATGTCGCCGACCTTTACTGCCTCACTGGGATGCTGCAGGCGGTGATTACACACCTCGGAGATATGCACCAGACCGTCCTGATGGACACCGATGTCAACAAACACGCCAAAATCGATGACATTTCGGACGGTGCCGGTGAGTTCCATACCGGGCTTCAAGTCCTTCATCTCCAGCACATCCTTGCGCAGGATGGGAGCGGGCAGTTCATCGCGAGGATCACGGCCGGGTTTGGCCAGCTCCTTGGCAATGTCTATGAGCGTCGGTTCGCCAACGCCGCAGTTTTCGGCTGCCTTGGCTGTGCCGTAGTTTTCCAGCGCCTGGGGGAGGCTGCTCAATTCCTTCGTATCCAGCAGCTTCAGCAGAGCTTTGGCCGCAGGGTAGCTCTCCGGGTGTACACCGGTGTTGTCCAGCACCTCCTTGCTCTCCGGAATGCGCAGGAAGCCGGCGCACTGCTCAAAGGCCTTCGGCCCAAGCTTTGGCACCTTTTTCAGCTGGCTTCTGGCAGTGAAGGGGCCGTTTTCCTCCCGGTAGGCTACGATGTTTTTCGCAGTTGTGCCGTTGAGGCCGGAGACCTGCTCCAAAAGGCTCCGGGAGGCGGTGTTGACGTCCACACCGACGGCGTTGACGCAGTCCTCTACCACGGCACCCAGTGCGGCATCCAGCTCCTTTTGGGGGCAGTCATGCTGATACTGGCCAACGCCGATGGCTTTGGGGTCAATTTTGACCAGCTCGGCCAAAGGATCCTGCAGGCGTCGGGCAATGGAGACGGCAGAGCGGAGATTGACATCATAGTTGGGGAATTCCTCGGCTGCTAGGGGAGATGCGGAGTAGACTGAGGCACCGGCCTCATTGACGATGGCATAGCTGGCATCGGGGAAGGAGCGCAGCATTTCCACCGCCATGGCTTCCGTCTCCCGGGAGGCGGTGCCGTTGCCAATGGCAATGTGCTTCACGCCATGCCTGCGCATCAGGGCGGACAGCGTGGCAATGGCCTCCTGCTTTTTCCGCTCACTGAAGGTGGGGTAAACCACGGCGGTATCCAGCACCTTTCCTGTGGCATCCACCACGGCAACCTTGCAGCCGTTGCGGTATCCGGGGTCAAGACCCATGGTGACAAAGCCCTTTACCGGGGGCTGCATCAGCAGGGGCTTCAGGTTCAGCGCAAAATTGTGAATGGCCCCCTGGCTGGCCCGGTCGGTCAGCTCATTGCGTATCTCCCGCTGGATGGAGGGGAAAATCAACCGCTCGTAAGAATCCTCGGCAGCGGCCCGCACAAAGGCGGAGACATTCAGCCGGGGCTTCAGAGCTGCCCGGCACACCAGTGCTGCTCCTTCGTTGCCGGGAAGGGTAATGCTGACCTTGAGAATGCCCTCCTTCTCGCCCCGGTTAATAGCCAGAATCTGGTGATCCTGCAGACGGGAAATCAGCTGATTAAAGTCATAGTACAGGGTGTAGACGCTTTCCGCTTCGCTGTCATCGGCTTTGCAGATAAGGCTGCCCCGACGCATGACCAGCTCCCGCAATGCCTTCCGGATGTCGGCATTGTCGGAGAGATCCTCGGCAATGATGTCGTTGGCACCGGCCAGCGCATCCTCAATGGTTAGGATGCCGGCCTCTTCATTCAGATAATTTTGTGCCAGCACCTGAGGGGCCTGCCCATCCTGGGTAAAAATTGCTTCCGCCAAAGGAGCCAGGCCTTTTTCACGGGCGATGGAGCCGCGGGTGCGGCGCTTTTGCTTGTAGGGCCGGTAAAGATCCTCCACCTCGGTCATGGTCTGGGCGGCATCGATGGAGGCGGACAGTTCTTCGGTAAGCTTCCCCTGGTTTTCAATGGATTTTTTGACTTCTTCCCGGCGCTGTTCCAGATTGCGCAGATAGGTCAGTCTGGTTTCCAGATTCCGCAGGGTGGTATCGTCCATGGTGCCGTGCATTTCTTTCCGGTAACGGGCAATAAAGGGAATGGTATTTCCCTCATCAATCAGTTTGATCACGTTTTCTACATATTCTTGCTTCTGCTTCAGCTCCTGAGACAGAATTTCAGCAATCGACTGCATTTTGAATCCTCCACATTGAATTTGCGGTAATTATATCACATTTTCTCCCAGGATGGAAGTGGGGTTTCCGCAGGAACATTTTGTTGAAAAAAAGAGGAAACATGGTATAATTAACAAAAAATGAAAAGGAGAATTACAATGGGGATCGTTGTTATCGGTGCGATATTTGTAGACATCAAAGGGTATCCTGATACGGCGTTTACGCCGGGTGGAAGAAATGCCGGGCGTGTGGAGCAGGTGCACGGCGGCGTTGGCCGGAATGTGGCGGAGGATGTTGCAAACTGCGAGCTTCGCCCCACCTTCCTGAGCTTGGTGGATGAAACCGCCACCGGTGAGGATGTGCTGCGGAAACTGAGGAGCCACAAGGTGAACACGGACTATATTCGCCGTTCTCCGGATGGTATCGGCACGTGGCTTGCGGTGTTCAACAACGACGGAGATGTGGCGGCGGCCATTTCGAAGCGGCCGGATCTGTCCAAAATTGCGGAAATCCTGGATGAACAGGGAGATGAGATTTTCAGTCAGGCGGACAGCATCATCATTGAGATTGATTTGGACAAGGAGATCGTCAAGCGGGTATTTAAGCTTGCCGGAAAATATCAGAAAAAGGTATTTGCTGTGGTGTCCAACATGAATATCGCCCTGGAGCGCCGGGATTTTTTGATGAATGTAGATTGTTTTGTATGTAATCAGCAGGAAGCGGGCATCCTGTTTTCAGCAGATTATTCTGCCGAAACGCCGGAGACTTTGGCGAAAATCATTGCCGAAAAGGTACAGGCTGCCTGTATTAACAGCCTGATTGTCACCATGGGTGGCGCCGGTGCGGTGTATGCAGATCAGCAGGGGAATTTTGGTCACTGTCCGGCGCGGCCGGTTCATGTGCGGGATACCACCGGGGCCGGTGACGCTTTCTGCGCCGGTGCAGCCATCGGCCTGACCTATGGGAAAAATCTTGCCCAGGCCTGCGAGATCGGCACACAGCTGGCTGCCTCCGTGATCGTCACGGCGGAAAGCGTATGTCCGCGCTTCCGCCCCCGGGAGTTGGGGCTGGATATTCCGGTACCGGAGGCGTGATGGTACATCCTTTGCCGGTTCGGCAAAGTAAAAGGAAGGAAGAGAAAGAATGGAACACGGGTCTGCCGGAATCGAAAAAGGCTGGTGGGTTGCACTGCTTGTGTTGCTGGCGGTAATTTTCCTGGCGGCATTAGGCTATTGCCTGTTCTTCGGTTTCAATCAATTTCACTTGAGGCTGGAGCTTTTGAACGGTGATACGCTGGAGCTGGAGTACGGGGAAACCTTTCATGACCCGGGTTATCGGGTAATGCTGACTGGTTCTGCTCTCCTTCAGGATGGCATTGAGGTGCCGGGAGGTGTATCCGTGTCCGGTAGTGTCAGCGCGGATCGCTTGGGGAAATTCCCGATCCGCTATCGCGCCGGTTGGCTTGGCATGGAGGCGGAAGCGGTTCGGACTGTCCGCGTGGTGGATACGGTCAGCCCGGTTATTACCTTGGCACCGGATCCCCCGGGGCTTCAGCCCGCCGCGCAGTATCAGGAGGCGGGCTTTTCTGCTTTCGATAACTATGACGGAGATATTACCGGTCGTGTGACCCGCACAGAGGAGCCGGGCAAGATCATTTATACCGTGCTGGATTCCTCCGGAAACCCGGCAACGGCAGAACGAACCATTCCGGTGTTTGACGATTATCCGCCGGTGCTGTCTCTGGCAGGCGGCGGCAGCGTGACGATTCCTTTGGGGGAGCCGCTGACGGATCCCGGTTTCTCTGCCTCGGATTTGCGGGACGGCGACTTGACTGCTCAGGTCCTGGTCAGCATTGATCATCCCTTTGTCCGTTATCAGCCGGATACCTATCACTTGACCTACCGGGTGACAGACAGCGACGGCAGGGAAGCGGTGGCCGAGCGCACGCTGACAACGGTTCCTTGTGCCCACCCGGCGGCGATTTATCCCAAAGGGAAGACCATCTATCTGACCTTTGACGATGGCCCCGGCCCGGATACCGGAAGGCTTTTGGATGTCCTGGCGCGTTATCAGGTGCGAGCCACCTTCTTTGTGGTGGATACCGGTTATCCTGCATTGATGCGCCGGATTGTGAACGAGGGGCACAGCATTGGCATTCATACCCAATCCCATCGATATCAGCAGATTTATGCCGACTCCGAGGCGTATTTTCAGGATTTGTTTGCGATGCAGCAGGTCATTGAGGATGCTACCGGTGTGCAAACCTGGCTGCTTCGTTTCCCGGGCGGAAGCTCCAATACCATCAGCCGGAAAAGCCGCGGTATTATGACTTATCTTACTCAGGCGGTGGAGGACTGCGGCTTTTCCTATTTCGACTGGAATGTGGACAGCGGAGATGCCGGCGGCGCGACAAGCAGCCGGCAGGTTTACCAGAATGTGATAAACGGCGTGGGGCAAAATTCCTGCTGCGTGGTGCTCCAGCATGATATCCACTCCTTCAGCGTGGATGCGGTGGAACAGATCATCCAGTGGGGCCTTCAAAACGGCTATCAGTTCCTGCCGCTGCAAACGGATAGCCCCAGCGTCCATCATGCCGTGCTGAATTAATGGAGTAAAACCGAAAAATAAGGAAATTCACTTGAAAAATGTGACCTCTTGTTGTAATATGATAGCATCCCATTTTACGGAGGACACTTCAATTGGATTATGATGTGATCATTGTAGGCGCCGGCCCTGGCGGCATTTTTGCGGCGTATGAACTGAAGAAGCAGCGGCCGGAGCTGAAGGTGGCCATTTTTGAGGCCGGGTATGCACTCGAAAAGCGGCGCTGCCCCATCGACGGTGTGAAAGTAAAGAGCTGCATTGGCTGCCGTACTTGCTCCATTATGAGCGGCTTCGGCGGTGCCGGCGCATTTTCGGATGGCAAATATAATATTACTAATGATTT
>CAKTPI010000006.1 GCA_934591635.1 uncultured Oscillospiraceae bacterium | reverse complement strand
TCCAACCGTGTGGATCTGGGTGTCCGGGTGGAGCTGCCTGCGGTTATTTTTTCTCACCTGACGGATGAGCTCTACGAGAGCAAAATTGTCTACCGCACCGAGAAGTTCGAGGATAATGTCCGTACCTTCTGCATGAACCCCCATGGCATTGTGGTCAACGAAAATACCAACGGCATTATCACCGTCAATGGCCACAGCTACGAGGATCCTGCCCGCCAGACGGAAAATACCAATTTTGCGCTGCTGGTTGCCAAGCATTTCTCCGAACCCTTCAAGGACAGCAATGGCTACGGCGAGAGCATTGCCCGCCTTTCCAATATGCTGGGCGGCGGTGTCATTGTCCAGCGGTTCGGCGATTTGGTGCGGGGCCGCAGAAGCACCGTTAAGCGCATTGAAGAGGGCCTGGTCAGACCGACTTTGGCTGCAACCCCCGGCGATTTGAGCCTGGTGCTGCCCAAGCGGATTCTCGACGGCATCATCGAGATGATTTATGCGCTGGATAAGATCGCTCCCGGTACTGCCAATGATGACACACTGCTGTATGGTGTAGAGGTCAAGTTCTATAACATGGAAGTGGAGCTGGACGAAAATCTGGAAAGCTGCCACAAGGGCCTGTATGTCATCGGCGATGGCTCCGGCGTTACCCACTCTCTGTCCCATGCCTCTGCCAGCGGCGTACACGTGGCGAGAAGAATCGTGGAAACGCTGTAAAGCAATATTTTGTTTTTAACCCCACACCGGCAATTCCTTCGGAAGCGGCCGGTGTGGGCTTTTACTTTAGATGGAAAGAATAGAATAAAAATGTTGACTTTTTCTTCCGGAATTGTTAAAATGAACTACCTTTTCGTTCCTGGAAAGAGGGTGCTTTGCTGGCTTTCCGCAGTGGGTCGTGACCGGCGGATGGTGCTTTCGCGGCAGGGCATCTCCCAGCGCGCATTAAGACTATGATGGTTCCCAATGCCATCCTCTGGCCTGAACGCCGTGGAGAATTGAAAAAGGAAGAAAAAATAATGATCGAAATGAAAGGAATCAGCAAAACCTACCGCATCCGCAAACGCGAAGCAGGCATCAAAAGTGCGGTGAGATCCCTGTTTGCCCGGGATTACACTGAAATCCGTGCTTTATCCGACATGACGTTTACCATCCCAGACGGACAGATCGTGGGCTACATTGGACCCAACGGGGCAGGGAAGAGCACCACCATCAAGATCCTCTCCGGCATTCTGCGGCCGGACAGCGGCACCTGCACAGTAAACGGCATGGTGCCCTGGGAGGATCGGAAGAAGTACGTTTCCAGGCTGGGCGTGGTATTTGGCCAGCGCAGTCAGCTCTGGTGGGATGTGCCGGTGATGGAGTCCTTCCAGCTGCTGCGGGACATCTATCGCGTGGAGAAAAAAGAATTCCAGTCAAACCTCAGCCGTTTGACGGAGCAGCTGGATTTGGGAGATTTTCTGAACGCACCGGTGCGGCTCCTGTCTTTGGGGCAGCGGATGCGGTGCGAAATTGCGGCCTCCCTGCTGCACAGCCCGGATATTCTCTTCCTGGATGAACCCACCATTGGGTTGGATGCTGTGTCCAAGTTAAAAGTGCGGGAATTTATCCGCAATGAGAATCGGGAGCGAAAAATCACGGTGATCCTCACTACTCATGACATGCAGGATATCGATGCGCTCTGCCACCGTGTCCTGCTGATTGGCAAGGGGCAGCTTTTGCTGGATGGTTCCATCGGGGAAATCCGTGCCATGGCGGGGGAGAATTTGTCCACCGAAGAATCCGTTGCGGATCTTTACCGCAGGTTCGGAATCTGAGAGGTGCGGCATGAAGCAGTATTTTTCATTTTTCCGTATCCGGTTTACATCCGGACTGCAATACCGGGTGGCAGCCTGGTCAGGCACCTGCACCCAGCTGTTTTGGGGCCTGATGGAAGTCCTGATGTTCCGCGCCTTTTACCTTTACGCCCCGGACAAGCTGCCCATGGATATCCAGGCGCTGAGCAACTACGTATGGATTCAGCAGGCAACGCTGAGCCTTTGGAATGTGATGAGCTGGGAATATGAGCTGTTCCAGTTCGTCCAGTCAGGTACGGTTGCCTATGAGCTGATTCGCCCCTCGAATCTCTATGCCATGTGGAGTGCCCGCAGCTTCGGAAACCAATTGAGCCGGGCGGCGCTTCGATTTGCCCCGGTGGTGCTGGTAGGCAGTATCCTTCCGGCTCCCTACGGACTGCGGCTGACCATTCCTGTTTCCGCAATCGGCATTTTTGCAATATCTTTATTCTTCACCCTTTGGCTATGCGTTGCAATCAAAATGCTATGCTATGCGGCAACCTTTTTCGTGACGGATTACCGCGGCATTACGACTTTCCTTGTGGCCCTTACCGAGGGACTTTCCGGGGATTTGCTTCCGCTGCCCTTTTTCCCAACCGCTTTGCGCCGCATCGCGGAGTATAGTCCCTTTGGCTCCCTGCAAAATGTTCCACTCCGGATTTTCGGCGGTGATATTGCAGGCGCGGCATGCGTTTCTGCTGTCGGCTTGCAGCTTTTCTGGTGCCTTTCCATTACTGGGCTGGGCTGGTGCCTGATGCACCGGGGGCTGCGTAAGGCCGTAATCGCAGGAGGGTAAGAAGATGAAGCTGTATCTGAAATTTTTTGCAATTCATCTGAAAAGTGAGATGGCTTACCCCGGTGCCTTTTTCCTGCGCTGTATTGGGCGCCTTTTGCTTACGTGCAACGGAATCCTGGGTATTGTGTTCATGATGTGGCGCTTTGGCGATATTGCGGGGTATAGCGCCGGAGAGGTGCTGCTTGGTTTCGGTGTGGTGAAAACGGCGTTTTCCATGGCGGAGTGCTATGCGCGTGGGTTTGATCACTTTGGCCCGATTGTTCGTCAGGGAACCTTTGACCGCTTGATGGTACGGCCCAGAGGCCTGGTATTCCAGACGATATGTCAGGATATTCGCATGGAAGCGCTGCCGGATACGCTGCTGGGGTGCCTGTTGATCGCCCGGGGAATTCAAATGGCGGATATTGCATGGACTGTTGGGAAGGCGGCGGTGCTGCTGAGTATGATCCTGTGCGGCAGCCTGCTGTTCTTTGGCACATTTTTGGTTTTCGCGGCGCTTTGCTTTTATACCTATGACGGCCTGGAAATATTCAATATTTTCACGGACGGCATCCGTACCTACAGCAGATTCCCCTTCGATATTTACGGCCGGGGCGTTCTCTTTTTCACTACCTGTGTTATCCCCATGGCCATGGTGCAGACCTGGCCTCTGCGCTACCTGATGGGGCGAGGCGGTTGGATTTACGGCCTGTTTCCTGTCCTTTCGCTGTGGTTCCTGCTTCCGTGTTTTGCGGCCTGGAAACACGGTGTCCGCCATTACTGCTCGACCGGTTCCTGAAATATGCCGGTAAAACACCGCTGGTGTGTACAGAGATGCAGTGCTTTTTTGTAATGAAGGACAAAAATAACTGAGAAAGCTCTTGATTTTCTAAAAAACCTATGCTAGAATGAACCAGTCTGAAATCAAGGTGAGTCCTCTGCCGCGTGTACGTGAGCATGAACGCCTAATATTTAAGGAGGACAAAGAAATGGATCTTGTTAAGGCTCTCAATAGCCAGTACATGAAGGAAGAGCTGCCCGAAGTCCGGGTGGGCGATACCGTTCGTGTGCACGTTCGTATCAAGGAAGGCTCCCGTGAGCGTATCCAGGTGTTCGAAGGTACTGTCATTGCCCGGAAGCATGGCGGCATCGGCGAGACCATTACCGTCCGCCGTATTTCCTACGGCGTTGGCTGCGAGAAGGTCTTCCCTCTGCATTCTCCCAACGTTGCGATGATCGAGACGGTCCGCAAGGGCAAGGTTCGCCGTGCGAAGCTGTACTACCTGCGTGGTCGCTTCGGCAAGTCTGCCAAGATCAAGGAGAACGTCTGATTCCGATACAGAATTGGATAGCAAACAGACAGCATTCAGCTTCGGCCGGATGCTGTCTTTTGTGCATTCAGGGAAATCGAAGGGGAAGGTTGAAATTTTCTGATTTCCGCAGAAAAAATACTGTCCCGGCTGGAATTTCCAATTGGAATGTGATATAGTGAACACATCGTATTGGAATGAACTCCGGAGAAAGGACGTGGATTGAAATGGATCAATTCAACAAGGCGAAGGGGTTGTTTAATAAAACAGAACACCCCCAAAAGGCAGAGGAGAAAAAGAAATATACCTGGCAGCAGAATATCGCGCTCTACCTCCATGATATGATTTTTATGCTGGTGATTGTGATGGCAGTGCTGATGCTGTTTTTCCGCATTATTGTGGTGGATGGCCCCTCCATGGAAAGCACGCTGCTCAATGGGGACTATATGCTTTTGGTGAGCAATATGTTCTATAAGAATCCCAGCTACGGGGATGTGGTCGTGGTGAGCAAGCAGGCTTATGACAATGGCAAGCCCATTGTCAAGCGAGTTATCGCCACAGAGGGGCAGACCGTGGATATCGATTTCACGGAGGGTGTTGTGTACGTGGACGGCGTCGCGCTGGACGAACCCTATACGAAGACCTTGACCACCCTCCAGGAGGGAAATACATTCCCACAGGTGGTGGAATCGGGTAAGGTGTTTGTCATGGGAGATAACCGCAATAATTCCAAGGATAGCCGTTCTCCTCAGATCGGTCAGGTGGACAAGCGGGAGGTGCTGGGAAAGGTGATGTATATCCTCTTCCCCGGAACTGGCATGAAAGGTACCCAGCCCAGAGATTATAGCAGAATCGGAGCGGTGAAATGACGGACAATATGAACATCCAATGGTACCCCGGCCACATGACCAAGACCCGCCGCCAGATCGAAGCGGATCTCAAGCAGGTGGATGCCGTGTGCGAAATTGTGGATGCCCGGATTCCTATTTCCAGCCGCAACCCGGATATTGATGCCATCTGCGGTGCAAAGCCACGGATGATCGTGCTCAATCGGACTGATTTGGCGGATCCGGCTGCCACCAGAAAGTGGAGGGAGTATTTCAAAGAAAAGGGAATGGCGGTGTTGGCAACCGACTGTAAGAGCCGCCAGGGAATCAACGAATTTACCCCAGCGGCCCGGGCTGCCTGCGCCGAAAAGCTGGAACGGGATGCGGCCCGGGGGATGAACCGTCCCCTGCGGGTGATGGTGGTGGGCATTCCTAATGTGGGAAAATCCACGCTGATCAATCAGATTTCCGGGCGCAAGGGCGCAAAGGCGGAGAACCGCCCCGGTGTGACCCGGGGCAAGCAATGGGTGACGGTGGATGCCGGCTTGCAGCTGCTGGATACACCGGGCATCCTCTGGCCGAAGTTTGACGATCCCCAGGTGGGCATGATGCTGGCCTACACCGGTGCGGTGAAGGAGGGAGTCATTGATGTGGAGGAGCTCTCCTGCCGCCTGATGGAGCTGCTGCTGAAATACTATCCCCAGGTTCTGGCCGACCGCTATAAAGTGGAGGCAGAGCCGGGGACGCCCGGATATGAACTGTTGGAAATGGCGGGCAGAAAACGGGGTCTGCTGCTGCGGGGCGGCGAGGTGCACACCGAGCGAATGGCCAAGGTGCTGATGGATGAATTCCGCAGCGGCAAGCTGGGAAAATTTACCCTGGAGATGCCGGAGGGCGTGAAATAATGGATATTACCATGTGGGAAATTGAAGACGGGCAGTATGCTTCCGGATTCCAAACGATTTGCGGTGTGGATGAAGCCGGACGCGGCCCGTTGGCCGGACCGGTGTACGCCGCAGCCGTGATTCTTCCGCCTCATTGCGCGATCCCCGGCCTTAATGACAGCAAGAAACTGACCGACAAGCGCCGCCGGGAGCTGTTCCCGGTGATCTGCGAGCAGGCGCTTGCCTACGGCATCGGGACTGCTTCTGAACAGGAAATCGATGAATATAACATTTTGCAGGCTACCTTCCTGGCAATGGAGCGGGCAATGGCACAGCTCAAGGTGAAGCCGGATTTGGCGCTGATTGACGGCAATCGGGAAAAGGATTTTGGCCTCCCTGTAAGAACGGTGATCAAAGGCGATAGCCTTAGCGCAAATATTGCTGCGGCCTCTGTCCTGGCGAAGGTGAGCCGGGATGATTTCATGATTGCCCAGGCGTCTCAATATCCCCAGTACGGCTTTGAGATCCACAAGGGCTATGGCACCCGTGCCCATTATGCGGCGCTGGAGCAGTATGGCCCCTGCCCCATCCACCGGATGAGCTTTCTGAAGAAATTTTATGAACAGAAGTAGCTTGCTTGGGGCCTGGGGAGAAGTGCTTGCGGCGGACTATCTGCGCAGAAAGCACTATAAAATCATAGCCACCAACTACCGCTGCCGGGTGGGCGAAATTGATATCATTGCCGCCAACCGGGAGTATCTTGCCTTCGTTGAGGTGAAGCTGCGCAAGAACGCCGATTTCGCGGAAGCTCGGGAGTTTGTAACCTATTCCAAGCAGAACCGCATCCGCTCCACCGCGGCGCTGTATCTTGCCTGGAATCCAACGGAACTCCAGCCGCGCTTTGATGTGATTGAAATCTATGCGCCCCAGGGCATGGAGACCAAAAAACCTGTAATCAACCATTTGGAGGACGCATTTCAATGAATTTCCCTGTATTTGATTTACATTGCGATACTGCCCTGGCTTTGCTGGGGAGAACCGCCAACGAGGCGGGATGCTTGAAGCAGAATACTTTTCACATTGACTTGGAGCGCGCATCCAAGCTGGGAGGGTACTGCCAGTGCTTTGCCTGCTACACCACACCCGGAATGCAGGAGAGGTATGGGGTTTCACCCATTGTGGTGTTCGAGCGGGAGCTTGCCACCATTCAGCGGGAAGTGGATAAAAACAAGGGGCAGATCGGGTTTGCCTACAGCGCTGACGAGGTGGAGGAAAATCAGACAGCCGGGAAGATGTCTGCTGTTCTTACCATCGAGGGACCGGCCGGCTTTGACTTTGACCCGGAGCTACTGGAAAACCTGCACCAGATTGGCTTCCGCATTTCGACGCTGGGATGGAATGAGGCCAATGTCCTTACCGGCTCTCATGTCACCGGCGGCGGTTTGACGGATCAGGGCAGGGAATACGTCAAAGAAGCCCAGCGCCTGGGCATCCTGGTGGATGTGAGCCATATCAGCGATGAGGGCTTCTGGAATATTATGGACGTGACGGAAGCTCCTGTGGTGGCAACCCACTCCAACAGCCGCGCCGTCTGCGCGCACAGCCGCAATCTGACCGATGATATGTTCCGCGCCATTTGCGAAACCGGAGGCGTGGCGGGCATCAATCAGTACGCAGAATTCCTGGGGAATGCACCAACGCTGGACACCGTCTGTGACCATGTTTTTCATTTCCTGGAGCTGGATCCCAGCGGCACCCATATTGCTCTTGGCGGCGACCTGGACGGATGCTCTGATTTTGCAGAGGGCTTTACCGGCGTTGAGAGCTATCCAGCGCTGGCAAACCGGCTGCTCCAGCGGGGGGCAGGGGAAGAGCTTGTCCGGAATATTTTCTGGAACAATGCCCTGAATGTCTTCCGGCGGGCAGAACGGAACAGATAAAGGAGGTACCGCATGGCGCTTTACGCCATTGGAGATTTACATTTGTGCCTGGGTGCCCCCAAGCCCATGGACATTTTTGGAGGAGCCTGGGTAGGGTATATGGAAAAGCTTCGAAAAGGAATGTCCGTCATTGGCCCGGAGGATACGACTGTCCTGATGGGGGATTTGAGCTGGGCACTGGATCTGCAGTCCGCCAAGGCAGATTTTCAGTGGATGAATGAGATCCCTGGGAGAAAAATTATTCTGAAAGGCAATCATGATTACTGGTGGAATACGGTTTCCAAATTCCGGAAATTCTGCCAGGAGAATGCATTTGAGAATTTCTTCATTCTGAATAACAATTGCTACGAGTATGGTGACTATGCCATCTGCGGAACCCGGGGTTGGAACTATGAAGAGAAGCGGGGAACGGAGCATGACGAGAAAATATTCAAGCGGGAGCTTATCCGTCTGGAGGCATCTTTAAGGGCGGCGGGGGAAAAGCACAAATTGGTTTTCCTTCATTATCCGCCCCGCAGCCGGGGCTATGAGTGTCCGGAGATCCTGGAGCTGCTCCAGCGCTACGATGTGCGCCGCTGTTTTTACGGCCATCTGCACGGCCCCAGCCACAAGCTGGCACTGGAGGGACAGTACAATGGCATCGAATATCGGCTGCTGGCAGCAGATTTCATAAATTTCACGCCGCAAAAGATTCTGCCTTAGAAATATTGTGAAATATTCGAAAATTTTTTAGAAAATGGTGGACAACCCTTTATTATTTTGATAGAATATATCGGCTGATTCATAAGGACATAGAAAGGCGCTGTACGGCGGCACCTATTAGGAGGAAATATTCAAATGAAAGTTAATAGCGTAGAAAAAAGCGGCAATAAGGCCACCATCGTGGTGGAAATCGACAAGGAACTGATGGAGACCGGCATCAACAAGGCTTACATGAAGGCCCGCAAGAGCATTACCGTTCCCGGCTTCCGCAAGGGCAAGGCTTCCCGCAAGATGATCGAGAGCCTGTATGGCGCTCACGTCTTCTACGAGGATGGCCTGGAAGAGATCTTCCCTGAGGTCTATGACTTCGCAGTTGCCCATCAGGAGGGCTTTAAGGCAATCGGCCGCCCCAACCTGACCGATATGCAGATCAGTGACGACAACATTGTTACCCTGACCTTGACCACCGAGGTGTACCCTGAGGTCACCCTGGGCCAGTACAAGGGCCTGGAAGTGGAGAAGGCCGAGGCAACCGTGACCGATGAGCAGGTGCAGGCGGAACTTGACCGCATGGCTCAGAACGTTGCTTCTACCGAGACTGTTGACGGCCCTGCCAAGATGGGCGATACCGCCAACATTGATTTCGAGGGCTTTGACAATGGCGTTCCTTTTGAGGGCGGCAAGGGCGAGAATCACGACCTGAAGTTGGGCAGCGGTTCCTTTGTCCCCGGCTTTGAAGAGCAGATTGTTGGTATGACCGCCGGCGAAGAAAAGGACATCAATATCACTTTCCCCGAGGATTATCACAAGGAGTTGGCCGGCAAGGCTGTTGTCTTCCATGTGAAGGTCAACAAGGTCACCGAGACCATCGTGCCCGAGATGGACGATGAGTTTGCAAAGGACGTTTCTGAGTTTGACACTCTGGATGACCTGAAGGCTGACATCCGTGCAAAGGCGCTGGAGCGTGCTCAGAAGGCTGTTCAGAATGATTTTGAGACCGCTTGCATTGCAAAGGCTGCGGAGAACACTACTGTAGATTTACCCAACGCACTGATTGAGCGTGAGCTGGATACCCAGATGGAGCGCTTTGCATATCAGCTGCAGATGGGCGGCTACTCCATGGAGCAGTACGCCAAGATGATGGGCGGCGATGTGAACACCATGCGCAACGCCTTCCGTCCCGCTGCCGAGAAGCAGGCCAAGGAGTCCGTTACCCTGGAAAAGATTGCTGAGACGGAGAATGTGGCTGTTACCGATGAGGAAATTGCAGCTGAAATCGAGTCTCTGGCGAAGCAGTATGAGCTGGAGCCCGCCAAGGTGAAGGAAATGGTTCCTGCTGAAGAGTTGACGGAGAGCCTGAAGATTCGCAAGGCTGTCCAGATCATCGTGGACAGCGCCGTCGCCGTTGCTCCTAAGGCGGCAGAAAAGACGGAGGAATAAGCTTCCTCCTCGGTGGTTAGAATGTTTCAAAGGCAGTGCGCGCCCTTTTGACGATAGTGTTTTCAGACCCAGCCGATGCACTTTCCTCGATGCAAATAGAGGGGGGTGCCCGGCTGGGCTTCCCCGCAAATAGGCGAGCGCGTTTTTTCTCAATGAAAGGAGACATCACCATGAGTTTGGTTCCCTATGTTGTTGAGCAGACCAGCCGCGGCGAGCGCAGCTATGATATTTTTTCCCGTCTGCTGAATGACCGCATTATTTTCCTGTCGGAGGAAGTAAATGATACCACAGCCAGTCTGGTTGTAGCGCAGCTGCTCTACCTGGAGGCACAGGATCCCGACAAGGATATCCAGTTTTATATCAACAGCCCTGGCGGAAGTGTCACGGCGGGCATGGCTATTTATGATACCATGCAGTATATCAAGTGCGATGTGGCGACGATCTGCGTCGGTCTGGCGGCATCCATGGGTGCGTTTCTGCTCAGCGCAGGCACCAAGGGCAAGCGGATGGCGCTGCCCAATTCCGAGATCATGATTCACCAGCCCTCCGCCGGTACCCAGGGCCAGATTACGGACATGGCCATTCATCTCAAGCGTCTGCAGGTGGTCAAGGACAGAATGAATCGCATCCTGGCAGAGAACACCGGCAGAAGTATCGAAGAAGTCACCGCTGCCTGCGAGCGTGACAATTTTATGCAGGCAGAAGAAGCAAAGGCTTTCGGCCTCATTGACCGGGTGCTGGAGCATCATTGATTTTTTGGAAATGAGGTAACGCCTTCATGGCAAGAAATTCAGAACAGCAGATTCGCTGCAGCTTCTGCGGGAAGCGGGAGAATCAGACTTCTAAAATGATTGCCGGCCCAGGGGTGTATATTTGCAGCGACTGCGTGCATGCGTGCAGTGACCTGCTGCGGGACGAAATTGACGTGGGGGAGGGCAGCCATCCGACGCTGGATAAGCTGCCAACGCCTGTCGAAATCAAGACATTCATGGATCATTACATCATCGGCCAGGAGGAGGCAAAGGTCGCCCTGTCCGTTGCGGTGTACAATCATTATAAGCGCATTTACCTTGGCAGCAACTCCGATGTGGAGCTGCAAAAGAGCAATATTCTTCTTATTGGCCCCACCGGCTCAGGCAAGACCCTCTTTGCCCAGACATTGGCCAAGATTTTGAATGTGCCCTTTGCCATTGCCGACGCTACCACATTGACTGAGGCCGGTTATGTGGGCGACGATGTGGAAAATATTCTGCTTCGCCTTTTGCAGGCGGCTGATTTTGATGTGGAGCGGGCACAGACCGGCATCATCTATATTGATGAAATGGATAAGATTGCCCGTAAGAGTGAAAATACATCCATCACCCGGGATGTTTCCGGGGAAGGTGTGCAGCAGGCCCTGCTGAAGATTTTGGAGGGCACTGTTGCCGGTGTCCCGCCTCAGGGAGGTCGGAAGCACCCGCAGCAGGAGATGATCCAGGTGGACACCACTAACATCCTGTTTATTTGCGGCGGCGCCTTTGATGGCCTGGATAAAATCATCGAGGCTCGTACTGACCGCTCTGCCATCGGCTTTGACTCTCCGGTGGAAAGCCGCAAGAAGCGGGATGTGGGCAAGATCCTGTCCCAGGTGGAGCCCCATGACCTGCTGAAATTTGGCATTATCCCGGAGCTGGTGGGCCGTATGCCGGTGATCACCAACCTGCAGAGCCTGACCAAGGATGATTTGGTACGCATTATGGTAGAGCCGAAAAATGCCCTGTGCAAGCAGTATCAGGCACTGCTGGACATGGATGGCGTGACTCTGGAAATCACGGAGGAGGCGCTCCAGCGGATTGCCCAGAAGGCATTGGACCGGGAAATTGGTGCCAGAGGTCTGCGTGCCATCATGGAAAAGATCATGACTGGCATCATGTTCCAGATCCCCTCTGATCTGACCATCCAAAAGGTGGTCGTTACCCCGGAGTGTGTGGATGGTGCCCCTGCGCAGATTGTCCGGGACGCTGCCCACCCGCGTCAAAAGCTCGTCGGCAAGCAATAAGCAAGCAAAGGGGGTAGATTTTCTATCCCCTTTTTCATTACCCAAGTAAGGAGGGATTGTCCCTTGTCTGAAATTACTTACGCAGGCGTGATGCCTGTCCTCGCACTCCGGGGGTTGGCCGTATACCCGGAGCAGACCGTCCACTTTGATGTGGGCAGAACTAAATCGGCCCTGGCCCTGGAAGCAGCAATGAAAAAGGATCAGATTCTCTTCCTGGTGCCCCAGAAGGACCTCCTGGTGGATGATCCCAAGCTTTCGGATCTCTGCGCTGTTGGCACGGTTGTCAAGGTAAAGCAGTTGCTCAATGCCCCAGAGGAAAATCTGCGGGTATTGGTTACTGGCTTGACCCGTGCAAAGATTACGGAGATGCAGCAGACGGAGCCCTATCTTTCCGCTTTGGTGGAGTCCATTCCATGCCCGGAGGAGGTAGACAGCCCGAAGGCCAAGGCCCTTCGCCGGGAAGCGTGTACGCTGTATAACTCCTACCTGGAGCTGACAGAGCATCCTGCTCAGATGGTTCAGCTCCGGATGCTGGCCAGCGAAAAATGCGGCTTTGTAGCCGACTCCATCGCACAGAATTCCGGCCTGGATTATACAGAAAAGACAAAACTTCTGCTGCAGCTCAACCCCAACCGCCGCCTGGAAATGGCAGTTACTTTCCTGACAAGGGAGCTGGAGGTCTTGCAGCTGGAATCTGAAATCCAGGACAAGACCCGTGCCGCCATTGACCAGAACCAGCGGGATTATTATCTGCGGGAGCAGATGCGTACTATCCGTGAGGAACTGGGAGAAGGGGACGAAGAAGAGGAGTACGATGAGGATACAGCCCGCATCAACGCGCTTCCTCTGCAAGAAGAATACAAGAATAAGCTGCTGAAGGATGCCGCAAAGCTGAAAAAGCAGCCCTTTGGCTCCTCCGAGGCTTCTGTCCTCCGCAACTATCTGGATACAGTTATGGATCTGCCTTGGGGTAAGAACTCGAAGGAACGGCTGGATATTCAGGCCGCTTCCAAGATTCTGGAGCATGACCATTTTGGCCTGGAAAAGGTGAAGGAACGCATTCTGGAGACCATTGCTGTGCGGCAGTTGGCCCCCCAGATGCCCCCTCAGATTTTGTGCCTGGTCGGCCCTCCGGGGGTGGGTAAAACCTCGATCTCCTACTCCATTGCCCGCAGCCTGAACCGAAAGATGGTTCGAATTTCCTTGGGCGGTGTGCACGATGAGGCGGATATCCGAGGCCACCGGAAGACTTACGTGGGCGCAATGCCCGGCCGGATCATGGCGGCCATGACCCAGGCGGGTACCTGCAACCCGGTGCTGCTGCTGGATGAAATTGACAAGATGGGTTCCGATTACCGGGGCGATCCCAGTGCGGCGCTGCTGGAGGTACTGGATGCGGAGCAGAACCATTCCTACCGGGATCACTATCTGGAGATACCCTTCGATTTGTCCAATGTGATGTTCATTACCACGGCCAATACACTGGATACTGTCCCGCGTCCCTTGCTCGACCGGATGGAGGTCATTGAGCTCAACTCCTATACAGACGAGGAAAAGGTCATGATTGCCAAGAACCACCTGGTTCCCAAGCAGATTGCAAAGCATGGCCTGAAAAAATCCCAGCTGCGCATTTCTGACGATGCTCTGCGGGAAATTATTGAGTGCTATACCCGGGAGTCCGGTGTCCGGAATCTGGAGCGGGCTATTGGAGATATCTGCCGGAAGACGGATATGCAGCTGCTCAGCAATCCGGACATGAAGAGGGTAACCGTAACGGGCGCGAATATGGAGCAGTTCCTTGGCGTTCGGAAATTTCTGCCCGATCGGCTGCCCGGGACGGATCAGGTTGGTCTGGTTACCGGCCTGGCCTGGACTTCCGTGGGCGGCGAGACCCTGGAAGTGGAAGTGAACGTGATGGACGGTTCCGGTAAGTTGGAGCTGACGGGCAACCTGGGTAACGTGATGAAGGAATCTGTCCAGGCAGCGTTGAGCTACATTCGTGCCAACTGCGTCCGGCTGGGTATTGCTGCTGATTTCTATAAAACCAAGGATATTCATGTCCACTTCCCGGAGGGAGCAGTGCCGAAGGATGGGCCTTCCGCCGGCGTGACGGTGACCACCGCTATTGTTTCTGCCCTGACCGGCACCAGTGTACGCCGGGACGTTGCAATGACCGGTGAGGTGACGCTGCGCGGCCGGGTGCTTCGGATCGGTGGCCTGAAAGAAAAAACGATGGCTGCCCTGCGTCACGGAATTCGCACGGTGATCATCCCGGCGGAAAATGAGCGGGATTTGGAGGAGATCGATCAGACTGTTCGGAAACAGCTGAATTTCATCACGGCCCGTACGGTGGATACCGTCCTGGACGCTGCCCTTAACCGTCAGGTGGAGGTGCCGCCAACGGTGCTTGGAACGCTGCCGGAGGATGCGGCAAAGCTGCGCCGCCCTGGGCTGCAGCAATAAGGGGGCGCAGATGAATTTTCAGAATGTGGAATTCCTGATTTCCGCCGCGGCACCCCGGGATTTCCCGGCTAACCGGCTGCCGGAAATTGCCTTTTCCGGTAAATCCAACGTAGGCAAATCCTCCGTCATCAATCGGCTGCTGCAGCGGAAGAACTTTGCACGGGTAGGGGACAAGCCTGGAAAGACCATTCACGTGAATTATTTTACGCTGGATAGGAAATGCTACCTGGTGGATTTGCCTGGCTACGGCTTTGCAAAGGTTTCCCAAAGCGAAAAAGAACGCTGGGGGAAACTGATGGAGGACTACTTTGCAGCAAATCGCATTACACTTGGTATTCTGATCGTGGATTACCGCCATCCCCCAACGAATAATGATATTACCATGGCGAAGTGGTTCCTGGACAGTGGCTGCCCCTTTGCGGTGGTTGCAAACAAAATGGACAAGCTGAAAAAAAGTGAGCTTGCCCCTAACCTGGAGGTCATTCGTCAGGACTTGGAGTTGCCGGACAGTTGCCCGGTGATCCCCTTCTCCGCTGAAAAAGGGGACGGAAGGGATGCATTGGTTAAACTGATTCTGGAGACAGTTGAAAAATAAAGCGTGGCTCTTGCCGATATGATTCGGCAAGAGCCACCTCTTAATATTACAGTGATTTTTTGTAAAATTCCAAGGTATACAGGGTGCCATCCCGCGGATCCTCTCGCAGCTCTTGATTAGAGAAGGTGAACCCGCATCGGAGGATCATGTTGCGCGAGGCCGTATTTTCGCTGCGGCAGCTTACAATAAATTCCCTGCTATCTGGATTCTCCTTGGCAATGCGAACCAGTTCGTTCAGAATTTCCTGCCCATACCCTTTCCCGGTAAAGGCAGGACCGACGCAGATGCCGGTATCTTCACAAATGCCGTTCTCTTCCCGCAGCCCGGCAAATCCAATTGCCTGGCCGCTTTCTTTTTCAATTACCAGCCAGGCCGGATGGGCAAACTGATAGACGATGCTTTTCTGCATCCGCTCCTGCGCGTCTGCTTCGGATGTGATAACGGACCATAGCATATAGCGGGCAGATTCCGGGTGCCGCCAGACGTTGCGGTACATGGGTTTCCAGTCGGGAAATTCTGCTTTTCTGAAAAGCAGACGCGTTGTTTCGTACATTGGTTGTAGCATCTCCTTTATTCACAGAAATTCAAACATCCTTATGGATGAATTCGGGTATTTACTTAAAAAGTAAGAGCCTAACAAAAGTTTTTCCCAACACTGCGATGCTTCGGGGGTCAGGGCCAGCATTCGCATCCGCTGGACGCTCATTATGTGGGAATGGGGCGCAGAAGGGCGTTCGATTCCATTTTGAGACTTGCCCGTTAGACCTTTTTCCAAAGGCGGGCTGTGTATACTGAATCCAAATTCAAATGAGGGAGGATTCAGAAAAATGGGTGTAAGAATATTTTGCCTGATTTGTGCAGCGGTGGTGCTGATGACGGCATTTTTCGGAATCCGTGTCAGTGCACTTGGCTGCAACGCGCCGCCGCTGCACCTTGCCAGAAGCGTGAGTACCCGCCGGCCGAATCCATTGGCATCGGCTATGCTTCTGGTGCTGGGAGGTGTGGGGATATCCATGCTCTTTGATAAGAAAAATAAGGACCGATGAAATCAGTTTACTACATTTTGCGCTCGCCCGCGTAAAAATGCGGCAAGATTCTGTTCGACACACGCCATAAGGCGCTGACGGCTCTCCACCGGAGCCCAGGCCATATGCGGGGTGATGATACAGTTGGGGGCGGACAGCAGAGGATTCCCGGCCAGAATCGGTTCCTGGGAGACAACGTCAACTGCGGCATAGGATAGCTTTCCGGTTTCCAGCGCTTGGGCAACAGCTGCCTCGTTCAGCAGCCCGCCCCGAGAGGTGTTAAGTAGAATTGCCCCGTCCTTCATTTTGGCAATGGCCTCTTCGCATATCATCTCTGTCGTTTCCGGCAGCAGAGGGCAGTGCAGGGAAATCACGTCTGAGCGGTGCAGCAGGGTATCCAGGTCAACACACTGGATACCCGGTTTTTCTGTCCGGGTATAGGCCAGAACCTGCATGCCAAAGGCACTGGCCAGTTTTGCAACTGCTGTTCCGATGCGCCCCAGTCCGATAATGCCTATGGTTTTGCCGGCGAGCTCTGATTGCGGGGTCAGCCAAAAAGAGAAAACGGGAGATTTTGCCCATGCACCATGGTGCACCGCCTGATTGTGCAGCCCAATTTGATGGCAGATTTCCAGCAATAAAGCCATGGTGTATTGGGCAACCGCGTTGGTGCCATAGCTTGGCACGTTGGTGACAGGAATGTTCCGCTCCCGTGCAGCTGCCACATCCACCACATTATAGCCCGTTGCCAGTACACCGATGTAGCGAATGGCAGGG
Source organism: uncultured Oscillospiraceae bacterium (assembly GCA_934591635.1). Classification (GTDB taxonomy): domain Bacteria; phylum Bacillota; class Clostridia; order Oscillospirales; family Oscillospiraceae; genus Faecousia. Next base: position 103,085 of record CAKTPI010000006.1, on the reverse strand, counting down.
CACTGGCGTAAAAGCGCTTTTGTGATCGGCGTTTTGTTGGTCAGCACGATTTCACTACTGCCGATCCGGGCAACAGCTTCTACCTCGCTGTCCGTCCGGGGATAAACGGTGTACTGCCCAAAACGGTTTAACCAGTCCCAGGACAGATCTCCCGGATTCAGGGCGGCACCGTCCAAAACAACAATTTTCATAGGGGTTCCCTCCAAATGCTTGCAGTGTCACTGCTTTTTTGATACAATATCAGCAGGATGTGATGGTTATGATTGAGATATGCTATGAAGATGCAGACATCCTTGTTTGCGTGAAGCCGCCGCGGGTGCTATCCACCGATGAGCCGGGGGGACTTCCGGATTTGCTGCGGCAGCAGCTGGGTGATCCCAACGCGGACATCCGGACGGTGCATCGGCTGGATCGGGTGGTCAGCGGTTTGATGGTGCTTGCCAGAAATCCAAAGGCGGCATCGGAGCTTTCCCGGCAGGTGCGGGAAGGGGAGTTCCGGAAGTACTATTGGGCTGTCCTTCATGGCATCCCAGAAAAGAATAGCGACACACTCTGCGATTTGCTGGGCAGGGATAAGGCAAGGCGAATGACATTTGTAGCCCCTGCACCGGGAAAGGGAATTCAACCGGCCAGCCTGAGTTATCAGATTCTGGGCAAGCAAAAAGACTGCTGTCTGGTACAGGTTGAACTTCACACAGGCAGGACGCATCAGATTCGGGTGCAGTTTGCCAGCCGAGGTTTTCCGCTTATGGGGGAGCGGAAGTATTCAGAATGGAATGACCCCTGTGAAATCGCCCTGTTTTCTCATAAAATTTGCTTTACCCACCCGGCATCGGGAAAACGCATGGCCTTTCAGCACATGCCGCCCTCAGTCTCCCCGTGGGACAGCTTCCAGGAGGCTTGACAACGCGGTGTAAAAAGCGTCATCCTGTACCTGTTTTCGCTTGGCAGGCCCCTTGGTTCGGCCGCCGCGCAGGCGGAATTTCCGTGCCTCGTGCCGCTCCAGAAGCAGGGCGTCGATGTTCCATCGGGTGTATTCCCACCCGTCCTGATGAAGCACCCGGGCTCCCTTAGCCAGGCACATGGAGGCAACGCCATAGTCCTGGGTCACCACAATATCCCCTGGGAGAACCCGGTTCGCCAGCGCATAGTCTACACTGTCTGCTCCCTTGTCAAAGGTGAGCACGGTGACATCCTGCCGGTGCATTTCGTGAGCTGTGTCGCAGAGCACAAGACAGGGAATCCCTTGCTTTTTGCACAATGCAGCGGCAATCCCCACCACGGGGCAGCCGTCACCATCTATTAAAACACGCATTTACTGTACTCCTTTTGCCAGATTATATCACAGGCAAAAGACAAAGAAAAGAGGATAACAATGAGCCATTACGATTTCTTCCAGAATAAGGAATGTGAATATTACCCCTGTCACCCCGGGGCTGACCCTGAAACCTTCAGCTGCTTGTTCTGCTACTGCCCGCTGTATGCGTTGGGGGACCGATGCGGCGGCAATTTCCGCTACAATGCCAAGGGCATCAAGGACTGCACGAATTGCCTGCGTCCCCACCAGCGGGAGAATTACCGAGACATTACCACGAAGCTTCGGGAGGTAATCGAGCTGGCGAAAAAGAAACCGGAAAATCCTTGATTTTTCCTGGGAATGCTGGTATAATACACCTGCTTTACGAGCGAGTACGGAGAGTTACTCAAGTGGTCGAAGAGGCGTGACTCGAAATCTCGTAGGGCATGAATAATGTCGCCAGGGTTCAAATCCCTGACTCTCCGCCAAAAATCCGCCGTATTCATTGCGAATGACGGCGGATTTTTATATGCGTTTTTCAGCCGGGCGTGCGGATATCGTTCTCCAGGCGGAGGCAGCTTTCCTGAATCTTTGCAGCTTCCGCTTCGGAATGCCGGCAGGCTGCGAAGATAATCGTAAGGTGAATTTTGGCCTCCGCAGCACACCAAACGGGCAGCAGCCGGATAGGCAGTTGCCCGTTTAATGATATAGAAGAGGAAATGCTCTCTGGAAATCTCGGCTGGTTATTAGGCGGTGCAGGTCTTCTTGCAGGTGCACTGTGGCTCTCGTTTTGTGGCACCCCATTTTGGCATCCAAAGGCGAAACTTGCGCCGGCTGGGCAGCATGGGAGTGCGCAGCTCAGGAATGCCCACATCCTCGGAGAGAATCCGGGGCATCATTGCCGGCGTGCTGGAATAGTTGATCGGGTAATACATGAGATAGGCTCCTCTCTGATGAACTGGATTTTGTTTGCTTACGGGAATATTATAGCTGATTTGTGTTAAAATGCTAGATTCAATATTGCTCATATTTATGACAATATTGATTTCGTGAAAAGAAAATACAGAAATATTCGGAAAATATAAATGACTTATTGGATGATATTAAAATAACTTCGGACGATGTTGATGCGTAAATCAAGCCAATATTGATATTTTGCTCTGAATGTGGTATGCTTGCCCTATCAGACAGGAGGGAGGATTGCGCGGATGGAGCAGCAAAAGGAAGCGGCATCGCCCATTTGGCATGAGCTTGTGGAGGAAGTGGATCATCTTCCGGTTTATATCAGCACTCCGGTACGCAGCTGCGGAGCTACCGGCTGCGGCCAGTTTGCGGATGAATTGACTGTATCGGTGCACTGGCATGAATATGTCGAATTTATCTGGCTTCAAGGGGGACATATGACCGCTGTGGTGCAGGCGGATACCTATGAACTGGAGCCGGGGGATTTGCTGATCATCAACAGCGGCGAGCTGCATATGACGCGCATTGTGCAGCGCCGGGATTACTGCCCCTATATGTTGATGCAGCTGTCTGCGCTGCGCATGAGTGCGTATTTTCACGGGAAGGAGGGGCTGCGCTTTCGCACCATCATCCGGCGTTCGGAATTGGAGCATACGCCGGAGCTTTTGCAGCCCCTTTCTGCCATGCAGCAGTTGTTTGAGGAAAACGGGGATGGGTACCAACTGCTGTTCCGGGCGCGGCTGCTTGAGTTTTTATATGTGCTGTACCGGCAGTATTCCGCAACGTCAGTTCGACTCACGGAAAATGCCTCTGCCCGGGATTTGAACCGGATCAGGGACGTGGTTGCCTGGACCCAGGAGCATTTCCGTCAGAGCATCAGCCTGGAAAACGCGGCGGATCACCTGAGTATCTCCAAGGAGTATTTCTGCCGGATTTTCAAAAAGTACACGGGTCAGACCTTCCTGGACTATTTATGTATGCTGCGAACCTCCAAGCTTTATGAGGAGCTGCAAACCAGTGACCAAAGCATCCCGGCTCTGATGGAGCAAAACGGACTGACAAATTATAAGACCTTTCTGCGGATGTTCCATGAACTCTATGGAACCACCCCCCAGAAGGTGCGGCAAAGCGCCCGTTGATGGCCTGCTGGAAAGGAGACATTATGAAACATTTTTTGATTGTTGTAGACATGCAGCGGGATTTTGTGGATGGCAGCCTGGGCTCTGATGCGGCCCAGGCAATCGTGCCGAAGGTGATGGATAAGATTTTGCGGTTTGAAGGTGAGATCTTTGCCACGCTGGATACCCATTCCCCGAACTATCTGGAAACTGCCGAGGGGAGGCATTTGCCTGTCCCACATTGCATCAAAGGAACGCCCGGGTGGATGCTTTGCGATGAGATAGCGGCAGCTCTGGAGCAGAAGGGCTTTACCAAAGTGGAAAAGCTGACCTTTGGCTCGGTACTGTTGCCCAGGCTGCTATACCAGGCAGCGGGCGGGCAGCCCTTTACCGTAGAACTGGTTGGCCTGTGCACGGATATCTGCGTGGTGTCGAATGCCCTGATGCTCAAGGCCAATTTCCCGGAGATGGAAATTTCGGTAGACAGCGCCTGCTGCGCCGGCGTCAGTCCCGCAACTCATGCGGCGGCGCTGGAAACGATGCGCTGCTGCCAGATCAATGTGGAATAAGGGGGAGAAAACCATGTTCGATGCCAAAAAGGTAAAAGAGCAATGTATTGATTGGATTCAGAATTTTTTCCGGCAGAACGGCCCGGACTGTAATGCAATCGTGGGCATTTCCGGCGGCAAGGACAGCTCTGTGGTGGCGGCGCTTTGCGTGGCGGCACTGGGGAAGGAGCGGGTTATTGGCGTGCTTATGCCCTGCGGCGTGCAGCAGGATATTGCTATGGCCCGGCTGCTGGTGGAGCACCTGGAAATTCAAAGCTACGAAATCAACATTCAAAATGCGGTGGAGGCCATGAAGGCAGCCATGCCCTTTGCACTTTCCGTCCAGTCAAAAACCAATTTACCGCCCCGCATCCGTATGGCAACCCTCTATGCCGTTGCGCAGAGCCACAACGGGCGGGTGGCCAATACCTGCAATCTTTCCGAGGATTGGGTGGGTTATTCCACCCGCTATGGAGACGCGGCGGGGGATTTCAGTCCCTGCTCACACCTGACGGTGCAGGAAGTGAAGGCAATCGGACGGGAGCTGGGATTGCCGGAGGCGCTGGTGGACAAGGTGCCCATCGATGGCCTGTGCGGTAAGACGGACGAAGAGAATCTGGGGTTCCTCTATGCAGAGCTGGATCATTACATCCGCACCGGTGAAATCAAGGACGCGGAGAAAAAAGCGAAGATTGACTGTCTGCATAAATTGAATCAGTTCAAGCTGGAGCTGATGCCTGCCTTCTGCCCGGAGCTGGACTGATGGAGCATCACGAAAAGCCCTTTGCCCTGGGCATTCTGGTGGGGAGATTTCAGGCCATTCACTGCGGGCATGAGCAGATGATCCGCACGGCACTGGCGCTGTGTGGACAGGTGGGAATTTTTGTAGGCTCTGCACAGGAGAGCGGCACGGCGCAGAATCCCTTCCCCTATGAGACGAGAGAGCAGCTGCTGCGGCTGCTTTTTGGCAATCAGGTGCAGATATTTCCACTTCCGGATATCGGGGTGGGGAACAACGGCACCTGGGGGGAATATGTGCTGGAAAACGTGAAGAAGCAGTATGGCGTCTATCCGGATCTCCTGATTTCCGGCAAAGAGGCCCGGCGCATCAGCTGGTTTGACGGCGTGCAGGGCGTGCATATCTCGGAGCTGTATATCCCCAAAACCGTTGATATTTCCGCTTCCCGGATGCGCTTCTTTTTCTTGCAGGGGGAGCAGGCGCAATGGCAGCAATATACAAATCCCATTCTATGGAGCCAGTATGAGACGCTCCAAAAAATGGTACTGGAATCCCGGAACAATGACCGGACGGCATCGCTTTAGATGAAAGGAAGAAGCTATGAAATTAGAGCCAATTGTGCTTTCTTTGCTGGATACTGACCTGTATAAATTCAATATGGATCAGGTGATTTTCCACAAGCACACCGATCTCAATGGAGAATATCACTTTAAGTGCCGCAATCAGGATATCCATTTTACCCCGGAGATGCTGGCAGAAATCAATGATCAGATCGACTATTTGTGCACGCTGCGTTTTACCAGAGAGGAACTGGATTACCTGCGCTCTATTCGGTTTATCAAAAATGACTATGTGGAATTTTTACGGCTGTGGCACCCAATCCGGGAATACGTGACGACAGACTTAAGTCCGGATGGGCAGTTGAGCGTCATTGTGAAGGGACCGCTGTTTTCTGCTATGCAGTTTGAAATTTATCTGCTGGAAATCATCAATGAGGTCTATTTCCGCATGCGCTATGACTATGAGACCCTGCGCGCCTCTGCTGCCCAGCGGCTGAATCAGAAAATTGCGGCCTTTCAGAACGGTACTTATACGTTCCGCTTCGCGGAATTCGGCTGCCGCCGCAGACTTTCCAGGGAATGGGAAGATGTGGTGGTGCGCCGCCTGGTGACGGAGACGGAGAACTGCGTGGGCACCTCCAATGTATACCTGGCCAAAAAGTACGGCATCCGGCCCATCGGCACCTATGCCCATGAGTTTGTGCAGATGTACCAGGGCATCGATTCCATCCCGCTGGCCTATACCAACCATCACGCCATGGCTGATTGGTATGATGAATACCGGGGCGATAACGGTACGGCACTTACCGACACCATCACCACGGATCTGTTTCTGCTGGACTTTAATCACTCCATGGTGAATAACTATTCCGGCGTGCGCCATGATAGCGGGGATCCCTACGCCTGGGGAGAGAAGATCCTGGCACATTATCAAAAATACGGTGTGGATACCCGCACCAAGCAGCTGCTGTTCAGCGACAGCCTGGACTTTGACCGTTCCCAGAAGCTCTATGATTTCTTTAAGGACAGAGCCAAGGTCTCCTTTGGCATTGGGACCTTCTGCTCCAACGACACCTGTGAGGAAGCGCTGAATATTGTCATCAAGCTGCAATATGTCAATGGCCGACCGGTGGCGAAGCTTTCCGATACTCCGGGAAAATCCATGTGCGATGACGAGGATTATCTTTCCTACCTGAAGCGGTCTGTGGAATTTCGCCTGAACCGGGAAAAGGATATGGCTGGCCAGCCCCGCTGACGGCGGAACGAAAATTATTTCGAAAAAGTTTCGCTATTGAAAATGAAAACGTTTTCGAAAGATACAGAAGCAATCCGACAAAAAATGAAATAATTCGCATAAAAATTATTGAAAGTCGGCAGATAACCCCTTGCATTTATTTTCAGTTGCTGTTAAAATGTGGAAGGATTAAATGGAAGCGTATGAAAAAATGCAAGGGAGGTGCAGTGGATAATGAGCAGCACAGCGTATCCGGATTCCCGGGAAGCGCAAGCGCAGGAAGCAGCAGCGGAAAACGAGCTGTTTCGCAGCTTAGGGGAGGATTATTCCTGTATTATGCAGGTGAACCTCCGGGAGAACCAGGTGGAAGTATTTCGGCTCAATCCCCGTGTCCGTCAGAAGTACGGCTCTTTTGTCCATAAAGCCGGCAATTACCGGCAGATGATGGCCTTGTACGTCCAAAAGCACTGCGACCCGTTGGAGCAGCCACGTCTGATTCAGATGCTGACCCCAGAGAACCTTTCGAAATACTTACAGACCAATAAATCACTCCTGTGCGAGTGCCACGAGACTGCCCAGGAAACTCGTCTGTGCCACCGTATCAAGGTTGCGCCGTTGGGGAATTCCTCGGATCGGGTGGTCGTGGGCATTGTGTATGGATTAGATGCCGGAGAGGCTCACGAGGGCCTTCAGCCCCGCTCAAACCACCTGCTCATCGTGCAGGAACCGGAATTGACTGCCATCCTGAGCCAGGACTACGATGTAGACGAGGCAGATTCCTACGAGGCGGCTGTGGTTTTCCTCAGACAGTACGAAAAACCCTATGCCGCCATTATTACTCGGCAGGATCCAAAGCTTTTGCAGTACCTCCGGCTGGATTCCCGTCATCGCTTGGTGCCGGTGCTTGCGGTAGCCGAGCGGGGGGAGGAGGCTCAATGCCTGGAGCAGGGCGCGTCGGAGCTGCTGGTGAAGCCCTTCCAGCCAGATGTGGTGAGGAACCGGGTGCGCAGTTTGATTTCTTTGCTGGATTCCACGGCGATGCTTCATGTACTGGAGCGGGATTTGCTGACAGGTATGTATACCAAAGAATTCTTCTTCCGTCACGCCGAGCAGATTCGCCGCGTCAGTGGAGACGAGCCTTATATCCTCGCTTGTATTAATATCGAAAATTACCGCATGATCGAGGAAAAGTACGGAGATTTTCTGTGCGACTCTGTTGTGGAGTACTGTGCCCGGCAAATCGAAAAACGGATTCCGGGCCTTGCCGTGGCAGGCCGACTGGGAGAGGACGACTTTGTTGTCATGTGCCATGAGTTCCCGGAAGAGGGCCGGGATGCGCTGCTGTACAAGGTGCGGCATGAGGCGCCGGTACCCAATTTGGTGATTAAAATTGGCTATGCAAAGGTTGATAAAGAGACTTCCATGCGGGTGCTGTGCGACCACGCCCAGTGCGCCATCAATAAGATCCGGCAGATATACGGTGTGTACTTCGGGGAATATACCGATGCCCTGCGGCTGGAGAAGCTAAAGGAGCAGCGCATTCTTGACAGCATGGAAAAAGCCTTGGAGCAGCATCAGTTTCAGGTTTACTATCAGCCGAAGCACCTGTCAGAGAATGGTGCGCCGGTGGGGGCAGAGGCGCTGGTGCGCTGGATCCACCCGGAGTATGGCTTCATGAGCCCCGGCGAGTTTATTCCGCTGTTTGAGCGGATCGGCTTTATCCGGGACCTTGACCGCTATGTATGGACCCAGGTAGGGAAGGATATCAAGAGATGGAAGCAGCAGGGCCTGCCCCTGGTGCCGGTGTCTATTAATCTTTCCCGCCGGGATTTTGAAAATCCTCATCTGGCGGATGAGATTCTCAGCCTGATGGATGAAATGCAGCTGGAGCCGGAGATGATTCATATTGAGCTGACCGAATCTGCGTTCAGCGACAATCCAAAGCGAATTTCCGATTGCCTTTCCAAACTCCATGAAAAGAATTTTGTAATCGAGTTGGACGATTTTGGCACAGGGTATTCTTCCCTGACTACGCTTAACAGCATGGACTTGGATGTGCTGAAGATTGATATGAGCATCATCCGGCAGGATGTGCCCGGCAGTCAGCGGAACGCTTTGGAATTCTGCATTGAGCTTGCCAAGATGATGAATCTCAAGACTGTAGCGGAGGGCATTGAAACGGAAAATCAGGTTCGCCGCGTCCGCAGCTTGGGCTGCGACTATATCCAGGGCTATTACTATTCCAAGCCTGTCCCTGTGGATGAATTTGAGCGGTACATTAGCCGTTATGTCAAATAAAAAAGCAGTTGCCCCTCTTAAAACTGATATGTACCCCCAATACCGGGTGTCCAGTATTGGGGTACATATCACTGGAGGTGGCTGCTTTTTTACTTGCAAAATGAGAAATATCTGCTATAATGAAAAGCAAATCCAGACAGATTGGAGCTGAGAGAATGCGTCACACTTCTTGCTGATTGTAAGGGCATTGTACGAAAACCGGTGAAACCCGGTTGGTGTTGTCATGCCCAAAAGCAGGAAGAAAACGCATTCTGTCAGCTTTTTTGCGCCCATTTTCTCTGCCTTGAGGGGATGGCATGGGCATTTGGCTGCGGGGAAACTTCCTGCGGCCATTTTTTCATGTTTGGGAGGGCACAATATGTCTTTGATTCAAGTTAAAAATCTCACCTTTTCCTATGATGGCAGCTATGAAAACATCTTCGAAAATGTCAGCTTTCAACTGGATACCAATTGGAGGCTGGGTTTCATTGGCAGAAACGGCAGGGGAAAAACCACATTTCTAAAGCTCCTGCAGGGAGACTATCCTTACCGCGGGACGATCTCTGCGTCGGTACAATTTTCCTATTTCCCTTTTGCAATTCCAGACAATTCTGTTACCGCACTGGAAGCAGTGGAACAGATGAATCCGGATTATGAATACTGGAGAGTTGCAAGAGAGATGGGCCAATTGCAGCTGGATGAAGAGGTGCTGTATCGGCCGTATGGCACCCTGAGCAATGGGGAGCAGACAAAACTTCAATTGGCGGTACTTTTCAGTAAGGAAAACAATTTTCTCCTGATCGATGAGCCGACAAACCATCTGGATGTACTGGGACGCCACTTGGTAAGCCGGTATTTGGCGGGGAAGCGGGGCTTTATCCTGGTATCCCATGACCGGGCGTTTTTGGATGCCTGCGTGGATCATATCCTGTCCATCAACAAAGCGGATATTCAGGTGTGCCGCGGCAATTTCTCTGTTTGGATGGAAAACAAACAGCGCCAGGACGCTTTTGAGCAGGCGGAAAACGAAAAGCTCAAGCGGGAGATTAGCCGCCTGGAGCAGACTGCCCGGGAGAAAGCCCGGTGGTCTGACACTGCCGAGGGACGAAAAATTGGCATTGATCGTCTGAAGGTGGACAATGTGAAGGGCTACCGCCCCTATCAGGGAGCCAAGGCCGCCAAAACCATGGCCAGAGCCAAGGCAATTGAAAAGCGGCAGGCTGCGGCAATCACCGAAAAGCAGGGGCTGCTGAAAAATATTGAGCGCAGCGACAGCCTGAAAATCTTTCAAACTCCGTTTCACACCCAGCGTTTGGCGGAGCTGAAGCAGGTAGCGGTGCGCTACGGAGATACGCTATCCGGTGTGCCGGTCAGTTTTACCATCCAGCAGGGAGATCGCTTGAATTTACGGGGCCCCAACGGCTGCGGAAAATCCAGCCTATTGAAGCTGATTTGCGGTGAAAATCTCGAATTTACCGGTTCTCTGTGGCGTGGAAACGAACTGAAGATCTCTTATGTCAGCCAGGATACCTCAGGATTGCAGGGAAGTTTTGATGATTTCGTCCGGGAAAGCGGAGTTGAAGCGCATCTGCTGATGGCAATGCTTAATAAGCTGGATGTGACCCGCAGCCAACTGGAAAAAGATTTGTCCGCTCTGAGCGCAGGGCAAAAGAAGAAGCTGCTGCTGGCCAAATCCATCTGCGAACCGGCACATCTGCATGTCTGGGACGAGCCACTGAATTATATTGATGTGATTTCCCGGATGCAGTTGGAGGAACTGCTCCTCGCGTTCCGACCGACGCTCCTGCTTGTGGAGCACGATGAGATGTTCTGCCGGAAGGTGGCAACCGCGGTGGTCGTGATGGAATAAACAAGGGAGGCATGGCCGCATTGCTGCGTGCCATGCCTCCAGTCTTTACATGCAACAGGGGATAGGGCTTCTTTTTTCTGCGTATGCAGTCTGCATGCAGACCTGAACTTTATAGGCCGGTAAAACCCTGGGATGCAGGAGGGAGAATGCTCTGTTTTCGTCATAAAAACAAAAAACCGAGGACACGAAGGCCCCCGAAACAGCAGAAAAACCAATTGACAAACAGCCGCGGATGAGCTACAATAGTAGTCCATAGTGTGATACTATGCCCACATCCGCACACTTCCTCACATGGGCATTCTACCACAGGGCAGGGCGGCTGTCAAGTAGAAAGTTCACAACTAACGGCAACGGCTCCTGGCGTATCAAATGCAAGCAACACATTTCGAAAGAAAGGCTGTGATGATCCATATGGCAATGGTCAAGGACGTAATGTTCGGTAAGACCATGCGTAAGTCCTACGCAAAGTATGAAGAGATCCTGGAAATCCCCAATATGCTGAAAATCCAGAAGGACTCCTACCAGTGGTTCCTGGATGAAGGCCTGCGTGAGGTTTTCAAGGATGTGGGCACCATTACCGACTTCTCCGGTAAACTGGAACTGAGCTTCCTGGATTACACCATGGAAGACAAGCCCAAGTACACCATCGAGGAGTGCAAGGAGCGGGACACCACCTACGCAAAGCCCATTAAGGTGCGCATTCGTCTGCGCAACACCGAGACGGGTGAAATCAAAGAGCAGGAAATCTTCATGGGTGATTTCCCGGTCATGACCAACGGCGGCACCTTCGTCATCAATGGCGCAGAGCGTGTCATTATTTCTCAGATCGTCCGCAGCCCTGGTATGTATTACGGCCACGAGGTGGACAAGTCTGACCAGCATACCTATACGGCCACTGTCATTCCTTACCGCGGCGCTTGGCTGGAATACGAAACCGATAATGCCAATGTCTTTTGGGTGCGTATCGATAAGAACCGGAAGCTGCCCATCACCAGCTTGATTCGCGCTCTGGGTGTCAGCACGGATGAGCAGATCAAGGAGATGTTCGGTGAGGATGAGCGTATCCTTGCCACCCTGGAAAAGGATCCCTGCAAGACCAGAGAAGATTCCTTGCTGGAAATCTACCGCCGCCTGCGTCCCGGCGAGCCCCCCACGGTGGAGACTGCCATCGCACATCTGGAAGGGCTGCTGTTTGATGCTCATCGCTACGATGTGTCCAAGGTTGGCCGCTATAAATTTAACAAGAAGATGGATATCTGGAGCCGCCTGTCCGGCCAGGAAGCAGCGGAGCCTATTAGTGACCCTATCACAGGCGAAATCCTGGTGATGCCCGGTGACTTCATTTCCCGTGCTCAGGCCCATGAGCTCAGCGCCAAGGGCGTTAACGAGGCGGTCATCCGCATCGGTGACAGCAAGGTCAAGGTGTTCTCTAACAATATGGTGGACATGGCCGGCTTCGTGGATTTTGATCCCAAGCAGTACGGCATCAAGGAAAAGGTTCGTTTCTCCGTTCTGCGGGAAATGCTGGATACCGTTCCCGCCGATGGCTGGAAGGAAGCCATTGAGGAGCGGATGGATGACCTGATCCCCAAGCACATCATTGTGGATGACATCATGGCCTCCATCAACTACCTCAACTGTGTGGCCATGGGCGTGGGTACTCCCGATGATATCGATCACCTGGGCAACCGTCGCCTGCGCTGTGTTGGCGAGCTGCTGCAGAACCAGTTCCGCATTGGCTTCAGCCGCCTGGATCGCGTGATTCGTGAGCGCATGACCGTTCAGGATCTGGATGCGGTCACGCCTCAGAGCTTAATCAACATCCGGCCGGTTACCGCTGTAATTAAGGAATTCTTCGGTTCTTCTCCTTTGTCTCAGTTCATGGATCAGAATAACCCTCTGGCTGAGCTGACTCACAAGCGCCGCCTGTCTGCGCTGGGCCCCGGCGGCCTGAGCCGTGATCGGGCATCCTTCGATGTGCGAGATATTCACTATACACATTACGGTCGTATGTGTCCCATTGAGACCCCTGAAGGCCCCAACATCGGCTTGATCAACTACCTGGCAACGTTTGCCAAGATCAATGAGTATGGCTTCGTGGAGGCTCCCTACCGCAAGGTGGACAAGGCCACCGGCTTTGTCACCCGCGATGTGGAATATATGACCGCCGATGTGGAAGATGATTATTATGTCGGTCAGGCAAGTGAGCCGCTGGATGAAAACGGATGCCTGGCCAATGCCCGTATTACCTGCCGTCACCGCAATGAGATCATCGAAGTGGATCGCAACATGATTGACTATGTTGACGTGTCCCCCAGAATGATGATTTCCATCGCTACCTCCTTCATTCCCTTCCTGCAAAACGATGACGCAAACCGTGCCCTGATGGGTGCAAACATGCAGCGTCAGGCCGTGCCGCTGCTGACCACCGAGCCTCCTGTCGTTGCCACCGGCATCGAGCACAAGGCCGCTGTGGACAGCGAGGTCTGCATCAAGGCGAAGAAACCCGGCGTGGTTACTGCTGTTTCCGCAACGGATATTTCCGTGCGTTACGACGATGGTGAGACTGCCACCTATCACCTGACCAAGTTCGCCCGCTCCAATGCCGGCACCTGCATCAACCAGCGCCCCAACTGCGTGGTGGGCGAGCGGGTTGACACCGAGCAGATTATTGCCGATGGCCCCAGCTGCTCTGGCGGCGAGGTCGCCCTGGGCAAGAACGTGCTGATCGGCTTTGTTACCTGGGAAGGCTACAACTACGAGGACGCCATCCTGCTCAATGAGCGTCTGGTGCGGGAAGACGTGTTCACATCCATCCACATTGAGGAGCACGAGACCGAAGCCCGCGACACCAAGCTCGGACCGGAGGAGATTACCCGTGACATCCCCAATGTCGGCGAGGATGCCCTGAAGGATCTGGACGAAAACGGTATCATCCGTGTTGGTGCTGAGGTGCACTCCGGCGATTACCTGGTCGGCAAGGTTACCCCCAAGGGCGAAACCGAACTGACCCCTGAAGAGCGGCTGCTCCGTGCCATCTTCGGCGAGAAGGCAAGAGAAGTGCGCGACACCTCCCTGAAGGTGCCTCATGGCGAGAGCGGTATTGTAGTGGATGTGAAGGTCTTCACCAAGGAGAACTCCGATGAGCTGGCTCCCGGTGTTACCAAGTCCGTCCGTGTGTATATTGCCCAGAAGCGGAAGATTTCCGTGGGCGACAAGATGGCCGGCCGTCACGGCAACAAGGGCGTTGTTTCCCGCGTCCTGCCGGAGGAGGATATGCCCTTCCTGCCCGATGGCACACCTCTGGATATTGTGCTGAACCCCTTGGGCGTGCCTTCCCGTATGAACATCGGTCAGGTGCTGGAGGTTCACCTGGGTTACGCTGCCCGAGCCCTGGGCTGGAATGTGGCTACCCCTGTGTTCGATGGCGCCAATGAGAAGGATATCCGTGAGACCTTGAAGGAAGCGGGTCTGCGGGAGGACGGCAAGACCATCCTGTATGATGGCCGTACCGGTGAACCTTTCGATAACTTGGTCACCGTTGGCTATCCTTATTACCTGAAACTCCATCACCTGGTTGATGATAAGATTCATGCCCGTTCCACCGGCCCGTATGCCTTGGTTACTCAGCAGCCTTTGGGTGGCAAGGCCCAGTTCGGCGGCCAGCGTTTCGGCGAAATGGAAGTTTGGGCGCTGGAAGCTTACGGCGCTGCTTACACCCTGCAGGAAATCCTGACGGTGAAGTCCGATGACGTGACCGGTCGTGTGAAGACCTACGAGGCCATTGTTAAGGGTGCTAACATCCCCAAGCCCGGTGTGCCTGAATCCTTTAAGGTTCTGGTCAAGGAGCTGCAGGCTCTGTGCTTGGATATCCGCGTGCTGGATGAGAATGGCAACGAGATCGAGCTGAAGGACGATGACGATGATGATGAGATCGTCTACAGCTCCGATGACCGCAACGATACGGTGGTCGGAGACACCAATGAGGTGCTGGATTCCGGCTTCGTCATTGACGAGGATAGCCCTGAAGATATTATGGATGTGTTCGGCGATCTGAAAGAAGATGGCGACGCCGAGACATCGGAAGACTAAGGAGGCGCACTTATGGCAAATGCCACCTTTGATGCCATTAAGATTGGCATCGCTTCGCCGGAGATGATCCGGCAGTGGTCCCATGGCGAGGTCAAGAAGCCCGAGACCATTAACTACCGCACCCTGAAGCCGGAGCGGGACGGCCTGTACTGTGAGCGGATCTTTGGACCCACCAAGGACTGGGAATGCCACTGCGGCAAATATAAGAAAATCAAGTATAAGGGCAAGATTTGCGACCGCTGCGGCGTGGAAGTGACCAAGTCCAAGGTGCGCCGCGAGCGTATGGGCCACATTGAGCTGGCCGCTCCCTGCAGTCACATCTGGTATTTTAAGGGCATCCCTTCCCGTATGGGACTGATTCTGGATATCAGTCCCAAGGTGCTGGAAAAGGTGCTGTACTACGCTTCCTATATTGTCACTGATCCCGGCGATGCACCTCTGGCAAAAAATCAGGTACTCACCGAGAAGGAATACCGGGACATGCGGGAGAAGTACGAGGATGACTTCAAAGCGGGGATGGGCGCTGAGGCCATCAAGGAGCTGCTGGAGCAGATTGACCTGGATCAGCTCTCCGAGCAGCTGCGCAGCGAACTGAAGACCGCCTCCTCCCAGAAGAAGCTTCGCCTGGTGAAGCGGCTGGAGGTTGTGGAAGCTTTCCGGGAATCCGGCAACAAGCCCAGCTGGATGATCCTGGATGCGCTGCCTGTTATCCCGCCCGATATTCGCCCCATGATTCAGCTGGACGGCGGACGGTTTGCCACCTCCGACCTCAATGACCTGTATCGCCGGGTCATCAACCGGAACAGCCGCCTGAGCCGTCTGAAGAAGTATAATGCTCCTGATATCATCATCCGCAACGAAAAGCGGATGCTCCAGGAGGCTGTGGATGCCCTGATTGACAATGGCCGCCGCGGCCGTGCCGTCACCGGCGCCAATAACCGTGCACTGAAATCACTGTCCGATATGCTCAAGGGCAAGCAGGGCCGCTTCCGTCAGAACCTGCTTGGTAAGCGCGTTGACTATTCCGGCCGTTCCGTTATCGTTGTCGGCCCTGAACTGAAGCTGTATCAGTGCGGTGTGCCCAAAGAGATGGCCATTGAGCTGTTCCGGCCCTTCGTGATGAAGAAGCTGGTTTCTGATGGCTTGGCAAATAACATCAAGTCCGCCAAGAAGATGATTGATAAAGGCAAGACTGAGGTTTGGGATGCCCTGGATGACATCATCAAGGATCGTCCTGTCATGCTGAACCGTGCGCCTACCCTGCACCGTCTGGGCATCCAGGCTTTCGAGCCCATCCTGGTGGAGGGCCGTGCCCTGAAGCTGCACCCCCTGTGCTGCACGGCATTCAACGCTGACTTCGATGGCGACCAGATGGCTATCCACGTCCCGCTGTCTCCTGAGGCACAGGCTGAGGCCAGAGTGCTGATGCTCTCCGCCAACAACCTGCTCCGTCCCCAGGATGGCAAGCCTGTTACGGTGCCGACCCAGGATATGATTCTGGGTGCCTACTACCTGACCTATACCCGCCTGGGCAAGGCAGAGAAGGGCTCTGAGACGGTTTATGTTACCGATTCCGGCGATACCAACCTACCGGTGAATACGATTGTGGATGCCGATGACTTCCTGGCTGCCAACAAGGCCGCCAGTGCTGTGGGTAAGGCAGCAGCCAAATTCCGCCCTGTCCACAATTACTCCAGCACGGAGGAAGCTATTGCCGCCTATGCTGATGGTGCCATTGGACTGCATGCACCGATTCGTGTGCGCTATGGCAAAGAAATTGACGGCAAGATGGAGTACCGCATCATTGATGCTACCGTTGGGCGCTTGATTTATAACGAACCCATTCCTCAGGACTTGGGCTTCGTAGATCGCAGCGTTCCCGGCCATGAGTTCGATCTGGAAATCAGCTTCTTGGTTGGCAAGAAGCAGCTGGGTAAGATCATCGATAAGTGCATCCGCAAGCATGGCTTTACCATTGCAACGGAGATGCTGGATCGCATCAAGGCGTTGGGCTATAAGTACTCTACCAAGGGTGCTATCTCGGTGTCCATTGCCGATATGGTCGTTCCTGCCATCAAGTATGAGTTGGTCAAGCAGGCTGAAGGCAAGGTGGTTGATATTGAAAACTACTATCGCCAGGGCTTTATTACCAATGACGAACGTTACCGTCTGGTGGTTCAGCAGTGGGAAAAGACCACTGCTGATGTTACCAACGCACTGCAGGGTAACCTGGATGAGTTCAACCCCATCTACATGATGGCTGACTCCGGTGCTCGTGGTAGTATGGCTCAGATTCGTCAGCTTGCCGGTATGCGTGGCCTGATGGCCGATACCGCGGGCCGTACCATTGAGATTCCTGTTAAGGCTAACTTCCGTGAAGGCTTGGGCGCTTTGGAGTACTTCATCTCCTCCAGAGGTGCTCGTAAGGGCATGACCGATACCGCTCTGCGTACTGCCGACTCCGGTTACCTGACCCGCCGAATGGTCGATGTGTCCCAGGAGGTTATCATCCGTCAGAAGGACTGCGGCACAACCCATGGCATTTGGGTCGGCGCGGTAATCCAGAAGGGCGATGTGATCGATACCTTCGGCAATCGGATTCGCGGCCGTTATCCGGTCAATGATGTAATTTCCCCCATTACCGGCGAGCTGCTGCACTCCAAGAACGTGATGATGATGCCCGAAGACGCCACCAAGTTCGAGGCGCATGGCATTGACAAGATTTATATCCGTACCATCCTTGGCTGCCGTGCCAGAAGCGGTGTTTGCGCCAAGTGCTATGGCATGAACCTGGCGACCTCCAAGGAGGTTGACCTGGGCGAGGCTGTTGGTATTATTGCTGCCCAGTCTATCGGTGAGCCTGGTACCCAGCTGACCATGCGTACCTTCCACTCTGGCGGCGTTGCCGGTGACGATATCACCCAGGGTCTTCCTCGAGTTGAAGAGCTGTTTGAGGCCCGCCGGCCCAAGAAGATGGCCCAGATTTCCGAAATCACCGGTGTCGTGAGCATCGATGAGACCCACCGCACTGCCCTGCGTAATATCACCATTACCGCAGACGATGGCGAGGTCAAGGTGTATCAGGTGCCTTATTCCGTTGGCCTGAAGGTCACCCACGGTAAGGTCGTTCAGAAGGGCGAACCCATTACTGATGGTGCTCTGTATCCTCAGGATGTGCTGCGTATTTCCGGCGTGGAAGCTGTGCAGGATTACCTGGTGCAATCTGTCCAGGCGGTGTACCGTCAGCAGGGCGTTGAAATTAACGATAAGCACATTGAGGTTATCATCCGTCAGATGATGCGCAAGGTGCGCGTGGAGGATCCCGGCGATACCAAGCTCCTGGTGGGCGCGGTTGTGGATACCTTTGAGTATGAGGACGCCAATGCTGAGATTCAGGCCCGCATCGATGCAGGCGAGACGGATCTCCAGCTGGCCGAGGCTTCCGCTGTACTGATGGGTATTACCAAGGCTTCTCTGGCCACGGAATCCTTCCTGTCCGCCGCATCCTTCCAGGAGACCACCAAGGTTCTGACCGATGCTGCTATTAAGGGCAAGGTTGACCATCTGGTTGGCTTGAAGGAGAACGTCATCATTGGTAAGCTGATTCCTGCCGGCTCCGGCCTGATGGCCTACCGCGATTATCAGCCCGGTGCTACTCCTGAGTGCAATGTGCCCGATGAATTGCTGTAATTTATAATGACAAGTCCCGCCGGTTCGCAAAATCGGCGGGACTTGTCTTACGAAAGCAGTGACGCCTTGATAAATAAAAAACACCGCTGCAACGGGAATTCTCTGTTGCAGCGGTGTAAGCAAGATGGACTGTTAAAGAGTTGCAAGGCCCGCATCGACCATTTTTTGCAGGCTCATGAGGATGCCAAGCTTGGCGTGGTACCAGGTCAGCCCGCCCTGGAAGTATACGGCGTAAGGGGGGCGGATGGGGCCATCGGCGGAGAGCTCAATGGAGCTGCCCTGGACGAAAGCGCCGGCAGCCATAATCACCTTGTCACTGTAGCCAGGCATATCCCAGGGCAGGGGATCGGCAAAGGAGTCCACCGGGGCGGCGGCCTGAATGCCCTTGCAGAAAGCAATCATACCGGCTTCGCTGCCCAGTTCCACAGCCTGGATAATATCATGCCGCACTTCGCCGGCACCGGGCACACAGCGGAAGCCCAGCGGCTCGTAGAGATTGGCGGCGAAAACTGCACCCTTCTCCGCACTGGCAACCACGGTGGGGGCCAGGAAGAAGCCTTGGTACAGAGCAGGCATCAGGCCCAGATTCGCTCCCACTTCCTGGCCCAGACCGGGGGCAGATAGCCGATAAGCGCACCGGCGGACGCATTCTGCGGTTCCGCAGATGTAGCCGCCAATAGGGGCCAGACCGCCGCCGGGATTCTTGATCAGGGAGCCAACCACCATATCTGCCCCTACATCGGAGGGCTCCACGGTCTCCACAAACTCGCCGTAGCAGTTGTCCACCATGATGACAACATCGGGCTTTTTTGCCTTGCAGAAAGTAATCAGTTCACCAATCTGATTGACGGAGAAGGTGGGGCGGGTGGCATAGCCCTTGGAACGCTGAATGGTAATGAGCTTTGTTTTTTCATTGATGGCTTTGCTGATGCTGTCATAGTCAAAACTGCCATCCGGCAGCAAGTCCACTTGACGGTATTGCACACCGTATTCTGCCAGAGAGCAGGGGCTTTCCCGAATTCCGATCACCTCCTGCAAGGTGTCGTAGGGCAGACCAACAGGGGAGAGCAGTTCATCACCGGGCAGCAGATTCGCGCTGAGTGCTACAGTGAGGGCGTGGGTGCCGCAGGTAATCTGAGGTCGCACCAGGGCAGCTTCGGTGTGGAATACATCGGCGTACACCTTTTCCAGATTATCCCGGCCCAGATCGTCATAACCATAGCCGGTGGTGGCGGCAAAGCAGGCGGCGGATACATGGTTTTTCTGCATGGCCGCGATGACCTTTGCCTGGTTAAATTCTGCAATTTTATCAATGGCGGTAAAACGCTCCTGCAGCCGCTCCAGCGCCTTTTCGCCGTATGCATAAACGGCAGGGGAGATTCCCATTGCCTGATACTGGTTCAGTAATTCCTCCATAACTTGTACTCTCTTTTCATAATATTCGATAGAAACCTGAAAAATTATATAAAAAACCGCTTCCCTTGTCAAGCAGGAAGCGGTCTTTGATTGGAAAATCAGTCGTTGCGCTTTCGGTTGCCGCCGAAGAGGATCAGCAGCCGCGCCAGCTGCGCCAATGCCGCGGCAGTGGCCGCTACGTAGGTCATGGCAGCGGCGCTCAAGGTCTTGCGGGCGCCTTGCAGCTCTTCCTCTGTCAGAATACCATTCTGCTCAATGGCAACGAGTGCCCGGTGGCTGGCGTTGAATTCCACTGGCAGGGTCACCAGCTGGAACAGCACAGAAAGACCGAAGCAGGCAATGCCAAGATTGATGAAGAAGTCAGAGGTGCTGCCAAGAGAGGAGAAGAGAATTCCCAACAGGATCAGGGGCATGGCCAGCTTGGAACCAAAATTGGTGACCGGAATGATGGCAGCCCGCAGCTTAATGGGGGCATATCCCTGCGCATACTGCACAGCGTGCCCAGCTTCGTGGCATGCCACGCCAATAGCAGCGGTGGAGGTGCTGCTGTAGACATCATCTGACAAGCGGATCACATTGGAGCCCGGATCATAGTGGTCGGTGAGATTCCCGCTGATGCGCTCAATCCGGACGTTTGCCACGCCGTTGGAGCGAAGAACCCACTGGGCAGCCTCTGCACCGGTGATTCCCCGCTGGGAAAATTGCCGGGAATACTTGCGGAAGGTGCTGTTGACCCGGGCACTGGCCCACAGGGACAAAATCAGACAGGGAAGCACCAGATAGACATAAGTCCAGTCAAATCCGTAATAATACACAATGAACTCCTTTCTGGGAATAAAACCAATGGTTTTACTCACTTTGCTTTGCTTTTCTATATTATATCACAGATCAGAAAAATGACAATGCACCGGACTGGAGGTTTACAGAGCAAGCATAAATAATTCACATTTTGTTCATATAATGCTCAGCTGAAACTGCTATACTGAATCCGGAAAATATCGAAATCTGGAAGGAGAAAATGATGGATGATTTAAAAAAGAAACGGTATCTCTATCTGATGCTCTCCGGCTTTGGGGCCATCAGCTTGAGTATTATCCTGTTTTTTGTGCTCTACCGGCTTCGGGGCATTGGGGAGTTTTTTAAAACGATTTCCGGTATCCTTTCTCCATTTATTTACGGCGGCGTGGTTGCTTACCTTCTGCGCCCGATGTGCAACACCTACGAACGATTTTTTGAAAAACACCTGCCGGAGAAGGCGAAAAAGCTGGCTCCGGGTATTGCGGTGTTTGGCAGCCTGCTTACCGGCTTGCTGATGATTTATGCTCTGCTTGCCATGATCTTACCCCGGGTGACGGAGAGCCTCATAGCATTGGGCAGAACGGTTCCCAGCGGAATTGAAAGCGCAATTGCCTGGGCTGAGAATTTTTTTGGTGATAATGAATACATGGACGATGTATTCAGCTTCTTCAATACCAGCTACGACAAAATAGCCACTACGATCAAGGCATGGTTCCAAAATAACCTGCTCCAGATTACCAGTCTGCTCAGCAGTGTTGGCTCCAGCGTGTATAATGTCCTGCTGAGCCTGTACAATCTGGTGATTGGCTTGGTGGTTGCTGTTTATGTGCTGTTCAGCCGTAAGCGCTTTGCCCGGCAGGGCACCTTGATTGTCCGCAGCACCCTTAATGAGCGGATTGCCAATATCCTGCTGGAAGAGGTTGAGGTCATTGACAGAATGTTCGGCGGCTTTATTGATGCCAAAATTCTGGACTCCCTGATTATTGGCATCCTTTGCTACTTTGGCTGCCTGATTCTGGGCATTCCTAATACGCTGCTGATTTCCGTGTTTGTGGGAGTGACCAACATCATTCCGTTCTTTGGCCCTTTGATCGGCGCGGTGCCCTCCACTTTGCTGATCTTGATCGAAAGCCCAATCAAGGCGGTGTGGTTTGTGATTTTTGTCATCGTGCTGCAGCAGCTGGATGGCAATGTCATCGGCCCCGGTATCATGGGCAATCGGATCGGCCTCTCCGGCTTTTGGGTGATGTTTGCCATTATCCTCTTTGGCGGTATATGGGGTCTGCCCGGCATGATCGTGGGTGTACCGCTGTTTGCGGTGATTTATGACCTGGTGCGGAAGCTGGTGAAGTCCGGCTTGCGCAAGCGGGGGAAGATGGAGCTTTGGGAGCAGTACATTGCAGAGTTCCCAAATGAGGAAGCCAACGCGGTGGAGAGTCCGCAGAGAGGCCAGTGGAACTGGGAAGAGGCCAAGCTGGGGGCGAAGCGCCTGGGGGCGAAGAGCGTGAGCAGCCTTAAGATCCTGTGGGGATGGCTGCAGTTTCTCTGGAGTTTCCTGAAAAAGTGGGCATTATTTATTTGGAGTTGGCTGAAAAAGGCAGCTGCCTGGTGTGCGGCAAAGCTGAAGGAAGCCAAGAAGAGAGCCAAGAAATAAGTGAAAGCCGCCGCGGTTTCCTGCGGCGGTTTTTCCAAACGGAAAGGGTTTACAATGAATTATGCGGAAATAAAAAATTGCGACATTGCCAACGGTCCCGGGGTGCGCATCAGCCTGTTTGTTTCTGGCTGTACCCACCATTGCAAGGGGTGTTTTAATGAGGTTGCTTGGGATTTTGACTATGGCACGCCTTTTACACAGGCGACCATCGATAAAATCATCGAAATGATGAGACCCAGTTATATTCGGGGCCTGACACTTTTGGGCGGTGAACCCTTTGAACCGCAGAACCAGGGCCCTATTGTGGAACTCCTGCGGCAGATCAAAGAAAAATTGCCGGGCAAAAGCATTTGGGCCTTTTCCGGCTATCTCTTTGATCGGGATATCCTCTCCGGCCGCCTGGGGGACTGGAAGATCACTCAGGAATATTTGAGCTACCTGGACGTGCTGGTAGACGGCCCCTTTGTAGAGGAGAAAAAGGATCTTTCTCTGCGCTTCCGGGGTTCAGAAAACCAGCGGATCATTGATATCCCAGCCTCTCTGCGGCAAGGGAAGCTTGTCCTCTGGCAGGATTGGCAGGGGGACGGAAGGGGAATGAAGTAATGCGGATTGCAGTAAAAAAATTACGGCAGGGGGCGGTCCTGCCTACATTTGGCTCAAAGGAAGCGGCTGGGGCAGACCTGTATGCCTGCCTGGAGGCGCCTGCGGTCATTGAACCGGGAAAAACGGCCTTTATTCCCACAGGGCTTGCTATGGAACTGCCTGTTGGGTATGTCGGGCTGGTATATGCCCGCAGTGGCTTGGCCTGCAAACGGGGCCTGGCCCCGGCTAACAAGGTTGGTGTCATTGACAGCGACTACCGGGGAGAATTTGTGGTTGCTTTGTATAACCAGGGGGAAGCGCCCCAGACGATTTGCCACGGCGAGCGGATCGCACAGTTGGTAGTGACGCCTATCCTGATGCCGGAATATGTGGAAGCAGACAGCCTGTCCGACACCGGGCGGGGAACCGGTGGCTTTGGATCCACCGGAACATAGAAGGCTTTTCAGCCGCAGAGCTTGCTGCACTCTTCGGCCACACTGGCTTCACAGGAGCGCATGGCGAGAATTGTCTTTTCCAGCAGCTCGTCCAGGGGCCATCCCAGCCGGTCAGCACCGGTCTGAATCACGTCCCGGGAGCATCCGGCAGCAAACTTCTTGTCCTTATATTTCTTTTTTAGACTGTTGAGTTCCATGTCCGTCACGGATTTGGAGGGACGCATTCTGGCCGCGGCGCCAATCAGGCCTGTGAGTTCATCCGCAGCAAACAGCGCCTTTTCCATCAGGTGTTCCGGTTCGACATCACTGCATAGGCCGTAGCCGTGGGAGCACACTGCATGCACCAGTTCCGGTTCGGCATGGATCTCGGCCAGAAGCTCCGGGGCCTTGATGCAGTGCTCCTGAGGGAATTTTTCAAAATCCACATCGTGGAGCAGTCCGCACAGCCCCCAGAAATCAGCCTCATCGCCGTAGCCCAGTTCCTGGGCATACCAACGCATGACACCCTCCACAGTCAGACCGTGGAGAATGTGGAAGGATTCCTGATTGTATTTTTGCAGCAGGGCCAGTGCCTGCTGACGGGTAACAGCAGTTTTCATGAGAAGTTCTCCTTTGCATTTTGGTTTGCATCATTATAAATTTTTCTAATTCTTCTGTCAAGAATCCTTTGAAAACGATATATTAATACAGGGGTGACAGCTATGAGTAATGTATTGGATTATATCAAGTGGCGGGGAGATTTGCTCTTTGCGCAGGATCCATTCAACGCCATTGACTCGGTGATTTTCTCCAATCTGGTATATATTCGCTACCCGCGGGAATTGTTCGAAAATGGGGAAATGACCATTCGGCAGATACAGGAGGCCCTGCAGCAGAGGGGGGATGCTACCAGGTTGGCAACGGCACACCGGCTGGAGCTGCTGCAGGCTGCTGCTGCCTCCAATCGGTTTGGCGGCGTAAAGCTCGCACAGTACCGGGATGATTTTATTCCGGAGGAGGACACACAGTTTGCTGCGTTGACCGGTCTCCTGGATGACGGTACCCTGGTCGTTGCCTTTCGAGGGACAGATAACACCCTGGTCGGCTGGAAGGAAGATTTCAATATGAGCTTCCAGGAGGCGGTGCCGTCTCAGCGGCTGGCGGTGGAATATGTCCGGGCGGTTTATGAGCGCTATGCCATGCCAATATATACCTGCGGTCATTCCAAGGGCGGCAATCTTGCCATGTATGCGGCAGCCATGAGCATCCCGGAGATTCGGCAGCAGATTCGGGATGTGTATAATAATGATGGCCCAGGTTTTCAGGAACACATCCTTACAACGCCGGGGTACCTGGAAATGGTGCCGCGGATCCATACCTATGTTCCCCAATCCTCGATTATCGGCATGCTGATGGAGCACGCCGAACCCTATCGGGTGATCAAGAGCACCCAGGTCGGCATTATGCAGCATGATGTGTTTACCTGGGAAGTAGAGGGAAAGTCCTTTATCCCTGTGGAGGAGCTGACGCCGGATGCCAAATTTGTCAATGCTACGATCCGCGGCTGGCTGATGAGCATGGATTTGCAGGAGCGAAATCAGATGGTGGATGCTCTGTTCAAGCTGCTGACCTATGGCAACGTGGAGCGGGCAGCGGACATTTTCCAGCCTAAAAATATCCGCCAGTACATGAAGCTCATCAGCACGGATGATGACATCCGCCGCATCCTCACCGGGGAATTTGCCAGCCTGATTGACGCGGCCAAAAATGCGGCAGCCACTGCCTCAGAGAATCAGGGGGATGGGCAGGAAGAATCTGCGGAAGTGTGATATTTAGAGAATTGCAGCAGGCAGCTGGGTTTTATGTGGAACCCGGCTGCTTTTTGAAGTTCCTGCCTTCGGCCAATTCAACAAAAGAAAAAAGAGGGAACTTTATATTTTTCACAGATTCAAGCCTTGTATTTTTAGGAAATGTAGAATAAAATCTGATTAGGAAAATATTAATTCTCGCCGCCTGCCTTGCAGGGGCGGAAAGAGGGGAATTTTATGAGCACGGTAATGAATGTCCCGGAGATCTTTGGCAGCGATGTATTCAATGAGGCGACCATGAAGCAGCGGCTGTCTTCGAAGGTCTATGCTGCATGGCGTACCTGTATTGATACCGGCGCGGAGTTGACATTAGAAACGGCCAATGCCATCGCCGAAGCAATGAAGGACTGGGCAATTGAAAAGGGAGCCACCCACTACACCCATTGGTTCCAGCCAATGACGGGCATTACGGCAGAGAAGCACGATTCTTTTATTTCTCCCACCGGCGATGGCCGGGTGATTATGGAGTTTTCCGGCAAGGAGTTGGTGCGGGGTGAGCCGGATGCATCTTCCTTCCCCTCCGGCGGCCTGCGGGCCACCTTCGAGGCCCGGGGTTATACTGCCTGGGATCCCCGCTCCTGTGCCTTTGTAAAGGATGGCAGCCTGTACATTCCCACATGTTTCTTTTCCTACAACGGTGATGCGCTGGATAAAAAGACACCGCTGCTGCGCTCCATTGAGGAGGTGTCACGGGAGGCTGTGCGCATCCTACGGCTCTTCGGTGATACGGAGACCAAGCGCGTCATTACCTGCGTAGGCGCAGAGCAGGAATATTTCCTTTTACCCAAGGATCTTTATGCGCAGCGAGAGGATCTGCGCATCACAGGCCGCACCCTGTTCGGCGCACAGCCTTCAAAAGGACAGGAGCTGGACGACCACTATTTCGGCACGATCCGCACCCGCGTCTCCAGCTTTATGAAGGATTTGGATGAGCAGCTGTGGCGGCTGGGTATTCTGTCCAAAACCAAGCACAACGAGGGGGCACCCTGCCAGCATGAGCTTGCCCCGATTTATACGGATGCCAATAATGCCTGTGACAGCAACCAGCTGATTATGGAGATCATGAAGAAGTGTGCCGCCAAGCATAACCTGGTGTGCCTGCTCCACGAAAAGCCCTTTGCCGGCGTGAACGGCTCCGGCAAGCATAACAACTGGTCCTTGGCTACCGATACCGGCAAGAATCTGTTCAGTCCCGGCAAGACCCCCAGGCAGAATGCCCAGTTCCTGGTTTTCCTGGCAGCTTTTATCCAGGGCGTGGACGAATATCAGGATTTTCTCCGCTGCACGGTTGCCTATGCGGGCAATGATCACCGCTTGGGGGCAAATGAAGCCCCTCCGGCGATTGTTTCCATTTTCCTGGGGGATGAACTGAACGGGGTGGTTCAGTCCATTATCGATGGCACCAACTATCAGGAGCCGGGGAAGAGCATTCTGCGTATTGGTGTGGACGGTATTCCCTCCATTCCGCAGGATACCACTGACCGTAACCGTACCAGTCCTCTGGCATTCACCGGAAATAAGTTTGAGTTCCGTATGGTCGGTTCCTCCCAGTCTGTGGCGGGTCCCAATATTGCGCTCAATACCATTATGGCCGAGCAGCTCTGCCGCTTTGCCGATGCATTGGAGCAGGCGGACGATTTTGAGGCCACCTTGCAGCAAATCGTTTGCCGTGCGCTCAGCGAGCATAAGCGGGTGATTTTTGACGGCAATGGCTATTCGGAGGAGTGGAAGCAGGAGGCAGCTCGCCGGGGACTGAGCAATTACCCCTCCACCGCAGAGGCGCAGCCTGCCTATGTCAGCGAGAAAAATATTGATCTTGTGGTACGCCACGGCATCTTCAATGAAACAGAGTTCCGAGCCCGCTATTTCATTCATCTGGAGTCCTACCGGAAGGTGGTAAACATCGAAGCCAGAACTATGCTGGATATGGCAATACACCAGATTCTGCCGGCTGCCTCTGCTTATGCAAAGGATTTGTGCGATGCGGCGGTGGCAAAAAGAGAACTGGGAGCACCTTGCCGCAGTGAGCTGGATTTGATTTCTAAGCTTTCTGAAACTCAGGATGCCCTTTACGCACGGCTTTGCCAGCTGACCGGAGAGCTGAAAGCAATCCCGGAGGATGCCAAAGCGGCGGCGGAGTATTGCCGCAATGTGGTGATCGCTTCCATGGATGATATCCGCCGCAGCGCCGACCGGCTGGAGGAACTCACGGCCAAGAAGTATTGGCCTTTCCCAACCTATTCGGATATGCTGTTCTACTGATCGGCGAAATAATGCGATTTTTCTGTTGACAAATGCAACAAAGAATTTTACAATCGGAATGACGTTGCAAAACGATGTTTTGACTATAGAAAGGATGCTGCCCTATGCCCCCTAAACCCAGATTCACCCGCGAGCAGGTTGCTGAAGCTGCTTACCAGATGATAAAGGAAGGAGGCGTATCGGCACTCACTGCAAGAGACTTGGGCTCCCGCCTTGGCACTTCTGCAAGGCCTGTTTTCACTCTTTTTAAGAATATGGATGAGGTAAAACAGGCGGCGCGGGAATTAGCACTGAAGGATTTTATGGCCTACCTCAACGATTATCGGGAGAATGAGCCTGATTTCAAGCAAATCGGGATGAAAATTGTTTCCTATGGTATCCATGAACCGGAGCTGTTCAAGCTGCTGTTTTTGCAGGAGCATCCCCATGTGGGCTTTGCACAGTCTCTGAAGGATGTGGGCGATTTGGATGAAATCTGTATCCGAATTGTGATGCGAGACTACGGGCTGAATCGGGAGGAGGCAACGCTGATGTTTCAACAGATGTCCATCAACACCTTGGGTCTTGGCATCACCTGCGCCATGGGCTTATGTGATTTCTCGGAGGATGAAATCGGAAAGCGGTTGGTGATCATGTTTGCATCCCTCTTGATGTACATCAAGTCCGGCAAGCTGAAGGAAACGGCTGCTGTGCCGCAGGAAGCATAAATAATGATTCAGGAGCGTGTTGCGGGAATAGCAACACGCTCCTGTTGTTGTGCGCAAAGATGTTTCGCTTTGTTATTCTTCCCAGAACAGTTCATCCAGCGTTTTATCCAGTGCGTGACAGATAGCAAGACACAGGCGGATGGTGGGATTGTAGTCGCCCTTTTCAATGGCATTGATGGTCTGGCGGGATACCCCTACCAGCTGCGCCAGGGCCTCTTGGCTCAGATCCTTGGAAGCCCGGGCGGCTTTCAGACGAAGATTTTTCATCCTTCCTCCTTGATGCTCTGCTGATGCAGCAGCAAAGCGACCGGAATCACGATCCACATTACTGCAACCTCTAGGTTCATAATCCCAAATGCAATTTTGTCGGTATCGCCGCTGCATACATTGGGGATGCCCATGGAAAGCATCGTCACAACAAAGAAGAGACCCATGAAATAGTAGCGCTTTGGATTGCTGCGGAACCCAAAATAGGCGTCGAAATGAATTGCGGTTACAGCGAACACTGCAATTCCTAATAAAAGCGCACCAACGTGCCAGGGGAGTGCACTGTTGGGAAACGGCTCCAGATAGTCTAAGATAGAAACAGCAAAGCAGGCGATCAGTGTGGTATAGAACCCGGCCTGGAAGGCTTTGCCGCGTCCAACCATTTGCCGCTCATCATATTCATAGTCGCCTGCCTTTTTGCACTTTGCATGGATGAAGAAAAATAAACCGATGCTGAAGACAAGACCAACCGAAAGACCAAGTATGTAGGAACTCATGATTATTACCTCCCAAGTGTTTTATGGAATGACTGCATCCTATCATACGTTTGCTATAATGTCAAGTATAATTTACAAAATAAATGTTATAATTTCCAAAAAGCAATATTCTTTCTCGGTTGACAAACAAGAACAGATGTTCTATAATAAATTCAAATATATACGGGCAGACTGCCGGGGGGAATCAGAAGGGAGGGAGAAACCGTGGAGAAGAGTTACGTTGCCATTGATTTAAAATCCTTTTATGCTTCGGTGGAATGTGTAGAGCGCGGACTTGACCCGATGCGTGCCAACCTGGTGGTAGCGGACGCGGGGCGGACGGAAAAAACGATTTGTCTTGCGGTATCTCCCTCTCTGAAAGCCTATGGCATCCCGGGCCGTGCCCGGCTGTTTGAAGTGGTTCAAAAGGTAGCGGAGGTAAATGCCCTGCGCAAGAGCAAAGCGCCAAACCGGGAACTCACCGGCAGGAGCGATGACAGCTATCTATTGGGGAAGCATCGGGACTGGGCGGTGGATTACATTGTTGCGCCGCCACAGATGGCCCATTACATGTATATCAGCTCTAAAATCTACGAGCTGTACTTGAAGTTTGTTGCGCCGGAGGACATCCATGTCTACTCCATCGATGAAGTATTTATCGATGCAACACCCTATTTGAAAATTTACAATGTGGACGGACGGGGCTTTGCGGAGATGCTGATTCGTCAGGTGATGGATCACACAGGCATTACAGCCACAGCGGGGGTGGGAACGAACCTGTATCTGTGCAAGGTGGCCATGGATATCGTGGCGAAGCATGTGGAGCCGGACAAGCATGGGGTGCGTATTGCGGAATTAAATGAAATGACCTATCGGCAGCTGCTGTGGGATCATCGCCCGCTGACAGATTTTTGGCGGGTGGGCAAGGGCTACACCAGGAAGCTGGAAAAACACGGGCTGTATACCATGGGCGATATTGCCCGGTGCTCGTTGGGCAGACAGACCGATTTTTTCAATGAGGATTTTTTATATTCCCTTTTTGGCATCAACGCGGAGCTGCTGATTGACCATGCCTGGGGCTATGAACCCTGCACCATAGCGGATATCAAAGCTTATAAGCCGACGACCAATTCTGTCAGCTCCGGTCAGGTGCTGACCTGCCCATATACCTGGGAGAAAACCCGTCTGGTGGTTCGGGAGATGGCAGATCAGCTGACCCTGGATTTGGTAGAGAAGGGACTTACGACCAACCAGCTGACTCTGACCATCGGCTATGATGTTGAAAGCCTGACGCGCCCGGAGCTTCGCGGTAAGTATCAGGGGGAAGTGGTGACGGATGCTTATGGGCGGAAGATACCAAAGCATTCCCACGGTACAGTCAACCTGGATAAAAGAATGTCTTCCACCAGGAAGATCATGGAAGCGGTGACTGCCCTGTATGACCGCATCTCCAATCGGGATTTGCTGGTGCGCCGTCTGACTCTTACGGCTAATTTTCTGGAACGGGAGGATGCGCCAAAAGTGAATTTTGAACAGCTGGATTTGTTTGGCGACAGCCAGCGCCGGGAAGCAGAGGATGCAGAATTGGAGCGGGAAAAGCGCCGCCAGAAGGCGATGCTGGGCATCAAAAAGAAGTTCGGAAAGAATGCCATCGTCCGGGGGATGGATTTGGAAGAGGGAGCCACCACCATTTCCCGCAACGGCCAGATCGGCGGACACAAGGCATAGGAGGCAAACATGAAGGATATTTACAGGAGCTTTGAAAATTTTGAAAATGAGCGGTATCTGCTCCGCGCCGTTACCATGGCCGATGCTCCGGCCTTGCTGCAAGTTTACAGCGACAAGCATGCGCTCCCGTTTTTCAACAGCGACAACTGCCACGGGGATAATTTTTACTATACGACCCTGGAGCGGATGCAGAAGGCCATCGGTTTCTGGCAGGATTCCTATGACAACGGCTGGTTCGTCCGCTGGTGCATCGTGGATAAGGCGGCGGGACAGGCAATTGGGACAGTGGAGCTGTTCACTCGCAGCTCGGATGACGAATATGACGGCGACGCTGTCCTGCGGCTGGATCTGCGCATCGATTACGAGGAGGCAGACCAAATTGCGGCAATCCTCTTGCTGCTTCTTCCCCACATCCCGGCCCTGTTTGCGCCCAGTGTGATCACCAAGGCTCCCTGCTACGCAGTGGAGCGGCAGGTGGCGCTAAGACAGCTGGGATTCCGGCCCAGTGAGGAGTACTTGATCGGAGAGGACGGCGAGGCCTACAATGGATATTGGAAAAAGTCACAGGTATGACGACATCATCCATCTTTCCCGTCCGGTATCCGGTCGCCGTGCCCGCATGTCCATGGTGAACCGGGGAGCGCAGTTTTCACCCTTTGCGGCGCTGGTGGGCTATGAGGACGTACTGAAGGAAAGTGCCCGTCTGACCGAGGCGGAGACTTATCTGGACGCCGATGGCAAAGAATTGCTGAATCGGGCGCTGTGTTATCTGGCGGATCATCTGGCGGAGGCGGGAGAAGTGCGGTTCCTCTGTTTCCGGCAGGATGAAAATAAACCTGGGGGAAGCTATGAGTGGGTAAAGGGCAATGTAAAACGAATAGACCAATACCGCAATGCCATTCTGTTGGAGAGCGGCGGGGAAATTTACATTGATTGTATTCGAGCGATTGATGGACTGGAGTGGGAGCAGTTATGAACCGAGGACCAATCATTATCCGCAGCAGCCGGAGAACCCTCAGCTTGCAAATCACACCGGAAGGGGAGCTGCTGGTGCGGGCACCGTACCGGCTGCCCCGGCAGGAGATTGATCGCTTTTTGTGGGAAAAATCCCGTTGGATAGAGAAAACCATGGAAAAGGTGCTCACGGAAAAAGAAGCGGGAGCGGCTGCGCCGCTTTCAAATGCGGATATTCGGGCCTTGGCCAGCCAGGCGCTGCAGGCGCTTCCACCCCGGGCGGCGTTTTTTGCAAGGCAGATGCAGGTGGACTATGGCCGCATTACCATCCGCAATCAGACGGGACGCTGGGGCAGCTGCTCCAGCACCGGAAACCTGAATTTCAACTGCCTGCTGATGCTGGCGCCAACCTCCGTGCAGGATTATGTTGTTGTCCACGAGCTGTCCCACCGGCGGCATATGGATCATTCCGCCGCGTTCTGGCAGGAGGTTGCGTCCGTCCTGCCGGATTACAAAAAAGAGGAGGCCTGGCTGAAAACGGAGGGAAAGGTACTGCTGATGCGCATGAAATGCGGCAGAGAAGAATAAATACAACTGCACAGGGACATTTGTACGCCGTGTACCAACATGGGAGAAGACACAATCCGCTAAAGGATGAATTTCAGCACATTAGCAAAACTTTTCTATATATTTTTGTTGACATTTTCAGAAATCTGCGTATAATACAACCTGTATGGTTACGAAGAATGATTATATGATTCCCCAGTGCGGCCAAGTGCCGGACTTCGGTTCCCATCGGGTTGTGGTGGGCGCCAAGCAGCTGAAGAAGGCGATCCTGGCAGGGACTGCCTTGCAGGTGTATCTTGCCGAGGATGCGGATCCTGCTGTGACGGAGCCCCTGGAAGCACTGTGTGTGGAACATAAGGTTCCTTATGCCAACGTCCGCAGCATGGCGGAGTTGGGGTGTGCCTGCCACATTGAGGTGGGCGCTGCTGCGGCAGCAACCGTTCGGTAATTGGATTCTACCGGAAAACCTCCGTAGAATATATACCCGCCGAAAGGCGAGAACAAAAGAAAGGAGAAAATTGATGCCTACTTTTAATCAGCTCGTCAGAAACGGCCGTCAGCAGGCTACCTACAAGTCCACCGCTCCCGCTCTGCAGAGAGGTTTGAACACTCTGGAGAACAAGGCTACCAACCTGCCTTCCCCCCAGAAGCGCGGTGTTTGCACTGCTGTGCGTACCATCACCCCTAAGAAGCCTAACTCCGCTCTGCGTAAGATTGCCCGTGTGCGTCTGACCAATGGTATGGAAGTTTCCGCTTACATCCCCGGTGTCGGCCACAACCTGCAGGAGCACTCTGTGGTTCTGATTCGCGGCGGTCGTGTTAAGGACCTTCCCGGTGTCCGTTACCACATCATCCGCGGTACTCTGGATACCCAGGGCGTACAGAACCGGATGCAGTCCCGTTCCAAGTACGGTGCAAAGCGGCCCAAGGCCGGCAAGAAGAAGTAATTCTTCCGCCCAACAGATTTGACTTTGTTCCACGCCCTTTCGCAAGGCAAGGCCTTGCCAGCGTTTTAATATAGAGTATTAAAACCTCTGGCCAGGCACAACGAAAGACTCACTTTCGAGTACCGATGAAATCATTATTTTATGAAGGAGGGAAGCAAAGTGCCCAGAAGAGGTAATGTTCCCAAGAGAGAGGTTCTGCCTGATCCTCAGTACAATTCTGTTCTGGTTACCAAGCTCGTTAACAGCATCATGCTGGACGGCAAGAAGGGTGTTGCCCAGAAGGTCGTTTATGGCGCTTTTGAGATTGTCGAGAATAAGACCGGCAAAAACGGCCTGGAAGTCTTCCAGCAGGCTATGGAAAACATCATGCCTGCTGTCGAGCTGAAGGCTCGCCGTGTCGGCGGTGCTACCTATCAGGTTCCTATCGAGGTTCGCCCCGACCGCCGTCAGACCCTGGGTCTGCGCTGGATCACCCAGTACAGCCGTGGCCGCAGCGAGAATACCATGAAGGAGCGCCTGGCTGCTGAAATCATGGATGCCGCCAACAACACCGGCTCTTCCGTGAAGAAGCGCGAAGATGTCCACAAGATGGCCGAAGCCAATAAGGCTTTCGCTCATTTCCGCTGGTAATCAAGGAGATAATCAATGCCTAGACAGTATTCCCTGGAAAATACCAGAAACTTCGGCATCATGGCCCACATTGATGCCGGTAAAACCACTACTACCGAGCGTATTTTGTTCTACACCGGCCGTAACTACAAGATCGGTGAGACTCACGACGGTTCTGCTACCATGGACTGGATGGCCCAGGAGCAGGAGCGCGGTATCACCATCACTTCCGCTGCAACCACTTGCTTCTGGAAGGGCTGCCGGCTGAACATCATCGACACCCCGGGCCACGTGGACTTCACTGTTGAGGTCGAGCGTTCCCTGCGTGTGCTGGACGGCGCTGTGACCGTTCTGTGTGCTAAGGGCGGTGTCGAGCCCCAGACCGAGACCGTTTGGCGTCAGGCCGACGAGTACAAGGTTCCCCGCATGATTTACGTCAATAAGATGGACATCATGGGCGCTAACTTTTACCGCGTTCTCGAGATGATCGACGAGCGACTGAAGTGCAATGCAGTGCCCATTCAGCTGCCCATCGGTTCCGAGGCTTTCTTCAAGGGCAACATCGACCTGCTGACCATGAAGGCAAACGTCTTCTATGATGAGCTGGGTAAGGACGTCCGTGTGGAAGACATCCCTGAAGACATGGTTGACCTGGCTGAAGAGTACCACGAGAAACTGATGGACGCCGTCACCGCTCTGGATGACGACCTGGCCATGAAGTACCTGGAAGGCGAAGAGATTACCGTGCCCGAAATCAAGGCTGTGATCCGCCGCGCTACCATTGCCAACGAGATGGTTCCCGTTGTCTGTGGTACTTCCTACAAGAACAAGGGCGTCCAGGAAGTTCTGGATGCTGTTGTGGACTATATGCCCAGCCCCCTGGATAAGAAGGGCATCAAGGGCACCAACCCCGAGACCGAGGAAGAGGACTTCCGTCCCGCTTCCGATGACGCCCCCTTCTCTGCTCTGGCATTCAAGATTGCAACCGACCCCTACGTTGGTAAGCTGTGCTACTTCCGTGTGTACTCCGGTACGCTGGAGAAGGGCACCACTGTCCTGAACTGCACCAAAAATACCAACGAGCGTCTGGGCCGTATTCTGCAGATGCATGCGAACCACCGGGAAGACATTGATATGGTCTATGCCGGTGACATTGCGGCTGCTGTCGGCGTGAAGAACACCACCACCGGCGATACCCTGTGTGACCCCGAGCACCCCATTATCCTCGAGTCCATGGTCTTCCCCGAGCCTGTTATCCGTGTGGCGATTGAGCCCAAGACCAAGGCCGGTCAGGAGAAAATGGGTATTGCATTGGCCAAGCTGGCTGAAGAGGATCCCACTTTCCGCACCTACACCGATGAGGAAACCGGTCAGACCATTATCGCCGGCATGGGTGAGCTGCATCTGGAGATCATTGTTGACCGCCTGCTGCGTGAGTTCAAGGTAGAAGCCAATGTAGGTGCTCCCCAGGTTGCTTACAAGGAGACCATCCGCAAGTCTGTGGAGCAGGAAACCAAGTATGCCCGTCAGTCCGGCGGTAAGGGCCAGTACGGTCACGTTAAGATTCGTGTGGAGCCCAATGAGCCCGGCAAGGGTTATGAGTTTGTCAATGCTGTCGTCGGCGGCGCGATTCCTAAGGAATATATTCCCGCTGTCGATGCCGGTATTCAGGGCGCTATGACTGCCGGTGTGCTGGCTGGTTTCCCTGTGGTTGACGTAAAGGTCACCCTGTATGATGGCTCCTATCACGAGGTTGACTCCTCTGAAATGGCCTTCAAGATTGCCGGTTCTATGGCATTTAAGGAAGCTTGCCGCAAGGCAAATCCCTGCATCCTGGAGCCCATCATGAAGGTTGCCATTGTGGTTCCTGATGAGTATATGGGCGTTGTCATCGGCGATGTTACTGCTCGTCGCGGCAACATCCTGGGTCAAATCACCCGTACTGGTTCTGTTCAGGTGGATGCCAATGTGCCTCTGGCTGAGATGTTCGGTTACGCAACCGATCTGCGTTCCAAGACCCAGGGCCGTGGCCAGTATTCCATGGAGCCCAGCCACTACACCGAGCTGCCCAAGTCCAAGAGCGAGGAGATCATCAAGGCTCGTACCAAAGGTTAATTTTTCTTGAATTGACCTGTAATTTTTCAAAATTTCTCTTGTATTTCTTCGTGTGTTGTGTTATTCTGTAACCGATGCACGAAGAAGACAGGAAAAACCTGTATTCATTTTTAATTTTCTAATATTAGGAGGATTATTTCAAATGGCTAAGCAGAAGTTTGAGAGAAATAAGCCCCATGTCAACATCGGCACCATCGGCCACGTTGACCACGGCAAGACCACTCTGACCGCAGCTATCACCAAGTACCTGTCCCTGAAGGGTTTCGCTGATTTCGAGGACTACGCTTCCATCGATAAGGCTCCCGAGGAGAAGGCTCGTGGTATCACGATTAACACCGCTCACGTTGAGTACCAGACCGAGAAGCGGCACTATGCTCACGTTGACTGCCCGGGCCACGCCGACTATATCAAGAACATGATCACCGGTGCTGCTCAGATGGACGGCGCTATCCTGGTTATCGCTGCTACCGACGGCCCCATGGCTCAGACCCGTGAGCACCTGCTGCTGGCCCGTCAGGTCGGCGTGCGCTATATCGTTGTGTTCCTGAACAAGTGCGATCAGGTTGACGACGAGGAGCTGCTGGAGCTGGTCGAGATGGAAGTCCGCGAGACCCTGAACGAGTACGACTTCCCCGGCGACGACACCCCCATCATCAAGGGCTCCGCTCTGAACGCTCTGGTTTCCGAGTCCAAGGATCCCGACGCTCCCGAGTATGCCTGCATCAAGGAGCTGATGGACGCTGTCGACTCCTATATCCCCACTCCTGACCGTAAGGCTGACCAGCCCTTCCTGATGCCCGTTGAGGACGTGTTCACCATCTCCGGCCGTGGCACCGTTGCTACCGGTCGTGTGGAGCGTGGTATCGTCAAGAAGAACGAGCCTGTTGAGATCGTTGGCCTGCGCGAGGACAAGCTGACCACCGTCGTGACCGACATCGAGATGTTCCACAAGCTGCTGGACTTCGCTGAAGCCGGCGACAACATCGGCGCTCTGCTGCGTGGTATCGACAAGAAGAACATTGAGAGAGGTCAGGTTCTGGCTAAGCCCGGTTCTATCCATCCTCACACCAAGTTCGCTGGCCAGGTTTACGTCCTGTCCAAGGAAGAAGGCGGCCGTCATACCCCCTTCTTTAACAACTATCGTCCTCAGTTCTACTTCCGTACCACTGACGTGACCGGCATCATCACTCTGCCCGAAGGCACCGAGATGTGCATGCCTGGCGATAACGTTGTCATGAAGGTTGAGCTGATTACCCCCATCGCTATCGAGAAGGGCCTGCGTTTCGCTATCCGTGAAGGCGGCCGTACTGTTGGTTCCGGTGTCGTTACCGAGATCTTCGAGGCTTAATTGATAAGCTTAATCCCCCACTCTTCGGAGTGGGGGATTTTTTTGGCCCCTTTATTGGCCTGATAGGGGACGGATGCTTACCTCAGCGGAGGATAAAGATTGAATTCGCCCATCCTCGTACCGGACAATTAAATGACAGTCACGGTCAATGTCCAGTGCGTAGGCGGACTCAGTCCCTACAGAGCTGGTGACGGAGATTGGTTTCCCGATGATCATACTTCTGTCACGGTATTTTGCTGCATAATCTTCAGGGTCACGTGCCTGATAAATGCTCAGAAATCGGTTGAGGAAGCGGGCAGCCAGCTGATTTTTGCAATTATTCTGCCGCTCCATAAAAATGGAGTCAGCAACTCCTTCCAGCGTTTCGGGAAATCCGTCAGCCGGAGGATACACATTAAAACCAACACCGACAACCACATCCTGAAGTCTGCCGTTTTCCAAACTGAAGGAGCCTTCAGTGAGAATGCCGCAAACCTTTTTGCTGTCGATCAGAATATCATTGACCCATTTTATTTCGGGCTGCTTTCCTGCGAAGGATTCGATGGCCTCGCAGGCTGCTACAGCTGCCATTGTTGTAATTTTTACTGCCTGGCCAGGAAGCAGATTAGCGGGGTGCAGGAGCAGACTTAAATAAAGACCGGTATCTGGGGGTGAATAAAAGGTTCGCCCAAGCCGTCCTCGTCCCTCGGTTTGCTGATTTGCCAGAATCACCAGCCCCTCTGGTGCACCGGATGCCGCCCGTTCCCGTACCAATGCATTGGTGGAGGCGGTGCAGGCAACCAGCTCTGGCCGCCAGAAGGAAAGCGGTCTGTCTAAATATTCCGTCAAACCGTTGAGAGACAGGATATCTGTACAGGCATCCAGGCGGTACCCTCGATTTTGCGTGGCTTGAATTTTATAACCGGAGGCCCGCAGGGCGTTGATTGCCTTCCAAATAGCCGTACGGGAAACCTGCAGCTGTTGAGCAAGTGTTTCTCCGGAAGTGAATTCACCGCTATGCTGCTCTAAAAATTGGAGCAGCCGTTCCTTTGTTCCCATGTTGTTCCCCTCCTGTGTCATATTCTCCATTATGACGGAGAGATCTCCAAATGTCAACCATTGTTTCCATTGGATTCTGATAAAAATCCATAAATTGTAAACTTGAAATAAAATTTAGGTTGACAATCAATGCGTAATCCGTTATGCTGTGGTTGACAAATAGAAGAGGGGGATTTTCAATGAAGAAAACCACTGTGTTTAACATGACGAGCTGCGCACTTATGGCGGCACTGATGTGTGTGCTTTGCCCGGTGTCAGTTCCGATTGGCCCGATTCCGATTTCTTTGGGAATTCTGGTTATTTTGCTGACGGTTTATGTACTTGGTACTTGGCGGGCACTGATTAGCTATACGGTTTACCTGCTGCTGGGAGCAGTAGGAATGCCGGTGTTCTCCGGATTCCAGGGCGGACTTGCAAAGCTGGCTGGACCCACTGGCGGTTATCTGGTTGGCTTTTGGCTGATGATTTTGGTGAGCGGTCTGATCATGGAGCTGTGCAAACGTAACCTCCTGTTAACCGTGCTTGGCATGGTTGTAGGCGTTGCAGTTGATTACGTTGTCGGTACGGCTTGGTTCGTCTTCCAGACCGAGAGCACGGCTGCCCATGCGCTTGATGTATGCGTCTTTCCCTTTATTCCCTTTGATGCAGCCAAGATTGTGATTGCAGTACTCTTTGGCAGCCTGATTTATAAGGGCCTTCAAAGGGCAAAACTTCTATAAAGCATCGGGGCATCCCATGTGCGGGATGCCCTGACTTTTTACATTGTTCCGTTCCCATGTAAACCAAAGCTCACCGCAATGGCGTTGTCCACCATGGACATCTGTTGTTCATCCAGGCGGCCCATATGCTCCCGGAGACGGCGTTTGTCGATGGTTCGAATCTGCTCCAGCAGAATGACAGAATCCTTGCTCAACCCAACGCTGCCTCCCGCAATATTGATATGGGTTGGGAGCTTGGCCTTGCCGGTCTGGCTGGTGATTGCGGCGGCTATGACGGTAGGGGAGTGACGATTGCCGGTGTCGTTCTGTACAATCAAAACCGGCCGGGTACCGCCTTGTTCACTTCCCACCACGGGGGACAAATCTGCGTAGAAAATGTCGCCCCGCTTTACAGTGCTGTCCATTTGAAAATCACACTCCGTGGCGAAAAAGTCTGGTGCGCTTTCTGCTTGAAGGCGCAGCTGTATTTTTATTTTCCCACGCCCGCTGCTTTTTTATACGGCATCGCATCCATATAATTCTATGCAAAAAACACCGTACTTTCTACTGAAGTGTGAAATTTTTGACACCCAGTGACAAAATCTTACGCTCCCGATACAGAATTTCTGCCTGGACAGGGCTGCCTGTTTCATCCAACCAAATGTCCAGGTGCAGCGCATCATCGTCATAACGGTCATCAATGCTCAACCGGGCCAATGGCTTTTCTGCGCCGGCAGAGGTAATATAGCCGCTGCGCAGCGTTTTTATCAGCAGCCACGGGGCACAGACCGGAGTGACCTGATTATCAGCCAGCAACGGAAAATAGAGGGCAATATCATCAAACTGAATGCTGCCCTTTTCACCGTCCACGCTGCCTCGGATACCGGAGATGCTTTCCGGCGTGGTTACGGTGAAATGCACAGTGCCCTTCTCATCAGCTTGACAATTCATAGAGAAGGTATGAAGCTTGTCTCCGTAGTCTGCTGTAATGTCCACGTCAAAGCTGCAAAGATTGGCAGCCAGTAATTGGGTTCGCAGTTGAATGCCCTGCTCCAGTTCCTTGTTCTTCCTGCTGCATCCGGTGAGCAGCACTAGAATAAGTAAAATGGAAACCGTTTTTTTCAAAAAGAATCCCGCCTTATTTGAGAAGTCGCGGCAGGACCTCCAGCATGTCGGTGGGAAGCATTCCGTATTGTCCCAGGCGTTTTGCACACACATCGCCCGCAGCCCCGTGCACCCAGCATCCGCAGGCGGCTGCTTCCAGCGGAGGGAGACGTTGCCCGAGCAGTGCCGTGATAATGCCTGCCAGTACATCACCACTGCCGCCAACTGCCATCCCGGGATTTCCGGTGGGATTTATGTAGGTGCGTGTGCCATCAGTGATGCAGGTGCGGTGCCCTTTGAGAACGATGATGCACCCGAGTTCTCTTGCGGCCTGTTCTGCAGCCTCCTGCTGCCCCTGCGCCGAGAAGCCAAGCCGAGCGAATTCCCCTGCATG
This sequence comes from uncultured Oscillospiraceae bacterium, assembly GCA_934591635.1. Classification (GTDB taxonomy): domain Bacteria; phylum Bacillota; class Clostridia; order Oscillospirales; family Oscillospiraceae; genus Faecousia. Next base: position 62,731 of record CAKTPI010000006.1, on the reverse strand, counting down.
GGGGGTGAGAATGGTAATGCCGGTTCTGCCGCGCAGTAAATCCATATGCTGTGCAGCCAGCGTTATGCCATCGGCATCCAAAACCAGGGGACATTGGACGTTGGAGAGTGCCCAACAGACCATGGCTTCGCTGCCTTTGGATAGTCCCAACCCACAGCCCAGCAGTACGGCATCCATCTGTGGCAACCGTTTTGCGATTTCCGGAATTGCGGCTGCGCTAATCGTTCCGTCCTGATCCGGCAGCGGAAACACGATTGCTTCATTCAGCTTAGTTGCTTCAATGGCGTAAATGCACTCCGGTACCTCCAGGAAGACAAGTCCGGCCCCACTGCGCAGGGCTCCCATGGCAGAAAGATAGGCTGCGCCGGTGTAACCCCTGCTTCCGCACAGCAAAAGCAGTTTGCCGAAATTTCCCTTGTGGGCGTCGGCCTCGCGATCGGGCAGGAGGGCGCGAACTGCCTGCTGGCTCAGCGTCACAGGTTTTCCCCGGTCTCTGTCTGGTGCTGCGTATAAAGATCCCATAGATCATCACTCATTTCGTAAAGAATCCGCCGGGGGTGGAATTGGTTTGGAGCAGTGCGAATCAGTTCCATGGAGATGAGAATTTCATCTCCCTCGCTGCACTGTCCGCTGGCCATAGTTTCCTCCCGGTCAAAATGCACCCAGAAACCTGCGGTGACCTGTTCTCCGCACCAGGGACAAGTATATTGCCGCAGCGCTTCGTCTCCCAAAGCTGCCTTTGTGGATTCATAGACCGTTCTGATGGGCAGTTCTGCAAAGGCACGGCTGACGTATTCGCCGCCGTATTCATCCAGATCCAAATGATTGCATACCAGAACTGTATTCCGGGAGTCATTGAGGGCATCGTGGGCAATGTCCCCCTTTTCATTGAGCACCTTCAGCGCATCGTCCAGGGACATTTTCCGGGGGATGCGCATGATTTCGTTGCAGAATATCCGCTGTAAATCGTAGGTATCCGGCAGATTGGAAGTATCAATGCCATGAAGCAGCATATTGTCCACCAGAATAGGCAGATCAGATCGGCTCCAGGTCATAAAGCTGTATTCATCACCGCAGAATTTCATAAATTCTGCATAGGCTTCCGGAAAGGGCAGGCCCTTTTCAGCCAGCTCTTTGTCCCAAATTCCGGTAAGGGTGACGATACGACGGTGAAGCTTGGTATAAAACTGCGGTTTGATAAAAAGACGCAGTTCATCAATTTTTTGAAATGCATCATCCAACTTCACCGCGCCAATTTCGATGATTTCTCCCGGCAGGCATACCGGATCAGTCAAGATTTCACGTTCTGATCCGCACTGATTCCATTCAAGATCAAAAATTACATAGTTCATTGATCCATTCCCTCTCTCTATTTCCGGATCTGTTTGCGTTTATTATACGTCCCAGCATCCTCGATGTAAAGAAAAAAGAAGGACTAGCGCGTTTCTTTCCTTCATACCCTTTTCCCGGAGGCGATGGGATGGACTACGCAGTAACACTGCATGGGAAACAGGTGGGCAAAGCCCAGGCAGAGAAGCAGGGACTATACTACCGGGTTGTGTGCCGCTGCAACCTTTCGGGAGAGGTGATGTACCAACTGGAGTGTGGCACAGGAGAGAAAAAGACCAATCTGGGCATTCTGGTGCCTATGGAAAACGGCTTCGGATTGAATACTCGGTTCCCGGTGAGCCGCATAGGGGAGGGGACGCTGACTTTTACGCTCCTGCCCCGGCATGAATCCATGGAAGAGCGAACCTTTGTGCCGATTCATCCGGAGGAACCTTTTGAATATCTGGAGCGCTTGAAGGATGCGTTCCTGGAAGTGAAGGACGGCGAGCCTGGAGCGAGTCTGCCGATAACACCGGAAGAGTCAGACAATCCTTGACAAATTTACATTTTGTGATATTATTAAGTGCGGAAAGAGCGGCAGTGGCAGCCTTTGGGTTGCTGAAAAGGGAAGCAGGTGAGATGCCTGCGCGAACTCGTCACTGTATGCGGCGCTAATCTTGGGCAGGAATGTCACTGGAAACGGGAAGACGTTCAAGATTGCCGCGAGCCAGGAGACCTGCTGCCGCTCTGAATGAGAAAACCACGAGTTATTGGTTTTGTCACACGATCCGCAGTGCCTGGCAGAGGGAAGAGATGCCCCTTAGTTTTGGTGCGCCCGATTTTGTGAAAAACCTCTCAACCGTCGGTTGAGAGGTTTAATTTTTTTAGGAGGAAACTCATATGAAAAAACTTGTTGCTTTCCTGTGCGCGCTGACCATGCTGCTGGGCATGGTGAGCATTGCAAGCGCCACCACCGATGCCGATCAGGCTGCTGCCGATGAAGTGGCTGCCCTGATTGATGCCATCTACGTTCAGACCCGTACCGAGGATACCGATGCCCAGTGTGTTGCTGCAAAAGAAGCTTGGGATGCCTTGACCGATGCTCAGAAAGAACTGGTGGAGGGTGAAGAAGCCAGCCCTGAGTATTTCGGCCTGGATACCGGAGATGCTTCTCTGGATGACCCCCGCAATGCTGATGAAATCGGCGAGAAGGAAATCCTGGTGGTCTCCTTTGGTACCTCTTACAATGGCAGCCGTGTTGCTGATATCAAGGGCATTGAGGATGCGATTGCAGCTGCATTCCCTGACTGGGCGGTTCGCCGTGCATTTACTGCGCAGATCATCATCAATCATGTCCAGGCTCGGGACGGCGAGTTTATCGACAACGTGGATCAGGCTATGGAGCGCGCTGTTAGCAACGGTGTGAAGCAGCTGATTATCCAGCCCACTCACCTGATGCACGGTGCGGAGTATGATGAGCTGATGGAGTCTGTCAACGCCTATGCCGATAAGTTTGAGACGGTCGTTGTAGCAGAGCCTCTGCTGGGCGAGGTTGGCAGTGATGCAACTGTCATCAATGCGGATAAAGCAGCTGTTGCTGAGGCAATTTCTGCTGCTGCACTGGCGGAGACGGATTATGCAACGATGGAAGAGGCTGCCAATGCTGAAACGGCCTTTGTCTTCATGGGCCACGGTACTTCCCATACTGCAAAGGTGACCTACAGCCAGATGCAGACCCAGATGAATACCCTTGGCTACAATAATGTGTTCATTGGTACTGTTGAGGGTGAGCCGGAGGAGACTGCCTGCGAAAATGTCATTGAGGCCGTAGCTGCCGCCGGTTATAAGCATATTGTTCTGCGTCCCCTGATGGTTGTGGCGGGTGACCATGCCAATAACGATATGGCCGGCAACGATGAGGATTCCTGGAAGTCCATGTTCCTGGCTTCCGGTAAGTTTGACTCTGTGGATTGCCAGATTGCAGGCCTTGGCTCCATCCAGGCGGTAGAGGATCTGTATATTGCTCATACGCAGGCCGCTCTGGATACCCTGGCAAAGTAAATCCGGGGTTATTATAAATGCATAAGCTGATTGTGCTTTTGTGTACCGTTTCGCTGCTTATTGGTGCGGCAGGTGGTGTAGAAAGCGGCGTGCCGGAACAAAATTCTGCTGGTCAAGCCATTGTTGAGCAGGCAGCGTGTCCGCTGCCCGACGGAACCTATGTGGTAGACGTGTCCACAGATGGCGGTATGTTCCGCCTGAATGAGACGGTGGAAGGAAAGGGAACCATGACGGTAGAAAACGGGATTATGACAGCGCATATTATCTTGTCCGGTTCCGGATTCAGCAAGCTCTTTCCGGGTTCCGCCGAGGAAGCCCAGAAGGATGGAGTGGTTACAATTGATGCAGTGAAAGAATCCGTAACCTATTCGGATGGGTTTACGGATACAGCAAACGGATTTGATATTCCGGTATCCGCTTTGGATGTGGACATGCCTTTTGCGGCTATGGGTAAGAAGAGCGGTTCTTGGTTTGATCATACCATTCGCGTTTCTAACCCAGTGATGCAGTAACTGCATTGATTGACCCAAAGAAATTTTTGTGTTAAAATGAGCTCCCGACGAGTTTTCGTCGGGAGCTTATCAATTGTGGGGGCTAGGATGGAAAAAACAGAAGCAATTCAAATTTTATGGGACTACATGTGTTTGCACCAGGCCATACATCAGGCCGACTGTATTATCGGTTTTGGGTGCTACAACGAGGATATCGCCAAAAGGGCCGCACAACTCTATCGGGAGGGATACGCACCCCGTGTCCTTTTCTCCGGTGGCCTGGGCAGGAATACCAGTACCATGTGGACAGAGAGCGAAGCAAGTCGTTTTGCCCGTATTGCCATAGAGGAGGGCGTGCCGGAAGGGGCTATCCTGCTGGAGGATAAATCTACCAATTCCAGGGAAAATCTGCAGTTCTCCCGGGAACTGCTGCGAAAGATCGGGCTTACCTGTCCCCGCGTTATTGGCGTTCATAAGCCTTATATGGAGCGTCGGCTGTTTGCTGCTTTCCCGGTATATTGGCCGGAAGCAACGGTGCAGGTGACTTCCTGGCAGCAGAGCTTTGGGGAATATGTGTCCGGAGTGCATCGCTGGAATCGGACGGAAGAGGATACCATCCATATGATCGTGGGGGATTTCCAGCGCATCGAAGTATATGCCCGGCGGGGCTACCAGATTCCGCAATCCATCCCGGTGGAAGCATGGCAAGCCTTCGATACATTGGTTGCCATGGGCTACACGAATCAGTTTATTCGTTGATGGGATGATGTCGGGTGGCCAGTTTATAAATTCCGTACCCAATGGATGCTCCGGTAACGTTTAAAATCACGTCGTCCACGTCACAGGTTCCAACCAGAAGCAGCATCTGCAGCAATTCCACACAGACCATGATAACCGTGGCCAAGAGTGCAGTTTTCCAAAATTTCCGGAACCGTTTATCCAGCAGGGGAGGGAAAAGGCCCAGGGGCAAAAACAGGAGAATATTCCCAAAGAAATTGACCACCGCATACTGCAGAACATAGGGCAGCCTGGAATGTCTGAAAATCCAAAGATAGTGCCGGATGGTATGCAGCGGAATGGGATTCAAGTGCTGCTGCAGCTGCTGCGTGTATGGGAGCGGTGTGATTCTCGGTATGCGCAGAAACAGCAGAAAAAACATGGTCATGCCGTAGAGAAAGGCAAGAATGGTAAGGGCTCTTTTCTTTTGCAGGTTCAAATACATCGCCTCTGTGGGGTTATCGTGTGTTGTTCATACCAGTTTTTATTATATCAGAGTGTCCTCGTTTCTGCAACCTAAAACGCCCCATCATAACGAGGGAAAGTTTGAATTGACAGAAAAGGAGAGTTTCACTATAATGCCTATTGAGTCTACAAAAGAGGTATAAACAAGTGGATTATGAAATAACCTTTGACCAACTGGAGACCATGGAAAATACAAGGGTGATTGATATTCGGGCAGCAGAGCAGTATGCCTACGGTTCTTATCCCGGTGCGGTCAATATCCCGGCGGAAAATCTCGTGCTGGAGAATAGCAGTGAGCCAATCTGTCTGTTGTGCCAAAGCGGCGTGAAGTCGCTGGAACTGGCGGAGGAGTGGCGGGAGCAGGGATATGAGGTGCTCAGTATCCGGGGCGGTTACCGGGAATATCTTCGCCGGACGCTGGCGAAAGCCGCATCTGATGAGGAAAGCTGCCTTGCCCGCAGAAAAAAAGCGGAGCGCAGCATTATTACCACCTACCGCAAGGAGCTTTGGACAGCATTTGTCCGAGCAATTAAGGAATATCAGCTGATTTCTGACGGGGACAAAATTGAAGTCTGCATTTCCGGCGGGAAGGATTCCATGCTCATGGCCAAGCTCTTCCAGGAATTGCAATCCCATGGCAAGCAGAATTTTGAAGTGGTTTACCTGGTGATGAATCCGGGTTATAATCAACTGAACGCACAGGCTGTGCTGGATAATGCAAAGCTGCTGGGCATTCCCATTGAGGTGTTCCATACAGAGATTTTTGACATCGTGGCCAATCAGGGCGGATCTCCCTGTTATCTTTGTGCCAGAATGCGGCGGGGGCATCTGTACAGTAAGGCGAAGGAACTGGGCTGCAATAAGATTGCATTGGGGCACCACTATGATGATGTGATCGAGACCATCCTCATGGGAATGCTCTATGGCAGCCAGATTCAGACCATGATGCCCAAGCTGCACAGCACCAATTTCCCTGGTATGGAGCTGATTCGACCTATGTACCTTATTCGGGAAAAGGACATTCTCCGGTGGCGGGATTATAACGACCTGCACTTTATCCAGTGCGCCTGCCGCCTGACGGAAAGCTGCGCCTCCTGCGGTGGAACAGAAAAGGGCTCCAAGCGCGCAGAAATCAAGCAGCTTATCCGCACCCTCGCCAAGGAAGACTCCCAGATTCCCGCCCGGATTTTCCGCAGCGTGGAAAACGTCAACCTGGACACGGTCATCGCCTATAAGCAGGGCGGGACAATGCACCGATTTTTGGATCACTACAACACGAAGTAAAAACGCACCTGCCGTCAATTGGAGGCAGGTGCGTTTCTTAGAAAACAAGGCTTACTTTGCGAACACTCTCTTCAGGTGAACGAAGCGGGGCAGACCATCTTCCTTGACCATACCGGTCTCGCCCTGAATCAGGGGCAGGCAGTAGTCGATGAAGTCCTGGGTCACGCCGTTGCCTTCAGCGTTGATCCACTCGCGGGGTACCTTCTTCTCGGTGTTGGCAACCAGGCTCAGGTCGAACAGCTCAGGCTCGCACTTGTAGCCGTCCGCACCACGGGTGCACTTGAAGCCAACCATCTTGTCGGTAATGCCGGCAACAGCGGACTCCACGGCAACCTTGCCGGACATGAAGCTCTCAGCAATGTCAGTGCCGGAGGCGCAGTGAGCAGCGCAGCGCTGCAGCAGGCTCAACTCAATGGGACGCACCTTAGCGCCGGTAGCAGCCTTCACCACATCGGCCAGTCTTGCGGCCAGACCGCCCAGCTGGGCATGGCCGAAGCCATCGGTGCCGGAGGTCTTTGCTTCGCTGACGAAGGTGCCGTCTGCATAGTGCACGCCCTCAGAAACGGCCACCAGGCAGTTCTTCTTAGCGGCATAAACACGCTTGACATCCGCGATGAACTTGTCCATGTCAAAGTCAACCTCGGGCAGGTAAACCAGATCGGGGCCGTCGCCCTTCACGTTGGCACAGGCAGCAGCGGCGGTCAGCCAGCCGGCGTGACGACCCATGCACTCAATGATTGTCACCATGCCGGTGTCATACACCTGGCTGTCCCGGGATACTTCCATGAAGGAGGTGGCGATGTATTTGGCAGCGGAAGCGAAGCCGGGGCAGTGATCAGTACCGGCCAGGTCGTTGTCGATGGTCTTGGGCACACCCATGACGCGGCACTCATAGCCCACCCGGTTCATGTACTTGGAAATCTTGTTGCAGGTGTCCATAGAGTCGTTGCCGCCGTTGTAGAAGAAGTAGCGCACATTGTACTTCTTGAAGATTTCCAGAATCCGCTTGTAGTCGGTGTCATCCACATCGGGATCGGCAATCTTATAGCGGCAGGAACCCAGAGCGGAAGAGGGAGTATGCATCATATTTGCCAGCTCAGCGGGATCTTCCTCATCCATGATCATCAGCTCATCATTCAGCACGCCCTTAATGCCGTGGAAGGCACCGTAGACGGTAGTGATGTTGGGGTTCTCCAGACCGGTCTTGATGACGCCGTAAGCGGAGCAGTTGATGACGGAGGAAGGACCGCCGGACTGTCCGATGATCAGGGAACCAACCAGAGCTTTTTCAGACATAAAGAATAACCTCCAATATGTTTTTGATTTTTTCGTAACGAAAAATGACGGGGTACGTTGATGAAACCCCATACCTCCCGCATTATATCATAAAAGAATCCTGTTGGCAAATATTATTGTTGCTAATTTTGAAAAATGTGGTATAATAACCCCGAAACAAAGCGGAGACTCCTTCGCTTAAATAAGGAAAGGAATGATTCCAATGGCACTTGTTACTTCAACCGAGATGTTCAAGAAGGCATATGATGGCGGCTACGCAATCGGTGCTTTCAACGTCAACAACATGGAAATTGTTCAGGGCATCACCGAAGCTGCCGGCGAGCTGCACAGCCCCGTTATCCTGCAGGTTTCCAAGGGCGCCCGCGCTTATGCTAACCATACTTACCTGGTGAAGCTGGTCGAGGCTGCTGTTATCGAAAATCCTGATATCCCCATCGTCCTGCACCTGGATCACGGCGATTCCTTCGAGCTCTGCAAGAGCTGCATCGATGGCGGCTTTACCTCCGTCATGATCGACGCCTCTTCTAAGCCCTTCGAGGAGAACATTGCTCTGACCCGTCAGGTCGTTGAGTACGCTCATGACCACGGTGTCGTGGTCGAGGCTGAACTGGGCACCTTGGCTGGCGTGGAAGACGAAGTTGCTGTCGAGCACGGCAAGGAAAGCTACACCCATCCCGAGGAAGTGGAAGAGTTCGTTGGCCGTACCGGCTGCGATTCCCTGGCAATCGCTATCGGCACCAGCCATGGCGCTTACAAGTTCAAGCCTTCTCAGTGCACCCGCAATGCGGACGGCGTCCTGGTGCCGCCTCCCCTGCGCTTCGACGTGCTGAAGGAGTGCATCAAGCGTCTGCCCGGCTTCCCCATCGTGCTGCACGGCTCCTCCTCTGTTCCCCAGGAGTTCGTGAAGATGGTCAATACCTACGGCGGCAAGATGCCCGATGCCATCGGTATCCCCGAGGATCAGCTGCGTGAGGCTGCAAAGCTGGCCGTCTGCAAGATCAATATCGATTCCGATATCCGTCTGGCCATGACCGGCAACATCCGGAAGTACTTCGCCGAGCATCCCGATCACTTCGATCCTCGCCAGTACCTAAAGCCCGCCCGTCAGGCTGTCAAGGATATGGTCGCTCACAAGATCGTCCATGTTCTGGGCTCCGACGGCAAGGCCTAATCGCTGCTCCTGCAATCCGTGCACCGCATCCGTGGTGCACGGATTTTTTGAAAACTAAAAAAACTGTTGACAGACCACGCAATGTGTGGTATCATACTCAAGCGCTGAGGAAAGCCTCGCGAAACAAATGGGCGAGTGGTGGAATTGGTAGACTCGCTAGATTCAGGTTCTAGTGTTCACTGCGGACGTGCGGGTTCAAGTCCCGCCTCGCCCACCAAAGATCAGACTTCTGAATGAAGTCTGATCTTTTTTGTTCCTTCGGAAATTGTAAAAACCGATAAAACGGCTCAATAGTACGCTGAAACTGGGGTGCTATTGAGCCGCTTGTTTATTTCTGCCTAACTTACTTTCTTTGCTTTAATTTTCGATATGCTGTTGGAGTAATTGACATGTTCCTTTTAAAAAAATTACTGAAATAGTGCGCATCATTGAAATCCAGGTAGGCGGCGATTTCACTGATATTTTTGGTGCTGTTCATCAATAAATTTTGTGCAAGTTTTAGTTTTTGTGCTTGGATATATGCAGATATTGTTTGCCCGGTTTCCTCATGGAAGAGCGTGGAAAGGTACTGCGGAGAAAGATGCGTCATTTCCGCCATTTCAGTTAGACTGATGTTGCCACAATGGCGGCTGGCTATCATTGCAATGCAGTCTCGAACAGGCCTGGAATATTGACGCTGGATAACAAGCTCAATTTTATCCATCAAGTCTAGTAAGCTATCTGTTGTCGTTTTGCGAAGGTCTTCCACTGTGGATGCGGTACTCTCACGGGCAATGTAGCTGTGGCGGAGATTATCCTGATCTCCGTAAGGTTCAAGGTCAACTGCATATGTACGGAAAAGGAAGTCTAGCAGAAATCTACTGAAAGTGCGAATTTCACGAATTGGAAGGATAGAGGCAAAATTATCATAGAATTTGTCAATATATTGTTTTGCTCTTTCTTGATCCAAAAGTTCAAAGTAATGTAGTGTCATTGCGCGTAATTCCTCAAGCTCTCTCCGTTTTTCCGGTAAAAGTTCGTTTTCGTTCAAAACATCTGCGCTGATAATTTTGCCGGAGCCGATCCGGTGACGGGCCCAACGCACATCAAGAATTTCCTGCTTTACCTCTGCGAGCTTTGAAAACTCACTGTATATTCTTCCAATCGACATGGTAACTTCAATTTTTCGTGGTGTGAACTCTTGACGCAGGCAGAAGAAAAGACGATCAATCAGTTGGGAAATTAAACCGCGTTTTCCAACTGAAAAATTGAGCAAAACCGAAATTCCATTTGCATGTCGGTTATACAACATATCAAATGTTTCCGGCTTCATGATCTGATTGCTGAAACGAACCATAAAATCCTGCAATTCAATGTTATCGATGACATCCTTTTCGTGTCCAGGACAGTTTAACTCGATAAACAGCGCTCGGAACAGACCCTCTGAAAAATGGGTTCCATACTCCTTGTTGACTTGTGCAATGGTCATATGTGTGGAAGCAAGCTTGCGCACATCTGTCCGCCAAAAGAGATAACGACTTGCCGCATTTGATTCCGATGGAACACGGCGGTCGGTTAATTCTCGCTGCATCTGAAGACGAATAAGGGCATCGGAAAGAGCTTGCTGTGAAAATGGATAAAGCAGACAATCGTTGATGCCACATCGAAGCGCATCTTGAAGTGCGTAAAAGTCAGGTTCTGCGGCAGTGTAAATGCAGACAGATGTGGCATTAAGCTGGAGAAGATGATGAAAAAAATTAGGATTTTCTTTTAAGATAACTGAATCCGCAAAGATTAGCCGTTCCGGTGGAAGCTCTGATGAAAAGACCATTTTCATCGTATCTGCGGAATTGTCGGTTTGTGCAATTATATTGAGGGAAATGAACGGGCGCTCCTAATTGATACCGGAGTTGGAATCGGGGCGTTGGACAAATTCCTTCATCAGCTTACTGCGCTACCTGTAGATGTTCTGCTGACCCACAACCATCGCGATCACGTTGGCTATGCTCCGCGTTTCCGAAGCGTATACATGGGTGCGGCAGATGTTCAAATGGGACCTATTTTAAGAGAGCTTACCACGCGCGAAAGTAGACTGCAATTTGCGCATCATACGCTTGAAATGTACCCGGATGGGGCATATCCTTGGACGGACGCAGACATTGGGGCATTGACCCAGGAACCAACGGTCATACCAATTGGAGATGGGTTTACCTTCGACCTTGGCGGCCGCAGTGTCCATTGCGTATCAACTCCCGGCCATACCCCGGGTTCTTTGTCTGCAATTGACAGCCAAACGGGAATCCTTTTTTGTGGGGATGCTTGCAATGGCACACTGGGGCTGGGTGTGCGCCCATTTGCTGGAGGAAAACATGCAACAATGGCGCAAAGCTATACTGCCCTAAAACGCCTTGCACAAATGTCATTTGATCACACAAGAATCTTTAATGGTCATTCTGACTATCGTACACAAGGAATGCCGTTGCCCGTTTCAACGTTCCCTGCAATCCTGGAGACGATGGAAATGGTGCTCAATGGACAATATATTTCTCATTCCAAACACATTGCAAGTATTAACGCAGACGTTGAAATTGTATATCACAATGGAATTGAGCTTCAATTTCATTCGGACTTGATCCGATAATTGCCTTTTCAGTGCCCAAAATTGTTTGGCCCTCCGGCATTGATTGCAGCGCAAGTTGAACCGATGATGGGGAATTACCTGAATACTTATTTTTAACACCTTGTAAGAGAAAAATAGGCACCGATCTTAATATAATATGCATTGCCATCGGTGCTCCTTTTTGCATAAGAATGCAACTTGATATTGACCCGTATTTTTACCTGTGGTAGAATAAAAGAAAACAGTTGGTACGTTTGCCCAACCTATGCAGTTTCCCTTGCGTGTATATACTTTGCTGAAAGAGAGAGGAGATAAATATGCCCTGTACAACGATTTTGGTCGGAAAGAAAGCAACCAATGATGGCTCTACCATTATTGCACGAAATGATGACGGCGGGTTTGAAGCCAAGCGGGTTTTGATTCACGCTGCGAAGGAAGCCCCGTATACATACAAGACGGTGATTTCTCACTTGTCTGTGGAGCTTCCGGGAAATGCCATGCGCTATACCGATTGCTCCAATGTAACGAAGACCAACGGCGTATGGCCAGCCTGCGGCATCAATGAGGCCAATGTGTCCATGACTGCAACAGAGACGATTACCAGTAACCCTCGCGTGCTTGGCGCTGATCCCTATGTGCGGTATCAGCCGAAGAAAGGCCGCAATACCAAGGAGGTTCCGGGCGGAATCGGGGAAGAGGATCTGGTGACGTTGGTCCTTCCATATATCCGCTCTGCCAGAGAGGGGGTCCTGCGCACCGGGGCACTACTGGAGCAGTATGGGACCTATGAACCCAACGGAATGGCTTTTGCGGATGCGGAAGAAATCTGGTGGCTGGAGACCATCGGCGGCCATCATTGGATTGCGAAAAGGGTGGCTGATGACCGCGTGGTGATCATGCCCAATCAGTTCGGCCTGGATCACTTTGATTTCAAGGATGCTTGCGGCAGTCAGCAAGATAATCTCTGCTCTGCTGATTTGAAGGAATTTGTTGAAAAGAATCACTTGGCGTTGGATTTGGGCACGGATTTCAACCCGAGGCTGGCTTTTGGCTCCCATTCCGATGCTGACCACATTTATAACACCCCCCGCGCCTGGTTCATGGGGCGATATTTCTTGCCGCGCACCTACAAGTGGGAGGGAGACAATGCGGATTTCACCCCGGAGAGCAACGATATCCCTTGGTCCTTTGTGCCGGAACGGAAGGTGACGGTGGAGGATGTGCGGTATCTGCTGGGCTCTTATTATCAAGGCACGCCTTACGATCCCTATGATAAGAACGCGTCCCAGAAGGGAAAATACAGAACCATTGGTGTACCCAACAGTGATGTCTGCGGCATCATGCAGATTCGCGGTTACCTGCCGGAGGCTGTTCAGGGCGTGGAGTGGCTCTCGATGGGCGGCAGCGGCTTTACAGCCTGCTTCCCGGTTTATGCCAATGTGGCGGAATTCCCCAAGTATTTCAGCGGTACAACAGAAACCGTTTCTACCAATCATATGTACTGGCACAGCCGCCTTATTGCGGCCCTGACGGATGCCTATATGGGTAATGCTCTGCTGTTCGACGGGCGGTATACAAATGCTGTAATGAACAGAGGCCAGCGGCTCCTCTGCGAGTACGATGAGAAGCTGCTCCAGGGTGCGGCACCTGCAATCCTGAAGGAGGCCAACCAGAAAATTGCGGATATGGTAAAGGAAGAATCCGAAAAGGCGCTGGCACAAATTCTGAAGAATGCATCCGAGCATATGAAGATTCGCTTTCACAGAGGGGACAACTAAATTGCATCTGAAAGCAGGCTCTCGGCAGCTCCAAATGGGCACCGTGAGCCTGCCTTTTTGATATCTACCCTGCCTAAGAGAGGGGCTGTATTGCTTCATAGGGCTCTTCTTTGCGGATGTCTTGAAATTGGGGAGAAAAAAGTATATAATCATCGAAAAACTAAGAATATACGTCAGGCGTTCTATTCGGAGCCGTGACTTATCCTCACGACAAGGAGTTAATATCTATGGCAAGGCGGACACAGGCAATCATCATGCAGGCTTTTATCGAGTTGTTGACACAGAAGTCCCTGGATAAGATTACAGTCAAGGATGTTATAGAACGGGCGGACATTAACAGAAACACGTTTTATTATTACTATGAGAATATTCCGTCCCTGTTGGATACCCTTTTTGAGCAGGAACTTCAGAAATTTACCGCGAGTACTGAAAAAAGGGAGTCCTTTGCCAAGGAGTATGTGCGCGCCTATTCTCTGGTGCAGAATAACAAGCGGGCCATCTATCACATTTATCAGTCAGGGGAACGGCAATCGCTCTCCCGCTTCCTGGGAACTGCGGCGGAGCTGTTTGTGGAGAGTTTTGTGCGGGAAGCTGCGGTGTCTTATGACCTGGATGAGAATGGCATCTATTATGTAACGCATTTTTACAGTTACATAATCGTTGGGATGACCTCCCATTGGGTGCGGGAAGATATGCCATCCGTTGATTGGGATTTGCCGGAACGGATTGAAAGCTCCTTCTATGCATCTGTGGACAGTATTATCCGGGATTACATCCATTTTAACGCAGTGCACGGTGCCAAGCCGATTCCCTGATCCGATCGCCCCCTTACGGGAAAAATACAGATAAAAAATCAGAACCGTTCGAATTCAGACGGTTCTGATTTTTTGTCTATATGAAATCATCCCCAGAACAGGTAGAATCCCAATGTGAATTTCGATTGAACGGGGAGGCAGGAAAATGAAACGATTGAAAATGGTGAAGTATATCTACAGCGTGTTTGCCGGCCTCCTGATTGCCTTCGGTCTGACAGTCATGCTTTGTTCCGGTATCCCGGAGAACCTTTTTATGCTGGCAGGAGGAATTGCAATGATCGGCTTTGGTGTTGTGCGGCTTGCAGGGTATTTTTCAAAGGATATTTTGCAGTTGGCCTTCCAATTTGACTTGATTCTGGGCATTGCTTCTGCAGTCATGGGGTGCTATATGATATGGGATTCCTACGCAGCCAACCAGATCATGACTATTTTGGGACTATTTTTCCTGATCGACGCGCTGTCAAAGATTCAGACAGCCATTGATGCCAGGAGAATCGGCGTTGAGCGCTGGTGGCTGATTCTGTGCGTTGCCCTGGTAGCTGCGGTCATCGGTGTTCTTGCCATCCTGATGGAATTTCGGGATTCCGGCATGATCAGCCGGTTGATTGGCGCGAATCTTGCCATTGACGGTGTATTGAATCTCTATGTTACACAAAGTACCGTAAATACAATTAGGAGGAAAAAAGAATGGGAAGCTTAACACACATTGCTGCCAGAACCGCCGCCGGTATTGGCATCGATCAGACTCTGAAAAAGGTAAACCGGGGCGACCGGACGACCGAGCTGCTGAAGCTGATTGACCTGATGGAAAAGTACACCGCGGGCTCCAGCCTGAACGTCAGCGGCGACACCTACCGGGATTTGATCCGGAATGAGGACAGCGCTCTGAGCCGTTATATTAACCGGGCCTTGGACGAAGTGGATCACAACGTACTGCGGACAACTGTACTGAATTTCGGCTTTGAGGCCATGCTGAACGGAACTCTGACCATCCGCAAAATGCGGGAAATCCACCAGTGCAATATTCCTTGGCTGATCCTCATGGACCCGACCTCTGCCTGCAATCTGCACTGCACCGGCTGCTGGGCTGCGGAGTACGGCAACAAGTTGAATCTTACCTATGACGAACTGGCCAGCGTGGTTCGCCAAGGACGGGCATTGGGTGTGTATTTCTATATGTTCACCGGCGGTGAGCCTTTGGTGCGGAAGAAGGATATCATCCGCCTGTGCGGGGAATTCAATGACTGTCAGTTCCTTGCTTTTACCAACGGTACATTGGTCGATGAGGCTTTCTGCGATGATATGACCCGGGTGGGTAACTTGATGCTGGCTATTTCCCTGGAGGGTGACCCGGAGGTCAACGACCTGCGCCGGGGCCAGGGCGTCTATGGCAAAGTCATGCGTGCCATGGATCTGCTGAAGCAGAACGGTTTGATTTTCGGTACTTCCATCTGCTATACCTCTAAGAACTGCATGTCTGTTACCAGCCCTGAATTTGTCAAGCTGATGGTGGATAAGGGCTGCCGTTATGCCATGTATTTCCATTACATGCCCGTGGGCAATGCAGCTTCTGTGGAGCTGATGCCCACCCACGAGCAGAGAATGTACATTAAGGATCGCATCCGTCAGATTCGAAAGCTGAAGGACGGCGAGGGCCTGTTCACCATGGACTTCCAGAACGATGGTGAGTTCGTGGGTGGCTGCATTGCCGGCGGCCGGAATTACTTCCACATCAACGCCAACGGCGATGCGGAGCCCTGCGTGTTTATTCACTACTCCAACGCCAACATTCGTACCCATACGCTGCTGGAAATTTTGAAGAGTCCTCTGTTTATGGCCTACCGTGATCGCCAGCCCTTCAATGAGAATCATCTGCGGCCTTGCCCCATGCTGGAGAACCCCGAAATTTTGCAGCAAATGGTGGCGGAGACCGGGGCTAAGTCCACGGATCTGCAATCTCCTGAATCTGCGGAACATCTTTGCAGTAAGTGCGCACAGTACGCCGAAAATTGGAAACCCTGCGCCGAGAAGCTTTGGGCAGAGGAAAAGCATCCCGTTCACAACTACGAAAACTACAAGGACTGGAAGCCCAAGAACTGATCTTCAAGCCCGGATTTCAGATCGCTCCAACGGACCGTCCCATACCCCGGGCGGCCCTCGGCAGTATGCTGAGCATCAAGCCCGTGCTGCGCATCCAGAGCGGAAAGCTGGATGCCTACCGGAAGGTAAGGGGCATGCGCTCCGCCATGCAGGCCATGATCGAGAGCCTTCGGGAGGACAGCCAGCACCTGGAGGGAGAGCGTCTCTTCATCCGGGCTGCCTACGCCGGGGATCAGCAGGCGGGAGAAAGCTGGCAGGCAACTTTGCAGGCGGCATTCCCGGAATACGAGGTAGGCCTGGATCCACTGCCCATCAGTGTCTGCTGCCATGTGGGCTACGGTGCGTTGGGTGTTGGCATCGCGGGGGATATTTTGACGGAGGCCGAAAAGAAGTGAAAACAGCTGTTGTGGATGTGGGCGGCGGTATGCGGGGCATTTATGCCGCTGGGGTCCTGGACTACTGCATGGATCGGGGAATCACTTTTGACTTGGGCATCGGCGTTTCCGCCGGAAGCGCCAATATTGCCTC
Source organism: uncultured Oscillospiraceae bacterium (assembly GCA_934591635.1). Classification (GTDB taxonomy): domain Bacteria; phylum Bacillota; class Clostridia; order Oscillospirales; family Oscillospiraceae; genus Faecousia. The sequence continues at coordinate 46,037 of CAKTPI010000006.1, read as the reverse complement.
CTTTATTGCCCGGCAGCGGGGGCGGAACTACCCCTTCTATACGGACTATCCCCACCGGAGGGAATATATGGGACTTCACAACCTTCTGCATGACCACGCCTATCTGAATCTGGATTATGTCTACGGAAGCCTCAGCAGAGCGGAAGGGGAGAATCCCCTGGATTATTCTGCCATGCTGGAAAACCCCATGGAATTTATCGCCGTTGCAACCAATGCGGAAACAGGAGAGGCGGTATATTTCACCAAGACGGATATGCACCAGGATGATTACGGTGTCCTGGAGGCATCCTGCTCCATTCCTTTTGTATGTCAGCCTTATCGAATCAAGGGAATGAACTGCTATGACGGGGCCCTCAGTGATACCGTGCCCATTCAAAAGGCCTTTGACGCGGGATGCGAAAAGGTTATTTTACTGCTGACCAAACCCCAGGGTGTTCTGCGGACATCCCAAAATGACAAATATCTTGCCCGTCTTATCCAGAAAAAATACCCCATAAGTGCACAGCAGCTGCGGGGCCGCGCCAAACGGTATAACAGTGGCTTGGCGCTGGCCAGGCAGTATGAGGTGGAGGGCCGCCTGTGCATCATTGCCCCGGATGACACCTGCGGTGTCGATACACTGACGAAGGACCGGGATGCATCCCATCGCCTTTATGAAAAAGGCTATGCTGATGGGGAGAAAATCCCAGCCTTTCTGGACTGAAAGAAAAGGGGATTAGTATGGGAGAATTTTTCTTGTGGGTGTTGGTGCTCCTTTTTGTGGGGGTGCCTTGCCTACATCCTGTTTTTGATTGTGGCGGCCCTATTGATTGACCCCAACAGGGAATACACAAGGAACAGCCCCTTTTATCAAGGGCCTTCTGTTCCACTACAAACCTACCAATGCTGTTGTAACGGTAGATGGGCAGAAGCATACATATAAGAAAGTCTGGCTGGCCCCCACAATGAACGGCCGTTACTATGGCGGCGGCATGATGCCCACCCCGGCTCAGAATCGTAAGAATACAGATGGCACCGTTTCTGCCATGGTGATGTACGGGGCAGGGAAGCTGAAGACCTTGGCGGTTTTTCCCTCCATTTTCAAAGGTGAACACGTGCGCCACGAAGAAATGGTGGATGTACTGACCGGCCACACCATCCGTGTCGAATTCGACCGCCCCACACCCCTGCAAATTGACGGCGAAACAATTCCAAATGTCACTTCCTACGAGGTGACCGGAGGGGCGCAATAATTATGAGATCTGCCAGAGCGGATGCGGAACGTTCTCTGATGGAGTAAAAGAAAGAGGAGCCGACATTTAAGAGTCGGCTCCTCTTTGATATACCATACTGCAAAAACGGCAGCGAAAGCTGCCGAACAAACCCATTATAGCAGATGCTTGTGTACCCGTCAACTTTTGCGTTGATAAAAGCGGGATTTTCTACCTCGTGCACGAAAAAACAGGCGAAGATTTATGAAAAATTACGCCTTGAAAAAAGCATTCGGAGCGGCTAATATAAAGGCAGAAGAGATGAGATGTCAAAGAAAGAAGCCCCGTGGAACTGGGCGTAAGGGCGACCTTGTTGGTTGTAATCCTCCGATGAAATAAAGGGAAATCACACGAGAAAGATGATGTGAATTGAGAGCGGAGGCAATTCTGGGAGCAGGGTAGCCGCATTCCGAAGAAAGCGAGGTTTAGAAGTGCTGGATACAAAAAGCGAAAGATAGCCCTCGGTGCAGTCGGGTTGATGCATCGAGGGCTATCTGTTTCTTTATGTATCCCAAGAAGAACGGAAAACGTTCCAGCTGCTTGTAAGGACAGATTCCGTAACCTCATTATCGAAGGTGAACCATTCGAAGTTAGCGGTAAAGCCTTGACGCTCTGACTGGTACTCGGAAATGACGGAGGAATATTGGCCGGCACTGACCTCCTGGAAGCCATCTCCACTGGGGATTGCGTAGGAGTGCTCTTCCTGGCCTTCATCGATCCAAAGATCCACACTGTTGGCGAGCGTTGTGCAAGCCAGCACGCCGCTTTGCAGACGAACAGCAACGATGGATTGGTAGTGCTCTGCTGCTCCGTTGCGGGTGTCATTGGTGAAGAGATAATCATAGCCGCCGGAATCCTGATCGTAGGCAGCCGGAACAAAATCCATAATGATTTCCGGCAGATCCTGATCCTGCATGCAGGGCGTTTCGCATTCTTGAATGGATGCGAAATCCTCGCCAACCTCAAAGACCTTGCCGTAGGTGTAGATTCCGGTACCTTGGGTAGAGGCGGCGATGATTTCCAGCCTGCCATTCCGGTCCAAATCGGTCACAGCATAGTGGTATACCTCGGAGGCTCCCTCGGAGGGAACCGTCCAGGTATCCATTTGATTGAAAATCAGCTGCAGCTGTGCCTCAGCAGAGGAGGGAGACGGGGCAGTTGCCTCGGGTGGCTCTGTTGCGCGGGTTGGCGCCTTTTCGGAGCAGCCGGTCAGCAGGAGAATGGCTGCAAACAAAAGGCAAATTACCTTTTTAGAATTCATGAAAAAACCTCCTTCAGGCAGTTGTGTCGTGGGGATGCGTATCCTCTTTGCGCCATCTTATCACAACTGCTTTTTTTCGTCAAGAATAATGCGGCGGCCCTGCCTTTTATTTTATTGCATCACGTCGGCTGCTGGATTAGAAGGTGTATTTCCTTGAAATGAAATCCTTTCATGTGCTTTCAGAATGGCAACTATCGGTTGCTGCACAAAATATACGTTGTTTTACTCTGAAATTTCGTGAATTTGCCCTGGACATATTGCAATTTACAGCCAAATATAGTATGATGACCAAAATGAGAGGCAAACCAAAAAGTGCCCTGCCTCTGATTCGCCATGATTAAGGAGCGATGGTTATGACAAAACAGTTCGGAGACCTTTTCCGTAGGGGCTTGGCGCTTCTGCTGTGCTTCTGCCTGGTAGCAGGCTACATTCCTGTGCCTGGCTTTGCGGAAGAAATGGATCCCCACCACCCGGTACATACCGCGGATTGCGGCTATCGGGAGGCAATCCCGGCCTCCCCCTGTACGCATATTCATGGAACGGAATGCTATACAATGGTCATACAGTGTGTCCACTCCCATGATGCTTCCTGCTATTCGGATGCATCTGTAATGGAGCAGGGCGGAACGGCGGATGCCTGCGCCCATGTCTGCACAGAGGGCAGCGGCTGTGTGACGCAGGTACTGAACTGCACCCATGTGCATGACGATGCCTGCGGATACCGGGAGGCAGTCCCGGCAAGCCCCTGCACCTTCGTCTGCACGGAGGATCACTCTGGTTCCGCCCAGGAGACTACTCCGGAGGAACCTACTGAGGCAACGGAATTTACAGAACCTACCGACCCGACAGAGGAAACAGCAGAAGCAACTGAACCGGTGCGATTGATTACTGCCTGGACTTGGGTGGATCCCCAGGAAGCTATTGACCCGGATACCGGCATGCTCCTGCTTTCCGGCGATCCGGAAAACCCCGTCCTGATAGAGCAGCTTCGTTCGATTCTCCCTGCTGCAATTCTGGCGCAGGTGGATGGAATCCAGGAAACTGTTTTCGTCGCTTCCTGGCACTGCGACAGTTACCCGGCTGAGGGAGCCTACCAGGGGAGCTTCCACTTTGTAGCAGAGCTGCCGGAAGGGTATATTTTGGATGCAGCCGCTCCAATTCCGGCGCTTACTGTCCGCTTTGATCAGCCGATTGCTCTGGTGGAGTACGAGGCGCGAGTGGGAGAAGAATATTACGAATCCCTGTCTGCGGCGTTGGATGCTGCCGCTGCTGCGGGTGCCACAGTTACGCTGCTGAAAAATGCGTCGCCGATGAATGAAGTTTATAGGCAGCCCAACGGAACAACGCTCACCATCGATTTGAACGGCTTTATCCTGACTGGTGCGATTGTGCCTGGCAAGGGTGCAGCTTTGAAACTGGACGGCTCTGCAGCTGGCAGTAAGTTAGACGGCACGATCGGGCGTAATACAAATGTGAAGCTGACCATCAGCGGCGGAACTTACGGCACCGTCCAGGCACGCGATGTGGTGGAGCTGAATATCTCCAGCGGTGAAATAGATTATCTGAATGTCGATCAGTTCAGCAGCAGTGGAACCTATATACGCTGGAATGTTACAGGAGGAATCTTCCATGAAATTTGGGGCGAGCCTCGCGTGGTGTATGCCCTTGCGCAGGGCTATTGCCTCAAGGATGTAGCGAAAAACGAATACGTTGACCTGAGCGGCCTTACCTACCGTGTGGGTGACCAAACGGACAGTAAAAGCATTTACACCGTTGTTCCCTGTGCGGAGCATACCTGGTTGAGTGACCCCACTCAGAAAGTTTGCGCGTACTGTGACGCCCAAAATCCTTCCATTCCTTCCGCAGGGATGGTGGCAATGGTAGGGGATACTTATTATGAAACCCTTCAGGAGGCAGTGGAGGCCGCGCAGCCCGACGGTACTGTTAAGGTTATTCGGGATTGCCTGGTCAAGAGCGGAAAACAAGTGAACCTTAGCTCCGGCACCGTTACCGTTGACCTGAACGGGAAGACAGTATCTGCAGAAACTGCGTTCATGGTCTCCGGCGGAACGTTGGTGCTGACCAGTTCCAACGGAATCGGTAAAATTGACGGTGATCACTGCAGCACAGTTGACCTTGAAGGCGGCAGCTTGACGGTCAATGGCAGTGTGGTTCTTCAGGGGTACGGTTCTATCCCGGCTGTTGAAGTTACTTCCGGCGTGCTGACCCTGAATCAGGGCGTAACTCTTGTGGGTGGCATCCGGACATCCGGCGGACACAGCATTATGGAGTATCTTGCTGTGGGTACAGCCTATGCACAGTGCGATTATGTCGCCGGCCAGCCTGCCACTCCTGGAGAACTGGTGAATGGCAGCGTGAGTTCCTATGCCGGCAATCTGGTTGTGGTATCCCACAGTCATTCTGTAGATTCCAACGGTGTGTGCCCCTGCGGCTTTGTCTGCACACACAGCGCGGTTGATCCTGATACCGGTAAGTGTACTGTTTGCAAAACCCAGCTTTATTCCCTCAAGCTTACGGCCAACGACAGCGTTACCTATTATAATGAGGTGAATGATGCCCTGGCCGCGGCAGCGGACGCAGCAAAGAGTGATGAGAATGCCACCCTCCTGCTTTTGACTGACTGCATAGCGGATACGACTTATGAAACTGCCAGTGGAAAGAGTTCCCGATTTGTCCTTGATTTGAACGGTCATGAACTGGGCGGCACGTTGTCTGTAACAGCTTTTACCAGCGTCCATATCAAGAACGGAACCATCCGCACGGTGAAAAATGAGTATGGCCAAGGCCTTGCTCTGCTTGTTGGTGCCGCAGCCAATGTAGATTTGACTGATGTCAGTATCGTCGGTTACGCGGGAGCGATGGAGGCGGACAGCTGCTATCTGACCGTCAACGGCGGCAGCTTCGATGGAGGGGCGGGCAATTATGCGCTCACCCTGAAGGGCGATGGAATCGATGCTATAAAATTGAATGGCGGTACTTTCCGTGGAATCCAGACGGCCATGCCGTCCCTGCTTTCCCATTTGGTGGGTGCAGTGGCCTATGCAGGAGAAGACGGAAGCCTGTTTGATGCCAGCGTGAAGAAGACCCTGCAAACCTTGACTGTGGTTCCGCACCCGCAGCATACCTTTGATGAAACCGGAAAATGTGCCTGCGGTGTTGCATATGAGGCAAGACTGATTGCAAATGGTGCGGAAAAGAATTATACGAGCCTCCAAGAAGCCATCCGTGCCGCTGCGGGTTATTCAAATGCCACAGTGCAGCTTTTGCGTGATGTTGATATTGGCAGCGCAAACTTTATTGGAATCGGCGGCGCTGTAACGCCGAACATGACGGTCACGGTGGACTGGAATGGACATACACTGACCGGTTCGTTTAATGTCGGAACCTTGGTTATCGCTGGCACATCGGTTGTCACCCTGACCGGCGCCGGCGGCGTGACCAATACATATGTGGGCGGTGCCAGTACGTTGGCAATTGATGTTGGCAATATTGCCAATGTAACCATTTTGAGTGGTACCTACGATCCCTCGGTATGTAAGCAGGATGACGCGGTCCTTAAGGTCTACGGTGGCGTCTTTAAGGATTCCAGCAGACGTGGGGCGCTGGCTTCCGTGAATTATTCCGGTGGAACCAGCAGCCTGCATGATCTCTTGCCGGATGGCAAAACCCTGGCTTACGATACAGCGGGCACTGAGCTTGTGGATGTCTATGCTGCTTCTCCTTTTGTGTACGGCGAATCGAGGGCTGCCACGGAAGCAGGCAGGACAGTTTATGTAGTGGATCATGCCCAGCACCAGATTGGCAGCGATGGTAAGTGTGCCTGTGGTTATGCTCCGATTGCCTGTGTTACAGCGGGGGAGAGTACTGACTACTTTGACTCTATTCAGGAAGCTGTGGATGATGCTGCGGGTAAAACCGGTTCGACCCTGACGCTGCTGAAAGATGTCACCCTTGCGGAAGATGAAAGAGTTTACCTGGAGAGCGGAAATTTCACAATCGACTGGCACGGCCATACTGTGCATGCAAACACTTGGAAAGATGTGCTGACTGTTAGCAAGTCAACCAGTCTCATCTTGAGTGACACCGTTGGCGGCGGCGGCATCACCAATACCAGCCAGCTCAGCGGCGCGGCTGTGATGTTCAATTCCAATCCCGGTTATACCCTGACCATCACTGGCGGCATCTACTCTCCGCTGGTGCAGAAGCAGGGATACGGCACAATGCGGATTTCCGGCGGCGAGTTCCAGAATCCCCAGGACAGCGGTAAAAATTATGCGCTCCAGAATGATACCGGCAACCTTTCCGACATGCTGGCGCCCGGCTACGGTTTCTTCTATGAGGATGATAATAGTCTGATACGCAGTTACAGCATTGCGAATACCGAAACGAACAGGACTGTCATCGTAGCAGAACATGAGCATAGCCTCCGGGGCAACAGTTATTGCCGCTGCGAGTGCGGACTGATCTGTGATCAGGAAAACCTGGATGAAAATGGTTATTGTGCTACTTGCGGTCATACCTTTGTAGCCAGGACAAAAACCTGGGAACGTTGGCCCTTTATGACCCTGAGCCTTTTTGAACAGGGAAGGTTCAACGATGCGATAGCGCGTGCATTATCGATTCAGCCGAAGAATTCTGACGATGCATCGATTGTACAGGTGCTTTCCGATGCCGTCTATGATGGTACAGGTGTATGGAACCAGAATCTGGATATGGAGCTGAACGGCCATCACCTCACCTTAAATGCTGATGTTAATGTCACAGCGCGTGTTCTGACTCTTTACGGCGGCGAAGGTTCCAGCGTGGATGGGAATGCCGTATTAACAATCGGCCGTGGAGGAATGCTGAACTTTGGCACTGACTTCTGTGGTACGCTGCAAAGCAAAGTTGTGATTGAAAACGGCGTCCTGGCCGTAAAGGCGGGCAGTACTGTTCATTTCAATGATCTTGAAGTGCAGGAGAATGCCGGTGTTACTTTGTCAGGCGGCACCTATCACAGCATTGAGCAGAAAGGTGAACCCAGCGTTCAGTTGGGCGACCTGCTGGGCTCTGGCTATGTTTTCCAGCCGATTGACGACCAAAAGGATCCTTATAGATACAAAAACTCCGACTCGCTTGGTTCCGGCATCTATGATGTCAAAGTTGTGGCATGTGATCACAAGAATGCAGACGGAACCTTGTCCTACACGGACGGTGTCTGCGACTACTGCGGTCAAACCTGCGATCACACCGATGAAACCGGCGCCAGCACCCTGGACGATGACGGCGTATGCTCCGTCTGCGGCACCAGAACCGCGCTGGCCAAGGTGATCGTGAACGGCGAGTCCACGCTGTGCAAGGATATAGCCGAGATACATCTGGCGATGGGTAGTGCCGAAGACGGCAGCAGTATAACCGTGAAGCTTTTGAAGGATGTTGATGAACCGCGCAACCGCTTCGGCTTCTCTCGTTCCACAACCGTTGACCTCAATGGCCATAACCTCAATTTAGGCGGATTCTCTATTAGCGAATCCGATGTGACTGTCACCCTGGTGGACACGGCGGAGAACAGCACCGCCAAAGCCGAGAAACTCTGGCTTGGAGGAGATAGCGTCACCAGCAGCGGCAGCGGCTACAAGATTGAAAGCGGTCATTGGAGTATTGAGACCTTTACCGGGTTCCACCTTTGGGTGACCGGCGGCACGTTTGAAGAGCTTCTGATTCATAAAGATGAGGACGCCGAGGGCGTTCGTGCCAGAATTAGCGGCGGCACGGTGAATAACCTGGCCATAGATGCAGCCGACGGTATCATCCTGGAGGGCGGCTACTTTGAAAATGTCCGCCTGCTCGACGACGGCACTGAAACGCCCTTCAGCAAGCTCCTGCAAGCGGATCACGCTGTCGCCACAAATGAGAAGGGCAACGCGAGAGTACGCTACGACAACCTGCCCACCATCACCAGTCAGAGCAAGACCGTCGAGTATTATGTTGTCCAGTGCGCCGTAGAAGGCCTGACCAGACATTCCTACAGAGCCTACGCCGCTGACGGCAGAAAGTGGACACCCAGCGACACCTGCTGCTACTGCAAGCACGTGTGCCAGCACCTCACCCTGGATGAAAATGGCAAGTGCACGGAATGCGAGCTGCAAATGGCTGCCGAGGTGACCACCGATGACCAGAGCGTTTACCGCTTCCAGACCCTGGAAGAGGCAATCGGGTTTGTCAATAGCAGCGCGGATGAAAGTTTCACCCTCAAGCTGCTGTCCGACTGCAATCTGAATAGCGCCGCGTCCTTCGGCCAGAGTGTAACCCTGGACTTGAACGGAAAGAACCTCACTTGTGCCGATGGCGTATCCCTCAGCGCACGATCCACCGTGACCCTCACCCTGAAAGACAGCGCCGAGGGCAGCACCGCCACTGCTCAGGGCGGCATTGACTGCGTGGCGGGCAGCACCGTCATTGTGGAAAGCGGCTCCTGGGGAAGCGTCGCAGTAAACGGTACCCTCCGGGTGACAGGCGGCGTTGTCGCCCAGGTCACTGCCAACGCCGGTACCGTGACCCTGTCCAGCGGCGAGGTGACGAAGCTCACCGAGGACGGAGGCCGGATTGAAGTTTCCGGCGGAACAGTCGGTGCCCTGTCCGGCAGCAATGATGCCAACATCCTGCTCAGCGGCGGCACCTTTAGGCTCATTCAGCCGGAAGAGGGGGCCTCGCTGGACCTCAGAAAGATTCTGGCCCCTGAACATTGCTATCAGAATGGCTACCGGCACCTCTATGGGGACTTGGATAGGACCACCGGCTACAAGTTCGTAAATATGGATGTCGCGGAGTGCACACCTCACAAGTATTCCGACGGTCGTAATAGCACTGGCTTCTGCCTCTACTGCAACCACCAGTGCCTCCACCCGGCGATTAATGAGACCGGCGTATGCACCACCTGTAGCCTGCAGATGCAGGCCAGCGTGACCTGTGATGATGTGGTGACGTATTATCCCACCATCCAGGAAGCCGTGAAGGCAGCCACCGGCAGCACCGCGGAGAATGTCGCCGTTAAGCTCCTGTCCGATGCAGTGCTCACAGAGACAGTCTCCATCGCCCGGGATATGACCCTGAACCTGAATGGAAAGCAGTTCTCCGTGCAGGATGACAGCATCCAGCTGACGGTCTCCGCAGGAGCCTTCACCCTCACAGACAGCGGCACCGGCAGCGGAAGCTGCGGCGCAAAGCTCGCCATCACCGGAGGAACCGTGACTATGGCGGGCGGCAAGATAGCCCAGATTACCGCGACTGGCGGCACTATGACCCTGTCCGGCGGCGAGGTGACACAGCTCACCGAGGCCGGAGGCCGGATTGAAGTTTCCGGCGGCACAGTCGGTGCCCTGTCCGGCAGCAATGATGCCAACATCCTGCTCAGCGGCGGCACTTTTAAGCTCATTCAACCGGAAGAGGGGGCCGAGCTGGATCTCAGAAAGATTTTGGCTCCTGATCATTGCTATCAGAATGGGTCGTTCCGGCATCCATACGAGATGTTGGGTTATAAGACTACCGGCTACAAGTTCACGAATATGGATGTCGCGGAGTGCACACCTCACAAGTATTCCGACGGTCATATTAGCAGTACAGGCTTCTGCCTCTACTGCAACCACGAGTGCCTCCACGAGGCGGGCGCTACCAATGACTTCAAGTGCACCGAGTGCGGACTGCCCTTCGCAGCTTCCCTGGCCTATGGGGATCAAACGGAATACTTCATCGAAGTGTATTCTGCCTTCAACAAGGCCAGTAGGATTGTTCTGGTAAATGAGGCGACCCTCACCCTCCTGCGTGATGCGGAGCTGACCAAGACCGTCAACCACACTAGCAACGTGGTGCTCACCGTCAATGAGAACGGCAAGACCCTGACCGCAGCGGACGGCGTGTCCATCAACCTTGCCTTGGAGGGTGTAAAGCTCGTCCTCACCGGTACGAATGACGAAAGAACCACCGTGCCCTTCAATATCTCTAAGGGAACCACGCTTGAGGTACAGAATGGCACCTGGGGTGCGATTACCGTAGAAGGGGAAGGAACGCTGCAAATGTCCGGCGGTACGGTGACTTCCATCGATGCCACTGCGGCAAGCGCTATGGCATTGATTTCCGGCGGAAACACCACAGGCACCTTGTCGGTAGGGGATTCCTCCCGTGTCACCCTCACCGGCGGTACCTTCGGCAGAATCGAAGACCCGAGCAAGGTAAACCGGGATGACCCAGCCAGCGGCTTGGACTTTGATTTCACAAAGCTGCTGGGCACCGATAGAGAAGCGGATTTGTATTACGCATTTGGCAGCACGCGAACAGGCGGCATGAAGCTGTATGAAAAGCTGATATCTGACAATCAGGGCTGCTTCGACAATATGAAGGTAGTGCTGTGCGAGCACATAAGAGGTTCTGCGGATGCAACTGCTTATGTTAATGGCATCTGCCTCTATTGTGACCGCCACTGTCTGCACGAGACAATAGATGCAGACGGAAAGTGCATGGCATGTGGCTACACCATGCCCATTGCCGTGATCCAGGGCGGTACTACCGGTTATTTCCGTACCTTCGAAGAAGCCGTGAATGCCGTCAATGCCGCCGAAGCCAAGGATGGCTTCACCATCAAGCTGTTGAAGGATGTTAAGGTTTCTGGGCCTGCTAACCTTTACCTTACCAAATCCTCAACGCTGGATCTGAACGGCAAAAATATTAGTGATGATAGTTGGCAAAGTGTTCTCTACCTGCAGGACGCCGACCTGACCCTGAAGGACAGCGCCCCGGAAAGCACCGCCAAGGCGGATTATCGAATCTTGGAGAATGACCCTGTCACAAAGCCGAGCCTGATCCAGATTGAGAGCGGTAGCTGGAATGCTGTGGGCAGCAGCCGGATTAAGATGACCGGCGGCCATGTCGGTAGCCTCTTCACGTGGAAAGTGGGGGACCACTGGGCGCTTATCTCGGGCGGCAGCATTGACATGCTGTGGGTAGGTCACACCAACGTCTCCCTGTCCGGCGGATATATTGGGTCTGTTTATACCAATTTCACCCCCGCAGGAGAAGTCCTGATTTCCACCCTGCTGGCAGAGGATCACGCCTTTGCTTCGGATCGGGAGGGGATGGCCAAACTGAAATACCTGGATATGCCCGCCTTTGATGAGTCTAACTATGCAGGAGAAACAATAAACGCCTATATTGTTCCCTGCACGGACCATGACTGGTCAGACTGCACCGGCTACTGCATCTACTGCCGCCGCGTTTGCCCCCATGACAATGTGGTAAACGGCGAGTGTGACAACTGCAACTTCGTGTTCCCGGTGTGCCTGATTTCCGCCGATGGTGCCACTGTCGCCTACTATATGACCCTGGCGGAGGCCTTTGATGCGGCACAGCTGGCGGAGAATACCGGCTGCACTATCAAGCTCCTGACGGACGGCGCGGCCATTGATGGCCAGTATGTGCTGAGCACCGGCCGCTTCACCCTGGATTTGGACGGCAAAACCATCCAGGCGGGGGAGAAGTGGAACAACGGCATAGCCGATGTCAATGCGACGATCGTGATTACGAAGGATGCCTCTGTCATATTTAAGGGCGACGGCATGGTGAATCCGTATGTGAATCTTGATGATTTGAGCAGCGGGAACAGCACCAATTTCCTGGGCGGCACCTATAGTCTGGTAAAGCATGATCCCAATGATTCGGTCAACGCTATGACGCTGGCCCAGGCAAACCATTTCGTATTCAAACGGAGTGACGGCTTGTGGAGTCAACCTCATGATTGGAGGGGCAGCGGCGCCCTTTGGATGAACGGGACCGCCACTGCCATGCCGGCTCCGGCCTATCTCACCGTGGAGCCGGAGAGTGCCACTGTCGCCGCGAACGCGACCAAGCTTCCCGTCAACCTGGCGAGGCTCACCGCCTCCATTGTCGAGGGCTGGACCGTAACGGCAAATTGGAGCATCTGGATCAGCGGCAGAGGCTGGGTGACGATAACCGGGGATATCAACCTGACCTCCGGCCAACCCTTCGGCACGGATAGCTTCATTAACCCGGGCCTTGTGATGGATACTGCATATAATGTGCAATGTGTAGTGACTGCCACCAGGGAAGGGGAGCGGGACTTCAAGTTCTGGACGGACGCAGATTTGCTTACCCTGCGTGTCACCAAGAACGACCCCAGTGTCACGATTACCCCCTCGGATAATTTGACCTACAGCGGCCAACCCCAGGCGCTGGTTGCCTCCGGCTCCACGGATGGTGGTACACTGCTCTACAGCCTAGGCAAGGACGGCGATTATTCCACCGATATCCCCACCGCCACCGATGCCGGCACCTATGAGGTTTGGTACAAGGTGCAGGGCAATGACACGTTCAACACCATCGAGCCCACCAAGCTGGAAGTGGTGATTGCCCAGACTGTCAATACTTGGACACAAGACCCCGCCATCATCGGCTGGGTTTACGGCGATCCTGCCGGTATGCCCTCCGCGGAGGCAAAGTTCGGCACGGTTGCGGTAGATTACCGCACCGCGGACGGCAGTACCTATGATTCTGCTGCTCCCACTGTACCCGGTGACTATGTGGCTCGTTTCACGGTGGCAGGGAATGCCAATTACAGCGCTTTGAGTGAGGAAATACCTTTCACTGTTGCAAAGCGGTCCCTCACGGTCACGATTGCTCCGGGCGGCGGCACCTATGGCGGGACGATTATCCCTGCTACCGCTCAGTTGGCTGGTTTGCTGACCGGTGACACGGTGAAGATGGAACTGACCTATGACGGCAGCACGACTGTTCCCACCAGTGCTGGAACATATACCATCCAGGTGACTGTTATCAGCAATGATTACGTTCTGACCGGGGAGACTACCGCAGACTTTGTGATTGCCAAGGCAGTGGTTGAAACCCCTGCGCTGAGCGGCAAGGTTTACAGCGACGCAGTTCAGATTGCAGATGTTCCTGCCAGTGTCCTATACGCTGTTGCCAAGAATGATGGCGGTGTTAACGTCGGCACCTATGATGTAGAGCTTGCTCTGACCGATCCTGCTAACTACCAGTGGGATGTCAAGGGCGGCAAGGCCGGCTTCCAGATTACAAAGGCCCCCAATGAATGGACACTGGAGCCCTTCATCAGCGGCTGGACTTATGGCGAGGCTGCAAACAAGCCTGTGGCGGAAGCCAGGTTTGGCGCGGTTTCGGTGGAGTACAGTGTTGACGGCGCGGCCTTTACTGCTGATGTGCCCTATGCAGCCGGCGACTATATGGTTCGCTTCCAGGTGGAGGACACCGGGAATTACGCGGGCCTGATCGCCTTGAGGCCCATCACCATTGGTAAGGCAACGGTTGCAACACCTGCGCTGGAAAATAAGATTTACAATGGCGCTAATCAGATCGCAGATGTGCCCGCAAGCGCTCTCTACACCGTCATCAAGAACGATGGTGGAACGCAGGTCGGCGCCTACGAGGTGCAACTGGCTCTAACGGATCCCGCCAATTACCAGTGGGATGCCAAGGGTGGTGTGACCAGCTTCTCAATCACGGATGCGGTCAATGCATGGACAGTGGCCCCCTCCATCACCGGATGGACTTACGGTGATGCTGCCAACATTCCAACTGGCGAGGCCAAATTCGGTACAGTGCTTGTGGAGTATCGTGCGGCAAATAGCCGTACTTATAGCAGCACTGTTCCCACCCAGGCCGGCGACTATGTGGCGCGCTTTACTGTGGCCGGAACCGGCGATTACAGTGCTCTGCAGGAGGAGCAGCCATTCTCCATTGCGAAACGGGAAATTACGGTAACCATCACACCCAATGGCGGCATTTATGGTTGTGCTATTATTCCTGCGGATGCTCAGTTTACCGGCGTGCTGCCTGGCGATACGGTCGCAAGCGGGCTGACCTATAACGGCAGCACCAATGTGCCGACAAAAGCCGGAACATACACCGTTGCAGTTACTGTTAACGACACAAATTATATCCTGGTTGGAGAGACCACTGCTGACTTCGTAATCGAAAAGCAGGTGGTGGAAACCCCTGTTTTGGCCAGCAAGGTTTATACCGGCAGCAGACAGACGGCAGCCGTTCCCGCAAGCAATTTGTATGTTGTCTCCCGGAACCCGGGCGGTACGGACGTTGGCACCTATGAAGTCGCTCTTACCTTGCGGGATTCTGCCAACTATCGGTGGGATGTTAAGGGCGGTGTGACCAGCTTCCAGATTACAAAAGCGGCCAACGAATGGACCGTTACCCCTGCCATTACCGGCTGGATCTACGGCAGTGCTGCGAGCAGACCCAACGGTGTACCCCGGTTTGGCACTACCATTGTGACGTACAGTGCGGACGGCAGTGTGTTCACCTCGGATGTTCCCACCGCAGCGGGGAGCTACACGGCTCGCTTCACGGTGGAGGATACGGCGAATTATACCGGCTTGACTGCGGAAAGAACCTTCACCATTGCTGCAAAGAAGCTCACCGTGGCGATCACTGCCAATGGCGGTGTCTACAACGGAACCATTACACCGGCATCTGCAAAGTTAAACGGTGTGATAAGTGGTGATACTGCAGATGTGTTGCTGACCTATGATGGCAACGCCAGTGTTCCTACCAAGGCTGGAATTTATACCATCCAAGTTACCATCAACAGCACCAATTATGAGCTGACCGGAGAGACAACGGCGCAATTTGTGATCGAGAAAGCCACCGTTGTAACACCTGCGCTGGAAAATAAGGTTTACAATGGAACCAACCAGACTGCGGATGTGCCTGCAAGCAATCTCTACACGGTGACTGTAAATAAGGGCGGTAAAAATGTTGGCACTTACGAGGTGCAGCTGGCTCTGACGGATTCTGCCAACTACCAGTGGGATGCCAGGGGCGGTGTGACCAGCTTCTCGATCACGGATGCGGTCAACGAGTGGACGGTCGTACCTTCCATCACGGGCTGGACTTATGGTGACGCGGCCAACATTCCAACCGGCGAAGCCAAATTCGGCACAGTTCTTGTGGAGTACCGTGCGGCCAGCAGCGGCACCTATAGCAGCACTGTCCCCACTCAGGCCGGCGACTATGTGGCGCGCTTTACTGTGGAGAAAACCAAGGACTACAGCGGCCTTGCGGAGGAGCAATCCTTTACGATCGCCAGGCGGGAGGTGAGCGTTATTGGCGCCGCCGTGGAGTCTGCAAAGGTCTACGATGGCACCATCCAGGCGGATATTATCGATAACGGCATTCTCTCTGCAAACTTTGATGGAAGTAACCTGACACTTCAGCCCGGCACTGCAGCTTATGAGGATAAGAATGTGGGCACCGGCAAGACGGTTGCCTTCACCGGCTTCGCACTGGCAGGCAGCGCAGCAGATAATTATTTGCTGACTGCACAGCCGGCACCTGTCACAGCCGACATCACTGCCAAGGACATTACCCTCACTGTGACAGTGAAGGAAAAGTCCTTCGATGGTACCACCGATGCTGAGGTGGAATCTGCAGTGCTTACCGGCGTGGTGGATGGAGATGAGGTAACCCTGACCGGCGGCAAGGCCTCCTTTGCTCACAGCGCCATTGGACAGTGGGATATTTCCTTTGAGGACTTTGCCCTGACCGGTGCTGATGCAGGGAACTACCACCTGACGAATCCTGCGCCCACCGGCGTGACGGCGGCCATCCGGCGCAATTCCAATTACCTGGACGTGGATGGCAATCCGGACTTTGATGGCAACGGTGAAATTAACATCGAGGGTGAGAAGAAAAACGTAATCGATGACGGCGGCCGCTACCTGCTCCTGTCGGACTCCGACAAGTATATTACGGTCGTTACTTACCTCCGGGGGGCAGATGCCCACAGCAGCTATCCCACCGGTATGAAGGTCTATCGTATCCATCGAACAGAAGATGAGGCTACCCTGGAGTATATCCCGGAACTGGATAATCTGCTGCAATATGCGGGCTGCTCCATTCGTGTTACCGGAAATCAGGGTATCCGTATGATTACTGCCCTTTCCCAGAGCAACAAGGCGGCACTTACCGGCAGCGGTTTGGCTGGCTTTACGCTGGAGGAGTACGGCACAGCGGTCTGCTGGGCGGACAGCATGACAGGCAGCATGACGCTTGGCAAATCTTTTGCCCGCAGCAATTACGCCTACAAGAAAGGCGTGGCAGACCCAGTCTTCCACCGCGAGGGCGGCATGATGCAGTATACCAATGTCCTGGTTGGCTTCTCCCTGGAGGAGTGCAGCAGAGATATGGTGATGCGCCCCTATATTACGCTTCTGGATGCAGATGGAGAGTTGGTGACGCTCTATGGCGGTAATGTCCAGCGGAGCATCGGCTATATCGCCTACCAAAACCGTAATTGTAAGCAGTTGGGCAATGCAGCTTACGAATATGTGTGGGAAATCATTCATGCGGTCTACGGCGATGCCTACGATGACGAGTATACAGGTTGAGGAGGTAACGCATTTTGAGAAAAACAGCATTGATTTTTGCGGCGGTGTTATCCTTGATTCTGGCATGTGCTGCTGTCCCTGCTATGGCAGTGGACAGCACCGCTCAGACAGAAACACCCAAGCTGGTGCCTGCTACGGTACGGGGCGATAATATCCCGGTGATCCTCTTCTTCCTGTCCCGGGGGGACATGGTTGAGGTCACCGGTTATGAGGATGAGACCCACGCCATTGTAAAAACAGAGCAGGGAACCGGTTCGGTGGATATCCAATTTCTCCGTTTCCCCGGTGAAGAGCAGAAAAGTAAAACTATTTTTGCTCAGGGTGATGCCGCTCTGTATCCCCGCTTTGACTGCCAGGGAAAGCCAATCCGGCTGCTGAAGCTCAATGAGAAGCTGGAGGCGCTGGAAGAGCTGAATAACTGCTACTTTGTCCAGATTGGCGACGAGACCGGCTTCGTCAAAAAGCAGCAGACGGGCACCTCGGCCTATACGCCCCGGCAGCCCAGCGGCCAGGATGGCGGTGATATCACGATGGCCTTTTCCGGCAGAATCTGCTTCCTTACGGATGTGCAATTGGAACCGCAGTTGGGACAGGCAACGGTCAAGGTCAGCGGTGTCCCGGTTGTCCGGCGTTATTGCAATGCCGGTGAACAGGTGCAGATTCTGGCAGAGGAGAGAATCATGGAAGAGGTTGAAGGGTATCTTCCCATCCTGGATGACGATGTGTATGCCTATATCCCCCAGTCTTGGGTTCAGCAGGAGGGAGAACCGGACTTCCGGCAATGGGAGGGCTATGCAGGGCAAGGCTGCAAGCTGTATAGCGATTATCTCATGTCCGGTGCTGACGGAAAGAATCTGAAGGCAAATTCCAAACTGACAGTTCTCTGGGACAATGGCGATGTGGCTTTTGTCCGGACGGACGACGGTTTTGGCTTCGTTTCCTCCATTACTCTGCGCACGACCCCAGCCGCCTCCGGAGGTTCCTCCGGCAGCAGCGAATGGACCCCACCTGCGCTGTAAATCGTTGAGAAAAGAGAAAGGGCTGCCTTAGGGTGGCCCTTTCTTCAGCCTGGATGCACATAAAGACGCTTCAGCAATTTCTTGCCATTGTATTTAACATATGCTATACTAAGCATCAATTCAACAAAGCGGAATTTGCGAAGGAGGGGTAGATATGGATATAAATTTATTATCTACTGATTTTCAAGTTCGTAAATTGGATGAAAACGATGTAGATGTGATATACAGCGTAAGCCGTAAAAATAAAATTTTTTATCAGTATCATCCGCCATTTGTTACAAAGGAAAGTATTAAAGAAGATATTGAAGCATTGCCGCCCAATAAAAGCTTTCAAGATAAGTATTATATCGGATTTTTCAATCATGAAATCCTTGTTGCAGTTATGGATTTAATACTGTCTTATCCAACAGAAGAGACAGCGTTTATTGGATTATTCATGATGAATGCAGAATATCAAGGAAAAGGAATTGGTACAAATATCATAGAGAATGTTTGCGCCGGTTTGAAAAAAACAGGGTTCCAGAGAATTCGACTTGCTGTAGACAAAGAAAATCCACAAAGTAATCATTTTTGGATCAAGAACCGTTTTCATGTTACCGCAGAAAACAAGTATATTGTTATGGAAAGAGAATTATAAATTCCGGCGTACCACCTTGCGAAACACGTTTCCTATCTGGAAATATACCTCAACAGAGACTACTTGAAAGCTCTGCCTAGGGGCAGCAAATTCGGAGCTACTCCAGATGGAGACGTTTTTATAAACTGTTTTGCAAATATTCTGTTTGTGAATTACAATTTCAGTATATCAGGAGAGGAGAAAAAGCAATGCAGCAAACGCATCCCTGGTGGCAGCGAGCTGTTGTTTACCAGATTTATCCCAAAAGCTTTATGGATTCCAATGGAGACGGTGTGGGGGATTTGAAGGGCATATGCCAAAAGCTTCCTTACCTGAAAGAACTGGGCGTGGATGTGCTTTGGCTCTCTCCCTTTTACCCGAGTCCCGGCTTTGACAATGGCTATGATATTTCGGATTACGAATCCGTGGACAGTATGTATGGGACAGATGCGGATTTTGACCGGCTTGTAGCTGCTGCTCACAAGCTCGGCATGCATGTGATCATTGATCTCGTTGTGAACCATACATCAAACCGGCATCCCTGGTTCCTGAAGAGCCGCCAAAGCCGGGATAATGGCAAGGCGGATTGGTATATCTGGCGGGACGGCATCAATGGGGCGCCGCCTAATCGGTGGAGAAGCCAGTTTGGCGGCAGCGCCTGGACCTATGATGAAAACCGGAAGCAGTATTATCTGCACCTGTTCAGCCCTTACCAGCCGGATTTAAATTGGGCGTGTCAGGAAGTCCGGGAAGAAGTATATGCCATGATGCAGCGCTGGCTGAATCGCGAGGTGGATGGCTTTCGTATGGATGTTATCAGCCTGATTGCAAAACCGGAGCCACTGGAAGTCCCATCGGAATCTGAGGCGCTTTACGATTGGCACCAGGAGGTTGCCAACAGACCTAAGGTGCACGAGTACTTAAAAGAAATGCATCGGCGTGTGCTGGATCATGAAGCGTTGATGACAGTGGGGGAGACCTCTGCTGTCACCATTGATGAGGCAAAGAAATACGCAAATGCAGACGGCAGCGAATTGAACATGGTGTTCCAGTTTGAACACGTGGGTCTGGACGGTGGGGAGACGTTTAAGTGGACGCTGCAAAAAATCCAGGTGCCGGATTTGAAGCGTGTACTGAACCGTTGGCAGACGGAGCTGGAGGGTAAGGCCTGGAATTCCCTCTATTGGTGCAATCACGATCAGCCCCGCATTGTCAGTCGCCTGGGTGATGAAGGAATTTACCGGGAGCGCTCGGCAAAGATGCTGGCAACCTGCATCCATTTCATGAAGGGAACCCCCTATATTTTCCAGGGCGAAGAATTGGGAATGACCAATTTCCCGTTCCACTCAAAGCAACAGCTGCGGGATATCGAAAGCATCAATGCCTGGGAAAAACTGGTGGGAGAAGGCCGGTATACAGAGCAGGAAATGCTGGAAATTCTCAGTCAAAAGAGCCGGGATAACGCGCGCACCCCCATGCAGTGGGAGAACGCATTCCAGGCGGGCTTTACCTCCGGCACGCCTTGGATGGAAGTTAACCCCAATTATCAGGAGATTAACGCGGCTGACCAGGTTGGGCGTGAGAACAGCGCCTTTTGCTATTATCAAAAGCTGATTTCTCTGCGTCATCAGAACGACTGTATGGCCTATGGAATTTTTACACCGATTGAGGATGATAATCCCGGTGTTTATGCCTACTACCGGACACTCCAAAATGAGAGATTGACGATTGTATGTAATTTTACCGGTAAAAGCCAAACCTACCCACTTCCGGAAACAAAGGGTGGGGCAATCCTGCTCAGCAATGTTCCGAAGACTGACTACCTGCAAAGCGGTTGCTTGCAGCCATGGGAAGCTATTGTAATTCAGAATTTGGACAAATGAGGGCAAGGATTGTCGGGCAGAGCAAGCGTCCTTATGATAGAATAGATCTATCAGCCAAAGCAAAGGGGAAGATCAAATGAGCTGGATGGAGTCCATCAGTGCGGCAATTTGCTATATCGAAGAAAATCTGACACAGGAGCTTACCGCCGCAGAAATTGCCAGATATGTGCATATTTCGACGTTCTATTTCCAAAAGAGCTTTGCCATGCTTTGCGGCTTCACGCTTACGGAATATATCCGAAACCGTCGCCTCGCACTTGCCGGAAACGACTTGGCAAATGGAAACGAAAAAATCATCGATATAGCTATGAAGTATGGCTATGATTCTCCGGATAGCTTTACAAAAGCCTTTACCCGCTTCCACGGTGTTACACCCACGGCAGCCCGTAAAGATGGAGTGATGCTCAAATCCTTTGCGCCGCTGAAAATAAAGCTGTCGCTTGAAGGAGGATATCTTATGGAATACCGGATGGAAAGAAAACCTGCATTCACGGTCATAGCCAATGCCAAGACATTTGCCTACGAAGGGGCCAAGCAAACAATCCCTCAGTTCTGGCAGGAGCATTTCACGTCTGGCAAAGGCAATGTGGTATGCGGCATGTATGGCATCAACATTGATGAAGCAATGGGTGGAGATACTTTCGAGTATCTGATTGCGGACGATTATCAGTCGGGAAGGGGAGTTCCTGAAGGCTTTGTTACGCGAACCATTCCGGCACTTAATTGGGCAATTTTCCCTTGCGTTGGCCCTTTGCCCCAGGCACTCCAGAATGTAAATGCAAAGATTTTTACTGAATGGCTTCCGGCATTGCGTGATTACGAGTTTTCGGACGGTTACTGCGTGGAAATGTATGATGCACCCAATAAGTATCTAAAGGGAACGCTGGATGAGAAATATTATTCTGAGATTTGGATCCCTGTAAAGAAAAAGTGAACGAAAATGCGCACGGTGTTTTTGCACCGTGCGCATTTTGACTGTATAATTTGTGTTATTTTGCAGCAATTTTATCCAGTCGGGAATTGCGGATATAAAGCCCCATATCGACTGTGATTTCCAGCAAATTGAGAATGTAGAATGCCCAACTGAGATAAAACAGCCAATCCAGCTGCCCTGTGGCGGCACCCCACAGCATAAACTTACGAATGATTCCAAAAATGTAACCGATCCAGATGAAGAACTCAAAGAACAAGCTTTTTCCCTTTGCTGTGCGGGAAATCCAGGATTTTCGGATAGAGATGGGCCAGCTCAGTCCAAAGCAGAGAATCATAATCGCTTCCAATAAATCTGTAATCATGTGTTCGCTGCCTCCCGGTGTTTCAAATATTCTGCCCGCCCGGATTCATACAGATTGTTGCCTTGGCAGTCAATGATGACAAACAGCGGCATATCCTCCACATAGAGCTTGCGCAGGGCTTCTGCGCCCAAATCCTCGTAGGCGATCAGTTCACATTTTTTGATGCACTTCGCAAGCAGGGCACCGGCACCGCCAATGGCACCAAAATAGACACCGCTGTATTGCTTCATTGCTTCGATAACCTCCGGCAGACGGGCACCCTTGCCGATCATGCCTCTTGCCCCCACGCGCATCATGGTGGGTGCATAGGCATCCATCCGACCGGAGGTGGTGGGACCGGCGGAGCCGATGACCTGACCGGGCTTGGCGGGGGTTGGCCCCACGTAATAAATAGTGGCATCCTTCGGATCAAAGGGCAGCTGCTCGCCCCGGGCCAGTGCTTCGCACATCCGCTTATGACCGGCATCCCGGGAAGTGTAAATTGTACCGGTGAGGTACACCGTATCACCCGCGTGAAGTGACCGAGCCAGTTCTTCCGTCAGTGGAAGCGTGATATGTCGTTCCATGTTACAGCACCTCCGTTTTATGGCGGGTGACGTGGCAATTGATGTTGATGGCGCAGGGCATTCCGGCAATATGGGTGGGCATGGTCTCAATATTCAGCCCAATCGCAGTGGTTCTTCCGCCGAAACCCTGGGGGCCAATGCCCAAGGCATTGACCTTCTCCAACATTTCCTTTTCCAAATCCGCATAGAAGGGGTCGGCATTGGGCACATCCAGCGGCCGCATCAGTGCCTTCTTGGCCAGCAGCGCCGCCTTGTCAAAGGTTCCGCCGATGCCCACACCCACCACCATGGGCGGGCAGGGATTAGGGCCTGCATTTTCCACTGTTTCCAGGATAAAATCCTTGATGCCCTGCAACCCAGCCGAGGGCTTGAACATCCGGATAGCACTCATGTTCTCGCTGCCGAAGCCCTTGGGAGCAACTGTGATTTTGACCTGATCGCCCGGAACAATTTCAGTGTACAGCATAGCGGGGGTGTTGTCTCCGGTATTGCCGCGGCGGACTGGATCGGCAACCACACTTTTGCGCAGATATCCCTTGTCATAGCCTCGACGCACGCCTTCGTCTACTGCCAGCCGCAGGTCACCGTCAACCAGGTGCACATCCTGGCCGATTTCAAGAAAAACACAGGCCATGCCGGTATCCTGGCAGATGGGGACATTTTCATTAGCCGCAATGTGATAATTCTCAATAATCTTATCCAATACCCCTTGGGCGATGCTGCCATCCTCACAGGTGCGGCAGTGTTCAATGGCGCATTTTACGTCGCTGGGCAGGCGCGTATTGGCATCAATACAGAGCCGTTCAACCACATCGGTGATTTGCAATACGGAAATTTCTCTCATTGTTCTGTCCTTTCGTGCCGGGCGTAGTGGGGAAGCAGCAGGGGTGAAACCCCTTCATGCACCGCCCCGGCCTGCTCCAATTCTTCGGCGTAGCGATAAATATGCTCCAGATTCAGTGCTCCTAATGTGACATCGGATGCCCGTGCCGCAGCTGCTTTTCCGGCATTGCGGCCGAAGACGATGATGTCCAGCAGGGAGTTGCCCATCAGACGGTTGCGGCCGTGGATGCCGCCCACTGCCTCACCGGCAACCAGCAGGTTCGGAATCACCTTTGTAAATCCGTCGCCGCCGATTTCCAAGCCGCCGTTTTGATAGTGCAGCGTAGGATAGACCAGGATCGGCTGCTTACGCATGTCAATATCGTAATTCAGATACATCCGTAGCATGGCTGGGATACGCTTTTCAATCGTTCCTTCGCCATGGAGCATTTCAATCATGGGGGTATCCAGCCAAACGCCGGTACCCAGGGGCGTTTCTACCCCTTCGCCTCTGGTGGAACACTCCCGGATGATGGAGGCTGCAGCCACATCCCGGGTTTCCAGCGGGTGCATGAATGCTTCACCGTCCCGATTGACCAGCATAGCACCCAAAGAGCGCACTTTTTCAGTTACCAGTGCGCCAAAAATCTGACTGGGGTAGGCAACACCGGTGGGGTGGTACTGAATAGTGTCCTGGTACAGCAGAGGGGCACCGGCGCGGTAGCCCAGAATCAAGCCGTCTGCGGTGGCACCGTAGTGATTGGAGGTAGGGAAGTGCTGATAATGCAGCCGTCCGGCACCGCCGGTTGCAATGATAACAGTCTTGGCCCGGGCTACCAGATAATCCCCGGTTTCCATATTCAGCAGTACGGCACCGGCTACCTGGCCGCGGTCATCCTTGATCAGTTCAACGGCGGAGGTGAACTCAACAACTGGAATTTTACGGTTGAGAACCTCATCCCGCAGGGTGCGCATGATTTCTGCGCCGGAGTAATCCTTGCAGGCATGCATCCGCTTCCGGGAGGTACCGCCGCCATGGGTGGTAATCATGTTTCCCTCAGCATCTTTATCAAACATTACGCCCAGGTCATTGAGCCAACGGATGGCATCCGGCGCTTCCATCACCAGCCGCCGCAGAAGCTCAGGCCGGGCCGCAAAGTGACCGCCGCCAAAGGCGTCCAGATAGTGCTGCACAGGGGAGTCGTTCGCTTTGTCCGCTGCCTGGATGCCGCCTTCTGCCATCATGGTGTTGGCATCACCAATACGAAGCTTGGTGACGATCATGACGTTTGCACCGGCTTCATTTGCCTCAATGGCAGCGGAAGCGCCGGCGCCGCCGCCGCCGATAATCAGCACATCTACATCATAGTCGATTTTGTTCAAATTAATATGTTCATGCAGCAGACGGCTGTTGGAATGCAGTAAATCTGCCAGTTCACAGGGGGCTTTTTGCCCTTTATTCGGACCAATTTGGATTTCTTTGAAGCCATCCGGGCGATAGTCGGGATGGTAGGCCTTCAGCAGTGCGTCTTTTTCGTCTGCATCCATCCGGCGGGGCTCCATGCCCATGCGCTGTGCGCGTGTAGCTTCTACTTTTTTGATGGATTCCAGCATTGATTCTGTAAACATGGTGTCCCCCTCCTTACTTTTCGATGTCCCGGTGGTTGTACAGTTCTTCCATTTCAGTGATGGGCTTTTGCATAATTGCCTCGATAAGCTCATCATACGCTCCCGCCTTGATTTCGTCAACCCGTTTTTCAAGATGCTGTGATTTCGGGGCAATATATTTGCCGGTCAGCCGCCGTGCCAGCAGGCCCACCATGGGATGAGAGATTCCGGCAGGACAGCGGACGGAGCAGCAGCCGCAGCCCACGCAGTCGAAGGATTCCTCTGCGCACTTTTCCAGTTCACCTCGCTGGGCATAGGCAATGTACTGCATGACGTTCAGGCTCTGGGTGCAGGCTTTGGTGCAGGCGTTGCAGCCGATGCAGGCGTAAATTTCCGGATATAGCTCCATCATCACCCGCTGGTCGGCCTTCAGATTTTCAATTTCATATGTCCGCTTGTCCGTGGGAAAGAAGGGAATGGAGGCAACGTACATGCCCTCTTCCACCTGAGTCTGGCATGCCAGGCAGGTTTTTAGTTCATTCTTTCCTTTGATGCGGTAGATGGTGGCACAGGCCCCGCAGAAGCCGTGACGGCAGCCGCAGCCCCGGGTCAGGGTATACCCGGCGTATTCCATAGCGGTCATGATGGTCAGATCACCGGGCACGGAATATTTCTTGCCGAAGAAATAGACATTAACCATTTTTTCCATATTCAGGCGTACTCCCCTTAGTATTCATTTGGCAGTGCATCCACCTGGTCAAAGCGGAACACCGGGCCATCTTTGCATACATATTTCGTGCCGATATTGCACCGGCCGCACTTTCCAACGCCGCATTTCATGCGCAGCTCCAGGGTGGTGTAAACCTGCTCCTTGGAGAAGCCCATTTCTTCCAAAGCCTGCAGGCAGAATTTAATCATGATGGGAGGACCGCAGAGCAGGGCAACCTTGTTGGTGTCAAATCCGACTTCCTTTAAGTAGGCAGGGACAAATCCAACATGACCTGTCCATCCCTCCTGGGGGCGGTCAATGGTCATATAGACGTTCACGCCTTTGGCGTGAGCCCATACCGTCTCCATTTCCTCCCGGCGCACCAGGTCGTCCGCTGAACGGGAGCCATAAAGGATATCTACAGTGCCGTAGTTTTCTCGGTTATCCAGAACGTAGTTGATTACACTGCGCAGAGGGGCCAAACCAATGCCGCCTGCAATAAACAGAAGATTCTTCCCCTTTAGTGCGGTTTCCACCGGAAAATGATTGCCATAGGGGCCGCGCACCAGAATCTCATCGCCGACCTGCATGGTATGCAGCCGGTCCGTGAGCGTACCGCAGCGTTTGATGGAGAACTCCTGATATTCTTTGTTGGTAGGAGAGGAGGTGATGGAGAACATGGCCTCGCTGACTCCGGGCACACATACCATGGCACATTGGCCGGGCATGTGCTCAAATAGCTTCCCACCGCCGGGAGCATTGACCCGGAAGGTTTTGACATCCGGGGTTTCTTCCCGGATATCCGTGATAACACCGACTTGGGGAACCAGGGTGTCGTGGGCAAAGCCGGGGAAACAGGTGCATTCGTGCATCACATTCCCTCCTTTCCGAAGGCCTTGATAACCTTGACGATATTCAGGCAACTGGGGCACTTGTCTACGCAGCGGCCGCAGCCGACGCAGGAGAACATCCCGTCATTGTTGGCAGGAAAATAGGCCAGCTTGTGCATGAAGCGCTGGCGGAACCGCTGCATCTGGCTGGTGCGGTTGTTGCCGTGGGCCATCATGGTAAAATCAGAATACATGCAGCTGTCCCAGCAGCGGTAGCGTTGTACACCACTGCCGGTGTCGAAGTCCTTGATGTCATAGCATTGGCAGGTGGGGCAGACAAAGGTGCAGGTGCCGCAGGCCAGACACGGTTTATAAAGCGCCTCCCAGAGCGGAGAATCAAAATTCTTTTGGGCGGCAGCAGCTCCCCAATTTGCAAGGCTCAAATCCTTCAGCGGCAGCCGGCTGCAAATTGTGCGGATTTTTTCCTTTTCCACGGAAACGGCTTCTTCCCCACATTCCTCCAGCAGGGCAGCCAGTTGTGCCGTCAAGGCTTTGCCCTTGGCACTTTGGGGTAGCCAGTACAGATGCTCTTCTGTCAGCCAGGTGGCAACATCTCCCTCCGGCGCGGCACAGTCAATCCGGAAGCTGCCGCAGAAGCAGGAGGATTCTGGCTTCCCGCAGGCAAGGCTGACAATGGTGCCTTTTTCCCGCCGGGCAGCATAGAAGGTGTCTACCGGCTCAGACAGGAATACCTTGTCCAGCACGGCTACGGCGCGGACATCGCAGGCCTTCATTCCAAACACAACGAACGGTGTCTCCCGGTGCTTTTCCGGTGTAACGGAAAGCTTTCCGTCATCGCTTTCACAGCGGTACAGATTCTCACTTTGGGGGAAAAACACATCCTTCGGGGATTTCACTGTTTTCAGCGTGGCAAGATCCGGTTCGCATGTGGCCGTCCATAGGGCGTAATTGGTCTTCCCGGCGGACTTCACCGGCAGAAACAAGTCGCTTTCAGCTGCAATTGCGGCGTAAAGCATAGGTAAGCTATCTTTTTTGATCCGGAACATGCTGTTACCCCCTCCCTACGCCAGGTTCGGCATCATCGGTACGGAAACTGGTCAGGGGAGCAGGGGCTTCCAGGTCATAGCCTGCCTGATAGTCTCCGTAGAGCATGTTGATATCCTTGATGAATTTTCGATTGAACAGGTGCAGGGGAATGCCCTGTGGGCACACCCGGCTGCATTCCCCGCAGTCCGTACAGCGTCCAGCCACATGGAAAGCGCGGATAATGTGGAACATCTTTTCTTCAAACGAGGTGGTATTGGCCTTCTGAGCAGAATCAAAGGCCGTACTGTCGAACACACACTTGCGGCAGGAGCAGGCAGGGCACACATTCCGGCAGGCATTGCACCGGATGCACTTGGAGAGCTCCGCCTGGAAGAAGGCGAATCGCTCTTCCGGTGCCATGGCCTCCAGGGCGGTTACCTGGGCGAAGCGCTCTGCATCCACCGTGTCCTGAGATTCCCCCAGGAGCTCGTCGTATACCACGTGCTCTTTTCCCTTGCAGACGTGGCAGCGCTCCAGCATGGCATCCTTATAGGAAATGTGCTTGGTGCCATACAGCGTCTCCACTGTAAGATTTTCGCTGTAATCGGGGTAGTCTGCCCCCTGGACGGAGAGAATGCCGTCGAAGGGAATTTTGTTTACCGTCAGCTTTCCCTTGCAGCCGATGCCGATGATGTAGGCCTTCTCCCGCTCCACCCGGTGCTCCCTAAGGAGCTGATTGTAGCTGTAGCTGTCGCAGGGCTTCAGGAAGACCAGGGTCTTGCCCTCTTTCTTCCCGGCCTCAATCAGATATTTGCTCAGGTTTGCGCCGCAGAAAGCATTGTAGAAGAGGCCATCCAGGCTCTCGGCGGTATCGAAAAAGGCGGGCTCCACGTCAAATTCCGTCTCGCCCTTCTTCCAGCCCAGCACACGGCTGACCTGACCGCTTTCCAGCAATGCCTTGGCGCACTGTATCATTTCTTGCATCGCAAATCCCCCAATCTGACGCAGGGGCCGAGCCCATGCACCTTCTCCACAAAGGAGTTCATGGTTTCCGAGAACTTCACGCCTTCGGCGGCGGAGACCCACTCCACCCGTGTCCGGCCGCTCTCTACGCCTAAATAATCCAGCATGGAAAATAGCAGTGTCATTCTCCGGCGGGCGTAATAATTACCAGTGGAATAATGGCAGTCGCCCGGGTGGCAGCCGCAGAGAATCACACCGTCTGCCCCCTTTTCAAAGGATCGGAGAATAAACATGGGATTCACACGGCAGGAGCAGGGAACCTTGATGATTTTCACATCCGCAGGGTAGCTCAGGCGGCTGGAGCCGGCCAGGTCGGCACCTGCATAGCTGCACCAGTTGCAGCAGAATGCCACAATGGTGGGCTTCCAATTTTCGTTTACCGGCATATGGCATCCACCTCCGCAATGATTTGCCTGTTGCTGAAGCCCTGCAAATCCATGGCTCCGCTGGGGCAGGTGACGGTACAGGCACCGCAGCCCTGGCACAGGGCAGAGTTGACCACGGCAATGCGGCGCTCTTCCCGGACACCATGGTCGTTGATGAGCTTGGTTTCATAGGAAATGGCACCGTAGGGGCACACGTTTGCACACTGGCTGCATCCGTTGCACCGCAGCTCATCGGATTTTGCGGTGCAGGGATTGGTGGTCAGAGAGTCCTTGGCCAGCAGGCCGATAACCTTTACGGCTGCCGCACCTGCCTGGGCAACGGTTTCGGGGATGTCCTTGGGCCCCTGGCACACGCCGGAGAGGAACACACCCGCCGTGGGGGATTCCACAGGCCGGAGCTTGGGGTGCGCCTCCGTCAGGAAATTGTTGGTATCGATGGAGGCAGTGAGCATAGTGGCGATCTTCCGGACATCGGGATTCGGCTCAATGGCAGTTGCCAGCACTACCAGGTCTGCTTTTTTGAGAATCTGTTTGTTTTCCAGCAGGTCAACAGCTTGCACCAGCAGACTGCCATCCGGCTGCGGGGCGACCTTGCCAACTTGTCCCTTGATGTAATTGACGCCATAGTCCTCAACGGCCCGGCGGTAGAATTCGTCAAAATTCTTTCCTGGGGTGCGAACATCGATGTAGAATACGGTTACATTGGTATCCGGATATTTGTCCCGAATCAGCATGGCATGCTTGGCGGTATACATGCAGCAAATTTTAGAGCAGTATGGCTTGCCGCGCCGGTCGCTGCATCGGCTGCCTACGCACTGAATGAAGACAATCTCCTTTGGTGCCTTTCCATCGGAAAGCCGCTCCAGGTGCCCTTTGGTGGGCCCAGCCGCATTCATGACCCGCTCCAGCTCCAGGGAGGTGAGGACATCTTTGCTTTCTCCGTAGGCATATTCGCCGTATTTGTCCAGTTTTATGGTGTCAAAGCCGGTGGCAACCACAATGGCACCGTATTCTTGGGTGATGATTTCATCCTTTTGCGTATAGTCAATGGCACCTGCCTGACAGAACTTTGAGCAGATGCCGCATTTGCCGGTCTTCAGTTTGATGCAGGCTGCCGCATCGATCACCGGCACATTGGGGATGGCTTGAGCAAAGGGGGTATAGATAGCGCTGCGTGTATTCAGCCCCCGGTTGAATTCATTGGGCGATTTCTTGGAAGGACATTTCTCTTGACAGACACCGCATCCTGTACACTTGTCCATGTCGACATACCGGGCTTTTTTGCGGATATCTACCGTGAAGTTTCCCACAAAGCCGGATACTTTCTCCACCTCACTGTAGGTGTATAGGGTAATGTTTTCATTGGCAGCCGCATCCACCATTTTCGGGGTGAGAATGCATGCAGAGCAATCCAGTGTAGGAAAGGTCTTGTCCAGCTGGGACATGCGCCCACCAATGGAGGGTTCTTTTTCCACGATATCCACCTGAAATCCGGCATCAGCAATGTCCAGCGCTGTCTGGATACCGGCAATGCCGCCGCCGATGATCAAAGCCCGCTTGGTTACCTTGCTGGTGCCTGCCTGCAGGGGGGCGTTGAGATGTACCTTGGCAACAGCTGCCCGCATCAGAACAACAGCCTTTTTCGTTGCCTCTTCCATGTCCTTATGAATCCAGGAGCAGTGTTCGCGAATGTTGGCAATTTCAACCAAATAAGGATTCAGTCCGTTTTTCTCTGCGCATTTACGGAAAGTGGTCTCGTGCATGCGGGGAGAGCAGGAGCAGACTACCAGGCCATCCAGCTGCTTTTCACGGATGGCCTGGGCAATGCGGGATTGGCCGGCTTCGGAGCACATATAGGGATAATCCTCAGCGTGGACGACCCCCGGCTCGTGGAGTGCCATCTCCACCACTTTTTTGACGTCTACCGTGGCGGCAATGTTGCTGCCGCAATGACAGACAAATACACCAATTCTCCGCATTTCTTACCTCCAATATTTCCGGAATGCACTCATCAGCAGCTGCTGGGGCATTTCCTCATCCAGCAAGGCGGGGACTTCCTCCGCAGTCAGCCCCTGCTGTCCCCGCTGCCGGATCAGCAGCTGCCGGGCGGCATCGATCAGCCTGCCAGGCTGCACATCCCGGGGGCATCGTTCAATGCAGGCAAAGCAGCTCAGACACTTCCAGGCGGATTTGGACTTTGCCAGTTGTTCTACATCATCGTTAATCACATAGGTGACAAACTGATGAGGTTTGATGTCCATTTCGTTGAAGCTGGGACAGGAGGCGGAACATTTGCCGCATTTCATGCATTTCAGGGGATTGACACCGCTGATTTCCCGAATGGCTTCCACAGAATTCATTTGTCCCCCTCCTTTACACCCAGTGCTTCCGCTAAAAGCTCTGTAAAGTAGTAAACCGGCAGTGTGCCAGCCTTGTTCAAATTGTATTTACACAGCGGGCAGGCAGTTACCAGACATTCAGCCTGGAAGCCCTGGGCGCTTTCGGTAATACGGTTGCACATGCTCTTGGACATGTTGCCGTCCTTTAAGCTGATGTACCCACCGCAGCATTCGTTGCGGTAGGGATAGACGATCGGCTCTGCGCCGATGGCCCGGAGAAAGTCTTCCAGGATGCGGGGATTCTCCGGATCATCAAACGCAAGCACACTGCTGGGGCGCAGCAGCAGGCACCCATAATAGGCGCCGACTTTTCGACCGGTCAAAGGATTTGTGACTTTCTTTTTTAATTCTTCAAATCCGACCACGTCCCGCAGTACTTCCAGATAATGCAGCACCTTGGTTTCCCCATGATAGGGGGTGGGCAGCTGCATGTAGTTGTTGGCGCGGGTTTGAATATCCGAATCGGTGGCCATATCGTGATTGACCCGCTTGAGGACATGGTAGCAGGCGGAGCACACTGCCACCAGGTCTTGCCCCTGCTCTTTTGCAGCATTCAGTGCCCGGACAGAAGGCAGTTTGCGTCCGATTTCATCCTGCCCCAGAGGGTACACGCCACCGCAGCACTGCCAGTCTGGCAGTTCATCCAGAGAAAAACCGAGAATTTCAGCACAGCTTCTGGCATAGGTGTCCAGTTCCTTTGCCTGGTTCCGTAGGGTACAGCCGGGGAAGTAACTGTATTTCATAGTATCCATCCTTAAATCTCAATGCTGGCAATCACTTTTTTCAGTGCTTCAGCACTGGCGCGAAGCTTTTGCTGCTCGTCATAAGTCAGGTCTACCGGTACCTTGCCCTTTACACCATCTGGCCCAATGATGGTCATGGTGCTGATGCACACATCCTCAATGCCATACTCGCCATGCATCATGGAGGAAACCGTTGCCACGCTGTCATAAGCAGCAACCAGAGCGGAAAGAATTTTGTTGACAGAGGCAGAAACGCCGTAGAAAGTGGCACCTTTCTTGGCGATGATGTCGCCGCCGGATTTCTGCACATATTTCAGAGTCGCTTCGGGATCCAGCGGTGTCTCAATGACGCCTTTTTTAATCATCAGGTCTTCATACTCAGAAAGACTGCATCCGGATACATCTGCCAGGGACCAGGGAATGAAGGAGGTGTCGCCATGCTCGCCGTATACATAAGCGTGGATGTTTTTCTGAGCTACCTTGTAGTTATCGGACAGGCAGTAACGCAGCCGGGCAGTGTCCAGGATGGTGCCGGAGCCGATGATCTGCTTCTCGGGGATGCCGGATATTTTGGTGAACACATAGGTCATGACATCCACGGGGTTGCTGACAATCACGTACAGCGCATGGGGGGCAACAGGCGCAATTTGTGCGGCAATGTCCTTCATGACATTCACGTTTGTCTGGGCCAGGTCAATGCGGCTCTGCCCAGGTTTACGCCCCATGCCGGAGGTGATAATGACAATGTCAGAATCCCGTGCATCCTCATAGTCACCGGCAATTACAGAAATTGGCTCTCGGAAGCTGGCACCCTGTACAATGTCCATGACTTCGCCTTCGGCCTTATCCTTGTTGATATCAATCAGAACGATCTGGGAGGCAATGGTTCCCAGGGAAAGTGTGTAAGCAATGGTAGAACCAACATTGCCCGCACCGATTACCGTTACTTTTCTGCTCATTTTGAATTGCTCCTTTCGGTGGTTGCGCCGAATGCATTCGGCGGCACGTTCATCATTATGCCCAACTGGGGGATTTTGCCTGCCAATCCGCCAGGCATGCCTTTATTCGATAAAATTATACTTAAAATGGGCTCAAAAGGGAAATTGAATTATTGCATGCCGGTTTAGTGCGGTATGCATGACATTCTGGATGAATTGAACAAAAAACGAGGAATAAGTTGGATAATAGCTACAAATTCTTTTGGTGGATAAGAAAAAATGAAATAGCCATCATTCCAAAACAGAATGACGGCTATTTGCATATGGAATATCATACAGGATAGGCAACCTGATTTCGCTGTAAATAGAGCTGATCAATGAAGCCGCGATCTAGTCGACTGAATCGGTAACCTGCCCGGGAAATTAAAATATCCTCAAATTGGCAGTGATGACTGCATGCACATTTGCGCTGCACCAGATGATTTGTCTCCAGTACGTTGCTGGGGACAGGTGAGGACCAGATGTAGGTGAGGGGATTATGGCGCAGCAGATCAAATTGCATAGCACGGTTATAGATCAGAATTCGCTTTTTATTTTTGGAGATACCGGAGCTGGTCTTTGCCTCACTGTTGCGGACATAGGGAACCTTATCATCCCCGTAGACCAGTTCAATATATGGCAGAAAATCATTGCAGCTTAAGCTTTCATGCTGTGCCAGAGGGTGATCTTCCCGCATTAAGGCAACGTAATTTCCCTGCCAGATGGTTTCATATTGTAAATCTTTCTCGGAAATACTCTTGAGGAAGTAATCCCGATCCTCTACATGGCAGCGGATGATACCCAGTACAAATAACCCATCGGCAACATTGTCCAGTACCTTCATGGAGTTGTCTTCCAGAATGTCAATTTCCATATTGCCGCATTGGTTGAAGGTAGGCATAAAGTCCGCCACTGCCTGGGTGATATAGCTTGCCCTGGGAACGGCCAGACTGAATAGCTGGTGGGAGGTATCCTGCCGCTGCAGGGCCTGTTCCATTTTCTGAACCTCGGATGCAATTTTGCGGGCGTGGGCCAGAAATTCCGTTCCCCGGTGGGTTGGCACAACGCCTTTGGAGGTGCGCCGGAAAATGGGAAATCCAACGGTCTCTTCCATATCCTTGATGGCCTTACTCAGCGTGGGCTGGCTCATGAATAAATTATTGGCGGCCTGGGTGATGGAGCCGGTTTTCTCCACCTCCAGCGCATAGCGAAAATATTGGGTATTCATGGCACAGTCCTCCTTCTATCATCTATTTAATAAGATACTGCAATTTTTCAATAAAATCAAGAAAAATGTCGTCTTAAACCGTTTTAGTACATAGAAAAGGGGATGCAAAAAACTGCATCCCCCAAGTTCGAATTGTTTAAATCACGACTTCAGCGGTTTCTACCGCTTCTGCTTCCTGCACGGCCTCTTCTTCAACTGCGGCCTTTTCCACTTCTTTTACTTCGACAGAATCTGGCACCGCTGCTTTCCACGGGCCGGTACGATAAAAAAGAATGGAAATGATGGCTGCAATGATCCAGCCGATTGGCCAGGCACACCAAATACCGGTGGCTCCCAGCATCGTGGCAGACAGGGTAAAGGCCAGAACCACACGCAGAACCAAATCTGTAAAGGTAGCTGCCATGAACTGCTTCATTAGTCCGGCACCCCGCAGGATACCGTCTGCCACCAGCTTAGCGGAGACAACGAAATAGAAGGGGGACAAGATCCGCAGGAAGGTAATGCCGGTGCGCAGTGCCAGCTCTGTAGGCTCATCCAGGAAGAAGCCCATAAGCGCACGGCCGCAGGTGAAGTACAGAATAGCCAGTGGCAGGCAGAGAATCCAGACCAGCTTCAGAGCAGCCCGGAACCCTTCTTTGATCCGATCCAGCTTCTGAGCCCCCAGGTTCTGCGCGGCATAGTTGGAAACACCGTTTCCCAGGGTTGTAAAAGAGGTGATGACCAGATTGTTCAGCTTCACAGCCGCAGAATAACCGGCCATCACGTCAGTGCCAAAGCCATTGATCACACTCTGAATCAGAATGTTGCCAACAGAGATAAAGCTCTGCTGTAAAATGCTGGGAATCGCAATAATTGTCAGCCGCTTCAGCAGTGAGAAGGAGAAGAGCTCACTCTTTCCGTCGTGGGGAATCTTCTTCAGCCGCAGAATGACAGCCATTATTGCAAGCACGCAGCTGACACCCTGGCACAGGAAAGTGGCCCAGGCCACACCGGCGACCCCCATCTTAAAGGCAGTGACAAACAGAATGTCCATTCCAATGTTGGAAAGAGACGAAATCGCCAGAAAAATAAAGGGGGTCTTGCTGTCGCCCAATGCAGAGAAAATACCGGTGGAAATATTGTAAAAGAATACAAAGGGCAGACCCCATACATAAATATCCAGATACAGGGCAGAATCCGCAAACACTTCCTCCGGCGTACGAATCAGGCGCAGCAAGCTGCTGCAACCTAAAATGCCAATCAGCATCAAAACCAGGCACAGCACGCCGCTGGAAATCATGGAAGTGTACACTGCCGTTTTCATATCCCGATAGTTCCGAGCACCAAACAGCTGAGACACAATCACAGAGCAGCCAATGTTGCAGCCGAAGGCAAAGGCGATAAAAATCAGTGTAATTTCATAACTGTTGCCGACGGCGGCCAATGCGTTCTGGCCAATGAACTTACCGGCAACCCAGCTGTCTGCAATGTTATACAGCTGCTGAAAAATGATACTGCCAAACAGCGGCAGACAGAATCTCCACAGGACTGAGGAAGGCTTGCCGCAGGTCAGATCCTTATTCATGGCGTGCCGCCTCCTTTCCGGGGAAAGAGAACAGCATGGCTGTGTAGCACAGGTAAACGCCAAGGATATACAAAATGAAAATCCAGTTTGTCGGGGCGGAAATTACCTGGTAAAGGCCACCAGCCAAAAATCCGATTCCCAATGTCAGCAAGGCCAAACGTTCCAGAAGAACATTTTTTGCCTTTTTCTGTGCGAAGCGATAAATCATGATGCCGACTGCCACGCATAATGCAAGCAACAGCAGTACATGCAGCATAGTACCCATATAAATTCCTCCATCTTTGTTGACTTCTTCTAACGGTGCCATTATAATGCGTGTAGAATGATATGTAAAATATCGAAATCCAATGGATGCATATCAGTTTGATATGGAGTAGACGATGAATATCAACTACGAATACTATCGCGTTTTTTACTATGTGGCCAAATTGAAAAGCTTTACCCAGGCGGCAGAGGCCCTTATGAACAGCCAGCCGAATATTACCCGTACCATCCGAAATCTAGAGCGGGAGCTCGGGTGTGTCCTCTTCGTCCGCACCAACCGCCAGGTGCATCTGACAGCAGAAGGAGAGGCACTGTATCGCCATGTTTCTGTGGCGGTGGAGCAGCTGTGCGCGGCCGAAGAGGAGCTTTCCAGAGGCCAGGGGCTGGAGGGCGGTATCCTGCGTATTGCAGCGACAGAGGTTGCCTTGCGAACGGTGCTGCTGCCTGTTTTAAAGGTGTTCCGGCGCTTTTATCCCAGTGTCCACATCAAACTGATCAATGATACCACACCGGCTGCCATTGCGGATCTGGAGGCCGGTCTGGCTGATCTGGCGGTGGTAACGGCTCCGGCCGCGATTCCGGAGGCGTTGCATCGGATCCCCTTGATGGATATTCATGAGGTGGCAGTGGCGGGCAGTACATTTGCCGCGCTTGCGCAGAAGCCCTGCTCCTTGGAAGCTCTCAGCCGATATCCGTTGATTTCTCTTGGAGAGCAGACGGGAACCTATGCTTTTTACGCCAGCCTTTTTGCCATGCATCACCTGGATTTCTCACCGGATATCGAGGCAGCGACAGCAGATCAGATTTTACCGATGGTCAAGGCCAATCTGGGAGTAGGCTTTGTCCCCAGGCTATTTGTCCATGAGGAGGATATCGGGGTAACGCTCTATCCCATTATGCTGGCCCAGGAAATCCCTCCCCGGAATATTTGCCTGCTCCATTCTGCCTGCCATGTGCAAAGCCCGGCGGCTAGAGAGCTGGAGCGTTTCCTGAC
The DNA here is from genome assembly GCA_934591635.1 of uncultured Oscillospiraceae bacterium. Classification (GTDB taxonomy): domain Bacteria; phylum Bacillota; class Clostridia; order Oscillospirales; family Oscillospiraceae; genus Faecousia. The sequence goes on along the minus strand of CAKTPI010000006.1, from coordinate 9,106 downwards.
CCAGGCCGCAGCAATCCCGTCACAAAGGGAATCACAAAAGGAGGAATAACATGCAGGCCTTGGCTATGAATGTGGATGCGCTGACACCATCCGAAATCCTGGATTTATTGGAGCTGTTTCGCAATTTCTCTGTGCCCGTCCGGGATTGGAGACACCTCCGGCAGAAAATTTCGGCCGGCAAAGCGCTGCTTCTGAATCAGGAGAACACAATTGCAGGATGTGCTTTGGTGCAGCGAGCACCAAGATATATGGATGGTGCTGCCATCCTGGCAGCGTTTGTCTATCGCTGGGACTATAACAAAGAATCCGATATTTCTGCAATGCTCAGCAGCATTGCGGAGGCTTGCCGCCCTCAATATTTTTACTTGCTGATGGATGTAAACCAACGGCATGAACTGAATTTAGAGTGCTATCGGCGCTTTGGCTTTCAGAATGCCATTTGGCCCAGCCCGAATGGAAAGGAAAATCGACTGCTGATTGCAGATCTGGCAAAAGTAAAATAGGACGGGGGAGTGGAAAAAGGTATTTTGGTGCTTGACAATTCCCTGCCCATGTGGTAGAATACCCTGGCAGTTAGGTGAATATTTTCTTTTTTTGATTCGGAGTGATACCCAAGTGGCCGAAGGGGCTCCCCTGCTAAGGGAGTAGGCGTCTAAAAAGCGCGCGAGGGTTCAAATCCCTCTCACTCCGCCAAGCCCGCATGTTTTTGCATGCGGGTTTCTCTTTTACCGCTTTCAGCTGACAATAAATGCTTTGCGGCTCTGTGCAGGCAAAACACTGCACAGAGTCGCGGCATTATTTTTGACTTAAGGTTTTGTATTTTGTCATCAATACAGCTGTCCGTCATCCCAGTTGATGTCAGGCACGCTGTTGAGGAAATCGAGGGCAACCCTGGATGTCTTTCTTCACCGTCAGGGGATTGATGGGCGGCAGGTCGGAGAACTTGATTTCATCGGTCATCAGCATCTTCTTCATGCACATGGTGAGCCAGCGGATGTCATACTGTCCCTGATACAGCGGCAGCACCTTCCGGTCGATGCCGGTCAGGCCGTAGGCGGCCATCATGGCGGTGCGGACGGAAGTTTCCACGGTGAATACCACGTCGCCGTCCAGTTCCACATACTGGCCCACGAAAGCATAGTTCTTGCTGCCTTCGGGAATCACATGGGGGCGGTCGCCCTTAGAGTTGCGGGGCATGAACTGGCTGGTGATATAGGGCATCATGGTCAGGGACACGTAGGTGTGCTTCATCAGCTCGTCATATTCGTCCAGCAGACCCAGGTGATACAGGAACTCCTGCATCACTTCCTCGCCGGTGCAGTCGGACATGGGCTTTTTCACATAGTCGCCGATGCGCTCGCCGTACAGGCCGTCAAACCAGAGAATATCTTCGTCCTCTGCCTGGTTGGGATAATACTTGTCGTAGAGCACGAAGGAAATGTCCCAGGCGGAGTCCATGATGGACATGGCACCGGTGACGCAGTCCTTGGGATAGCCGTACTTTTCACGGAATTTGGCACAGAACTGCTTATAGCCCTTGATGGTGACCATGGCGCTCATCCACTTGGACTTGTCCACGGTAGAGCAGAACTTTTCGGGGTGGCCGAACTTAGGGTCACGGGCGGCCAGCTTCTGCCACACGGAGAACATGCCCTTTTCGGTGCTCAGGTTGGTGGTGACGGCATGGGTGTTGTCGCCATGGGTGGAATTCTGGGTCATGGAGGCCAGGGTGGAAATCACCATGTCCGTTTCCTTGACGGAAACGGTGAAGTCGCCGTCCGCGCTGGTGCCCACAATCTCGGTGACGTCGGAGAAGTCGCCGTTCATCTTCAGGTCGGTGACAGTAACGCCGTTGACGAAGTGAACGCCCTTGTCCCGCAGCCAGTGGAGGATGGGGTCGATGTAGGAGTCAAATTCGTTGTATTTGGTGTGCAGAATGCCGTCCAGGGTGTCCATGTGGGGTTGGAACTGAATGAAGCGAACCATATAGCGCTCATTTCAATCATAGAGTGATAGTCCTTGAAGGCCAGCATGGTGTGGAAGCACTGCCAGATGGGGTGCTTTTCAAATTCGGGGTATGTATTGCCGAAATATTCCTCGATGGTCAGATTGTCCATCTGCTCCTCGGGCATAGCAATCTTTTCCATGAGCTTCTTGGAAAGCGCCTGGCTCATATGGTAATCTTTGATGCCCTCCCAGACCTTGCCCTGCTGATGCAGGATGCGGGAATGGGCATAGATGCGGTCGGCCTTGTTCACGTCCACGGTCTCCTCGGTGATGGTGCGTCCGGGGGTGTACAGGGAGGGAATCTTATTGCCCAGATACCAGAAGCATTCCATATAGGGTTCCAGCTCCCGCTCGCCCCGGCAGGTATACTTGCCGTCGCCAATCTTTGCACCGTCCATGGAGCCGCCCATCAGGGGCAGCTGGTCGTAAATGGTCACGTTTTCGCCGGGTACATAGCAGTCGTCAATCAGGAAGACTGCCGTGGCCAGACCTGCCACACCGCCACCAACAATGTACGCCTTGCGATTCTTGATACCCTCCGGCTTGTGGGCACGGATATTATCAAACTGTTTCATAATGTGTTCCTCCAGTCAAATTTTTGATCCGAGATAATTGACTCTCGGTACGGTTAAGAGTATAATCACAAAGAGGGGAGAAGACAACGTACAAAAAACCCGCGGCAGTAAAATAATTGACTATCATTGCAATATGGTTTCCAAACGGGGGATAATCATGGAGAATAAGTTGGATTTGCGGGTGCAGCGCACCAGAAGCGCTTTGACAGGTGCTCTGTATGACCTGATGTGCCAGAAAAGCCTGGATGAGATCACCGTAACGGAGCTTTGCGAAAGGGCTGTGATTCGCAAGGCCACCTTTTATAAGCATTTTGGGGACAAGACGGAGCTGCTGGTGTATATGATTCAGGAGATGCAGCGCCTTTCAGAAGAGAAAAACACCATTGGCTATGACCCGGAGGTACCTGCCAGCTACTATTCCGGTGTGTTCCGCTACCTGATGGACTTTATTGACAGCAACGAGCGTTTCATAGTCAGCATTTTGCGCAGCAGCGCCGGAAATGCGGTGCGGAACATACTGGAGGAGCAGATTCGCATGGCAATTGACGGCCATCTTCGCCAGGAGGAAACGGAGTATATCCGCAATTCCCACACTATGCTCTCCGTGATTTATGCCGGGGCAATTGTCAGCTGCGGCGCCTGGTGGGCGCTGCAAAGCAGTCGCCCGGACAAGGAAGAGATGATTGAGAAATTCACGGAATTTGTGATGAAGTTATAAAAAGAAAGGAAAATTAAAAATGGCAGTTCGTTTGAATGAGGATAAAGAGATTGTTGCAACCGTACGGGAGGGGCTGAAGCGCACCGGCGGTTATTGCCCCTGCCGCCTGGAGCGGACGGAGGAGACCAAATGCATGTGCAAGGAATTCCGGGAGCAAATTGCAGACCCTAATTTTAAGGGGTATTGCCATTGCCTGCTCTACTACAAGGATTGATATTTTGTAAAAATAGGTCTTGACAAATTCCGCCATTGATGATAAAATACCTGAGGATTAAGCGAGAGCTTCAGTCGATATGGGCGAGTGGTGGAATTGGTAGACTCGCTAGATTCAGGTTCTAGTGTTCACTGCGGACGTGCGGGTTCAAGTCCCGCCTCGCCCACCAAAGATCAGACTTCTGAGTGAAGTCTGATCTTTTTTTGCCCCTTCGAAAATTGTAAAAATCTATCCATTGTTTCTTCCTGTGAGGTGGCATCTGATCACCTCCCGGTACCGGTTCAGTGCTTCAGTGAGGGAAACTTCTGTGCCAGTGCGTCCAGAGAAAGTTTATTTCGGGTTCTCAGTTTCAATAAACATCCTTTGTTTCCATATTTTTCCCCTCCTTGCCCGTACCAAAGCAGAGGAGGGGAAAGCAAGCAACCGTCTGTTGCGGAGGCTATTTCAGAATCGCTGCCAAATCTGCTTCCGGGGTCGTGATGGGGGTGATGCCGTACTGCTCCACCAGAGAATGCAGGACATTGGGAGAGAGAAAGGCGGGAAGCGTGGGGCCCAAGCGGATATTTTGGATTCCCAGATGCAGCAGCGTCAGCAGAATGCACACAGCCTTTTGCTCATACCAGCTGAGTACCATGGAAAGGGGCAGTTCATTGACATTGCAGTCAAAGGCCTTTGCCAGAGCAAGAGCAATTTGGATGGCGCTGTAGGCGTCGTTACACTGGCCGATATCCATCAGCCGGGGAAGACCCGCTATAGTGCCCAGATCCAGGTCGTTGAAGCGGTACTTGCCGCAGGCCAGGGTGAGCACAATTGTATCCTTTGGCGTCTGTTTTACAAATTCTGTGTAGTAGTTGCGGCCGGGCCGTGCGCCATCACAGCCACCCACCAGGAAGAAATGCCGGATTTTGCCATTCTTAACGGCTTCTATCACCTGTTCGGCTGCATTCAGCACGGCGTTGCGGCCAAACCCGGTCATAACGCTGTGGCCGCCATTGATGCCGGTAAAGGACTGAATTTCCGGGTAGCCGCCCAACTCCAGCGCTTTCTCAATCACAGGGGTGAAATCCTTTTCCCTTCCGATATGCGGGATTTCCGGATAGGAGACCATGGCTGTGGTGAACACCCGGTCAGCATAGCCCTTTTTGGGCGGCATCAGGCAGTTGGTTGTGAAGAGGACAGGGGCGGGAATAGAGGCAAATTCCCGCTGCTGGTTTTGCCAGGCTGTGCCGAAGTTACCCTTGAGATGGGGATACTTGTGCAGCTCCGGGTAAGCGTAAGCGGGGAGCATTTCGCCGTGGGTATAAATGTTGACGCCTTTGCCTTCGGTCTGCTCCAGCAGCAGCTTTAAATCGTGCAGATCGTGGCCGGAGATGACGATAAACGGGCCGGGCTCTACTGTCAGCGGAACTGTGACCGGCACGGGCTGACCGTAGGTCTCCGTATTGGCTTTGTCCAGCATGGCCATCCCCTTCAGATTTTTCTCGCCAACCTCCAGGACAAGGGGCAGCAGTTCGTCCATATCCAGATCTTCTCCAATGGCGAACAGCGCGCGGGCAAGGAAGCGGTTTACCTCCTCGTCCTCATAGCCCAGTACCATGGCGTGATGCAGATAGGCAGCCATGCCCCGGATGCCAAAGAGAATCAGGGACTTCAGACTCCGGATATCCTCCGGTGCATTCCAAAGGCCGTCCAGGCAGTAGTCATCATTGCGGCCGCAGGGGGCAGCACACACTGCACAGTCCGGCACCAGGCGGCGGTGCTCCTGATGCACCCGGTAAATCAATTCCATCAGGGCGTTTTTGTCAAAGCTGACATTGGTAACAGTGGCAAAAAGACCTTCAATCATGATTTTCCAGGTGCTGTCCAGGGACTGGGCGGTGTTGTCAGTTGCCCTGGCAAGACCAATCAGAGCACCGGTCAGCTCGTCTTGCAGTGCGGCAATTTCTGCACTCTTGCCGCACACGCCGGCCTTCCCGGTGCAGCCGCTGCAGCCGGCAGTTTGTTCACACTGAAAGCAAAACATATTGGAATTCATTTTCATACTCCTTCATCTAAGATTCTGCCATCAATGGCAATGGTTACCACCTGCCAGGGAATGAATTTCCCGCTCTTTTGCAGTGCTGCCTTGGCTGCGTGCTCCAATCCGCCGCAGCAGGGCACTTCCATCCGCACCACGGTAACGGACTGGATATCGTTCTTTTGGATGATTTCGCTCAGCTTTTCTGTGTAATCCACATTGTCAAGCTTAGGGCAGCCTACCAGAGTGATGTGTCCCCGGATAAACTTTTCGTGGAAGGCTGCATAGGCATAGGCAGTGCAGTCCGCTGCAATCAGCAGCCGTGCGCCCTGAAAATAGGGAGCATTGACTGGCACCAGTTTGATCTGCACGGGCCATTGCCGCAGCTGGCTTACCGATACGGTCTCCGCATGAGGTGACTCTTCCCGGCGGGCAAGGGCCCTCATTTGACTGCCTGGGCATCCATGAGGGATAGACATCCCCTGCGTCTTCATCTTTTTCTGTTTGCTTGCCAGTACGGCTTGCTCATCGTAGGCAGCGGCTTCCCGTTCCACAAAGCTGATGGCACCGGTGGGGCAGGTGGGAAGGCAATCTCCAAGACCATCGCAGTAATCGTCCCGCATCAGCTGGGCTTTGCCGTCTATCATTCCGATGGCTCCCTCGTGACAAGCTGCTGCGCAGGCGCCGCAGCCATTGCACTTTTCTTTATCAATTTCAATAATCCGTCGTTTCATCGCGGTTAACCTCCTTGATTTGTTGCCATGATTATAATATAATTGCAGTAACATGTCGGTTGAATTTTCAACGAAAGGAAAAGAAAATGCAGGAATTTTTACCCGTGATTCGTACCGCCCGATTGTTTTACGGTGTGTCGGAAGAGGAACTGACGGCGATGCTTGCCTGCCTGGGTGGACGGCAGGAGCAATACAAAAAGGATGCTTTCCTGCTTCGCGCCGGTGATACGGTAGAGTCTATAGGCCTGGTGCTGGATGGGAGTGTGCTCATTTTGCAGGAGGATATTTGGGGCAACCGAAATATTTTGTCTCGAGCGGGGAGGGGGCAGAGCTTTGCAGCTGCCTTTGCCTGTGCGCCGGGCAGTGTGCTGAATGTCAGTGTGGCGGCGGAAACGGATACGACGGTGCTGTACCTGAACGTGGGACGGATTCTCACCCTCTGTCCCACGGCCTGTGCGCATCACAGCCGGGTGATGCGGAATTTGCTGGCGGATATGGCAACGCAGAATCTGCGCCTGAATGAAAAGCTGACCCACATGGGCCAGCGCACTACAAGGGAGAAGCTCATGTCCTACTTGTCAGCCGAGGCCCAGCGCAGAGGAGCGGTGGCATTTGATATTCCTTTTACCAGGCAGCAGCTTGCTGATTATCTGGCAGTGGAGCGAAGCGGTTTATCCCAGGAGCTGAGCAAAATGCAGCGGGAAGGCTTACTGGACTTTCACAAAAGCCACTTTGTTCTGAAGGTGTAATAAACGAAAAGGCTGCGGTACCCAGTGTGCGGTACCACAGCCTTTTATGAAATGCGCTTATTTTTTGTAGGCTGCCATAAAGGCTTCAATCTCATCCGGCTCTTTGATGATGCTCTCGGACAGCACCTTGCAGCCGTCCTCGGTGATCAGCAGGTCGTCTTCAATGCGAATGCCAATTTCCCATTCATCAATGTACAGGCCCGGCTCATCGGAAATGACGCTGCCCTTTTGCAGCTTCACGCCGTCAGCAGTGACGTCATGCACGTCAATCCCTAGATGGTGGGAAACGCCGTGCATATAGTACTTGTCGATGCCGCTATCATCCGCAATCAGCCCCAACTCTATGCAGCCCTTGGCCAGCACCTTTTTGCAGATGTCATTCAAATCCCGGGTAGTCATGCCGGGCTTGGCCTTAGCAGCCACTTCCTTGTTGGCCCGCAGGACAATTTCATATACTGCCCGCTGACGATCTGTATATTTGCCGTTTACAGGATAGGTTCGGGTGATGTCGGAGCAGTAGCCGTCCACTCGAGTGCCCAGATCCAGCAGAAGCAGGGTGCCGTCCTCACAGGTGTCCCGGTTGGTCTCATAGTGGAGCATGCAGCCGTTCTTGCCGCTGCCTGCAATGGTGGGGAAGGAGGGGCCTTCGGTGCCCTGGTAGTACAGCACATGCTCATAATTGGCCTGCGCCTGGTATTCCTTCATGCCGGGCTTCAAGGTGGACAGAACCTCTTCCAGCCCCTGACGGGTTACATCAATGGCCTGGGAGATTTTTTCAACTTCATCCGCATCCTTTTGCATCCGCAGCTTAGTCACCATGCGCCACAGATTGCGGATGGAGATGCCGGGGAAGTCTGCCGCAAATTTACGCGCCTTTGCCAAATTGTAGTCCGGCAAATCGCCAAGCTGATTCCGATGGCAATCGAAATAGCAAACCCGAATGTCGCTTCCGTTCAGCAGATACTGCATCTGGGCATCAAACCGCTCTGTAAACCGCACATCCTGAATGCCGGAGATTGCCTTTGCTTCTTCGGCGGTCACCATTTTACCGGTCCAGCGCTCGGCATTGGGATCGGCCCGCTCAATATACAGGAAGGTAGCGCAACTGCCATCTACTTTCTTCATGACCAGCGCCATATTTTCCCGGCGCAGACCGGTCAGGTAGAAGAAGTGCTTGTTTTCCTCAAAGGGGTAGTAGGCGTCCGCATTCCGATGCAGAGCTTCCCCGGAATAGAGAATTAAAATGGAGTTCTCTTCCATTTCATCCAGAATGGCCTGCCGTCTTGCTTCATAGTTCATGGGTAAAGTCTCCTTTTCTCTTCAATGCCACTATTATAGCACATTTTTTCCGGCGGTCAAATCCTTCTTTACCCAAATGGCCTCCGCCGTCCGCTGTATCTCTGTAAACTCACAGCTCAGGAACAGGGTAACGGCCCCATTGTCGATTGCAATGTTGTCGTAAAGGGCTGGAATCCCGTTTGCATATGCTGCCTCGCAAAGCAGTATCAGCCCCGCTTTTCCAAAGCCCCGGTGCCGAAACCGGGCATCAATCAGAATATCTGCCAGATAGATGCCTTTTTCTTCATCAAAATGATAGGCAATTTCACCGATAAAATTAGCTCCATCCGTTAAATACCGATAAAACCGCTGCCTATTCCTGGGATTGACCCAGCGGCAATACCAATCATGCCACCGCTCTTTCGGAAATGCAATTGTTCCGCCATAGCTGTAATTATAGGCCATGGTCTGCGCATCCCCCAGCATCCGCTCCCTAAACCATAGGTCCTCCACCTGGGGCACATATAAATCCAACATCGTTGTCCTCCTTAAAGATTAGATCGCTTTCTTACCATTCTACCATATTTCACAGAAAAGTCTACTTGACAGGCATCTGTTTTTTCAGTAAAATAAGGAACGTTGAGATTTGTCCCAGTAGCTCAGCTGGATAGAGCACACGCCTCCTAAGCGGCAGATTGTTCGATTCCTTCGAGCAGTGAAAATTGCATAAATCATAAAAATGTCTCAGTAGCTCAGTTGGATAGAGCACACGCCTCCTAAGCGTGGGGTCGGAGGTTCAAATCCTCTCTGGGAC
>CAKTPI010000005.1 GCA_934591635.1 uncultured Oscillospiraceae bacterium | reverse complement strand
GCAATGCCGGTTCCCTCCACCCAAAATGTAATGCGGTCTCCCACATGCCAGGCTGTAAAGCCGTGGCGGAACATTTGCGTGATATGCTCCTGGGGTGTAGGATCCGGCTGAAAGCCCTCCAGCAGGGGGGCCGAATTGCTGCTCTGGTACCGGATGCTGTGCTGGTACCGGTTTTCTGTCAGTGGGGCTGGAATCGGCTCCGGGCCCTCTTCCGGCCGTTCCGACTTCTGAATCGTTTCCAAAAAATGGATAATGACGGAAGCAACCATACGGTGCCCCTGGTCGTTGGGGTGCAAATCATCCGGGGTAATCTGCCGGTTGGGAATCTCCCCGGAGGCAACCAGAGGGTAAAGGGTGCTTCTCATGCTGACACAGGGAAGGGCGTAGTGCTTCCCGATTTTCAGATGGATATCCTCTGCGCTTTCCATATTGTCATAGCGAACATTGTGAATGAGCATCAGCCCGGCGCCGGATAAAAGAATTTTCCGAATCAGCCCCTCATAGGTCTCCATGAAGAAGGGGGTAGCATCATCGTTGACACTGAACTCCACAAAAACCATATCCGGCTTGTATTGCAGCAAGTCCGCCTCCACCCGGGCAACGCCAAATTGAGAAGTTGTGCCGCCGATGCCGGCGTTGATAAGCCGGGCATTGGGAAACTGCTGCCTCCACCAGTCGAACACCAGCGAGGCATAGCAATTTTCCTGCCTGGATGCCAGGCTGCCCTGGGTAATGGAGCCGCCCAGAAATCCCACGGTCACCGGAAGTCCTTTGCTCGCCTTGGCGAACACCTGCCGGATGGCGTGCCAGTTCCCCCGATTGACAAGGCCTTTTTCAAAATCAATCATATTCCGTCCTCCCATATGTCTTCTCCCAGTGTCTCCACAAAGGCGCTCAGCTCCTCTGCCATTCTCTCCGCCTCCGGGCGGCGGATGTGCCCCGGGGTGCCGCAGCCATTGTTGGAATACAGGAAATGGTGTATTTTGGCATCCCCCAGCTTTTGACACACCGTGGCAATGGCCCGGTCCCAATTTGCATTGTGATTCAGAATGGTGGTTGTCAAAAGGATTGTGGCCTTGGGATAGCACTGCCGCAGGCGGCCAATGAATGCCCCATAATGGGCCATCCAGCTCTGCGCCTTGGGATTGTCCAGCCCGGGTTCCATAAAATCCTCCGGGTGACTGTCATTTTGTCCGATAGCCACCACAACGACATGCGGTGTATACCACGCAAAGTTCCAATGCCGGACCGGCCCCAACTGGGGGTTGCACTGGATTTTATCACACAGCTGCTCCATCCCGACCAAATCCGGCGCACAAAAGTATCCTGTTCCGGGAAGCAATGCAACGCCGCCCTGCGCCACATCATGGATTTGGGCATGCAATCTCCTTGCCGTACACCATGCATAGGAATAATAGCTATTGGAGTATTGACCGTTATGGGGCGGATCCGGCTTGGCACAGTAGTCCTCCAGCTCACAAACCTCGCCGGCTGTTACGCTGTCCCCGTAGAACTCCATGCGGCGGCACGGCTTTGGCGGAAGCGGGAGTACCTCCGCATTCTCCGGAAGCTGAAAGCCATGAAAAACGAAATAATGGCAGGTATCCATCCGTTTATACAGCATCAGCTCATGCTCTGTATCCGGAAGGTTCTCCGCAGCAAGGAAGGTCATCTTTCCTGACTCCGGCAAAACGATTTTTCGCTCTTCCCCATCCAGCAGAATACCCACGGAGTTTTCATAATAGCCATGCAGGTTTGTTATCTCAAAACCGATGGCAGTACCGCGGAAACGGATGCGCACATTGGTGCAGGGATACACAAAAACCGGCGCATCTGCACAGGAATCGTCAATGCGTCCCATATACTGAAGCCTTTGATCAGACGGCCGCACTTGCTGGGGGCAGATCATGGACATACTATCATTCTCCTTTTTCTTTTTTATTGGTAATACCACTTCTGTGCTTCCTGCGTATCCGGCGCAACAGCAGGAGAATATTGGCGCAGAATTTTCTCCATGGGATAGGTGGAAACAAAGATCGATAAACCCGGAAATATCAGAATCCCCCAAGGCATGAAATAAATACCCGCAAGCGGGATACACAGCAGCAAAAGCAGCAGAATTGTCGTAAGGAAATGCCGGAAGGCCAATACGATTGCCATCCGGAAAAGCTGGAAGCTACTCCGGTCAAAACGGGACAGACATGCCCAAAGGTAGTTTGCCTGAGCACACACGACCAGCAGAAGAAATAAAAACAGCGCAAGGAATCCCATTGGAACCCGTATATCGGAATACAAATAAATGCATTCCATTACCAAAACCACCTGAAGCAATGTAATTGCAGCAGAAAGCGGAATACTCTGACGAAGATTCCGCCGAAAGGATGCAAAAAACTCTGAAACAAGCTTTCCTGTTTTATGCCGCATTACCTTGGACGCGGCATAATAGGCCGCTGTACTGGATGCACCGATGGTAATGATTGGCATACAGCACACCAACCACAGTACGCTCAACACTAAAATATTCCAAAGCCAGTTCATGACTCTGGCATAGACTCCATCCGGAGAAAACAGATTATTCACCATACACGAAACCTTTAAAACGGCCCGCACCCGAAATCTGGGTGCGGGCCAAAAACGATTGATTCGATATTTAAATTAGCCGAAGTATGCGTCCAGGCCGGCCTGATACTCCTGGCGGTAGGTCTCCTGCATCTGGGCTGCGGTCATGTCGCCACGAATCAGGCTCTCCAAATCCATTTCCACATTCACGCTGTCCCACAGGTCGAACTGCTCCCGGGTGCCCATATCAAACATAACCTGGAAGTTCTCCTCCTGGAGGTCCTCGTCACCAGCGGTGACGGCGTACCACCACCACATGGTCTCCTTGTCATCGCGGATGGAGACATCGTCATGATACCAGTTGGAAACAGCCTCAAACACTTCGTACACAAACTCAGGATCCTCTACACCATTGGGGATGAGCCAGAAGGAACCCGCCGTGAACTTGCCCTTATTGGTCTCCTGGTTGCCGCTGGGGCCGACAGGCCACTGAACATAAGCAGTTTCGAACTCCAGGGTGGAGCCAACGGAACCGTCCCAGTCATAGTCAGCATTGGTGGAAGCAATCCACGCAGCGCCAGGCCAGAAGCCGACATAGCCGTCTCTGTAGCGGAAACGCATCACATCACCGGAATCACCAAATTCATAAGGAGCAGCAACATTGTAGGTATTGTACAGGTCAGAGTAGAACTGCAGCACTTCGCCAGTAGCGGCAGAACTCAGGGTTTCCGTGGTACCGGAAGCAATGGAAGCGCCATTGGACAGCATCAGCTGGCCCAGCACATCCTTGGAAAAGCCATCAAAGCCATACTGATCGGTGACACCGTCGCCGTCAGTATCCTGGGTCAGGACCTGGCAGTACTCAATGAACTTATCCCAAGTCCACTCACCCCGTGCGTACAGCTCACGGGGATCTTCCAGGTTGTTGTCTTCCAGCATTTCCACATTAAAGGCCAGAGGATAGGTAGCCTCCACGGCATTTTCAGCCTTCACCTGCTTCATGAGGGAAGCCTTGCCATCGCCCAAGTCCAGGTAGCTCAGAACGGTCTGATCGCTCAAAATATCCGCATCAGCGGGCAGAACAGTCTTGAGATCCATCGCCAGGCCGCTGATGGCGGCAGGGATGCCGAAGGCCAGCTCGCACAGATAAACGTCACAATCGGGAGTACCCGCCAGAATGGAGGTATTGATGGACTCCTTCACACCGGCGTAGGTCATATTGACATACTCAAATCTGACATTGTACTTCTCTTCCACGTACTTGACGTTCTCAAAGCGCATCTGATCAGACAGGCTGCCAGAATAAGCGGGGTCGCTCTCTTCGGACTCGTGGGTAGAATCATAGTAGAAATCCCACCACACACCAATGGTGATGGTTCTCGGCTCTGCATCCGCAGAGGCAGTCGGAGTGCAGCCAATCGTCATGAGGCCAAAGGCCATAACCAAGGCAAGCATGGCAGCCAGTACACGTTTCATTGTCATTTTGTTTATCCTCCTGTTATTCAAGATGAGCAAGCCACTGTATTACTTGACAGCGGTGCCAATGTAAGCCGCGAATACCGTCCATGCACCGCTGGCTTCACACTGCATTCTGCCGCCCCAGGCAGAGACATCATCGCCGCAAACCTCGGCAATCTGCTCGTAGGTAATCTGGCAGACAGAGCCATCACAGGCAGCAGTCTGCTGCTGAATCCGGCTCCAACCGGCGGCAGCATCGGGCATTACGATCCACATATCGCCGTTTTCGGACTCGTACTGAATGGTGATCACAGCGCCGGGAACCAGCATTGCAATCTGCTCCTCGGTCAGCTCCAAGCCATCCTGACTCCAGGCAGCGCCGGAAGGAGCAAAGCCGTCCATCAGGACATTGCCCTTGACAGGAACAAAAGCAGCAGAAGCGATGGAAACACCATAGACCTCCCAGGCACCGCTGGATTCGCACTGGAGCATGGTGCCCCACTTGGAAACGTCATCACCCAAGACGGCTGCAATCTGCTCATAGCTGATCTGGCAAATCGAACCATTGCAGGCAGCGGTCTGCTGCTCGATGCGGGTCCAGCCTGCTTCTGCCCAAGGCAGCACGATCCACATGTCGCCGCTCTCGGAGGAATAATTGATTTCAATCACGGCACCGGGCTTCATCATAGCCCACTGCTCTTCGGTCAGTTCAATACCATCCTGGCCCCAGGCAGAGCCGGATTTTTCAAAGCCATCGATACTGACTTTGTTGGCAAGGTTCTGCAGACCCGTGGGCTGTCCAACCTTCACGCCATAAACTTCCCATGCACCGCTGGATTCGCACTGCATTCTGTCACCCCAGGCAGAAATGTCATCGCCCAGGACTGCCGCAATCTGCTCAAAGGTGATCTGGGCTGTGCTGTGGCTCAGGTTGGTCACGGCGGTCTGCTGCTCAATGCGGCTCCAACCGGCTGCTGCATCCGGCATTACCAGCCAGATATCACCGGACTCAGAGGAGTAGCTGATCTCGACCACCGCACCGGGTACCAGGGCAGCCTTAAATTCATCTGTCATTGTCACACCGTCCTGGCTCCAGGCACCGGCAGAGAGGCCTGCCATTCCTTCCAGCTCCACAGCATCAGTCCCCAGATACTGGAGATTGCTCATATCCGCGCCGCCGCCAAAGCCCTCGGGTGCATTAAAGGAAGCAGTAGAATCGGCCGCAATCACATTTCCCTCTGCATCCAGGAAGCGGACATCGTCCACATACAGCACAGCAGGAGCCGCACCCTTGGCGGAACCATTATCCACAGACAGCGTGACCACCATCAGCGGGGCATCCTCAGAGAAAGCCTCTTCGCCCATCTCGAAGACAGCAACCTTCGGATTCTTCTTTTCCATATAAACGGACCAGGCACGGGCCATTTTGCTCAGGCTGCCACCAGTGAAAAGCTTCATCTCACCAGAGCAGGCGTAGAACTTGCCATCGGGGTTTTCGATGCCCATGGTCATCTCAACGGATGCAACATCGGCAGCCTTTTCGCCCAGCAGACTGAGCACATCAAACGCGATATAGGGAACCTTCCCATTTCCGTTTGTCACCTTCAGGGCATTACTGCCATTGTAGGGGACAACCTCAAGAGTAGCCGATGCAGAGTTTGCCATACCCTCATAGACGGCAACGAAGCCGGCGTTGCCGTCCTCAAAGTCCAGGCTGACTTCCGTTTCCGCCATTGCCGCGGGAATCAGGGACATCACCATAACTACAGCCAGAACCAGAGCCAGAAGTTTGTTCAATTTCACGTTTCTTTCCTCCTTAAATGTTGATGGTTTATTTAGGGATGCGTAAAAAGGACATTCGGCCTTCCCGCTATCACGCCTCCTCTCTCCAGGCATTTATCATATTGAGCAAAGTAGAAATCTTAACCGACAATACCGCTTCGCTCCACACCTTCAATAAACTGCTTCTGCAAAATCACATAAATCAGTACCACAGGAATCAGCATCAGCACAATGCCCGCATCCAGGTACAGCGTTTGAATGGTTTTATCCATAATCTTATACTGGTTTGCAATATTGGCAACCAACGAAGAAATTCGCGTGCCAATGGACATCGACTGGGGCAAATGGAAAAGCTTAGCATAGAAAGTATCATTATACTGCCACACCAGGGAGAACACCGAAACTGTGATTACCGATGGCATCGCATTGCGCAGCATAATAAAGAAATAGGTATACCAGGTACCGGCTCCATCCACCAGGGCTGCCTCCTCAATTTCCTTTGGCAGGCCGCGAAAAAACTGATTAAAGATGTAAATATACAATCCGGAGCGGAGGCCGCAGCCAAGCGCCGTCATCAGTGCCATTGGGATGGGAGTACCCATCAGGTTTACAGTGCTGCCGGTGATGGCCGAAATGATGCCAAGGGGATCAAAATTCCGGAAAGTCATGTACAGCGGGAGCATAATGGTATGTGCCGGAATTACGATCATCACAACCACACAGCCAAAAAGCAAATTCTTCAGCGGGAACTTAAACCGCGCAAATCCATAGCCCACCATGGAGCAAGTCAAAATTTGCAGCAGCATCAGAACCAACGAATTCAGCAGAGATTTGAGCATTGTCGGCACATAATCCATGATCTTGATTGCCATCTGATACCGCTCCAGCGTTGGAGCCTGAGGAATCAGATACACCATTGGATTATAGGCATCCTTATTGGAGAAGAAGGAATTTGCAATGATACCGAAAACCGGTCCCATAATGACATAGCAAACGCCGATGATGATAACAAACCGGAACACTGCCATCAAAAAGCCCTTGATCCCATTGGCAATTGCCAATCGCTCATTTAAGGCCGTTGACTCATTGTGCAGCGCTGCAAAATGCTTGGAAAAATACCGCTTCACGTCAGAAAACATGCGCACTCCTCCCTTCCCTTAGTTGTAATAGAAGGTCCGCTTGGAAATGAAGCCGCAGACCAACACCAGGATCGCACAGGTGACGACCGTACTGACCAGACTGAACACGGAACTGAGTCCGTAATTAAACTCAGTAAAGGCAGTATCATATGCCAGTGTCACCACATCGCTGTTGACAAAACTATCCACCACAGTATAGACCACATTGGTAATGATATGGGGCATCACCATGGGAAACGTCACCTTCCAGAAGGTTTCATATCCAGTTGCGCCCTCAATCTTTGCAACCTCATACATCGAACTGGGGATGGACTGGAGCGCCGCAATGAAAATCACAATCTGGACACCGGATGCGGACACAATGCTGGTAATCCGGCTGACCGCACCAACGATATATTCCAGCAAATCCCGAGAAATCATCAGGTTGCCAAACAAATCGATGTAGTAGCCAACGCCCATGCTTCCGGATGCTTCCTGGGCCATTTCCTGGCTGGAGGTGCTGATACCGGTAGCAACCATAGCAGAAGCCGTTTTGATGGCCTCCACGATGGCATCCGCATTCAGAATAACCGGTAGGAAGAAAATCGCGCGAACCAGCGTCCGGCACTTCATCTTCCGATTCAGCATCAGCGCCATGAACAAACTGAAAAAGATAATAAGCGGGACATCCACCAGCATATCTATGACAGATGAAGTAAGAATCTGCTTGAAATTTCCGTGCACTGTAAAGGCATAGATATAGTTTTTCAGGCCCACCCATTTCAGGGAATAGCCGCCCACGTCCACCGTCAAATCAGACAGAGAAAACTGGATAGTCATAAAGAGGCTTCTGACATAAAATGCCGCAAAGCCAACCAACCAAGGGAGGATGAAAAGATAGCCGTTTACGGTTCTTTTCTGTGTCAATGTCAGCGAATGCTTTTTCTTCACTTCCCCACCCCCTTACAGAACGGCATAACCCATTGCAGGAACCGAAATGCCATCGACACTTAAATTCTGCGATGAATAATTAATGTAGATCATAACACCATTACTGTACACGACCTTACGAATCCCATTTGGGAGAATTTCATGGGCAGTCATCTCTTCCCCGGATACCCGGGACAAAACTGCGTTCACTTCCTTGTAAACCTCCGCCGCTTTCTCTGACCACACCGCAAAGGTAGTGGAGTAATCGCTGCTCATAGCAGAATACTTCATGTCTGAGGTGTTCTGCCAGGTAAACAGGAAGTGGGGTGCCGCGCCATACTCCAGCATTGTCAGCACCTGTATTCGGCTATCCGCCGTGCTGGCCAGGTTATAAACGCCGCCGCAGTAGTCAATCGATCCATGCACAATCATTTCATACAGCGGAATATTGGCATCCACCAGGATGTAGTCATTGTCATCCAGCGGTAAATTGGTGATATCCCCTGCCACGCTCCAGGCATAGTCATTGGAACGGTTGACCATCATCTTCTTTCCAGTCTGCTGCATCGTACCGAGCATCGCAGTGACCACATCCAGAGCCTCTTCCCGGTTAATCTGACCGGTTCGTTTCTTGTCCGAGAAAAGCGTTGTGCCCAGGTCACGGAGAGAAATGCCATCGACACCGTACTGCTCTATTTTTTGAGCGAATGTCGTTGCGTACCGCACCAGAAACTTCGGACTAACCAGATTATACTTGGTTTCTGTATAACCCAGAGAGGCAGTTTGCCGCAAGGAAACTGGGTTCACCTGCCCAAAGCCTGCCACATATCCACTTCCATAGTACTTTGCGGATTCCGCCTGATAGTTGTAGCGCTTGCTGGTATACGGCACCTTTTGAAGCGCGACATCAACAAACAGACTTCCACCGTTTTGCGTCACTTTTTCATTCAGAGCTTCAAGCCCACCCTTACCGCCCAGTTTTGCCGGGACACGAATCTTGTCCGCTACGTCATGATAATAGCCGCCATTGAACCACCCCTGCAGGTTCAGCACCTGGTTGGCAACCCCCAGATCAGCCAGTGCGTCAAACATCTGCCCGGCCTCCTGGAACGTCGTCATCGCAGTCAAGCCCTTATACTGCTTACCCAGGAAGAATTTCCGGACTTCTGCACTGGCAAGCACATCATAGTACAGCTTAATATCTCCATTTTCCGTCTTGGACGTGAGCACGCCCTCAGAAATCAGGCGGCTGCGCATGTAATTGGCAATCCCCGTATACCCCGTGTGCTCTTCATCCAGGAAGGTGTAACGCACCGTCAGGGGATGGTCGTAGGGTGCCGGCTCTATAATGGGGAGGTTTGCCTCATTACCGGTTGTGCCAAACATTTCCAACGTTTCGCTGCCGCGAATGACAAAGCCGGCATAGGCGTAATTGTAATTATTGACACCGCCGGAAACACCCGCCGTAATGGACGCAAGAGAGGCTCCCTCTTCTATGGTTGCAAGAATGGTTCCCCCCTCCTTGCACAATCCAAACAAACTCATGGTGATATCATTTGCGTTCTCCAGCACCGTATAGTCAGCGGCCAACGGATCAATACCATAGACAAATTGGGAATAATTCCCCACACCGGCACCATTTTTGCCATTGTTAAAATTGATGATGGAGCCATCACCGTTTGGTACTACAATGTAGCCGCTCCCGGTATTATCCTGTGCGCCAAAATTACGGAGCAGCTGAATCCGGTAGATAGACGCACCGCCCTTTTCCTCGATGCCGCTGACCGGTACGGTAACATCCAAATGGTCATCCGTCAGCCGGTATTCCACCGGTACCGTCAGGGAAACCGGAACCGTCACAGCACTGCCGGCAAGCGCCATCTGGGCAACACAGTCCTCCTCTGTAAAGTCCACGGATTCAAACATGGCAGAGAGCTTTTTCTTGGTATTTTTATTATTTCTCGCTGCCTTCAGCAGCTGGCGCATTCCGGACACGTCCGAATTGGTCGTGTAATACCGACCGAATGCTGCCGCATCCTCATCGGACAGAGCTGCCGCGATCTCGTCAAACTTCTCGTTCGACATATAGATCGGCACGCGCCCCATGGAGTTGGAGAAATCACCCATCTGGTAGATAACCCGTACACCGTCTGCAAGGCCTTCATAACTGACCTGATCGCGGTCTACTGCCATAGAATAGGAGTCGAAGACACCTTCCTTCCGGGATGCATTGAAGTAGTTGACAATCACGTGGGATTTCAGATAGTTCCTATTTGAGGCATTTGCCACCGGGTCTTCGTCTGCCAAAGGCGGCACAGCGAAGGTAATTTCACCGGTTCGCTTATCCAGCACCGCCACATCCGAAGTTTTCTGGTTTAGATAAAGCTCCAGCACATCGCTTTCGGCTGCGAGCTTATAATCCCGATAGCCGGGAAGCTTCTTTTTTTGCAGGGAAAGCTCCGTTCCCTCCTCTGTTTCATACCTGGTCAGGTATTGGGTATAGGTATCATAAAAGCTGAAATGAAGCAGGTAATAGGCCAGATATCCGATCGCTCCCATTACAACCACTGTCACCAGAATATACACCAGCTTTTTTCCAACCGCAGCAGGTCTTTTTGTTCCGTTCATCACAATCCCTCCTACGCTCTGAAAATAAGCTCAATGTACAGGGAACGAAAGAAATTAAATACCTGCCCAATCAAGTCTGCCAGCAGCAGGCACAGGAAGATAATCACCAGAATCGCCACAAAAGTCAAAAACAGCGTCTGCAAAGTCTTTCCCAGCGTATAGTTGTGCACCTGCATGATTCCAATCAGGGCCATAATCACCGCATAGCACACCCCCGCACCGATCACGATGGAATAGAACGCTGCTTCCTCTGCGGTAATCACGTGGCTCATGGCCGTTGCCAACAGGAACGCAGGAATCAGAGGAGCACAGCTATAGCCGACAGCAATTGCAATATCTTTCATTCTGCCTTCCCCGTTCATCAGGCAGGTTATCGACCAGTTTGATACACAAATCAGCAAATACAGCAGGAGTACACCGGACAGCTCTTCCAGAGAGTCCACCGAGGCGGGTTCCACTTCATTTACAATAAAGTTTGCGCCAATGCGGTTCAAAGAAAAGCTCAGCGAGAAAAGGATCACCATCAAAACCGCAATGGGGACGCTCCCCCGGTTCTGATGACGAATCCAATAAAATCCATCCATGGGGTGGCTGATGGTATAAAGGAGATACGACCACTTTTCCTTTGAAAATTCTTTCTTCACGCGGTGTCCCCTCCCTTCCTGCCAATGCGTCCTGCATCTCTGATCTTACGATAGAGCCACCACGCAACCAGCACAACCGCAAGCCCCGTCAGCACCGGCGCCATATAAGTTCGCAGGATGTCACCGCGGTAGCGCTTGAACGCGATAGAATAGTAATCCCGATTCATGCCGATCTTCAGATACTTCATCGCCGACACATTGTCTCCGGCAGACAGGTATGCCTTCCCGATGCCAGAGTTTGCCAGCTCGTTGTTTTCATCCAGTTCCAGCACTCTTGCCCACAGCCCAACTGCCAAGGATTCATCGCCATCATGCCGCAGTGCAACCGCCTCATTGATCAGGGCTCCATACTCCGTTGGGGTAAACTTATAAATCTCCCCCCGGTTCGCATCCAGCACCAGCAGCCCATTTTCCCATTGCTCGATGGCCGTAGGGGTGTTGAATGTCCCTTTTTGCGTGCCAAGGCCGCCAAAGATATACAACAGATTGCCTTCATGATCGTAGGTAAAAATACGCCCGCGTTTGCGGTCCAGCAGAGAATAAATCCCATGCCCGCGATACACCACATCGTTGATCTGACTTGCACCGCTATAGGCGCCGCTGCTGCTGATCCACAAGTCACCGCCAACGTTGGCATTCTTTCCCTTTTTGATCACATCCTCGCCTCTGGGATTCAGACGGCGCACACCCTGTTCACCGGCCTTATCGATGTTTGTGGCATAGACAAAGCCATCCTCATCGATATCAATGCCAGTAAACTCCGTTGCAATGTACAGGGTCTGGTTACTGCGCTCTTCCTTGGTTGCAACCTTCTTCCAGAACTTTTCCCAAAGAGAAAGGGTCACATCAATGGTACCAAAGAAGCCAGAAAAATTTCCGTCGGTTTCAAATACCATAATGCCCTGAAACATATTTTGGGCAATGCAGTAAATACGGTCTGCGTAGTCAACAGATATCTTCAGCGGCTTAAACACAAAGCCTGGCCCCAAAACATCCGATTTGGGATCCTGCACCATGCGAACAAGCCTGTCCTGCTCATCTAGCACAACCACCCGTTTATTTTCCCGGTCGGCAATATACAACTGCTCCTTCTGGGATACACAGACGCCGGTGGGCGCACTGAAGGTATCCTGGACTCCGTTATTGTCAAAACTGGTGATGATACGCTCCACCCGGTGGGTTTTGCTGCTGACGATGATGATCCGGTTGTTCCCGGTATCGGCAATGTAAAGATTTCCGTTTGGAGCAACACAAATATCCTGCGGATTGGAAAAATTCTTGTCCAATCCCAGCGTTACCGCTGAAATAGAGCCATCCGGCACATATGCCGCCGGCGTATGCACAATATTTTCCCATGCATCATAATTATAGGTGTCGTAAGGCACCGCGCTCACGGGCAGCAAAACAGCCATTGAAAGCAATATAAACGCCGACACAAGCGAGGCAAAGCGTCTGATTTTTCTCATATTCTCCGCCTCCTTATTCCTTCATGCCGGAGGTTGTCATAGTCTCCAGGACGTTGCTCTGGCAAATCAGGAAAAATGTAATGGGAATTGCTGCAATAATAAATGTCACCGCAGCGCTGGCACCGGCTCGTGCAGTACCGCCTGCCGCAATCTGCTGCAATGCAAATTGCAGTGGCTTCAGCTCTTCATCCCGCAGAAACATGGAACCGGTATTGCCCCACATCTGCTGGAACTGGAAGATAGCAAGCGTCAGCCAGGCAGGCTTCACATTCGGCATTACGATCGTGGTATACACCCGGAATTCACCTGCGCCATCCAGGCGGGCAGATTCCATCAGAGAATTCGGCAGCTGATCCATAAACTGTTTCATCAGATACAGTCCCATGCCATAAGAGCAGGCGGGAAGGATCAGCGCAAGGTAGGTATTATTAATGCCCAGCCAAGAGATAATCATATAGTTTGGGATCTGTGTGACTGTCCAGGAAAACATCATGGACAGAACAACCAGATTAAACAGCGTATCCCTGCCCTTGAATTTGTGCTTTGACAGTGGGTAAGCTGCAAGAGATGCCAAAATTACATGCCCCACCGTGCCGCCCACGGTAATAATCACCGTGTTCAGCAAATACCGGGAAAATGGCACCCAGGATGCATTCATGGCAACAAACAAATCCACAAAATTATCCAGGGTTGGATTACGCACAAAAAGCTTCGGCGGGTACTGGAACAACTCATCCAGGGGCTTCAGGGCATTGTTGATGATCATCACCAGCGGCAGGGCCATCAGAATTCCAAAAATTCCCATCAGGAAGAACAGCAACCCATTACCTGCCACGGAGCGGTTCAGCTGGTGAGATTTCAATAAACGCGGTTTTCTCATTCACCGACCCTCCTCAAAACCTTTTGGACAAGCTTATTGGTTCCAACCATCAAAAGGAACAAAATCGTTGCAATGGCCGACGCATATCCCATTTCAAATCGGACCGTGCCATAATCCAGCAGGTGGGTGACCACCGTTGAGCCAGCATAGTTAACGGAAGGATTACCCGCAAGCTGGATGGAAATATCCGCAATGGCAAAAGACTGGGTAATCTGCATCACAGCGCCGAACATCAGCTGGGGCTTCATAGCCGGCAGTGTAATATACCACAGCTCCTGCCAGCGGTTTTTGATGCCGTCCAGCACACCGGCCTCGTACATGGACTTATCAACAGTTTGCAGGCCTGCAATGAAGGACAGGAAGCCGGTACCCAAGCTAAGCCAAAGCTGAACCACAATCAGCATGGGCATCACGTACTTTTCTGTCTTCATCCAGATAATGGCCTCATTGATGATATCCCATTTCAAAAGGATACCATTCAGGAAGCCATATCGGTCACCGGTAAGGATGATCTGCCAAATCATAAAGGCATTGCCGCAAATGGACGGTGCATAGAAAATCAGCGTCAGGAATGCGCGCAGCTTGCCGGAGAATTCATTGATGATCCAGGCAAACAGCAAGCACATCAGATAGCTGACCGGCCCGGTAATCACTGCAAAAATCAGGGTATTCTTCAGAGCGACAACAAACAGGTCATCGTTGACAAGCAAGCGAATGTAGTTCGTCCACCCGACAAATTCCGGCCATTCCAGCATGTTGAAATCCGTAAAGCTCAGTACAATGGAGGCGGCAACCGGTAAAATGGTAAATAAGGTAAACAGGATGAAATAGGGCGCAATCATTAAGTAGGAGGGCATGCTCTTTTTAAGCTGCGGAGAAAGGCGGATCCCTTTTCCTTTGCTGCGTCCCATCTCATTCACCGTCCTTTCCCGTGCTTACCAACTCGAATTCTTCCCACTTGTAGTGGAGTTCCTCATTGATCAGGACTACCTTGTCCATCAGTTCCTCCCGCGGAGAGGCAAAGTCTGTATCCGTGGTCACTGTGTAAAATGCATTATTTACATTCCGCCAGGAATAATAGCCGCCGGGAACCTGCGGAATCCCCCGCACCCACCGGTACTGCTCCAGCAGCGCATCCATATCCGTTGCCCTCCAGGCAAGCTTCTGGAATGCTTCCAGGTTAGCTGTGGGGACACGTCCTGCCTTACCCTGAAGGCTCTCCATTTCATAACCGAAATTTGTCTGCACCTCATCGGAGGTCCACCACTTCAGGAATTCCCAGCAGGCTTCTTTTTGCTGCGTCGCCGCCATCATCAGACTGGTAAGGCCAGTAGAGCCCACACTCCGGTCAATGGTTCCATCTTCCTTCCGCGTTCCGGGAACCGGCGCAATACTCCACAGCCCATCAATATCCGGTGCTGAAACCTGTAAATTATTGTACAGGGTATAATCCGCAATGATAATGGGACATTCACCGGTACGGAAGCGCTGGTCAACACTGGTTTCCTTGTCCAGCTTGTAATCAGTGTAATACTCGCAATACTGTTTGAAGGTATTGATTGCCTCGTCTGAATCCAGTGCGGAACGGCTGCCATCCTCGCTATAATAGGCTCCGCCATTTTGATACAGCAGCATAGCAAAAACCTGCTCACTGGGCAACATGCCAAACTCCATCTGGTTTTTGGCAAGCACCGTCATGGCCACCTTCACTTCGTCCCAGGTTTGAGGCACTTCCATGCCAAGCTCCATCAAAATATCCTTGCGATAAAAAAGCATGGGGAAGGTTTGGGTCTCCGGGAGACCATAGGCAGCATTGTGGAAGCACAGCTGCACCATGGCGCTGTCAGAGAAGCGCTTTATGACCTCCTCATAATCCGGGAACTGCGTCAAATCTACAACGGCATTTCGGATACCATAGTTCACCGCCGAGTCATTACCAGAGGAAAGCACCGCACCGGCTGCCCCGTTGGTATTGGGAACCTGAATTGCAACATCCGGCCCTTCTCCTGCCAGAGTTGCCCGCAGAAGTGTATTCATATCCACCAATTGCACATTCACATTGATACCAGTTTGTGGGGTAAAGGTTGCGTCAATCATGGATTTGATCACATTGGCCTGATCCCGTCCGGTACCGATCCAGAGCGTAATGGCAGAGGAATCATCCTTGCTCACATTGCCAATCTGGTTATAGTCAATCACGAAGGAATAAAACAGGCGGCACAGCTCATGCCACAAACCTGCAAAAAAGCCAAGCTTGTCTACCTTGATGCTGCAATCCGGTGAATAAACGTACAGCCGATCCAGCTGAAGCGGCTGGGAGATAACCTGGGTGATCCAGTTTGCCGTGGCACGGACATTCACCTTGTAGGAGGAGAGTACTTCCGTAAAACGCTCCTGATCCCGAATCAGTTCATCCAGCTGATCCCGCATGGTAATCAACACTGCTTCTTTATCACTGTTGTCGCCAATCAGTTTCAACAAATCCGTAATGGCACCGTCCAGCTCCTGCCGAACCGCGATAAGCTGGTTTTCCAGTTCCGGAAGATTTCGCTCGATTTCATAATCCCGGTACTGGTCAGGCGCCACACCGGTAATGCGGATGACACTGCGGTAAATGCTGTTAAGCTGGGTCACACAGTCCTGTACGTCACTGATGATGCCGGCGAACTCACCCAGCACCACTTCCATCCGAATGGTGTGCCGTCCCTCCTCCAGATAAAACCGATAAGCATCCCCTTGGTCATCCGAAAGGATATCTTTCCGCCAGTTGGAGGAATAGGCAAAACCGTAGTTCAGCATCTGAGCAAAGGGGGCCGCACCGTCTATGGTAATGCGGCGGGAAACATAGATACCCTTCACAAAATTCTGCTTGTCCACCAGGGCGATATTGTAGTAGCCGTCCTCCGGCACCTCAAAATCCCACTCAATCCACTGGCCGTTGAGCCGCCAGGAATCACCGCCAATGGTATTATTCAGCAATTCTTTTGCACTGGACGGGTATACTGCCGGAGAGCTTTGATCCTGCTTTGCATAAAGCATCTGAGAGGAGGTCTTTGTGGCATTTTCTGCCTCGATACGCACAACATGTCCCGAAGTATCCCGCGCACCGGCTGCATCCCAGGCCGCCTTCACTTCCGAATAAGGTGCCGCAGACACGCGATTGGACAGACACAGCTCCCGAATCAGCAATGGCTCCCGCAAGCCGACCAGTGTGACCGTGTGTGTACCCTGCGTAAAATACAGAGATAACTGCGTTGTTACATAGCCCTCGCTGTCGTACAGATAGGTTTCCGTCCACTCCGGCGCCTCCACGCAGCCTGGCTTCAGGTCATTCCCCTGGTTGTCCTTTTCCCAGCTGCGAACCGTGATTCCATCCGCATTTACGTAGGACTCCACCGTGTCTACTGTCCATATACGCTGAAATTCCACCAGAGAAAGCTCCTCATAGGGCAAACTGCCGTCCAGAAAAATACTGCGCTGGATGGCTGAATTTTTTCCTTCCACTGGGTAATAGAGCAGGGATAGATCATACAGACCTTCCTGTTCTACAGTAAATTCATATTCGATCAGAGAATCCTCGGTAGTGAGGACACTGGCTCCGGCCATACCCTGATAATTTTCAAGGTACTCCGGGATCGCAGCAGTCTCCTGCTGCTCATAGCGCACAAAATCCGCCCCGTCTACCCGCACTTCTGTCTCAGGCCGGTGCTGGTCATGGGAAGCAAGATAGTCCTGGTATTTTATGGCATCCTTTGAAACGGTATAAAAGCTGACAAGATTATCATAATCACTCTGGGAAAGTTCCGTTGCGGCCTCCACCCGGAGCTGTGCCGGGGCCAATGCGGAAAGAATTGCGGCAGCCGCCAAAAGCCTGCACATCCCTCTTTTAAATTTCATCCTGTTTGCCATAATCCAACGCCCTCTTCCTTCTGTCCAATTTCATCTCTTTCCACTGTAACGGCTTACTGCCTTTTCCAGCAAAAAAGAGCCGCACCAGCACCACACGCCGGGGAGAATCAAAATCATGCTCATGGGGAACACATAAATTTGCAGCGCCGTCAACACTACCGTACCCAGCGCAAGCAGCAAAGAGACATGCGTAAACTGCAAAGAAAGCACAAAGGAGAGCTTCACTACATCTCCAACACCATACGGAAACCGCACCATGACCGCAGGGAAATACACCGCAGTAAGGGAGATAAGAATCATCAGCACAAGAAAAATTCCCGTTGGGCGTGCCCTGTGGAAAACAGCGGCAGAACCCAACCACAAGCCTCCAAAAGCCAGAAGCAATATCACCGTCAGCGCAATACCCCGCAGAAAATTGCGTTTTATACTGCTAAAAAAAGTCTTGATGGCATTTCCTTCCTGCTTACGTACCGTCTGAAACACACCATCATACAGCGCCGCCGAAGAGGCACATAGCGTAACCACCGGGATGCAGCAAAGGAGCCATAAGGCACTGAGCACAATCAGCTGCCCACATTTTTCCAGGAAATCAACCACGGGGCCTTCCACATCGAGTAGCTTCCGGATCACGTTGCATCCTCCCGGATGGGGTAGGCAGATAAATCCGGCAATTCATCCCGTGTGACAACATATTCGCTGTTATACACCTTCTGGAGCATCTCCACCTCGGTATATTGGGGGGAATATTTCTTGCGAAGGCCATCCTCCATGACAAATTCCCCGCTCCAGGTGCAGAAAAATCCGAACATGGCCCGGTCCCGCACGGACAGATCCGGATTGATCATGGTGCCGTTTTCGCTCAAAACCACCATTTTGTTCTCACCGGCATAAGAATGCGTCTCCAGAAAAGCATCAATCTGAGATGAATACTCATGCTCTCCCGCATAAATATCCACACCGACAATATCCACATATTCATCCCCGGGGTACCAAGCGGCATTCTGACCATTCCAAACCCAGATAAGATTATTCAGCCCATACTCGTCTGTCAGTATGTGATAGAGGTACCGGTAAAGCCATAGGTACGGCTCTGCTCCCTCTGCTCCCCACCAGAACCAGCCGCCGCTGGCCTCATGGAGCGGACGCCACAGGATGGGGACTCCCGCCTCCTGCATTGCCAGAAGCTCTGTGGCAATGTTATCGATATCCTTCCGGAGAAGCGCAAGCCCTTCTTCATCCTCTCCATTCATAATGGCCGTCAGGCTCAGCTTTCTGGTCTCTTCCGGACGGAACGCGCTGTACCAGGTTCCGGTTATGTACTTTTCCGGGGCCAGCCAATGCCAGCACAGGGTCACAATTCCGCCTTTCTCCCAATAGGCAATTGCCTGCTTTGTTGTATGAATCGCAACCTGATGGTCAACACCGGTTTGAGAATAGTAGCCCATATCCAATCCCAGAATTGCCGGGAATTTGCCGCCGTTATTTTGGGAAATTTGTAGGTTTTCCCATCCGTTCATACCGGTATCGCAATACTGTCCGGAAATGGTGGTTTTGCCGTACTGATCGCACAAATAGGAAAACAAGCGCCTGGCATTTTCCGTTGCGTTTTCATTGACAAGACGTGCACTGACATCAAAAATCGACTCATCAAAGGGTTCGCTGGTCAGAATATTTACCTTGTCCCAGTAGATATATCCCCAGTACTTGGAAACCGCTATCGTATGTTTTCCTTCTTCCAAATAGACCCGGGAAATGGTATCCCGCACGAATTGATTTCCGTCACAGCAAATCGCGCCCAGGCGTACTCCGTCCACGCTGACATAGTTTTCCTTGTAACCACCCTGGGACTTCAGCAGAAACTCCAGGTCATAAAAACCGGTCCTGGCAATCTGTACAGTAACTGCGCAGCTATCTCCGTCCTGCCGGAAACCCGAGACACTTCCCCTGCGCTCCACCTTTACATTGCCAAAAAAGGTGCCGTCCTCCGCTTCATAGGCTCCACCCTTTTCAGGCTGCCATGCTCCCTCCGCATGGATTCCAGACGGCAGCAAGCATGTTGCTAACGAAACAGCCACAAGCCCACAGGCAATTTTTTTCACATTCACGGAAGCCACCTCTTCCCGCGCAGGAAAGGAATTTATCCTTCCCTCGTTCACATTTTCTTCATCTTACACGATTGTTTTGCAGATTACAACCCGTCCAAGCGTTTTTCGGATGAATGCACGAATCTTACGATAACGTTTTAGTAAATGTTCCCAATAGATTTTCTTGCAATTGCACAAGAAGTCATTGCCGTGCTGTAATGACAATCATAAAAAGGAAACCGATGCAGTCTGAACAAATCAGCTGCATCGGTTACTGTTTTATTTTTATCAAACAGAAATCAGCACTTCTTCAGTGTAATCATAACGGACTGACTGTCACCCCACAGATTGGGAAGCAGCAAACCTGCATACATCAGCGCATCGCCGCCGTATACCCTTCCGCTTTCCTGAATTTGGTAGCTCGCTGACGGGTCAAGCCCCTGGAGCTTAATCCGCCTGGTGTGACAATTGGGGCGGCCAAGAACCTGAACATAGGTAACCAAAATCTCACTGCCATCCTCCGACACCACTTGCCAGCAATCGTAGGAATGGTTCTCCCGGTAGGATGCAAGGCGGTAGTAGTTTCCTTTGCGGATTATATCATTATACCGGTGGTACATGGCAACCTGCTGCGGGATAAGCTCCCGCTCCCGGTCACTGAGCTTTGTGATGTCCAGCTCGTAGCCAAAGGTACCCGCAAGGGCCACATGCCCCCTGGTAATAAACGGCGTCACCCTTCCCACTGCGTGATTAGGGCAGTCAGACACATGAGCTCCTATCGCCGAAAGGGGGTAAATCAGGGCAGTTCCCTCCTGGATGGTCAGGCGTTCTATGGCATCCGTGTCATCAGAGCACCAAATCTGCGGACTATAGTACAGCATACCAGGGTCAAACCTTGCGCCGCCGCCGGAACAATTCTCCAGCAACAGATTTGGGTAACTGCGGTGCAGCCGCTCCTGAAGCGCATACACCGCAAGCACATACCGGTGGCACAGTTCCCCCTGGGCATCTGCACTGAGGCCCAGGCTTCCAATATCCGAAAGCGGACGGTTCATATCCCATTTCAGATATTCAATATTGGCGCTGCTCAGGATTGCGTCAATTCTGCTCCAAACATATTCCAGAATCTCTTTGCGGGTAATATCCAGCACCAGCTGGTTGCGGGCAAGGCCAGGGGTTCGGCCTGGAATCTGAATGGCCCAATCCGGGTGCGCGCGATAAAGATCAGAATCCGGAGAAATCATTTCCGGCTCCATCCAAATTCCAAACTTCATGCCCAGCTTATTGACTTCAGACACAAGCCGCGTCAGACCGCCCGGAAGCTTTTCTTCATTAACAAACCAGTCTCCCAACGCGCGGTTATCATCGCAGCGATTGCCAAACCAGCCATCATCCATGACCAGCATTTCAATTCCCAGCTTCGCGGCACCTTTTGCAATCGCCAGGAGCTTTTCAGTGTTGAAATTAAAATACGTCCCCTCCCAGTTGTTGATCAGGATTGGACGTTTTTTATCCTTCCAAATACTGCGGATCAGATGACTGCGGTATAGCTCATGGAAGGTGCGGGTCATTTTACCGAGGCCTTCATCGGAATACACCAGCACCACCTCCGGTGCCTGGAAGGTCTCCCCTGTTTTCAGCTTCCACGTAAACTGATAAGGGTTGATGCCCATCATGAACCGCACCTGGTCAAACTGGTTCATATCCGCTTGCAATTCAAAATTGCCGGAATAGACAAAGTGCATTGCATATACGTTGCCCTCCGTCTGGGTTGCATTCGGGCTGGTAAGTGCCGCAAAGGGATGATCCTGATGACCGGGCTCCCCCCGATGGGAGGATGCCCCCTGAATTCCGTAACCAATCTTCCGATACTGCATCTGCCGCTCCCGGGCCCAGCTGCCGTGAAGCGTGAGCAGGGAATAGTTCTCGTTATCCATGTCCAGACAGGCAGAAAGCACCTTTGTCAAATAAATAATATTCTCTTTACCGCCCCGGTTGGTGACACTGACACTTCTTGTTATAACGTTCAAGTGGCGGAATGCGGTGTACAGGAGCTTGACCTCTAAATCGAGACTGCGATCCACCATGGTAATTTCCAGGCTGTCGCAATCCTGTTCCCTGCCAAATGTTGCGGGAAGTCCCGGAAGTTCCGGTTTCCCAGGCAAAATACGATATCCGTCATAGCTAAGCTCCACCCCTTTGTGGCCAGACTGTGTCTGGATTTCCAGGCAATGCTCCCGGAAATCACCTACGCCGCCGGTTGGATACTCGAAAGGGGCACTGTCCAGAAAGCTCAACTTATCCCGGCTGTTTTTTTCGGGTGTAAAAGGAGCCTCCTCAGTCCTTGCCAAATATGCAACATCCCCATGGGTCAACTTTTTTCCATAGTAATAGTGCAGCAAATAGCCCGCTGCATCCTGTACGCCGAAAATATAGCTGGTATTAGGGGTATCCAATTGGAAGCACTTCTCTTGTGCGTTATATATAATACTCATATCCCACTCCTGTTTTATTCCGATTTGGCGCCATCCATCAAGCCCTGCAAAACCGTTGCGGACTGGTCATAAACCGTCAGTTTTCTCCTGTCAATCAAAGCAAAATTTTCGCCTGCGGAGCCGATTGCACCATTATCCCACCACACGCAGGGAATGCCGTGTTCCCCTGCAGCAGAAACAAAGCACTTGCTCCAAGCGTAGCGATCATCTGGGTTGGATTTATCCAGGCATCCCATCTCATCAAAAACAACCGGAATACCCTTACGGATAAAGCGATATCCAACGCTCTTCATCAGAGATCTGATTTCATTTTCATCCTGCCGGTCAAAGGTTGAATCACTGGAATTCTGATCCAGCGCAAAGCGATATGGTGTATAAGCATGCAGAGAGACCAGCAGTCTGTCCTCCGCACTATCCTCCGGCAGCTGAAAAATGCTGGATAGCGCAGCGGTGGGGCTTCCCGCATAAACGGACACCACCACAAAGCGGTCAGCATTGTTCCCCCCGGTGGCCCGAATTGCATTCAGGCAGGTCTGGTTTAATTCGTTGACAACCTTCATCGCCGCAGCACAATCCGGGTTGTTGGCATTGATATTCCACTCGTAGGAGCTGCCTGCCACTCTCGGCTCATTCATGGTCTCAAATACAAGATGCTCGTCCGCATCTGCAAAATGGGCACCAACCTGGCTCCAGATTGCCTGCAGGTATGCCTTTCCGCGCTCTGCGTTCTCCGGTGTTGGCGAATAGATTTCGTTGTCATGGTGAGAATTAATAATCACATAAAGTCCCGCATCCAATGCCTGATTCACCACCGTATCCACCCGGTTCAGGAACGTTTCATCGATTTTGTATTCCGGCGCCGCAGACACATGCTTCCCCCAGGAAACAGGAATACGAATCGTATCGAATCCCAGCTTCTTTACCAGTTGAATCAACTCATTGGTCGTCACGGGATTGCCCCACGCGGTTTCCCCGGCAGGCGCGTCGAAGGTATTGCCCAGGTTCCAGCCAATTTTCATAGAGGCCGCAAATTCCAATCCAGTCATATTTCGAAGCTCCTTTGAATTTTCAATGGAAGCATACGGCACAGGTTCTGCTTCCCGCAGTACCTTGCTTTCCGCAGTTTCCAAATTTCCTGCAAGCAACCCGCCGGTCATGGCCAGTGCCGCAGCCAGGGCTGCTAATTTTCTGCAAATCATCTTACTCACATCCACTCGCTTTTATCTTTATTTGGAAATAGCGTCCGAAAAGGTTTTCGGACGCTATTTCATCTTACACGATTTATACAATGGATGCAATTCACATTTCCGCCAAATCAGCACTTCAAATTTTGGTGGATTGTCACAGGTAAGCAACCATTTCGCTCTCTTCCCGGTACTTTTTGTGTCCTGTACTCGGTTCCGCATTTTCCGGCTTGTAACCCGTCGGCAACAGGTCGCAGATGTGTACCCCGTCCGGGATGCCAAGCGCCCGCTTTACCTTTTCTTCGTTGAAATATCCCACCCAACAGGTGCCCAGGCCAAGGGCCGTGGCTTCCAGCATCATGTGGGTGCAAACAATTGCGGCATCGGTATTGCCGAAGTCATATCCTTCATATATCATTCCCTTGGCACTACGGCTCTCATCGTAGCCAATCACAAAGATCACCGGCGCATCAAATGTGCACGGGGTCACCTCTGCCAGTGCCTTTCGTGCCTGTTCACCGGAAACCACGTAAATCTTTTGCGGTTGATTATTGCAGGCAGTAGGGGCAATTCGGGCAGCCTCCAAAATTTTGTCGATTTTCTCCTGTTCCACCGGGATTTGCCGATAGCTGCGTACAGAAAATCGTTCCTTTGCAAGGGTCAAAAAATCAGCCATTTTATTCTCCTCCATTCATATTACTTGCCGGATACGCAGGAAAAATTCCAATCTCCAGCCGTTATACAAATTTATCAGCCTGCAAGCTCCCACGTCAATCGTGGCTCACAAAACGGCAGACCATACTCTGTTTGCGTCAGCATTTTATTGCCAACAAATTGGAAACCGTCATCCTCCAGCGGTCGGACTGTCAGTTCATGAGAGAACAGGCAATCGATGCCCAGATCCGTGGACAAAAGCTCTACCGTCATCGAGAGCGTGCCATCCGTGTTTTTTTTAAACCCAGTCACTTCCGGCTCAATGGTGTAATAGCTCAAATAGAACACATAATCGTTACTTTCTATCTGCCGCCACGGATAGCTGTCCCGCTCACTGTCATACCCCGCCAAAAGCCGCAGCTGGTCTGCGCTCAGGCTGAAATACGGGAGTACCGTCGGCTCAAATTTGGAAGCCGGAATCCAGTAGCAGCCCTTTTCTGCATCGTACGGATATCCGTCCGGCCAGAACTGTGTCCCCGTCTGATAACGGTAAAGGTATTCCCACAGGTCGTTGAAGCAAAGTGTACTAAAATCTGCCTCAGTCCAGTCTGTCAGATAAATATTGGATGCCGTATAGCCGCCTGCCATAACATACCGGGAATACAAGCCCCACAACTCCTCATCCGGTTTTTTCAGGCGGATAAGAGCATAATTTGCATAATGCGGATCATCCTCCGGGTTGATGCGGTAATAGAAATTCCCCCGTTCGGTCAGACTTGCGCCGTAAATCCGGTGAACTTCACAGTCCGGATCCTCGGTGCCATCCAATGAGGTCACCATAGAATACAAGTCTGTGACACCATTCTGGTGGATGAATTTACGGTAATTCAGTGCACCGGTAGGCCGGATAAAAATAATCTCCTCCGTGGCCTCTTCACCCCTTTGCACTGCTTCCCAAAACTGCACGAAATGTTCCCCATTTGCAAGATATTCCGGGCAATCCTCACTGGAGTCCATCACATCCAGCCCTTGTCCCATCAGTCGCTCCTCTATGGCATCAATGCTTTGCTGCGGCAGAACCGGTTCGTCCCACCGACTATCCGGTTCCTGCTTGGAGGATGCATCATAAATATCGCGATACATCGATACAATTTCTTCACAGCGCCTGCGCAGTTTCCTCTCTTCTGAAGCAGCTGTCTGCGTCTCGCTCTCTTTTCCGCAGCCACTCAGTATCAGGCAGGACAAGAGCAATGCAGCAATCCGTCTGTAAATCTTTATATTCACCACATTCTTTCTCTATTGTAGTATCCGCTTAACGTGTAAATTCAAAAATTGTTCCGCCAGTATTATACCATAAATTTGAGTATATAGGAAGGGGTTCTTAAACTCTATTTTCCTAGAAAGTTCAATATATTTTTCGGTCAAGGTTTCCACAGAAAAGCCCCGGTTAGTAACAAAATAGTATCAACTGAAAAACCCTTTTTCCAAACTTTTGAAGTCAATTATTCAATATCCATGTGAACATAGCTTCCATCAATGGCATAGCGAATATCTTTCTGTTGCTTGACATAGGACAGCACGGTTGCAGCGGGAACACCAGAAACGCAAAAATCCATAGCTTTCCCCGACAAGTGGCGGGAATTACTCACGCCGCCTACATTGGCGTTGTGGCGGGTACATCTTAAACCGCTGGAAACAGGCATAGCTTTTCCAAAGTGTTCCCGTACATTTTCGGCAACCATAATAAGCTTTTCTTTAGGTTCTGCGGGATAGCCATTGCAGTACTTCCCGCCGCACTTGCAAGCAAATTCAGACCGCTTGAAGTATTTTACATTGTCCCAAAAAGTCCCGGTTGTGTCTGCTTTTGTGGGGGTGTTAAAATTTCTTCGTATGGAATGCTCCCTTTTCACAATTATATTGCGTTTCTTCTCCGACCGCGGCTTCGGCAAGCATTCTTTTTTCGCTCTGCGGTCATTATAGAAAAGGAAAATGAAAATACGGTGTAAAATAAATGAGAATTTTCTCATATTGCAAATAGACATGATGATTATGGGAAATTGGGACTTGCCCCTGGTCCCAATACACTGCTATTCGCTTGGGCGAGAATCCTATCTCCGGCGAATTGCAGACACGCTGGAAGCAAATCTTTTTATGCCAGACTCCCTGTAAATGAAAAATACACATCCACAGAGTGCACCAGTGTGACGCCTCATGCGGTAACTATCTCTTGTTTTGTCTCTCTTTTTGTGTTATCATCTCGGTGGTGATCGTGTTCTCCGTTAATCGATTGTGCGATAACCTGATTTTAACGAACTCGATCGTCTTTTTCTATACCCTTGGTCTCGCTTCTATTGTAACGCTACACAAAAAAGCAAAAAGTTATTGAAAGAAGCATGGTTTTATGGTACACTAAAGCGTCGTGGTGAGCCTACATTTCCCGCACACAGGAAAGGAGTTCACCAGATGGGCAAAAACCTAAACGGCAGAGAATGCAATATGAAGGAAAGCACGACGTTCACAGCGCCTCCTCCGAAATGGCGGTGGATGCCTGGTTTAAGTTCTGGAGGGCGGTTGCCATACGAAAGCCTGTTCGGGCGGTGGACGACATAAAGTTCTTAACTGTAGAAAAACAGGAAAAATTTCTGGAGGCGGCAAAGCATCCTCACAACTACAGGCAATATGTACCGCACTATTCCAACTGACAACGCGTGCCTGCGGTGTGTTAAAATCGTGCTACAACTTGAACAGGCCAAGGCTTTCGCAGATTAAAAATGGTGTGCCTCAGAAAAATTGGTGCGGCGGCCATCCCCCGAAACCCAAAACACTCTAGAGAATAAAGGAGATTTTGAAAAGATGAAATTAGGTATCGTTGGAAATTGCCTATTTTCATATCTCCATAATTCTCAGTAAACATTCATATTACTCATTTTCCAGAACTTTTCCGCTTTATATCTCCATGTACTTTCATATAATTTTATGGTAATTTGGTGCGGAATTGGTGCGGTGAATGAGGTACAACTTTTGGGAAACGGGTTCACCACGGAAAAGTTTGTCAGAAATTTAAGACACAATCGTGCGTAAAAGCCGGTGTATCGTGATTAGGCGATACACCGGCCTTTTCATATTACCGCATGACTTTTTCCATTAAGGACGCATAGCTGTCCACAACATCATAGACCACATTTCCATTGCTGATAGCCTTGAAATGCTCTCTTGCGCAGTGGATTTTGGATTCCTCAATGAGCCGGAGCTGCATGGAGGACATGGAGCCCTTTGTCTCTGCCACAAAGTAGATGTGTTTTACTGTACCCTCATAGAAAGCAATCGCCCAGTCCGGATTATAGTGTCCAACCGGTGTCGCAATATAGAAGCTGTCCGGCAGTTTCACATAAACCGCAACATCTGTATTCGTATCCAGGTCCGCCGCAAAATCGCGCTCGTTTGTGGAATCATACACAATGTGGTCGTATAGATGCCGCTGCGCTTTCATAGCATTTGTACCCAGTTTCCCCTTGATGGTCGGTTCCGTAAAGATGTCCGTGTCGTAGCGCTCCTCCAGCATATTATAGGTGATATGCTGAATAATCGCGGTTGCCTTTTCGTCGTTGATCAAGGCCGCTGCCTTGATAATGAATTCTTCCGGATTGAACTTGAATTGCTCAAAAACGGATTTTTCGATTCCGGTCAGGATTGCGACAACTGCCTTTCGTGTTAATCCGGTTTCTCCAACCAGTTTGCCGACCAGATCATACTTCACGCTGCTGTTGGTGCGGATTCGCTTGCTGCTGTCATAAGTAGATGACTTTGACTTCGAGAATGCGCTTCCGTCAAGAAGCGAGTCCTTGGACTTAATCTCCTCCATTGCGCCGGTTTCAACTTTGAAGTAGATTCTCGGCACATGGAGATTTCGGTTGATGGAAGCTATCGCCTTGTCAACAAGTTCATCTGTGTCAAAATCGACCACATATACAGATTTCGGACTAATGCGGTTCCAGAGGGCCTTGAACTCCGGCATAGCCAGTTTATCTGGATTGACCTGCAGCTCAACATTCTTGTCGCGGGCATTCTCTGGCTGCATAGCGCGGCTGTCATAGACAGAATCAAGAATATTGATGACGGAATCGCGGCTGTCCGCCACTTCTTCCGCAATCTGAACTGTACCGTTTGCTTTGTCAGCGTAATACTTATCGGTCAATACACCTTTTTTGTCGATATAGCCGTTGACAATCAAATCAAAGAAGATGGCCTGTGCCGTGTCGCCGTCCACAACCTGCTCGTTGCCTCTTGCATCCACAATGACCTTTCCTTTGAACAGATCAGCAGTAACCGCCACAGGCCGGCCTGCAACCGCTTCCGCAAGCTCACTCTGTAATCCCTTCGCAAAGCTGTCGTAGCTTTCGCTGGCAATGACGGTCAGAATATTGACAGAATGCACATCGTTTCCAAGGACATTTGCATCCATGCGCTCGCCATCTTGGTTGACACACAGGCGCAAACCGCGGCCAACCTCCTGCCGTTTGCGCATCTCGCTGCTGCTCTGCTTCAGCGTACAAATTTGGAACACGTTTGGATTGTCCCAGCCTTCACGCAGCGCGGAGTGGGAGAAAATAAAACGTACCGGAGACCTTTTCGGGTCACGATCCAGAAGCAGTTCCTTGTTCTTCATGATCAGGTCATAGGCGTCAATATCGTCGGAGGTGCCTTCCTTTTTGTCAGAGAGCTTGCTGTCAGTCATCTTGCCCTTTTTGTCAACAGAGAAGTAACCGGCATGGGTGTTATGGGCAGAAATCGCATCCAGATACCGTATGTAGTCCTCGTCTCCGATTTCTCGCTGCATGGAACTGAGAATATCGCTGTACTCTTCCTCAAATATATCGGCATAAATGCCGTTGAACGGATGTCCCGCCTCGTCGTATTGCTTGTACTTTGCAACCTCGTCAATGAAGAACAGAGACAAGACTTTGATACCTTTGTGGAAAAGCTGGCGCTCCCGTTCTAAGTGAGAAAGAATCGTTTCGCGGATCTGAATGCGGCGAAGCTGGTCTTCGCTGACCTTGCCGATCACGTCTCCAGCAAAGATTTTGATACCGTTCAGGAACTCCACGGAGTTGTCCCGCCCGTCAATCGTCTTGACCACAAAGCCGACCTTGTACTCGTCCAAATTACCGGAATTGTCATAGATGTTGTAACCGATACCCACCGTAGCGGTTTTCTTGCGAATACCGTTGACACCTTTGCAGTCAAACTGAATGGTTGCCGTTGGGTCAGCCTTGGAAAGATTGATGCTTTCCAGGTAAACAAAGCCTTCGGTTGCTGTGCTGCCGGATTCCGTGATGCCCTTAACGGCGATTTTCTTAACCAGCCGCTTATTGTACGCCTCCATTGCATCCAGTCGATAGACCATATTGTAGATACTGTCCGACTTGTGCGTTGCGGAATAGCGCAGTGTCAGCAGCGGGCAAAATTCTTTCAACCGTTCTTTTGTCTGCTTGCCCTCGACCGACTGCGGCTCGTCGATAATCAGAATTGGGTTCGTTTTTGCAATAATATCAATCGGACGGCGGGAACGGAACTCGTCCAGCTTCATGTATATGCGCCGGGCATCCTTGCCTTTGGCATTGAACGCCTGAGAGTTGATAATCATGACATTGATGGAACTATCCGATGCAAAGCGGTCAATTTCTGTGAGCTGGGCAGAATTGTAGATGAAAAACCGAATTTTCTTGCCGTATTCCTCCGCAAAATGCTCCTGCGTCACTTGAAAGGACTTATAAACGCCCTCGCGGATGGCGATGCTCGGCACGACCACGATGAACTTGCTCCAGCCGTAGTGCTTGTTCAGTTCGTACATGGTCTTGATGTAGGTATAGGTCTTGCCGACGCCGGTCTCCATTTCAATCGTCAGGTTATAGCGACCTTCCAACTTGTCAGACGGCTTGATCTGATTGGTACGCTGCACCTTTTGCAGATGTTCCAGAATCAGCTTGTCGGAAAGCTCCGGCACGATACGTTCGTTACGCCAGCCGGTGAAATCGGTATCATCCGTCACAGATTGCTGACCGTAGCCCCTGTCCATCAGATAGGTGGGTGTCAGGTACGGCTGTCCGGCGAAAACGTCAACAACTGCTTTTGCCGCATCTGCCTGGAATTTTTGATGTTTGAATTGGAATTTCATCTGTCTGTACCCTCGTCCTCTGCTGACAGCTGCTCTTCCAGGAGTCTTTTCAGATCCTCTTTCTTCGGTAGAACTGTTTCATATTTGCTGGCAAATATCTGTGCTTTGTCCTCCGGCAACGTCATTTCCACGACGGCATTATTTTTATCCCGGCAGAGAATAATACCAATCGTTTTATTCTCGTCTGCCAACTTCACTTTCCGGTCATAATAGTTGACGTACATCTGCATCTGGCCAATGTCCTGATGCTTCAGTTC
Organism: uncultured Oscillospiraceae bacterium; assembly: GCA_934591635.1. Lineage (GTDB taxonomy): Bacteria > Bacillota > Clostridia > Oscillospirales > Oscillospiraceae > Faecousia. The sequence goes on along the minus strand of CAKTPI010000005.1, from coordinate 90,136 downwards.
CCCGATTTTCAGATCAAACAGCACAAAGCACCGGAGCAAACGGTTATAGAACACCAAATCCACAACAAAATGCTCTTCGTCAAATGTAAACCGCACTTGACGCCCCACAAAGGCAAACCCTGTGCCAAGCTCCAGCAGAAATTGCTGCAAATTGTCAATAATTCTGCTTTCCAGCTCACTTTCTGAGTATTCCGGTAATTCTTTCAATCCCAGGAATTCAAGGACATACGGATCTTTGATCGCGTCCTTTGGAGATTCCACCGACTGGCCCTCCAGCGCAAGACGATAGACCTTTTCCTTATTCGTGCTGAGTGCCAATCTCTCATACAATGCACTGTCGAACTGCCGTTGAAGCTGACTAAGGCTCCAATCATTTTTTGCCGCCTCAATTTCATAAAAATGCCGCTCGTCCACGTTACTGATGCGCATAAGTTTCAGATAATGGGACCAGCTCAAGAAGAACTTTCTTCCGGTGCTGACACTTGGCAGATTCGCAAATTGGTCAGAAACCTTCTGACCAATTTGATCATTTCCATATGTGAGATAGAATTGCCGCATCTGCTTCAGATTTGTGACAGAAAAGCCCTTTCCAAATTGTTTTGTCAGATAGTCAGAAAGTGTTTGGAGCAGATATTTTCCGTACGCAGCCCGATTGTCTCCCTGCTGTTCCTCTTCTACGATCATTCTGCCTATCTCGAAATAGGCATAGACCATAGAAAGGTTTACGGCGGTTTTTGCGTTTTTTCTGGCTTGTGTAAGAACATCAGAAATACTCTTCAAAAACTCGCTTTTGACTACGGTATCTGTTTCATTGTTTTTCATCAAATCACCCTTACACGTTTGGAAATATCGTTTGCATCCTCCGGTATATAGAGCTTGAAAATCTCAAACACGTTGATTTTCTCCGGACTGGACGCAAAGCCGGAATCCCGGAAGACGGCGCGGAGCGGCTTGCGTTTGGCGATCTCTTTTACCACGCTTTCGGGAATATTCGCGTCAAAACAGGCGATCAGATCGCCGTCATTGTAGGTATGGACAGTGCAGCCGTCGATTTCCTCGGATTTGTACGGCAGGGACAGCGGCAGCCCCCAGTCGATCAGGCAGCCGAACAGCAGGTCGAGGTCGGTGCGGTCATCCTTGATGTTGGATTCCAGACCCGCAAGCATTCCCTGGTCGTAGTCATCCGGGGCGTAATAGACATCCTTCATGTTGGTATCGTCCAATTTAAGGACACGGAAACCGATGTCCAGGGCGGCGGACGAACTAGGCTGCACGCTTCCAGTAGACAAACGCCCCCCCCCGGTGGACACTATACAATCACCGGCACGGCGGATGCGTTCTTTGCCGATTTCGCAGATATTCTTGTAGCCCGCCTTATAGGCTTCGCCAGATTCATCACACTTTTCCGGAAGCTGGACCATAATGAATTTGCGGTGACCGCCGTCCTCGGCGTTAAGCTGCATGACGGCATGGGCGGTGGTAGCGGAGCCGGAGAAGAAGTCGAGAATGATTGAGTCGTTTTCGGTCGCAATGTTAACCATCCGTTTCATCAGACGTAACGGTTTTGGAAAGTCCATCAAGCCAGGCTGCCCCAAAATTGCCGAAACTTCTTTTGTTGCCTCTTGCGTGTGTCCAACCTCAGAATTTGGCCACCATGTCCACATTGTTTTCCCAGATCGATCAGCTAAATATGTCTTCTTTCGCGGCACACCTTTACCATCAGCACCAAACCAAATATGACCTGCCGCTATTTCTTCATCCATCCTTCTTTTAGTGTACCTCCAGCATAATCCCTCTTGTAGCTTAACAACACGTCCTGCTGGAGTAACCAAATCATAAAACTGTTCTTTTGTTCCATGTCCACCTTGCGCCGTGCAGTCTGTTGAAATCCACGGCCCATTAGGGTCATTATCCGGATTTTTGTATCGTGCATAATCGTCTTTATCGAACGGCAACGCATTAAGAACACTATGGCCTAATGCTTCATTTTTAACATAGGTGAAAACATATTCATGCCCTGCGCTAATAATCCTACGCGCATCCGGTGAGGTTCGTTTTTGCCAAACTATCTGCGCTATAAAATTATGCGCGCCAAATACTTCATCACATATCTTTTTGAGATTCTCCTGTTCATTGTCATCAATGCTTATAAAGATAACCCCATCCTCCGTCAGCAGATTTCTCGCCAGCATCAGCCGGGAATAGATCATACTGCACCAGTCGGAGTGAAACCGTCCGTTGGTGTCGGTATTCCTGAACAGGCGGTTTTCGTCCTCGTCATACATTCCCATCTGCTGGTTTTCTTCTTCCTGGGAGCGCATGAAATCATCGGCATAGATGAAGTCGTTGCCGGTATTGTACGGCGGATCAATGTAAATCATCTTGACCTTGCCAAGATAGCTTTCCTGCAAGAGCTTGAGGACTTCCAGATTATCGCCCTCGATGTAGAGGTTTTCGGTGGTGTCCCAGTTCTTACTGCCGCTGCTGCAATATGGTTTTCCCTCGCTATCGGCTCCTGTTGGAATTTCCTCATCTTTCAGCACCGGGCGCAGGGTTTTGCGGATGGGCTTGTTGGCTTCCACGATGGCAGCCTTTTTGCCCACCCATGTAAACTCGTAAGCCTCCTCCCCATCCACCACATCCGGGGACAGCATCTGTTTCAGCAGCTCAAAATTGACTGCCCGCTTGTAGACTTTCTTCTCCGGCGTACTGCGCTCCGCATCCAGCATCTCCGTGACGCAGTTCGGAAACAAGGCAGCAATGCGGTCTATATTCTGCGCCGCCATATCCGGCGATTCAAATTTTAGTTTTTCCATTGGCGCACTCCTCTTTCGAAATTTCAATGTGATATAATTGTTTTATTTCACTGAGTGTTAGATTCCCATAAATAGCATTGTTAAGGGCATTCTCTCTATCACGCAAATACTTTTCCCTTGTCCCAATAAAGTCATTTCTCGCTTCTGCCAATCTTTTAAGTTCCTTTGTCGGTGCCCTATTAGGGAGTTCCCTGGCGCTGTTCACAAATTGCTTAGCTTGTAGGTAATACTTACCAGCAGAAACTTTCGTCGGGTCTTTGTCATTCTTTAAAACCGTAGGGTCTATTCTAAACTCCCTACACAGAGAGAAAAAACTATCATCAATATGTTTCTCCGCAATTACTATTTCTGCAAGCAATGATACCTTCGAGTCTGATAACATAGCCTCTTTACTAATAATTGTCGAAAGGTGCTGTGGATCACAAGCAATAGAAAAATCATCATATGCATCTCTGAGCCGAGATAAGTTTGTTGATTCATATTCAATTATTTTACCAATAACCACTAGTTCATTTGCCTGTACCGTTAATTTCTCAAGTCTTGCTTGGGATCGATCATTTTCTTCTTTGAAGCGTTTGTTTTGCCATACAGCAAGCAAGCCAAGCGCCACTGTGCTTACAAAAGTTAAAACTTCTCCAGCAGTCCATTTTGCAGCAAGCCATTCATTATGGGCAGGTATTGAAAACAGGCAATGCACACCAAATGCAAATACTGCGCTGCATATTATCCATGTACCAAATAAATGTTTTTCTAACCACTTTAACATTCCAAACGCCTCATTTCATCCTATTTTTTGATCTAGCACAGCAACTTTCGCAAGAATATTCGAGGAACCGCCAATTTTCTTTTCCAATTATACAACATCTGTTTCTTTTATGCAATCATTAACTCTGTAAATACCACGGAACCCTTCTTTTGGAGGTGCCTTTCCGAATTATATTTCAAATTTTTCACAAAGACGATGTACTTCTTTATCGATTGAGCGGCGGATGTTCCATCCATGTAATTGTCCTTCACAAAAAAGCCAAAAGATATTGAAAGCACCCTGGTTTTATGATATACTTAGTCCCATAATGAACTTGGTTTCCCTGGACCCAGGAGATACCTGTCAGATAAAGGAGATTTTAAGCGATATGAAATTAGGTATTGTGGGACTGCCCAATGTGGGTAAGTCCACTCTGTTCAATGCCATTACCAACGCAGGTGTGCCTGCGGACAACTATGCATTCTGCACCATCGACCCCAACGTTGGCGTGGTTTCTGTGCCTGATGAGCGGCTGGACTGGCTGGCGCAGCTTCATAATCCCAAAAAAGTTACCCCTGCTGTGATCGAATTCGTTGATATTGCGGGTCTGGTAAAGGGCGCCTCCAAGGGCGAGGGTCTGGGCAATAAGTTTTTGAGCAATATCCGCACTACCGATGCCATTGTGCATGTGGTTCGCTGCTTTGAGGATTCCAACGTGACCCACGTGGAAGGTTCTACCGATCCGCTGCGGGATATCGACATTATCAATCTGGAGCTGGTAATGGCCGATATTGAAATGGTTGAGCGCCGGATTGACAAGTGCCAGAAGGCAGCCAAGGGCGGCGACAAGCGTTTCCTCCATGAGGCTGAGGTTTTCACGGAACTGCTGGCCCACTTGAATCAAGGCAAGCTTGCACGTACCTTTGACGGCTCCGAGGAAGATATGGCGCTCATTGGAACCAGTGATTTATTGACCCTGAAAAAGACCATTTATGTAGCGAATCTGGGTGAAAGCGAAGTCAATAATCCGGAGAGTAACCGGCATTATATGGCTGTAAAGGCACTGGCAGAACAGGAAGGCAGCCAGGTTCTGCCCATTTGTGCAAAACTGGAGGCCGACATTGCAGAGCTGGATGATCCCGAGGAAAAGGCCATGTTTATGGAGGAACTGGGCGTAAAGGAGTCCGGCCTGGATCGGCTGATTAAGAGCAGTTATGCGCTGCTTGGTCTGATTTCCTTCCTTACCGCCGGCAGCGATGAATGCCGCGCCTGGACCATTAAAAACGGAACGAAGGCGCCTCAGGCAGCCGGTAAGATTCATACCGACTTTGAGCGCGGCTTCATTCGCGCCGAGGTCATCGCCTTCGAGGATATGAAAGCCTGCGGAACCATGGCGAATGCCAAGGCAAAGGGCCTTGTCCGGAGTGAGGGCAAGGAATATGTCATGAAGGACGGCGACATCGTCAACTTCCTCTTCAACGTATGAAATTTATCCCCTGGCTCGCATACATGAGCCAGGGGATAGATTTATGTGCGGATTGTTTCCAGAAAATAGCGAATCACCACTAATACGGTCAAATGTACCGGGTAAAACAGGTAGAACGCCCACTGGAGCACCTTGCTGTCAGACCGTTTTCGTCCGGAGTAACACCCAATGGGCAGCATTGCCAAAAGCGCAAACATCTCAATCGGAATTCTCATGCCGAGAATCTGTACCGGTACACTATCCATCATCCAGGCAAACATAGCAACCAGCACCGTTTGCAGCCACCATTTTCTCCGAGCCTGGCTGAATAATACGATGAGCAATACGCCATACCCACCGTAATCCGTTTGAAGCAGTTGACCCAATGCAAAACCAGCCGACACCGCCAGGAGCTTCAGCAGGTTATTCTGTGTATTTTGAATTGCCTCCACGGCCAAAAATCCCAGCAAAAGCGTCACCATAACGCTTTGCGAACGCCATGTCAGGCCGCGCTGAAATGCCAAATCGAACGGGATCTCAGACAACAGTGCTCCGATCAAAAGGCGGAGGGCATATTTTCTTGGGTTTTTGGTATAATATGCCCCTTCTGCCATCAGAAAGCAAAAAATGGGGAATGCAATTCTGCCAATTATGCGAAGGGTATACCCCCTCACAAACATGGCTCCCACATGATCCAGCAGCATTGTCATACACGCGATGACTTTCAATGTCTCTTGGGACAGTCCTTTTTTCTCCATACGACCACCTCACTTCCCTATCATACATCAATCGAGTGCGCAATTTCAACCTGTTTTTTGAAAAACTTTTGATTGCTTTTTTCACGGTTTCGTGTATAATATACTATAGTTATATCCGGGTGTAGCGCAGCTGGTAGCGCGCCTGCTTTGGGAGCAGGATGCCGCAGGTTCGAATCCTGTCACTCGGACCACTGCGAGTATTCTTATAGGATTTGATATTCTGTAAGAACACTCGCTTTTTGCTACTCATCTTGAGTAGGCTCGTAGGAAACATACACGCCTCTGCGGGTGTTGGCAGTTACATCAGATACGGACATGGACATTGTGGCGCTGCTGGCAAGCACATTCTTAAAGAATCGAAGTATTGCATTTTAGGTTGGGATAATATATAATGAACAAAAATTTTAATCTTAAGGCAGGAAAGAAGACATTATATGTTTAATAAGCAAGAGTTTCATCAGTTTATAAGCGAAGGAAGCTGCCTGTTAGATGGGGCAACCGGATCAAATCTTTTGCTCGCCGGTATGCCCCGGGGGTGCTGTGCCGAAAAATGGATTTTGGATCATCCGCAAGCCATTATTGACTTGCAGCGCGGATATGCCGAGGCTGGCTCGCAAATCATCTATGCTCCAACCTTTCAGGCAAACCCAATTGCCTTGGAAAAGGAGGGGCTGGCAAATGAAACAGAGCGAATCAATGCCTCACTTCTGGCCCTTTCCCGGAAAGCTGCGCCGAACTGCCTAATTGCCGGTGATTTAGCGACGCTGGCTGCTCATTGCGAGAGCTGGAATCCGGATTATTATGACACCATGGTGGAGGCATACCGCCGTCAGATTCATGGTCTTGTAGACGGCGGAGCGGATCTACTGATTGGTGAAACTCTGATGTATCCCCAGGAGGCAGAGGCCATTCTCACCGCGGCTGAACTGGAATGCGCCGGTGCTGTCATGTTCTCTTTTACCATGCAGTCGGACGGTTCCCTGTTCTCCGGTGCTGATGCGGGGAAGGTTCTGCATGAGTTGGAGGAGGCCGGTGCTGATGCTGTTGGCTTTAACTGCGTTGCAGCTGATATGATGACCCCCCACTTGGTCAGCAAACTGCGCAGGTGTACCTCCTTACCCCTGATCTGCAAGCCAAATGCCGGCACTCCCATTATCAATCAGGACGGGATCGCTGAATACAATCTGGACGCGGAGAGCTTTGCCGAAATCATGAAAGCGTGCGCTCAGAACGGCGCCAAGCTTCTAGGCGGATGCTGCGGTACCTCCCCTGCGTTTATCAAGGCCCTGCGGCAACGTCTGGCCTGAAGGAGGAGAAAACATGGATAATCACATTCATCTCTATGTCAGCCGGAAAAATGGCCTCACCTGGGTTGCTTCATTATTACTGATTTACTCTGTGATTGCCCGAATTGTCGTTTTTGGCTTTACCAAACACGCCGGAACTGTTGGCTTCTGGGGCCAAATCGCATTGCCAATTACGGCTACTGTGCTCTATCTGATTATCATTCTGACCGATGGAGCTGAGTGCTTTTACAAAACAACCATCCCTGTGGGGATGATGGCACTATACGGCGGAATCTGTGTAGCCGGCAGTATTCAAAACAGACTCTATATCTGGCTTTTTTACATTGCACTTGTGTTTGTAACTCTGGTATACGGTGAAATTGCCTCCGGCAGCCGTCAAAAAATGGTGTGGTGCCTTCCTATTTTAATGCTGTCTGTCCTGGCAACGACATTATACAACAACAAACCGGCTATACTGGGCAAAAACTGGGATAGACTTCTGCGCATTCATGCCGACTTGATTGCCATCATCGCATGCTTTCTGCTGTCATTTGGCATCCGCGTCCACCCCTTGGGGCAGTACCACCGCAGGTGGGGCGACCGCAGCGACGGCAGGAAGCTCCGCACCCTTTCTCCCATGGATCAGGTCTCCCCTTACATCATGGTTAATCGCAACGGATCTACCAATTCCTTTGAAGAGGCTTTCGAAATCACCAATGTGGATCGCTATATCCGCCAGAAGCGTCGGGAAGGATTAACAAACTTTGGCATTATGCACGTGTTTTTGGCAAGCTATTGTCACACTGTGGCAAAGTATCCGGGCGTGAATCGGTTTATTGCAGGACAAAAGGTCTATTCCAGAGGAGAAGACATTCAATTCTGCCTGACCATCAAGAAAGAGATGAGCACGAAGTCTCCCGAAACCATCATCAAGGTTCATTTAAATCCCCACGATACCGCAGCCGATGTATATCAAAAAGTAAACGCCGAACTGGAAAAGGCAAAAGATGCACCTTTGGACTCCAGCTTTGACAATACAGCTCATGCCCTGATGCTGATTCCGGGTGTGTTCCTCAAATTTCTTGTTTGGGTGCTGAAAACGTTGGATTATTTTGGGATGCTGCCGAAGTTCCTGCTGGAAATCAGTCCCTTCCACGGGAGCATCTTTTTCACCTCTATGGGAAGTTTGGGGATTCCGCCCATTTATCATCATCTTTATGACTTCGGCAATATGCCTGTGTTTGGCTCTTTCGGCTGCAAACGCCGTGCCATTGAGGTTCTGGAGGACGGCACCGTCGTACAGAGAAAATATGTTGACTTCAAATTCACGCTGGACGAGCGGATTGTCGACGGCTATTATTATGCCACTTTCTTCAAGACTTTCCGCCGTTTTATTGCAAACCCTGCCCTGCTGGATACACCCCCTGAAGAAGTGCGGGCGGATATTGACTGAGGTGCCATATGCTGCAATCGATTATCTCCGCACTTTCCTCCGAAAACCCCTGGCGGGAGCATATCCAGTACTTCGATCATATTACCTCCACCAACGATGTCCTGAAGCAGCTGGCTGCTCAAGGGGCGCCGGAGGGTACCACACTCATCGCCGGAAGCCAATCCAATGGTAAGGGCCGGTTGGGCCGACAATTTTTGTCCCCACCCGAAACCGGCATTTATATGAGTGTTCTGCTTCGCCCCCAGTGTTCCCCGATGGATTTGATGCACCTGACCTGTGCCGCAGGCAGCGCTGCCTGCAATGCCATCCAGACTGCCGCCGGTTTCCGTCCGGGCATAAAATGGACGAATGATATTGTATTTGAAAAGCGGAAATTGGCCGGGATTCTGGTTGAACTGATAATGGGCAAAGAAAGCAAGTTGGACTGCGCCATTATCGGCATCGGTATCAACTGCAACCAGCAGCCCCAGGACTTTCCGGAAGGCCTCCGCAGCTTTGCCGGTTCCCTTAGAATGGCCGCCGGAAAACCTGTTGACCGGGCACTGATTGCCGCTGCAATGGTGGATTCCTTCTGCCAAATGAACGGTACGCTTTTGACGCACAAGGATGCCATTTTAGCAGCATACCGCCGTGACTGCATCACCATCGGGCAGCAGGTAAGCGTTGTCCGCGGAGAGAACGTCCGTCACGGTTTGGCACTGGATGTGGATGATCAGGCCGCACTGATTGTTCAATACGACGACGGTACAATTGAGCATGTCAACTCCGGTGAAGTCAGTGTCAGAGGACTGTACAATTACGTATAATTTTTAATCTTTACCATCTTTTTAACAATTTATATGTTGCTTTTTCCGCACTGATTGGGTATACTATTGATATTCATCAGAAATATAAGGAGGATCCTATCATGAACAAGTTTAACACCATTATGAAGGTTATTTCCGCTTTGGCCGCTGTGATCGGTGCAGTTTACATCGTTGCAACCTACGGTGACAAGATTGTGGAATGGGCTAAAAAGCTGATGGGCTGCAACTCCACCCCTATTGCGACCTTCCATTACACTGCCAATGAAGCACCGAAGGAAGAGGCTGCTCCCGCTGCTGAAACCACGGAAGAAACCGCTCCTGCTCCTGAAGCTGCCAAGGACGAACCCGTTGCTACCGCTCAGGAAAAAACAGCTGCCCCCGAAGCGCCTGCCGCTGATGACTCCACTCCTGTTGCAAGTGATGAGGATTTTGAGGGTTAATTTGTAAAAATGGAGGCTTCCCGAAAATGAACCGGGAAGCCTCCTGCTTTTTACTTTTCTGTGGAATCCCTGAGAATGTATTCCAGCATATCCACGCACTGTTCCATGTCTTCCACCGGAATAAATTCGAACCGCCCGTGGAAATTCTCGCCGCCGGTACAAAGATTGGGGCAAAGTAATCCTTCATAGGACAATCTTGCGCCGTCTGTGCCGCCGCGAATCGGCACCTCTTTAGGCTGCATACCCGCCTGTTCCATGGCACGCTTCGCCCGCTCCACAATTTCCATATGAGGCAGAATGCATTGCTTCATATTGTAATAACTGTCCTTGACCGTCAGCTCTACCGCTCCCGCACCATATTTTGCATTCAGGAAAGCCGCAGCACGCTCCATTACTTGCTTTTTCTCATTCAGCTTCTGTAAATCGTGATCTCGAAGAATATATTCCAGGCAGCTCTCCTCTACCTCACCCTCCATATGTGTCAGGTGTATAAATCCCTCGTAGCCCTCAGTATGCTCCGGCTTTTGTGCCTGCGGCAGCATGGACTGAAATTCCATTGCAATATACATGGAGTTGACCATCTTATCCTTGGCGGAGCCGGGATGAATATTCAAGCCGCGGAATATAGCTTTGGCACTTGCCGCGTTAAAATTTTCATATTCAAGCTCCCCCAGGGTACCGCCATCTGCGGTATAAGCGAAGTCTGCGCCAAAGCTCTTTATATCGAACAGATCTGCTCCCCTGCCAATTTCCTCATCGGGTGTGAAGCCAATCTTCAACGTTGCATGCCGTCCGCCCTTTTCAATCAAGCGTTCGGCTGCTGTCAGAATTTCCGCAATGCCCGCCTTGTCATCCGCACCCAGCAGCGTTGTGCCATCCGTTACAATCAGGTGTTTCCCGCGGCTGTTTTGCAAGATGGGGTAGTCTGCCTCTCTCAGATAAATCTTTTCAGCCTCATTAAGCAGAATATCTCCCCCATCATAGGATACTATTCGGGCCTTGATATTGGCTCCGGAGGAATCCGGAGCTGTATCCATATGAGAAATCAGGCCAATCACCGGCAAATCCGGGTCACCTGGTACACTGCCATAGACATAGCCGCTGGCATCCATATGGGCGTCCTCAATTCCCATTGTACGCATTTCGGTCACCAGCTGCTGCCCCAAAAGCTTCTGTTTCTCCGTGGATGGACAGCTTTCGGAAGCCTCATCTGACTGGGTATCAAAGGCTACATAGCGCAAAAAACGATTGGATACAGTTTCCATTTTCATGCTCCTTACAAGCAGAGCCGCCGCAAAAATGCGGCGGCCCTGAAATTTCAGATAATCACTTCTTTGCTGCGTTGACCAACTCAGCAGTATCCTGTGCAATCATCAACTCTTCGTTGGTGGGGATAACCCAGACCTGAACCTTGGAATCCTCAGTGGAAATCTTCATCTCCTGGCCGCGAACCTTGTTCTTCTCAGCATCAATCTTCACGCCCATAAAGCCCAGGTAAGAGCAAATGGCGGCACGGGCATCGGCATCGTTCTCGCCCACACCGGCGGTGAAGGTCAGCATATCAATGCCGTTCAGTGCAGCCGTATACGCGCCAACATACTTGGCGACCTCATAATAGAACTTGTCCAGTGCCAGTCTGCAATCCTCATTGCCGCTCTCAGCACCCGCAGTCAGATCCCGGAAGTCAGAGGACACACCGGACAAAGCCAGCACGCCAGACTTCTTGTTCAGCATGGTCAGGCAATCGTCTACGCTCATGCTGTACTTATTGCAGATAAACTGTACCACGCAGGGGTCAATGTCGCCCGAGCGGGTACCCATGGGAACACCAGCCAAAGGAGACAGGCCCATGGACGTATCCTGGCACTTGCCATCCTTCACAGCAGACAAGGAAGAACCATTGCCCAGATGGCAGTTGACCATCTTAAAGTTCTTTGTACCCATCAGCTCAGCAGCGCGGCGGGCAATATACTTATGAGAGGTACCGTGGAAACCGTAGCGACGGATATCATCATTCTTGTAGTACTCAGTGGGAATAGCATAGCGGTAAGCCTTGGGGGGCATGGTCATGTGAAATGCAGTATCGAATACAGCCACCTGGGGCGTATTGGGCATCACCGCCTGGCAGGCACGAATGCCCATCAGGTTTGCAGGGTTGTGCAGCGGGCCCAAGGGAATGCACTTTTCAATAGCCTTGATGACCTCGTCATTAATGATGCAGGAATCGGAGAACTCCATGCCGCCATGGAGCACACGGTGACCAACAGCATCAATTTCATCCACAGACTTGATCACGCCGTTCTCGGGGTCAACCAGGATTTCCAGGACAGCCTGGATGGCTTCAGAGTGGGAGGGCATCGGGATATCCTTAACCACCTTTTTGTCGCCTACCTTGTGGGTCAGCCGACCGTCAAGATAAATGCGCTCACACAAGCCCTTGGCTGCCACATCGCCGGTCTCCGGGTTCATCAGCTGATATTTCAGCGAGGAGCTGCCGGCGTTGATAACCAAAACATTCATTGGAATTGCCTCCTAGATAATTTGATATTACAATTTACGGAAAATATGGTATAATTTCCATAGCCGATGTTATTATAGTCTATTTTTCTCTTTTTCTCAACCCCTAAAGAGAATTTTTTTGTCAAAGGAGTACACAGGATGAAAAAAGTAGGTATCATCTGTGAATATAATCCGTTTCACAATGGGCACCAGCGGCAATTTCAAATTATTCGGGAACATTTTGGGGCAGATTGCATCATTGTTTGCCTGATGAGCGGTAACTACGTCCAGCGAGGTACTCCGGCAATCTTTGACAAAAGCCTGCGGGCACAGGCTGCCGTTCAGTGCGGTGCAGACCTGATTTTGGAGCTTCCCACTGAAATTGCCCTCTCCTCCGCTGAGGGTTTTGCCGCCGGCGGCGTCAAAATTCTTTCCAAGTGCTGCGACATTCTTTGTTTTGGAACAGAATCCATGGATTCTGCTGCACTGGAGCATACGGCACAGGCGCTTCTCTCCCCCAACTTTTCCGTCCATTTGAAGGACGCACTGGCATCCGGTATCTCCTTCCCCGCCGCCCGGCAGCAAGCACTCCAGCAGATGAAAATTCCCTGGAGCTTGTCAAATCCGAACGATATTCTTGGTGTGGAATACACCAAAGCAATTTTAACGCAAGGGAGCTTCATGTCACTCTTTCCAATTTTTCGGGAGGGCTCCTATCATGCAGAACAGCTGAACACCACCGCTCCATCTGCGACAGCAGTACGTAATATGATGTTAAAGGGCAGGGACTGGGCTGACGCAATTCCCTCCAGTGCGGCGAAGATATTTGACCAGGCCCCTCGTCACACCTTGGAAGCCGGAGAGCGGGCTGTAATCGCCAAACTTCGGACCATGTCCGAAGACGATTTTGCGGCGCTTCCCTATAGCTCTGAGGGTCTGTGGCGCAAGCTGATGAAAGCATCCCGGAATACTTCTGATTTGTCATCCATTGTTAACGCAGTCAAGTCAAAGCGTTACACACGGACGCGCATTGACCGCATGATTCTTTGTGCCTTTTTGGAATTGCGGCAGGATGACTTCGGAGGTGAACCGGAAACTGTCCGTATTCTGGCGTTCAATGATCGGGGCCGAGCCGTTTTACGGACGCAGCCATCATTTCGTAACGCCGGAGACGCCCCAAGTGATCGCGAAAAACGCTTTGGTGACTTGTATGGAATCTTTTGTATCGATGGCATTGAGCCGCCAGGAATTGAAGGAAAAAGGCGAATATATTATTTTAAGGAGTAAAAATGAAAAGAGAAATTTCTTTGCATTCCTGTGCCATTGCATTTTTGAGCGCCGGTTTTCTTGCATTTGGAATGTACAATATTCATTCTGTTGCGGATATCACAGAGGGTGGCGTATTGGGTGCTGTGCTTCTGATTCACCACTGGTTCCATATCTCCCCTGCTTTTTCCAGCCTCATCCTGAATGCACTGTGTTATTTATTGGGCTGGCGCACCTTTGGCAAGTCCTTCGTGGTTTACTCTGCCTGTGCCGCCCTTGGGTACTCGGTGTCCTATTTTGTGTGTGAACAGTTTCCACCGCTCTATCCTCAAATTGCTGAAATGCCGCTGCTGGCTTCCGTTATTGGCAGCCTCTTCGTGGGCATCGGCAGCGGTCTGTGTGTGCGGGTTGGCGGTGCTACCAGCGGCGATGATGCATTAGCAATGAGTCTTGCGAAGGTTTCATCGATCCCGATTCAATGGATTTACCTTATCAGTGATCTTGTTGTCCTTCTGCTTTCCCTGAGCTATATTCCACTGAGCCGGATTGCCTACTCTCTGCTGACGGTAATCCTGTCCGGCCAAATCATAGGACTTTTGCAAAAAAAGGCTTAAAAAATCCAGCCAAGTTCCCCAAGAAGGAATTTGGCTGGATTTTAATCATTCATTTACAGATGAAGCACGCGATCTTTAATTTCCTGTGTACGTCCCTGATTCCAAAACTGCGTGCCGATATAGCCGCAGGTTCGGCGGGCAACGTTCATCTTGCTCTGATCCCGATTACCGCATTGGGGGCAAACCCAAACCAGTTTATTCTCATCCTCCTGAATTTCAATCTCGCCGTCATATCCGCAAATCTGGCAGTAATCCGATTTGGTGTTCAGCTCCGCATACATAATGTTATCATAAATAAACTGCATCAGTTCCAACACCGCATCAATATTTTGCTGCATATTTGGTACTTCCACATAGCTGATGGCGCCGCCGGGAGATAACTGCTGAAATTCCGCCTCAAAGCGAAGCTTTGTAAAAGCATCAATTGGCTCTGTCACATGGACATGGTAGGAATTTGTAATGTAGCTCTTATCCGTAATACCGGGAACCATGCCGAAACGCTTCTGAAGACACTTCGCAAACTTGTAAGTTGTAGACTCCAACGGCGTTCCATACAACGAAAAATCAATGTTGTGCTCTGCCTTCCAGGTCTTGCAGGCATCGTTCATATGCTGCATCACCTGCAGCGCAAAGGGCTTTGCCTCTTCATCCGTATGGGATTTCCCTGTCATATACTTAACGCACTCATACAGCCCAGCATAACCAAGAGAAATGGTGGAATAGCCGCCATAAAGCAGTTTATCGATCGGCTCTCCCTTCTTCAGCCGAGCCAGCGCACCATACTGCCACAGGATGGGTGCCGCATCGGACAGCGTACCCTTCAGGCGATTGTGGCGGCACATCAGCGCCTTATGGCACAGCTCCAAACGCTCATCAAAAATCTTCCAGAACTTGTCCATGTTCCTGTCGGAGGACAGCGCCACATCCACCAAGTTAATCGTAACCACGCCCTGGTTAAAGCGGCCATAGTATTTTGGCTTTCCATTCTCATCTACATAGGGAGTCAGGAAAGAACGGCAGCCCATGCAGGTGTAGCAATGACCTTCGCCATTTTTATCCACCTTCAGTTCCAGCATTTTCTTCTCACTGATGTAGTCCGGAACCATGCGTTTCGCGGTACACTGCGCTGCCAGCTTGGTCAGATACCAGTAGGGTGTTCCCTCCCGAATGTTTTCCTCCTCCAGCACGTAAATCAGCTTGGGGAAAGCCGGAGTAATCCACACGCCTTTCTCGTTCTTCACGCCCTCATAGCGCTGGCGGAGGGTCTCCTCGATAATCATGGCAAGATCCCGCTTTTCCTGTTCGTTCCTGGCCTCATTCAGGTACATAAATACGGTAATAAAGGGAGCCTGCCCATTGGTCGTCATCAGGGTGACCACCTGATACTGGATGGTCTGTACACCCCGGCGCACCTCATCCCGCAAGCGATCCTCCACCACCTTGGAGATGGCTTCCTCCGAAGGATTGATGCCAAATACCTCCATTTCCTTTTGCACGCTTCTGCGGATCTTCTCCCGGCTGATTTGGACAAAAGGAGCCAAATGGGTCAGAGAAATGGACTGGCCACCATACTGATTGGACGCAACCTGCGCAATAATCTGCGTGGCAATGTTGCAGGCAGTGGAAAAGGAATGCGGCTTTTCAATCAAAGTACCGGAAATAACCGTCCCGTTCTGCAGCATGTCCTCCAGGTTAACCAGGTCGCAATTGTGCATATGCTGGGCGTAGTAATCAGAATCGTGAAAATGAATAATGCCGCTTTCATGGGCAGCCACAACATCCGGTGGGAGAAGAATACGATTGGTAATATCCTTTGAAACCTCTCCCGCCATATAGTCGCGCTGAACCGCGTTGATTGTTGGGTTCTTGTTTGCATTCTCCTGCTTAACTTCCTCGTTATTGCACTCGATCAGACTGAGGATACGGTCATCCGTCGTGTTAGACTGCCGCAGCAGACTACGGGTATAGCGATAGGTGATATACTCCTTGGCCACCTCGAAGGCTCCGTGCGCCATGATAGACTTTTCAACCAAGTCCTGAATTTCTTCTACCGAGGGACTCCGTCCCATTTCCTCACAGGCAACCTCCACCCGCTCGGAAATACGGCGAATCTGAAGGGGGGTCAGGCGCACCTTCTCATCAGTGGCCTCATTGGCTTTGGTGACTGCTATATTGATCTTCTCAATATCAAAATCGGCTTCTGTGCCGTTTCTCTTGATAATTTTCACGTAAAAGTCCTCCTCCTGCTCAAATGTGTCTGCATACGTACGGGTCGTATTATATACTATATATTGTGGTTTTGTCAATAGCAGACCACAAAATGTAGTGTGCACTTTGAAGTATGCCCAAAAATTGGAATGGGAAAGGGCATAAAGTGCAGTTACTTCATAGGATAAAGTTTGATTTTTGTCAAAGCTCACGAAAGAACCGATTGAAAAGTATCAAAGGATATAGTATAATTGCTTTAAGCAGTCTTTACATAATTCAGGCCATTCTGCCACGAAAAGATGAAAGGAGACAATCTATGAAAAAATCTTTTGGCCTGCTGCCAAATGGGCAGCAAACTTTTTTGTACAACATTTCCGGTGGCGGCATTACTGCAACAGTGTCAGACTTCGGCGCAACCTTGGTAAACGTTTTTGTTCCTGATGCTGATGGAAATGTTGCTGACGTTGCCCTTGGTTACGATGATGCCGCAGGCTACCTGAACGGCACCAGCTTCCTTGGCGCTATCGTAGGGCGCAGTGCCAACCGAATCAAGGGCAGCACTTTCTCCCTTGACGGCCGGGACTATGTTCTGACACCCAACGAAAATGCCAACAACCTCCATTCCGGCCCGGAGTTCTACCACACTCGGATGTGGACGGTCACCGCTTGTTCCGATACATCGGTCTCCTTCCATCTGGACAGCCCCAACGGCGATCAGGGCTTTCCTGGCAACGCTTCCATTGACGTAACCTACACCATGGATGAAAAGGGGGGCCTGCACATCTCTTACGATGCTACCTGTGATCGGGACACTGTTTTCAACCTGACGAACCACAGCTATTTTAACCTAGCTGGTGAGCAGTGCACAAACACCGCCATGGATCAACTGCTGATGCTGCCAGCTCGGGTATTTGCAGTTGCAGACGCCGAGAGTGTCCCCACCGGTGAGATGCGCAGTGTGGAGGGTACGCCCATGGATTTCCGCACCCCGAAAGCAATTGGTCAGGACATCAACGAGGATTACGAACCGCTGAACCTTCAGGGTGGGTACGATCATAATTTTGAGGTCTTCTGCAATCCCTGTGCCGTCCTTTCTGATCCCATTTCCGGTCGAACCATGGCTGTGTATACCGATTTGCCCGGAATCCAGTTCTATGCTGGTAACTTTCTGCAGGAAACCGGCAAAGGCGGCGTGACATATGGCAAGCGCAGCGGTATTGCCCTGGAAACCCAGTTCTATCCTGATTCCATTCACCATCCGGAGTGGAAACAGCCGATAACCAAGGCCGGGGAAAAATACCATACTGAAACCATTTACCGTTTCTCTAATTAATCATTCCCTCCGCCCTGACGTTTTCCGTCAGGGCGTTTTTTCGTGAAAAGGCAAGGTGCACAGGAAGCAGCGGCATGCATAAACTGTCTTATAAGCGGTTACAGCTTATATGAACAGTAAACAGGAGGGATTTCCATGCCAGACCAATGCCAGGACACCCTGCGCTGCGATCCAAGTGATCTGCGCAATGCCATGTCCATCCACACCAGGAAAATCACCGATTCCTGCCGTGATAAAGACTGCATCGAGGACTTGCCCGTCTACCTGACGGCCGCCTCTCAGGCAATACTGGAAAACAGTGCCGGGACACGGGTACGGTGCGCCGAATTAATCAGTACCTATATTGACGTAGAGCCTGTCGCATTCGACCGCAATCATTACTGCATTGATGTCACTTTCTACTACCGGGTAATTGCCGATACCATTGTCGGCACCTCCCGCCCCGCAACGCTGTCCGGCCTAGCCGTTTTTTCCAAACGCGCCGTTCTATGCGGTGAAGACAGCTGTGCCCACATCTACCGAAGCGACACCCAGATCTACTCTCCCGATGGCGTAACCCGGAGCTATGCCAATCGCCCCACTGCCGTTGTAGAGGTTCTGGATCCTATGGTGCTTGGCTCCAAAGTACGGGATATTTGCGAGTGCGGATGTAAGGAATCCACCACTATGCAGGCGCCTGATTCCGTAAAAGCCATGTTTGATGAAGAATTGTGTTTCAATCCAGAAAAGCGGAAACTCTACGTCACCCTCGGTCAATTCTCCATCATTCGTCTGGAACGGGATGCACAGCTTATTGTTCCCGTGCTGGATTACAGCATTCCCACCAAGGAATGCTGCGATAACCCTGGCTGCACGGAAGACCCATGCGAGATGTTCAGCCGCATTCCCTTCCCCGCTTCCCAGTTTACGCCAAAAGGATGTGACCGAAAGCAGGATAACAGCTGCTGTACATCTGAAGAAAACGGATAGCAAAAAAGGCATACCCCTTACCAGGACTGCCCATCCAATTACAATGCATTGGCCGCTCCAGCGAACCGGAGCGGCCAATTTTTTGAATATTACATATCTACGTCAACGTTGGGCATCGCCTTGCGCTGTTGCTCCTGAGACTCCGTAACAGCAACAAATTTCATGCGGGTATCCTGCACCTCATGGAGGGCCTTAGAAATTGCCTCTTCTGTATGACGTAAGGACTCTTCCATGTATTCGTTGCCAGCTTTCCGTAGCTGGTTGATTCGCTCCTGCGTCTGCGCAACCAGCTCTTCACTGCGCTTCTTTGCTTCCTTATAGATTTCTTCCTTTTCCACCAATTCGCTGGCCTGCTCGTTGGCTTTACGCAGGATTCCCTCCGCCTCCCGGCGGGCCTGACTGATCAGTTCATTACGGGACTCCACAATTGTACGGGACTGCTTGATTTCTGCGGGCAGCTGCGAGATAATCTCGTCCAGAAGGTCAAGGACCTTGTCCCTCTCCAAAATACATTTATCAGCGGCAAGCGGCATGGAACGCGCATCCTGCACCATATCATACAGAGTGCCGATAATATCTTCTGTGCTGTTGTTGCTCATAACGAATCCTCCATTTTTTTGCAAAGTTTCTCGCGGAAGTCCGGAATAATTTCCTCTGGCAGGAAATCAGATAACTCCGCGCCATAATTTCCAAGCTCCTTGACCATACTGGAGCTTAAATACATATATCGACTGTCAGCTGTGAGAAACATGGTATCCAGCTCCGGATTCAGCTTCCGATTGACCAAGGCCATCTGGAACTCATTTTCAAAATCTGAGCCAGCCCGAAGTCCCTTCACAATGACACAACTGCCCCGCCGTCTGGCATAATCCGCCAAAAGTTCATTGGAACAGTCAACCTCCACATTGGGCAAATCAACCGTTACCCGGCGAATCAGCGCTTTCCGTTCTTCTAAAGTAAACATCGGATTCTTCCCGGCGTTTACCATTACACAGACGATCAGCTTATCAAATATATTGGAAGCACGGCGAATGATATTCAGGTGCCCGCTGGTAACAGGGTCAAAGCTGCCGGGATAAATAGCTGTTTTCATATTATATCCAACTTATCCTTCGTTTTTACGGTAGAGCGTGAGCATAATTTTGCCGTACTTATAATCCTTGGAACGGGTAAAGCCCCGAAAATCCCAAGGAAGCTCCTTGCCAAGGGGACGCTCTGTGGCTATTATACCATTGGATTGCAAAATGTCAATTTCTGTTATTCGTTTTAGTGCATTTTCCAGGAAAACTTCCGCGTATGGAGGGTCAAGCAGAATAAGATCAAAGCGATCGCGGCAATGCTTCAAATAGTCCATGTAGTCGCTTTGTACCACGCTGGCATACTGCTCCAAGTGGGTCTTTTGCAGATTGGTTTGGATCAGCTTGCAGGCCTCCCGTCTGGCATCTACAAATACAGCCCCAGCCGCGCCGCGGCTCATCGCCTCAATCCCAAGCTGACCGGTGCCGCCAAACAAATCCAAGACCCGTGCTCCAGGCAAATCAAATTGGAGGATGCTGAATAATGCCTCCTTCACCCGGTCAGTGGTCGGGCGAGTCAGTATTCCTTCCGGGGTTTGAAGTTGAATCCCTTTTGCTTTTCCTGCAATGACACGCATAACTGAACCCTTTCCTTGCGCGCACAATTAATCACTGTGCGAATGAAAATGCTGATAAACGGCAAAGGCTGCATCTTTGGGCAGCAGACGTTCCAAGTCTGTGAGTGTTGCCTCTGCAATTGCCTTGATGGATTTGAATTGCCGCAAAAGATCCTGCTTTCTCTTTGGCCCTATGCCCTCAATATCGTCCAGTTCTGAGTAGCGCAGACGTTTGCTTCGAAGCTGACGGTGATAGGTAATGGCAAATCGGTGGGTCTCCTCCTGGATATTACCGATAAGAGAAAAGATAGCCTGATTCGTATCGATGGATATTTCCTGTCCATCCACCGTGACCAGTGCACGTGTACGGTGGCGATCATCCTTCACCATGCCGAATACGGGGAAAGAAACGCCAACCTCTTCCAAGGCCTTCAATGCTGTCTGCGCATGGGCAATACCGCCATCGATCAGCAGCAGATCCGGCCCAATTTCAAAGCCCTTATCGCCAGCTTTGTAGTGAACGAAACGGCGCCTCACCACCTGGTACATGGATGCATAATCATCCTGGTTGCTCAGCCCCTCCAGCTTAAACCGCTTGTAGTCGCTCTTTCTGGGCTTTCCATCCTGAAATACCACCATGCTGGCTACAATGTCAGTGCCAGAAATATTGGAGATATCAAAAGATTCGATTCGCTTTGGTGCCGGAATGCCTAGCATTCTACCGAGCAATACCAAAATTGCATTATTTCTTTCTTCCTTATCGGTAACGCGTTTGGCTTCCTCCAGTGCATTCTTACAGGCAAGCTCCACCAGGCGGATATTATCTCCCCGCTGAGGAACCCGCAGCTTAGAGGTTCTGCCGTACTGCTGCTCCATCAGCTCTGAGAACAGCTCTCCATCTTCCAGTGGGAATGGAAGCAGCACATGCTTCGGTGCAAAGCCCCGGCTCAGATAAAACTGCTTCATCAGGCTGGAAACCGCATCCTCCCGGTCATCCGGAGTTGGAAACACCTCGTACTCCTTGTCCAGCAAATTTCCATTGCTGAAATGAAGCACTGCAAAGCAGGCTTTGACCTCTGTCTGACCATAGCCCACCACGTCCGTGTCCGCCAGGGAACCGGCTGTTACCAGCTGTTTTTGCCCTAGTGCCTCCACCGCATTGAGGCGATCCCGCAATGCAGCAGCCAGTTCAAACTCCAGATTATCCGCCGCCGAAAGCATCTGCGTTTTTATCTCCTCAGCAACAGATTTATAGTTCCCGGACAAAAGCTGTCTCGCTTGTTCCATTGTTTCACGGTACTCCGTGCAGGTTTTGCTTTCCTGGCACCAGCCGGCGCACTGATTCATGTGGTAATTGAGGCAGGGGCGGTCTTTTCCCACATCTCTTGGAAATTCCCGGGTACACGTTGGGAGCTTCAGCGTCTTCTCAATTGCCTCCAGCACATTGTGCGTCACACCTCGGCTTCCAAAAGGGCCATAGTAATGAGCCCCGTCATCCGAAATTTTGCTGACCAATGTGATTTTCGGGTATATCTCTTTCATATCCAAACGAAGATAGGGATAGCCCTTATCGTCCTTCAGCAAGATATTATACTTAGGCATATACCGCTTGATCAGTGAGCACTCCAGAACCAACGCTTCAAACTCGCTGGCTGCAACAATCACATCAAAATGATGTATTTTGCTCACCATCATTCGGGTTTTGGGAGTGTGGGATGCTGTATCCTGAAAGTACTGGCTGACCCGATTTTTCAGTTTTTTCGCTTTCCCCACATAAATGACCTTATCCGTCTTATCCCGCATGATATAGACTCCTGGCGCATAAGGCAGGGACAGCGCTTTGTCCTTCAGTTCATCAAACGTCATTGTTTTCACCCCACAAAAAAACCGTCCCCATGCAGCCGTTGGCATCGAGACGGTCAGAAGAGGAGTACTCTGAACCAGCACAATTGCCGGCCCAGAGTACTGTCAGGTCAATCAGTAAACATCCCGCTGGAGCAGCTCCTCCAGTGCATTCACAGCTGCTTCAGCATCAGGGCCAACTGCACTCAACGTAACCGGGGTGCCGGTGATGATACCCAGGGACATGATGCCCAGCAAGCTCTTTGCATTCATTTTGCGGCTTTCAGACTCCAACCAGATGCTGCTTTCGAATTCGTTGGCCTTCTGCACAAAGTAGGTAGCCTGTCTGTTATGAAGTCCAGATTCGCAGCGAACAACAACTTCTTTGCTATACATATCCAAAACACTCCTTTACACTGTGCCTGAGGAAACACAGTGAATCTGCTTACATGATACCATTTTTAACGAAAAAGTCAATTAGTTTTCGGATGATTTGCACAATATACATCTTTTTTGTGCAACATTGCACAATCCTGTTCTTTATCGCAGAATTGTCATACTTGCTTTATGCAAATTCAGCAATGGTTACCCCATCTTCGCCCTCACCGTAAACGCCCAGGCGGAAGGATTTAACAAACTTGTTCCGCTTTAAATCCTGATGCACTGCCTGCCGCAGCGCGCCGGTTCCTTTGCCGTGGATAATACGAACGGTGGAAAGCTTCGCACGCATTGCTTCATCCATATAACGATCCAGCACGCAGATTGCTTCCACAGTGTCCATCCCACGCAGGTCAATTTCTGACGGCATGGCTGCCATCTTCATTTCTCGGCCGGAATGTGCCGGATGCCCGCCCTTGGCCTTGTACGGATTCTCATTCTCCAGCAGATACACCTCGTCCGGCTTCGCCGTCAGTTTCATGATACCGGCCTGCAAATCCAGCGTTCCATTTTTATTAATTGCCAAAACACTTGCCTTGATGCCCAATTTTAACAGCTCTACCGTGTCCCCCACCATGATTTCCCGGGTTGCCTGTGGGCGAGGTCGTTCCGGCTGCTTCGCGCGAATCTTGTCCTCTGTCTCATTCAGAGCACGGCGCAGCTCCGCCTGACGTTGATTGATACCGGTCGTATCCGCACTATCCTGCAGCTGCTTGCGCAAAGCTTTCAGTTCTTCAGAGGCCAAATTTGCCGCCGTCCTTGCCTCGTCAATAATCCCCTGAGCCTCCCGGCGGGCAGCTTCCATAGCTTTTTCCTTTTCCTTACGCAGCTGCTCCTGATACTGCTCGCTTTGCTGTTTGATCTTCGCTGTTTCCTGGCGCAGCTTTTCCGCCTCCATGCGGGCATTTTCCATTTGCTGCCGCTGTTGCTCCAACTGAGAAAGCACATCCTCAAAGTCCTTGTCGCTCTTGCCAACCAAATCACTTGCTTCCTTCAAAATTTCTTCCGAAAGGCCAAGTTTACGGGAAATGGCAAAAGCATTAGACTTACCGGGAATACCAATCAGCAGCTTATAAGTAGGCTGTAATGTTTCCACATCAAACTCGCAAGAGGCATTGATAACCCCCTTGGTTCGCATGGCATAGAGCTTCAGCTCTGCATAGTGGGTCGTCGCCACCACCCGGCTACCCATCTTACGACTAAACTCAATCAGGGCTATTGCCAGTGCCGCACCCTCCGCCGGATCTGTACCTGCACCCAACTCATCATACAGCACCAGGGTGCGATCGTCACATTGCTCCACCACATCCACAATTGTTTTCATGTGGCTGGAGAAGGTAGACAGGCTTTGCGCAATAGACTGCTCATCACCGATATCGGCCAAGATGGCATCAAAGGTAGAAAGCACACTCCCGTCCCCTGCCGGCACATGCAGGCCACACTCCGCCATCAGGGTCAACAGTCCAATTGTTTTTAACGTTACCGTTTTGCCGCCTGTGTTGGGACCGGTAATGATCATGGTATCAAAATCATACCCCAGCCGCAGAGAGATCGGCACCACTTTTCGGGGATCAATCAACGGATGGCGGGCATTCCTCAGCTCCACCTTACCAGTATCATTCATGATAGGCGCCCAAGCGCGCATATTAAAAGCCAGCTTTGCCTTTGCAAAGATCACATCCAGCTGTACCAGCATGGCATAATCCAGATTAATATCCTCTGCATGGGCAGCGGCCTCACTGGAAAGCTCTGCCAAAATTCGCTCAATTTCCTTTTTTTCCTTCAGCTCAAGTTCCCGCAGCGCATTGTTTGCGTTCACCGCAGACATTGGCTCTACAAAATAAGTTGACCCCGTAGCTGAAACATCATGGACAAGTCCCGGCACATCATTTTTACATTCAGACTTCACCGGCACCACATAGCGCCCTTGTCGTATGGTGATAATCGGCTCCCGCAGAAATTTGCTGTAGGCCGGGGACGAGATCACCTTTTGCAGGCTATCCCGGATTTTACCGGCTTGGATACGCATATGGCGGCGGATATCCGCAAGCTCCGAGGAAGCCGTGTCCGCTATTTCTTCCTCCGAAAGGATGGCCCCCAGGATTCTGTCCTCCAAGTACTTGTTTGGGGTAAGGGCGCGGAAGAGTTCGTCCAGCACCGTTTCCTTGTCATCATCGGACAAATAGCTCTTTACCGCCCGGGCACAACGCAGCACTCCGCCAATTGCCATCAGCTCCTTGGGCTGCAGGCTGCCGCCCCGGTCTGCCCGCTCCAAGCTGGCTGATACATCCGCCGCACTGGAAAAGGCCGGATACCCCTTCCGGGTGCTGAGTTCTGAAGCAGCCGTTGTCTGTTGGAGCATATGTTCAACTTCTTCCAAGTCAGAACTGGGGCGCAGATTCTGGCAGGCTATTTTCCCGCCCTCACTTCCAGCGCAGTCTGCAAGAAGTGCAAGCACCTGATTCAGCTCCAGCTTAACCAGAGATTTTTCGTATAATTCAGACATTTGATACTCCTAAAATTATGTAGCATTCGACTGGAGGAAAAGAGATTTATAAAAATCCAACGCCGGAAAGCCTCGCTCCAGCTGTGTAGAGAGGAAGCTCTCAGTCAGTCCGGAAAGTTTCTTCATCTCACCGCCATCCAATCGGAATGAGAAGATTTTTTTTGGATCACAAAAGCAGATAAACCGCATTGCCTCCAGCATAGGCACACTTACCGGAAGACGTATTCCACTGGAGGATGCATCCCGGCAGCTCGCACACTCCAGCAAACCCGAGGACAAATCAAACCGCGTTGGCTCCTGACTTCCGCATACGTGGCAGCCATATAAATCCGGCGTATATCCGGATATGCATGCCGCACGCAACTCAAACACCGCCTTCACCTGTGTACCGTCCAGTTTTAAATCCGAAAGGGCATACAGACAATTGAGCAGCAGCGACTGAAGCTCCGGTGTAGGATAGTCCTCTTGTGAAAGTACCTCTGATACCTGTGCAAAATAAGACGCCAAGGAAAGGCTTTCCATATCCGTTCGAAGGCCCTGAAAAAGGTTCAATACTCTTCCCTCGTTAATCGTATACTGCCCCTGATACTCAAACACAGTAAACTCTCCAAAAGCCAGCAGCTGACACACGGCCGTTAAGGGGTTGTTTTTTCTCCGTAGGCCTCTTGCCTTGACAGTAAGCTTACCATGCTTTTGCGTCAACACCGTCAGCAAAGCATCTCGATCATTGTAATCCGCCACTCTCAGGACGACACCCCGAACCGTCAGATACATGCTTCCCCTCCGTTTTCAGCGCAGCACTGTACAGCAAATATGCCTCCGGCGCACCGGTTTCCAAAAATACTGACCAATAGTCTCTTGCGTTCATCCCAATCCCTCCGGAATTAGGATTTGCCGGCAAAAAGGAAATAACCCTGGAAAAAACTGTGAACAATTATTCACTATAGCCAAAATTGCGAACAAGGAAATCACTGTCCCGCCAGTTTTCCTTTACCTTCACCCAGGTAGTCAGGTAAACCTTGGTTCCCATAAATTTTTCACAGTCAGCCCGGGCCATGGAGGAAATTTTTTTCAGCATTTCGCCGCCTTTTCCGATAATAATTCCTTTATGGCTGGCTTTTTCGCAGTAAATAGTTGCGTCGATATCGATGATTCCATTCTCCCTCTCAGAAAATTTCGTAATTTCCACTGCTGTACCGTGAGGAACTTCCCGGTCAAGGCACCACAGCAGCTTTTCCCGGATAATTTCAGCCATCACCTGACGCTCTGGCTGATCGGTAGTAATATCTTCCGGGAAAAGGAACGGCCCCTCCGCCGCATACTTGCTGCACACCTCCAAAAGGTCTGCAACTCCATCGCCGGTTTTGGCAGAAATCGGTACAATGGCATCAAAATCCGCCTTACGTGCATAAACGTCCATGACTTCCAACAGCTTGTCCTTTTCAACGGTATCAATTTTGTTGATTGCAAGCACCGCCGGACAATGGCTGCCCTGAATTCGTTTCAGCAGTTCCTCCTCCTGCGCACCGATAGAGGCAATCGGTTCCACCACCAGGACGGTCAAATCCACATCCGCAATGGACTCCTGCGCTACATTCACCATGTAGTCACCCAGTTTGGTGCGGGCACGGTGAAACCCAGGTGTATCCACAAATACAAACTGCGTGTCTCCCTTGGTTACAATGCCGCAGATGCGGTTGCGGGTCGTCTGGGGTTTATTCGAAACAATTGCAATTTTTTCGCCCACAAGGTAATTG
Source organism: uncultured Oscillospiraceae bacterium (assembly GCA_934591635.1). Taxonomy (GTDB): domain Bacteria; phylum Bacillota; class Clostridia; order Oscillospirales; family Oscillospiraceae; genus Faecousia. The sequence goes on along the minus strand of CAKTPI010000005.1, from coordinate 63,302 downwards.
GTAAGTGTGGACTTTCCTACATTGGGACGGCCTGCAATGGTAATCATTGCGGTTTTTGTTTTCATATTCTATCTCCTGTTCTCGATGTGATCAATTTCTTTGCATACCGGGGATCTGGCTGGCAATTGCCTCTTCTCTGCTGCGCATTTGCCGCTTCTGCTCCCCCTCGTCCATGTGATCATAGCCCAGCAAGTGAAGCATGGAGTGAATCGTCAGATAACCAACCTCCCGTTTTGTAGAGTGACCAAACTCCTTTGCCTGAGCTGTGGCTCGTTCCAAAGAAATACACATGTCCCCCAGCGGGCACAGTCCCGTACCGGGGTCAATATACTCATCCCAGTCCTGGGGCGGTGCGCCGGCAGTCAAATTAAACATTGGGAAACTCAGCACATCTGTCGGTTTGTCGATTTGGCGGCTGGTTTTGTTGATGGTCTGGATACCCGCATCATTGGTAACAAGGACATTAATTTCACAAGGAACCGTGATTCCCTCCGCTTTCAACGTCTCGTTAATACAAGTACGAATATTAGCACCCACCACAATCTTTTGGAAGATGCTTCCTTCAAACACAAGGTTAATTCTGTTTTTCATTTATATTTCCTCTGAAACTGACCCCTGAATTCCCGGGGGGATTTTTTATCCTCGGTCTTCTGCGCAGAGCGCTCATAAGCATTAATGATTTCCTGCACCAATGCGTGCCGCACCACATCCGCCGATGTCAAGCGGCAAATGGCAATATCCTTCACTCCATCCAGAACCCGAATTGCATCCTTCAGGCCCGAAACCTTATCGTCAGGCAAATCAATCTGGGTAATATCACCGGTAATGACGATTTTCGAGCCAAAGCCAAGCCGCGTAAGGAACATTTTCATCTGCTCTCTTGTTGTATTTTGGGCTTCGTCCAGAATGATAAAACTGTCGTCCAAAGTTCGACCGCGCATGTAAGCCAGGGGGGCGACCTCAATGGCCCCCCTTTCTTGGTACTTCTGAAAGGTCTCAGCGCCAAGCATGTCGTATAGAGCATCATACAGCGGCCGCAGGTAAGGATCGACCTTATTCTGCAAATCTCCCGGCAAGAAGCCAAGCCGTTCTCCTGCTTCCACTGCCGGACGGGTGAGAACAATTCGGTTCACCGTTCTCTCCCGAAATGCCGCAACCGCCGCAGCAACTGCCAAATATGTCTTACCGGTTCCCGCCGGTCCAACACCGATGGTAACGGTGTTTTTGCTGATGGCCTTCATATATTTCTGCTGACCAACGGTCTTAGCTTTAATGGGCTTTCCCTTTGCGGTGATGCACACTACGTCCTTGGTCATCTGCTCCACCTGTTGATCATTGCCTTCGTTGACCAAGGTAATCAGATACCGGACACGCTGCTCATCAATGGTTTCACCCTTGGAGGCCAAGGCCAACAGTCCTTCCAGGGTTCGCACGGCTTTATCGACCATCTCCTCATCGCCGGAAACCTTCAAGTCGGTACTTCTGTTGATGATGCGTACATTCATGGCATCCTCAATCCGTTTGATATTTTCGTCAAAGGAACCAAAGACGGCAATAATATCCTCCAGCCGCTCTGCGTTCACAATTCGTTCTACAACTCTGCTCATTTTGAGTCTCCATTCTCCAGATGCAGCCTGCCAATCATCTCCGAGCAAAGGAACTGTCTGGTAAGCAGGTAGGCCCCAGGCAATGATTCCAACACCTCATCGGAAAAGGAAACAGTCCCGGCAATCATTTGGGCCGATAAATATTTTTGTGAAAACATGGAAAGTTTTTCTTCCATATCCGCTCCATCCAGGGGCTGTGAAATCACCCTGCCGGTATAAACGGTCTCAACTCTCAGCGATACCGGAAGCAGAAAGCCCCCCGGAAGCCTGAGCGGATACTCCCTGCATATTCTACCACAAGTGCTATCCGAAATTCCACTATCTTTCCATAAATTTATTTGTTTTTTTCCAACAAGGATTGCCAGCCTCAGCCGCTTGTCTGTCTCATCCGGCCGATACAGGCTGTTGTCCGGGGTAACTGCACGAACCGTCCGTATCGTTTGAGCATATACCTCTCCCTTCGCTCTTGACGCGCGGATAGACAGGCCGCAATCTGTATAGCCGGAAATCAGGATTTGTCCCTTTTGGACTGCCTGCCCAGGCTGACACATCACGGTTCCCTGTATCACCGTAACAGATTCCACCACGCCGTCCCGGCTGGCAACAATACTTCCAACTCCTCCGGAATGCTCCTCTGTCTCATCCAGCGCTGCCCGCTCCTGCACCGAAATTACCACGCGGCATCCATAGGTATTAATTCCCGCCCATTGCAGCTCCGGGATTGCCGAAAGGAGCCTGTTCTTTATTCTCTCACTTCGCACCTGTGCGCATGGTACCATCAGCCGGATTCCAGCATCTTCTGCGGCTTCTAAAATTTTCCTTGTCGGCACCGCATGGTTTCCTTCCACCTGAATGCCGAGAATACGAGTCGGAAGAAAAAGACTGATAACCAGGAGTGAAACCACGCCGCCCCAAAGAACCGGGCGGCTCAGCACACTCTGCTGCACAGCAAAAAGGCGCGAGTGCTCCTTTACTGATAATATATCTCCTCTTCGTTCCAAAAGGCGGCGTATCTGACTGACATTCTGCCGCTTTATCTCAAATGAACAGGTCAGATCATCTTCCAGCTCAAGCCGGAAGATTTCAATTCCCTTTCCATTGAGTACCCCCAAACCAGCCCACAAATCAGCACTGACAAGCCGAACACGCACCCGATCCCGCATAGAATGGCGTAACTTCACGTCCTGCACCTTCTCTCCACAGTCAGGGAATCAATTTGCCCAATGATCAAAAGCCGCACCCGGGTCATGTGCTCTAACATCAGCCGGCTTCCGCAGACAGTAAGCTGCCCATACTTCATTTTAATTCCGATTTGAGACGTGGAATACTGTGTAACTCCCAGATGATTCTCAATCAGCACCCGGTTGCAGCCCGCCAGCTCTACAATCGGGTGCACCGGAAATACATCCGGATCCGGTTTCCACTCCGGAAGTACTTTTCTAAGATGCCCTCTGAACTTCATCCGCTCACCTCTTGCAAAAGCATATGTATCCCACCGGCACGGCTTGCATAGATTCTTTGCGAGGTGAACACTTTGAAGAAACGACCATATTTAGCTGCTCCGGCCGCTGCGCTTGGCATGCTGGTTTTAATTCTGGACAGCCGCACTGCCCTAAATGGTGCGTCGGACGGAATCTCCCTGTGTGTAAGAACAATTGTCCCATCCCTTTTTCCATTTATTTTTCTATCCGGTACATTTGCCGCCCATTGCCCGCGGGCAGGCCGTTTTGCTTGTTTTTTGAGTAAACCCTTTGGGATCCCGCAAGGGGCAGAAGCGCTCCTTGTCCCTGCCCTGTTGGGCGGCTACCCTGTAGGTGCACAATGTGTATATGAATCACACCGAACAGGGATCACGTCCATACACCAGGCACAACGCATGCTTGCCTATTGCAGCAATGTCGGACCTGCCTTTCTATTTGGAATTCTGCCTGCTTTCTTTGCACAGAGTACAACCGTATGGAGCATTTGGGCTATTCAGATTTTCTCAATTCTATCTGCTGCTTTTCTTTTTTCAACGTCCTACCCAGCAAGTAAAACGGCGGCTGCCCCTGCCTCCTTTGGAATCGAACAAGCCATTTGGGCCATGTTGAAAATATGTGGCTGGGTCATTCTGTTTCGGGTAGTAATTGGCTTCTGTCGGCGATGGTTTCTTTGGATGCGCAGCCCGTTAGTACAGGTTCTGATTATGGGCACGCTGGAACTCTCCAACGGATGCTGCATGCTAAACTTAATTGCAGATGAAAAAATACGCTTTGTTGTCTGCAATGTGCTTCTTGCCTTTGGCGGACTATGCGTTCTATACCAAACAGCATCTGTCTGCCCCGGTCTTTCCATGCGTTTCTACCTGTGCGGCAAACTAATTCAGGCTACAGCAGCTGCAATCTCCGCAGCAGCACTGGCATTTCGGCTTTGGATTCTGATCCCAATATGGGCACTTCTCTTATTTTCCGTGAAGGCCTCTGAAAAAGCAGTGGAAATCCGAAAGAATATGGTGTATAATAAGTGTAAAGATAAATGGAGGGCTGGATATGCTGTTTCGCAGAAAAATTGAAAAATCCTGTGCCTATTGCGCTTATGGTGCCAGGCTAGAGGACGGCGTCATCCTTTGCAGCAAGAAAGGCCTAAAAGTGCAGGAAAGCAGCTGCCGCAGATTCCGTTATGACCCCTGCAAGCGCATTCCCTTCAAAGCAAAGGCAATGGCCTTCTCCCAATTTAACGACAGCGATTTTTCACTGGATGAGTGAATTGACCCGTGCAGCAATTTGACTGCACGGGTCAATTTATGAAAAGTTTCTTGTAATGCCCTCGCTGGTTTGGATAAAGGTATTGGGCACCTCTCCCACAATTACCGTCTCCGCCACCACAATTTGGCTGGAAACCGAAAAGCTGCTGGTCTCCCCCAATACCAGCACTGCCGCATCCACACTCACCTCCATGACCAGCTGATGAAGCGTCTGGTTGATCCCAGCCTGAACAAAATGACTGGAGAATGTAGCATCACTGTTGCGGATTGCCAAAATATGCACCGGAATTGTTGGCCCTTTTCCGGAGAAGAATTCTGGTAAAAAAAGGCTGCCCAAGGGAATACCGATGTCCGCCGCATCCAAAGCAAGGATCTGACCGTTAATAATGTTGAGGACATCCGTCTTTAGATGATTTACTTCTCCGATATTTGTTTTAAGTGCAGTAATACGTCCGTTTAGGTCCTTTTCAAAATAAACAATCCGGTCATACTGAATATTACCGTTTTCAATCTGCTTTGCAACCGCATCATTGGCCAGATCTGAGGTTGCATTCTTGACGCTGGTTTGCGCCAGATCCTGAATCACCAACCGATATTTATTCCGCAATGAAAAAAAGCAGGCGGCCAATATCGTAAAACAAATCAATAGAATGATACCAAATTTTTTCAGCCTTTTTCGCATCCTACTCCCCTCCGGGAAAATGTATGCGAAAAAGGCTGATTGCATGATAGGCAGTTGGAAAATCTAATAGCAAGCCCTCAGCAAGCGGATTGATTCAGCACTTTCTTATATCTTTTTCATATAGGAAGAGGCCGTTTTCGCCATCAGCTTTTTCGTGCCAATATCATCAAAGGCCACCTCCAAAAGGGCATCGCCACCCATTTTGGTAACGGTAAGCACCATGCCCCTGCCAAATGCAGCGTGCTGCACCATATCCCCCTGCTGCAGCTCCAGCATTGGGGCAGACGTCTTTCCGGAAATCATAGAGCTTTCGCTGTGATAGCGCGGCCGATTCATGTAGCTGCTGCGAGAGCCATAGATCCGTTCCACGGACTGTGCCGCCGGAGCTGGATGGAAACCACCCCTATGACGGATGCATGCCTCCGGAATCTCTTTGAGGAAACGGGAGGGCATTGATGCCGAGGTACGGCCATAAATCATGCGCTGTCTGGCATAGCTGATGGTAAGCGTCTTTTTCGCTCGGGTAATGGCCACATAGCAGAGCCGACGCTCCTCCTCCATCTCTTCATTGTCGCCAATAGAGCGCTGCCCTGGGAACAGGCCATCCTCGAAACCAACCAGAAACACATGTGGAAATTCCAGGCCCTTTGCCGAATGCATCGTCATCATTACGATTGCATCATCCGCTTCATTGTATTGCTCGATATCCGTATAAAGTGCAATCTCCTCCAGGAAACCTGCAAGAGTTGGGCTATCCGTATTCTCCATATAGGAATGAATGCTGGATTTCAGCTCTCGTACGTTCTCCAGCCGGGTTTTGTTCTCCTCGGTATCTTTCGCCGTCAGCATATCTGCATAGCCGGTGCGGCTGACCACCTCGTCATAGAATTCCGGCAACGACATTCCATCTTCCAGGAGTTGTGCCAATCCCTCAATCATCGAGGAAAACTGCTGAAATTTTGCAGCGGATTTCTCAAGCGGCGCATAAGAACCCGGATCCGAGATGACAGCGTACAGCGGCTTTCCCTCTGCCTCTGCTAAGCGATCTGCCATTTCCAGTGTCTTCGCACCTAAGCCCCGGGGCGGGTTGTTGATAATGCGGTGCAGCCGCAAATTATCCGCCCTGTTGTTGATCACACACAGATAAGAAAGCATATCCTTGATTTCCGCCCGGTCAAAGAAGCGGGTACCGCCAATGATCCGGTATGGAATTCCGTTCCGCTTCATGGCATATTCAAGGGCATTGGACTGGGCATTGGTCCGATAGAGAATGGCAAAGTCCTGCATTCCCTTGCCGCGAGTCGCGGCAAGGATCTGACCTGCCACAAAATTGGCCTCTGTCCCTTCATCTGCCGCCTCATATACCGTGATTGGATCACCATCTCCATTGGCCGTCCAAAGCTTTTTCCCTTTGCGGCCCAGATTATGGGAAATCACCGCATTTGCAGCATTCAGGATGGACTGAGTAGACCGATAATTCTGCTCCAGCCGAATCGTCCTGCAGCCCTGGTACTGCTTTTCAAAACTCAGAATATTCTCAATGGTTGCGCCCCGGAAACGGTAAATGCTCTGGTCATCATCACCCACCACACAGATATTTTCATGTCCACCAGCCAGCAGTGCCGTAAGCAAATACTGCAGGTGGTTTGTATCCTGGTACTCATCTACCAGAATGTAGCGGAACTTTCTTTGATAATACCGACGGATGTCCTCATTTTGCTGTAAAAGCTGCACAGTCACGTAAATAATGTCGTCAAAATCAAGCGCATTATTTTCCTTCAGCTGTGCCTGATATTTTTCATAGGCACGGGCTACATACTTGGCCCGCAGATTTCCAGTCCGCTCCGCCTCTTCCAGCATCTGCACCGGGGTCACCATTTTATCCTTTTCCTTGCTGATGGCACCCAGAACATACTTTGGCGGGAAGGTTTTCTCATCCATGTCCAAGTCCTTCAGGATTCCCTTCATGACCCGCTCCGAATCAGAAGTATCGTAAATGGTAAAGCTCCTTGTGTAGCCCATTACATCAACATCCCGACGCAGGATCCGGCAGCAGGCAGAATGAAAGGTCATTGCCCAAATATCCTGAGCTTCATCCCCCAGCAGAGCAGCCAACCGGTCTTTTATTTCATTTGCCGCTTTGTTCGTAAAGGTAATGGCAACAATGCTCCAGGGAAGCGCCGGGTCAACTGCGCACAGCGCATCGGCCCGTTCCTTGTCTGCTTCCGATGGGGCCTCTACGCATTTTTCCAGGAAAAGGACATCTTCATCCGCAATCCGACAGGGAATTTCGCTGCTGTCACTGCCCCTCCCGTAGCGCATCAGATTGGCAATCCGGTTAATCAGTACGGTAGTCTTGCCGCTTCCGGCACCGGCCAGCAGCAGCAGTGGGCCTTCGGTAGTCAACACTGCTTTTTGCTGCATCTCATTTAGTTGGGAAAATTGATTTGCGATATATTTCTGCCTTGCGGCAATGAATCGGGCTTCCATCTGTTCAGTCATAGATACACCTGTCTATCTTTAGGATGCCTCTATTTTACTTCATTTTTCCCAAAAGGTAAATAGGTTCTATTGCATGAATTCCCGGATTTTCTCCAAGGCTTTTTTCTCAATACGGGACACCTGTACCTGGCTGACATCCATCACCTTTGCTACCCGCTGCTGGGTCAGGCAGTGATAATACCGGAGCTGAATCACCAAGCGCTCCCGTTCCGGCAGCCTTTCCACAGCCTGGCGCAGCGCGATTTTTTCCACCATCCGTTCCTCGGATTCGGTATCCGTCAGGATATTTTCCAAGGTAAAGCCATCCTCACCCGTCTCTTGCTGGATGGATTCCGTAGCCGCAGTTGCAGTTTCCGCAATGGCAATTTCTTCCGGTGTCAGCCCCGTCTGAGCTGCCAATTCTCCAACAGTTGGCTCCCGCCCCAGTAAAACCGTCAGTTTATTCCGTATATTTTTAATGGATGCCGCCTGCTCTTTAATGCTGCGGGAAACTTTCAGCGTTCCATCATCCCGTAAGAAACGGCGTATTTCTCCAGATATTTTGGGGACGGCATAGGTAGAAAACTGTGTCCCGTAATCCGGATTAAACCCATCTACCGCTTTTAGAAACCCCACACAGCCCAGTTGGTACAGGTCATCTGTCTCCACGCCCCGGCCAATAAATCGGCGGGCTACCGACCAGATCAGGCCAGAATTCTCCGTCACCAACTCTTCTGATGCATCCCGATTTCCTCCCTGGGCAAGACGGATCAATTCTTCTGTCCTGCTCATTTTCGGCGCTGGAGCTTACGGCGCATATGTACGGTCGTCCCTTTGCCGGGAGACGAGGTCACATCAAAGCTTGTCATAAAGCTCTCCATAATGGTGAAGCCCATGCCGCTGCGCTCTGCCCCGCCTGTGGTAAATGCTGCACGCCGGGCCTGCTCTACATCCTGAATTCCGACCCCTTTATCCTTAATGACGATATCTAAGACATTATCCTTTAGGATCCGGCAGCGCAATGTAATGATTCCGATTTGGTCTGGGTAAGCATGGACAATGCAATTGGTCACCGCCTCCGAAACCGCAGTGCGGATATCTCCCAGTTCCTCCAGCGTCGGATCCATCTGCGCCGCGAAGCAGGCCACTGCGCTGCGCGCAAAAGCCTCATTGGTGGAGCGGCTCGGAAATTCCAGAATCATATAGTTATCGAATTTCATGATACCGCCTCCCGAATCTCTACCAGCTTATCAATGCCTGATGCACGGAATACCCGCATTGGCTGGGGTGTAATCCCAGAAAGCAACAGCTTTCCCTCGATCTGGGTCATATTGCGAAGTGCATTAATGACGACCGCGATACCGGAGGAGTCTACAAAGGTCACATCATGAAAATCCAGCACACAAATATCCGGCATATAGGCCTCAATTTTGGAACTGATAATCTGAATATAAGCCTTGGCACAATGGTGGTCAATTTCCCCGGTAAGGGCTATGGTAAGCTTCCCGTTTTCCAAGAAACTTGTGAAATACATGTTGAAAACCTCCTTTGTTTTCCGTTCAAAAGCAGTATAAATCCTTTCCCGCAAAAAAGCAGTCGGAACAGCGGGCAAAAAAAGATGCAGCAGAAAATCCACATAGGTTTTTCTGCTGCAGCAGGCTTTGATTTTATGCTTTTGAATTCATAATTTTCAGCCCCAATTCAAAGGCCAGCAATGCAATTTTACCCTTATCATCCAAGCGGGTGTGACCGGCCAGGCTGCGGGAATCCCACACCGGCTGGTCCAGATTGTCACCGGCATAGAAAAACGTAAAGAAGTCCGCTCCCCGGAAATCTGCCGCCGCCTGCATTCCGGCGCATTCCATTTCTACGCAGATGGCCCCCTGGGCTTTCCGGCGCTCCACCTTTTCCCGGGTCTCCCGGTAGCAGGCATCCGTTGTCCAGGTGGTTCCCTCCACATAGGAATAGCCATGTGTCTGCAACACTTCGGCAAACAAATTGCGGTATTTGTGGTTCACTTCAATGCTGTCGGCAGGCGGAGCATAGTGGAAGCTTGCTCCCTCATCCCGCAATGCCCTGGTGGGAATGATGATGCCGCAGTCCTCAATGGTCTTGTCCAGCACGCCGCAGTTGCCAAAGAGAATCAGGGTTTTCATGCCCATGGCAAGCAAATCCTCATAGTCCCCGATGCAGGCAGGCTCCCCCACCCTGGATTCATAGAAGGCAATCCGCTTTCCTTTGTATTCCACTGCATACACCGGCGCTTTTCCATTGGCACCGCCCACGCGCCCGATTTCCTCCGGCTCAAAAAAGGCCAGCACAGCCTCAAACAGGTGATGGGAAAAGCAGGAAACGGTCACCTCCGGGAAATTCTCAATTTTTCCCTTGATGCACATCTCCGGGTTGATAACGGCATCCCGGCAGGGATCAAATTCTTCAAGAATCATTTTGTCCTCCTAATTCTTTCGTTGAAAAAAATAGCCTAATGTATGCACCAGCTTGCCGGAGTCAAAAAGGACTCGGATTTGTTCTTTTGTCATCCAGGTCGTCTGTGCCACTTCCTTCGTCGTCGCCTGCTCCAGTGAAACAGGGCCATCGTACTCAAACAGCCAAATATCCAAAATATCCGTAAACCTGACACCGTTTACAACCCTGCCCACCACAGAATCGATCAGCTTTCCTGCTTCCGGGGATAGCGTCAGGCCCACCTCTTCCTTGGTTTCCCGGATGGCTCCAGTCAAGCTGTCCTCACCCTTGAGCACGGAACCGCCCACACATTCCCACATGAACGGGTAAGCAGGACGATCCGCACTTCGCTGGGAGATCAGATATTCGCCTCTGCTGTTGCGAATCCAGACATGCACCACAAGATGATAAAAGCCCTGCGGGATTTCTTCACCCCGGATATGGTCACGTCCCGTCAGCTCCCGGCGCTCATTGTATAAATCCCAAAGTTCCATTTTCTCCTCCCCCTGCGGCATTCTCTTTCTTGCCACATATAATTGCCGTTCTCTCTCCGTCTTCCCTGTCGGTTGACAGCAGCATATTGCAGCTCCTTTTTACAGTAATTTTTCCTTGATTCCGTCTATCTCGTCACTTGTCACGCCGATTGCCAGCAGGTATTGCCGAAAGCTGCCGTATTTTGCTTTCAGCAGGTGAAGAAATTCCTCCATATACCGTTCACTGGGAATCACGATGTTCATATCAATGTCCGGGAAATTCTGATGAATCAACTCAAAGCGCTCTTGATTATACGTCTTCGTCAGCATATAGTCCGCCACAATCTCCGCCTCTGAAACACCGCAGATTCCCAGCAGGACAGCGCTTACAACGCCCGTCCGGTCTTTTCCCGCCGTGCAGTTTATCATCACGCCGCCGGGGGCGGACGCAACGGCTTTGAATACCTTTGCCGCATTTTTACTCTGGGCAATACCCATATAGCTGCCGCTGACGGCATCGGTATTTTCCGGGATTCCGCTGCCCTCATCAATCGGAATGTTCCTGTATGCAAAGCCCTCTCTGCCGGCAAATCCACTGGGCTTTTTCTGCACATCCGCTTCCCCCCGCATATCAATGATGGTGCAAATATTGTGCTTTTTCAGCAGCACCACATCGTTTTCAGACGGATAACGTTGAATGTCACTTCTCAGCACACGCCACGGCTTCAGACGCTCCCCGGAGACGGTGCTTTTATCGCACCCCAGGTCACGGGTATTCAGCGTTGTTTCCAGTAATGACCTTAGATTCTCTGATTTCATCCGTTTCTCCTGTTCTTTTTATGGAAATGCCCCGGCCGCTTCCGCCGCCGGGGCATCATGTTCACTTGTTTCTGGTTTTTTACAGTGCCTGCATGGCCTTCAGGCTTTCTTCCAGGCTGACAATCAAATCCCGGGCCTTCTGTGCCTTTGCACGCTCGGCAGCCACCACAGCCTCCGGCGCACGGGAGACGAAGCTCTCGTTGGAGAGCTTGCCCTCCAGGGATGCCAGATTCTTTCTGGCCTTGTCCAGCTCCTTGTTGATGCGCTCCAGCTCCTTCGCCACATCCACCAGCTGTCCCATGGGGATATAGAGCTTTGCATCGGCGGTGGCGCAGGTGACCATGCCATTGAGGTTTTCCGGCTCTGCATACAGCAGGGTCATGCTGTCGGCATAGGCCAGACGCTGAATGAAGCCCTCGCCCTCGGTAAACACCTGGGGCTTGGAGGTCAGCACATACAGCGCTGCCTTCTTGGAGGGGGGCACGTTCATCTCGGCACGGCGGTTGCGGATGGAACGGATGGCGTTCATGACGGACTCCATGTGGGACTCCTCCTCGCCGAAGGCCAGGTCTTCCCGGTACTGAGGCCAGGCAGCCACAATCAGCGCAGGGCCCTCGTGAGGCAGGCTCTGCCAGATTTCCTCGGTGATGAAGGGCATGAAGGGGTGCAGCAACCGCAGCACCTGATCCAGCACATACACCAGCACCTGGATGGCAGTCTGCTTCCGCTCGGCATCCTCGCCGTACAGGCGGGCCTTGGTCAGCTCGATATACCAGTCGCAGTAGGTGTCCCAGATGAAATCGTACACCTTCTGGACAGCCACACCCAGCTCATACTTTTCCAGATTCTCGGTGACCTCGGCAATGAGGGTATTGAGCTTGGAGAGCACCCACTTGTCGGAGATTTCCAGCTTGTCCATGGCAGGGAGCCGGTTGACGGAATCATCGTTCAGGTTCATCATGACATAGCGAGAGGCATTCCACAGCTTGTTGGCAAAGTTGCGCATGGCCTCGCACCGCTCCACATAGAAGCGCGTATCGTTGCCGGGGGAATTGCTAGTGACCATGTTCATGCGCAGGGCATCGCAGCCGTACTTGTCAATCATTTCCAGAGGATCAATGCCGTTGCCCAGGGACTTACTCATCTTGCGACCCTTGTCGTCCCGCACCAGGCCGTGAATCAGCACGGTGTGGAAGGGGGTCTTGCCGGTGTGCTCACAACCGGAGAAAATCATTCTGGCAACCCAGAAGAAGATAATATCGTAGCCGGTGACCAGCACATCGGTGGGATAGAAGTAATCCAGGTCAGGGGTCTTTTCCGGCCAGCCCAAGGTCTCGAAGGGCCACAGAGCGGAGGAGAACCAGGTGTCCAGCACATCGGGATCCCGCTCGATATGGGTGCTGCCGCACTTCTCACACTGGCAGGCATCCTGCCGGGACACGGTGATGTGGCCGCAGTCGGCGCAGGTCCAGGCTGGAATCTGGTGCCCCCACCACAGCTGACGGGAAATACACCAGTCACGGACATTTTCCATCCAGTTGAGGTAGGTCTTGCTGAACCGGTCGGGAACGAACTTGGTTTCGCCGTCCTTCACCACCCGGATGGCCTCCTCGGCCATGGGCTTCATCTTCACGAACCACTGGGCGGAGATAATGGGCTCCACATCGTTGTGGCAGCGGGAGCAGGTGCCCACGTTGTGGGAGTAATCCTCCACCTTCACGAGATACCCGCCCTCTTCCAGGTCTTTGACAATCTGCTTGCGGGCTTCGTAACGGTCAAGGCCCTGGTACTTGCCGCCCAGCTCGTTGACCTTGCCGTTGTCGTCCAGCACCCGGATAACCTCCAGGTTATGGCGCAGGCCAACCTCAAAGTCGTTGGGGTCGTGGGCGGGAGTCATCTTGACGCAGCCGGTGCCGAACTCCATCTCGGCATAGTCATCGGCCACCACGGGAATTTCCTTGTTCACCAGGGGCAGAATCACCTTCTTGCCCACGATGGCCTTATAGCGGTCGTCATTGGGGTTGACGCACACGCCGCTGTCGCCCAGCATGGTTTCCGGCCGGGTAGTAGCCACAATGACCTCGCCAGTGCCATCGGCCAGAGGGTAGCGGATGTGCCACAGGTGGCCGGGCTTATCCACATATTCCACCTCGACATCACTCAGAGCGGTGACGCAGTGGGGGCACCAGTTGATGATGCGGCTGCCCTTATAGATGAGGCCCTTTTCATACAGGGAGACGAACACCTCCCGGACGGCCTTGGAGCAACCCTCGTCCATGGTGAAGCGGGCGCGGTCCCAGTCGCAGCTGGCGCCCAGCTTTTTCTGCTGCTCCACGATGCGGTTGCCGTACTGGCGCTTCCAGTCCCACACCCGTTCCAGGAATTTTTCACGGCCCAGGTCATAGCGGGTCAGGCCCTCCTTGACCCGGAGCTCCTCCTCCACCTTAGTCTGGGTGGCGATGCCGGCGTGGTCAACGCCGGGAATCCACAGGGCGTTGTAGCCCTGCATTCTCTTGAAGCGAATGAGGGTATCCTGCATAGTTGCGTCCATGGCGTGACCCATGTGCAGCTGGCCGGTGACATTGGGAGGGGGCATCACAATCGTGAAGGGCTTTTTATGCTCATCACGCTCTGCGTGAAAAAAACCGCCCTTTTGCCACATGTCATAAATCCGAGTCTCCACATTCTGAGGCTCGTACACCTTTGGTAATTCTCTTGCCATTTTAATCTCCTTTCAGAACCAAAAACGCCCTGAGTCAAAACTGACTCAGGGCGAAAAATCCGCGGTACCACCTGAATTCCCGGATAACCAGGCACTCTTGTGCTGTAACGGGCATACCCGTACTGCCCTACTGAAAAGTTTCAGGCAATCCACTCCCGGGCGACCTGCCGCGCTCCCCTGCCATGTGCTTTCACCAGCCGCACACTCTCTGAGGTGGGAAAACGCCGCTCCTCCCGTTCAACATGTTTATTGCTCTATACTACTTCGGTTTCCCATCTTTGTCAATAAGTTTTTTCCATTTCAAAACATTTCTGTTAAGCAATCGGTTATTCTCTTGACGCATTGCCAAAAATGGATTAAAATGATTAAAATTTCGGAAACGAGTTGATGAACATGAAATTATCACTGGTTGTCCCGTGCTACAACGAAGCAGAGAATGTGGCACTTTTTCAGGAGGAAACCATTAAGGCCTTCCAGGGATGCGGATACACCTATGAGATCATTTTTGTAGACGACGGCAGCCAGGATGCCACACTACATCAGCTAAAAAAAATATATTCCAGCGGGAAATGCCCAGTAAAGATTATTTCCTTTTCCCGCAACTTTGGAAAGGAATCCGCCCTTTATGCCGGTTTGCAGCATGCCAGTGGAGACTATATCAGCCTCATTGACGCAGACCTGCAGCAGCGCCCGGAAATCGTGCGGGATATGGTAGCCTTCCTGGATAAAAATCCGGATTACGATGTGGTAGCGGCATTCCAGGATCGGCGAAGTGAGGGAAAAGTCCTTTCCTTTTTGAAAAAGAGCTTTTATAAAATTATCAACAGGCTCTCCGATGTTGCGCTTCAGCCGGAAGCCAGCGATTTCCGTACCTTCCGCCGCAGTGTACGGGACAGCATTCTGGAACTCGGCGAATATCACCGGTTCTCCAAAGGCATCTTCGCTTGGGTCGGTTATAACACCAAGTTTATTCCCTATACGGCCTGTGCACGTGCCCACGGTGCCACTAAATGGAGCTTTGGTAAGCTGCTGAACTACGCTATTGAGGGCATCATCGGATTTTCCACTGCTCCACTGCGTCTGGCCACCTGGCTTGGTGGTGCGACAGGCATCATTGCTGCGCTGTACTTGGTTGTCGTTTTACTCCAAAAACTGATATGGGGAATTAACGTTCCCGGTTATGCTACAATCGTCCTGCTGATTCTCTTCTTTGCCAGCGTGCAGCTATTCTGCATCGGCATCATCGGCGAGTATGTGGGACGTTCTTTTGAGCAGAGCAAAAACCGCCCTATCTATATTGCAAAGGAAATTATCATTCCAGAAGACGAGGGGCATTATGGATTATAACACAATCATGGATCTGGCTGCAGATTTGGGGTATGAGCTCTCCATGAGCGGAGCTGAAACCTTCCGGATTGAGGACAGCATGGCGCGGATTATTGCCAGCTACGGGATTTCTGCGGAAGTTTTCTCTATTCCAAACTATCTGATGGTCAGTATTCTGACAGAGGACGGAGAACCAATCACACGAATGCGCCGCATCGGATACCACGGAAATAACCTGGACGCAGTGGAGAAGCTGAATGCTTTGAGCCGTCATATTTGCAGCAGTCACCCGACCCCGGGAGAAGCCATGCAATGGCTCGACCAGGTTCGCAAATCCATTCCCTATTATTCCTTCCCTGTCTATCTTTTTGGCAATTTTCTTGGCGCGCTTGGCTTTGCAGTCCTGTTTGGATGCCGAGGTGGCGACATCATCCTATCCGGGTTATGCGGCATTTTGGGTGGAGTCCTGAATCGGTTTATGGATAGAATGAAGGTTAATCCCTTTTTTGAGACAATTTTCTCCGCCTTTTTCATGTCTTTGCTTGCCTACGGACTAAACACCCACGGGATTGTACAAAACGTAAACAGTGTTATTATTGGTGCTCTGATGATTCTGGTACCAGGCTTGCTGTTTACAAATGCCATGCGCGACATCATTTACGGCGATACTAATTCCGGCATCACCCGGTTTGTTCAGGTGCTTCTTATTTCCATGGGAATGGCGCTGGGCACAGCAGTTGCCTGGAATACCGTTACCGCGTTCTGGGGCACCCCCCGCAATTTGGTCTCTCTGCACAATTCGCTGCTCGTCACCTCACTGGGGACGCTGGTCGGCTGCATTGGCTTTTCCATTCTTTTTAACATCCATGGCCCCGGCGGACTTCTGTGTGCCATTGGGGGCGTAGCAACTTGGATTGCCTTTGATCTGATTCTCAAAGCCAGCGGCGACGAGATGTTTGCTTACTTTTCCGGAGCTTTCTTTGCCTCTGTTTATGCAGAAGTAATGGCACGGGTCAGAAAATATCCGGCTATCTCTTATCTGGTTGTTTCTCTTTTTCCGCTGATTCCGGGTGCCGGAATTTACTACACCATGTATTATGCCGTTCATGGCAACATGGAACAATTTGCTGCCCAGGGAGCGCATACCGGTGCAATCGCCGGTGTGATGGCAGTCGGGGTACTGTTGGTTTCAACAATCGTCCGGTTAAGCTACACTTGGAGAGAGATCAAAAAACGCTCTTAGATAAAAAGCCTCACTTTTGGGAAAGCAGGGCTTTTCACGAAAAGAACGTGGAACACATTTCCTTCGGCCAATCCATTAAAGAATTCTTAATTCCCCCCACACTTGTTTCTTAAAAGGATTTTTTCTATAATCAACGCGGCTTTTAAAGAAATATATGGGAGGTAATTTTAAAGATGATACGCAATACTTTGATTGAATTGGCCGCAGCGGGAATTTATCTCATCCCTTTTTTCCTGATCCTGAATGCCTGCTACCTGCACAACTGGAAACGTACTGCTTTTTACACAATATTTGGATTCTATCTCGCTGCAATACTTGCACTGGTCGGTTTTCCAAATATCTCCTTCATCACATTTGACCTGGGCATTAATCTTATCCCCTTTGTAGATATTATCCCGGATATTAAAAATGCCTGTCTGAATGTGCTGCTTTTTGTGCCCTTTGGGTTTTTCCTGCCAGTTCTGTGGGACAATTTCCGGAGCGAGCAAAAAACAGTATTAACAGGATTGACCGCAAGCTGCATCATTGAGTTGTCACAGCTTTTTACCTTCAGAACCACGGATGTTAACGACCTCATTACCAACACGGTCGGTACAATGCTAGGATATTACATTGCAAAGCGCATAACGAATAATTTTTCCAATCACATTCTCTCAGCTCCCAGTAAGAGAGATTTTTACATCATTTGTGGAGCTACTGCTGCAATCATGTTCTTCTTACAGCCCTTTGTTTCCTCCATCTTGTGGAATATTATTCTTAAGTAACTTCACGATAACACAGGAAATCCCCTCTGGAAACGAATCCAGAGGGGATTTGAGCACTAATCAAGAGGGATATTAGTAGAACTTTCTCTTGTTCTTGCGGGCAGCTTCAGACTTCTGCTTACGCTTCAGACTGGGGCTGACATAATGCTCGCGCTTCTTGACCTCGGCGATGACGCCCTCCTTGGCACAGCTGCGCTTAAAACGACGCAGAGCACTCTCCAGAGACTCATTCTCCTTAACGCGAATTTCAGACATTGTTTTCCCTCCCTCCGACGCATCCGGCTATGTCCAGGATGCTTTCAGGGCCTTATCGGCTTTTACCATTATAAAGGCTACCTCCCCAAATGTCAAGGAAAATCCTTGCGTTTTACAAATTTTTTGCGCAGCGGATTTTCCCGCCCTCCCGGGGAGGCCAAACGGTCACTTTACAATCAGGTTGACCAGCTTATTCTTAACCACAATGGTCTTGACCACACTGCCCCCCTGCTTTTCCAGGAAGCGGGCAATTTTCTCGTCGGCCAGCACATTTTTGACCACGGTGTCATTGTCCAGGTCGGCATCCATCACCACGGTGCCACGCATCTTGCCGTTAATCTGGACGGCCATGGTGACCTCCTGATCCTTGCACTTTTCCTCGCTGTAGGTGGGCCAGGGCTCATAGGCAATGGTATTGTCATGGCCCAGGAGCTGCCACATCTCCTCGCCCACATGGGGGATGATGCAGGAAATCATCTTCACAAAGCCCTCGGCATATTCCTGGGGGCAGGTGCCGTTTTTATAGACCTCGTTGACAAAGACCATCATCTGGGCAATGGCAGTATTGAAGCCCAGGGATTCAAAGTCAGAGGTGACCTTCTTCACGGTCTGGTGATAAATCTTGGTCAGCTTGCCGTCATTTTCCCGGGTGATGTTGGCGCTCTCGGTGAAGAAATTCCAAACACGGTTGATGAACTTCTTGGCACCGGCAACACCCTGGGCGCTCCAGGGCTTGGAAACCTCCAGGGGGCCCATGAACATCTCATACAGCCGCAGGGTATCGGCACCGTACTCCCGGACAATATCGCTGGGGTTGACCACATACTCGGGGAAGCGCTTGCCCATCTTGATGCCGTTCTCACCCAGAATCATGCCCTGGTGCACCAGCTTCCGGAAGGGCTCCTTCACCGGGGACAGGCCCTGGTCATAGAGGAACCGGTTCCATATCCGGGAGTACATCAGGTGGCCCACGGCGTGCTCCGGGCCGCCCACATACAGGTCAACGGGCATCCAGTGCTTCAGCAGCTCCTGGTTGCAGAACTCCTTGTCGTTCCTGGGGTCGATATAGCGCATATAGTACCAGGAGGAACCGGCGGAGCCGGGCATGGTAGAGGTCTCTCGGGTGCCCTTGATGCCATGGGCATCATACTGCTTCCATTCGGTGGCATTTTCCAGGGGGGCCTGGCCGTTTTTGCCCTTGTAATCCTCCAGCTCCGGCAGAATCACCGGCAGCTCTTCATCGGGGACGAAATAAATCCTGCCGTCCTGGGTGTACACGCAGGGAACCGGCTCGCCCCAGTAGCGCTGGCGGGCAAAAATCCACTCCCGGAAGTGATAGTTCACCTTCCGGCGGGCGACACCCATCTTTTCCAGCTTTTCGGTAATGGCTTCCTTGGCTTCCTCCACGGTCAGGCCGGTGAACTCCTCGGAATTGCACAGGCGGCAGCCCTTGCCCAGATAGTCCTGCTTTTCAAAGGCGCACTGGGACACGTCCCGGCCCTCGATTACCTGAATCATGGGGATATTGTGGGCAATGGCATACTCGAAGTCCCGCTGGTCGTGGCTGGGCACTGCCATAACCGCACCGGTGCCGTAGCTTGCCAGGACAAAATCGCCGATGAACACCGGCACCTGCTTGCCGTTGACGGGGTTGATGGCATACACACCCTTCAGGGGGCAGCCGGTTTTGCCCTTGTTCAGCTCGGTGCGGTCCATGTCGCTCTTTTTCACAGTCTCGTCAATGTAGGCCTGAACCTCTTCCCGGTTCTCCACCCTGTCCATCAAATCCTGGACAATCTTCCCATCCGGTGCCAGCACCATGAAGGTGATGCCATAGATGGTTTCAATGCAGGTGGTGTAGATGGAGAAGTCGCCGCCGCCCACCAGCCGGAAATCCACCTCTACGCCGGTGGACTTGCCAATCCAGTTGCGCTGGATTTCCTTGGTGGATTCGGGCCAGTCGATTTCATTCAGGCCTTCCAGCAGCTTCTCTGCAAAGGCGGGCTGGTCAATGACCCACTGCATCATATTCTTCTTCACAACCGGGTAGCCGCCCCGCTCGGACTTGCCGTCGATGACCTCATCGTTGGAAAGCACGGTGCCCAGCTCTTCGCACCAGTTGACGGGCATCTCAATGCGCTTGGCATAGCCAGCCTCATACAGCTGCTTGAAAATCCACTGGGTCCACTTATAGAAGGAGGGGTCGGAGGTGGCAATCATCTTCGACCAGTCGTAGTCAAAGCCCAGCTCCTGGAGCTGTTTGGAGAAGGTCTTGATATTCTCCTGGGTAAAGCCGTCGGGGTGGTGGCCGGTGGACACGGCGTACTGCTCGGCGGGCAGGCCGAAGGAGTCATAGCCCATGGGGTGCAGCACGTTGTAGCCCTGCATCCGCTTCATTCGGGACATGATATCCGTTGCGGTATAGCCCTCGGGGTGACCGGCATGGAGGCCCACACCGGAAGGATAGGGGAACATATCCAGCACATAATACTTGGGCTTGGAGAAATCCCACACATCGGTGTGGAAGGTATCATGCTCCTGCCAGTATTTGTGCCACTTTTGCTCGATTTCTGCAAAATCGTAGTTCATGATGAACAGTCCTTCCTAAAACCGCCTTATTCGGCGATAATGATTTCGTTCAGGTTCACTGCTTCGGCATCTGCCCACAGCCGCTCCAAATCATAGAATTTTCGGGCTTCCTCAGTGAAAATGTGGACAACAATCGTCCCAAAATCCAGCAGTTCCCAGCTGTTGCCCCGGTGCCCTTCCCGGCCCAGCATCGGTTCTCCCAGCTGCTCCATGGTATACTCGGCATAATCACACAGGGTCTTAACGTGGGTATTGGAGGTGCCGGTGCAAATAAGAAAATAATCCGCCAAACTGCTGACCTTGCCGATTTTCAGCAGCTTAATATCCAAGCCTTTCTTGGAATCCAGGCAGCGGGTCACCTCATAGGCGATCTGTTTGGGTGTTAGCATAGGTTTCTTCTCCTTTAAGCGCGATTCAAATAATCCAGTGCGGCCTTGGATTCCGGAGAAACCTCGCACTGCTGATCTTTCAAATGCTCCAGGGTCATCTCCAAGCCCAATTTCAAGGCACCTGTCAAATCTGAAAAAGCCAGCGCTCTCAGCTTTTCCACACCGGGGAAATCCCGGTTCGGCTCCATATAGTCCGCTACATATACAATGGTCTCCAGCAGGTTCATGCCTGCTTTTCCTGTGGTGTGGCTTCGAATTGCCGAAACCACACGTTCATTTTCTCCAAAAATCCGTTGAGCAACCAAGCTTCCGGTAAGTGCATGGAGCGTTTTCGGGTATTTCCTGGAAAAATTGTCTAAAATTCTACCATAGGCTCTGCATAATGTCAACTGCAAGGGGCCATCCAGCGCCTTTGTAATGTCATGCAAGAGGCCCGCTCTGGCCGCATCTGTGACATCTGCGCCCCATTTCCGGGCTAAAGCCACGCAGGTGTCCCGGCATCCGAGCACATGCTGCACCCTATTGGGGTTCAGAAGGCGGACAACAACGGTCTGCAGTTCATCCATTGGCAGATTCTTCCAGTTGGCACCTGCGTCATACAGTCCGTTGCTCCGGATATAATTCATCTCTCCGGCTGTGAGAAATTCATCGCCGCAGCCAAAGGCCAGAAGCCGCCGCAGTTGGGTTGAAGAAATCTCCGTAATTGGATTTTGAAGGATCGTAACTTTTACACCGCCCGCACGGAGCCTCTCCGCGGTGAGTGCATTCAATCCTGTTTCCCGCTTTTCTCCACGGGACAAAACAGCGATGTCAGCAGTCTGCATAATCTTATCCGCATTCATCCACTGTGGAAAGCACTGAAACATATCGGAACCCAACAGAAGCGTAAAATCCGCATTGGGATACTGAATGCGCAGCTCACACACTGTATCCCAGGTATAGCTCTTTCCCCCTCTGGAAACCTCCAGGTCGCTCACTTCCAGCAACGGCTCGCCTTGTATCGCAAGACGGGTCAGCTCCAATCTTTGCAGCGCCGTAGGCATCCCAGGCTGATTAAGCTTATGCGGAACCTGGAAGGCCGGGAGGAGCAATACCTTTGAAAGCCCCAGTGCTTTTGCAGCCTCTGCGGCGCCCCGGATATGGCCAAGGTGCGGTGGGTTAAAGCTACCGCCAAATATGCCAATACGTTCCATTTCCAGCCCTCCTCTGTTTAAAATCGTTATCTCTCTTTCTTCCGGAGCTGCTTCTCACGATCCCGCTCGATGGCCTTTTCAATGGCCTGCTCCCGGAAATAGGCATTGCGCTGCTCCTTTACCTTTTTCTCTGCCTGTCGGCGAGCATGAATACCCTTTCGAACCGGATCAGACTTGCTGGCCGGTATTGCTTTGCGTTTGGCACGGCCTGTCTGATTACGCTCCTGCTGACACTTCTCACTGAAGCGATAGATGACAAATTTGGAGCCGACACACGTAATTCCCTCTGCTCCAGTTGCCTCACAAATGGCATCGCTAACCTCCCGTGGAGACATCAAAGCGCCTTCCAGCACTTTTCCCTTCACCAGTTCTCTGGCCGTCAGCAAATTCTCAGCCTCGGCAATCACCGCCTCGGTTACGCCGCTCTTTCCAACCATCAGCGTTGTTTCGATGGGATTTGATTGGGCACGCAGCTCTGCACGTTCCTTACTTGTCAGCATAACCTGCCTCCTTGAGCTTTTGATAGAACACCTTAAGCGCATTTGCTCGATGAGAAACCTGATTTTTTTCTTCTGCACTGGCTTCTGCCAACGTCTTGCCGAAAGGCGGATAATAGAAAATGGGGTCATAGCCAAATCCATTCTCTCCTGCCGGTGCACGGAGCAGCATGCCGTGCACTTCGCCTCTGGCTTGGATGGTTTGCCCATCCGGCGTCACCAAAGTGATTACACAAACGAACCTTGCCTGCCGCTTGTCATCCGGAACATCCTCCGTGTTTTTCAGCAGCAGCTGGAGCCGTCCCCAATCATCCAGGCTTTCGTCAAAACCATATCGTGCTGAATAAATGCCAGGCTCACCGTTAAGCGCATCCACAGCGATACCGGAATCATCTGCCAATGCAGGCAGCCCCGTGGCCTGCATGACGGCATTTGCCTTGATGAAAGAGTTTTCCTCAAAGGTAGAGCCTGTTTCCTCCACATCAATGTCTACGCCCAGCTCGGATTCCAGCACCAGCTCCATATCAAACTTTTCTGTAATCTTACTGATTTCTTCTAATTTATGTTTATTTTTACTTGCTAATACGACTTTCATTTTCTCTCCTCAGAACAGTGCCCGCACAAATTCTTCCGCATTAAAAGGCATCAAATCGTCTTCCTGTTCGCCAACACCAATAAATTTCACCGGAATCTGCAGCACATCCGCCACCGCAATCACAATACCGCCCTTTGCCGTCCCATCAAGCTTTGTCAATGCAATGGCCGTAACCCCCGCAATTTCCTTAAACTGCTTTGCCTGAATGAGGCCATTTTGACCAGTTGTTCCATCAAGAACCAGCAGAACCTCCTTGCAGGCTCTGGGCAGCTCCCGATCAATAATCCGCTTGATTTTGTTCAGCTCGTTCATCAGGTTGACCTTGTTGTGCAGCCGCCCGGCAGTGTCGATGATAATCACATCCGAATCCTTTGCCAGCGCGGACTGAATGCCGTCATACACCACGGAAGCAGGGTCAGCGCCCTCATGCTGCCGAACAATAGATGCGCCACTGCGCTCTGCCCAAATTTCCAGCTGATCCGCAGCGGCAGCCCGGAAGGTGTCTGCCGCCACCAGCATCACCTTTTTCCCTGCATCCACCTGCTGCTTCGCAATTTTGCCAATGGTTGTAGTCTTACCGACACCATTAACACCGATAACCAAAATCACGCTGGGCAGAGTCTTCAGCTTCAGTTCCGGGTCTCCCACATTCAGCATATCCACAAGGATCCTCCGCAGCTCTTCCCGGGCCTCATCCGCCTGGCGAATATGCTTACTGAAAACCGCTTTGCGCAGACGCTCCGTTGCCTTGGAAGCAGTTTCCATTCCCAAGTCTGCCAGAATCAGGCTTTCCTCCAGCTCATCATAAAAATCATCATCCAATTCCGAAACAGAGAACACGTCATTCCAGGTCTCAGCAATGGCTTCTTTGGTTTTTGCAAGGCCTTGCTTGATTTTATCAAAAAATCCCATTTTCTTTTTCCTTCCTTTTATTCTGCAATGCCCAGCATCTGGGTCATCTGATTCAAATCCAATCGCAGCAGGCTGGAAACGCCCTGCTCCTGCATAGTGACACCATAAAGCACATTCGCCGCCTCCATGGTGCCGCGCCGGTGTGTAATCACAATAAACTGGGTCTTCTGGCTGAGATTGTGCATATAGTGCGCAAATCGATCCACATTCCGGTCATCCAGTGCCGCGTCGATCTCGTCCAGCAGGCAGAAGGGCGTAGGCCGTACCTTTAGAATTGCGAAATACAGCGCCGTTGCCACGAATGCTTTTTCGCCGCCGGAAAGCAATGTGATTGTTTTTACCTGCTTTCCGGGCGGCTGTACCCGAATCTCAATGCCGCAGGTCAGAGGATTATCCGGGTCTTCCAATATCAGCTGTCCCTTTCCGCCGCCAAACATTTCCTCAAAGACCTGGCCAAAATAGTGGTCTATTTTCTGAAATTCCGTTACAAAAATTGTGGTCATTTCCTTGGTGATATCTCGAATAATGCCTTCCAGCTCCCGTTTGGAGGTAAGCACATCATCCCGCTGTGCAGCAAGATAGGTGTATCGCTCGTTAACGCGGGCGTACTCCTCAATGGCGCCCAAATTAGGGGTTCCCAGTGCCGCAATCTTGCGTTTCAGCTCGCCAATTCGTCGGTTCCCCGCCGTAATAGACTCAATTTCTCCACGAAATTCCTTTGCAGTACTGGGTGTCAGACTATAGGAATCCCAAAGCTTGTCGATGATCTGCTTTTCTTCCATGGAGGATGTGACCTTCTTCTGTTCCAGCAGTGCACAGGCACGCTCCATGTTCAGAATATCCTTGCTCTTTTCCTGGGCCTCCCGTTCCGAAAGGGTTTTGGAGGCTTCAGTCTTTGCCCGATCCGCGATAGCCGCTTCCATCTGTGCATTCATGTCCTGCGCTTGGGTATCATTTTCCCCCTGACGCGCAAGGAACTCTTCAATCTGCCCATTGAGCTGTGTGGTATCCTCCTGAATGGAGCGAATCAGCAGCAGCTTCTTTTCCCGATCGCCATCCATCGCAGACCGGAGATTCTTCAGGTCTTCAATGTGCGAGCAGGCTGTCCCCCGCTCTGCTTCCAAAGCCGCAGCTTCGGTCTTCAGCTGCGTGATCTGATCATTAATAGAAGCTGTGGCATCAACTGTTTCCGTTTGGCTTCCCTCCAGCTGTGCAATATCTGCGCGGCACTGGATAAGCTGCTGATTAAGCACAGACAGCTTTGCTTTCTGTCCTGCGCAGCGCTCCCGGTCAGACTGGGTTCGCGCCTGCAAACTTTCCTGTTCCCGCCGCGCAGACTGCTCTGCCTCGGAAATAGCATTTACCATCACCTGGTACTGCTTTTCCTGCCCCTGCAACCGCAGCACCTGGTCCTCCGCCTCGCGAAGCTGATCCCGTGCGGCAGATAATTGGAATTCCACCTGGTCATATTGCCGCTTTGCCTCTGTCTGCTCTGCCTGAGCGGCCAAGATATCATTCTGCAGCTGCTTTTCCTGGATGGTTAACTTTTCCAGTTCATTTGCCCGGGACAATATACCCGAATCCTTATTCACCGAACCGCCGGTCATGGAGCCGCCCGGGTTCATGACCTGACCATCCAACGTCACAATCTTGAACCGGCTGCGATATTTCTGGGCCATGGAGATGGCGCTATCCATATCCTGAACAATAACCGTCCTGCCCAGCAGGTTATCTACAATGCCACGGTAGGTTCTGTCACAGTTCACAAGCTGAGACGCAATGCCCACAAAACCGCGGCAACTCTCCAGTCCATTTTCCTGCAGCAATCTGCCCTGAATGCCGGTAAGAGGCAGGAAGGTTGCTCGACCGCCGCCAGTTCGTTTCAGGAAAGAAATTGCTGCCTTGCCGTCCGACTCGCTCCCTACAACAATTTGCTGCATGGCGGCACCAAGTCCAATTTCAATGGCAACGGTATACGCATCCTCCGTGCGAATCAGCCGGGATACCGGCCCATGAACGTTTGGAAGTCTCCCCCGTTCTGCTTCCTGCATCACCATTCGGACAGATTTCTGATAATTTTCAAAATCCCGTTCCATGGCTCGGAACACGCGCGCCCGCGCTGTGACAGAATCCAGTTTACCCGTCAATTCCCGAAGATGCTGCTGCACATCTTCCACCCGTTTTCCGCGGGAAGCCTGGCGAAGTGCGTAGCCGGAGATAGTATTATTGGCAGCAGTCACCTGCTCCTGGGCTTCTTTCAACTGCTTCTGCACCTGGTTCAGAGAATTCTGCGCCTCATTGAGCCGGGCAGTACCGGAGGATAGGTCATCATTCAGCTGTTCCAGCCGCTGTGCGTTTTGAGTAATGCTCTCCTCCAAGCCGCGGGCATCCGCCTCTCGTCCTGCAATGTCAGCGGCGAGCGTGGATTCCTGGCTGCGCAGCTCCAAGAAGCGTTTGGTCATACCTTGGGCACTGGCTGTCATCGTAGCAAGATCCAGTTTGAGCTGCTCTAACCGGCGATTTTTCGCAGTGATTGCTTCCTCTGCTTCCTTCACCCGAACCTCGGCCTGGGCAATCTGATTGACAATGCCGCCGGAGCGATCCTCCTGCCCCTTCAGTTCCTCTTCAATCCTGGCGAGGTTTGACTTGTTATTTTCCACATTTCCCCGCAGCACGGCCATCTGACCATCCAGCTGCTGATGGGTTGCCTGGAACATATTGACTTTGACACGGAGGGTTTCCAAATTGCCATCCTTTTGATGCAGGGCTTGCCCCAGCTCTTCCGCCTGGGCGTAGAGCCGATCCAAATCATCGTGTGCCTGCTGCAAAACAAAGGATGCCGAGGCATAGTCCTCTTCCGCTTTTTTTGCGGCGGCTGACAGCTTATCCAAGCTATCCAGCCAAACTGCGACCTCTACCCCCTTGAGTTCATCCTTCAGCTCCAAGTATTTTCTTGCCTTTTCCGACTGCACCTTCAACGGTTCCAGCTGGAGCTCCAGCTCTGAAACCTTATCGCCAATGCGGAGCAGGTTATCCTCCGTCTGGACGAGCTTCCGTTCCGTTTCCTCCTTGCGGTGGCGGTATTTGGAAATGCCAGCCGCTTCTTCAAAAATTTCCCGGCGGTCATTGCTCTTGAGGGACAGGATTTCATCAATTCGCCCCTGCCCAATATTGGAATATCCCTCTCGTCCCAGGCCGGTATCCATAAACAGCTCGTTAATATCCTTCAGACGGGCGGACTGCTTATTGATATAGTATTCACCGTCACCGCTGCGGTAATAGCGGCGGGTCACCATCACCTCATCGGCATCATAAGCCAAGGCCCGATCACTATTATCCAAGGTCAGTGTTGCCTCCGCAAAGCCGACGGCGCTCCGCTTCTGGGTTCCGCCGAAAATGACATCCTCCATCTTGGCGCCACGGAGGGTTTTGGAGCTTTGCTCGCCCAACACCCACAAAATGGCATCAGAGATATTTGACTTGCCGGATCCATTAGGCCCGACAATTGCCGTAATATCATCGCCAAAGCGAATCAGTGTCTTATCCGGGAAGGACTTGAAGCCCTGCAATTCCAACGATTTTAGATACACTTCAAAACCTCTTGCTCAATAATTGTAAAAACATTAGTTTATTATATCTATAAAAAAGTAAAATTGCAAGTTTTTCTTTCTGCAACTCCCTATTTCTTTTCAATTAATCATATGATATACTGACCCTATTCTGGATATGGAAAGAGAGACAACACGATGAAAAACAGGCGAACCTTCCTGTTCCTGGCAGCCACCGTCATTTTTAATCTGGCGGCTAATTTCGTGCACCCCGTCACACCTGCCCTGATCGTGGAGCGGCAGCTGGACAGCTCTATGTTTGGTGTTGCCTTTGCCGCTATGATGGTGATGAATTTTTTATTTGCTCCTTTATGGGGTAGGCTCAGCGACCTTTGGTCAAGCCGGAAAATTCTGTTGATCTCCTGCGTTGGCTATGCTGCGGGGCAATTGATTTTTATGTTTGGCTACAGTGAATGGACGATCGTGTTGGGACGAATGTTTGCTGGTGTCTTTGTCAGCGGCTGCTATACCACTTTTGCAAATTACATCCTCCATACCGCTGAAAGCAGCATGGAGCGGGACAAAAATCTCACTGCATTAGAAACCGCCCATTCTGTTGCTGCAGCAGGGGGCTATTTTATAGGCGGTATGATGGGGCTGGTTTCTACGGAATTTGCCTGCTTCTGGCAGGTTGTGCTGCTGGCTGCATGCGGTTTTCTGTTTCTTTTCGTTTGCAAGGACGAGAAGCCTCCGGTATCTTCAAAGTGTCTGACCATTGCAGAGGTAAATCCCTTCCGTGCTTTTCAGTCTGTTGGCAAATACATGAACCTGCCACTGGCCCTGGTTTTTGCCGTGCTGGCTGTTTCTGCCATTGGTCAAAATTCCTATGAGCAATGCTTTAACTATTACATCAAAGATCAGTTCGGCATGTCCTCCGCTTATAACGGCACTTTCAAAGGAATCATTGCACTGGTAACCCTGGTTTTGAATTCCACCGTCTGCATCAAATTACAGCAAAAAACGGATATCAACAAAACCTTTCTCTACATTCTGGAAGCCTGCACCGCCCTTATTGGTGTGATTCTCATATGGGACAGTGCCTATGTATTTGTCGCAATTTACATTTTATACAGCAGTATAAACGTTATTCGTCTGCCGCTGCTCCAGTCCATGGTCGCCATGCGGGGAAATGCGGAAAACAGCAACAGCCTCATGGGCTTTTACCAATCCATGACCGCTCTGGGCGGGATTTTCGGTGCTCTGTTTGCAGGTCTGATTTATAAAATGGGTAAAATGCTTCCATTTGTGTTAGCATTTGCCGCCTATGCACTGGCAACCGGAATCGGATGGATTTACAGACGAATCTACCAAAAACAAACATAAACACAGCCCTGATGAAGGCAGATTGCCATTCATTAGGGCTGTGTTTTACTTTAGCGCAAGGCTATGATTGAAAAAACGGACATTTCTTTCTTGTTATTTCCCGGCATCCTTGATTTTTTGGATGCTGTCCTGCTTTACCTGCTCACGCAGGGCAACCATATAGGGGGAGAATTTCATGCGGTCTTCGGCATAGGTCATCTGGAGGTCATACTCGTGGGGCTCCCAGGTGGAAAGATCAGACTCGTTGTGGGAAATCAGGGCTTCCAGGCCGTCCAACGCTTTATAGAGCCTGGCTTCCGGCGTGGCTCTCCCCTCCATCTCCCGGTAGAGCTGCTGCATGTCGGCGCGCAGAGGCTCCAGCATACCGTCCACCCAGGAAAATAGCAGTTGCTCCTCCCGCTCCTCATCGGCGGCAGTCTTATCAAACACCGGAATATCCCCGGTGAAGGCCTCCCCTAAATCATGAATCAGGCACATCTGCACCACGCGATTCACATCCAACTCCGGAAACTCATCACGCAGCCAGAAGGCCATCAGTGCCAACCGCCAACTGTGCTCGGCAACGCTTTCGTGCCGTCCGCCAGGAGTGTAGCAATGGCGGGTAGTATCCTTCAGCTTCCCGGCGGTATGCAAAAGCTCCAGCAGATTTTCAGGTTTCATATGTGCCCATCCTTTTTTATTTTATCATAGCATCTCCAAATTTCTTCGTCAAGGCAATTTCTATTTGACGGATTGGGCAGAATCTGATAACATGGAAGAGTCTATTTTTCTTTGGCAGGAGGAACACCTATGAATGTATTGATGATCGGCGGAACCGGCACCATCAGCATGGCTGTCACGCAATTGCTTTGCAGGAATGGCTGGGAGGTTTACTTACTCAACCGCGGCTCCCGGCGGGCGGAAATGCCCGGCACCGTCCACTGGATTCAGGCAGACATCAACGACACCGCCAGTGTGGAGGCCGCCATAGAAGGGCTGTCCTTTGACTGCATATGCCAGTTCATCGGCTTCAGGTCGGAGCAGGTGGAGCGGGATATCCGGCTATTTGCAGGAAAGACCAAACAGTACCTGTTTACCAGCTCTGCTTCTGCTTACCACAAACCCGCGGCGGACTACCGCATCACAGAGGGAACCGCCTTGGCAAATCCCTATTGGCAGTACTCCCGGGATAAGATTGCCTGTGAAGAAATACTGATAAAAGCCTACCGGGAATCCGGCTTCCCGGTGACCATCATTCGCCCCAGCCACACTTATGACAATCGTAATGTTCCCTTGGGTGTACATGGAAAAAATGGCAGCTTTCAGGTGGTCAAGCGGATGATGGAGGGTAAGCCTGTGATCATTCACGGCGACGGCACCAGTCTGTGGACCATGACGCACAATACCGACTTTGCCCAAGGCTATGTGGGGCTGATGGGCAATCCCCACGCCATTGGAGAATCCTTCCAGATTACAAATGACGAGACGCTGACCTGGAATCAAATTTACGGTGCCATTGCGGCCTGTTTAGGTGTTGAACTGAAGCCATACTATGTCTCCTCTCATTTTCTGGCAGCCACCGGGAAATACGACATGCTTGGCTCTCTGATTGGAGACAAAGCAAACTCCGTCGTATTTGACAATCGGAAGTTGAAAGCGGCCGTACCTGGCTTCTTACCCAAAGTGCGTTTTGAGAAGGGGGTACGCGACGCAATTGCAAATATCCTGGCACACCCGGAGCTCCAGCTGGAAGATCCGGAATTCGACCAGTGGTGCGACCGGGTAATTGAGGCTCAGGAGCAGGCACTGAAGCTATTTTTCTAGAAAAGGACGGAAAGAAGAATGTTAGATTGGATTATTAAAGTCAATACGGCGCTGAATAATTTTATATGGGGTTTACCTGCCATGATATGCATCATCGGTGCAGGTCTTTGGCTGACCGCACGTACCCGCGTCATTCAGGTGCGAAAGTTCGGAACAGCCATGCACAGTACCCTTGGACGGGTCTTTGAAAAGGAAACGGCAAAGGACGGCTCTATCAGCCCCTTCCAGGCAGTATGTACAGCATTGGCCGGTACAGTGGGCACCGGCAACATTGCAGGTGTGGCCGGTGCATTGGCCATCGGCGGCCCGGGTGCAGTGTTCTGGATGTGGTGCTCTGCATTTTTGGGGATGTGCACTAAATTCTCTGAGGTAGTGCTCGCAATCCACTTCCGGGAGAAAAACGCCCAGGGCGAATACATCGGCGGCCCCATGTACTACATCAAAAATGGCCTTGGCCCTAAATGGAAATGGCTTGCCTCGCTGTATGCCCTGTTCGGCGTGCTGACAGTCTTCGGCACTGGCAATGCTACCCAGGTCAACACCATTGTCTCCTCCATTGACACTGCCTTGACCAGCTTCAATTTAATTGACGCAGATCAGGTGTCCGTTATGAAGCTGATGATTGGCATCATCATTGCATTGCTTGTATCTGTGGTGCTGCTGGGCGGCATTAAGCGAATTGGTCAGGTGACAGAAAAACTGGTTCCCTTCATGGCACTGCTTTATATTGCTCTCTCTGTTGGCGTGATCGTCCTCAATATCCGGAACGTTCCCCATGTAATCCGTATGATTTTCGAAGGTGCGTTCAATCCAAAAGCCATCACCGGCGGGCTGGTTGGTTCCCTGTTTATCAGCCTGAAAAAAGGCGTATCCCGTGGTATTTTCTCCAATGAAGCAGGCCTCGGTACCGGTTCCATTGCTCATGCCTGTTCCGACACAGACGATGCGGTACAGCAGGGCTATTTCGGCATTTTTGAAGTGTTCATGGACACCATTGTCATCTGCACCATGACAGCTCTGGTCATCCTGTGCAGTGGTGTCCCCGTGGCTTATGGGCAGGCCGCCGGTGCGGAACTGACTATCTCCGGATTTATCTCCACTTATGGCAACTGGGTTTCCATCTTTACAGCCATTTCGATGTGTTGCTTTGCCTCCTCCACCATTATCAGCTGGGGACTGTACGGTTCCCGTTGTGTGGAATTCATTCTGACAAGCAAGGCAGTGAAGCCTTTCCTGGTAGCCTATTCTCTGGTCTCCATTGTGGGTGCAACCATCGACCTCGGGCTGCTGTGGGACATTGCAGAGACCTTTAACGGCATGATGGCGATTCCCAACCTGATTGCTTTGTTCCTGCTGTCCGGTACAGTAGTCAAGCTGGTAAAGGGGCAGAACGTACCCAAATTGCGGAAGGTTTAAATGTGATAAATCCCCGATTCAAACGAATCGGGGATTCTTTGTGCTATCGTATGGATGCCAAAAGTGAACGCCGGAGAGGAAAATCCTCTCCGGCGAAAATGGTTATTGCAAAGGAGGATTACTCGTCATCCTCTTCTTCATCGTCAAAGGAAAACTCCAGCGTCTCGCCGCATTTATCACAAACAATGCTGCCAGACTCCAGCACATCCTCGTCAAAGTCGATGATGTTGCCGCAGGCACACTGAACCTCGTAGACAGTCGTTTCTTCATCGCCGAAGTCGAAGCCCTCTTCGCCGTCTTCTTCCTCGTCATCCTCTCCATCGTTCCAGTCGTCTTCGTCCTCGTAATCATCATCCTCGTCTTCTTCGTCCAGGATGTAATCCTCAATGGCATCCAGATCCTCTTCGATCTCATCCAGCTCGTCGGAGATAGCGATGGTGGTATCCTCAATGTCCGCAACCTTCTTGGTCATGTCACCCAGAATATCCACAATGGCAGCAATCATCTTTCCTTCGTTGGTCTCGGTGTCCAGCTTCAGGCCGTCCATCAAGCCCTTGAGATAGGCGGACTTTTCAGAAATCGTCATATCATTCGCTCCTTAAATTTCAGGATTTAATCAGGCTTTGGAACGGCCCAGGTACTCACCGGTGCGGGTATCAATCTGAATTTTGTCACCCTCGTTGATGAAGAGGGGCACCTTTACCTCAGCGCCGGTCTCCACAGTTGCGGGCTTCGTAACGTTGGTCGCGGTGTTGCCAGCAAAGCCAGGCTCGGTCTTGGTAACCACGAGATCAGCAAAGTTGGGAGCTTCTACGCCAAACACAGTGCCCTTATAGCTCATGATAACACAAGTGTCATTCTCCTTGACAAACTTGAAGGAATCATCCAGCACGCTGGCATCAATGGGCTCCAGCTCATAGGTCTCGCCATCCATAAAGTAATAGAGATTGCCATCGTTGTAGGAATACTCCATCTTCTTGCGCTCAATGTAAGCAGTGGGGTACTTTGCAGTGGGGTTAAAGCTGGTCTCAGTCACGCCGCCGGTAATCACATTCTTCATCTTCACACGAACGAAGGCAGCACCTTTGCCAGGCTTGACATGCTGGAACTCGATAACCTGCATGACCTTGCCGTCCATCTCGAAAGTAACACCGTTTCTGAATTCACTTGCAGAAATCATCTTTTTATCCTCCTAAGTTATCTTCCCCGCGGGCGAGAAAGAATATGTACAAAATTGCATCGCTTTATTTTAACCGATTGCATTGCTTTTTTCAAGGGGAAATATCACTTTTTTACAGAACCAACAGCTCTTTTGGAAGCTTTGTGAGATTTTCACAACCATCCGCTGTCAAAATCGTCACATCTTCAATACGAACGCCAAATTTTCCCGGCAGGTAGATACCCGGTTCGGCTGAGCAAACCGCTCCGGCAGGAAGGATTTGGTCGTTTCGCATGTTCATATTGGGGGCCTCGTGAATCTCCAAGCCAACACCGTGACCATAGCTATGACCGAAATAATCACCGTAGCCAGCATCTGTAATGACCTGGCGTGCGATGCCATCAATCATCTTGCCGGTCACGCCGGCCTTCGTAGCCGCAATAGCCTCCCGCTGGGCCTTCAGTACCACATTGTAGACCTTACGCATCTCCTCCGTCGCATACCCAAAGGCAACCGTGCGGGTCGTATCGGAGCAGTACCCCTGGTAGAGGACGCCAAAGTCCATGGTCAGGAAATCCCCCTCCTGAATCACCCGATTCCCCGCTACCCCGTGGGGAAGGCTAGTGTTGGGGCCGGAGACCACAATTGGGTCAAAAGAAAGGCCTTGGGCACCGTTTTTGTACATGCAGTAGATCAGTTCTGCCTGCGCCTCCAGCTCCGTCATGCCGACCTTCAGGCGCGGCAGCGTCTCCAACAGAGCTGCATCGGCAATTCGCTGTGCCTTGCGCAGCCGATCCAATTCCCATTCCTCTTTCACGGCGCGGAAAGCGTATATTTTCTCATTATACGGCACCAATTCCGCCTTCAGGTCATTTTGGAACCGGGCAAGCTCCCCTGCTGTGATGTACTCCTCCTCAAAGCCCAGGGCGTGGATACCAAATTCGTCAATTGCCTGGTTGATAAGCAATGCGTAATTGCGGCTGCGATCCGTCATTACCACCTGAAAATTCTTAATATTCTTGGCGGCAGACTCGATATACCGGCTATCCGTAAAATAGCGGCAGCCTTTTTGGGAAACAACCGCAATTCCCTCGGCAATATCAAATTCTGCCCCGTAGTGGCGGCTGTATCGGGAAGTAAGCAGCAACCCATCCACCTTTTCATCCAGAATAGATCGGTATTTCTCAAGATTCGTCATTTGAAATTCTCCTTTTTCTAGCCATGGCAATAAACGGAATCTCCAGCACATGGCGGGCTTTCAACCAAAAATTATGATTATGGATCGCGCTGACCAGAATAGAGGTCACTCCCTGACAGTTTGCTCCGAGCGTATCGGTATAAATCTGATCCCCTACCAACGCTGCATTTTGTGGAGGAACATCATATCGCTGCAAGCACTCACAGATACCCTTAGAAAAGGGTTTCTTCGCATGGGTGATGCAGTCCAGGCCATACGATGCACAAAAGCGTTTCACACGATCTTTCTTGCTGTTGGAAACAATGCAGAGCTGAATGTCAGACTGCTTCATTTCTTGTAGCCATTTTTCCATGTTCTGCGTTGGGGTATCTGTGGTATAGGGCACAATGGTGTTGTCAAAATCCAGCATAAGCAGCCGAATGTCCCTTTGGTGTAAGAACTCCGGTGTGATGTCGGTCAATGCCTCAGCAATACACTTGGGCAGCAACGAAAAGGTCATACATGCCTCCATCGATTCATATCATATAGGGTATTATACCACGGGAAGGAGATTTTGTCCATGGCGATTGCCCAATACCTGGCCATGACAGCAGCAGAAATGATAGGCAGTACTTCCCTGCCGCAAAAAGCCGCCTGGATGGCCTGTCATTTCTCCCCATACTCCACCGGGTTATGCAATCTCCCCTCCGCACTTCCTCCGGGGAGTTTGTTGATTTTAAACGACCGCACACCGCTTCACGGGCATGATGTCAATCGGGTATGCCAGGAACTGACACAAGCGATAGAGCAATTCTCCTGTTTTGGGCTGCTGGTGGATTTTCAAAATAAGCCAACTGACGAATCCCTACAGCTCACTGCCTACCTTGCTACCCACCTGCAATACCCCTTGGGATTGCCGCCAGCCTATGCGGTCAAAAATGCAGCAGTTTTTATTCCCGCCGCGCCTACGCTCACCCGATTGAGCTGCTACCTGGCACCATGGAAAGGGCAAGAAATATGGCTTGAAGATGCACTGGAGGGTGAAAGTGCCATCCTTACAAAAGGCGGCACATCCATCCGGGCAAATCCCGGGCCGCAGGACGGTATCATCCATGCAGACAGGAATCTGCATTGCCATTATACAATTCAGGCACGGCAAAACTCCATCCTTTTTCATACCTGGCGAACAAACTCTGATCTGGAAGCACTGCTGGAGGACGCAGAACAGGAAGGTGTCACCCTCTCTGTAGGACTTTATCAGGAACTGTATTGTCCCCCAAAAGTGTAACATTGCCGGATCGGATATATGCAAGATAATCCAGCGGCTGCTCCAAACGCTGGGGGAATGCCACCCCGCCGCCAAAAAGCTTCTTCGTGCTGTGGCTGTCGGAACCGGCGGTGACGGGTAAATCAAACATTTTTGCGTAGGCAAAGGCACGGGCATTCATCCGCCCTCCCTCTTCTCCCAAGTGGGCCGCATTGATTGCCTCCACGCCGTCAATATCCCGGGGGAATAGCTGAATATGGTCAATATAGTCCCGTTCCCGGAAGGGATGGGCCTGAATGATAAACGCGCCCCCCTGGTGCATCAGCTCCAATGCCTCTCTGGGCGGGAGTTGGTCAAGATTCTCGTGGGCAATCAGCCATTGCTTATCCAAGTTGTACACCAGGAATTCCGCGCCGTGATAAGCATATTCAAAGCCGAAGTAAACCTGAAGTCCAATTTGATCTCCGGTCTCTTTGGCATGCTCATAACCCAGGCAAAAACGTGCCACACGCTCCTCCCATGGCAAGTCCTTAGGGACAGCTGTATTGCCGTTAAAGAAGTGGTCCGTAACAAAAATTCCTTCATAACCTGCCTGTTTATGTGCCAGCGCCATTTCCGCGCCAGTTGAGGAAGCGCAGGCGCTTCCCTCGCTGGTGTGCATATGAGTTTCATATTTATAAGCCATTCTTATTTCCTCTTCATATCGTATAACCTATCAGCGACATTGCCCCTGCAATCAGCAAAGCCACTGCCACATCCGATGGATAATGCTTACCGGTCAGCACCCGCAGCATGCATATTCCAGCACACAGCAGTCCCATAAAAAGAATCACGCTCGCAGAAGGGTGCACCCACATTACCGAAAAAGCAATTGCAGCGGCACTGGCTGCATGGCGGCTCGGCATGCTTTTTCCCTTGTTTGGCTGCCAGGAGCCAACCGGTTCCACGCCAAAGCGATCATAGGGCCGCTGGCGGTGAATGAGCGGACGCAGCACTGTCACCAAAACAAACACCGAAGCCGGAACCAGTGCGGCCCGGATCACCCGCTCATCCTGCTGCCATGCTAATTGGGCCAGCATAACCAGATAACAGGCTGCGCACAGGACAGTTGGGACGCTGAGCATTTTCGTTCCCCCAGGAAGATGTGCCACTGCCCTGCGGGTACGATTTGTCATAGCAATATAATGCTCCCTGGTCATAAAAGTCCCCTTTCTCTTATTTTATTTGTACATAACCGTATCACAGCCTGCAGATTTTGTCAATCCCGCACAATGCAAGCGCCCCAGTCCGCCTTTTCCGGCAAACTGGGGCAAAGACTTGCTGTTTTTTACAGGACGTGGACGTTCTCTTTTTCAAAACGGACATAAGCCGTATCGCCCACTTGGTAAATCTTTTTATTCTTGGGGTTAAAATCCGTAATTTTAACCATGGTATTCCCCACCATCACATGATAATTCTGGTAGGAGCCCATGAAGCAGGAGACGATGACCTTACAGGGAAGCTGGCCCTGGTCTGCAAGGACAGCAGACTCCGGACGCAGTACCAGGGTGCACTGATTCCCCTTGTCGATATCTCGCACACCAACAACTTCCACGGTGCTGCCTTCTACCGTTACGGTTCCCTGGTCACCGTTCCTGGCTGTCAATTCTCCGCGCAGGAAGTTTGCCTCGCCGATAAAGTCCGCAACGAACTCGTTTGCCGGATGGTAATAAATCTCCTGCGGAGTACCAATCTGTCGGACAACGCCCTTTTCCATGATGATGATCTGATCGGACAGGGCCATGGCCTCTGACTGGTCATGGGTAACATAGACAGCGGTAATCCCCGCCTCTTGCTGAATGCGGCGAATCTCGGTACGCATGGTCACACGAAGTTTTGCATCCAAATTGCTGAGGGGTTCGTCAAACAGCAGCACACCTGGCTCCAGCACCAAAGCGCGTGCCAGCGCAACACGCTGCTGCTGGCCGCCGGACAGCTGGTTCGTCATGCGGGCTTCCATGCCCTCCAGGCCGACAAGCTTCAGAATGCTTGTCACCTTTTCCTTAATGGTCGCCTTGTCCATCTTCCGCAGCTTCAGACCATAGGCCACATTGTCAAAGATATTGTAATGCGGCAGAAGTGCATAGCTTTGAAACACCATGGCAGTATCCCGTTTGTTGGGTGTCAGCGCATTAATGGGTTCATTGCCCAGGTAAATCTCGCCCTCGTCCGGGCTTTCAAAGCCAGCAATCATGCGCAGTGTCGTGGTTTTACCGCAGCCGGAGGGGCCAAGCAGCGTCACGAAGGAGCCAGGCGCAATCTCCAGATTGGCATCCTTTACCGCATAGAAATCCTTGCCGGTTTTGGGATCCTTATAAATTTTGGAAATATGCTCCAGGCGAACGCCTTTTTTTGTTTTCGCCATTTCAGTTGACCTCCTTTATTTTGCGGCTGGTGCCGAAGAACTTGATCACCAAGTTCATCAACAGGACGCTTCCGTAAGTAATCGCAATCAGGATTGTTGCAAAGGCGCAGGCCACGCCATACGAACCCTTCTCCGCAAATTCATTGATCTGCACGGTAATCAGGAGGAACTCCGGCGTTACCAGCAGGATAATGGCAGAAATGGCCGTAATGGAACGGACAAACGCTGTAACCAAACCGCTGAGGAAAGAATCCTTAATCAGCGGAAGGGTCACCGTCATAAACACCTTAAAGCTATTGGCACCCATATCATAGGCGGATTCTTCAATGCTCTTGTCAATCTGACGCAATGCGGAAATACCGCTGCGGGTACCGGTGGGCAGACTGCGGATGACAAAAACAATAATCAGAATTGCCGCGCTGCCATACAGCCCTGCCAGGAAGCCTGTGCCGAACACGCCCTTGACAAAGCCACGGATATAACCAATACCAAGCACTGTGCCGGGGACAGCCATGGCCAGCATGGAAACGAACTCTATGAAGCCTTTGGCCTTGAATTTCCGCTTGACCACCAAATAAGAGATAATCATACTCAGCAGTGCCGTAATCGGCGCTGCAATCAGCGACAGAACAAAGGAATCCCGGAATGCCTTCAAGCCCTTGTACTTTTCGAACACCCGAACAAACCATTTTGTCGTCAAGTGGAAGTCATAGCCCCAGGTCTTAAACAGTGCTCCAAACGGAACACAGATATACATCATGATAACAAAAATTGCTATCAGTGAGCACATCACAGTAAGCGGGAGGGTCACCGACCGATCTTCGATCAGCATTCTGCCCCGGGATGCCTTGCCGGT
The DNA here is from genome assembly GCA_934591635.1 of uncultured Oscillospiraceae bacterium. Taxonomy (GTDB): domain Bacteria; phylum Bacillota; class Clostridia; order Oscillospirales; family Oscillospiraceae; genus Faecousia. The sequence continues at coordinate 24,533 of CAKTPI010000005.1, read as the reverse complement.
CAGCGTTGCCGCCGTCTTCTTTTCAAGCACATATTTCTGCACCAGGTACATAACCAGCGTAATAGACAGCAGCACAACCGCCATGGCCGCCGCACCCTGCTTATCATACGCGCCTGTGATTTGCAGATAAATGGTGGTAGCCAGCGTATCATAGGAGCCGCCAATAATCATGGGATTTGCAAAGTCCGCAATGGACTCGATAAAAGTCACCAAAAAGGCATTGCCCAGCCCCGGGAGAATCAACGGCAGAGTCACACTGGTAAACACTTTGAACCGGGAAGCGCCCATATCCCGCGCCGCCTCTTCCAGACTGGGATCGATGTTTTTCAGTAGTCCTTTGAGCATCATGTAGCACACCGGGAAGAAGGTCAGTGTCTGAACTACGGTAATGCCGCCAAAACCATACACGCTGTTGTCGTAGATATGGAGCAGATATCTTGTGATAATCCCCGCCTTGCCAAAGAGCATAATCATACTCAAGGACAGCACAAAGGGAGGCGAAACCACCGGCAGCATGGAGACAACCTTAAACAGGCCCCCCATAAATTTGGTGCGGACCTTGACGTACTCCTCCACATAGGCAAACAGCAGGCCCACCACCGTGGAGAGAACGCCCACCGTCAGGCCCACCTTAAGGGTATTGGAAATTGCCCGGCGGAAATTGGGCATTTTGAAAATTCGCTTGAACACGGACAATGTCAGACCGGTTTCGGCACCGTAGACGCTGTCCACCAGCAGGATTGCAAGGGGGTAGAGAATAAACAACGTCAAAAAGGCAATCAAAACCACAATGGTAGTTACCAGAATCGGATCGCCCAGCAGCTTCTTTCGCTCCAGTGCTGCACCCTGACGGCTGGCCATAGGCGGATTCCTCCCTTCGAAAAATATATCCTGGGAAACTCTGAATAAACCACCTCTGCACAATGGTCTATTCAGAGCCTCCCACTGAAAAGCAGGGGGATGGAGATTGACTCCATCCCCTGCTAAGGCTATTCTGATTACTCGGTCTTGAAACGGTCGTCGCCGCCGCCCAGGGCGTTCATAACCTCTTCGATGTAGGTCTTGATGTTGTTCTTGGCATCCTCGAAGTCATAGTCCATGACGTTCTCGGGATCCAGGCCGAACTCCTCGGCTACCTCGGGCTGCTTGGCATTGTCGATGACCAGGAACTGGTAAGAGCCGTTGTCCTGGGCCAACTCCACGCACTCGGGGCTCAGAGCGTACTCAATCCACAGCTTGGCAGCATTGGGATGGGCAGCGCCCTTGAAGATGGCGGTAGCGCCAATCTCGAAGGAGGTGCCGGAGGAAGGAATCACCAGCTGGATATTGCCGTAGCCGTTATCCACAATCTGGGTGATGCCGTCATGCAGGAAGCCGATACCGATGACGCATTCGCCGGTGCCCACGTTCTTGGAGGGGCCGGAGCCGGACTTGGTGTAAACGTGAATGTTCTTATCCAGGTCCACCAGGTACTGGATGCCCTCGTCGTGGCCGTACTTCTGAATCATGGTGTTGATGACCAGCTTGGCGGTGCCGGCGGTGTTGTAGTTGGACAGCCAAATCAGGTCCTTGTACTCGGGCTTCAGCAGGTCAGCCCAGTCCTGAGGAACTTCCAGTCCCATGCGGTTCAGCTCGTCGATGTTGACGATGAAGCCCAGGATGCCCTTGTAAATGCCGTACCACTGGCCGTCGGCATCCTTGTAGGCATCGCCCAGCAGGTGGGAAGCATTGATGGCCTCGTAGGGCTCCAGCAGACCTTCGGCAGCGCAGACGTTGTAGGGATCGGTGGTGCCGCCGAACCAGACGTCAGCAGAGGGAGTGCCGTTTTCTTCTTCAATCTTGCTCTGCACTTCGCCGGTGGACAGGCGCTGATACTTTACCTTGATGCCATAGAGCTCTTCGAAGTGCTCGCAGGCGGCGGCCAGGTATTCCTCTTCGCAGGAGCCGTAGACAATCAGCTCGCCCTCTGCCTGTGCAGCGGCGACGAGATCGTCCATGCCCTCAGCCTGGACGCCACGGACGGCGAACAGTCCGAAAACCATGACCAGGGACAGCGCTATTGCCAATAATTTTTTCATATTATTTCCCTCCATTGGTGAAATTTTACAATGGAATTATATATCCTACACAATACTTTGTCAATAATCAATTAGAAAAATATGCGAATTGTCAATAAAAAAGCAGGATTGCAGGGGTAGCGTCAAATTGCCGTTTCCTATTGATTCCTGTCTTCTTTATGCTATACTTGTTCCGTTATATATAAAGTATGGGACACCGGGGGGATGTATCTTGATTTTCCGCACAACGATACCGCTAAAAAACGGAAAAAGCTGCACTCTGCGCAGCGCTGAGCCCGGGGATGCAGAGGCCTTTGTGCATTACTCCCTACAGCTGCGTGGGGAAACCGACTTCCTGTGCGCCGGGCCGGAGGAAGCGGAGCATGACCCGCAAAAGGAGGCACTGCGGCTGGAAGCGGCAAAAAGCAGCCCAACCGATGTGACCCTTTGCGCCTTTGTAGACGGCGAACTGGTGGGCTCCGCCAGTGTGAATCTCCTGCGAAACCGGCGAAAGATGCTGCACCGGGCTGAATTCGGTATCAGTATTTTGCAAGCCTACAATGGACTTGGCATTGGGAACGCACTGACAAAGCAGTGCATTCTGTGCGCAAAACAGGCTGGGTTTTTGCAGCTGGAATTGGACGTCGTGGCTGAAAATGAGAAGGCAATCCGGCTATACAAAAAGTTTGGCTTTGTGGAATTTGGCCGTAACCCGCTGGGATTTCGGTGCAGTGACGGTAAATGGCAGGAGCTCATCATGATGCGTCTGGAGCTTGGCAATCCTTAAAGAACAGCACATTTTTCTTCATCTTGACAATGCTGCACTCTTTATGCTATGATTAACCGACTGAGTCAGTATGTTTATGAGGTGAATTCCTTTGCTAAATCAATTTTCGAGAACAGAGCTTCTTTTCGGACGGGAGGCAATGGAAAAGCTAGCAGCGTCACGGGTGGCTGTGTTCGGCATCGGCGGCGTGGGCGGATACACAGTGGAGGCGCTGGCGCGTTCCGGTATTGGGGCACTGGACTTGATCGATGATGACCGGATCTGCCTGACGAATATCAACCGTCAGATTCTCGCCACCCGAAACAGTGTCGGCAAGTATAAGGTTGACGAAGCCGAGCAGCGCATTCTGTCCATCAATCCGAAATGTGCTGTCACCACGTACAAAACTTTCTACCTTCCCGGTACAGAAGCGCAATTTGATTTTACGCAGTATGACTACATTGTAGATGCCATTGATACCGTATCCGGCAAATTGGCCCTGATCGTGAACGCGCAGGCGGTGGGAACCCCTATCATCTCCTCCATGGGTGCCGGCAACAAGCTGGATCCAACCGCATTCCGGGTAGACGATATCTATAAAACCACCGTTGACCCCCTTGCCCGGGTGATTCGAAGAGAATGCCGTAAGCGAGGCATCGATCATCTCAAGGTGGTTTACTCGCAAGAGGAGGCAATTCGTCCCATTGAAGACATGGAAATTAGCTGCCGGAACCACTGTATCTGCCCGCCGGGGACAGCACGCAAGTGCACCGCCCGCCGGGATATCCCCGGCTCCAACGCCTTTGTGCCGTCTGTCGTTGGGCTGATTATCGCCGGAGAGGTAATCAAGGATCTCACCGGAGTGCGGGGTGCAACCTAAAAAGCGCAAAGCTGTCGATTTACCTTTCTGAAAGGCTCCTCGACAGCTTTTCTTTATTGTTAGATGGTTCGGTGTGCATGGTATGCATAAAATTTTTTCTTTTCATTCGGAATCTGTCGATACTGCCCATTGAAATTTAGGACAATTCATAGTATTATATATCCGTTATGCAGGACGCAGTAAGTGAACTTGCAAATTTCGACTAATCGGAGGTAGTCATGAAACCTTATTCCGAACTGACCCGGCAGGAGCTGCTGGAGTTGAAGGATACACTGAAGGCAGAATATACGGAATACCAGAACCGCAAGCTTTCGCTGAATATGGCCCGAGGGAAGCCATCCCAGGCACAGTTAAATCTATCCATGGGGATGATGGATGTTCTGAACAGCGAAAGTGATCTGACCTGCGAAGATGGCACAGACTGCCGGAACTATGGCGTGCTGGACGGCATTGAGGAATGCAAAGAACTGATGGCCGACATGATGGAAGTTCGTCCGGATCAGGTCATTATCTATGGCAACTCCAGCCTGAACGTGATGTATGACACAGTCGCCCGCTCTATGATCAGCGGCGTGATGGGCAGCACCCCCTGGTGCAAGCTGGAAAAGGTGAAGTTTCTCTGTCCTGTACCCGGCTACGACCGTCATTTTGCCATTACCGAATATTTTGGCATTGAGATGATCAACGTCCCCATGCTGCCCACCGGACCGGATATGGACATGGTAGAAGAGCTGGTAGCTTCCGATCCGGCCATCAAGGGCATCTGGTGTGTGCCCAAGTACTCCAACCCTCAGGGCATTTCCTATTCGGATGAGACTGTCCGCAGATTTGCGCGGCTGAAGCCTGCTGCCGTAGATTTCCGCATCTATTGGGATAATGCCTATACCATTCACCATCTGTACGACCACGATCAGGATCACCTGATTGAAATTCTGGCAGAGTGCAAACGGGCCGGGAATCCGGATTTGGTATACAAGTTTGCCTCCACATCCAAGATCAGCTTCCCTGGCTCCGGCATCTCGGCGCTGGCCGCCTCACAGAACAACCTTGTGGATATCCGTGCCCAGATGAAGGTGCAGACCATTGGGCATGATAAGGTGAACCAGCTGCGTCACGTGCGGTTCTTCAAGGATATCCACGGCATGATGGAGCACATGCGCCGTCATGCGGAAATTCTGCGTCCGAAATTCGAAATTGTCCGCAATACACTGGAAACAGAGCTGGGTGGCCTGGAAATTGGCAATTGGACCAATCCCAAGGGCGGCTATTTCGTCTCCTTTGATTCTTTGGATGGCTGTGCCAAGGAGATTGTTTCCCAGTGCAAGAAGGCCGGGCTGGTGCTCACCGGTGCCGGTGCCACCTACCCCTACGGCAAGGATCCCCACGACAGCAACATTCGTATTGCTCCCTCCTTTCCTGCCGATGCAGATTTGCAGCTTGCAATGAAGGTATTCACCTGTGTTGTAAAGCTGGTCAGTGTAAAAAAATATCTGGCAGATATGGATTCTGCCGCAAAATAACCGCAGGATGAAAGCCGGGAAGTGATCCGCAGCGGACCGCTTCCCGGCATTTTATATCACCAATGGGTATAGAACACTCCCGCCAACGGTGTCAACACCACCATAATGGCAGAAAAACTGAATGACTCCACGGATGTAAGCGTCGCCCGCTGCTGAGAAGGGAACAGGCTTTGAAGCAACGCATTGGTGCGCACCTGCAAGGCATCATCCGCCGCTGCGGCAAGAAAGCCGCCCAGCACCATTATCCGGTAAAGAGCAGAATGCTCAACTGCCATTCCAAACAGCACCAGCACAACCGCTGCCAAAAATACAGTGCGATAGCGCCAGCGGGATGCCTTCAGCACAATCCGGGAACCGGCAATCCCGCCCAGCTCCATAAAAAGCAGTGCAACCCCCAACGCCCACTGAGGAATCCCCTTTCCCGGCAGCTTTGCTTGAATGAAAAATAGCAGCAGGATATCTATGGCGCCCACAAGGGAATTACCGAACATCAGCAAAAGTACACGCGGCCCAGCTTTCAAGAAGGAAACGCTCTTCTCGGCACAGTGCAAAAGTCTCTCCCATACCGGTGCATCTTGCTGAAACGTCTGGAACCGAACTTCCTGCAAGCGGAAGATCACCAAAATCTGCACCGCAGCACTTATCAGATCGATCCCATAGGCTATCCGGTACCCCAGAGAAAGCGCCAAACCTGCGCACAGCGTGGATAAACCGCTGCACAATCGGTAAATCGTCAGCAGATTGGACTCAAATCGATCAAAACATCCCTCCTGCCCCGCGTACTTCAGGGAGTCATAAGCCAGTGCATCTCCTGTGCCGGAAGCAAAATTGTAGCCGAGCGCTGTCAGGCCGATGGAAAGGCAAACTGTTGCCAGATCATGAGAGAAAATCATTACTAAATTCGCCAGACTCCGCATAACAACGCTGACAAGCAGCATTCGTTTTCTTCCGAATACATCCGCTAAAATGCCGGACGGCAATTCAAATATCAGGCTGACAATGTGAAATACCGTCTCCGCAAGACTGATCTCTACCAAATCAAAGCCTCGGGCCGCCAATATTGCCACCCATGCTCCGGTGAGGGAGAGATTATCCAAAATAGTAGAAATGTATAAGCATTCAATTTGTTTCCTAATTTTAAGCATAAAAATACCTCTTTATCGAATTGAATTTCATCGATAAGGAGGCAGCACGTCTATTAAGTTCGGCCAAACAAATATATCAATCTAAAAGAACAGCCGAAAAAAGGCGCACTACCCCCATAGAGGACAGAACATTGCCTTTTTTCAGCTGTACAAGATTGATTCCCCAGCCCATCGTTTTTCCCTCAAACTGAATTTTTTCTCATTATACATTCCCGCGGAGCGCATGTCAAGCAAAAGCATTTTCAATTTTACGAACTTAAATTTCAATTGCAGTGCCAGTTCTGGGAGATATCTCCCCCCGGCGCTGACCGCAAGTGCATTACCACTCACGGAAAAAGGACACCAGTTTGGCCCAGCTTTCTCTTCTGGCCTGACAGCACTGAATCGGGTATTTTTGCTCCATTGTCATAAATTTCGCAAGGAGTTTCTGGGTCTGTTCCTCACTTTTTCCGTTGATTTGCAGGCTTTCCGGCGGCATTGCCAAGCAGTGGCTTGCTTTTTCGTAAATCACGCATTCCCGTCGGTATGGGAATTTCTTTTCTTCCAAAATCCGCATAATACGCCCCGATGCAGTATCCGAAGGCCATGTGTCATCGTAGGCCGGGGCCAGCAAAAGAATATCACCTCTGATATTTTCTGCCTTAATGCGGCTGGCATCTGTGCGGTTGGGGAAGCATTCGTTATAATAGAACCGATTCATCGCCTTCAGGCCATAGCGTGAATCCCTTTTCCATGCATGCAGAGTTTTCCCAAGGTGTGATAGAACCTCTGCGGGTTCATAGGGTACATCTTCACCATGGTAGGAAAAATAAGAGCAATGCTGACGAAGCAGCATATTCTTGCACCCTTCCACCACAAAATCGAACCCGGAAACCGCCACCACGCAGGAAATATCCGGCAGATAAGACGCACTGAGCAGGGTGTAGGCCGCCCCAAGGGAAATACCGGTCATTCCAATTTTATGAATCTCCCCTGCCCGGCAGGTTTTTAGAAATGCAACTGCCTTTTCCGCATAGTCCACCGGGATTCTGACCGTCTGGCGGGAAAGCGGCTTCCAAAGGTAATACCCCAACGCAAGCACATGGAAGCCCTCCCGGCACAGCACCTGCGCCCGTTTCTCCACGTACTCCCGTGTTTCTCCGCTGCCGCCGACTAAAATAATTGCTTTTTCCGTTGGAATCGGGCTCTCATAGAAGGTACCAAGGAAGCCTTCTTTTCCCAGAGTGCAATAATACATGCCATCAATCCTCTGCTGTCAAATCATACATGGTCAAGGGATCACCATTCCGCTTTTCGTGCGGCAAGCCAAATTGCGAGGAAGAAAAGTACCATGCTTTCGCTCATCAGGCCGTTGGTAAAGCCAATACGGAAGGGATTATCCGGAAGCAGATTTTTAACTACAGAAAAAATCGCATAAAAAGTCAGTACATTCCAAACGGCTGCCCTCTTTGGAAGCACTGTCTTACCAGACAGTACTGCATAAAACCAGTAGAGAAACACCGGCAGCATCAGTCCCTCGCTTACCGGGATCAGCCAGGACAGATGGTCATAAAGTGCCTCACAGGCAGGCAATGCCGCCCCGGCATAGCCGTTTTGGGTCATCCATCCAAAGAGGTAGAGGATCATAATATAGAAAAGATGCAGGCACAGCCAAGGGGTCAACCCAAAGGCATTCAAATAATGATAGACCCGGCGCGCCTTCTCCCCTGTAATCAACCGCCCAATAGCAAACAACGCGATTCCATAAAGGATAATTCCCGGGAAAGCAAGCGCCATTGCCAGTTCATTCCGCCATGCCGGAATTCCGGCCACGCCAGACGTCAGCCAAAAAAGCTTCCCTGTGTAAGTAGTGTCCCCGTACACCATCAGCCAGTCCCCAGCGCCGTAACACAGGCACCCCAAGAAGCCGCACAATAACGCAATCGATAGTTTTCTATGCCCTACTCTGTTCATCTTTTTCCCTCCGTTGCAAGTTAGCTCTCGCTAACTCTAGTATAACAAGTGTTTTACGAATGTCAAGGTTTATCTGCCCAATAACCGTCCTGCCATACACATCCTGTATCGTATACCAAGCAGGGGGAACCGCTCTTGCAGTTCCCCCTGTTTTCATTTTATCATGCTTTAATACTGCGCCGGCAACGCCGCCCTGCGGAAGTAATTCGCTCTGTTATGCGCCGCATGCGGATTTTACCGCTTCCAAGACTTTTTTCGCCTGTGCAAATCCCTGGAACGAATAAGTGTTGCCGTTATATTGGAACTTCAATGTCGGGTGCAATGCGAAGCTGCTTCCCTTTATGAATTGCGCGTCCTTAAGGTCAATCTTCTCAATGAGATCCCCCACATCAGCAAGTCCGGCAAACTCATACAGAGACAGTACACTGCCATTAAGGAAAAACCATGCTCGTCCCCTGTTGCCATTGGTGCAGGTAATATCTGCCGCAAAGGCAATTTCCCGATTGTCTATAAGGCCCTTTTCATGAGCATTCCTGAGAAATAGGTTTTCCGCCATAGTTCCGCGCGCTCCCTATTTTACTTGAAGTATCTCTGCAGCAGACCCAGCAGAGCCTTGCCGTGCCGGGCCTCGTCCTTGGCCATTTCGTGGACAGTATCGTGGATGGCATCCAGGCCATACTGCTTTGCCTTCAGCGCCAGGTCAAACTTACCCTGGGTAGCGCCGAACTCGCAGTCAACACGCCATGCCAGGTTCTTCCGGGTGGAGCCGGTCATGTTGGGTTCCAGGGTAGTCCCCAGCATCTCGGCAAACTTGGCAGCATGTTCAGCCTCTTCGTAGGCAGCCTTCTCCCAATACAGACCGATTTCGGGGTAGCCCTCCCGGTGGGCAATACGGGCCATGCACAGATACATGCCCACCTCGCTGCACTCGCCGGTGAAATTGGCCTTCAGCTGCTCCAGAATCCACTGCTTGTCAGCTTCAGGGATGTCGGGGTTGTTGGCAACAGTCTTTTTGTAGATGCCCAGCTCATGCTCAGCAGCCAGCTTGGAGGTATCCAGTTCCTTGAACTTGGAGCCATCCACGTGGCAGACAGGGCACTTGAAATCGGCGGGCATCTCCTCAGCTTCGTAAACGTAACCGCAAACGGGGCAAACAAACTTTTTCATGACTTTTTCCTCCTAAAAAATTATTGCTTTGTTTTTTGAATGCAATTTCTGCAGAGGCCGGTCAGCACCAGTCGCGTATCGTCCACCCGACAGCCGAGGCACGCCTCGGTGGCTTTGGGGACACTTGCGGGCACCTCTACATCCGGGACATCTACCACCGCGCCGCAGGCACTGCATGCAAAATGCACATGGGGATCCACCCTGCCATCCAGCCGCTCAATCCCATTCACGGTGCCAAGGCTGATGATCAGCCCTTCGTCCTTGAACAGCTTGATATTGCGGTAGACGGAAGCAAGGGAGATATCCGAATGCTCCTGCTGCAAGGTGTGATAGATATCCTCAGCAGAGGGGTGCGCCTTAGACTGGCGAAGACAGGCAAGAATTGCGTTTCTCTTGCGAAATTGCTTACCTGAACTTTCCATCGGCTTCCTCCTAAATAAGAATAACTCTTATTTACATCTTCAGTATAACACAGCTTTTGAAAATGTCAAGCAGTTTTTTCAAAATTCGACAGATTGGAAATTAGATTTTATTTCCGTCAGACTTGTACATCCTTGCAGGCAGCCTGCGCCAATTGCATTTGAAGAAAAGCCTCTGAAAATGCAGCACTCCCCTGTCCTTACTGAACAGGGGAACGCTTATACAGATTGATTTATTATTACACGAGCTGAATTATTACGTCCCGGCCTTTGACTTGTGATTCAAAGTCCAGCGTAAAAGTTATCTCTTCGCCGCTTACCGTGACAGACAGCTCTGTTTCTGTGCTGTCTGTATTCAACATATGCAGGGTGTAACCATTCAGCGCCGAGGCTGGCAGGGCGAACTGCACTTGGCCGACAGGCTGCGTCAGTTTACCGGCAAACTCAAAGCCAATGCTCAACAGGATTTTGCCGTTTTCCAGCTTGCCCATGCGCGCCATCACTTCTCCGGCAGGGAGCCGGTGTGTCAATGCTTTTACCGTGGCCCTTTCCACCAGCACCAGTCGTGTACCATCGCTGACCGCGCCGCAAACGGGGCAAAGGCTAAATTCATTTGACTCCTCCCCTGTTGCAGGCTGATCCGGTAGAGCAGCGTCCATCTTTTCGCATTTGACTACCGTGCGATGGTAGCAGCCGCTGCGTCTGCACTGCGCCGTATGGGTATCATCCGCATTCGGTGTCCATTCACCATACCAATGGCTCATGGCAGGAATCTCCTGATAGGTGGCATAAGCGCAGCCATCGCGTCTGCAACGATCATAGGCCTTCCACCCCTTCTCGGTACAAGCAGCCGCTTTGCTGTCATAATGCTCCAGATCATGATTGTCCGGGTTCTTATCTCCTACCTCGAAGGTTGCTGTTCCCTTTTCTTTGCAGATAGAGCAACGCACAAAGTACACCGCTGGGGATACGCAGGTTGCCTCCGATTTCAGGTATATTGCGTCAGGAACCGCTTCATAGCTGTGAGGCGATTGCTGCGCCCCGCAATAATCACACCGGTGGTCATTGTCTTTATCCGCGCATTCACTGAGTTTTTTCTGACATGTATCGCAAAGGTGATCCTTATTTGTATCCATGTGGTCTGTCAGATACTGCCCGCCACACGTGCTGCATGTACCCGGTATCAGGCAAGTCGCGTTGCCTCCGGAGCAAGGCTCTGTCTGAGCTTCAAGGACATTGTGGTTGCATGTGCGTGTATGCGTCCCATCTCCGTTGGAATACCACTGCCGCCAAGGGTGATTGTTGGGATCCTTTTCGCCGCTCACTCCCCAGCAGGCACGGCATCTGGGGCCGCTGATGCAGTCAGCAGGAAAAAAGGAGGTGCAAGCTTCCGTCTCGGTATGGGCAGCGTCCCGTTTACACGTACGCGTGTGAGTCACATCGCCGTTCGGCAGCCAATCACCCCAGTCATGATCAAGTGCCGGATCCGCTGTATAGGTTGAGTAGTCACAGTTTTTACATGTTTCATAGGCCTTATAGCCATTCTGCGTACAGGTTGGGGCCAACGCATCGTGATGCACCAGATCGTGTGAAGCTGGTATTACACGATACGTCGTATAATTGCACCCAGCGCGTTTGCAGGTATCATAGGCTTCCCAACCGCTCTCGGTGCAGGTGGCTGCCTTTCCTTCGTGGTACTCCAAATCGTGGACGTAATCACCATATTCATGATTGCACACAACACACACCGCCTTTTGGGTGCAGGTAGCCGTGCCGCCGGTGTGAGCACCACTGCCGCTCATAGTGCTGCCAACCCTTTTACATGTCGTACATTTATATGCCGGATAATGTGTAGTCTTATTCGCGCTATATCCAACGAACTCAAAGGTTCGGTTGCGATTGCAATATGCACACGGCAATTTCTTTGTGGCTGGTGGTTCCGCAGCCGCAGGCAGGCAAGTGGCCGCCAATAAAAGGATCATCATGACCAGCGAGATAATTATTCTTTTTTTCATACATCCATCTCCTTACAAGTTTCCTTTTTAATCAACCGATGAAGCCATTGACATTACCTTTTCATTATCATTCTGCGCACGCATCACGCGCACATCATTGTTTCCTTTTATTATATTGGCTTACGCACCATGATTATAGCATAGGAAGCGGATACATGCAAGAAGAATTTTCCAAAATAAACAAATTTCCCCAACAAGTTACGCGTTATGTTTCTTATGTGCACAAAAAAGGAATCCTCACTGCCCAAGCATGAACAGTGAGGATTCTGTATGGCGCAAATCAGTTGTTCCGGGATACCGGATTATGATATCAGCTTTGAAAAAACATCCCCTAGGCTATCATGGATCACCAGGTCCGCCTGACTGTCATAGGGTGTTGCATCCCGGTTAATCAAAACCAGTCGTTTGCCCGCATAATACCGGAGCAGCCCCGCCGCCGGATAAACCGTAAGGCTGGTGCCCGCCACCATCAGCAAATCGGCATTTGCAATGGCATTTACACTTTTCTCAATCACCTCTGGGTCAAGGCTTTCCTCGTACAGCACTACATCCGGCTTTACAATCCCGCCGCAGGTGCAGCGCGGAATGTCCTGCGCATCACGGATGAATTCAGCCGGGTAAAACCGGTGGCATCTGGTGCAGTAATTACGCAGGACACTGCCATGGAGCTCATACACCCTCTGAGAACCGGCTTTTTGGTGCAAACCGTCAATGTTTTGAGTCACAACCGCCGCAAGCTTTCCCTCCCGCTCCCACTGGGCAAGCTTTTTGTGGGTGATATTGGGTTCAAAGCCGAGGGGAAGCATCTTCTCCCGGTAAAACCGAAAAAAGTAGCTGGGATTCCGCTGATAGAAGCTATGGCTGATAATGGTCTCCGGCGGATATTCAAATTTCTGATGGTACAGCCCATCCACACTGCGGAAATCCGGGATGCCGGACTCAGTACTCACACCGGCACCGCCAAAAAACACCATGCGATGGCTTTCATCGATCCACTGCTTCAGGGTTTCCAGATTGCTCACGGTCTTCCTCCTCCATTTCCTTCAAAAGCTTTTTATCCTGCTTGGAGGTCAGGTCCAGGTTTGCGTACATATCCGGCCTGCGGGCCTTTGTGCGGCGCAGGGCCTGTTTTCTGCGCCATAGAGCAACCAGCTTATGATTGCCGGAAAGCAGGATTGCAGGCACCTCCCGGCCATGCCATACGGCTGGACGGCTGTACTGGGGGTATTCCAGCAGTCCGTTATAGTGACTTTCATCCTCAAAGCACTCCGGGTCAGCCAGCACACCGGGTACCATGCGGCAAATCGCATCTGTCATGGCCATTGCCGCAATTTCACCGCCGGTGAGAACAAAATCCCCCAGGGAAAGCTCCTCATCCACACATTCGTCAATAAAACGTTGGTCGATGCCCTCGTAATGGCCACAGACAAAAATCAGATTATCCAGCTTGCTGAGACGGATGGCATCCTTTTGTGTAAACGTGTGGCCGCAGGGAGACAGGTAAATGGTGTGCACCGGCCCTCCTGCCTCATCACATACATCCTCCCAGCAGCGGTAAAGGGGATCCGCCTGCATAATTGCCCCCCGGCCTCCGCCATAGGGATAATCGTCCACCTGATTCTGCTTATTGGAGGTATAATCCCGAATCTGGTGCGCCTCGATCCGGATGAAGCCCCGCTCCTGTGCCCGGCCCAGAATGCTTTCAGAGAGCACATCCCCCAAGGCATCCGGAAACAAGGTCAGAATATCAATCCTCATCACTGCGCATCCCCTCGATCACGGTAACATCCATGCGGTTCTCCGCCAGACTGGTACACTGGACAAAGGCCTTGACCGCCGGTATGAGATACTCATGCTCTCCCCGAACCACATACACCTGGTTGCCGGGGTAATCCAGCACATCTTCAATCGTGCCCAACAGGCGGTTTTCGCTGTAAACCTCCATTCCAATGAGTTCTGCAGCAAAAATCACCTCGTCCGAAATATCCTCTCGGTACAGCTGGACAGCCTTTCCCCGCATAGCCTGCGCTGCTTCCATCGTATCAACTGTTTCCAGCTTCAGCAAATTACAGGTCTTCTGCACCCTGCAGGACTGAATTTTATATTCCTTGCCGGCAATCACACAGCGGTCAAAATCGCACAAATCTTCCGGAGAATCCAACCAACACAAGGCCTTCACTTCCCCCCTGACTCCGTGGGTCGTGACAATCTCTCCGGCATCAATCAATTGGAGTTTCATCAGCAACAGCTCCTTTATGGTTACAGAACATTTTTCCGGTTCTTTCAAATAAAAAACGAAAATGCGTGACGAAAAATCGCCACGCATAGCCGTTTCTACCAGGGAACCAATCCATCCTCGCAAAGGGGACGACTTGGCAGCGGTATTACTCCACGATTTCGACCGTGACCTTCTCGCCGGTGCGCTGGGCTACAGTCTTGATAATGGTGCGGATTTCTTTCGCAATCCGTCCCTGGCGGCCAATAACCTTGCCCATGTCCCCTTCGGCAACATGCAGCTCCAGAACCTTCCCATCTTCACCGGTCTGTTCCTCAACGATGACCGCATCAGGATTGTCCACCAGGTTTTTTGCCATATACTGCAAAAGTTCCTTCATTGTGTGACTCCTTCGGGGAAATTACAGGACGCCAGCGCTCTTGAGCAGGCCACGGACGGTATCGGTAGGCTGTGCGCCATTCTTGATCCAGTTCTGAGCCTTCTCAGCATCGACATTGATGGTAGCAGGCTCGGTCAGGGGATTGTACACGCCAATCTCCTCGATGCAGCGGCCATCACGGGGAGAACGGGAGTCAGCAACAACGATACGGTAGTAAGGAGCCTTCTTGGCACCCATTCTTCTCAGTCTGATTTTAACCATGAGAGTTTCACCTCCATAAATAATCTTTCTTTTTATATCGCAAAGCAATTTTGCTTAGAGCGAACCAATTTACAGGCCCGGAAAGCCCTTGAAGCCGCGCAAACGCTTCATCTTCTTGCCCATACCCGGGCCGGAGAACTGCTTGATCAGCTTGCGCATCTGCTCAAAGGATTTGAGCAGGCGGTTTACGTCCTCCACCTTGACACCGGCGCCGGCTGCGATACGCTTCTTGCGGCTTGCACCGATAATCTCAGGCTTTTCCCGCTCCTTAGGGGTCATAGACAGGATGATTGCCTCGGTGTGGGCCATTGCTTTTTCGTCCAGCTTTACATCCTTGAGGTTTGCGCCGCCGGGCATCTGGGCCAGAATATCCTGCATGGAACCCATGGACTTCATCTGCACCATCTGGTCGTAGAAATCCTGAAGGGTGAAGCGGTTGCTTTTCAGCTTCTCCTCCATTTCGGCTGCCTTCTTGGCGTCATAGGCCCGCTCTGCCTTTTCGATCAGAGTAAGCACATCACCCATACCCAGGATGCGGCTTGCCATCCGATCCGGATGGAAGGGCTCGATATCCTCCAGCTTTTCACCGATGCCGCAGAATTTGATTGGCTTTCCGGTAATGGCACGGACAGAAAGGGCCGCGCCGCCACGGGCATCGCCATCCAGCTTGGAGAGCATCACCGAATCAATGTCCAGCCACTCATTAAAGGTCTGCGCCGCGTTCACCGCGTCCTGACCGGTCATGGCATCCACAACCAGCATTATCTCATTGGGCTTCACGGCTGCCTTGATGTTCTTCAGTTCTTCCATCAGCTGCTCGTCCACATGGAGACGACCGGCCGTATCCAGGAAGACCATATCATAGCCCCGCTGGCGCGCATAAAGCACGGCTTCCTTCGCAGTCTGCACCGGATCCTGCGTACCCCGGTCAAACACGGGAATACCCAGCTTTTCGCCGCAGACCTTCAACTGCTGAATGGCAGCCGGACGGTAAATATCACATGCCACCAGCAGCGGATTGCGCCCCTGGCGCTTCATGAGCCCCGCCAGCTTGCTGCCATTGGTGGTTTTACCGGCACCCTGCAGGCCAACCAGCATCACAACCGTAGGGCCGTTGGGATTGATATTGATATGCTTCGTATCGCTGCCCATGAGCTTAACCAACTCTTCATTGACGATCTTCACGATCATCTGGGCAGGCGTCAGGGACTCCAGCACATCGGCGCCGATGCAGCGCTCCGTGACGGATTTGGTAAAGTCCTTGCAGACCTTATAGCTGACATCCGCCTC
Organism: uncultured Oscillospiraceae bacterium; assembly: GCA_934591635.1. Lineage (GTDB taxonomy): Bacteria > Bacillota > Clostridia > Oscillospirales > Oscillospiraceae > Faecousia. The sequence continues at coordinate 8,445 of CAKTPI010000005.1, read as the reverse complement.
CAGCAGCGCCATCCGGATTTCCCGCATGGCCTCCTTCACATCAGCCTCTTTCAGGCGACCCTTGCCGCGAAGCTTTTTGAAGGTATTATTGATTTTTTCCGTTAAGCCTTCAAATGCCATAATTTACTCCTCAAGGCCCTGGGCAGTCTGCACAATCTGTGCTGCCAGAGCAGAAACGGTTTCATCCGGATAGGAAGTCAACTGACTGGCCGCGCTGCAAATCTGCCCCACCGCTTTTCGGGTCGCCAATGCCCGGCGGACGCAGCCCGTCTTCTCCTCCATATTATGCAGCAGGGCCTCTGCCCGGCTGAGATTATCATACACTCCCTGGCGGCTGACTCCAAGCTCCTGGGCGATTTCGCCAAGGGAAAGATCCTGATTATAGCGCATGTCCACGCAGGCCCGCTGCCGTTCTGTGAGGAGATCCCCATAGTAATCAAAGAGCAAGGTCATTTCCAGCGCTTCCATGCTTTCCTCCTGCCTGTCAAGGGATTTCACTTGACATCCTCCGGTATTCTACACGATGGCAGCGGGTTTGTCAAGCATTTTTCCTTGACAATCTTTTTTATTTTACCCGGTACCACCTGGAAAGCTCCTCCACCTTCAGAAACCCGAGGCGTTCATACAGAGAAATCGCCCGCCGATTGGTTGAGGCAACCTCCAGGGTAATCTGCTGCTTTGGGATCAGCGACTGCATGGCTCGGCATACCTGTTCTCCAGCCCCGGATCGCAGAGATGCAAGCGCCCGGATTTCGTTCCCCTCCAGCCAGCCGATACCCAGCGGCTGGCCATTCTGATGGATAAAATAAGCCCCTCCAGCCAGGATTTCCAGTTCATCCCGCCGCTCCAGCGTGACAGCATTGTCCACATCCCGCATGCGCCGGTTATAATGCTCCCGCCAGGTTCCCACGGTCTGTTCCGTCACCGGAAACATGGCTGGCACCTGGTCCTCCTGCAGGGTAAGCTGCCCGGTCATACGGTATACCGAAGTATGCAGCGGGTATTTCTTCAGAAATGTGTGGCCTTCAGCATAGACCTTTTCCGCCCCGCAGGCCGTACAAAAGCCGGTGCACTCCCGAATCAGCGCCTCCGGCTCCTGGGTATCCTGAATGCGGATATAAGCTTCTCCCCGGTAGGGAATCTCCTTGAGAATCAGGCTCGCCACGCCGTGGGCAGTTGGAAACACCGGGAAATTCTTCATAATATGCACTCCCTTTGCCCGGAATTTTATCACAAATTCGTGATGCTTTCAAGTTTCTTTCCAAAATGGAGTTGAAATTTGTTGTAAGAATTGCACATACATCGCCGATTATCCGGGCTGCAAAACATTTCCATCTCACAATTCTTTGCGTAACACACAGTTTATCCCTATTTTACCCTTGATTTCTAAATGCAAATAGGTATAATAGCATGGATTCGAGAAACACTGGAAAGGAGGTTTGTTCCATGAAGAAGGTCATCAGCAAAATTGAATTTGATACCGATACCGCAACACTGGTCAAAGCATATTCTCATGGGGAACTGGGCGATCCGGCTGGTTATGAGGAGGATCTGTATCAGACACCCAATGGTTTATACTTCCTGCATGTTGGCGGCGGTGAGACGTCCCCCTACCCCGCTGAGGATATCGTCCGGCTGGCAAAAACCAAGCTGAAAGCATGGATGGAAGCCCATCAGTAAGCATACATCTTGAAAGTCCACTTCCGATTGGGAGTGGACTTTTTTCTTTTTCTATGCTATGCTCATGAAAAAGGATGTGATTTTGTGGAGCAGATTTCAATCAATGTGATTGCACGGATGCACAGTGATTTTGGGACAAAGTTTGGCATTCCCCGGCAAAGCGGCTTAGTGGAGGAGCTGCGGTCCACCATTGTGTTTGAGCCGGAATATCGAAATGCGGATGCACTGCGTGGGATGGAAGGCTTCAGTCATCTGTGGATCATTTGGCAATTTTCCGAAGCAGTGCGGCAGGGTTGGTCTCCCACCGTCCGGCCGCCCCGGCTGGGGGGCAATACCCGGCTGGGTGTATTTGCGACCCGCTCCCCCTTCCGGCCCAATAACCTGGGGCTTTCCTGTGTAAAGCTGATGGGGATAGCCCATACGGAAAAGTATGGAACCGTTCTGCATGTAGGCGGTGCGGACCTGATGGACGGAACACCGATTTTTGACATCAAGCCCTATATCCCCTACAGCGACTGCAAGGCGGATGCCATCGGCGGCTTTACCGAATATGCATCGGATTTTCTGCTGGAGGTAGACTTTCCGGCAGGACTTCTGGAAAAGCTGCCGGAAGAGAAGCGGCAGGCCGCTATTGGCGTCCTGTCCCACGATCCCCGGCCCTCCTATCAGCGAACAGCCGGACGCATTTACGGTCTGACCTTTGCCGGACACAATATCCGCTTTACCGTTACCGGGAGTACCCTCACTGTGGTGGAAGTGGAGTAGTATCCAGATCGCAGAAATCGTACACGCGCCTGATTTCCCCATCGATCCGCCGGACACTGCTGCGGTGCTGGGCCAGGAGCTTTATCAGCGGGTAGACATTAATCCAGATCTCGCTGTCGCATTCCTTCTGACTCTCATCAAAAATCAGCTGCAATCCAAAGTGCAGGTGGTTGACTTCAATATTATTGACATTTTCCTGATCTGAATATCCGGTTCTCCCCAGGAAGCCAATAACATCCCCCGGTTTTACCGTCTGCCCCACTGCCAGATTTTTGGCAAAGGGCGTATCCTTCTGCAGGTGGGCATAGTAATAGTACCGCTTGCGGTCATGGCTGCGGATGCCCACGCGCCAGCCGCCGTAACGGTTCCACCCCAGCGCCTCCACTGTGCCGCCCTCCACGGCGACAATGGGGGTACCGGGGCCGCCCAAGAGGTCATTGCCCAGATGCTTCCGCTTGAAGCCAAAGGAACGATTGGCGCCGAAATCATCATAATGGCTGTAACCATACCCTTCGGCAATGGGAGAAAAGGCTTTCAGCCCGTACCTTGCCTTCCACTCCCCATCCTTGCAGATAGCAAAGCTCCCAACAAGCCCACCCAATGCGGCGTTATAAGCTTCCCGGTAATAGGCATAATATTTTGCGCTGTCCCCCAGTAATTCCTGGGGCAGCCGGTCGCCCTTCAGATCTGATGCGGCCTTTCTCACAGCGGAAAGGCCACACTTCCCCCCTGTCCGGCAGGCTGCCAATGCCAGAATATCGATCCAGCTAAGATGCTGCTCCTGTTCAAAGGTACCGATATCCACATCCATGGCATATTTAAGAGATTCATAGGGCACATCAAAATCCACCCATTTAATATAATCCGCCTTGACCGGGAAACAAAATAACCCGATTGTAAAAATCAGCAAGAAAAAGCGCTTCATCCCCTCACCTCAACGATTAGGATATGGAGTGTTTTTCTTTTTATTCGACAATTATAAAGAAGCGGCCTCGCAGCCGCTTCAATTGCAAAAACAGCGTGGCCAAAAAAGGTCACGCCGCTTTTTCGTTTCTATTATGCAATATTCCCCCGTCATGTAAGCAACTGCCGTCCATCCCCTACTCCCAGGGAAAAGGCTCTCCCCGAAGGACACCTTGGCGAATATAGTGGAAAGTCTCCGCTTCTCCCTGATCCCGGAGCATGGTAAGCAAATAGGTCAACTGGCGGCGGGTCTCAGGGTGCATCTCCTGGCGCTCGCCGCTTTTTTCCAGATACTCCAGCTCCGCACCGGGATGATAATTTCTTCCCTGGTAGGTCATACAGGCAGCCCGGCGATCCATCACCATCTCTACTAGGTACCGGCGGGGCATCTGTACCGGCTCGTAGCACCGGGTATGGGGATTGATATCCGTCCAATATTCGTAATGGTGGCGATTACGGCCTTTATGGTGCATCCAGGCCTCGCTGTAGCCCTTCTCTTCCCGCTCCTCGGCATTAGGGCTGCGGGTGCCCTGATAATACCGAGCCCCCCGCCAAAACTCCGTTGGCGAATACTTGGATAAATCATGGGTCAGCCCCTGCCAGTACAGCCCCACCCGAAAGCAGCCCTGCCGCACCCGGAGACGGTGGGCAGTGATTGTGATAAAATGCTTCAGCGGATGCATGGCTTACCCTTCCGAAACCACGATCTCGGAAACCTCCAAACCGGGATTCCGGCGGCAGGTAAAGTCGATGGCCCAGAAGCTTGTGAAGACCAGCAGATTGCGGCCGCGGTAATCCTCCAGCAATTCCGCATCACTGCCCAGATTCAGATCCGTCAGGTCACCGGGGTACTTATCGATCAGGCGAATCTCTTCATAGGGCAGACCCTCCATCCGCAGATCAACGCCGTACTCATTCTTCATGCGGTACTCAAACACATCAAACTGCAGAGTACCCACAACGCCCACGATGACCTCCTCCATGCCGGAGTTCGGAACCTTGAAAATCTGGATAGCGCCTTCCTGGGCAATCTGCTCGGTACCCTTGACGAACTGCTTCCGCTTCATGGAATCCCGGGCTGAAACCCGAGCAAAATGTTCCGGAGCAAACACAGGTATACCGGAATACTTAAACTTTTTCCCCGGTACAGTGATGGTGTCGCCAATGGAAAAAATGCCGGGGTCAAACACGCCGATGACGTCACCGGCATAGGCCTCGTCTACAATTTCCCGTTCCGCCGCCATCAGCTGCTGTGGCTGGGACAGGCGCATTTTCCGCCCGGACTGCACATGGTAGTATTCGGCATCCCTCTGGAATTTGCCGGAGCAGATGCGCATGAAGGCCAGTCGATCCCGGTGTGCCTTATTCATATTGGCCTGAATTTTGAAGACAAAAGCGGAGAAATCCGGACTGAAAGTGTCGATTTCGCCGCAGTCCGCCACCCGTGGCAGCGGAGGCGGGGTCATTTTCAGGAAGGATTCCAAAAACGGCTCAATGCCGAAGTTGGTCAGTGCTGAACCAAAGAACACAGGGCTGAGCTGCCCGCGCTTTACTTCCTCGATGTCCAGTTCCCGTCCGGCGGACAGCAGCTCTACATCGTCAATGAGCTGCTGATGCTTGGCCTCTGAATCCAGCAGCTGCGCAACCTCCGGATCATAGAGGTCAATTTCATGCTTGGCCGCTTTGTTCTTCCCGGAGATTCCGGAAAAGAACAAAAGCTGGCTCTTCTCTCGGTCATACACGCCCTGGAAGTCCTTGCCGGAGCCGATGGGCCAGTTCATAGCATAGGTCTCGATGCCCAATTCCCGTTCCAGCTCATCCAGCAGATCAAAGGGATCCTTGGCCTCCCGGTCCATCTTATTGACAAAGGTAAAAATGGGAATGTGCCGCATGGCGCAGACCTTGAAGAGCTTTCGCGTCTGAGGCTCAACGCCCTTTGCGCCATCAATAACCATGACGGCAGAGTCGGCAGCCATCAGCGTACGATAGGTATCCTCGGAGAAGTCCTGGTGACCCGGCGTATCCAGAATGTTGATGCAGAAGCCGTTGTACTGGAACTGCATAACAGAAGAGGTAACAGAAATACCACGCTGCTTCTCGATCTCCATCCAGTCGGAGGTGGCAGCGCGGGAGTTTTTCTTACCCTTGACTACGCCTGCCTGGGCGATAGCGCCGCCATAAAGCAGGAATTTTTCAGTCAGAGTGGTTTTACCGGCATCGGGGTGCGAGATAATGGCAAAGGTCCGACGGCGGCTGATTTGGGTTTCTAATTCGGTCATATATCCTATCCTCCAAAGTAATTGTTGCTGCATTGCTCTGGAAGTGGGCTACGTGGGAGCAAAACGCATGAGGGATCCTCCTAATAACAATCTATATCTTTAGAATATTATCACAGCTTTTTCCTATTTACAAGAGGAAAACATAATTATTTCCGTCTAGGTACCTATGAAATTTAACGAGCAGCCGATGCAAACGCATCGGCTGCTCGTGGTTTAATTTTCTCCTGCCTTTTCCTGTGCGCGAATGAGGGCGTCCACCTGATCCAGATTGAACACTTCCCGGACTTTTTTATAAAACTCTGTATAGTGATAACCGTTATCGGTATACCGCCATCCGGCGCCGGCATAAGGATCCTTGCCGGTGAACACCGCAGTAGCATCGGGATGGATTTCCTTGAACGTGGTCTGCTCCTCGGCATTCACCCGGGTTTGTTTGCAGAAAAGGTTCTGGATTGGCAGCCCGTCCAGCGGCATCAGACTGCTAACCTTGGTATAGCAGATATTCAAATACTTCAGACTTGCACACCCGGCAAGGGGACTGATATCCGAAAGCTTAAGGCAGTTTGCCAGTTCCAGATATTCCAGTTTCTTGCAGTTCTCAAAGCCGGAAAGGTCGCTGGCGGCGCAGCCGGAAAGAATCAGGATTTCCAAATCCGGCATATAACCAACGAAACTCAAGTCCGTCAGGGTATCATTGTGGCCCATATCAATATACTTGGCACTGCGGACATATTTCAGCTCTCCGCAGGTGGAATCCGTCACATTGTACACTGAGCGAATGGTGGTCGCATTTGTCAGGGCAGTATACCGGCTGTCAGTGCCATAATATACCCGCCACACCAGATCCACATTATCAAAATCCGCCCGGATAGAATCCAGCAGTTCACTGCTCAAGCCGCACCGATCCAGCACCAAGGTCGAGCCGGGCGCCATAATGCTCATTGCTTCCCGGATTTCCGACTCCGCATCCGGCGTCAGACTCAGCCTCTCAAACTGAATGGTCTCATCCGTTGTGGAAACTGTCCGGCCAAAAAGGCTGAACACATAGTGAAACCGAACATCCGGTGCCGCCTCCACCAGCTGCTTCACATCCTGGCGGGACAGAGCGCAGGTACCGGATTCGTCCATCAGTTCTGCATAGCTCAAATTCGGCAGGGCCTCCAGAATGCTGACGACTGATGTGATCTCATCCACTGTCATCCCAGCAAGGCTCACGCTTTCTGTCTCCTCACCATACTCCACCCCTCGGAAAGCAACTGTGTATGTAATTTCCACATTGGGATAGGTATCCCGCAGCGCCTGAATCTCCGGAAATGTCAGCGTGGTTCCAAGGAGCTGGAGCGTCTGCAAATGAGGCAGATATACCAAATTGGTGCGCAGAGTCTGGAAACTGACTCCCTCTCCCGGAATGGATACATGCTCCGCCCAGTTGATAGCGGAGGTGGAACCGAAGTCCACCGAATAGGTCACCTCCACCTGAGGGTGGCTTTGAATATACACCATAATGGCCGTATAGCAGGTACTGCCGGATAAATTCAGCGTCTTCAGATTGGGATACTCCTCCAGTTGGCGAATGGTGCTTTCCGTAACCACCATGGACAGCGTCTCAACGCTCTGCTTATCCTCCGGTTCCGATTCCATTACCGTATTCCATTCCTCCGGCAGCACCGAAACGGTCTCACCATTGGCATCAACCGGAAGCGTGGCCGCAATGGTCACAGCATTCTGACCTGATTTAGGAAAAAGCTCTGCACAGCCGGCAAGCAGCGGCACCAGGCAGAACAGTAAAAAAACATATCGCAACTGAATTCGTTTCATTCTTCTTGCGGCCTCCGGACAGCATAATCTCACTGGGAACTATATCACACCCCCGTCAAAAATGCAAGGAATGCGTCGAATGTTATATATTTCTTAAAAGTAGAAAACACCGTCCTCCCTTTCCTTCCATCCTATGCAATTTCCCAAGAAAGGAAGCGCGGATAGCCATCCCGCCATCCGCGCCACACTTTTTTGATTACTGCATGCTCTGCTCGTAGGACTCGATCATCTTCTTGAACGTGTGACCCGTAGAACCTTCGAGATTTGCCCTTCTTTTCAGTTTTTGCAGATACTTTTCGCAGCTTTCACCCGTGAAAATCTTGATGTCCAGCCGCATAGTGCTGTCACCCTCCGGCGTAGCAAAGATTTTATCAATAAAGGTATCGATAAATTCCTTGGTGATCTCGCCGTTCTGACAGTCACGCTCGGCATCCCGAAGCACCTTGCGGATACGCTCCATGTTGCTGCGAAACTCCTCGCTGGATTCCTGCTGTTCTCGAAGCTCGGCAAGCTCCTGTTCGGCGGCTTTGATGTCGGCGTTGCACTGTGCCGTCATGGACTTGAAATCAGCGGGAGTGATACTATCCAGCGCAACTAATTCCAGCAGCTTGCTTTTCTTTTTCAGGGTCAGCTCAATGGTTGCCTGTGCAGCCTCGATCTTCTTTTCGATGTTACCGTCGCTGGTCATGGAACGGTACATCCGCTCGTATTCTTCCAGCATAGCAGCGGAGGCTTCTTTTGTATCACGGAACACCTCAAAGAGTACAGGGATCAGTTCTTTTTCATAGATCGGGATGGAATCACAGCTGTCCTTACCGTTGTTAATTTTCCCGGAGCATACCCACTTGGAGTTTTTGTTACCCTGCCGATCCACGGAGTCACGGCGGTAGTAAGGTGTACCACAATGGGTACAGAACAGCTTTCCGGTCAAAAGATTGGC
>CAKTPI010000004.1 GCA_934591635.1 uncultured Oscillospiraceae bacterium | reverse complement strand
GACCTCTACGACACGCTGAAATACGCCGCCAATGATGCCAAGACGGACCGTACCATGTTCGTTGGCGGGATCAACTGTTCCAAGCAGAATGCCTATGGGGAAATGGTGGCCGTTCAGAAACGCTTTGGCAACCGTGGCAGCGTGGTGGCCTATCACGGAATCCAGAGTTTTCGGGCGGGCGAGGTCACGCCGGAGATGGCCTTTGAGATCGGCAAGGAAACGGCCCGCCGAATGTGGGGTGACCGGTATCAGGTGCTAGTGACGGTGCATCTGAATACCGAGAACGTCCATTGTCACTTCGTTGTGAATCCAGTTTCCTTTCAGGACGGAAGCAAATTCCAGAACAAGATAGGCGACCACAAGGAGTTGCGCAAAATCTCAGATGCCATTTGCCGGGAGCATGGACTGTCAGTGCTGGAAAACAGTGACTTCTATAAGCACGAAAAGAAAGCCTATTGGCTTCACCGGCAGGGCAAGAAAACCCACCGGGATACGCTGCGGGAAGATGTGGAATACTGCCTGACCTATGCCAAAAACTGGGAGCAGTTTGAAAAACAGATGGTGTCCAGAGGTTATTCCATTGACCGGGTACGGCTTTCTGTCAAGGCAGCAAATTGGCAGCGGTCTGTCCGCCTGTCCTCTCTGGGGTATACCAAAGAGGTGCTTCGGAGTCGGTTTGACGAGAATTTTTATTCCAATGATTTCCGGCAGAAGTGGAATACCCACTTGCCCTATAAGCCGAAGAAATTTCCGTTGGAGTGGGAAATGGACCGTCTGGCCTTTACCATTGAGCACAGTCATAACACGGAAGAAGTCTTTGTGGACACGGTGCTTCTGCTGCTGATCCTGGTGATAGAGCTGGTGCTGCAAACTACGGATGTGATGCTTCTCTCTCCTGACCTGCGGGCGGCGGCAAAGGACCTGGAAAGTTACCGTGCGGACTACCGCTTTCTGCAAGAAAATGGAATCCACACAATCGCCCAGCTGGAAATCGCAATCCCGGAAATTCAATCCCAAATTGATAGTCTAGGAATGGAACGAAGCAAAGCCGACAACACCCGCCGCAGGGCAAGGACACCGGAGGAGCGGCAAGAGGCCAAAGACCGCAAAAAGGAACTCACCCAGAAAATCGCACCGCTGCGGAAGAAGCTGCGGCAGGCAAAAAAGATTCTGGACGAGTCCCCACATTTATACGAACTATTGCAAGAAGAACACCGCCTGGAACAGGCGGCATATCAAAAATTCAGAGAAAGGATGAAATGAGAATAGATAATAAATTATGTAAACCTATTGCAATCTCAATGGAGAAATTGCACCCCTTTGAGGGCCATCCTTACAAGGTCTTGGACAACGGGGAAATGGAAACGTTGATCGAGAGCATTCACAATGAGGGAATTCTCTCTCCGTTAATTGTTCGCCCATTAGAGGGGACAGCGGAATACGAAGTAATCAGCGGTCACCGCAGATTACACGCAGCACAAAGAGCAGGGCTTTCCGCAGTTCCTGCCCTTGTCTACGAAATCAGCCGGGAGGAGGCAGCCATTATGCTTGTGGACAGCAATTTGCACCGGGAGCATATTCTGTCCAGTGAAAAGGCGTTTGCCTATAAACTGAAAGCAGATGCTCTGAACCACAGGGGGGAACGCACGGATTTAACTTCGGGCCAAGTTGGCCCGAAGTTGCGCTCGGATGAAATGATTGCGGAAGAAAGCGGAGAAAGTCGCAAGCAAGTGCAACGCTACATCCGTCTGACCTACCTGATTCCGGAGCTACTTCAGCTTGTCGATGACGGCAAAATCGCCCTCACGCCCGCAGTGGAACTGAGTTATCTATCAGAAAAAGCCCAGACCTGCCTCCTGGAAGAAATGCGCCGCAACGACTGCACTCCATCCCTTTCTCAGGCTATTCGCCTGAAAAAGGAATACCAGGCAAAGACTCTGACCGTGCCAAAACTGCGTTCCATTATGGGCGAGGAAAAGGCAAATCAGAAAGATCGATTGAAAATCCCCATGGAACGTATCCGCAAATTCTTCCCCAATAGCTATACGCCTATCCAAATTGAGGAGGCGGTTATAAAGCTCTGTGAGAAGGACTACCGCCGACGAACCGAACAGGAACGATAGGGGGCTACTGATGGAAGCAGAAGTATTGAATACCCCTACCCCGGATGTGAAAACCGTAACCCAGGACGATTCCACACATATCCCCGACTTTGCAATTGAAAGGCTTGCCCGGTTCTTCCACCCCCTGATGCAGATGTCTCTTTCCGAAAAGCCCGCCGTACATTTGCAGCAAGATCAGAAAGGCGATATGATGCACGGAAAGGAGGTATCAGCATGAACGCAGTCATTTACGTTCGCTATTCTTCGGATAACCAGCGAGAGGAATCCATTGAGGGACAGCTTCGGGATTGCCGGGAATATGCGGAGCGAAACAATCTGACCATTGTGGGAAATTACATTGACCGGGCATTGTCTGCCAGAACGGCGGACCGCCCGGATTTTCAGAGGATGATCCACGACAGCGAAAAGAGGCTGTTTGACGTGGTCCTCGTCTGGAAGCTGGATAGATTCTCCCGTGACCGATATGACAGTGCCCACTACAAGCATATTCTAAAAAAGAACGGTGTGCGGGTCGTATCTGCCAAGGAGGCCATTTCCGACGGCCCGGAGGGAATTATCCTGGAATCCATGCTGGAGGGTATGGCGGAGTATTATTCCGCAGAGTTAGCTGTCAAAGTGCGCCGTGGTCAGCGGGAAAACGCAATGAAATGCCGGAATAACGGCGGTACATTGGCTTATGGGTATTCCGTGAATAAAGGAACCGGCGCACTGGTCGTGAATCCAAAAACTGCCCCTATCGTGCGGGAGATTTTCTCCCGCTACGACAAGGGCGAGCTGATTAAGAGCATTATGAAAGACTTGAACGCAAGAGGCTTGCGCAACAATTTTAACAGGCCATTCCAGGCAAGTGCCATGACGCTTCTTCTGAAAAACAGGAAATATATCGGGGATTACTGCTATGGTGACATGATCATCCCGGGCGGCGTTCCGGCATTGGTTGAAAAAGATGTATTTGAAAGGGTGCAAAGACGGATGGAAGCAAACAAGAAATCCCCGGGAAGAGCCAAGGCAAAGGAAGAATACCTGCTGTCCGGAAAGGTGTTTTGCGGCACCTGCGGTGGCCATATGGTTGGTGAGTGTGGAAAAAGCAGAAACGGCACAGTCTATTACTACTATAAGTGCATCAACGCCAAGCATGGACATACCTGCAAGCGGAAAGCGATTAAGCGGGATTGGCTGGAGCGGGCAGTCGTCGTGGAGACTGTAACCAAAGTTCTCACCGATGAGGTCATTGACCGGGTAGCAGATGCCATCATTGCCATACAGGGACAGGAAAATCCGATGATTCCTTCTATCAAGGAACAGCTTCGTGTATGTGACAACAGCCTGAAAAATCTGCTGAAAGCAATTGAAGCGGGCATTTTTACGCCCACTACCAAAGAGCGAATGGAAGAACTGGAACGGCAAAAAGAGGAACTGAATATCAGCCTGATCCGTGCCCAGATGGTGCAGCCGGTGTTTACCAAGGAGGAAATTGTAAAATGGATCAGCCGTTTCAAATACGGCAATATCAACGACAAGGCCTACCAGCGTGAAATGATTGATACATTTTTGAACTCCGTGTATGTGTATGAGGATAGAATTATTTTCACCTACAATTTCCGGAATCATACGGAAACCGTGACCCTGGACGAAATTGAATATGTGTTTTGTTCGGATGTAAACGACTGTCCCCCACCAACTCCGCACCAATTTTGGTGCGGAGTTTCTTTTGCTTTCTGGGGAAATGGATGAATTTCATGTCCCAAAAGTTGAAGCTTTTTCTGCGGAATTTACTTTGACCGTAACCGTGACCGTAATGCGAAAATTTTGCGGTCAGCAGCCGACAGCTACATGCCTTGTACGGAACGGATAAATTCCGTCATCCGCTTGGCACTTTCCTTCTTCATGCCTGGTGTAGCGTGGGCATAGGTGGACAGTGTAAAAGAAGCTGTAGCGTGGCCCAAGTTCTCTTGTACCGTTTTAATATCGTCCCCAGCACGGAGACTATTGACAGCATAGGTGTGGCGCAGGTCGTGGAAACGCAAGTCGGGCTTACCCAACTTTTTCATAATTCTCTTGAAGTTTTGATAGAGAATTTTATTGTTGATATAACGCCCAAACTCTGTAGTAAACACAAGATGATCGGGGTTTGCCCATCCATCACCCAAAGTGGCGGCCCATGCTTCCTGGCACTTCTTTTGCAGCTTTAGAACCTCCATAACCTCATCTGCTACAGTCAGGACACGGGCCTTGTCATTTTTCAGACTGGCGAAGCGGAACGCTGTATCGCCTTTGACCCGGTTGTGCTGTTTATTGATGAGAAGCAAACCGTGTTCAAAATCTACGCAGTCCCAGGTTAGCCCCAATAGTTCCCCTTGACGCAGGCCGGTGAAGACGGCCACAAACAAGGGGTACTCATATTTACTGCCCTTGATGGCGGCCAGAAATTTCCCAACATCCTCTGCATCCATCGCCGCACCAGTACAGGGCCTTAATACGGTCCGTCCGCCGGCCGCAAAATAGAAACAGACTTTCTTCGTCCAAATTGCTTCCGTACTGCTGCGTCACCACAGCGGCCAGTCCGTCAATTCCAAGACGGAGGTCTGTGTAGCCACAGGCAATGTAATAATTGCGGACTTTGGTCAGGTCAATCATAGTGACTGAATGGAGCGCAAAAGCGCAGCAACGGCATCCATATCTACGCCGGACGGCAGCTTCATCTCTGCTCCCCGGTAGTGAATCTCAAGAATACCGTCTTTTGCCGGCAGTGATTCCAGCTGCGCCAGTTGTGGCGCGACAGCCCCAACCATCTGCGTTCGCAGCTTCTTTAGCCAATAGAAAAAACTTTTCTCAGAAATCCCACGCTGTTGGCAGAATTCCCGCTTCGTCAATCCGCTGGCACCGCATTCCCGTATGAGCATTGCCCATTCCTGCGCCCGATACGCATCCCGCACCGCTAATACTTCTCCCATTTGACACCATCCCTGTTTCGTTTCTCGAAAAACTCACCGTGAGTTTTTCGAGGTTTGGGATATTATCTCATGGGTGTTAGGGAAATGCTAGGCGGGTGGTTGTTGAGCGCTTACGAGTAAAATATCTATTTGCTGCTTCAGTTGGGAAGAACAGAGAACTTAGGGAATGGTGCCAAGGCACTAAAAAAGCTTGGGGTATCCGTTTCTTACGATGAAGCACTACCTGAACGCTGGAAGCTGACAAAGCAGCAGATATACCAAACCTTCCTATCTGCACTGGTGCTTCTAATTTGCGCTGCTGCTCAGATGGCAGGACAGCACAGGAGAGAACTGCAAGAGGCAATGTCGGAGAGACAAGCCCTTGTACTCAGCGGGCTAGAAGAAGGGCAGCTGCGGCAGATATTTCCTTTGCGTACATTTTTTGCGGAACTAGTTTGCTTCCTGGTCGCCGCAGTTGTGGCTGGAGTGATAGGGAGTGTATCGCTTCTCGGACTTTTAATAGGTGGGCTCGGGTGGATAATACATTTGGGAATCATCGTGCTTCAATTGTCACGCTAGACTTGCTATATGTATTTCTTGATTATCTGCCGCTCAAATCGTTCGCCACAGGCCTTTGTATAATCTCGATAAATTACAAGAGGAAACTGTGTTTATTTTGTATATTATACAACTTTTCCCCTTGGTGAAAGCCTCAATGTATTGCCTGACAGGGAAGTTCAGAAACAATAAACAGCTAATAAGAATTTTTACTTCTGAGGCAATCTGTGATAATATAATTATAAAGTGCTAACAGGAGAATCCAAATCGCAAAATTTGTACCCAATACACAGAAAGGGGATACTCTTATGAAACTTCTTTACTTCTATTTTGATTTTACACAGGATGGTGCTGTCCCGGAGGGATACCGAGGATACACGACCTGTGAGCTTAATTTTGGGAGGGAGTTTCAATATCATTTGGAATCTTCTAATGCAGACAATCGAGTTTATCTCTTTGTTCAAAACGAACGATGCAGCGGCGAAAAAATTGTCCCGGGTTTTTGGGGCGACAACCGAATCTACAATATTTCGGCTCTTGTTGGTAACAATGGTGCCGGAAAAAGTATGCTGATACATGAGATGATTCGCTGTATGATGTGCTCTTTCCATGAACGAATTGCATTTGAAAATCTAGAGGAGCCGCCATATCCGTTCGCCTTTTTCGTAGAGGATGAGGACGGAAGTCGGAGTCTTGTGTATTCGCGTATGAATATTATTTCTGCAAATCCAGAATGCGATCTTGCGCTTCTTCCTTTGAATAGAGCGAAGCAACGTTTTTTTAACTGTGGATTGGATCCACAAAAGCCTCGCAAGGAATATGGAGTTTTGCGCAAAACTAAGATGATTTATTTTTCCAATGCAATTAGTCTCTCTGATAAAATCCAGTATGACTACTGGAATTACTTTGAGACACGTACTACCGGCGGTTATTACATTAATACACAGTACTTCTGCCCTTTGTATGATTGTTCTTTGACTGCCGACATGTCTGAAGCAGTCAAAATCAGCCACGCAAAAGATGATACCTTGGCAAATCATCTGGACACATATTTTAATTTCAAAAGCTATCAGGAAGCCAGGTATGTATTTGATAGAAATCAACGACAAATCTTACTTGAGCTTCGGAGTAAACACCATTTGCCAATTCCTTTTCCTAAACAAATTAGACTTACTGTTTTAGATCCCTTTCATATTGCTGATATTGACCAAGACGCACATACCACGGGGCAAAAGGAATATATCTTTACATTTTATAATAATCGCATATTTGATTCTAATTCGCAACGCTTAGCCGCTTCTTTGTCGCTAAATTGCCTTCTGGAGTATTGCTCTTGTTCGAAAATGAGCTTTATCCATGACTTTTGCAAAACTTTTTCCTGGGACAGGAGACAAAGGTGCAATATTTTATTCAAGGAAATAATCAATCAGTTTGAGAAAACCAGGGAGTTTATCCCAGAAAAAGAACATTATATTTTATGTAAAAAATTTGTTTTTTTCCTATGGAATAACATCCAAGTGATTGAAACATTTTTTGAAATTGAGGTTGCAGATTTAGGCGAACATTCCTCGATTACTGCGAACATACAGTTGGGTGACACCATCGACCCTTGCCTAGAAGAATTCATGATTCGATTTGTCAACTTTGGCCGAGCTGTTAGCAAGCAGCACTATTTTATCATTTATAATTGGGGACTTAGCAGTGGCGAGGGAAATCTTCTTCATATGTTCACAAAGCTTAGATATGCTCTTGCGGGAAATTCTTATGACAAAGAGAACGTCCGACTATCCCCAGAAAATATCGCTACTAACAATTATGAACTGCCTTGCAGACGAGAAGAAAAACTGCTTACAACAACCGATTACAAAACTATGCATGATTGTGATTCGGTTATTCTGTTTATTGATGAAGCGGATCTCACCTATCATCCGGAATGGCAGCGCCTCTTCATCTCTATTATCACAGAATTTCTCCCCAAAGTATTCCCTAATCCCTATTATACTGATTCTGGATCTGGGTGCAAGAGCTTTCAAGTTATTCTTTCTACGCACTCGCCGCTTCTCCTCGGAGACTTCCCATCTGCCAGCATCACTTATTTGCGGAAGCAAAATGATGGAGAGAATCGGGCGGATCAATCCGTCCAGCTTGCAACTTTCGGAGAAAATCTCTATACCATTCTAAGAGATGGATTTTATCTTCAGAATGGCACAATTGGTGAATTTGCAAGGAGAAAAATTCAAAAAGCATTGGACGATACTTCCAGAATTCAGAGATATGCAAATCAGCAATCAGCTTTTCACGGCTGGACAGCAGAGAATTTTGATAGGGAATTCATCTGCCTGGAAACCCACGAAAAACAGACTGTTCAATATCTGGCCAAAGGAATTATTCGTGAAAAGCTGCAAGAGGAAATAGATAACTGCCGCCGTATTCTGTGCGAGGCTGGGCAACGCCCGCTTCCAGAGTATTTGCGGAACCGTGATATGATCGCAAGAGTACATCAGCTGGAGCGCGAAAAGTCGCTTTTAGAGGAAAGAATCCGCGCCCTGATTGTTAAAGAGGAGGCTTCGGAATGATCCTTCGAAAACCTATGTGGGGCAGCGAGCAGGCAGCGGATATCTGGGCGCTCTACTATTATCTGCTCTACCAGACGGTTCCTTTTGAGCCAAAGGATTACCTCCCTAAGGATAATAATGGATATTTCTATTATGAGAACGGAGAACGAACATCGAAACGAGTTTATCCGTCCAAACCCAATATTGTACTCGACTGCTCCCCCTATGATATCCTCCATCTAATCAGTGCAGATTTATGTCGGTACTTGGTTGATGGTACGTCAACTGTAAACCGAGAACATTTGCGAGAACTGTTAACAACACCGGTGGATGAAGATACCATACGCACGAAACACTTCGGTTTTACACTTTCAAGTCCCCCCTCCGGAATACGGGCACAGGAAAGGGCCTGGAAACCTGTGCTTGAAAAGCTGTTTAATTATGATAAACTTCGGGGAAACGAATTGTTTTCAAGGCTTATCCAGCTTTTAGGCTTTGAGATCTGTCCCTATTGCAACCGCAGTTTTACAACAACAGTTCAACAAAAGGACGGAACCTATTACCGACAAAATCAAGTTGACCATTACATCTCAAAATCCACCCACCCTTGGTTTGCCCTATCCCTGCTAAACTTGATTCCTTGCTGCGGAAGCTGCAACCATAAAAAGGGAACTGGGGATGATTTTGTGCTCTACCCTTACTTCGAGGAATTTGGTGTGGCTTATCGCTTTCGAACCAAGCCGCTATCAGGTCTGGGGTACCTTACCGGAGAATTGAAATCCGAGGATTCTTTTCAAATTGTCATAGAGCAAACGCCGGGAACATATCTAGACGATCAGTATAAACAAAGAGTCAGGAATTCTATTCAAGCGTTTGGATTGCCTGCTTTATATCGCAACAATCACAATGAATATGTTAGGAAACTATTCGAACAACGTTTTTTGATTAGCGAAGCATATTTGGATTCTCTTTGCAGCAGTTTTCCCACTTATTTTAAATCCCGCGAAGAGATCCGTCATATGTTATATCTGAAATCCATTCGTGAAGATCAACTAGATCAGGCCCCCCTCTCAAAGTTAACGCACGATATAGATTGGGAAATTGATGACTTGAATGAATGCAATTATCTTAGACCTATGATAGGAACCAAATCAGAAGCTGATTTTTAAGAATACTACAATTCTGGTGTAAGATGCAGGAAGGAAATTTCAAAATGAACGTTCTATTTGTTGGGAATGGTATTAATCGTTTTGCAAATATTGTTCCAGGTTGGAGTGAGCTTTTTTCGAAAGCTGTCAATATTGATGGCTTTAAAATGCAGAAAAGCTTGACTCCAACGATGGAATATGATCTTAACACGCATCTAATTTTGGACAGAGATCCAACGAAAAAATCAACGGACATCAAAAGAAGTATTGCGGCCTATTTGAAAGGCATACAAAATGGGCTTCCGAAAAATTGGGCCGATACAATTCACAAACGACTAATGGATGTTGCTCCTTCAATAGTTCTTACAACGAATTATGATTATTTTCTCGAGTATGCGGCAGATGATAACTTTTCTCTCGAAAAAGCGAGTACAAGAGAAATTCTTTACAGCAAGGAAAGATTCCGAACTTCGGGTGCACACCAAATTTTCCATATCCATGGAGAAATTTCCTCTCCATCTTCGATTTGTTTAGGCTATGCACATTACATCGGAAG
The DNA here is from genome assembly GCA_934591635.1 of uncultured Oscillospiraceae bacterium. Classification (GTDB taxonomy): domain Bacteria; phylum Bacillota; class Clostridia; order Oscillospirales; family Oscillospiraceae; genus Faecousia. The sequence goes on along the minus strand of CAKTPI010000004.1, from coordinate 119,614 downwards.
CATTCAATATATTCGCTCAGAGCTGACTAAGACTTACAAATCCGGTAAAAGCTTCCATCTGTATGCAGTTCTCAATGGCGAGGAACCACCTGTTCCTAATCGGTGGTACTATCATTTTTTTATGGATGATATTTATATCTTAGGCTTTGGAATGGACGCAGCAGAACTAGATATTTGGTGGCTTCTAAACTATCGAGCGGAACTAATGCATCGGTATCCTGGCTTGATTAAAAATAAAATTGTATATTTGGAAACCGACTCCTCCAATGATTATGCACCAAAGCACATTTGGGAGAGCGTGGAAAAAGACGCAAAAACAAGAGAAAAGTATATAGAAGAAAAAATTTGTTATGAGCGGAATAAAGAAATCTTGGAGGAGAAGAAAATCCTGTTAGAGACGTTCCATGTGGAAGTAGTGGACTGCACAAATCAAAGCGACTCCGAAAATGGGGTGGATTCGCACTGCATATACGGAAAGCGCTATGAACGTGCAATGCTCCGATTACGTGATGGCTGTGCACTTGCTTTACCCTAGCCAGGTGATTCCTGCCTGCGCGCCTTAAAGCGGCGGGTATGGTAAGACTTTGCATATACCAAAGGCTGATACAAAAGAAACTGAGAGAAATACAGGTAGAATAAATTTATTCCGGGTAGCTCCGCTTGAGGTTGCCCGGAATAATTTCCATTTTATATCAATTAGTAATCTTATATTTGTAAGCGTCAAACCTCCCCGCGACTTGCATCTGCACTCGCGATATGTGACAATACTCCCGTATAGTAGCAGATAGTATATGCAGCTTGCAGATACTATCCGAGATACGGGGGTATTTTCATGGCAAGAGAGCTGCAAACACTCAACGAATAGAATAAACTGGCGCTGTGGGCAGAACGGGTCAAAGCATGCAGGAGCAGTGGGCGGACGGTAAAAGACTGGTGCAAGGAAAGCGGCATTAGTGAGCAAACATATTACAGATGGCAAAAGCGGTTGTTTGAAATGGCAAGGCAGCAGCAGGAAGGACGGTTTGCTGAGATCACACCGGATCGGGTGGGGCATGTGGATGGGATAGCAGTAACGGTTCAGGTTGCTAGTGCAGAGGCGGATATCTATTCCGGCGCGGATGCGGTCACTGTTGAAACGGTGCTGCGGGTATTAAAATCATGCTGAGCGACTTTACCGGAGCGGACAAGGTGTATATTGCCTGTGGCTACACCGACTTGAGGCGCGGAATTGACGGACTGGCAGCCATGGTTCAGCAGGAATTCCAGTTGGATCCGTTCACCAACACATTATTTTTGTTTTGCGGCAGACGGTGGGACCGGATCAAAGCATTGTACTGGGAGGGCAATGGATTTGCGCTGTTGTACAAACGGCTGGAACCCGATTCTTTCCTGTGGTCATGAAAAGGAAGATGAGGCCAGAATTCTGTCGGATCAACAATACCGCGGGTTCATGGAAAGGGTTACTACCAACTGAATGGATACTCCGAAAATTGTTTCATATTCAATTCATCCGGCTCATAAGTATTGACAATTCGTGCCACTTTCTCCTTGGTAATTTTTCGAAGATTCATCTGAACTGATACCCAACTGCCTACATATGTGCTATAATTATTCTATAGTAGACATAAAAGGAGTTGAATCTATGTTCCTAATTACTGACACGATTTCATCATTTCTCATTAACATCATTTCGTCAGATATTTATCAAGGTAAACAGAACTTTTTTCAAAGAATTCGGATTAGATCTTTTAAGAAAAAACTAAATAGGGAAATAGAATCCTATCTTCTTTCCTGCGATGGAACCATTTTGGTAACCGGAAGTTTTCAAGAATATTTCGCCAACAACCATATTTGCGATAAAATGTTTGAAAATATTGTTGGAACAATTTCTCCTGTAAATAAACAAGAGCTAATTTCGTCTATTTTTGAGCAATTTGAAAATGGAACCTATGTGCCGACACGGCCTTCGGCTACAGACAAGTTGGAGATTATTGATTTTCTTTCTTTTATTTACAACAGGATTGAGTTTTTTTATCATCGCGATTTATCGGTTAACGAACGGCAGATTTTCTCAGAAATCCGTTCTGCATGGAACACAGTACTTAAGGGAATCCAGTCCAACAGCGCAGATATTCAGGAGATTAAAGAGCTCCTAAAATTAAAAGTTATTATAGACCCTTTGCTGACACAGGAAATTTATGATGTATTTGCGGTTCGAGCGTGGGATGGAGATTTGCAGGAACTTTCAACTCTTTCTCAACTGATTGGCGCTCAAAGCCCTGATTTGTCTTTTTCGGCTATGTATTTAATAAAGCTACTAACAGAGGAACCTTCATTAACCGACCCTTCCGAATTGGAGACGGCGGTTACAAATGAACATATTTATATTGATTTGATTCAGAAAACGATTTTTTTGTGTTTGTTTTTGGATAGAAAAGATCTCCTATCCAAAATTAAATCCCGTAATTCTTTTGTTAATCAAATTGTTCATGCGCTCTTGTTCGAAAATGATTCGTTTTTCCTTCAGATATCTATTGACAGCGACAGTTCGGTCTATTGTTGTAAGCCGTCTAGCTTGCATCCTGATTTTGAGTGGATTCAAAGACGAATTTCTGCACTCATCGTTCTCAAAAAAGACTTTTTTAATACAGCAAATGTAGTTGCTGATCTCTTAGGAGACCAAATGTATCTACTTGACAAACTGCTTTTTTTCAACGCCAAGCTGAATGATCGAAACAGATTAAGCAAACAAGGTAATCTTGATGCTGATTCTCTGTTTTCTGAAATAAGCCAATTGGAAACAGGGATTCAGACATTGAATTCTCCAATAAAGATAAAGTACTACTCAACATTGCTACGTTCTGCTATTGATATTTCAACTGAATGTGCCGTTCAGTGCCAAAATAGGCTTTCTGACAACGTCCTGGATGACTTAAAGATTCAAATGTTGTTAATGCAGATTAAAATTGAGAATAGGTCTGCCTCTGCGCAGGAAGTGATTGCTCTCTGTTCAAGAAGCGGAGAATACTGGCTGGTCAATAACCTTTTTGTTTCCCTGTTTGAAAACGATAAAGGCAGAATTCTACAAATTGCTCAGGATAATCCCTCAATTCTATCGAAAGATGCAGGCGCTTTTTTGATTTATGTCCTTGTAGTTGGTGCATTAAAAGGGTGCGACTGCCAAATAGAAGTGCTCAATGAATACGAAAGCATTTTCTGCTATTACCTTGATTACTGGTGTTCTGTCAATGATATCAAGGGTATTTCACCAGAATCTTTGGACACTCCATTGCAGTTTTGGAGAGATGAGAAACTAGTATACTCATCTCCCAACAGCCTGAACCGTTTTATTTACCAACTGTATTCCGGGAAAAAATATGATGAGGTTCTCGAATTTACTGGTCATTCGGACGGAATCGGTATTGTGAATCCGCTGTTTGAAAAATACAGGGGTATGTCATTAGTTGCCAAAGGGCAGGAAATTGCAGCGATTCTCCCCCTAACGAGGGCCTTTAATTCTCTCCCAGACGATGATGAAGTTGTGTACTATTTGATTGTAAGTTTAACAAACAACAAACGACCTGTTTCTGATTCCGTATATGAGCGTGCGATTAAAAGTAACAATCCGTCCCTTCTGATGCTAGCGGCCATATGCGCAGACCAACATGGAAATCATCACGAGGCAATGGTTTTGATTACAAGAGCAATCGTAAGTTCTAAATCAGACAACATAGATGTCTGGGGGCATTATTTTGTCCTATCTTCTAAAGAAAATATAAAAGAGGTAAGAACTATAACATGTGTGGAAGAATGCACTGCATTTGTTGCAAAATCTGTTTCCTTGCCTACTTCTCTTGTGGCTTGTGTTCATTCAAAAAATATTCTACCTGAAAGTCCTATGCTAAAAGACGGTGTTCTACATATTGATACAGAATCGGCAATAGAATACTCTTTTTTCAAGCAGAAAAAAGGGGCTGAACTTACATGGGATGGTATTCAATATACCATCGAAGAAATTATGCCCTTAGAAGTATACCTCTTTCGACAGGCTATGCAGAAGCTGATTGAAGCAGGTAAAATGCAGCAAATACAGATTCCTATTGATGAATCGGGTAAACTAGAAACTGAAAAATTCATGGAGCAAATGACACAAATATTAGGACAGCCGAATTATAAGAATCAATGGCTTGATTCTTATAATGATATAGGAAGTATTGCACTTCCACTTGCGTTTTATGAACAATTTGTAAAGGTGACATATCTTCAGCTTGTTAATACAATGGTTACATCGGAAACAGTGCTCTTTCGAAATGATGTTTTATCGTGCACAGAATACTCTGCTCCGGTATTATTAACATTTCCTGTTGTTGTCGCACTCTACAAAATTGGTTTTTCGCTTGAGACTTCAATTATTCCAACAATTATTCCTTGCTCTTTAAAAGGTCAGTTTTTTGATGATGCATCGGTGATAATTGCAGAAAATAAGCGTGATACTGTAGCTTCCCTAACTTTTTATGATGGCCAACCTCTTTTTATTGAAAGCTCAGATGACAATAAACAGTTTGAAATGCAAAGTGCCATAGAATTGAAACATTACTGTGAACAATTCGAAACAGCAGAAAATGTTGATGATATATTTGTGGGGAGATACACTGCAAGTGATCTCAAAAAAATATTTGGTGTTTCTGATTATGATGCGCTTGCTATTGCAAAAAAGGACGGAAGGAGCATTGTTACTACCGAAGGTGTGCTTTCAGTTCTTGCCAAGGAGGTCAACGTTTCTACGATTGGTCTGGCAGACTTCATTTCAGATGCGACTACAGATATTTTAAAATTCCTTTCCTTTTTAGATAAAATGGTTCAATTTTGTTTTTCCGCACCGCTTTCAGGCCATGTGGTAGACAGAGTAATCAAAGAATATGACAATGCTGAATGGGATAAGCGTGAAAAAATTACAGAAAAATGGATTACCATTCTTGAAAAGCCGTTGTCGCAGAAAAGTTATGCGCAATCTTTATGCGTTTGTTTCAAGGAGATAATAAGAGAAAAATTTTCGGCTGCAACAAGTGAATTACACCCTATTCTATTTTGGCTGTCGCTGTTCACCTTACGCTACGAAGAAGATGAGGGGGACCTTTCCGTCGAAATGCAAAATCTTAAATAATATGAGCATATCTGTGAAGCAATCGATGATAAGCTCAAAACAGATGCGGTCTAAAAAGCTGTTAGAGAAGTTGTTAAAACTGGCCCCCACCCTTAGTACATACAGCACACATCTAGAATCTGTTTCGGATGTGCTTGATGTAAGCGGAAGAACGGCAACAGCGAAGATTCTACCGCAATTGTTTTGACGCTTCAAACTACAGATAATTACCAGTGCCAGTGAAAGCCTTGGGTAACAAATATTAGGAGATTCCACATGACAAGAAAACAGCTATTTGAATGGGTCAAAGAAGAATATGGCACAGATCCTGACTATCCCTGGCAAGACTGGAACGCCGTCCTGCGACACAAAGACAGCCGGAAGTGGTATGGTCTGGTAATGGAGGTGGAGCGTTCCAAACTGGGTATGCCCGGTAATGGCATCATTGATGCGTTGAATGTAAAATGTGACCCAAGAATTATCGGTTCCTTATTGGGCCAGCCCGGATATTTCCGGGCTTACCATATGAACAAGGAGCAGTGGATTACCATTTTACTGGATGATACAGTACCAGAAAATCAGGTCCAGGAATTGGTGAGGCTGAGCTATGAAATGACACGCCAGAAGCGGGGAAAGGCGGAACATGAAAGACTTTGATTAGCCTGCCGCCATCCCATACCCCAGAATCACTCCGCTCCCCAGCGCATACTGCTTCTGTCGGCACATATCCCTGGAATTTCCCTCTACAGTATAAACCATCCCGTTTTCCACCTTCTCTACAATTCCAACGTGGTCTGCCACTCCGTCCTGTGGGGCCCAGTCGAAGAAGATGAGCATTCCGGGGGCCGGTTCGGTGGAACCATCCAGCCAGAGGCCACGCTGCTGGAACCATTGCATTCCGAAGACGCAGCCGGAGAATTTGGGGTAGGTGCCGCTGTCCAGGTAGCCGCATTGGTCGGCACACCAGGAGACGAAGCAGGCGCACCATTCCACATGGTTGGTGAAGCCGTACCAACTCCAATAGGGTTCGCCGCCTACGTTGCCAACTTGGGACAGGGCTACATCCACAATGGCATCCCCGGCCTCCGGGGTGTAGAATACCTTGCCGATTGGGTAGTACCGCAACACATGGGGGACATACTGCTTGTCCCCATAGCTGTTCCAGCCCATCTGCTCTGCCATTTTTAAGGAGAACTCAATGGCGTTTGCACGGGAATATTCGCCGTATTTCTGCAAGGCCCAGGTAATGTAGCCGCTGCCAAAGTTATAGCCTTGGAGGGCCAGCTGAATATGATCCAGGTCAATGGGACTTTCGACTTCTGTCGTCTGCAAGCAGTCCGCGAGATTCTGGATGCCCACCGCAATGGAATACTCCGGGTCCGTAATGCCTCCGGGGGTCCTGGGGTACTGGGTGTTATAACCACATTCGGAAGCCTGCATGGGGTCATTCCCTCTGCCGCCGGATTCCTGCATCATAACGGCTTGAATCAGAAGAACACAATCCGGGATGCCATACTGCTTGGCATATTTGCGGATAACCGGCTCGTAGGCTTCCACCTCCGCACTAAGGGGCAGGGTTTCCGTGGATTCGTCCTGGCTTCCGAAGATGGCGGCTCCGCAGCCAATGAGGACAACAATGACGATCACCAGAACGGAAGCAACTCCACCGGCGGCAATGGCTGTGTATAGTGCCTTTGCCGCCTCTGCCGCAGACCTGGCCAACTTTGCTGCCAGCTCTGCGGCTTTCTTTGCGGCCACCACCGCCCTGCGCCCAGCGGTGGCGGCTACGTGGCTGCTCTTTTGGGCTGCTGTGATGGTGGCCTTTTGCGCTTCCTGAAAGGCTTTCTCTGCGGTGGAACCCACAATTCTTTCAGATGCCCATTCAGCGGTCTTAATGGGGACAGTGCCCTGTTTGGTACGAATCGGCAAATCGGATTTCTTTTTTATAGGAATCTGCCCTTTAGATGCCGTTCCCTTGTCAAGTGAAACCGTGTTATGGAAACCATCTGCCTTTGCGGTGCCAACTGTAGAGCTTCTGGTTTGGTCCATTGGTTTGAAAACCGCCTGACTATCTAGCAACGGTATTGTGGAAGAATTTCTTTTGGATGCCTCCACCTGCTGAGAAAATGCGCTTGCTCTATTTGCAGTTTCTCCTGCTTTTGGGTCTGCCTCTGCCGGACAATGTTTTGTACAGCTGCTTTCCGTGCTGCTTCCTGCTGCGCAGTCTGGGCAGGGACAGCTATAGATTGCTCACGGGTGCGAATTGGCTTTTGGGCAGTGCGGTGAGACAAAGCATCGGAGCTTTCCGGGACACCTCCCGTTGCATTTGCCTGCTGTTGCTGGACGATTCTTTGTACCGCTGCTTTTCGCCCCGCTTCTTGCTGTGTTGCAGGACGGCTCCTGGAAGGCCCTTTTGCAGGTGCCTTTTGATATTCCTCCGGAATATCCGCTTCCGACGAAATACCATGCTTATCATTATTCCTTTGGTGAAGCGAGCGTATTTCCCGCACAGCCAGGGAGGCCCCATCCCGAACGGCATCCTCTGCCGTCCGGGAGATTTTCTGTTCTGCATAATTGCTGGGAGAATCCGACTGCTCCGACTGCCGGTGTGCCGCCTGTTCCGCTTTGCTCCTGACAAAGTTTCGCTGCATCTGCCGTTGAGCGGTATTCATCACCGGCTGATTCTTCCGCTGCCTTGTCTTGATTTCCGGCAAAGGCCTCGCCTCCGATCAGGACTGACCGGCGAACCGCCCCTCGCCGAGGCGGGTGGTCATAAGCTGGTAGAGCTTGGTATTTTTCGGAAAACGGTTGATGAAAGGGACCAGGGCACTGCCGTATTTGATAAGGCCGGAACCTGCTTCCACATTGGTGATGTAGTTCATCTGCTCGTTGGAAATGTTCAGGAGTCTGCCCAGCTTTTCCCGGTCAGATGCCGCCTGATTCAGCATGACAATGAATTCGGAGTTGGAAAGCATGGTGCTGGCCTGAACAGAATCCAGCAGATACTCCACATTCTGGGTAATTGCTGTGGGAAAAGCGTTGCGCTTTCGGAACTGCCGCCATGCGGAATTAAAGAAGGCGGCGGAGAACTCATTTTCAAAAACCACATGGAACTCATCTATGAATACATGGGTCCGCTTGCCTTTCTTCCAGTTCAGGGTCACACGGTTTAGCATGGTGTCCGTAATGACCAAGAGTCCTGTGGGCTTCAGCTGGGCACCCAGGCCATGAATGTCAAACACCACCACACGCTTGTCCAGGTCTACATTGCTCTGCTTCCCGAAAATATCCAGAGAGCCGGTGGTGTACAGCTCCAAAGACAATGCAATCTGTTTTGCTTCCGGCTCCGGCTGCTCCAGCAGGGTGTCCCGCAGGGTGCAGAGGGTGGGAACCGTTCCTGTATAGGCCGCATTCCGGTAAACCATCGTAATGCACCGGTCAATAATGGATTTGTGCTGGGGACCAACCCCTTTCTTGTCGATCTGCTCGATCAGGGACATGATGAACTCGGACTTGACCACAATGGGGTTGTTCTCCCCATAGCCGTCCACCATGTACATGGCGTTGAGCCGATCCCGTCCGCCTGCGGAAACATGGATCACGGAACCCATATCCCCCATGGCCTCCACCAAAGGGGCGTACTCCCCTTCGGGATCACAGACAAGAATGTCGTCCTCGGTGTTCAGCATCAGGAAGGTCATCAGTTCCTTGGCAGAGAAGGATTTGCCGGAGCCGGGAACACCCAGCAGAAACGCGGACTGGTTCAGCAGATTCTCCTTGTTGCACATGATGAGGTTGTGGGAGATGGCGTTTTCTCCAAAGTAGATGCCGCCCTTGTCCATGATCTCCTGGACCTTAAAGGGCATGAACACCGCAAGGCTTTCCGTGGTCAGGGTGCGGAAGGCGTTGAGCTTCCGGGTGCCAATGGGCAGGACTGTGTTCAGGCCATCCATCTGCTGATACTTGAGAATCGCCATCTGGCACATGCGCTTCCGGGCGGTAGAAAGAACGGCATCCGTATCCATATCCAGCTGTTCCTTGGTATCCGCGGTAATGACCATGGTCAGGATGCCGAAGATCATCCGCTGGTCACGGGTGGTCAGATCATCCAGAAACTCCTTGCTTTCTTTTCACTGCAATTCCATGTTGTAGGGGACAACCGCGGAGAAGTTGTTATTGCTGTTCTGGCGGCGCTGCCAGTTGGATAGTGATAGGTAACTCTTTGATGTTATCTCCGAGTTTTCCCCCACTCCACACCGTGCATGCGACTTTCACCGCACACGGCGTTCCATCGATTGTATTACCTATAATCTTAACAAACAACAAATTTCAACATTTTCATTATACTGTTATGGGATTGTTTCTCGCTAACTCTCTGTATTTATTCAATTTTGTGATTTGAGCTTTATCCAAATTCAGAAGCCTCAAATATTTTCCGATTGTTATTTCATCTGTAGCATGAATCAATCTATGAATCTGTGGTAGCACAAGGACAAGATTATCATATTTATCTGTACCGCCATATTGTTTAGGCAGTTTGTGGTGGCAGTGGATATCTTCAAGGCATTGAAATTCAATGCCCGTTATCGCACATTTATCCCACTGAGCAGAAAACAATGATATTCTGTTATCGCTGTATTCTGTACTGTTGCTACCCATAGATTTCATCATTTGCACCATGAGCGAAGTATTTATTCTGAGATCGTCGTGAATTTCTTTACGACCTTCTGCTGTGTAGAAATTTGATTTTCGTTTCTTCGTCCACGGCGGCTTGTGCTGAACAAATCCTATTGGATAAATCGGCTCATCTGAACCTGCCACATATCTCATCATCGGTGTATTTCCGTATAGTCCTATTTCCGCTTTTGTAAGAGGTCTGCCTTTGCGCCTTAACCTATTACATTTTTGCGTTCTAAGTCTATTAGTGAACACCCTCAATAGAGCTAAATGCAAGCCGTTGAAATCAATATTGATATGAGTTGCAATTTTATAGTAGTTCTGCGCTCCGACCACTTTTGCATTGTAAATATGAATTTCATAACTTTCTGTGCTGTGCGGTGGTGGACTTGCAACCTTTTTGGCTTGTTCAATTAACACTTCTTTTTGTCTGCAAAGAGCTTTGTCGCAAACATGGGATTCAACCGTCCATTTTTCGCCTTTGGGGTGAACCTTGATTTTGAACCCGAGAAATTCCGAGTATTTCTTTTTAACATTGACAATCCTTGTCTTTTCAGGAGAAATTTCAAGTCTTAATCTTTCCCATAGCCACTTCGATACGGCTATTTTTATTCGCTCTGCTTCCGATTTTGTTCTGCAAAGTATGCGAAAATCATCAGCATAACGGACAATATACATCTCTTTAAGACCTGTCGTTTTCATCGCTCTGTATGCGTGACCTAAATCCTTACTACCATTGCTGTTAACTTTATAACTGTATTTCTCAGTTATTGGATGTTCAATCCATTGCCTGTCTATCCAATGGTCAAGCTCATTAAGCACTATATTTGCCAATAGCGGTGAAATAATCCAGCCTTGTGGTGTTCCCTTTGAGGGATATTGAATTTCTCCGTTGGGCATTTTTATCGGTGCTTTAAGAATTTGTTTTATTACATAGAGCAAATGCTTGTCCCTGATTCCAAGCGACCATATCTGTTTTATCAGTTTTGAATGGTCTACATTATCAAAGAATCCCTTAATGTCAAATTCTACAACATAGTGCAGATTTGCTCTCTGCATTAGTTGATACACTCTTTGAATGGCATGTTCCACACTTCTCAGCGGACGAAAACCATAGCTGTTTTCGCTGAATTTCGCTTCACATATTGGCTCCATAACTTGTTTAATACACTGTTGAACCAGTCTATCCCACATACAAGGAATACCGAGCGGTCTTAACTTGCCATTCGGTTTTGGAATTTCTTTTCTTCTTACCGCTTTAGGGCGGTATCCATGTTTGCTGCCTGCAACGATAAACCTCAGTTTTTCAACATATTCATCTGCCGATAGCTTACCTATATCATCAATTACAACATTATCTGTACCTTGCGTTTTGCTCCCGCCGTTACTTTTAATATTACGGTAGGCAAGCAGTATATTTTCTCTTGAAAGTATTAACGGCATTAAATTTTGAAATTTTTCTCCGTTTTTACTTTTTGAGTATAGGTCATCAAATGTGGTTTGCATTTGATAGTATTCAGCGTGTCTGAGGTCATCGACGCATAATAGATTTTTCTGTTGTTTATTTGTCATTAGGCATCGCACTCCTTTCGGGGCATGAGCTTTTTTGTCTTACCCGTAATCCTAATCTGAGTTTGATAGATTACTTGTAATAACAATCGACTTGAGGTCATTCCTCTGCTTTCATTACAAAAGCTTCATCGGTTCGACCTCTACTTTTCAGTATCGGTTAAACTGCTTGTTATTCTTCGTCAGTAAGCACATTTCTGTGTCCGATACCTTTCCTCGTTCCGATAATTCTATCTGTACATATATCCGTAGGTGCTTACTCTGAGCCTGTCAGCTTGATTGTGCCTGTAACACAATATGGAGTTTCATAACATCAATTTTTACTAATCCACACTGACGACGACCTAATCGCCACCGACATTTCTATCGGCTAACCATTTAGACCCGTACATTCGCAAGTTCGTCAGACCTCTCGGTCATTCTCACCATAGATATTTTATAGACCTCCGGCATATAGGTAGCACAGTTCACCGCTGAACAGCTTTCGTTGCATTTCTGCAATACGGCTACTCTCTGCCGACTTCACCGAGCTTTTGACAGATTTCTCTGCCAATCGGAGATTAAGGTGGGCGCTTCCGAGCGTTACTTCTTCATTTCACCTATCGAATTACCAGTTCTCCAAGTATTATTTGCGCTCCTTTCAATCGCATTTATCTAACTTGTGCCTAACCTTTTCAGTTAGGAACGAGTCGCACTAATGTTTGTCTCCACACCGAGAAGCCGGTTTTCCACCTCCCGCACAGCCTCGTCTGTGGGAATGGGCACCATGTCAATGGAGAGCATCATGTCCCGGTTCAAGTCCGTCAACTCGGATACGAAATCATCCTGAATGTAGCTGGCGTAGTCTTTGAGATACAGTACCCTGGCATACCGTTCCCCAATCTGGAGATAGTCGCTGTGCCGTTCCATGGAATCCGGGCAGATGTAGTCCCGGAAGCTGTGACCCTTCCGGGCAGAGTCCCGCAGAGAGAAGCGGAACTCATTTTCTTCTCCCCTACGGTAGAAGCGGTGGAGAATTTGCAGCCGCTCCATGGCATTCATGGGACCGCAGGTGGAGCCAAGGGCAGCGAAGTGAGAGGATAGGTCTGCTTCCACACGGGCGAAGAAGCTCCGGGCGGCATCCACATCCTTTTTGCGGACAGAAACTGTCAAAAATTTCTCCTGGACAATGCCGTTGCCATTGGTGGCCTTGTCCAGAAGCATCTGGTTGTATTCCTCCCGGTAGTCATCCAGACCATCCCACTGCATGGGCATGAGGATGGACTTTTCAAAGTTGATCTGGCTCATCTTATGGTTGAAGATGGTGATTTTGGTGGTAGCTCCGCAATCCAGACTGTTGATAAGGGCAGAGTAGCCCCGGAACATCTTTTCCTTGTCCGGCTCCGAGGCCACCTGATAATTGATGTCCGTGAAGCGGAAGGTTTTTGCGTACCGTCCACCGGTGAGGAAAATCCCGTCCTCCCAGATTTTCTGAATGGGGATCACATCCTGGACACGCCGGGGAATGACATACTTCTCCCGATCTTGCCGCAAAAGATTACGAATGGATTTCATCAATTTTTATACGCCTCCCTTTCATGGTTGGAGATGGTGTCCTCCAACAATTTGTAGTAGAGATCATCCGGCTCGCAAATGAGCTTTTTTGGTTCCAATACCTCAGACCGGAACCAGGCCCAGGCCAGCTGTTCAGCGGTCATGCCGTGATAGTTAATGAATCCCATGGCTGCAAAAGGTGCGGCTCCCAGAATACACATCCAGCTGACGGTTTCCATACCCACATAGGGCTTCAGCAGAAAGTACAGCCCAACGGCAACTAGCATTGCCGCCAGCGAGAAACCGCACTGCCGCATGGAGAGGCCGAAGAACATGGATTCACTGTAGGACTGGATCTCTTTGTTGATTTTTACCTCCAATGGTTTCCTCCTTGTTTTGTGTAAAAGAAAAACGCCTCCCGAGCCGGAAGGCGTTGAATTCCCTAGCTTTTTTGGCCTGTTTCTGCGAGATGAAAAGCAAAACCGCCCGGAAATACCGGACGGTAAATGCCTATACCAATTCATCTTCCAGAGCTTTCATAAAATCATCGGGGGTGTACACGGGTACAGGAGATTTCCTGTAGTCCTTCGTATTTCGGGTAATGATACAGTCCACCTTAGAACGGATTGCGGTTTCAATCATCACGGCATCCTCAAAATCTGTGGTTTCCGAGGATAAAGCATGAAAAACATCCACCGCTGTGCTGTCCAGCATACTGACAATACTAAGCAGGTTATTGAGAATACTCCGGGCTTTTTCATCGCTGTGTGTGCAGCGGTGGGTCAGATAGTAAATGTCCGTAGCGGACTTGGCGGTAATGCACCCGGTAAACTGCTCTCCGGCAGCGGCCCGGAAAATTTGGAGCGCGGTAGGCGCAAAAGGTTCTCTCTTTTGCAGAAAGTCAATGACGACGCAGGTATCTAAGATTGCCTTCATAGGGAATTCAACCGCTCCTCCCGTGCTTCCTCCAGAGTCATGGTGTCTGGGACACTGCCAAACAATGCGTCAACGGTGTCCACACGGTCCTGGTAGGGAGATACCAGCTTGGCAATGGTTTTCCCGTTGCGGGTGATATAGATGTCCTGGGTGGCTGCCAGCAGAAGATATTTCCCGAGGTTCAGTTTTAGTTCTGTTGCGGTAATGGACATAGGTCAAACCTCCTTTCGTTGTATTCCCATTATACACGAATCGAACGAAATTATCAAGAGAAATCGAACGATTTTGCGTTATAGCCCCATCATCTCCCGAACGACCCTATCCGCCATCTTCACGGAACCAACGAGGATCAGCATATTGAAGATCAGCTCTCCGATATAGCTCCACACCATCGTAGCAGCTGCCGCTCCCGCATCCACCACAGGGGGCGAGGACGCAAAGGCGGAGAAAATCACGCAGGCCAGAACGATGACGGCTCCTTCCAGGCAGACGGAAGCGTAGCTTTTGAGAAAGCTCTTGCCAATGCTCTGGGTGGGTTCCCCGGCAAAGGTGGACAGCGGAATGGGGGCAATGGCTGTGTACATATACATTTTGAAAAAGCGCCCGTAGACGCTGAGGATCATCTGAAAAGACAGCACCCAGATGAACAGGCCGCCGATTAGCGTGACGGCCCACAACGGGATGGATTCAAAGAACCCGCAGTCCTCAATGGCCGAGACAATTTCAGACGGCAGCACAGCGGACTGGGGCTGTCCAAAGCCAGCTGCCTGCATGATGGTGGAGATCCCCCCCTGCACAATGTCCAATAGTACCAGCATCAAATCCATGCCATAGGAGATCACGCCCTTAGCAAGGGCAAAGCGCACGAACAGCCGCAATGCGTGTTCCGGGCGTTTGACTTCTGTCAGGGAGCCACAGGTTTTCATCACACCGATCACAAAGAACAGCACCAGCAGGGCATAGCCAATGGCCTGCAAGGCTCCGTGAATGCTGGACACCACATTCCAAAGGGTGCCGCCCTTGAAGCTGGGGGGAGACTGGGTAATGAGCTGCCAGATCTCACTGAGCTTGTCATTCCAGACATTCAGGGCTTTTTCCAGGTTTTGTACGACCCAGTTGTCTGACAATGGTTTTCACCTCCTATCCTGGGCAGGCCGTGTGGGCCTGCCCTTTGTGGTTTCTTACGCAATGATCAGGTCCAGAATCTCCTTGGCGAAGGTAATGACGATACCACCGGCCAGAGTCAGGAAGCCATTGCTTCGCTGGGAAGGGTCGTGGGACTGCAAGGAAAGGCCAACCTGGACAATGCCCCAGCCCAACAGAATAAGACCTACGGCACGGATCAGACCGAAGATAAAGGTACTCAGATTGTTGACCACGGTCAGGGGATCGTTGGCGGCGTAAGCGGGCATGGTCAGGCCCAGGATCATGGCACCGGTGAGTACGGCGCAGCTGTAGCGGCGGAAACCTTTGCGGACGGGTTCGGGCATGGGCAAGCGGTTAGAAGTCCGACGGGTGGTGGGATGAATGATGTTGTGGATAATGTTTTTCATAAGTTACCTCCTGATAATTTGAATTTTGATTTTGGTTATTTTCCTGCGCTTTCTTGCGCATGAAGTCATAGACCTCCTCCTCGGTGAGGACGGCATAATCCCCAGTATCGGTGTCCTCGGGAATCGCCTGTTTCAGCTTTTCCAGGTTGATGGAAACAGCGGCAACACTCAACGGGTCAGTTCCGTGCTGGTAGGCCGCAGCCTTTCCATCTGTGGTGAGGGTCACATTGGGGTGCTTGAGAATGTTATATTTCAGATCCCTCACAGGGCGTTCGCCCCGAATAAAAAGAAGCGCGTAGCGGTTGTCCAGCATACGCACCTCATCCGGGGTCATCAGCTCCCGCCCGGCAGTCTGAAAGTTGGTGGTGTAGCTTCCGCTGCGGCCTTTCTTTCAGTTGGTACAGCTGGTTATACAATATAAGGGGGAGTGTGAGGGGGAGGAGAACGGCACCTTGGAGCCATTATCGGTCACACTCCTTCTGCCGGACCTGATACCGGTGGTAATACTCCAGAGCCTTGATAACATAATCCTCCGTCTGCTTGGCGGTAAAGTTTTTGGGAATGAAAGGCTTCAACCGCTCGGACTGGAAGCTGATTTTCTCTTTCTGGTTGGGCTTCTGCTCGCACATGATGGAGAGGATCACGTCGGCGTTGAGCCTGCCGTTCTGGGAAAATTCTTTCATCTTCAGGGCCTGCGCCAAGGATGGGGTGGACTGCTCGGAATTGATGGAATCCAGCAAGCTGTTCTGTTCCTCCTCGGTCAGGTAGGAAAGCTCCACGGCGGGCCGGAAAGCGATTTTTCCGGCATCCACCAGGTCAAGCAGAGGTTGGATAAGACTGGTAAGACGGATATACCGCCGTACCTGATCTCCGCTATCTCCTTGACTTTGGCCAACAATGTCAGCGGATTCGGCATTTCTGGACTTCCCCGCCAGTGGCGTGGAAGTTATGTCTGTGCGCTGCCCCTGCCGTTTCATAGCTTCCAGCCGCATTTTGTAGGAAAACGCTTTTTCGCTGGGCAGAATGGTGGTGCGCTGCAAATTGCTTTCCACCATAAGAATAATGGCCTCGTCTCTGGAAAGCTCCTTGATTTCCGCTTTCACGGTGGCGAGACCTGCCAGCTCACAGGCTTTTGTTCTGCGGTGGCCGGAGACGATTTCATACCGCCCATCCGGCTTCTGCCGCAGTGTCACGGGAGTGATGATTCCCCGCTCCTTGATGCTCTCCACCAGCTGATCCATGTCCTCGTCTAAGCGGACATGAAAGGGATGGTTTGGAAATTCGTCAATTTCCGAGAGGGGAATTTCATGGATTTTCGGGAGCTTGGATTCTGCCCGCTCCTGATCATCCATGAACAGTTCATCTAGCCCCGTCAGACCGAGATCGATTTGTTTCTTTGCCAAGTTCGGCTACCTCCTTTGTCAAGTTTGTGTAGGCCTGGGCCACCCGGCTTTTGGGGTCGTAGGTGTAAATGCTCTTTCCCTCGCCGGAGGCCTCGGCGGCTCGGACAGAGCGGGGAATTTCCGTGTCAAATACCCGGACGCTGCCGCCCAATGTGGAGCGCAGGGCGGCGATAATGCTTTTGGCGTTGTTGGTTCGCCCGTCCACCATGGTCATAAGGATGCCGTCGATTTTCAGTTTCGGATTGATCTGCCGCCGCACTCTGCTGATGGTGCGGATGAGCAGATTCAGACCCTTTGTGGAAAGAAAGTCCGGTGCAGACGGGATGATCACGCTGTCGGCGGCAGCCAGAGCATTGATGGACATCAGCCCCAAGGACGGCATACAGTCAATGAGAATATAGTCGTAGTTCTCTTTCACCCGGCTGAGAACGGATTTCAGCACTTGCTCCCTGGACATGGCGTTGAACAGGCTCATTTCTACACCCGACAGCTCAATGTTCGCGGGGAGTAGATCAACCCCCTCGTCGCTGTGGATGATGCTTTCTTCCCAGGGAACGGATTCATCCCGGATTTCGGCCTGCATGGCAGTAGCCAGTGTGGTGTCCAGATCATCGTCAGTGTTCCGTATTCCTAAGCTGATGGTCAAACTGTGCTGGGGGTCATCGTCTACCAGCAGCACCCGGTTTCCGGCTTGTGCAAGACCGACACCCAGATTGACGGTGGAAGTGGTTTTTCCAACACCTCCCTTCTGATTGACAATGGCAATGGTTTTGCAGTGATTCATTTTGTACCTCCTTGATGTTATTTTTGCTCCACCAAAACACAGAAAAATCTTTCTGCGCTTTGGTCGGTGCGTTTCATTCGGCCTCGCCCCCTAAACACACAAAGGGAAATCATCTGACGCTCGACTGCGTATCGAGTCCATGGGCCTTCCACCCCTGCCGGGTCCTCCGCCAGCTCCGTAGAGAAGTATCATTGTCCTGTCTGGGCCTTCGTCGCCTTGCCGGTTGCAACCCGGCATTGGAGGCAGCATTTATCGCTCAGCACCTTTGCTTCAGCCCTTGCGGGCTTCTTCGCTTTGTACCCCTTATGGGGCAGGTGGTCACAGCGTACTGTCCTCCCGGCTCCGGTCCAGAAGAATGTATCAGATGAATGATTATGAAGTTTTCAAGGTTCATCGGAAAGACCCATAAGCGTCTTTCCATGTGGTAGGCATCGAGAAGGCCCAAATTATTCCATCTCCGCAAAAAATTTTTAGAAAAATTTTTTGTGCAAAAGATCTGAATAGATTTACTCACAATTTAGGGCAATCCATGAGCCGTAGACACAGAAATGGACTTGCAAATTCCGCAAAAAATAAAAGCCATGTTCATCGTGATTGCATTCACAATGAACATGGCTTATAACTTAAAAAGAGAGGCAACTGCTACGGCAATGCTTGTTGTTTGCCTATGATATTGGTATTTGACCGTAACCGTGACCGTAATCACGATGATAACAGGGTAAAAATAATAGACCGTATGTTATGAAATAGCACACCTATTGAAATATAATTGCATGATTTTATGCTAAAAAGTTATAATAGACACATCTAACAAAATTCGAATCCACCTTCCCCCACCAAGAGAGCCTGTCAGGATTGCTGACGGGCTCTTTTTCTGGCGAGCGCGGGGGGAGAACAGCACCAAACCTGCCTTTCTTCACAGACGCCGCACTGAAAAACAGTGCGGCGCTTTTTTATAGGCACTCGCTTCCGTAAGGGAGAACAGAAAAGAGCACAGAAATGAATACGGAAATGCGGCAGCTTATTTGACAGCAATCAGATTGCTTTCGTAGGGGCGTTTGCCGGACAGAACTTCATCGTAGAAATTTTGCTTCCAGTCAATATAGGCAACGCTGTCCTGCAATTCCTGAATGTGCTCTATCAGGGCCTTCTGTTTCTGGGCCAGCATTTCCTTACGCTGGGGAATGGTGCTTTCGCCCTGGAGGCATAGGGCCAGATATTCTTTCATCTCCTGGATGCTCATATTGCACTTTTTCAAGCAGACCAGGCTGTTGATCCAGGCAATGTCCCGGTCGTCAAAGATCCTGCGGTTATTCTTGTCCCGCTTGACATTGGGCACCAGGCCCTCATTGCAATAGAATTTCAGCGCCTGATAGGTCATATGGGTTTTGTCACAGGTTTGCAGCATGGTATAAAGCATGGAAATGTTCTCCGTTCATAAAAAATTTCCGATTTTTTGGAAAAAACACTTGACCGGTAGTAACAACCGGTAATTATAATCGGAAGTATCAACCGGATTATAGCATTGTTTGGTGCTGTGCGCAAGCGGAAAGGAGTTTTTTATTATGAACAGCTTTACTTTCGAGAACAAGACCAAGGTTTACTTCGGCAAGGGCGGCGTGAAGGAACACCTGGGCTGCCTGCTGAAAAACTACGGAGAGACGGTGATGCTGGCCTATGGCGGCGGCTCCATCAAGCGCAATGGGGTCTATGACGAGATCGTGGGCATTCTGAACACCGCCGGGAAACGAATCGTGGAGTTTTCCGGGATTATGTCCAACCCCACCTACGCCAAAGTCCAGGAAGGGGCGAAAATCGCCAGGGAAAACCGTGTTGACCTGATCCTGGCCGTAGGCGGCGGCAGCGTATCCGACTGCTGCAAGGTGGTCTCCGCCCAGGCAAAGCTCCCGGAGGACATCTGGGAGATGGAGTACACAAAGCACACCTACCCCAAGGAGTTCATCCCCCTTTGCACCATTGTCACCGTCTTCGGCACCGGCAGCGAGATGAACAACGGCGCAGTCATCACCAACGAGGAGAAGAAAATCAAGGGGGCTCTGTGGGGCGCCCAGGCAGCCTACGCTTTCTTGAACCCGGAATATTCTATGTCCGTGCCCATGAAGCAGGTGATTTCCGGGACCTTTGACACCCTAGCCACGCCATGGAGACCTATTTCGGCAAGCCCGATGAAAACAACCTGTCTGATGATATAAACGAAGCTGTTATGCGCAGCGTCATTCGCAATATCCGGGTGCTGCTCAAAAATCCCAGCGACTACAACGCCCGCAGCGAGCTTGCCTGGGCCTCGGCCATGGCGGAGAACGGCGTGCTGAAAATTGGCAAGGTCACGGATTTCCAGGCCCACCAGATCGAGCATCAGCTGGGTGCCTATACCAACTGCAACCACGGTGCGGGCCTGGCGGTGATCCATCCCGTGCTGTACCGGCATATCTGCAAGGCCGGTGCCCCTCGGTTTGCCCGATTCGCCAAAAACGTCTGGGGCATCGAACCCAAGGACAGCGAGGAGGAGACGGCCAAGGCAGGTGTGGAGGCCCTGGCGGCATTTATCAAGGAAATCGGCCTGCCCACTTCCTTCTACGAGCTGGGTATCCCCGATGACACGGATTTCCGGGCCATTGCGGATTCTACCAACATTACCGCGGGGTGCTGCAAAAAGTTGACCCATGACGAGATTTATGAGATTCTGATGGAGTGCAGATAAGAGAAAGTTCTTCATGAAGGTGCTGCCGGTTAGCGACAACGCCAGGCTTTAAATAAACAATTATTACAAGGAGGAAATCAAAATGGCAAAGAAACAAACTGCGGGTCGGGATCGGCTCGGAACGCTGGCGCCGAAATTCGCGGAGCTCAATGATGATGTCCTGTTTGGAGAGGTGTGGTCCAGGGAAAAGGAGCTGAGTCCGCGGGATCGCAGCATGGTTACCATTGCTGCCCTGTTCTCCGCCGGTCTCTATCCTCAGCTCAAATCCCACCTTGCGCTGGGCAAGGAGCACGGAATCACAAAGGAGGAGGCAGTTGAGATCGTGACGCAGCTTGCGTTCTACTGCGGCTGGCCCAAGGCCTGGAGCACCTTCCCGATGATTGCGGAGATTTACGGCGAGGACAAATAAAGCCCCCGAAAAAGCAGTTGAAAAAAGTACCTCTGCCGTGTAGAATACCAGGTAGGAGGGGATTTTATGAAACTGCTTTTCAAACAGCGCCTGTTTTCCTGGCTGGATAGCTATGATATCTATGACGAAGCCGGAAGCACGGTCTACACGGTGAAGGGCCAGCTGGCCTGGGGGCATTGTCTGAAGATTTTTGACGCCCGGGGGCAGGAGGCTGGTACGGTGAAGGAGAAAATCTTCACCTGGCTGCCTCAGTTTGAAATGTACCTGGGCAAGCAATATGTGGGCTGCATCCGCAAGGAATTCACCCTCTTCCGGCCCAAATTCACAGTGGACTGCAATGGCTGGCAGGTGCAGGGCGAGGTGTTCGAGTGGGACTATGCCGTCCTGAACCGCGCGGGGCAGCAGATTGCCACGGTGTCCAAGGAGCTGCTCCACTGGACGGATACCTATGTGCTGGATATCGCAGACCCGGGCGATGCCCTGGGCGTGCTGATGTTGGTGCTGGCCATTGACGCGGAAAAGTGCTCCAGAAATGACGGATAACCGTCAGGCTGCCCCTCGGGCGCGGTGATCGGTTCGCTATTGACAACTTCTGGGGAATATGGTATGTTCCTCCTGAATGCAGCGGTGCGGGGCACTGGCTGACAGAGAGAGGAGCAGATTTATGGAGGCTTTTTGGGGGATTCTCATCCCGTTTCTTGGCACCTCGCTGGGCGCGGCGTGCGTGTTCTTTATGAAGCAATCGCTGAGCGATGCCGTGCAGCGTTCCCTCACCGGCTTTGCGGCGGGGGTCATGGTGGCCGCTTCCGTGTGGAGCCTGCTGATTCCCGCCATTGAGCAATCGGCGGGGATGGGAAAGCTGGCGTTCTTTCCGGCGTTCCTGGGCTTCTGGATTGGCATTCTGTTCCTGCTGGCCCTGGATCACATCATTCCTCACCTGCACGCGAAGAGCGGACAGGTAGAGGGCCCCAGGAGCCAGCTCCAGCGCACCACCATGATGGTGCTGGCAGTGACCCTCCACAACATCCCGGAGGGCATGGCAGTGGGCGTGGTGTACGCCGGATATCTCTCCGGCAGCGCGCAGATCACCGCCGCCGGGGCGCTGGCCCTGTCCCTGGGCATTGCCATTCAGAATTTTCCGGAGGGTGCGATCATCTCCATGCCCCTGCGGGCGGAGGGAATGAAAAAGAGCCGGGCCTTCTGCGGCGGCGTGCTCTCCGGCGTGGTGGAGCCCATCGGGGCGGTGCTGACCATTCTGGCGGCCCGGCTGATCGTCCCGGCGCTGCCGTACCTGCTCAGCTTCGCCGCCGGAGCCATGCTTTATGTGGTGGTGGAGGAGCTGATCCCCGAAATGTCCCAGGGGGATCATTCCAACATCGGTACTCTGTTCTTTGCTGTGGGCTTCAGCATTATGATGATGCTGGATGTGGCCCTGGGGTAAGTAAAAAAGTAAGCCGCTGCACGGTATTCTGACTGTGCAGCGGCTTGTTGTATTGTTATCCCCTGCAAAGCCAATCCTTTTGGGATTGGCTGAGAAAGGTGGCCTTGGCTTCCCGGAAGGGCTGAGAGAAGCGGCTTACCCGACCGCATTCCAAGGAGAGGGGGTCGATGAAGCGCCGTTTGGTTGCGATTTGCCGCCAAGCGCCGTCTCCCTCCGGCGCAGGGGCGCTGCGGACGGCGGCAAGAGCGCGGTAGTCGGCCCATTGGGCGCTCAACCGGGGGTGGGCTATCAGTTTTTGTATGACCTGGGGTTCCGTTGTGTGCAGGTCGGCCTCGGTGAGAACGCCTTGATGCAGGGCATTTTTTAACAGCTCAGCGAGGAGCTGCATGGCATACCGGTCCTCCGGTGAGGCATATACCTGCCCGCATTGCAGCGCCAGCAGCGCAAAGCGCTCTGCTGCTGCGGCAGAGCGAAAGGCAAGCTCGGCGGTGCCCTGTTCATTGGGCATGACGGTCAGATCATGGTAGAGGGCTTTCGCCTCTGCAAGGCTGCATAAGCTGTAGTCTACACTGTCCCCCAAGGTATACTCCAACCGGTCTGCAGAGAGCCGGGGAGAGGGATTGCCCGCAATGGGGTAGCGGTGGTAATCGCAAACCTCCTCTGTTGCAAGTCCCGCTTGCTGCAAGGCGGTTTGAAGTGCCGGAGCACCCAGAATGCATTCCAGTGTGCCCGCCTCTGTTGCCTCCTGGCGGAGGGAATCCCCCTTCAGAAAGTCAATTACGTGGGCAAACACCGGTGTTGCGATATCGTGGAGCAGCCCGGCAGTCGCCTGGGCCGGATCGCCGGTAAAATGCCAGACGATCAGCGCAACCCCGATGCTGTGGTTGTAACGGGAATAGGGGGGCAGTCCGCAAAAACGGGGCAGGGCGGTATACTCGCATCCGCAGTTCATTCCGATGTCCTTCAGCCGCTGCACAGGCGGCGTTTGGGCACAGGCGGCCAAAAAGGCCGGAATTTCCCCATGGTAAACAGATGCTATCATATGGCTTATTCTATTTCAGCGCACCCGGTGCGTTCCGGGCCGTTCATGGCGGAGGTATAGCCGGTGCGGAAGGACATGGTGATCTCGATCAGCTCCCGCTTGCCGTCAATGTAGTCATCGTACATGTCGGCCAGGCCGCCCATGCATTCATCGCAGCCTCCGGTCAGGCCCAGGGCCTCCTCCACGATCCGGCGGCGCTCCGCCTCGGTGGTGTCCTTAATCAGCAGGCTCTTCATTCCGCTTCCTCCAAATTCTTTTTGTAGACCTTGCCCCAGGTTTCCATGGCCTGGAGAATGGGCCGCATGGATTCCCCCAGCTCGGACAGGGCGTATTCTACCCTGGGGGGTACCTCGGGGTATACCGTGCGGGTGATGATGCCGTCTGCCTCCAGAGAGCGCAGACTGTCGGTGAGGATTTTCTGGCTGATGCCGGCTAAATCCTTTTTCAGCTCATTGAACCGCCAGGGCCGCACCAGCAGATTGCGCAGAATCAGCAGCTTCCATTTGCTGCCGATCAGGGCAACGGTGGTTGCCACCGGGCAGGCGGGCATTTCTTCCTTGGTCAGCATAAGGCACCTCCATACATGCAATTTTGAATGCTGCACTCTTATTTTAGTACAGAATCCCCCGCTTGACAAGGGGTTACTTTTTTGTGACTGGGTAATAGAAAAGTGCGTACTTTTTTTCTGTGGGAGGGATGCTATAATAAATTGCAGGAAGATATAAAAAAGGAGGAACGTCACATGAAAAAGTGGAGTGCTAATCAGCTGATACCGGTGCACACCCTGGTGGAGGATGCCCTGGTGGACGGGGAGCGGGCCGTCCGGGTGGTGAAAAGGGACAAGGTGGAGCAGTCGGATGAGAATACCTATGCGGCCTGCCGGGGCGTTGCCCTGCGCGATGGTGTGGTGCAGCTGCGGCTGCGCAGCCGGCTTCTGCCGGATGCGCCGGAGTATGCCCGGGGATTTGTGGGCCTGGTGTTCCGGGCTAAGGCGGATGGCTCTGAGTTTGAGAGCTTTTATGTCCGCCCCCACCAACGGCCGGGACTGCACTGACCCGGTGCGCAGAGCCCATGGCTGCCAGTACTTTTCTTACCCCGGCTATACCTTCGGCTATTTCCGGGAGTTTGGCATTACTGGCTATGAGGCCCCGGTGGAGCTTGCCCTGGACGAGTGGTTTACCCTCAAGGCCGTAATTCGGGGAAGACATGCGGAATTTTATGTAAATGAAAAATTGGCGCTGACGGTGGAAGACCTGAAGCACGGCAGCGGGGTTGCTGGGATGCTGGGCTTTTACGTGGATGTGGGCACTGAGGCATTCTTGTCCGGGCTGGAGATCGTGAGGGAGGAGTGAAGCAGGGCTTCCCGCAAGGCCCAACGGGTGCTGCGGTTTTAGCATAAAAAGGGCTGCCTCACATCTGTGAGACAGCCCTTTTGTGGAGCAGGATACGGGAATCGAACCCGCCTCTGTGGCTTGGGAAGCGACCATTCTACCAATGAACTAATCCTGCATCAGCTTTGTGGCCCTATTATAACAGATGAAAAAGAAAAATTCAACTGTTTTTTGTCGCCGGAATCAAAATCCTTCCCGCCACAGGCAAAGCGGTTGACAAACGGGTCAAACTGGGGTGCATGTCACATATCATTTGGGCGGTTACTTCTTTTTATTATCGTTATTCCGGCGAACCAGGGAGATAATTGCGATAAGGTTTTGATAAGATTCCACTGCAGTGCGATTATTCTGCATTGCAGGCGGTTTGTGGGTAAGGGATAATTTCCTCCGCCTCACAAGAATTCCTATTAGCACTTGAGGGCACATTGCAAAATATGCCCTCAAAAAACCACATCGGCTACCGCTCTTTGAGTGGTGTGGCCGATGTGGTTTTTGATTTCGCTTACTCCTTCTTCGCAATAAAGCGAAGCGCTAGTCCATTGGAGCGGAGAAGATTGAACATTGCGTCCTTTTGGGGACAGTTCCGCTTTTCGGAAGTAACGCAGGAAGAGATGTGGACTTCCGTTACGCCCGCCTTGAGCAGGTGGGCGATTTTGCTGCTGAAATCCTCGCTGGTGCGGGGGTCGGAGCCGCAGCCGCAGCAGGTGGTGAAGCCTGCAAGTTGAACTTCCTGGTCAGCGTATTCACGGAAGGAGCGATCCCGTTCCGCAAGGAACCGCAGACAATCGATGCCGCAGCATTTTGCCGCTGCCTTCGAGCAGCTCAAAATTGCGATTTTACACATAAACCAATTCCTCCTGTTGGTGCGGGACGGCGTACCGCACACCGTTGAGTGTGGCAAAATCCATCTCCACGTGGAAAATGTCCATTACCCGCTGCTTATCCAGCAACTTTCCGGGGGCATCCGAGGCATAAATCGTTCCATCCTTCAGGAGCACAGCCTGGTCAGCGTAGGCAATTGCAAGGTTCAGGTCATGGAGAATGGTGATGATGGTGATGCCTTGGACCCGGCTCATGTGCCGCATCCGCTCCATCACATCCTGCTGGAAGCGCATATCCAGATTGCTGGTGGGTTCATCCAGCAGCATGACCTTGGGCTGCTGGGCGATAGCCCGGGCGATGAATACCCGCTGCCGTTCGCCGCCGGAGAGCTGATTCAGGGGGCGCAGCGCGTAATCCGTCAGGGCCATCTCCTCTACCGCCTGCTCTGCAATTTCCCGGTCAAGGGCGGAGAGCTTGCCTTTCATATACGGAACACGGCCGGAGAGTACGGTCTCCATGACATTCAGGGTACTCTCCCCCGCCTGGGCGTTTTGGGGCACATAACCAATGAGCCGTGCCCGCTGCTTAGGGCTGAGAGCCAGTACGTCTACATCATCGGCAAATACTCTGCCCGTCCGGGGCTTCAGAATGCCGTTGACACTTTTCAGCAGGGTGGTTTTGCCTGCGCCGTTGGCACCCATCAGGGCGCACAGGGAACCGCTGGCAACCTCCAAATCGATGCCTTTCAGCACCTGTTGGCGGCGATAGGAAAAGGAGAGATCCTTAATACGAATTTTCATTTCAGCCCCTCCTTCTTGTTCCGGAGGATCAGGTACAGGAACACAGGCACGCCGATGAAGGAGACAACGATACCCACGGGAATCACGACAGGGGAAGCAACTGTTCTGCCAGCCAGATCAGCCAGCACCAGCAGCGCACTGCCCAGCAGAGCGGTGAGCGGGAAAAGCAGGCGGTGGTCGCCGCCGATCAGCAGCCGGGCAATGTGCGGGGCCACCAGTCCAACAAATCCGATGACACCGGTAAAGCTGATGATGGCAGCAGAGATCAGCGTGACCATCATGCCGGATATCAGCCGCAGCAGTCCCACATTGACGCCCAATGCCTGGGCGCTTTCATCGCCGGTTGTCAGTAAATTATAGTGCCAGGCATGGGTGAAGAGATACGGAAATGTGAGCACCAGCACCACGGCAACAAAGCTGACCTGATCCCAGGTGGAGGTGGACAGGTTGCCAAAGGTCCAGTTGACGATGGAGGCCAGCTTATCCTCATTGGCAACGTACTGCATAACGGAATTCAGCGCCGAAAAAAAGTAGTTCAGCGCAATGCCAACCAGTACGATGGTGGTGCTGCCAAACCCCTTTACAGAGGAAATGCCATACACCACCGCCGAACAGGCAAAGCCCAGCACGAAGGCTCCGCATACCGTAGATAGGTGCATGGAACCCATAAAGTCCAGCTCAAACACAATCACTGCAGCGGCACCCATGGCGGCCGCATTGGACAGGCCTGTGGTAAATGGGCTGGCCATGCTGTTCCCGGTGATGGCCTGCATGGTGAGGCCACTGACAGCCAGCCCCATACCAGCCAGCATTGCCATGATGATGCGGGGAAGGCGAAGGCGGCTGAGCACCATCAGTTCCGTATTGCTCAGGGGTTCTGTGTTCGGACTCAGGCCGGGCACGAGGGTTGCAAGCAAGCGGGCAGGTGTGACATTTGCCACACCCGCGAAACAGCTCACTGCAATGGAAGCCAACAACAGAATACAAGCACTTACCAGAATCAAAATGTCTTTCCTGTGCTTGGAGCGCAGCTGCGCTCCAAGCATTTGATTGGTACGTTCCATTGACTCGAAGAATTACGGCAGACGGTATACGTGGCCGCTGATGGGCTCCACATTCTGCATGCTCATCCACTCGGCAAACACAGCATCCGGGTCAATGCTGGCGCACTCTTCCGGATACAGCCAGGTTGCGGTGTACAGAGCACCAATCAGCTTGCCCAGACCGCCGGCGCAGAAACCGGTGGTGCAGTAGAGATTCTTATTCTTCACGGCCTTCAAATCGGACCAGCCGGTGCGGCTGACCATTTCGGCCACCATATCCTCGTACATTTCCTGCGTGGGAGGGGTATAAACACCGGTGTTCTTCAGCGCGGGGCCGGAGCTGGTCTTGATGATCAGGTCAGGGTCGGCAGTCAGAATGGCTTCGGGATCAATGTCTTTGCCGGCCAGATCCGGATCGCCGAAGATGTTGATGCCGCCGGCGGAGACGATCATATTGTGCCAGCCGTCATTGGAGGTTCCGGGGATACAGGTGGTGAAGGGGTCGCCGTATTCCCAGTAGACGGTTTTCTTTTCGGTGACGTTTGCAAGGCAGTCGTCCAACTGCTTCTGGTTGCTCTCATAGAAGTTAACCAGTTTGGCGGCGTTTTCCTCTACACCGAAGATGCGGCCTACAGCCTCAATCTGGGCCACCAGATTTGCGTTATCCCAGCCGGTGACGACCAGCACCTTGATGCCGAAGGGCTCCAGCATCTCGGCATCCTGCTCCCATTTGCCGTTCTTGGCAGTGATCAGAATCTGGGCGCCAAGCTCTACGATTTTTTCATAGTTCAGGTCACTCTGACCCTTGCCGATGACGTTGTCAGGGTCAAACTGGCTCCAGTAGGCCCGATCCTGGGCGGTATTGGTGTCCACGGAGATGACACGGTCAATGGCACCGCAGGCACGGATCAGCTCGCTGTTGTAACGGTTTGCAACGACAGCCCGCTCCACAGGCCAGGGAATTTCGACCTCACGGCCGAGACCGTCCACAACGACCTTGGTGGTGGGCTCTTCGGCTTTTACCGCGCCTGCCGCGCAGGAAAGCACGACCAGCATTGTCAGAATCAAGGAAAAGATTTTCTTCATTCTCATTTCTAATACTCCTTTGTTTTTTGAATCAGATTATGCGGCTTGCTTTGGAATAAAACCGTTTTCCCCCCTTCTCTGACACAAAATCCGCGGGGCATTTTACAAAAAAAGATGGCCCCATGCGGAGCCATCGAATCCAAGCATATAGAATTAAGCCCTGTTTCCAGAGCTGCTGCGGCAAAAATGCGCACAGCAATACACACCTCTGTGCTATCCTTTGGCCATGGCTCGCAGCCTGAGAAGCATGGATCAGGCCGGTATTCTGGCTCGAAGGTCGTCACATGCCCCTGCCTTCCCGGTATTCCCAGTGGCTTTTCAGGGGCTGCTCGCTTCATACAGCAGCGGCACTGCACAGGATTCGCACCTGTTTCCCTGCGATTTTACAATCGCGCCTCATCCATCGAAGTGTGTCGATTCGGTTGTCCCGGTTATTCTATCACCGAGAGGAATCTTTGTCAATGTCAAGAAATACACACGAAAGGTTTTGCTGGTGATGGGCGGGCCGGGATTGTGAATCAAGGATGCCGTTCCTTTACAGAAAAACTTTCAGAGTAAAAGAAAAAACACCGGGGCGGTTTTGCACCAAAAATGTTGGAAAGCCCCTTGACGGGTAGGGGGAATGTTGCTACAATGAAGCATAGAAATGGAGAAGCTGCCAAAGGGCGGCATTTCTAAAAGTTGCGAGTTAGCAGAAACTAACTTTGAGGATTAATAGATGCGATCAAGACGTTGGGAGCTGCGCGGGAGGGACGAATGATGCAGGAGAAGCAAAGACGGTACCGGCGGGATTGCTGGCTGGGGGCACTGGGGGCCTTGCTGATGCTGGTGGGGGATTTGTGCCTGAGCGTGATTCCGGCCAGTGCGGGAGACAGCGGACTTTTTCAGCGGGAGGCGTATTTCACTGGGGCTTATCCCGGTTGGCGGCTGCCGCTTTTGGTGGGAACGGGACTTCTGGGCATGGCGCTGTGCTTCTTTGCAGTGCGAGTGTGTGTGCACCAGGTTCTGCCGCGGCACCGTAAGCTGCGGCAGCTGCTGGGCTGCACGGTTTCAACCTGGGACTTTGTACTGAGCCAGGGTTCCGGAAATGCAGCACTGCTGATCTGGATGACGGCAAATGCCCTGTGAGCGGGGCGGCATCCGGATGGAGAGGAAGGAAATGTATAATGTCCTTTTTTGAAAATACCCGTAAGCCGGTGGGCTTTGGCGGCAGGCTCATGGTGTCCCTTATGAATCTGGGGCATTGGCCTCTGGCAGCCTGGGGACTTCGGTTTTTAACACTTCCGGCGGATGCCAAGGTGCTGGACTGCGGTTGCGGTGGCGGCGCGAATATCAGGAAGCTGCTGAAAAAATGTCCCCAGGGCATCGTCAAGGGTTTGGATTATTCCTCGGTCAGCGTGGAAAAGGCAAAAAAAGTGAACCGAAATGCCATTGGCGAGGGACGGTGCGTGGTGATGCAGGGGAGCATTGCCCGGACGCTGTTTGCTGGCGGGTGGTTTGACGCAGCGACGGCTTTTGAGACAGTGTATTTTTGGCCGGGTTTGCCCCAGTGCTTCCGGGAGGTCAACCGGGTCCTGAAGCCGGGCGGCACTTTCCTCATCTGCAATGAGTGCAGCGGAGATACGGACAAAGACGAGAAATGGACACAACGAATTGAGGGACTGACCATCTACCGGGATGCGGAGCTGAAAGCAGCCCTGGAGCAGGCTGGCTTCCGGGAGATCGAGGTTCATAAAAATCAAAAGGGATGGCTGTGCATCCTGGCAAAAAAGTGAGGGAAGCGCGATGTCAAAGCAAGCAACGGATTTCCAAAAGGTTGCCATGAGCCGTATGTATCGGGGAACGGAGATATTCAAGCCCCTGAACACCGGCTGGATCGATGAAAATGTGGCCTGTGTCCGGGAGTGGGTTGCCAACATTTTCTTCTATCGCAAGGGCAATACCACGATCATGATCGATGCCGGGTATAACTATGAGCGCCTGGGGGAGAAAATGAGCTGGCTGGGCATTGACCCCAAGTCCATTCGCCATATTTTGATTACCCATCAGGATACCGATCATGTAGGTGCAGTGGAGGCGGACAGCCCGGGGCTTTTCTGCCAGGCAAAGCTCTACATCGGAGAGATTGAAAACCGGTATCTCACCGGGCAGGTGCGGCGCAAGGTGATCTATCACATGTATAAGCTGCCGCAGGTGACCATTAACAATGAAAAGATGCTGCTGGCGGATGGACAGGTGTTTTATATTGACGGAATCAAGATTGAGTGCTTCTTGGTTCCGGGCCACACCTGGGGGCATATGGTGTACTTAATTGATGACAGGTATCTGTTTACCGGCGATACCATCTGGCTGGGGGCAGACGGCGGCTATAGCTTTATCTCCGGGTTAGCTGAGGATAACAAGCTGGCGGTCAAATCCCTGGCGGCGCTGGAGGAAAAGCTCAGCCGCCGCGGACTGCATCCGCTGTTTATTACCGGCCACACCGGCTGGACGGATAATTTCAGCTTTGCCTTTGCACATAAGGATAAGCTCTGCTCACCTTTCAAGAAGCGGGTGCATGACCCCAATGCACCCTATGATGCCTATGACGAATCCGATGATACACAGGAGCGAGCCAAGATGGGCTTCCTCAAGGGGGTCGGCCGATGAAGGTGCATGCCTTTGGGCCGGAGGGCGCTCCGGTGATCGTATTACTGCCCGGTACCTGCTGCCACTGGAAGAGCAACTTCGGACATGTGATCCCACTGCTGGCGGATACTTGCCGGGTGCTCTGCGTCAGCTATGACGGCTTTGATGAGATGGAGGGAAATCTTTTCCTGCCTGCTTTTCGGAAGCTGCGCTTTGTAAATGCCAATCACCCCCTGATAAAGCGGCTGCTTCATCTGGCTTTTTCCAAGGTGAAGAAAAGGTGTGACCGGTGGGGGGACTTTCAAATGAATGTGGCCCCTTATGAAGAGGGAAAGCCGATTTATTATGAGTTTACCCGCTGCCCTGTGGCGGATTTTGCCGCATCCCATGGTTTGCTGGAGATCATGCCTGCGCTGTGCAACCCGGATTATGCGGGCATGGAACTGATCCACGCCCGCTTGGTGCGGAAAACGACCTGCTCCAATGGCTGCAAATGCGACTATACCATCTGCGGTGACCAGGAGCCATATGGAAAAGAACACCCGGAGTACCGGGATGAAATGGGATATCGGAGGAATCGATAATGGTATTACGACTGATATTAGAGGGAGTCGGGCTGGGGGCGCTGCTGGCGCTTGTGTGCGCCATTGGCATCCGCAACGGCGCGGTAGGCATGCTGCATTTCTACAGTCCCATGGTGCAGAATCGCTGCGTGGAACTGGGCCTGACCACCAAGGAGCAGATTCGGCGCAACAGCCTGCGGTATAAACCCTGTATTTTTCTGTACCTTGCCTATGTGCTGGCCTGTGTGTATGGGATCAACGGGGCTCGGGGCTTTTGGCCTGGTTTCTGGCAGTCCTGGGTGATCCTATTTATTATGAATCTGATCGACCGCTTCTGCATTGACGAGTGGTGGGTCGTGCACACCAAAGCGTGGACCATCCCCGGTACGGAGAACCTGAAGCCCTACATCGATGCCCAGACCAAGAAGAAAAAGTGGATTATGGGTACTCTGAGCACGTTTGCGATGGCGGCGGTGCTTTCCGGCGTGATGCTGCTGTTTGTGAGATAAGGCGAAAGCAAAGTACCCGGATAGAGCACTCCTGTTAGACGACAGCAACACCCCGTATCAGACTGTCGAAAAACCCCTTGCGGGCTTTTCCGACAAACTTTCGCAGTCTGCTGCGCGCACGAGTTGTTTGCCGTAGGCGAACAACTCGCACACTTGCAGCCTGAGATGTATTTTCCGTCAGGTACACGCCCCGACGGAAAATGACTTGACTTTATTTGCCGACTTCCGTCGGCAAACTCTGCGAGGCTTTTTTGACACACTGCCCGTATGTTAATCTGCTTCAACTGCATATAAAAATTCCCCGGTGCGGAGATCCTTACGGAATCCGCGCCGGGGGGTTATTTTGCCGGAATCACAGCAGATTGGTCATGCTCTTCATACTGATGCCCAGGGTGGACATGTTGTGAAGCAGGGCGGAAGTGGTGGGCGGCAGAATGCCGACTAGGCCCAGACCGATCAGGCTGCAATTGAAGCCGATGATGAACCGGTAGTTCCGATGAATACGATCCATCAGGGCGCAGCTGAGCTGCCGCAGGGTGACAAGGGCCCGCAGATCCTCCGAGGAGACAGTGATATCCGCAATCTCCTGGGCAATGGCGGCACCGGTAGAAATGGCGATGCCCACATCTGCCTCGGACAGGGCGGGGGAGTCGTTTACACCGTCGCCGATCATGATGACCACATGGCCCTCTTCCCGGGCCTTGCGGATGAAGGCGGCTTTGTCTTCTGGCAGTACTTCGGCGTGCACTTCGTCCACACCCACAGCCTGGGCAACATTCTGGGCGGTTCTCCGGTTGTCACCGGTCATCATTACCACCCGGGAGATGCCGCAGTCGTGGAGGGCAGCAATGGCTGCCGGGGCTTCGGCCCGCAGCGGATCGGCGATGCACAGCACCGCCGCCAGCTTTCCGCCGATGCACAGGTACAGGTGGGAATAGCTGGGGTTCAGGCTCTGGAACAGCGCCTCCTGCCCCTCCGGAATGATGCAGTGCTCGTCCTCGAATACAAAGTGGGCGCTGCCGATGATGACCTTTTGATCATCCACCATGCTGGAAATGCCATGGGCTACAATGTACTGCACCTGGGAGTGGTACTCCTGGTGGTCAAGGCCGCGCTTCTTTGCCTCCTCTACCACGGCGTTGGCTATGGAGTGGGGGTAGTGCTCTTCCAGGCAGGCAGCCAGCCGCAGCATCTCCTGCTCGTCGTTGCCGCCGAAGGGGACAACCTCCGCAACTGTCGGGGTGGCATAGGTCAGGGTGCCGGTCTTATCAAAGACGATCGTGTCAGCCTTTGCAATTGCCTCCAGGAAGCGGCCGCCCTTGACGGAAATGTGGAACTGGGCACTCTCCCGCATGGCAGACAGCACCGCAATGGGCATTGCCAGCTTCAGAGCGCAGGAGAAGTCTACCATCAGCACCGAGAGCGTCTTGGTGATGTTCCGGGTGAGCAGATAGGTAAGGGCCGTGCCGCCCAGGGTGTAGGGCACCAGCTTGTCGGCCAGATGAGAGGCACTTGCTTCAACGGTGGATTTGAGCTTTTCAGAGTCTTCGATCATCTTGACGATGCGGTCATACCGGCCGCTGCCCTGGGCTTTTTCAACCTGAATGACGCACTCGCCGTCCTCGGCCACGGTACCGGCGTACACAAGACTGCCAGGACTTTTGACGACCGGCTGGGATTCACCGGTCATGGAGGACTGGTTTACCATGGCCTCACCGGATACCACCTTGCCATCCAGGGGAATCAGACTGCCGGTGCGAACCACGATCTTATCGCCAACCTGTACCTGTCCCACGGGAACCAGCACTTCCTCATCCCCGGCCTGGAGCCAGACATTTTCCACTTGCAGGGACATGGCACCGGCCAGATCCGCCACGGACTTCTTATGGGTCCACTCCTCCAGAATTTCACCCAGCCGAAGCATGAACATGACGGAACCGGCGGTGTTAAAGTCTCCCCGCACCACCGAGACGGTGACGGCGGTGGCATCCAGCACGGCAACCGTCAGCTTGCCGCGGAACAGGGCGCGCAGTCCCTCCCAGATGTATTTCAGAGACTTGACTGCTACAATTGCCGCAGTGACCGGCATGGGCAAAAAGAGCTTATTGATGACACGGCGGCACACGGCCATGGCCAGCTTGTCCTCAAATTCCCGGTTCAGAGCCCGGGAGGTGTGCTCCGGCACCAGATCCAAGGATTCTGCCTGCCGGAAGGAAAAGCAGGCCAGGGCGGCGATGACAGACGACCGATCCCCGTGGTAACGGATGATGGCATCCTGCGTCCGGTCAAACACCGCAACATCAGATACGCCGCTCTGATTTTTTAAATAATATTCCAGCACGTCCGCCTGCTTCAGGCTCATGGTACCGCAGTGCAGATGCACCCGCATACGGCCGCTGGATTCATGTAAGATCTTGCATTTCATATGGCGTTCTCCCAAAGGAAGACCGCTGCGCGGGGGCAGCGGTCCTGCTTATTCGGCGGCTTCTGCAGGGGCTTCCTCAGCGGCGGGGGCCTCCTGCACGGGAGCGTCTTCAATGACGGCGTCGGCTTCCTTCTGGGCACGGCTGTCGTTGATGTCCTGGGCATCGGCGTAGACATCCTCAGCACCTTCACGGATGTTGGTGACGACCTTCATTACGCTGTCCTTT
This sequence comes from uncultured Oscillospiraceae bacterium, assembly GCA_934591635.1. Lineage (GTDB taxonomy): Bacteria > Bacillota > Clostridia > Oscillospirales > Oscillospiraceae > Faecousia. The sequence continues at coordinate 84,909 of CAKTPI010000004.1, read as the reverse complement.
GCACGCAGGACGGCGGCGGTGGTGTGGGCGTAGACTTTTTGTGCATCCTTGCTGCCCAAAATCTTCAGGCCAGCGGTGCCGAACAGTACGCCAGCAGCAAACAGACCAAACTTTTTCATCATGGTTTCCTCCAATTTCTATATGTTTTCAGCTACTTCTGTAAACTGGTGTATAGATGATAGCACCAGATTATCCAAAAATCAACAATTTTTCTTGCTTTCAAAAAAACTTCACATTTCCGGAAAGCAGGGGCGCCCCGCAGTCCCACCCACTCAGTGGGAGGAACCGCGGGGCGCTTTGGGGATTGCCGGTGTTATTCCTCCGGCAGCAGGTCTTCATCCCGAATGACCTTGATTTCCTTCCGGTTTACCATGTCGTAAATACAGGGCACCACCAGCAGGGTCATCAGCGTGGCGTATACCAAGCCGCCAATGCACACCACAGCCATGGGCTGCATCATGGCGCTGCCGGCATCCTTGCTCAGAGCCATATCGATCAGGCCAAGAATGGTGGTGATGGAGGTCATGAGGATGGGACGGATACGGGTTTTGCCGGCCTCAATGATGGCATTCCGCCGTTCCATGCCATCGGTTCGGAGCTGGTTGATATAGTCCACCAGAACAATGCCGTTGTTGACAATGATGCCGGTGAGCATCACGAAGCCAATCAGGGAGATGACGCTGACCTCCATCCGGCAAATCAGCAGGGCAAGGAAGCCGCCGGTAAAGGCCAGCGGGATGGTGAACATCACAATGAAGGGGGACTTGAGGCTCTGGAACTGGGCAACCATCACCAGGTACACCAGCAGAATGCCCAGCAGCAGCATGAGCAGCAGCTGCTGCACGGCCTCCATAATATTCTCGTTCTCGCCGGTAAAGGCATAGGTGATGCCTTCGGGGAGGGTGAGGCCTTCCATCTCCTGGGTGGCCTGCCGGGTCAGCAGGGTGACGTTGTAGCCATCCAGAACATCTGCCGTAACGGTGAGGGAGCGGCGCTGATTTTTCCGGTTGATGGAGGACAGACTGGTGGTTTCCTCAAAGACGGCAATATCCGTTAGCTTCACGGCGTGCTCGGTGCCGTCCATGCCGGTGGTTTTGAAAACGTAGTTCTTCAGATTATCCAGATCCAGCCGCTCCTCCTCCGGCCTCTCCACCACAATGTCCGTGCTGGTGCCGCTGAGCACCAGGGTGTGCGCCTGCTGCATATTGGACAGCGCCTGGGCTACCTCGGCATATACTTGGGCAACAGTCAGCCCTTGTGACATGGCCTTGTCCCGGTCGATCCGGATGTGCAGCGCCGGGGCGGCATCCTCCAGCCCGTTCGAAACGGTGCCCACGCCTTCGATGTTTTGCAGCAGCTCGCCGGTTGCTTTGGCGGCGCTTTGCAGATCTGCAATATCCTGCCCGTAAAGCTCCAGCTGGATGCCGCTGCCGGTGAGCATGCTCATATCCATCATGGCGGAGGAGCTGGTGATCTCACAGTTCAGGTCGGCACATTCGTTTATGATTTTTTGCCCCATTTCCGCGCCAGAGGCCTTGCTGTCAGACAGAGTGATATAAACAGTGACATCGTAGCTGCCGGAGTTGCTGCCCATGCCCAGCAGAGAGGCGGTGCCGGAGGACATCATGGCACCGGCGGTTTCAATACCGTCCATGGCGTTGATGCGTGTCAGCACCTGGTCGGAGAGGGCAATGGCCTCTTCCATGGTGCAGTCCTCAGGCATGGCGATGGTCAGGTTCAGGCTGGGCATATCCATATCCGGCATGAAGGTGAAGCCCTTGGCAACCGCCGCATAGCCGGAGGCGGCCAGCGCGGCAATAGCCAGCAGCAGAACCAGTACCTTGTGCCGCAGGGCAAAACCGACGACATTGCCGTAGCCGTTGAGCAAACCGTTAAAGAAGCGGCTCTTACGCTCTTTCTTCTGCTTCTTCATCATGCCGGAGGCCATGGCGGGCACCAGAGTCAGGGAGACGATCAGGGAGGCCAGCAGGGAATAGGTCATAGTCAGGGCCAGATCCGTAAACAGCTGCCGGGTGATGCCTTCAATAAAGACAATTGGCAGGAATACGCACACCGTGGTAAGGGTGGAGGCGGTGACCGCGCCGGCTACCTGCTCTGCGCCGCGCACCGCAGCCCTGGCCGGGCTGAGGCCCTGAGCCCGGAGACGATAGATGTTCTCAATGACCACAATGGAGTTATCCACCAGCATGCCCACGGCAACGGCAAGGCCGCTGAGGGAGATCATGTTGATGGTCACACCGGAGAAGTACATCAGCACCACGGCGAAAATCACGCTGATGGGAATGGCACACAGGGTGATAAAGGTGGGGCGGATATCCCGCAGGAACAGGAACAGGATGATGATGGCAAACAGAGCACCCAGCAGAAGGCTATTCAGGATGTTGTTTACGATCATGTGGATATAGTCGCCCTGATCCATCAGGGATACGAATTTCAGCCCGGGGTACTGGGCTTCCAGCTGGCGGAACCGGTTGCTGATATTTTCTGTTGCACCGGCGGTGGAGTAGGTGCTCTGCTTTTCAAAGCTGAGCACGATGCTTTCCTGCCCATTCAGGCGGGCATAGGTCTCATTCCGGTTGTCGGTAATGAATACCTCGGCCACATCCTGGAGCCGGATGGGATCCACACCGTCAATGTTCAGGTCGAAGAGCAGCAGATTTTGCAGGGTTTCCAGGTCGGTGATCTCTTCACCCACGGACACCATGTAGCTGATGCCCTCCTGGGCCACATAGCCTGCGGGCATGTAGAAGCTCTGGGCCTTCAGAATATTCGAAATCATGTCCATGGAGAGAATACCGTTCAAGTCCGCTTTCTCCAGGGCGTCCTGACGGTTGGACTCAATGGCCTCCAGGCCACTGTCCATTTGAGCCAGGGCAGAATCCAGCCCGGCGGCATTGGCAGCCAGGTCGGCCATGGCGCTGCTGAGCTGCAGCATGCCGGAGGTTTTCTGCTGGCTGAGAATTCGGGTGGCATCCTTCAGCTGGAGCATGCCGCTGTCCAGCTGGGGAATCACATCGTTTTCCAGGTAATCCAGCGTTTCGTCAATCTGGGCAATCTGCCCCTCCAGCTCTGTGATTTTGCTGCCCAGAATGTCGATATCCAGGCCCAGGTCGGCCAGCTGCTGTTTGAAAGCATCAATTTTATCATTGATCTCCGCAATCTGGGCCTCCAGCTCAGCAATGCGGGCATCCACACCATAGATGTCCATTCCCCGCTGCGCAAGCTCTTCGTCCATGGCGGCCCGGTCGGCTTCCAGCTGATAGTATTCATCGCTGGCGTACAGGGCATCCACGGCGGCCTGCTTTTCTTCGTCCGTCAGCTCTTCGTTGGCATAGACGGCGTTGATACTGGCGTAGAAGGCATCCTGTCTTGCCTGAATGGCATCGTACCGGCTGCGCAGATCACGCAGGTCATTCAGCTCCACCTGTAGCGGATTGAGTTGGGCGGCGATGTTATTCAGCGCATCCTGAATGGCCTTCAGGGTGGTCAGCACGGTCTCCACCTGGGATTTGGTGGATTTGAGCTGGGTTACCTGGTTTTGCAGCTCTGACTTGGTGGAGATCAGCTCGGCCTGTTTCTGACTCAGCTCTGCCTCTGCCGAGGCGGTGGAGGAGGAGAGAGATGCCTTGCCGCTGTTGAGCTGCTGCCGGGCGGTGTCGATCTGGTTCTGGGCATCGGTGAGCTCATCCCGTTTGTCCAGCAGCTCGTTTGCTGCATCGTCCAGCTTGCCGTTGATGGCATCGGAGATTTTCAGATTCATCCGGTCGATTTTGCTCTGATCCAGTACCACGTGAAGCTCCTGCTCCACAGTGCCGGAGGCCGTGATCCGGGCTACGCCGGTGATGCCCTCCAGCTTTGGCATCAGGGTATCGTTCAGAAATTCGGTGAGTGCAGCAGTGTCCTTCCCGTCCATGGCCACAGCGGCAACTTCCACGGGGAGCATGGAGGGATTGATTTTCAGCACATAGGGGGAACCAACGGTGCTGTCCCATCCGGCTTGCAGGGCGGTGAGCTTCTGCTGGATGTCCACGCCGATGGTATCCATGTTGACGGACTCCTCAAATTCCAGCATGACAACGCTGTAGTTTTCACTGGAGATGGAGGTGACCTCTTTGATATGCTCCAGGGTGGACATGGATTGTTCCATGGGGCTGGAGATTTCACTTTCTACCTTTTCCGGGCTGGCGCCGGGGTAGGTGGTCATCACCACAATGTAGGGAAAGTTCATGTTCGGCAGCAGGTCTGGGGTCATTTTCAGATAGGCCACCACACCCAGCACCAAAACGGCAATTACCGCGACAAACACGGTCAGTGGCTTTTTAACACTGAATTTTGGCATGCGTTGCACTCCTTTGCTCTGAGTACTTCAATTATGAAGTTTTTACTTCCACTATAGCACAGCAGGAAGCACGATGTGTGAACTTTTTGTGTTTTTGTTCACAGATTGTGCAAGTGTTTCTTGCCTAATGGAACAGGGTGTATTATAATAAAACAAATATTCAGAATATGGAGGCACTGCATATGGAGTTTAAGGTTCTTGCGGTAGGCGACGTGGTGGGGGCGCCGGGCATGGAGCGGGTGCGGCGGCACCTGCGGCAGCTGAAACGGAAGTGCGGGGCGGATTTCGTGATTGTCAACGGTGAGAATGCCAGCGTGGTTGGCATTACGCCAGATCAGGCGGAGGATATCCTGGATGCCGGGGCAGATGTGATTACCCTGGGCAACCACAGCTTTTCCAAGCGGGAGATCACAACTTATTTGGATGAAAACAGCCGTATTCTGCGGCCAGCCAACTATGCACCCCAGGTGCCTGGCCGGGGCTGGGGCGTGTACGAGACCCGAGCGGGGGATGTAGCCGTCATTGACCTGATTGGGCGGTGTGATATGGACTATGGCCCGGATAATCCTTTTCTAATGGTGGAGCGGATTCTCAAGGAGATCACGGCCCCCATTATCCTGGTGGAAATCCACGCGGAGGCCACGTCGGAGAAGCTGGCCATGGGGTATATGCTCGATGGCAGGGTCAGCGCCGTGTGGGGCACCCACACCCATGTACCCACGGCGGATAACCGTGTGCTGCCGGGGGGCACCGGCTACGTGACGGATCTGGGTATGACCGGCCCCAAGGAGTCTATTCTGGGTATTCGCCCGGATCTTTCCATTGCCCGGTTCCGGGGGGACCTGCCCCAGCGCTACCGCTGGGCGGATGGCCCAACGAAAATGGAGGGTGTACTGTTTACGCTGGATGCTGCAACCGGAAAATGCCTGCGTGCGGAAAGGGTGGACCAATGGGACTGACGATCCTGCACAGTGCCGACTGGCATCTGGATTCTCCCTTCGGTTCCCTGCCTGAGGAGGCCGGAGACCGGCTGCATCGGGCCCAGCGGGAAATCCCGGGGCGGATTGCTGCCCTATGCCGGGAGCGCCACTGCGATATGGTGCTCCTGGCAGGGGACCTTTTTGATGCCGTTCCCCGGCGCGAGACCCTGGAAACCGTAAAGCGGGCGCTGGAAGACTGCCGGGTACCGGTGTTTATTGCACCGGGCAATCACGATTATTGCAGCCCCGCATCCCCGTGGCTGACGGAAAACTTTCCGGAGAATGTACATATTTTCACCGGAGATATGGCCTGGGTGGATGTTCCGGCGCTTGACTGCCGGGTATACGGCGGCGGCTATCGCAGCATGGACTGTCCGGGACTGCTGCGGAATTTCCACGCCGAAGGCGACAGTCGCTGGTGTGTGGGGGTGCTCCATGGTGACCCGCTGATCGTGACCTCTCCCTGCTGCCCGGTGACCATGGCTCAGGTGCGGGAGTCGGGGTTTGACTATCTGGCCCTGGGGCACATCCATGCTGCCGGTTCTTTCCTGGGCGGGGAGACTTTGTGTGCCTGGCCGGGCTGCCCTATGGGGCGGGGCTGGGACGAGACCGGGGAAAAGGGCGTGTACCTGGTGACCCTGGAGGAGACGGCATCGGTTCAATTCCTGCCCCTGGGGCTGCCGCAGTTCTATGATCTAACCGTGCAGCTGCGCACGGACGCCCGGTCTGCTCTGGAGGGGATACTCCCGCCGGCTCAAAGCCCGGATTTCTTCCGGGTGACGCTGACGGGCAGCGGACACGTGAACACGGAAAAGCTGGCGGCCCACTTTGAAAACTTGAATTACCTGTGTATCCGGGATAATACCCGGGAGAAGAAAAATCTTTGGGACTGGGCCGGAGAAGACAGCCTGCGGGGGCTGTACTTCCAAAAACTCCGGGAGGAGAGCGGGGAGCAGCCGCTGGCTACCCTGGCGGCGGAGATCTCCATGACGCTGCTGGATGGCGGGGAGGTGGAGCTGCCATGAGAATTCAATCCATGACCGCTACCTTCGGAAAGCTGGAGGGGCAGACCCTGACGCTCCAGCCGGGGCTGAATCTGATCTCTGCTCCCAATGAGTGGGGTAAGAGCACCTGGTGCGCCTTCCTGATGGCCATGCTCTATGGGGTGGACACCCGGGCCCGCTCGACCCAAAGCGGTCTGGCAGATAAGGAGCACTATGCCCCTTGGTCGGGCAGCCCTATGTCCGGCAAGATGGAAATCGAATGGAACGGACGGAAGATCACCATCGAGCGTTCCACAAAGGGCCGCATCCCCCTGGGGGAATTCCGGGCTTATGAAACGGCTTCCGGCCTGGATGTGCCGGAGCTGACGGCGGCAAATTGCGGGCAGGTGCTGCTGGGGGCGGAGCGCGGCGTTTTCCGCCGGGCGGGATTCATCCGGCTGGCGGATTTGCCGGTGACTGAGGATGAGGATTTGCGCCGCCGCCTCAATGCCCTGGTGACCACCGGGGAGGAGAGTAACGATGGGGCCCTGCTGCAAAAGGGTCTGCGGGAACTGCAAAGCCGCCTGCGCCGCAAGCCGAATGGCCAAATTCCTCTATTGACGGAGCAGCAGCGGCAATTGCAGGATGCGCTGGATTCTCTGTCCGATTGGCAGCGGCAGCAGCGGGAAGTAGCGGCCCAGTTGGCCGATAACGAGCGCGAGCAGCGGGAGCTGCAAAACCATCAGGCTGCCTTGGACTATGAGCGGGCCCAGCAGGATCAGTGGCGGGTAAATGCTGCGGAGCTTGTCTGGCAGCGGGCCGAGCAGGAGCGGCAAGACGCGGAGGCGATGTGCAGAAGCCTCCCCACAGCACAGGAGGCAGAGAAGGCTCTGCATGGAATCGATGCCCTGCGAAAGGAGCTGTTGGCTTTTCAGCAGGAGCAGCAGGCTCAGGCGTTGCCGCCTACCCCGCCGGACGGAGGCAGCTTTGCCGGAATGGAACCGGAAGATATTCGGCAGAAAGTTGCAGAAGATGCCGCCGCCTTCCGGAATCGACGGGGGCCGGTGCTCTGGGGCTGCCTTACGCTTTTGGCCGCTGTGACCTGCGGCGCGCTCTTGTTCGCGAAGCTGTGGGCCGGGGGCGCCGTAACCGGCGGACTGGCAGCCGTGTTCGCGGTACTGTTTGCCTTTTCCGGCTGGCAATGCCGGAAGCAAAGATTTCGGCTTGCCCATCATTATGGTTCCCCCCGCCCGGAGGCGTGGCGGCAGAACGCTGAAGCCTACTGCGCCGCACTGCTGGACTACCGGCAGCAGGAGAAAGCGTATCGGAATACCGTCCGGCTGCTGACGGACCGACGGCAGGAGATGAAGCAGAAGATTGTTGCCCTTTGCGGGGAACAGGGTCTGGAGTCCTGTTGTGCGCAGTGGGAGGTGGTGCTTGCCCACTGGCAGGAGCTGGATGCGGCGCGCGCCGGTGCTGACCGGGCGGCCCAGCAGTATGAAAGTCTCAAGGCTATGGCTCGGCCACTGCCTCCTGCACCGGAAACGGATATCCGCCGGGAAACCGAGGCGGAGACGGCGGCGCGCCTGGATGAATTGCAGCAGCAGGAGCGGAAGCTGCGGCAATCGGCGGGAAAACTCCAGGGAATGATGGAGAACCTGGGGACGCCGGAGGCAATTGAAAGGCAGCTTCTCCAGGCAGAAAACCGCCTGGAGGAGCTGAACCGCTATGCAGCGGCCCTGGAGCTGGCCCAGCAGACGCTGCAAAAAGCCACGGAGGAATTACAGCGCCGGTTTGCGCCCCGTATTTCTCAGTTGGGGCAGCAGTATCTATCCCGACTGACACTGGGTAAATACGACCGGCTCTCCCTGGATGCCAGTTTGACCTTGCGTTCCGGCAGCCGGGAGGAAATCACGCTGCGTCAGCCCATGTGGCGCAGTGAAGGGACGGCGGATCAGTTGTATCTGGCCCTGCGTCTGGCGGTGGCGCAGACATTGACCCCGAAGGCCCCGGTGATCCTGGATGATGCACTGGTGCGCTTTGACGATGCCAGACTGGGGGCTGCCCTGGGGCTGCTGCAGGAGTTGGCAGCAGACAGGCAGATTCTTCTCTTTACCTGTCAGAATCGGGAAAAGCAGCTGCTGCAGAGTGATTGAATTTATAAATATTCATATTTTTTGAATAATATACTGGATACATGAATAAAAAAGCGGGGCAATACTATTAAAATGAATAAAAAAACAACTGGATGGGAAACGCATTTTCTCCTTTTTTGTCAAATTGACAACGTTTCTGCACCATGGTATAATCCGCTTTAACGAGCAAGGGCGCTCATGAGCATCGGGTTTTTCCCACTGTTCGTGAGTGCTCTTTTTGTCTGCGGAAGAGGAGGAACCATGAGACAATTTGACCGAAAAATCGTTTTGGAGGACGGAAGCGAATACTATGGCTATGCCTTTGGCAGCCGGGAGGACCGGATATGCGAAATCGTATTCAATACCTCTATGGCAGGCTACCAGGAAATCGTGTCCGACCTCAGCTACACCGACCAGATGGTGGTGATGACCTACCCCCTGATCGGAAACTACGGTATCTGTGAAGAGGATTACGAGTGCAAGATCCCCAGTATTGGAGCGTTGGCGGTGTACGACTATAATGATATGCCATCCAATTACCGCTGTGTCAAGTCTTTGGCGGAACTGCTGGAGGAGGACAACATCCCTGCCATTTCCGGCATTGATACCCGGCGGCTGGCTCGCAGTATCCGGAACTTAGGCAGCCGGCGGGTGCTGATCACGACCCCGGAAAAGACTGTGGAGGAGGCATTGGCCATCATTGCGGCCACGCCGGTGCCCCATGACGCGGTGCGCCGGGTCAGCTGCAAAAAGCGCTGGTATTCCCGCACGGCGGACGCCAAGTACCATGTGGTGGCCATTGATTGCGGCATCAAGCTGAATATCATTCGCAGCCTGAACCATTTCGGCTGCAATGTGACCATCGTTCCCTTTGATACTCCGGCGGAGGAGATCCTCTTCATGAAGCCGGATGGGGTGTTCCTCTCCAATGGCCCAGGCGACCCGGAGGATGTGCCGGAGGTGACCCGGACGGTGAAGACGCTGATCGGCAAGGTGCCCATCTTCGGCATCTGCCTGGGGCATCAGATTCTCAGCCTTGCCTATGGCGGCAAAACCTATAAGCTGAAGTTCGGTCACCGTGGCGGCAACCATCCGGTGAAGAACTTGCTGACCGGAAAAATTGAGATGACTTCCCAGAACCACAGCTACGCTGTCGTCCCGGAGAGCCTGGAAAATTCTCCGCTGCAAATCACCCATGTGAACTTGCTGGATGGCACCGTGGAGGGGGCCGAATGCCCGGAGGATCGGGTGTTCTCTGTTCAGTACCATCCGGAAAGTGCCCCCGGCCCCCAGGACAGCCAGTACCTGTTCGGCCATTTCGCAGACTACATGAAGGAGGCGAAGGGTCATGCCCAAAAGAACGGATATTAAGAAGGTGCTGGTCATCGGCTCCGGCCCCATCGTCATTGGTCAGGCGGCGGAGTTTGACTATGCCGGCACCCAGGCATGCCTTGCTTTGAAGGAGGAGGGTTACCAGGTGATCCTGGCAAACTCCAATCCGGCAACCATCATGACGGATACTTCTGTTGCGGACAAGGTGTACATGGAGCCGCTGACCCTGGAGTACCTGGCCCGTATCTGCCGCTATGAGCGGCCGGACGCCATCGTCCCCGGCATCGGCGGCCAGACGGGCCTGAACCTTGCCATGCAGCTGTCCAAAAAGGGCGTGCTGGAGGAGTGCGAAATCGAACTGTTGGGCACGGACGCGGCCAGCATCGAGCGGGCCGAGGATCGGGAGCTTTTCAAGGAGCTGTGCCAGCAGATTGGCGAGCCGGTGGTGCCGAGCCAGATCACCTATTCGGTGGAAGAGGCGGTCAGCGCGGCCAAGGAAATCGGCTATCCTGTCATCCTTCGTCCGGCGTTTACCCTGGGCGGTACCGGCGGCGGCTTTGCCTATTCGGAAGATGAGCTGCGGGAGATGATGAAAAACGCCCTGACGCTGTCACCGGTGCATCAGGTGCTGGTGGAAAAGAGCATCAAGGGCTATAAGGAAATTGAGTACGAGGTCATCCGGGATGCCAACGATACGGCCATCACCGTGTGCAATATGGAAAACCTGGATCCTGTGGGCATCCACACCGGCGACTCCATCGTAGTGGCTCCCAGTCAGACCCTGACCAATAAAGAATACCACATGCTTCGGGATGCTGCCCTGCGGATCATCCGGGCGCTGGAGGTAAAGGGCGGGTGCAATGTGCAGTTTGCTCTGGATCCCCATTCCTTCCGCTACTATGTAATTGAGGTCAACCCGCGGGTATCCCGCTCCTCTGCCCTGGCCTCCAAGGCAACCGGCTACCCCATTGCAAGGGTTTCCGCCAAAATCGCAGTGGGCATGACTTTGGATGAAATCCAGCTTGCCAACACCCCTGCCTGCTTTGAACCCAGCCTTGACTATGTCGTGACCAAAATGCCCCGGTTCCCCTTTGATAAATTCCCGGCGGCCCAGAACCAGCTTTCCACTCAGATGAAGGCCACCGGCGAGACCATGAGCGTGGGCCGCTGCTTTGAAGAAAGCCTGCTGAAGGCCATCCGCTCCCTGGAGGACAACAAGAACCACCTGCACATGGCAAAATTTGACACCGATCACATGACGGTGGAGGAGCTGCTGGACTATATCAAAGAGGGCACCGATGACCGGCTGTATGCCATTTCTCAGTTGATGTGGATGGGGGTGGATGCCTCGCTGATTTGCGACATCACCCAGATCGATATGTTCTTTCTGGATAAAATCAAGCACATTGTGGATTTTGAAAGGGAAGTGGAGGCAGCACCCGGGAATTTGGACATTCTGAGTGAGGCAAAGCGACTGGGCTTTTCCGACGCCTATGTCGCCGAGCTGTGGAAGCAGGGGGAGGATGCGGTGTACCAGCTGCGCACAGAGAACAACATCTATCCTGTGTACAAGATGATCGATACCTGCGCCAGCGAGTTTGAAAGCTATGTGCCCTATTTTTACTCCACCTATGCCGAGGAAAATGAATCCATGGTGACGGATAGACCCAAGATCATCGTCCTGGGTTCCGGCCCGATCCGGATCGGCCAGGGCGTGGAGTTCGACTATTCCACTGTCCACGCGGTGCATACCATCCGCCGCCTGGGCTATGAGGCAATTGTCATCAACAATAACCCCGAGACGGTGTCCACCGACTATTCCACGGCGAATAAGCTGTATTTTGAGCCGCTGACCACGGAGGATGTAATGAATATCATCCATCTGGAGCAGCCGCTGGGTGTCATTGCCACCCTGGGCGGCCAGACGGCGGTGAATCTGGCCCAGAGCCTCCATGACCGGGGGGTGCAGATCATTGGCACCGACTGTGACGCCATTGAGAAGGCGGAAAACCGGGATGCTTTTGACGCAGTGATCAAGTCTCTGCGCATTCCCAATCCCAAGGGCGAGGCGGTGACAAACATTGAGCAGGGTGTGGCGGCTGCCGCAGCAATCGGTTATCCCGCCCTGGTGCGTCCCAGCTTTGTGCTGGGCGGCAGAGCCATGGAAATCGTTGCAAATGAGGGAATGCTCCGCCGCTATCTGAAAAACGCGGTGGAAATCGATGAAAAGAAGCCGGTGCTCATCGACAAATATGTGGTAGGCCGTGAGGTAGAGGTGGATGCTATCTGCGACGGCGTGCAGGTATATCTCCCCGGCATCATGGAACTGGTGGAGCGCACCGGCGTCCACTCCGGCGATTCTATCTCTGTATTCCCACCCTTTACCCTGTCCAAGGATGTAAAGCAGACCATTGTGGATTACACCACAAGGCTGGGCATCGGCATTGGAATCCGCGGCCTGTTCAACATTCAGTTTATCGTGGATTCCCAGGACCGGGTGTATGTGATCGAGGTCAATCCTCGGGCTTCCCGTTCCGTTCCCTTCCTGTCCAAGTCTGCCGGCGTGAATCTGGTCGCCATTGCCACCAAGGTCATGCTGGGCATCAGCCTTGCCGACCAGGGCATTGACTGCAATTCTCACCCCAAGGCAGATCGGTGGTATGTCAAAGCCCCGGCCTTCTCCTTTGCCAAGCTCACAGGCATGGATGCCTATCTGTCCCCGGAAATGAAATCCACCGGTGAGGCCATTGGTTATGACCGGGATCTGAAACGGGCACTGTACAAGGCCCTGCAGGCCTCCGGCATCAAAATGAAGGATTACGGCACGGTGATCATCACTTTGGCGGATGAGGATAAGCTGGAGGGGTTGCCTCTGGCAGAGCGGTTCTACCGCCTGGGCTTTAACATCGAGGCCACCGAGGGCACTGCCAACTTCCTCAAGAGCCATGGCATCCGTACCCGGGTGCGGCGAAAGCTCAGCGATGGCAGCAATGAACTTCTGGATTCCATCCGGGCAGGCTACGTCAGCTATATCATCAACACCCGGGCGATTTCCTCTGGCATCCACTACGATGACGGCGTTGCCATCCGGCGCTGCGCTGTCCAGAACGGCGTGAATATGTTCACTTCCCTGGACACCGCCAGAATCCTGCTGGACGCCCTGGAGGAGGTTATCCCTGATATCTCCACTATCCGCTCCAGTGTAAACGGATAATAACCCCATAGTAAACGGGCTGCCTCGCAGAGGCAGCCCGTTTGTTGTCAATTCCATGATGGAAGATGGATGCATTGCCGAATGCCCAGCAGGGGCAAATCCTCGGTGCGGTGGGTAACCAGCAGCAGTGTGCGGTTTCGCAGACTGCTTTGGATGCACCGGGCAGCCAGAAGATGGGTCTCCTCATCCAGACCGGTGAAGGGCTCGTCCAGGATCAGCAGGGCGCCGGGGGCCAGCAGAGCCCGGGCCAGGGCAACCCGGCGGGCCTGACCACCGGAGAGCTGGCAGACGGGCTTTTCCTGACTGGCCTGGTCAAGCCCCAAGGCGGTGAGCAGGACAGGGATTTCCTGCTCCGCCTGGGGAACGGTCATCCGGAGATTCCGGATGGCACTGCATCTGGAAAGCAGCCGGTTCTCCTGAAACAGAACGGCTGCCCGGGGAACGCCGGAAATATGGCCGCTGTCCGGCGCTTCCAGACCCAGCAGCAGCCGCAGCAGGGTGGTTTTTCCTGCCCCGGAGGGGGCCAGAATGGCCCAACGGCTGCCGGACGGGATTTCACAGCTTACGCCGCGCAGCACCGGCCGGCCATTATAGCTTTTAAAAACATCTTGAATCAAAATGCTCATACACAGCCCTCCATCCGGTGAAAGAGAGCAGAGAGCAGCCGCAGGAATAGCCGTTCGAAGCACACACTGACAGCCACGATAACTGCTGTCCAGGCAAAGAGGCTGTCCAGCTCCAAATAGATTTTGGCATCATAGAGCATCCCGCCCATGCTGCCGCTGCAAACACCGATGACCTCCGCTGCAACACCGGCTTTCCAGCAGAGTCCCAGGGCGGACTGGCAGGCGGACAGGCAGTAGGGCCGCAGGGCCGGGGCATAAATTCCTCGCACCTGGTTCAGCGGGGACATACGAAACACGCGGGCCATTTCCTTCAGCTGAGGATCTGCTGCCCGGAGCCCCTGAAGAAAATTGGAGTACAGTACCGGCAGCACCATCAAAAAGGAAATGAAGACATTGATCCGCTGCCCGGAAAGCCACAGCAGGGCCATGACGATAAACGAGGCCACCGGTACGGTCTTGACGGCGGTCATGTAAGGAGCCAGGAGAATTTCGGCGACCGGAAACCGGGCAGCCAGCACCGCCAGCAGCAGGCTTACTCCAAAGCCCAGGAAAAAGCCCAGGGTGATGCGGCAAAAGCTGAATCGGATGGCCGACCAAAAGGCGCTTTCCGTCACCAGCTGGCAAAGCCGTCGGGCAACCTCCCAGGGACCTACCAGGAGCAGGCTGTTCTTCACAAGCACAGCGGCAATCTGCCAGACAAGCAGCGCAAGCCCGAGGGAGAGCAGCCGCAGCCCCTTACGCTGCACCATAATAGAAGTCATTCCCCGGCATTGCGCCGCCGACTGCCTTGGGATTCTGGTCATAAATCACTTGCAGGCAGCCGCTCAGGGCTTCCTTCATGGCGCTGCCCGTGATGCACACCAGATTGCAGCCGGGGATGGCCTTCTGGGCCACGGCGGCTTTGATGATGCCATAGCTCTCGCAGAGTGCCCCGGCATCCTCCGGGTTTTCGTTGACCCACTGAACGGATTCGGCAAGAGTCTCCAAAAAAGCATCGGTTTCCTCCGGGTGATTCTTTACAAATTCCGTCCGGGCCAGCACTACGGCAGTGGTGCACTGGGTGCCGTTTTCCAGCCTGCCCCACTCCTCGGACAGGGATAGGGCAACGCGGAAGCCGTCTCCCAGCTGCCCGGCGGCAGCAGTGACATAGGGCTGCGGCAGCATGGCAATACCGGATTGCCTGGCGTTCAGCAACGCAACGACCTCACTGGGTTCGCTCTTCCATTCCAGGGTCACGTCCTGATCCGGGTCAAGGCCGTTCTGCGTCAGAATATAGCGGAGGAAATACTCCGGCGTGGAGCCCTTGCCGGTGGCGAGAATGGTTTTTCCCATCAAATCAGCCACAGAAGCAATGTCGCTACTGCCCATTTCCCCAATGTACAGCACTCCCAGTACATTAACGGCCAGCACAGTTACGCCGCCCTGGGTCTTATTGTACAGGGTGGCGGCCAGATTGGCAGGGACAGCGGCAATGTCGATTTCGTCTGCTAGAATGCGGGGCGTCAGCTCATCCGCCGCGCCAAAAATGGCAGGCTGATAGTAGGGGACATCCAGCAGCTGCACCATACCCATGGCAGTGGGGCCGGTAAGGGCGCCAACGGTGATATCCTCCGTTTCTCCATAGCAGGGCAAAATCAGATTTGCCAGTAGGAGCAGCAGGCAGAAGACGCTGAGGCTTTTTTTCATGGCTATTTTTCTCCCTCCTCCGGCGGTTGCCGGATTGACTTTATACCGGGATTATACTATACTGAACCCAGAAGTTCTGTTGCCCCGGCAACACAGGGGGGAATGTCATGACGGAAGCCGAACGGGAAGCACTGCTGCGGTGCGGCCTTTTTGCCGGAATATCCCCTGCGGCGGTGGAGCGCCTGCTGCAATGTATCCGGGGCGATGTGGTTCACTATGAAAAAAACCATGTGCTGTGGCCTGCTGGCCAGCGGCTGACCGCCTGCGCGGTGGTACTCTCCGGGGCGCTGCGGGCAGAGACGGTAACAGAGGACGGAAGGCACACCCTGGTTGCCTGGCAGGAGCCGGGGGCATTGGTGGGCGATATCCTGATGGCAAGCCCAAAGCAGGGAAGCCCGGTGTATGTGATTGCGGCAGAAAACACCGATGTATTCCTGCTGCCCTTTGAGCGGGTGATGGGCGGCTGCCCGAATTGCTGCCCGGCCCATGCCCTGCTGCGGGAAAATCTGGTGCGGGAGATCGCGGCAAAATACTGGGTGCTGCGCCGGAGGCTTGACTATCTGACGATTTCCTCCCTGCGGGGCAGAATTATGGCGCTGCTGCAGGACAGAGCACCGGAGAGCGGCCCCTTCAGCCTGGGCATGACCCGGGAGAATATGGCGGATTTTCTCTTTGTCAACCGCAGTGCCCTGTCCAGGGAGTTAAGCCGCATGAAGCAGGACGGTCTCATCGACTGCTATCGGGACACCTTTCAAATTTTGAAGGAAAAATGATAGGAGCACCATTTCAATTTAAAAATAATCAGGGAGGAAGTACTATGATTCCATTCAAAGTAAAGCAGCTATCCCCCCACATTACCCAGCTGCAGGATGCCAGCGGCGTGTTCCTGTTTCTGGTGCAGGGGGAGCGGGAGGCACTGCTGGTGGACACCGGCTCTGGCCTTGCGGGACTGAAGGAGACCGTTGCCCGGCTGACGGATAAGCCGCTGAACGTGGTGCTGACCCACATGCACCCAGATCACGGCGGCGGCGCGGCAGATTTTGACCGCATCTATGTCCATCCGGCGGACATCCCCGCCTTCCGGGAGCAGACCCTGGAAAGCCGCATGGGCTACACGGCTTCCCAATTGCCGCCTGGAACGCCTCTGGAGGAGGCGGATTTCCTGCCAACCGTCCCGGATGAGCGCCGCCTTGTTCCCTTGGAGGACGGTACGGTGTTCGATCTGGGGGGCTTTCATGTGGAAATGATCCATGTCCCCGGCCATACTCCCGGTTCCTGCTGTGCCCTCTTCCGGGAAGAGCGGAGCATCCTCTTCGGGGATGCCTGCAACTGCAATACGCTGATTATGTTCCAGTGCACTCTGTCCCAGTACCGGCAGGCGCTGCTGCATCTGCAAACCTTCCGGGATCAGTTTGATACCGTCTACTATTCCCACGGCTCTGAACCCACCGGCCCCAGCAGAAGCCTGGAGGATAACCTGGAGCTGTGCGATTTGATTTTGCAGGGCAAGGATGATGCCATCCCCTGCGACTTTTTGGGCATGTCCGCCATCCGTGCCAAGGCCATCGACAGCCATTACATGCGCCTTGACGGCAAATACGGCAATATCGTCTATACGCCCCAGACCAAGAAATGAAGTTAAAAGAGGAAATCTTTATTTTTACATAAGGAGAGGAAACATGAAAAAGGCAAAAATTATCCTGGACAAGGACTACACCGTCGGCAAGGTGGATAAGCGAATCTACGGTTCGTTTATCGAGCATCTGGGCCGGGCCGTTTATGGCGGCATCTATGAGCCGGATCATCCGGAGGCAGATGAAGACGGCTTCCGGAAGGATGTCATCGAAATGGTGCGGCAGCTGGGCGTGCCCCTGGTGCGGTACCCCGGCGGCAATTTTGTCTCCGGCTTTAACTGGGAGGACAGCGTCGGCCCCCGGGAGCAGCGCCCCAAGCGGCTGGACTTGGCTTGGTTCACCACTGAAACCAATGAAGTCGGCATGCATGAGTTTGCCCATTGGGCCGAAAAGGCAGGCAGCGAGGTGATGTATGCCATCAATCTGGGCAGCCGTGGCCCGGAGCAGGCCCGGGATGTGGTGGAGTATGCCAACCATCCCGGCGGCAGCAAGTTCTCCGACATGCGCATCGCCAACGGCCAGAAGGAACCCTTCGGCATCAAGCTGTGGTGCCTGGGCAACGAAATGGACGGCCCATGGCAGATGTGCCATAAGACTGCCCGGGAGTATGGCCGCGTGGCCAACGAGGCCTCCAAGATGATGAAGTGGGTGGATCCCACCATCGAAACCGTGGCCTGCGGTTCCTCCAGCTCCGAAATGCCCACCTTTGGCACCTGGGAAATGGAGATGCTGGACGAGTGCTATGAGAACATCGACTACGTGTCCCTCCACCGCTACTACGGCAATCCCACCAACGATACCCCGGGATTCCTGGCCCGGGCGCTGGATATGGACGACTTTATCAAGAGTGTGGCGGCCATCTGCGATGCGGTGAAGGGGCAGAAGCACAGCAAGCACACCGTCAATCTGTCCTTCGATGAGTGGAACGTATGGTATCACTCCAAGCAGCAGGATGAAGAGGTGTGGAAGCAGGATAAGTGGGGCCGCGCCCTGCCCCTGCTGGAGGACGTGTATAATTTTGAGGACGCTCTGTTGGTTGGCACCATTCTTATTACCCTGCTGCGCAATGCCGACCGGGTGAAGGTTGCCTGCCTTGCCCAGCTGGTGAATGTCATTGCCCCCATTATGACCAAAAATGGCGGCGGCTGCTGGGCCCAGACCATCTTCTATCCCTTCATGCATGCCTCCCGCTTTGGCCGGGGTACGGTGCTGGACACCCTGGTTACCAGTCCTACTTATGCCTGTGCCGACTTTGACAAGGTGCCCTATATTGACTCTGTGGCGACTTTGGAAGAAGACGGCAGCGTTACTGTCTTCTGTGTTAACCGGGATATGGAGGAGGACTTCCAGCTGGAGCTGGATCTGCGTTCCTTTGGTGGCCTCCATGTGGCAGAGCATATCGTGCTGCACCACGATGATGTGAAGGCCACCAACACCGAGGAGAATCCCCGCAATGTCTTCCCCACCGCCGGCCCCGGCGGCACGGTGGAGGGCAGCAAGGCAGCCCTGCACATTCCCGCTCTGAGCTGGAACGTGATTCGCCTGGAAAAGGAATAAAAGCAAAAAGTTGAGCGGTTTCGACCGCTCAACTTCTTTATTATACCATATTTCAGACAGGCCGTCCATTCGCTTTTTTCATAAGCTTTGGCGCGAAAATCTGTGGGATATCCCATCTTGCAAAAAGAGGGATCATCGTGTATGATGAAGCTACAGAAAAGGAGTGAGTCCAATGCAGTAAACGGCAGCACCCCAAATCTGAAGAAAGCAGAGGTTACGTAAATGCCGGAACCCAAGAATTGTGAGAAATAGCCCCTGACCGAATCCTCAGGAAGAACGGTCAGGGGCTATTTCTTTGCATTTTTCAAGGGGAAAATGACAGCTCTTTTGCTTCTGCAGGTGTATCTGTTGAAAAATTGAAAGAACTGTGCTATAATATTTGGTGCTTTATGAGGAATTGCCCAGATGACCGGTGGAAATCAAACGGAAGGGGCTGCCTTGAGAATAGAAACAGAAAAGGGGGTGCAGCATGCTTTTTCATGGGAAGAAAAGCAATGCGCCGCGTGACAGCCGGCGTTGCCATGCAATCCATCAAAATCTGATGCTGGTTGCGGTGAATCTGCTGGTGATTGGTGGGATCGCCCTGGTTGCGGCAACCTACTCCCACAGAGTGGTGAATCAAAAGAATGCGGTGCGCCTGGATAGCTTCCGCAACTCCGTGGAGGTGCTGCGCAGCGTTTCCGAGAGCTATCTGCGGACGGAAAAGGGCTATGTGGATGATTGGGTTGCTTACATTACAGCACAGGATATGACCGCCGAGGAAGCCATGGAATATATTGCCACCACCAATACGTATGTGAATCGGGTGGCGCATCTGGTGGATGTGGATGATTGGTCTGCGCGGTCTACCGAGTGGTATAATGGCGTCCCCTGGGTGCACCGTTATGAGAAAATGGTCAATTCCAGTGATGTGGGTGAGCGCGCTTTTTTGGAAAAAATGAAGCGACTGATGGATTCTAAGCCAGGCGATGTGATGGTACTTGGGAAATACCGGGTAGGGGAGGCTGGTCAGAGAACGGTTGTCAGCGTAGGTGCGCCGGTGCCCATCCGGCAGGCAGATGGGACGCACAAAAAACTGCTCCTGCTGCGGCTGGTGCCGGTAGAATATCTGCAAAGCTCCTGGGTGTTCCCTGCCACCTTCGATGGGGCAGAGGTCAGCCTGATTGCCCGGGATGGCGGCTATGTGGTGCAGTCGCCATCCATGCGCTCCAGCAGCTTCCTGGAGTTCATCCGCGGTTATAATTTCCAGGATAATTACAACCGGGTCAATGATCTGGCGGCGCAGCTTTACACCACGGATTCCGGCCTGCTGGAATATAAAAATTCGGCGGGTGTGGATTGCTTCTACTATTATACAGCGGTGGGTGTCGATCCGGATCTGTTTGTAATGGGGTATGCACCGGTGAGCAAGGTGTATACCAGCACCACGGACTGGAGCATTGTGACCATCGTCTGCGGTGCGCTCCTGCTGCTGATGCTGATTGACGGCGGGCATATCCTGTCCATCAACCGGAAGCTGCGGGGGGCAGTGGAGACTGCGGAACGGGCCAGCCAGGCCAAAACCCAGTTTCTTTCCACCATGTCCCATGATATCCGCACGCCCATGAACGCGGTGCTGGGGATGACAGAGGTGGCCAAGCATCATCTGGATGATCCGGACGTTGTGGCCGGCTGCCTGGATAAGGTTTCCCGGTCCGGCAATCACCTGCTTACCCTGATCAACGATATCCTGGATATTTCCAAAGTGGAAAGCGGCAAGATGCCGCTGAATCCCTGCCCGTTCTCCCTGCGGGATGCGATGCAGGAGGTTTATGCCATGGCAGTCCCAGGAGCCCAGGATAAAAATATCACACTGGAGCTGCGGATTGGAGAACTCCCAGAGGATACGCTGCTTGCCGATCCTCTGCGGCTGCGGCAGGTGCTGCTGAATCTGCTGACCAACGCAGTCAAGTATACGGAAAACGGAGGCCATGTGACCTTTGGCGTGGAGGAGCGGCGAACGGGCAGCGGCAGGGCGGCGCTCCACTTCACCGTGGCGGATAACGGCATCGGCATGAGTGAGGAGTTCCAGAAGACCATGTACGCTTCCTTCTCCCGCGGCACCGACAGCCGCATCAACACGATTCAGGGCTCTGGCCTGGGCCTGGCAATCGCCAAGCAGATGGTAGAATTGATGCACGGCACCATCGACTGCCAGTCTCAGCTGGGGAAAGGAACCGTCTTCCACGTGAATCTGGAGGTGCCGGTTGCGTCGGGGGCATCCAGCCCCCAAAAGGATTCCGAAGAGGAGATTACGGAGCTTACTGGAATGCGGGTGCTGGTGGCTGAGGACAATGAGATGAACTGGCAGATCATCCAGGCGCTTCTGAAGGAGTACGGAGTTCTGACTGATCGGGCGATAAACGGGCGCAATTGTGTGGAGCAGCTGGAGAATCCCCAGTCGCCCCGCTACGATGTGGTGCTGATGGATATTCAGATGCCGCAGATGAACGGCCGGGAGGCAACCCGCTGCCTGCGGGCCAGCACCAATCCCTATGTGCGTGACATCCCGGTGGTTGCCATGACTGCCGATGCCTTTGCTGAGGATATTCATGCCTGCGAAGAGGCAGGAATGGATGGGCACATTTCCAAACCCATTGATATGGCTCGGGTGTTGCGGTACCTTAGCAAGGCGAAAAACGGAACATTACATAGAAAAGAGGAACAAAAATGAAGCGAATCCTTGCGCTTTCCCTGGTTGTGCTGACCCTGTTGAGCCTGTGCGCCTGCGGCAAAAAGCAGACTGCCTTTAAGCCGCGCCTGGACACCCAGCAGACGGCAACACTGAACATTGCGGGGTTCATGGGAAATTTCGAGGCGCTGGATCAGGCCATCAACGCCTTTGCCGAGCTGTATCCCAATGTGACCATCCTGTATGACCACAACACCATTTTCCTGCTGCCGGAGTATCTGCGCAACAACGAGAATACTGACATTTTCATGACTGACGATCGGAATGTAAACCGACCGGATCTGCCGGATATCGATGCGCTGGAATGGTGCCTGGATCTTTCACAGGAGGACATGGATTTGAGCGCTGTCCTGCCGGAGGCGCTGAAGGGTTGCACCGTGGATGGCAAGCTGGTTCGGCTGCCCCTGGCCATGAATCCCTGCGGCGTGGTGGTGAATGAGACCCTGCTGAAAAACGAGGGCCTGACGGTTCCCACCAATTACCAGGAGATGCTCAGCTGCATGCAGGCCCTGAAAGAAGAGGGGTATATTCCGCTCCAGGGTTCCGAGCAGCACCTGTATGGGGAATTGATGCTGAACATGGCAATGAACGTGCTGGCTGCCGATTCGGAGGCTGTGGAGGCCCTGCGCAGCGGCAAGGCCGGCGCCGGGGATGTGATGCTGCCGGTGTTCCAGCGGCTGGAGGAGTTTGTTTCCAATGGATATACGGATTATGAGCAAAACTGCACCTACCCTGCGGATAACTACGACGGTTCTATTCTGAACTTCTTTGAGGGAAATGTACCCTTCTATGTCTGTACGTCCGAGTGCGTCAGCGGCATGAAAAAGCGGGAGACCAAGTCCGAAACCTTTGCGGCCAATCCCTTTACCTATTCGTTTGTTTATCCGCCTGTGGGCGATACCGGCGCCTATGCCTATAACGAGAGCTGGTATGGTTTTTCTGTAAATAAGAACAGCGACAACAAGGACTTGGCGGTGGAATTCCTCCGATTCCTCATGACGTCCCAGTGGCTCAGCTCCATGGCCAGCATCAAGGGCATGCCCTCTGTGGCGGTGAATGACGCTGATGCCCGCTATCAGGGCCTGTACAAAGCCAAGAATATCCAGGCGAGCTTTGTCAATGATGGCTCCATTCCCGGCTTTATCCGCCTGGCCTTTACGAAAACCTGCAATGAGTATGGCGCGGGGCTTTATCAGACCCCGGAAGAGGCAGCCGAAGCCTTTGCCGGTTATTGTGCCAATCCCGTAAGCGAATAAGCCCGCACAAGTGCCCTGCCGGTTTCGTCTGGCAGGGCACTTGTTGCAGGCTTGACTTTTGATGGGAACCCCATATAATAAGATTATTACGAAAGAGAAGGCGGCATCCCAATGGAACAGAAATACCGAAAAACCCTGCTGGCATGTTACCTGGCGTTCATCACCCAGGCCATTACTGCAAATTTTGCACCCCTGATTTTCCTCACCCTGCACACGACGTATGATGTTCCGTTGGGCAAAATCGCCCTGATTCCCACAGCATTTTTCTTCACACAGCTGCTGGTGGATTTGTTCTGCGCCAAGTATGTGGATAGGATCGGTTACCGGGTCAGTGTGGTGGCGTCGGAAATCCTGGCAGCGGTTGGCTTGGTGGGCCTAGCGGTGCTGCCGGAGATCACAGGAAATCCCTATGTGGGTATTTTGATCAGCGTGGTGATCTATGCCTTGGGCAGCGGCCTGATCGAAGTGCTGGCAAGTCCTATTGTGGAAGCCTGCCCCTTCCCCAATAAGGACAGTGTGATGAGCCTGCTCCATTCCTTCTATTGCTGGGGCAGCGTGGGTGTCATTGCCATCTCCACCTTGTTCTTTGCCGTGTTTGGCATTGAAAAGTGGCGGGTGCTGGCCTGCCTGTGGGCCATTGTGCCGATTTATAATGTGTTTAATTTTGCTACCTGCCCCATTGAGCATCTGACGGATGAGGGGCAGGGGCTGTCCATTGGCAAGCTGTTTTCCATCCCGCGGTTCTGGATCGCCATTGTGCTGATGGTCTGCGCGGGGGCCAGTGAGCTCTCTATGTCCCAGTGGGCGTCGGCCTATGTGGAGGCAGCCCTGGGGCTTCCGAAGAATGTGGGCGATATTGTAGGCCCCTGCCTGTTTGCAGTGACCATGGGCATCAGCCGGGTCTTCTACGGAAAATTCGGTGAGAAGATGGACTTGATGAAATTCATGGCAGCCTCCGGCCTGCTGTGCCTGGCCTGCTATCTGCTGGCGGCCCTGGGAGGCAGCCCGGTTTTGGGCCTGATCGGCTGTGTGCTGTGCGGCTTCTCCGTTGGCATCATGTGGCCCGGCACCATCAGCATCACCTCCAGTGCGATTCCTCTGGGCGGCACGGCGATGTTTGCCCTGCTGGCCATGGCAGGTGACCTGGGCGGTTCCGTTGGCCCGTATCTTGTGGGGCAGGTGACTCAGAATGCGGGGGACAACCTGAAGTCCGGCCTTTTGGCCGGCGCTGTATTCCCGGTGGTGCTGGTGATGTCCATCCTGCTGCTGCGGAAGAAAAAATGAGACAAAAAAGTTCAGGAGCACCCAAAGCCGGTGCTCCTGATTTTTCATGTATGAAACGCAGTGTTAGTTGCTGCGGAAGCGGGAGAGGAAATCCTTGGTTTCCTGCCTCTGGGGATTGCCGAAGAGATCCGCGGGAGTGCCTTCTTCACAGATAACACCCTGGTTCATGTATACCACATGGTTGCTTACATCCCGGGCGAAGGCCATCTCGTGGGTGACCACCAGCATGGTCATACCGTCGTCAGCCAGACTGCGCATAACGCCCAGCACCTCCCCCACCATTTCCGGATCCAGGGCGGAGGTGGGTTCGTCAAACAGCAGTACCTCCGGATCCATGGCCAAGGCCCTGGCAATGGCGACCCGTTGCTTCTGGCCGCCAGAAATCTGCCGGGGACGTGCGTTGATATAGGGGGCCATGCCTACCTTTTCCAGGTACTTCATGGCATGTTCCCGGGCTTCTTCCCGGCTGCGCCGCAGCACCTTCACCTGACCGGTAATGCAGTTTTCCAGCACGGTCATATTGTTGAACAGATTGAAGCTTTGAAACACCATACCCACATGGGTGCGGTACTTGGGAGCCTTGAAGCCCCGGGCGGTGACGTTCTCTCCGTGATACAGAATTTCGCCGGAGGTGGGGGTTTCCAGCAGATTGATGCACCGCAGCAGGGTGCTTTTGCCGGAGCCGGAAGCACCGATGATGGAGGTCACGTCTCCCTTGCTTACGGTGAAGTCAATATCCCGCAGCACCTCGTGATTGCCGAAGGACTTGGACAGGTGGTTGACCTGCAAAATGCGTTCTGCCATGATTAGCGCTCTCCTCTCGTGCGGCTGTTTTTCAGCTCCTGGCTGACCCGGTCGCGGTGCTCCTCTGCCAGTGCGGCACCTGCTTCAAATTCCTTGCTCCGCTCGTCAAAGGGAGTGCCCCGGTCGGGGTGCTTGTAGGTGCCGGCAGTCATCACCAGGGGATCCTCCTGCACTAGCTCATAGTCGCTGCTGCCGTCCAGTTTCTTTTCCACCCAGCGCAGCAGCAGGGAGGCAGCCAGGGTCATGCACAGGTAGCCAATCATCTCCACCGTTGCGGAAGGGAAGTACAGGTAGCTGGCGCCCACCGCCGCCCGGTGGGCGGCGAAGAAATCCGGGAAGCCGATAATGAACATCACAGAGGTGTCCTTCACATTGATGATAAAGTTGTTGCCGATCTGAGGCATGATGTTCCGCAGCGCCTGGGGCAGAATCACATTCAGCATGGTCTGCACGTGGGTCATACCGATGGCTTTGGCACCTTCGGTCTGACCGGGGTCAATGGAGATGATGCCGCCGCGGACGCTCTCTGCCATGTAAGCACCGGTGTTGACGGAGACCACCACCAGGGCGGCCAGCCAGATGTTGGTGAATTTCACGGCATTATCGGTGAAATAGGGCAGGCCGTAGTAAATGAACACAGCCTGCAACACCATGGGGGTGCCCCGAAAGACTTCTACGTAAATGCGCACGATGATGCGCACCAGCTTCAGCAGGATGCGCTTGGGCAGGGAATCATTTTTAGAGCAGGGGATGGTATTGAGAATGCCGCAGATGAAGCCGATGACACAGCCAATGGCCGTGGCGGCCAGGGCCAGAATCAAGGTGTTGCGGATGCCCAGCAGATAGGAACTGCCGTATCTGCCCCACAGCTTGCCGATCTCGGAAAAGAGCTTGGCGAATTTATCCATGAATCCTTTTTCTCCTTTTTACACGGCAAGCCGAGGGGAAGACTCCGCTCGGCTTGCATTCTTTCGATTCTTTACTCGCTCAGGGGCTGAATGGCAATGGCCTGGGCCATCAGGTCGTTGAAGTCCTGTGCGGTCATGGTGCTGAGCACGGCATCGATCTTTTCCTTCAGCGCGGTGTTGCCCTTCATCAGGGAAATGCCGATGTTCACATTCTCGGCCCGTACTTCATCGGAGAACTGGAAGTCGCCGTCGGTGCCGGAGAAATCCAGAATCTTCATGTCGGGATAGGCTGCCACGGCACCCTGGGCGGTGGGCATATCGGTGCAGATGAAGTCCACCATGCCGGTCTCGAGAGCCATCAGCATGGCAGGAGCAGTTTCAGCAGCGGACTGAATGCTGGCGCCCTCAATCTGGGGCAGGCACTGGTCATACCAAATGGTGGCAATCTGCGCGGTGCAGGAGCCGCCGGCCAGATCGGCAATGGAGGTGGCATTGGCAAACTTGCTGTCGGCCTTGGTGACGCACACAATGGTGGCATAGAAGTAGGGGCCTGCGAAGTCCACCTGCTCGCTGCGATCAGCGGTCATGGACTGGCCGGCAATAACGGCATCGAACTTACCGGTCTGCACACCGGGCACTAGGGAATCCCAGTCGGACTGGATGACTTCCAGCTCCCAGCCGTTGGCTTCGCAGATCTTCTTGCCGATCATCACATCGTAGCCGTTGGCGTAGGAGCCGGGGACGTTGGAGATGGGCACGGCTCCGTTGGAGTCGTCGTTCTGGGACCAGTTGTAGGGGGCATAGGCGCATTCCATGGCGATGGTCAGCACACCGTCCTCCACACCGGTGATGACGGCGTTGGCTTCTGTGGGGGCTTCGGTTGCTTCTTCTGTAGCGGCCTCGGTAGCGGCCTCGGTAGCGGCCTCAGTAGGAACTTCCGTGGCAGCCTCGGTGGGGGCCTGGGTGGGAGTGGTGTCGCTGCCGCAGGCGGCCAGGCTGAGCATCATGGCAAAAACCATGACCAGAGAGAGAATCTTCTTCATTTTCGTTTACCTTCCTTTTTGCTTTTTATCCGGGAGTCCCCCGGCGGAGAATAAAAAATGAACCGCTTTGGCAAGCGGTCCATGGAAAATCGGAAATCACCCCGGCCTGCATCAACACAGCCGGGAGCACCGAATAGCCAAAGATAGCGCTTCACAAAGATTTGTGACAGTCCGGCAGATGTTCTCTGACGACCCAGCAGGAGAGAATCGGGTGTTCCTCTCTCACTTCGGCGGTGCGCCCTTTTGCCCATCGCGGCCACCCGGCCTTGCCATGGGGTACTGATGCGACCCGCGCCTCTATCCAATTCTGCTGACCTCCCGGAAAACCGGAAAATCAGTATCAGCGATTCAATTTTGTTCGTATACTATCACGGAGGAAAAGCGCTGTCAAGTCCTCCGAAAAAAAGAAATGAAAATTGTATACTGTGCTAAAAATCTGAGGGATTTCAGAAAATATATGGGAATATTTCTCTTTCCCCTCTGGAAATTTACTGGTGGATGTGCTATACTAAGCTGGAAGTTTTGTTTCAGCCCAGAGACAGAAAGGGGGTGCAGCGCCGTGATTTCATTCTTTACCGACCTGTTCCGGGCGGAGCAGGAGGTTCGGGAATACTGGCAGAAGGAGCGTTGGCGCCAGACAAGGAACATCGCCATTCTTTCCATTGCCCTGTTTCTGATGATGAGCGTGATGAACCTCTATCAGCGCTCCTACGGTATGCTCCTGACCACCCTGACCGGCGCAATCGCTCTGTTTGTCTGCCTGCTGGTGGGGCGGCGGCGGCAAAATACCCTGCCTGTGGAGCTGGTCTGCTTTGTATTGTTGCTGGTGCTGTTTACAGGCTATATCCTGCTGGGGGGCAACGACGGCTTTGCCGCACTGTGGGTGGTTGTCGTTCCGCTGATGTTTATGATGCTGCTGAATGTGAAGCTGGGAATCCTTATCAGCGGGTATTTTCTCCTGCTGCTGTTTCTCACCTTCTATGGCCCCCTGGACAGTTTGCTGCGCTATGACTATCCCCCTATGATTCGGCTCCGGTTCCCGCTGCTGTATTTGGGGGACTGCGTACTGTCGCTGTACTGTGTGCACCAGATTTTCGTGGACAGAAGCAACCTCATCGAGACCCAGCGGCGCTTGCGGGTTATCAGCTTTGAGGATGCCACCACGGGGCTGCAAAACCGGGCGGCCTTCTCCCACTATCAGCAGAATGCTTGTTTTGACGGCATGGGGCAGCTGGCAGTGGTGTTCATTGATGTCAACGGTCTGCATGAGCTGAATAACCGGCTGGGGCATCAGGCGGGTGACGAGATGCTCCGCTGCGTGGGGCAGTTGTGTGTGCAAATGTTCCCGGAGGATCGGGTTTACCGCCTGGGCGGCGATGAGTTCCTGCTGATCATCGAGCGGAAGGAGCAGTGCATTGTCCAGAGTACCATGGAGACGTTGGATGCCAAGGTGCAGGAGGCGGGCTACTCTATTGCCTATGGCATTGAGTTCCGCAGAAACTGCTTCGATTTGGAGTCCATGGTCAATGCGGCAGACAGCAAAATGTTGGGGGCCAAGGCGGAGCATTACAAGAAATTTGACCGCAGAAGAAGATAAGCATGGCACCCCGGAGCAATCCTCCGGGGTGCATTTATAGAAGAAAAAGGATAAGGAAATCCAACATGACAAAGATATTGATCGTTGAGGACGAAAGACCCATTTCCAATTTGATTGACTGGAATCTCAGTGCCAGCGGCTATCAGTGCACCCGGGCCTATGACGGCAATGCGGCGGCAGACCTGCTGGTGGAGCACAGCTATGACCTGGTGCTGCTGGACATCATGCTGCCAGGCATTGACGGCTATGAGCTGCTGCGGCAGATAAAGCCCACCGGTACACCGGTGATTTTTATCACCGCCAAGGGCAGTGTGCAGGATCGGGTGCAGGGCCTGCGGGCTGGGGCGGATGACTACCTGGTCAAACCCTTTGAAATTGTGGAGCTGATCGCCCGGGTGGAGTCGGTGCTCCGCCGGGCGGGAAAATGCAGCCCGGTGTATACCCTGGGAGACGTGACGGTGGATACCGAATCCATGCTGGTCACCAAAGCCGGAGTGCCGGTGACCCTGACGCGGAAGGAGTATGATCTGCTGGTGCTGTTTCTACAGAACCAGAATGTGGCCCTGTTCCGGGAGGCCATTTACGAGCGGGTATGGGACGCGGACTTTATGGGCGACACGCGTACAGTGGATCTGCATGTGCAGCGGCTGCGCAAAAAACTGGGCTGGCAGCAGCGTCTGACGGCTATTCACAAGGTGGGCTACCGCCTGGAGGGGGACGGATGAAGCTTTCTGCCAAAATTACCCTGTCGGTGGTGCTGATCGTTTCCCTGGCCGTGGCCATCAGCGGCTATGCCATCGTTTCCTCGGTATTCACGGCGCAGTTGGAGCACCAGATTACTGCGGCGGCGGACGAGACCCAGCTGCTTTGCTCGGTGCTGGGGGCCATGGCGGTGGAGCGCAGAAACAGCGTCTCGCTGCAGGCCACCCAAGAGATGTTGGACGAGACACTGAAAATTGCCCCTTTCCGGAATTACCGCCTGCGGCTGACGGTGCCTGCCGCGCCGCAGGGCAATGTGGCCTACGAAATTCAGCAGGTGCCGGAGGGCAGGCAGTATGACGTAGTGGTTACCTGCCGCTTTTCGGTGGATCAGTTTGTCTTTTACCTGGAAAGCCGCCATAATGTGACGGATGTGTATGCCCTGCGGGGCCAGTATCTGCGCACCTTTCGCCTGGTATATCTGGCGGCGGTGGTGTTCAGCCTGGTTTCCGGCGTGGCAGTCAGCGCGGTGCTTACCGCACCTATCCGCAGTCTGTCCCGTTCCACGAGACAAATTGCCGGGGGCAATTA
Organism: uncultured Oscillospiraceae bacterium; assembly: GCA_934591635.1. Classification (GTDB taxonomy): domain Bacteria; phylum Bacillota; class Clostridia; order Oscillospirales; family Oscillospiraceae; genus Faecousia. Next base: position 55,489 of record CAKTPI010000004.1, on the reverse strand, counting down.
CAGCGCCCGGGTAACTGTCCGGACAGAGGACGAAATCGGTATTCTGGCAACGCAGTTCAACCGTATGACCCAGGAGCTGGAAAATCACATTCAGTCTCTGGAGCGGGCGACCCAGCAGCAAAAGGACTTTACGGCCTCCTTTGCCCATGAGCTGAAAACACCCCTGACATCTATCATTGGCTACGCCGATACGCTGCGCAGCCGGAAGCTGCCGGAGGAGCAGCAGTTCGAGGCGGCCAATTTCATCTTCTCTGAGGGGCGGCGTCTGGAAACCATGTCCCATAGTCTGCTGCGGCTGTTCTCCCTGGAGAATGAGACGCCCCAGATGCAGCGTTTCTCCGCTTTGGCACTGGCCAAGGGAGTGGAGGAGAGCCTTTCCTATCCCATGCGGCAGCGTCAGCTGGTGCTGGAGCTGCGGGTAGAGAACGCATGGCTGATGGGGGAAAAGAGTCTGCTGGATATTTTGCTTTATAACCTGCTGGACAATGCCCGCAAGGCATCAAATCCCGGCAGCAAAATCACCCTTTTGGGCACCCGCACACCGGCGGGCTACTGCTTTGCGGTAAAGGATCGAGGGCGTGGCATTCCGCCGGAGGCCATCAGCCGGATCACGGAGCCGTTTTACATGGTGGATAAATCCCGCGCCCGGGCAGAGGGCGGCGCCGGCTTGGGGCTGGCCCTTTCCAAGCGCATCGCGGAGGTTCACGGTACACAGCTGCATTATGAAAGCGCGGTGGGCCGGGGCACGGTGGTGTCGTTTCTCCTGCAGGAGGTGACAAAATGAAAAACTGGCTGGTGATTCTGTTGGTGGCAGCAGTGGTGATTGCCGGGGCCTTTCTGCCGGAGCTGCTGCTGAATCTGAGTGCGCCGCCGGAACTGAACATGGACTATCAGGAGCCATCGGTTTCCTCGGAAAGCTCCTCGGACTACTCCTGGCGAATGGATACCCTGGCGGAATTCTACTTCGGCGAGGGCGTGGATTTGCTGAACACGTATATTTCTCAGGCCTCGGCATCGGATGGAGATAATGAGGCCTTCCGGCAGTTTGAGGCGGAGTTCGAGAAGTTGGTACAGGCCGGTGCGGTGCCGGAAGAGGCGGGGGCACTGCTGGCAGGGGCGACAGACTACCGCATTCGCTACTACTATATGTTTGACAGCCCGGAGATCAGCGGCTTCCGCTTTGCGGAGCTCACCGCCGCTGCTTCCAACTGGCGCATCTTCCTATGCATGGATATGGAAAGCGGCAAGCTGGCACGGGTGGATTATGGCGGAAGCCTGCTGTTCCCCGGGGGACAGGTGTCCCCGCAAACCAGCTGGTACGATGTGCTGCGAGCTTTCGGGGACTACCTGGGGATGTCGGATAATCAGCTGCCGGTGCCTTCTGACCAGAACGCCTCGGAGGGGGCCAGAAAGTACTATGATGACAATACTGCTGACCTGCGCCGGGGCGAGCTTCAATCCGGGGACGGCGCCTGGCTGGAGGTACGGGCCCTGAAGGAAAACTATGCTGCCACGATTACCGTATACCACGGTGGCAAATGATGCAAATTGGATACAAAAACGCGCCATTTTGGATGCATTCCTTTTTTACACTTTTGGTAAGAAAGAAAATGTACCGGATGGCGCGTTTTCTAAAAGAAAGTTTTCGGCAATTGCGGAAAAAATAGAGAAGCCCCGTGAAGGCCAAACAGAAAAGGAGGACACCCCTATGAAAAAATACTTGGTTTTGATGCTGATTTTTTGCCTGACGCTCACCGGCTGCGGCCGGCAGCAGTCCATGTCCCGGTACACCACGGTTATGCACCAGAACGTTGCCATTGCCCTGGGCGCACCTGCCGGACCGATTCTGGCGGCATTGGGTGCCCCCTTTGGCTACGGCGAAAGCAAGAGCGGCGTGTACGCCGGGGTGGAAAAAACCTATGCCTTTTCTGGCCTGCGGCTCAAAACCTTCCAGAGCGAGGACGGCGAGCGGATCCTTGGCCTGATGATTACAGATAAAAGCATGCGGACCCCGGAGGGAATCGCCATTGGCGACCCGGTTTCCAGGGTAGCGGAGTGCTTCGGCGCGGAAGCCATTCAGAACGATTGCTGTGTGGTCAGTCGGCGGCAGGAGCAGATGATTGTGCTGCTGGAGCACGGCGCGGTTTCTGCCATTCAGTATACGCTGCTGTGAGCACCGGAGAATTTTGCCATAATGGCCTTTGCTCCCTGCTGTAAAATGGCATCCGCCGTTTCCGGCAGAATGGCTCGGAAAAGGGCGTACTCCGTCAGACTACCATGAGGGACAGCCCAGGCTCCGGCGTCCGTACCGGGGGCAAGAAGCCCGTGAAGCCCTGCAAATTTCCGCACATTTTCAGCGGCGGAATCCAGAATATCCCCAATGGCACCGTCATCAAACCGGCCCTTTCCCAAGAGATTTCCAATAGTGGAGAGGGTAGGCACCCAGACGGTGCCGTTTTCGCACATGGCATCCAGAGCAGCCCCGTCCAGATAGGCCCCGTGCTCGATGGAATCTACTCCGGCCGCCGCGGCAGCCTCTACGGTGCGGGCACCGTTGGCGTGGGCCATCACGGGGAAGCCCTCTTCGTGCGCAATGTGGATCATTTCCCGGATGATTGCAGGTTCCAGCCCCGGCTCGGTGAGCACTCCCGGACGGTCAAAATCCATCAGGCCGGAAATCATGATTTTGATGAAATCCGCCCCCTGCTGCCTCAGTTTGGCAACAAGAGCGGCATAGTCCCGGACGGTTTCAAATTTTGTACCAATGAAGCTGCCGTAGTGCCCTGCCATGCACAGCGGCGACAGCGGAGTGACCAGTTGAATCCCGTATTCCGGGGCTAACGACCGTGCTTTGGCCCCTACGCCCCAGCGGTCGCCCCCTTCCCGGAGGTATGTAAATCCCGCTTCTTGATAACGTGTCAAATTGGCACGGATAATTGCTTCGTTGGGTTCGTTCCGATGGACGGCCAGGGCGGCTTTCCAGTCTGCCCCGTCCAGCACCATATGAATGTGACAGTCATAATACATAAAACCACCTCAAAAGCCGCCCCGTTGCCGAGGCGGCTTGCTTTTTATCCAATCAGCTCATCAAAGCGGAAATAGTGCAGGGTGTTGTTGTAGCTGATGTTTTCTACCATCCGGCCCAGGGCTTTCATGTCGGCGGGATACTCGCCGTCTTCCACCAGCTGGCCGAAGAGATTACAGAGAATCCGGCGGAAGTACTCGTGCCGGGTATAGCTCAGGAAGGAACGGGAGTCGGTGAGCATACCATTAAAAGTACCCATGGCCCCCAGGGTCATCAGACTGGTCATCTGGGCCTCCATACCGGGCTTGTTGTCGTTAAACCACCAGGCGGAACCCTGCTGTACCTTGCCGGGGATGGAAGCGTCCGTCTGGAAGGCACCGATGAGGGAACCAATCACACCGTTGTCCGCCGGGTTCAGAGAGTACAGAATGGTTTTGGGCAGGGCATCCTCATTTTCCAGCTTGGCAAGCAGGTGGGAGAGACCGGCGGCATTGGGCTGGTCGTTGATGCTGTCATAGCCGGTATCGGCGCCGATTTTGGCAAACATTTTGGTGGAGTTATCCCGCAGGCAGGCAAAGTGAAACTGGCTGACCCAGTTGCGGCGGCTGTATTCCTTTCCAACGGCAATCAGCAGAGCGGTGTGATAGGCCAGCTGTTCCCGCTGAGTAATGGCCTGTCCGGCCTTGGCCCGGCGGAAAATGTCGTCCAGCTGAGCCTCATCTGCCTCCACGCAGAAGCCAAAATCCAGACCGTGGTCCGCCACCCGGCAGTGGTGCTGCTCAAAGTACTCGATTCGGCTGGACAGGGCCCGGCGCATGTCCGCTACAGAGTTGATGGCAAAGCCTGCCACATCCTCCAGCTGTGCAACATAGGCAGGGAAAGTGGGCTTGTCGGCCCGCATGGCCTTATCGGGGCGGAAGGCGGGCAGTACAATGGCGGGGGCAGTCGGGTCAGCGGCCAGTTTTTCGTGCCAGCACAGGCTGTCCACCGGGTCATCGGTAGTGCAGATGAGCTTGACGCCGGACTTTTTGATGATGCCCCGGGCAGACATATCAGGCTGCGCCAGGATAGCATTGCATTTTTCGTAAATCTCCATGGCGTTATCGCCGTTCAGAGGCTCGTAAATACCGAAATACCGCTGCAATTCCAGGTGTGTCCAGTGATAGAGGGGGTTTCCGATGAGATTTGGAATGGTCTCTGCCCACTTCTGGAATTTTTCGGCGGGGCTTGCATCCCCGGTGATATATTTCTCAGCGACACCGCAGGAGCGCATGGCGCGCCACTTGTAATGGTCGCCGCCCAGCCAGACCTCAGTGATGGACTGGTAGCGCTTGTCCTCATAAATCTCCTGGGGATTGATATGGCAGTGGTAGTCGATGATGGGCATTTTTTCTGCATGTTCATGGTAGAGCTTCTTGGCAGTTTCTGTTTTCAGCAGAAAATCGGCGTTCATAAAGCTGGTCATAGACATCCTCCTCATTTTCATCTTTTTTGCTATCATAGGCCAGATTTTCCCGTTCGTCAACCCCTTTTTAAGCACAAAAAAGCAGTGAGCAAAAACTGCCCACCGCTTATTGCCGCCGATGATTCCGGTATGCACTTATTGCTTTTTTTCACCGATACGCTGACCCAGCTGTACCACGGTTTCAACGTCTTCCCGGGTGTTTTGCACAATGTCTGCGTCCAGAGCAGCGGCATCCTTTTGCAGCAGGAGGATGACAGTGGAGCCGCCAAATTCAAAGCGGCCTTTTTCTTCCCCGCGCACCACTTGCCGTTCACCTGGGCCATTGACAATGCGGCCTACCATGGCAGCGCCCACCTCCATTTGCAGGATCGTGCCGAAGTTCTCGCTTTTCAGCAGGGCATATTCCCGGGTGTTCTCCCGGTAGATGGGGTAGCGGCTGGTAGCGGCGGGATTCACCGTGTGGTAGACACCCTGAATGCGAACGCTTTGCCCGATAAATCCGTCATCCGGGTAGGCATAGCGGTGGTAGTCTCCCACGGTGAGCCGGAACAGCAGCAGTGTTCCGCCCAGAAAGTTCCGGGCCAGCACCTCATTTTGCAGCAGCCCGCCGAGCGTGTATTCCGTCCCCTTGACCCAGAACCGGAAATCCGGCTCGATGGGATAAACGGTGAGCTTGCTGTCACAGGGGGCAATCAAATGGCAGGCTTCCCGGTCGACCGGTCTGCGCCCGGGCTTTAAACGACGGGTAAAGAAATCGTTGAAGCTGGTGAATCTTCGTTCTTCGAAATCCACCATGGAAATACGATTTTTCCGGATAAAGGGTCCGACTGCCAGGGCGGAAATGCGCCGATCCAGCAGCCAGCCAGCAGCCCGGCTGACCCGGGGGCGGATCATCAGCTTTACCAGCACTCGCCCAATGGGGGTGCCGTACATCCATTCCAGCATGCGATCCTGACCATCATCCCCGGGGACAATGGCACCGTTTCGATCCTTCCAAATCATTGGGGATACCGCAGGAGCAGGATCAGCAGAGGAGCCAGCACGGCACCGCCCATGGCGATGAATTTCCACAGCACCGGCTTTTTGACCTTGAAATCCAGAATATACAAGAAGCCGAACAGCGCGGCAGCCAGCCGCAGCACCCACAGCTTGCAGCCCCCGGGCACCAGCAGGTAGGCCAGGTATACAGCCGGAACCATGATGTCCAGGCATACCACCGGCAGCCCGTGATAGTCCCCCTTGGTGCCCAGCTCTGCCTGCACGGCCAGCACATTAAAATATCCCAGCCGGATCACGCAGCACAGGCAGTAGGCCCCCAGCAGGGCAATGTCAAAAATTCCGCGCATTCCCAGCATGTAAAACATGGTGGCGGGGCATACGCCAAAGGAAATCAGATCACACAATGAGTCAATCTGAATGCCAAAAAGCATCTCATCCTTGGTGCGGTTTTTCTTTTTGCGAGCCACGATGCCGTCCAAGGTGTCACATACCAGGGCCACAGCCATGCATAGAATTGCATTGATATACAGCCCATGAATAGACATAGAGATGCCCAGCAGCCCGGCCAGTGCCCCGGCGTAGGTGAGGATTACAGTATAGTCATAAAAACCGATCATCGGTTTGCCTTCTCTCTTGGTGATTTTCCGGCGAGGGGGAGATATAAAATATTAACCAGATTTTAACACAAAGGGGGCACAAACGCAAGAATATTAAGGGAATGTTAAATTATTAAGGTTTTTCACTGGAATTACCAGCGGAAAAGAGGACTTTTCCGCGAGTAGAAGGACTTTCTGCGTTGACACCTTCACGCGGTGTGTGATATAATTCATAAAAATTGCACGGATAGGGGGGATTTGTCCGTTGACCCAAAAAACGAAGAGACGTCTTTTCAGTGCTTTGTTTTATTTTGCAGTGCTTGCCCTGACCATCTACTATGTGTTTGGCGATCAGAACCTGACACGGGTGGCGGGGTTCCTGTTAGATGCAGATTGGAGCTATGTGGCGGTCTCCGTGGTGGCGGTAATAGCTTTTATTCTGGGGGAGTCCGTGGTGCTGTGCTACCTGCTCCGCACGCAGGGGACTCGTGCTAATTTCGGGCATTGCTGCCTGTTTTCTTTCATCGGCTTTTTCTACAGTGCGATTACCCCCTCGGCCTCCGGCGGCCAGCCCATGCAGGTGGTGTACATGCGCCGGGACGGCATCCCTGCGGCGGTGTCCACGGTGGTGCTGGCGATCATCACCATTACATATAAAATGGTTCTGGTAATCATCGGCCTGGCAGTTATGATTCTGCGGCCTCCGGCGGTGACGGCCTGCCTCCAGGAAGTGGAGGCGCTGATTTATATCGGCATGGGACTCAATGTGGTGGCCATCAGTTTGTTGCTGATGGCGGTGTTCCTCCCCGGCCCTCTGGAGCGGTTTGCCGCCTGGGTGCTGCGGCTGGTGCAGAAAATCCACCCCTTCCGGGATCCGCAGCGGGTGATGAACCGCGTGCAGAATGCCCTAAACCAGTACCGGGGTACGGCAGATTTCTTCAAGCGGGAGCCGAAGATCATCCTGCATGAGTTTCTCATCACGTTTGTGCAGCGGTGCTGCCTGTTCAGCGTGGTGTGGTTTACCTACCGGGCCTTTGGCCTGTCCGGGCAGAATGCCATTACCATGATTACGCTGCAAGCGATGATTTCTGTGGCGGTGGATATGCTTCCGCTGCCCGGCGGCATGGGCATCAGTGAGACCATGTTTCAGTCCATCTTCCTGCCGGTGTTCGGACCAGATCTGGTGTTGCCCGGCATGATCGTCTGCCGGGGCATCAGCTACTATACCCAACTGCTGATCAGCGGTGTGATGACGGGTGTGTCTGCCATTGTGTTCCGCAACAAAAAAAGCGAATAAAAAAGCAAATTCAACATTTTTATCGCCGGGGACTTCCATTTTCCCCGGCGATAAGCTATAATGGGGACATCTGAAAAAGGGGAGGACTTTTCATGAAATATGGGTTTGGCGTTGATTTGGGCGGTACCACCGTCAAGATCGCTTATTTTAACGAAAATGGTGATATGCTGGATCAGTGGGAGATCCCTACTGTGACGGAGAACAATGGCAGTCAGATTCTGCCGGATATTGCCGCTTCCATCCGGGACTACCGGGAGAAAAAGGAAATCCGGGATGCGGATCTGCTGGGTATCGGCATCGGCGTTCCTGGCCCGGTGGACGGCAAGGGCAATGTCAACCGCTGTGTCAACCTGGGCTGGGGTGTGTTCAATATCAGTAAGGAGCTGGAAGCACTCACCGGCCTGCCGGTAACAGCGGGCAATGACGCGAATGTGGCAGCATTGGGCGAATACTGGAAGGGCGGCGGTCAGGGCTGCCAGAGCATGGTGTTTGTCACACTGGGAACCGGCGTCGGCGGTGGCATCGTCATTGATGGGCGGCTGCTTCACGGTGCCCATGGTTCCGGTGCGGAGATCGGACACATGGTGCTCAACCGGAACGAGACGGCCACCTGCGGCTGCGGCAAGCATGGATGTGTGGAGCAGTATTGCTCCGCCACCGGCATTGTGCGCATGGCCAAGCTGGAGCTGGCGGCGTCCCAGGAGCTTTCCGTTCTGCGGGAGCGGGAGAGCATCAGCTGCAAGGATATTTTTGACGCAGGCAAAAATGGTGATAAGCTGGCCCTGCGGGTGCTGGATCAGTACTATGCCTATATGGGCGAGTTCCTGGGCAATGTGTGCAGCGTGGTGAATCCCGAGGCCGTAGTGCTGGGCGGCGGTGTGAGCAAGGCCGGTAAGGTTTTGCTGGAGGGCGTGGAGCCCTATTTCAAAAAGTACGTCTTTCATGCAGCTGCCAATGTGAAGTTCACCCTGGCTGTGCTGGGTAACGACGCCGGCGCCTACGGTGCCTTCAAACTGGCACTGGACGCGGCAAAGTAAAAATTCCCTGTAATAAAAAGGAGAGGATCCCCATCCTCTCCTTTTTGCATGCACATTTCCGGGATGACTGGGCGCGTGGCTCAGCCCTTCAGGCCTCTGGATTGGCGATCCATATCCTCGACCACAATATCGTAAATTTCGCCCAGGGTGGCGCAGTATTCCAGCACCTTCCAAGGCTCGTTGGTGTGATAGTGAATTTTGATCAGATCTTCATCTCCCACAGCCAGGAGGCAGTCGCCCTGAAAGTGGGTGCGGAAATAGTCGTTGATATCATCTTCGTCCAGGTCATGTCCTGCAATGAGTAACTGTGTGTCATATCGAAATTCGGTCATAATCAATACGATCCTTTCCTTTTAAAATGGGTGTGGAGAGATTATATCAAATAGTTGTTGATTTATCAAGAAGTTTATGCTATAATCCGGTCTGCATTTTTATTCCAAGGAGGCTTGCATGTGGATCGGTTTGAGACCTTTACCGGCTCGATTCTGGAGCTGAACCGGTATCTGCAAAAGATCAAGGATTTGGAAATGAAGCCCTTGGGGCTGCGGGCCAATCATGTGATGTGCCTCTACTATCTGGGGAAAAACCCCCAGGGGCTGACGGTAACGGAACTGGTGCATGCCAGCCGGGAGGACAAGGCGGCGGTTTCCCGCTGCGTTTCTGATTTGCTGGCCCGGAAATTGGTTACCGGCAATTTTCAGGAGAATAAGCGATCCTACCGCACCAAGCTCACGTTGACCGAGCCGGGGAAGCAGCTGGTGCAGCAGGTTTACCGCCGGGTGGACAGTGCCGTAGCCGGCGGCGGGGAGGGCCTGACTCCTCAGCAGCGGGAAACACTGTATGAAGCAATGGAGATCATCATCAACAATCTGGCCCGCTACCTTGCACAGCGGGAAAAATGAAAGGAAGACCTATGGAAAAAATCCGTATTTTGACCGATTCCGGTTCCGATATCACGGCACCCTACCCTGAAAATCTCACCGTAATCCCCCTGACCATCCATTTCGGGGATGAGGAATATCAGGACGGTGTGACCATCGACCACAGAACATTTTACGAAAAGCTGACCAATGGCGACAAGCTGCCTACCACCAGCCTGGTGTCTCCCGGCGTGTTTGCCGATGCCTTTGCGCAGGCCCGGCGGCAGGGGGAGACGGTGATTGCCATCATCCTGTCCGGCAAGCTTTCCGGTACCTACCAAAGCGCAGTCCTGGCGGCCCAGGAATTTGAGCATGTTTATGTGGTGGATAGCCGGAATGCGACCCTGGGTGAGCAGATTTTAGTCCGCTACGCCTTACAGCTGGTAGAGCAGGGGCTGGACGCGCGGGCAATCGTGGAGGAACTGGAACGGGTGAAGCCGCATGTAAACCTTATGGGCATGCCGGACACCCTGGAGTATCTCCACCGGGGCGGGCGTATTTCCAAAACCGTTGCACTGCTTGGCGGCGCACTTTCCATCCGGCCGGTGCTGCGGCTGGTGGATGGGGAGGTTGTAATGATCGGTAAGGCCCGGGGCTCTAAGAACGGGAATAATTTCCTGATTCAGGAGGTCAACAAAAGCGGCGTGGACTTCACAAAGCCCCTGTGCCTGGGCTATACCGGACTGAGCGATGCGCTGCTTCGGCGCTATATTGCGGACAGCACTCAGCTGTGGGAGGGAAAGGTGGATACCCTGCCGATTTCCACTGTGGGTGCTACCATTGGAACACACCTGGGGCCTGATGCGGTGGTGCTGGCTTTCTTTGACAGTCAGGTGTAACAGGAGAATAGAAAGATGAAAATTACAATTTCCCGGGCAGGTGTGGGAGATGAGGAAACGCTGGCCTATATCCAAACGGAGAGCTGGAAAGCGGCCTTTCGGGATATTTTGAGCGAGGAAACGCTGCGGCAGTGCACACAAATGGAAAAAGCAACTGCAATGTATCGCTGCCTGCTGGAGCAGAACGTGGGGAACGGCTATATTCTGAAGATAGACGGTAACCCCCATTGTATTGCTTGGTGGGATGCCACCCGGGAAAAGGATATGCCGGGCTATGCGGAGCTGATATGCATTCACAGCCTGCCGGATAACTGGCGGCAGGGCTATGGCAGCCGGATATAAAAAAGTCATGCTGTGGGTGTTTGAGGAAAATGCCCGGGCCCGCGGCTTTTATGAAGCGCAGGGATTTACCACAGACGGAAAGGTAAAACCAAACCTGGAACCGAAAGAAATCTGCTACAGGAAAAACCTGTAAATACACAAAAAGCTCCCTTCCTGGCAGAAATTGCCAACGAAGGGAGCTTTTTTCAACTTTCCAGCTGCATGCCCAGGAAACTGGCCGCCGTCCGGGCCAGCATCCGATCCGCATCCGACAGGGGAGCATCGTTTTCCCCCAACAGCAGCATCACACAGCCCATCAGATCTCCTTGGGACAGAATGGGCGCCGCTGCCCCCAGGTGGTACTTTTCTGCCCCATCCGCCGCCCGGATGGGGGATTCACCGCTCTGGTACAGATAGTTCTTCCGCTGCTCCATGAGCTTCTCCAGCTCGGGAGAGTTGGGCTTGTCCATCAAGTCCCGCTTGGGTGCCCCGTGCAGCGCGATGATGCTGTCCCGATCTGCCACCGCCGCAATATGCCCCGTGGATGCTACGATGGATTCACACATCTGGGAAGCAAACTCCTGCAAATCCCCCATAGGCGAATACTTCCGAAAAATCACCCCGCCGTCCTTCTCCGTATAAATCTCCAGAGGGTCGCCCTCGCGGATTCTTAGGGTTCTTCGGATTTCTTTTGGGATGACGATCCGGCCGAGGTCATCCACCCGGCGTACAATGCCTGTTGCTTTCATGTTCTCTTCTCCTTTGAAGCGCGTTAAAGCGCAAATTCTCCGATAGAAGTATTTGCAGGAAAAGGGGAAATATGTATGAATGAACAGGTATCTTCTTGACCGATGGGTGAATGGCTGAATGTGCTTCGCGCATGGTCAGAGGGCTGGGAATAGGAATGAAAAGGCAGCAGACCTTAGTTCGTATCGGAACTGGGCCTGCTGCCTTTTACTTTGCTGTATTTGTCCTATTTCGTTTGGTTCCGCTTCAGTGAAATCATCATGGCCTGCTTGCGTCCAGTCAATCCTTTTGCGCAGTACTGCCCAGGGAGTAGGCCAGGTGCAGGTGGTCGCAGATGGTGGCGATGAATTCGCCGTTGGTGGGCTTGCCGCTGTGGGGGTTGGTGGTGTAGCCGAAGTAATGCTCCAGGATATCGGCGTTGCCGCGAACCCAGCCAACCTCAATGGCATGGCGGATGGAGCGCTCTACCCGGGAGGCAGTGGTATGAAATGCAGCGGCCACATCGGGATAGAGGGCTTTGGTGATAGAGGTGCGGTATCCGGCATTATGGAACATCAGGAAAATAGCTTCCCGGATGAACTGATAGCCGCTCAGGCTTGCGGGGATGCCGCAGTCACGAAGAACCTGGGAAATACAGCGGACAAGTTCTTCGCTTGGAATCTGACAGGATGCATTTTCTGCCTGACTGTTTTCCAGCGACAGAGAGTGGGCGCTGGAGCCGGTGAAGCCAATAAAGCGATTCTCTTCGCCGCAGGAAGGGAAGAAAATGGTTTTGGAAGAGCTGCCGTGGGTGCGATTGGATGCTGTGTTCATATTGATACCTCCTTTGTAGATTGCATGCATATTTTATCACTTTTTGACGTGACTTTCCTTATAAAAATTCGCCCGAAATTAGGCAACATTTTTCAGCCGAAAATGACAGAAAATTGGTCGTAAAATTTACGTGGTCTGCATGCCGATATCGGGCGGAAAATTTCGCCTGAAAAAACGGCGATAAGGGATAACTTTTTTCGCTATCTGACTTCCAAGAGGCCTCAGTCATATGCTTTTGTCTGATGAAATTCAGTCGGAATCAATTAAAAGGAAAAAGAAAATGAGGATAGAATGAAAGAACGCTGCCATGCCGATAGCACCGGCTGTGCTGCGTGGGCGGCGGTGATGCAGGCTATCTGTTGATTGTCCACGTTGTGCGCCGAAGGGCGTTCGACGTGATGGACACAAAGTTTCGGTGCCACCGGAGTGAGAATGGGCAGTACGAAACAGCACGATGCCGGTAAACTTCCTCTGTTTACCGGCATCATGCTTTCATCTTGTAGCGGAGCGGAAATACGGGCAAGACACAGTAAAATTTTGCGCGGAAAATTTCACTGGAAAGCCTGCGGAAAGCCTGCCAAAAACGGCCGCTTTTTACTCATAGCCCGGTTGATTATTCAGTGCGGCCTTGATGCCTCGGTCAATACAGGATTTGAGGTTTTCCAGATCCGGCGGCACTTGATCGGGATTATGGAGTTTCCCGCATTTATAATCCAGGGTAAAGCCCAGCAGAATGGCCTGGGCGGAGATAATGCGCTGGGAGAGCGGCTCACAAACGTGCTCAAACAGCATTTCCAGCACGGCATACCAATCAGAGCCGTGGTCGCCGCCGATGAGATAGGCCAGCTTAACCAAGGTGTGGGAGGGACAGGCCGTGACATAATCAATCAGCGCTTGCTGCGCTGCCCGATGAACCCCCGGATCGTGGGTATCGTCCATGCCGGGATACAGCATGGCGCGGATGTAGGGCCAAGGGGAAAGATTCAGTACACGAAACCAGTGGAGCAGATCCAGAAAAGATGGACAGTAGTTGGATTCCCAATTTTGGATGGTGCGTTCCGTTTTGCACAGAACCTTTGCCATTTCCCGCTGTGTTACGCCGGCATCCGTCCTGGCACGGGCCAGAAGCCGGGAGTAAGTCTCCTTCTGCATCAGACCGGCGGGGGAGACGGTATAGCCGTGACGGTGCCCGGCAATGGCCTCCTGGGCAGCAAATGTGGCAGATTCAATAATATCCTGATTGACCGAGAGTCCGGGCGGCAGCAGGAGCTGCCCGGAGGCCTTGTATAAGGCGTAAGATATCTGAATGGTTTCCGCAACTCGGCACCGGCTGTTCAGCGAGGCACTGACGTGGGCTAATCCCATGTCAAGCAGACCGATCCAATCCGAACCATGTCTTCCGAATATCAAGTGATGCAGCTTCGCTGTTTCCACAGGGTCGGCCAGATTTTTGAAATAAAAGACGAGTGTGCCTCGAATCTCGTCCGCAGGGCTGGATAAGGTGATGGAGCCAAATTGCTCCGGACAGAACAGATGCATCAGTGGCTGGGCTGCACCGTTTCCTGTGGCGCGGAACCATTGCAGCAGACCAATCAGAGTGGGGGAACCCTGCCCCGATTCCCAGCCTTTGATGGTGGTTTCAGAAACACCCAGAACCTCGCTCATATCTTTGCGGCTGAGGCCAGCCTCTGTCCGGGAGTGAGAAAGGATGCGGGCGCAGTGATCCGCAGCTGTTATTGTAAAGCCGTAGTCCAAAAAACATCCCTCCCAAAATGTTTCAAGCGCTTTACGAAGCAATCACACTTGAATATAATATAAATACAATATAATATAAATATGCAATACTATTGTCAACAACAAATTTTTGCACTTTTTCGCAGTAAAAGAGTACCGAAATGCTAAAATTTCCAAACAACATGTAACAGAAATTTAACAAATTAGGCTGGTTTTTGAGTAATGAACCAAAAAATGAATCCTAAATATTTAAAAAATAGATAGTAACAAAAGAAACAAAAAATCGCAAAAATTTTTTGTAAAAAGCAACAAAAATACGGACGGCAAAAAGCCGTCCGTATCAAATCAGAAGATTTGAGAATTTGCAGTAAAGGAAAAGAACTGCCCAGGGGGAACGGAACGCTGCTTCTCCTTTTTAGATCCGTGCAACGCCGGACTTGCGGGCGGCCTCTGCAACAGCCTTGGCAACCGCAGGGCCAACCCGCTTATCAAAGGCGGCGGGGATAATATAGTCAGCGCTCAGCTCCTCCGGAGAGACCAGATCGGCCAATGCCTGGGCGGCAGCCATCTTCATTTCCTCGTTGATGTCGGAGGCACGGACGTCAAAGGCACCCCGGAAGATGCCGGGGAAGGCCAGCACATTGTTAATCTGGTTGGGATAGTCACTGCGGCCGGTAGAAACCACGGCAGCGCCACCCCGCTTGGCGTCCTCCGGGAAGATTTCGGGGGTGGGATTGGCACAGGCAAAAACAATGGCGTCTTTGGCCATGGTCTGCACCATTTCAGTGGTCAGGGTGCCGGGGGCGGAGACGCCGATGAATACATCGGCCCCGCGGATCACATCGCAGAGCTTGCCTGTCTCCTTCTGCAGGTTGGTTACTTGGGCCATTTCTTCCTTGATCCAGTTCAAGCCCTCCCGGCCCTGGTAGATGGCGCCGGTGCGGTCGGTCATGACGATGTTCCGGAAACCGGCACTGAGCAGCAGCTTTACAATGGCAATGGCAGCGGCGCCGGCGCCGGAGGTGACGATTTTCACATCTTCTTTCTTTTTGCCGACGACCTTCAGCGCGTTTTGCAGGCCGGCCAGCGTGATGACGGCGGTGCCGTGCTGGTCGTCGTGGAAGATGGGAATGTCACATTTTTCCTTCAGCTTCCGCTCAATTTCAAAGCAGCGAGGGGCGGCAATATCTTCCAGATTGATGCCGCCAAAGGAACCGGAAATGAGATATACAGCGTTGACGAACTCGTCTACATCCTTGGTTTTCACGCAGAGCGGGAAAGCATCCACATCCCCAAAGGCTTTGAAGAGGACGCACTTGCCCTCCATCACCGGCATACCGGCCTCGGGGCCAATGTCGCCCAGTCCCAAAACGGCGGAGCCATCGGTGATGACGGCACACAGATTGTGCCGCCGGGTCAGCTCATAGGATTTATTCACATCCTTCTGGATTTCCAGGCAGGGAGCGGCCACACCGGGGGTATAGGCCAGGGACAGATCTTCTTTGGTTGCCACAGGGACGGTGGCATTGACTTCAATTTTTCCCTTCCACAGCCCGTGCAGCCGAAGGGATTCCTTTGCGTAATCCATATTGTTCCTCCTTAAATGTTCCTATTACATTATGGGATAATTATACAATAAGATGTGAAAATGTAAAGGGAAAATCCAAGGCGGCTTGGCCGGCGAATGTTATTCTGCGGATTACCTGCGGGATTATAGCAAGCGTAGCGGTGCGCATCATTTCGGAGGCTGCTGTAATTTTCGGAATCAGATAAACAAGAGGACAGTCAAAACCTAGTCCGCCTTGCTTTTGTTGCAAAATGCCGGAAAATGAAATGAATAAACAGCAAAAATCTGTGGCAAACTTTCACAAAAAATATTGCTTTTCTTTTTGCAATGTGCTATATTTGAATGCTGACAGTAGAGAAAATCCGATGCAAAAAGAAGGAGAGCAGTTTATGGCATCTCAGGATAAAATCAGAAATATTGCGATTATTGCCCATGTTGACCATGGCAAGACCACGCTGGTGGATGAAATGCTGAAGCAGGGCGGTATTTACCGGGAAAATCAGGCCACCGTGGAGCGGGTGATGGACTCCGGCGATCTGGAGCGGGAGCGCGGCATCACCATTCTGGCAAAGAATACCTCTGTCCATTACAAGGACTATAAAATCAATATCGTGGATACCCCGGGCCACGCTGACTTCGGCGGCGAGGTGGAGCGTATCCTGAAAATGGTCAACGGCGTCATCCTTCTGGTAGATGCCGCTGAAGGCCCCATGCCTCAGACCCGTTTTGTGCTGCAAAAGGCACTGGAGCTGGGTCATAAGGTGATCGTGGCGGTGAACAAGGTGGATAAGCCCGATGCCCGGGTGCACGAGGTAATGGACGAAGTGCTGGAGCTGCTGCTGGACCTGGATGCAACGGACGAGCAGTTCAACAGCCCCACCATCTTCTGCTCCGGCCGCCAGGGCACCGCTTCCTACAGCCCCGATGAAATGGGCACGGATCTCAAGCCCCTGTTTGAGACCATCATCCAGTATATCGACGCCCCTAAGGGTGACCCCGATGCCCCCCTGCAGATGCTGGTTTCCTCCATTGACTACAACGAGTACGTGGGTCGTATTGCCATTGGCCGGGTGGAGCGCGGCACCATCAAGGTGAACCAGGAGGTCACCATCTGCGACTATCATGACCCGGCGGTGAAGACCAAGGGGAAGGTAGTGGCGCTGTATGAGTTTGACGGTCTGGCCAAGGCACCCGTGCAGGAGGCCAGCGCCGGTGAGATCGTGGCGCTGTCCGGCATGGCGGACATTACCATCGGCCGTACCCTGTGCGCGCCGGATGCAGTGGAGCCGCTGCCCTTTGTGAAAATCAGTGACCCCACCATTGAGATGACCTTCGCTGTGAATGACTCTCCCTTTGCCGGAAAGGAAGGCAAATTTGTCACCTCCCGGAATCTGCGGGATCGCCTGGAGAAGGAGCTACTGAAGGATGTGTCCCTGCATGTCACCGAGCAGGGCACCGATGCCTTTAATGTGGCCGGACGCGGCGAGATGCACCTGTCCATCCTGATGGAGACCATGCGCCGGGAGGGCTATGAGTTCTCCGTGTCCACCCCCCGTGTGCTGACCAAGGAGATTGACGGCAAGACCTGCGAGCCTATCGAGCGGATGGTTGCGGATGTACCCGAGGAATGCATGGGTTCTGTGATTGAGAAGATGGGCCGCCGCAAGGGCGATCTGGTGAGCATGACTCCCATGGGCAGCCGCTATCGCCTGGAGTTTCTGGTTCCCTCCCGCGGCCTGTTCGGCTACCGGAATGAGTTCCTCACCGATACCCGGGGCGAGGGCATCATGTCCTCCATCCTGGATTCTTATGCCCCGATGAAGGGGGAGATCGAGCGCCGCCTCACCGGCTCTCTGGTCGCTTTCGAAACCGGCGAGGCCGTGGCCTATGGCCTGGCCGCTGCCCAGGAGCGCGGCATCCTGTTCATTACCCCCGGCACCCAGGTGTATGCGGGTATGGTCATCGGCATTTGCAGCCGGAATGAGGATATGACCGTGAACGTCTGTAAGCGCAAGCAGCTGACCAATATGCGTGCTGCCGGTTCTGATGAAGCCACACGCCTGACGCCCCCCAAGAACATGTCCCTGGAGCAGTGCCTGGAATTCCTGGCTGACGATGAACTGCTGGAATGCACCCCCAAGAGCCTGCGCATCCGCAAGCGGGAGTTGGATCACTCTGCCCGTATGCGGGAACTAATGAAGAGAAGAAATCAGTAATTTATTTCAATCTGCCGCCTGCCCGGGCATGAAAGCCGGGACAGGCGGCTTTTGCATCCCTTAAGATTTCCTAAAGGTACACAAATTCCATCCAATTTTCCGGTAAGGTGTGATAGAATGGAAGCAGAAAAGGAGGAGTTGCAATGAAACGTTTTGCCTGTTTTGTGTTCGCTATGGTGCTGCTGATGGGGGTATTCTCAACAACAGCCGGGGCGGATGAGCCTTTCCGGTTCACCCGGGAGAATTTTCCAAGAATGGATGGCTCCACATCGCTGGTGCCCCTGGGAATAGGGATCGCCAGTGTGCTGCTGGGAGAGAGCCGGCAGGATGCGGCATCCCTGATTGGGTTTAACCGGACGACCCAGTCCTTCCGCAATCTGGCGGATGGGCTTTGTGACATTGTGATTGCGGCCGAACCAAAGAGCGAGGTATTTGACCAGATGGCAGCGGACCAATTTGCCTATGAAATCGAGCAGATTGCCAAGGAAGCTCTGGTGTTCGTTGTGAATGCGGACAACCCCGTGAACTCCCTGACCATCGATCAGGTGCAGAAAATTTATACCGGGGAAATCACCAACTGGGCCCAGGTCGGCGGCGCGGATGCTCCCATTGAGGCGTTCCAACGCAATGCCACGGCGGGCAGCCAGGTGATGATGGAAAAGCTGGTGATGCAGGGAAAGAAAATGATGGAGGTGCCCACCACCCAGGTGCCGGGGGAAATGGCCCAGCTGATTGAAGCGGTAAAGAATTACGATAACTCTGCCAACGCCATCGGCTACACCGTATATTACTATGCTGCTGATATGCAGATGGCCTCCGGACTGAAAATCCTGCAAATCGATGGGGTGACCCCCAATCCACAGAGCTTACAGGACGAAAGCTACCCGTTTATCAACGGCTATTATGCCTGCATCGGAGCCAATGCAGGGGAGAGCGCCAGAATGCTCTACCGCTGGCTGCTCAGCGAGGCCGGGCAGCGGCTGCTGGAGCTGGAGGGCTATGTGCCGGTGTATGCCGCCGGAGAAGCGCCGGAAAGCGGCGATGATGTGGCGGTGGACTACTCAAACTTCACGCCCAACGGCGGCCAGGAGGCAAAATTTACCTGGTTTGACTGTTCCCACGATACCTTCGAGCCCCGCGGTGATTACGGCGATATTTACCCCTATGAGGGGGAAAAGTTCTACGCCGATTATGAGTATGAGGGTGAGAGCTATGATTTCCAGGCGGCTGGTTCCTATGGCTTTTACAACCACAAGGGAGAACTGATCACAAAGCCCATCTTCACGGCCATTCAGCGGGTCGGTGTGGATGGGTATGACAGCCGGGAGTATTTCTGGCGGGTGACAGAGGCGGGCGGCATGACTGGCTTCGTCACCAAGGATGGCAGCGTGTTTTCCGGAGCCTGTTATCTGAACTTCTACTCAGTGGGGGATAAATTCCTGGGTATCCGCAATGAAGCGCAGACGGAGTTTGACGTATTTGACAAGCAGCTGAATCTGATTAAGACGCAGGCAGATTTCACGATTGATGGCAGGGTTTACCTGCCCATGGAATGCAGCGGCAGCCTGATCTGCTGCATTGACAGCGCCGGTTTTTGGGACGGGGATACCACGCACTATGCAATCCTGAATGATGAGCAGCAGGTGCTGCTGGAATCGGGGAACTATCTTGGTATCAGCGGCGGCCTCCTGCTTCAGTATGACGAGGACTGGCACGCAGCTATGCTGTATCGGGATCTGACGCCGGTGGTGGATCCGTCTCTGGGAGAGTATGCACTGACGATTCTCAATGACAGCTTTTATCGGATTCAGGCCGATACCCGGGATTTCATCATTGACCGCAACGGCAGCGAATTTGAATGGGACTATGACGATGTGGAATACGGCTGGGATGATGGCTTCCGGGTGGTACGGGGGGATATCTGCACAGTGTATGCCAGCAACGGAAAAACTCTCTTTCAGAATGTTCCCACCGATTGGGATTACTGGGGGGAGGGCGTGTTCGTTGCATCCATCCATGGGGGAGGGGTTACAATCCATCACCTGCCGGATGGAAACAGCCGCAGTTTCCCGGAGGCGTCCTATGGCTACCGGGCGGGAAGCCTTGTTTATGTTGTGATGCCGGACGACACAGTGGAAATACTGGATCTGAACCTCAATACAATGAACTGTTTTTCCGGCAATGTATATGACCGGGCAGACCTTTTTACTGGGAAAAATTACGTTGTGTGCCACGGCGTAAACGGTTTCAGCAATGAAACCACCGTGTTCCGGGAGGACTGCCGCACGGAACTGATCCGTGTAAACGGTGAAGTGGATCTGCAGGGGGATGCCATTACGGTATCCAATAACTGGGCGTTTTACGCCTATGACATGACGGGCAATCTGATTTTTTGCTATCCCTATTACGGTATGAACAGCGGCGATTGATAAATTATCTCCATAAGAGACGCTGAAAAGTGCGGTGTTTCCCTGAAAAACAGGAGATTTTTTTAATTTCCGAAAAAAGGAAACATGAATTTTTCATGAAATGCCACTCGATGGGTGGAAATATTGTGGGAACTGTGCTATAATGACCCTAAGTATACCATACGGAGAGAGAGCTTATGCTGGAATTACTGTCCCCCGCCGGGTCTATGGAGGCACTGCGGGCTGCCGTACAGAACGGCGCGAATGCCGTGTATCTGGGCATTGGTACCTTTAATGCTCGCCAGAGCGCAAAAAACTTTACATTGGAGACCTTGGGCGAAGCACTGAAATACTGCCATGTCCGAGGCGTGGACGTGCACCTGACACTCAATACCCTGGTGTCTGACCGGGAATATAAGGCAGTTGCCGACCTGATCCGCAAGACGGCGGAGGCGGGCGTAGACGCCTATATCGTGCAGGATCTGGGCGTGGCCCAGCTGTGCCGCCAGATTGCCCCGGAGGTGCCGGTACACGGCTCCACGCAGCTCACCATTCATTCGTTGGCCGGGGTGCAGCTGTGTGCTGCCATGGGTATGAAGCGGGTGGTGCTCAGCCGGGAACTGAATCGGGAGGAGATTCGCTACATTTGCCAGAACTCCCCCATTGAAATTGAAGTATTTGGGCACGGTGCGCTGTGCATGTGCTATTCCGGTCAGTGCTACCTGTCTGCGATGATTGGGGGGCGTTCCGGCAACCGGGGCCGCTGTGCCCAGCCCTGCCGCCAGAGCTACGGTTATGGCCGCTGGGAGAGCAAATATCCCCTGAGCCTGAAGGATAACTGCCTGGTGCACTATGTCCGGGAGCTGGAGGAGATGGGCGTGGCCTCCCTGAAGCTGGAGGGCCGAATGAAGCGGCCTGAATATGTGGCGGCAGTCACCGGTGTCTACCGCAAGGCCATTGACGAGGGACAGGTCACCCAGGAGATGATGGATACCCTGTATGCCGCGTTCAACCGACAGGGTTTTACCAATGGCTATTATACAAACCGTGTGGATTTGAAGATGTTTGGCACCCGGGAGGATACCCGGGAAGATGCGGCATGGCTGCAAAAGGTGCGCCAGAGCTATGAATCCGGTGAGACCTCATTGGTGGACGTGCAGTTCCAGTGCGTGATCACGGTGGATGGCTGTTCTCTCTCCGTGAAGGACCCAGAGGGGCGGGTGTGCAGCGTGGTTGGCCCGAAACCGGAGCTTGCCCGGAATGTGGCGCTGTCCGGTCAGGTGCTGAGCCAGTGGCTCTCCAAAACGGGGGGCACGCCTTACCGCTGCACGGAAATTCGCACCCACATTGACCCCGGACTTACGGTACCGGCTTCCGCAATCAATGCCATGCGCCGGGAGGTGCTCAACCGATTGACGGCCATTCGGGGCCGGCTGACGGAACGTACCCTGCGGGCACCCAAGCAGGTGGCAAATTACCGGGGCAATACCAAGCAGCCGGGACTCACCATCCAGGTCACGACCCGGGAACAGCTGACACCTGCCCTGGTAAATACCGAGACCGCCCTGCTGTATGTGCCCATTTATCTGCTGACGGAGGATGCGGCGCTGTGCCAGACCCTGGGGAAACGGGGAAGAGTGGCGGCGGTGCTGCCGCGGATCGTCCATGACGGAGAGCTGCCGAAGCTGCGCACCGCCATGGAGCAGGCACGGGCCTGCGGTATCCGGGATGTGCTGGTTGGAAACTACGGACTGGTCATCCCGGCACGGGAGGCAGGAATGCGGATTCATGGGGACTTCTCCCTGAATATTTTCAACTCCGCTGCCTGCAATTTCCTGCAAAAGATGGAGTTTGCCTCTGCCTGCCTCAGCTTTGAGATGACCCTGCCTCAGATTCGGGATGTAAGCAAAGCGGTGCCCACGGAGATTTTTGCCTATGGACGCCTGCCGCTGATGGTGACGGAGCACTGCCTGACGCGCAACCGCACCGGCGAATGCAGCTGCGGCCCCACGCCGGTCAAGCTGGTTGACCGCACCGGGGCGGAATTTCCGGTAATCAAGGATGGCGGCACCTGCCGCAGTGTGCTCCTGAACGGGAAGAAGCTCAGTTGGCTGGATCGCCAGAATGATCTGGGCAAGCTGGGCCTGTGGGCAATCCGACTGTACTTCACGACTGAGAACGCCCGGGAGGTTGACCGGGTGCTCAGCGATTATGTCAATCCCGTCCCCTTCGAGCCCGGCTTCTGTACCCGCGGCCTGTATTTGCGGGGCTTGGAATAACCCAGGTAAGACAAAAGAAATGCATTTTCGAGGTATGTAACAATGAATAGATTGATTTTGGCCTCCGGCTCGCCCCGGCGGCGGGAACTGCTGGGGCTCTTTGGTATCCCCTTTACCGTGCAGGCTGCCGACATTGATGAGACGATGGACATGCACAAATCTCCTCTGGAGGAGGTGGCCCGGGTTAGCCGCTGCAAGGCACTGGCCATCGCCCGTGAGCCGGGCGACGCCGTGATTGCGGCCGACACCATTGTGGTATGCGACGGCAAGGTGCTGGGCAAGCCCCATAGCCGGGAGGAGGCAGTGGACATGCTGCGCATGCTCTCCGGACGGGAGCACCAGGTGATGACTGGCTGCACCGTGCTGTATGATGGGGCCCAGGAGACCTTTACGGAGGTCACCACCCTTTCTTTCCGGGAACTGACAGAGAAGGAAATACACCGCTATGTAGATTCCGGTGAGCCTATGGACAAGGCTGGGGCCTACGGGATCCAGGGAGGGGCTGCCCTCTTCTGCACCGGCATTCAGGGAGACTATTATAATGTGATGGGACTGCCTGTGTGCCGCTTGGGCGGCGTGCTCCGCGCCTTTGGCATCTGGGAGGAGTAAGGCATGCGGCAACTATTCAATACCAAGCTGAAAATCATTATCATTGCGGCGGTGCTGCTGACAGCGGTGCTGTCAGTGATGGCGGGCCTGACCAACCGGAGTATTCCGGAGCTGCTGGTGCAGGGGGTGCTGACACCTTTCCGGGCGGCGGGCACCTCTTTGACCAAAACCGCCGAACGGTACTACAGCTATATGTTCCGCTATGAAGCCCTGAAGGCGGAAAATGACGAGCTGAAGGCCCAGCTGGCTGAGATGCAGGATACCCTGCGAAAAGCGGATGCCACCACCCGTGAGAATACCCGTCTGCGCAATATGATGAGTCTGAATGAGACCCACGACAGCTATGAAGAGGTGGATGCCTACATCATCGGCTGGAGTTCTACTGACTGGTCCAATACCATGACCATCAATCGGGGCAGCAATGCGGGCATTGAGGAAAATATGGTCGCCATTACCGATAACGGTGAGGTGGTAGGCCTGGTTACCCAGGTGGGGGTGAACTTTGCCGTGGTAAAAACCGTGCTGGACTCCACTCTGGAAATCTCTGCTACCATCGCGGACTCCGGTTACAACGGCATGGTCAGCGGCGGCTATATTGAGGGCAACGAGAAGTATCTGCAAATGGACTATCTGCCCTCTTCCTCCATCATCCGCAATAATGATCAGGTGGTGACCTCCGGTTCTACCGTGTACCCCCGGGGCCTGATTCTGGGCTACGTGGTGGATGCCGGCTTTAAGGAGACCGGTGTTGCCAAGTATGCCGTGCTGAAGCCTGCGGCGGAGATTAGTTCTCTGGAGCAGATTTTTATTCTGACAAACTTCCGAAACGAGTGAGGTTGGATTCATGGCCAACGAAAGCAATTCCCGTCCCCGCAGACAGGGCCCGGTCAAAAAGACCAGGCGGCCGCCGGGACGCACCCCGGCGCGGGCGAAGAAAAAGCAGAAGCGTGCCCGGCGGCACATGCCCTATGAGTTTAAGCCGGACGGCCGGCTGGTCAGCCCGTTTAAGTCCCTGCATTTTACTCATCAGCAGCAGCTGAACCTGCTGCGGTGGGCGGCATATGTTGCCGTGTGCGTGGTATGCCTGGTGATTCAGGATTCGATCATGAGTCGGATTTCCATCTTTGGCGCCACAACGGATTTGGCGGTGTCGGCCATGCTGCTGATCACGGTGATCGAGGGCAGTGATGTGGGCAGCATCTTTATTCTGATCGCGTCTACAGTTTTTTATTTCTCCGGTTCTGCACCCGGACCCTACAGCGTGGGTATGCTCACGGTGCTGGGGCTGTGCGCATCGCTGCTGCGGCAGACAATCTGGCACCGCAGCCGCGGCTCCATTGTACTGTGTGCCGGCGGCGCGGCTTTCTGCTATGAAATCGGACTTTACATTGTGGGAATGTTCATGGGCCTGACCCGTTGGTATCGCTTTCAGCGCTTCTTTGTCACCGGCCTGCTGGCGGTTGCCGTGATGTTCCTGCTTTACCCCATTATCTATCGCATTGGTCAAATTGGAGGCTATCAATGGAAAGAATGACCCGTTTCCGGTCGTATCTTCTGCTGGGTCTTTTTGGCTTTGTCATGTTCCTTTACGCAACAAAGCTCTTTTCCCTACAGATTATCGAAACAAAAGGCAATACCGATAACGCAACTACCTACTCCACCATTACCACCGTCCGTGCAGCCCGGGGCGATATTCTGGACCGCAACGGCAATGTGCTGGTGGGCAACCGGGCCAGCTATGACCTGGTGTTCAACCACTATGTTATTAAATCTGCGGATAACCGCAATCAGTACCTGTACGATTTGCTGAAGAAATGCGAGGAGCTGGGGGTTACGCATAATGACCATTTCCCGGTCTCGGCCACCCGCCCCTTTGTATATACTCTGGACAGCTACAATACCTCCTGGCAGGGCTATTACCAGAGCTTCATGGTGGACTGGGGCCTGGATCCCGATGTCACCGCGCCGCTGCTGGTGGAGAAAATGCGAACCCGCTACGAGATTCCGGAGGACTGGACGGACGAAGAGGCCCGGGGTGT
Source organism: uncultured Oscillospiraceae bacterium (assembly GCA_934591635.1). Taxonomy (GTDB): domain Bacteria; phylum Bacillota; class Clostridia; order Oscillospirales; family Oscillospiraceae; genus Faecousia. The sequence goes on along the minus strand of CAKTPI010000004.1, from coordinate 30,578 downwards.
TATCGGCCTGCGCTATGAGTTTGACCTGCGCGGCGTGACCAACCTGCCCAACTACACCTTCATCGAGGACGTGTCCAGCGAGAACCTGTCCGCGATTCTGGAGCTCAATACGCCGGGACTGATGGTGGAATCCTCCACTGTCCGGGAGTATCACACCAAGTATGCCGCCCACATCCTGGGCTACATGGGCGGCATGGACGACGATGACTGGGCCAAGTACAAGGATCAGGGTTACTCTATGGACGCCTACATCGGTCAGTCCGGCTTCGAGGAGGCCTTTGAGGAGTACCTCCACGGCATTGACGGAAGCCGACTGGACGTGGTTTCCAAGGAGGGCGCTATTGTCCGCCAAAACTATCTGGAGGGCAAGGAACCCATTGCCGGCAACAATGTGGAAACTACCATCGATATCACCCTGCAAAAGGTTGCGGAGGATTCTCTGTCCGAGGTCATGAAAAATCTTGTTGACCCCGAAAAGAACGACTCTCAGGATGCCTTGGATGCTCAGGGCGCAGCGGTGATTGTGATGAAGGTCAAGACCGGTGAAATTCTGGCCTGTGCCAGCTATCCAACCTTCGATCTGGAGACCATGAACGAAAAGTGGGACGAAATCATGGCCGATGAGTTGAAGCCCTTCTTTAACCGTGCATTCGGCGCAAACTATGCCCCGGGTTCCACCTTCAAGATGTGCACACTGATTTCCGCCATGGAGAACACCAACTCCAAAGGCGAGCGCATCCTGGGCTATATGGAAACCATCCAGGATAAGGGCGTGTTTACCGAACTGGGCGACGGATTTAACCCCAAGTGCTTGCTGTACTCTTCTGTGCTGGCAACTCACGGCACAATCGATGCCACGGATGCCCTGAAGGTGTCCTGCAACTATTTCTTCTATGAATTGGGATACCGGCTGACCTGGCAGATGATGGACGAGACCGCCAAGGGCCTGGGCCTGGGCGAGCCCACCGGCATTGAGCTGACCGAGAAGATCGGCTGGCGCTCCAACCCCACCAGTAAGGCCGCATCCTATACCGGCCCTGATGCAACGTGGAACGCCGGTGACCGTGTCCTGACCGCCATCGGCCAGTCCGAGAACCGTTATTCTCCTCTGCAGCTGTGCGTATATGCCTGCACCCTGGCAAACCGGGGCACCCGCTACCGCGCTACCTTCCTCAACCGGGTGGCTTCTTCCGATTACCGGACGCTGATCAAACAGAATGAGCCGGAAATCGTCAGTCAGATGAACATCTCCTATGATACCTACGAGGTGTATACGACCGGCATGCGCAAGGTGATTACCGAAATCGGCGGTACTGCCAACAAGTATTTCGGCGGCCGGGAGGCTACCAAGCCCTTCCCTGTGGCGGTATGTGCCAAGACGGGAACCGCACAGCACTCCTCCGGCGGCTCTGACCACGGCGCGTTCATTTGCTTTGCTCCGATGGAGGATCCGGAAGTCGCCGTTGCTATCTATGGCGAGAAGTGTGCCCACGGAAGCTGGCTGGCCCCTGTGGCCCAGGACATTCTGGAGGCCTACTTTGAGATGGAAGCGGCAAGCGATGTATTCACCTACGAAAATCAGGTGGGCTAAAAAGTAAAAAAGCATCCGGGCGAATTCCCATCAGGAATCCGCCCGGATATTTTTGTGAGGTCATTGCAGTGGGAAACGTACCTGAATGCAGGTACCGGCTCCCGGCTGGCTGGCGACATCAATGCTGGCCTTGTGCAAAAGCACTGCGTGCTTGACAATGGAGAGCCCCAGACCGGTGCCGCCGACTTCCTTGGAGCGGCTCTTGTCCACCCGGTAGAAGCGCTCAAAGATCCGGTCTCGATCCTCTTCCGGAATGCCGATGCCTGTATCCCGAACGGCCAGGACAACCGATTCATCCTGACGGGTAACCGATACGGTGACGTTTCCGCCGGGCTTATTGTACTTGATGGCATTGTCTGTAAGATTATACACAATGCCCCGCAGCAGCTCCGGTACGCCCCGCAGCTGGACGTGTTCTCCCTCCAGGCACAGGACTACATCCTTTTCGCCTGCAAAATGCTCCAGGCTGCCGGCGACCTCGCTGGCGATTTGGTACAGGTCTGCGGTTTTCCACTGGTAGCCGTTTCCTTCATCCAGACGGGAGAGATTGATGATATCCTCTACTAGCTGAATGAGCCGCTGGGTCTCGCCGTAGATCCGCTGAGCAAAAGGCTGAATATCCTCTTTCTTTGCCATACCCCGCATCAGAAGCTCTGAGTAGCCGGAAATGGATTGCAGAGGCGTTTTCAGTTCATGGGAGACATTGGCGGTAAATTCCCGACGGCGCTGCTCGGCTTGCTCAGACTGAGTGATGTCAAACAGTACCACGGCAACGCCGGACATTTCATCCTCCTTGCCCACAGCGGCAGCCTGAATCTGAATTGTTCTGCCGTGAAGCTCAGTCTTACGGGTGGCGCTCTTGCCGGTCAGAGCCTCCTGCACCGCATCGGCCAGGGCCAGATTCCGGGAGAGCATCAGCAGCTCCGTCCCGGCAACCTCTGTTTCCTTTACGTCCAGCAGGTGCAGGGCGGCGCGGTTAGCGGTGATGACACGGCAGGACTTATCCAGCAGGATCATGCCCTCTTCCAGGTGGCCGACAATGGTTTCCAGTTCATTTTGCTTCTGGGTCAGGGTAGCCTGCTGCACCCGCAGGTGCTGCTGCTGGCTGTAAATCCGGCGGAACAGGGGAGAAAGCTCGTCATAGCCTTCGTTTTCCAGAGGGTCGTCCAGATTCAGCTTGTTCATAGGCTCTACAATGCGCTTGGAGAGCCGGTTTGCCAGCAGGAAGGAGAGGAACAGCGCTACGGCAATAACAATAAGAATGGGCTGCAGCATGCCCACCAGCAGCACCCACACGGAATTGTGGGAGATGGAGAGGCGGAGCACGGTGCCGTCGGACAGCTTTTGGGCGCAGTAGAGATACTGCTTCATCATGGTGGAGGAATAACGGGTGCTCTCGCCAAAGCCAGTGGCTAAGGCGTCCTGAATCTCCTGCCGCTGGAGATGGTTTTCCATGGCCTCGGAGTCGGAGGCGCTGTCATAGAGTACGGTGCCGTTGGCGGCAATCCAGGTGACCCGGTAATCCTGCGGATTCAGCTCTTCAAAGAATTCTATGCCATTTTTCTCGGCACCCTGGACGGCCAGTGCCGTTTCGGATCGCAGCTGATTCTGCTGCACGGAGGAAAAGTAATTATACAGCACGCCCATGATCAGCAGCATGGTTACGACAAACACGCCCAATGCTGCCGCACAGATGGCTTTGTAAATCCGTTTCGTCATTGCGCGTCCTCCAGCCGGTAGCCCACGCCCCGCACCGTCTTGATGGCTTCGCCGGCATTGCCCAGTTTGAGACGCAGAGAGGCGATATGGACATCGACCGTCCGGGTTTCTCCCTGAAATTCACTTTCCCACACGGAGGAAAGCAGATTTTCACGGGTGAATGCCACACCGGGATTTTTCAGGAACAGCCGTAAAAGTTGGTATTCCTTGATGGTCAGCTCAATTTTTTTGCCGTCAACGAACACCTGGTGGGAGCTTTCGTTGAGAGAAATAGTTTTGTGGGTCAGCAGGGGAGACACCGGCGTATGATTGACCCGGCGCAGCACCGCCTTGACCCGGGACACCATCTCCATCATCCCAAAGGGCTTTGCCAAATAGTCATCCGCACCCAGATCCAGTCCGATGACTTTGTCAAATTCCGTGCCCTTGGCAGTTGCCATGATCACGGGAATGTCCGCAGTGGCGGGGGCGGCCCGGAGCTTTTTCAGAATGGAGATGCCATCCTCATCCGGCAGCATGATGTCGAGCAAAATCAGCTCCGGCTGCTCTTTCGCCAGCTGCTGCCACAGTGCCTCAGCGCATTCCAGGCCAATGGCGGGGAGATTCGATGCGTTCAGGGCGTACACCGTCAGCTCCCGGATGCTGCTGTCGTCTTCCACACAATAAATCATTCTATCGCCTCATTTTTCACTGGTGTGGCCGCCCTCTTCAAAATAGGCGGACTCAAATTCCAAATTTCCTGTCAGCGAAAACAGCACCCACTTGGCAATGTTCACGGCATGGTCACCGATCCGCTCATAATATTTTGCAATCATCAGCAGATCCACCATGGCCTCGCTGCCAATGCCGCCATTTTGCAGCAGCTCTACCAGAGCTGCCTTGGTGGTATTGAAGAAGGTATCTACTACGTCATCATATTCTATCACGTCCCGGGCAATTTTTCCATCCTGTTTTACAAAGGCATCAATGCTGTCCGTTACCATGTGGATGACGGCTGTGGCCATCTCCCGGATGGGAAGCCCTTCAGGAATTTCCCGGATATTGCCAAGGGCCACGATTTCGCTGATGTCCCCGGATTGGGTGCCGATGCGCTGGGCATCCGTTACCATTTTCAGGGCGGCGGATACCGTGCGCAGATCCTTTGCCACGGGCTGCTGGTGGAGCAGCAGCTTCAGGCAGATGCTTTCAATATCCCGCTCCTTCTGGGTCACCTGGTTCAGCAGCTCCGGCAGCTCTCTCGTCAGCTGCGGGTCACAGTTTACCAGAGCATGGGACGCCTTCGCAATGGCGTTTTCACAGAGCATACCCATGGATGTCATTTCAATTTTCAGCGTTTCCAGCTGCATATCAAATTTCGAACGCATTATCCAAACCTCCCTGTGATGTAGTCCTCGGTTCGCTTGTCCCGGGGGTCGGAGAAGAGCCGGTCGGTTTTGTCAAACTCTACCAGCTCTCCCAGCAGGAAAAACGCGCAGTTGTCTGAGATTCGCGCGGCCTGCTGCATGTTGTGAGTTACCATGATGACGCTGTATTTTTCCTTTAATTGCAGGGCCAAATCCTCAATCTTGCCGGTGGAAATGGGATCCAGCGCGGAGGTGGACTCATCCATCAGCAGCACCTCCGGCTCCACGGCCAGAGCCCGGGCAATGCACAGCCGCTGCTGCTGCCCGCCGGAGAGCCCCAGGGCAGAGGACTTCAGCCGGTCCTTTACTTCGTCCCAAATGGCAGCGTTGCGAGCGGAGCGCTCCACAATTTCGTCCAGCTTTGCTTTGCTGCGGATACCGTGGGTGCGGGGGCCATAGGCAATATTATCGTAAATGCTCATGGGGAAGGGGTTGGCCTTCTGGAACACCATGCCGATGCGGCTGCGCAGCCAGGTCACGTCCACCTGAGGATCATAGATGTTCTGGCCTTCATAAAGTACCTGCCCGGTAATTTTGACTCCGGGCACCAGATCCTGCATCCGGTTCAGGGTTTTCAGGAAGGTGGATTTGCCGCAGCCGGAGGGGCCAATAAGGGCGGTGATTTCGTTTTTGGGAATGGCGATATCAATGCCGTGGAGGGCTTGCTTTTCCCCGTACCACAGCTTCAAATCTTTCGTTTCAATAATGGAATCCATGGGTTACTCCTTAGTTCCGCCGCAGTTTTTTACCGGCGTAGTTTGCGCCCAGGTTGATGACCAGGGTCAGAGCCAGCAGAATCAGGGCGATGGCAAAGGCCACGTCAATTTTTCCCTGCTCACTGGCGTATACATACAGGGCCACGGTCAGCGTGGCAGAGGAGGATTTCAGGGCTTTGACGAAGCTGTTCAGCTTCAGACCAAAGCCGGCGGTGAACAGCAAGGCGGCGGACTCGCCGGTAATGCGCCCAATGGCTAAGATACAGCCGGTGACGATGCCGTCCACGGCACTGGGCAGCACCACGGTACGGATGGTTCGCCATTTTCCGGCTCCCAGCGCCATGGCTCCCTCCCGGTAGGATTGGGGCACGGTTTTGAGGCTCTCCTGGGTGGTACGGACGATGGTGGGGAGAATCATCATCACCAGGGTCAGACCGCCGGCCAGAATGCCGGCCCCCAGCCCCATCCGCTGCACGAACAGCAGCATGCCCACCAGGCCAAACAAAATGGAGGGGATGCCGGTGAGGGTTTCCGCGGCAAATTCAATGATTTGGGCCAAGCGGCGGTTGGTGGCGTACTCTGTCAGATAAATAGCCGCGCCCACGCCTAAGGGCAGGGCAATTACCATGGCAACGATGATGATATAGAGGGTATTGACCAGGTTCGGCAGAATGCCGATGGTGTCCCGGATGTAGCTGGTTTGGGTGCTGACCAGCTGCCAGCTCAAATGGGGCGCGCCGCGATAGACAATATAACCAATCAGGCCGACAAGGAGCGCCGCCGTCAGGAGGGAAGCGGCGTACACGGCGGCCTTAACGGCGCGATTCCAGAGCTTTCTTCTTTGCGCAAAGGTCATATTCAGCGCTCCTTTTTAATGACCACGTTCAGGAAGACGTTGATCATCATGATAAATAAGAACAGCACCAGACCGATGGAGAACAGGGCCTCCCGCTGTAGAGATCCCACCGGGGCATAGGACATTTCCGAGGCAATGGCAGTGGTCATAAACCGCACCGGACCCAGCAGGCGGGGCATGTTCGGCACATTGCCGGAGACCATGATGATGGCCATGGCCTCGCCAATGGCACGGCCCACGCCCAGCACAATGGCGGTTGCAATGCCGCTCTTGGCGGCAGGAACGGTGACCCGGAAATAGGTTTCCAGGTCGGTGGCGCCCAAAGCCAGGGAGGCATCCTCGTATTCCCGGGGTACTGCCCGCAGGGCTGTCTCCGAAACATTGATGATGGAGGGCAGAATCATGATTGCCAGCACAATGATGGCAGCCAGCATGGTAGCACCGGAGGAGAGGCCGAAGAGACGCTGAATGGCAGGCACCAACACGATCATGCCAACCAGGCCGTACACTACGGACGGAATGCCGGCCAGCAGCTGTACCGCCCCACGGATCAGGCCAGCCAGCTTGGGGGGTGCTACCTTTGCCAGAAACACAGCGGTGAGCAGCCCAATGGGCACGCCCAGCAGCACCGCCCCGGCTGTGCCGCAGATACTGGTGAGGATGAAGGGGAGGATGCCATAGCTCGGTTCTACGGTGGTGGCGGTCGGCTTCCAGATTTTTCCCAGGAAGAAGTCAGCAAATCCGATTTTCCCAATAGCAGGCACGCCGGAGAGAATCAAATAAATACAAATGCACAGTACAAACCCAACTGTGATAATACCGCAAAGGAAGAACAGCACATTCATGCTGTTCTCCCCGGCGGCTTGCTTTGCCGTCTTTTGTTTCATATGTTATTACTTTTCGGCTTCAACCTGTGCCACAGGAACCGCACCAGCCTTGGTGATCAGGTCAGCGGCATCGGCGGACACCATGTAGTCGAAGAAAGCCTTTGCTGCCTCACTCAGCTCCACACCGTCCATGGTCACCAGATTGAAGGGACGCTGCACAACATAGGTGCCGTTCAGGACATTCTCAGCGGTGCACTCCACACCGTTTACAGTCAGAACCTTGATGCCCTCCTGACCTTCTACTGCGGAGAGGGAAGCGTAGCCGATGGCGTTTGCGCTGCTCTTGACGGCGGCGATGACGGCGCCGGTGGAGGTCAGCTCCTGCGCCAGAACGCAGGCATCCTTGGTGTCTGTGATGGATTCAAAGCCGTCGCGGGTACCGGAGCCAGCCTCGCGGCCAATGCAGGCGATGTCACCCTTGCCGCCGAAATCCTCCCAGGAAGTGATCTTGCCGGTGAAGATGTCTGCAATCTGCTCCACAGTCAGGTCATCCACGGGGCAATCGGCATTGACGATGATGGCGATGCCGTCCAGCGCAACAGTGGTGGCAACCAGGCCCTTCTCCGTCTCTACATCCTTCAGAGCACGGGAAGAAAGGCCAATGTCGCAGGTTCCGTTGGGAACGGCTTCAATGCCGGTGCCGGAACCGGTGGCATCATAGGTGATGGTCACATCGCTGTTGTCTTCCATAAACTGCTCGGAGAGAATGCCGATGACCTTCTCCATAGAAGTGGAGCCATTGGTAGAAACATTGCCGCTGAGCTTGGCGGCGTTGGCACCCACGCTGAGGCTCAACACCAGAACGGCAGCCAGAGCCATACAAATAATCTTTTTCATTGTTCATTTACCTCCTGAATTCAATGTATCCTTCTTTTTTATTTCGTGGCAGGGACCTTTCCCTTAACCACAAACACATCATACCAGTCGGTTGTAAAGTCTACTACCGGGGATTTGTAAGAGTCCCGTAAAGAGAGAAAAAATATTTGTAAAACGAATCAGGTGTTTTCCGGCAGAGCGTATTTTTGGCGGTAGTGCTCATAGCGGTCGGTAAATTTTTCCCGATCCTCTTTGACAGCCCGGAGAGATTCGTGCAGGCTGAGCTTGCCCTCGTGCATATCCATGACGCATCCGGCAATGTTGGAGCAGTGATCCGACACCCGCTCCAGATCCGTGAGCACATCCGACCAGACAAAACCGGCTTCAATGCTGCACTGCTCCTTTTGCAGCCGAAGAATGTGATCGGTGCGCAGCTGCTCCTTCAGACCGTCGATCACCTGCTCCAGCGGCTCAACCATACCGGCAGCCTGATAGTCATCCTTCAGAAAAGCATCCAGGGACAGATGCAGAATTTCGTCCACAGCCCGGGTCAGGACGGCCAATTCCGCCATCGCCTTGGCAGAGAGCACCATTTTTTTGCTTCGCAGTTCCTCGGCAGACTGCACCAGATTGACGGCATGGTCGGCAATCCGCTCAAAGTCGCCGATGATCTTCAGCAGCCGGGCAGCCTCGTTGCTGTCGGCCGCGCTGATCCGCCGGGTACTGAGCTTTACCAGGTACGTGCCCAGAATGTCTTCAAAGTGATCCGTCTGATCCTCAGCAGTGCGCACCTGCTTTGCCAATTCTGTGGTGTAGTTTGTCAGAGCGGTGATGCCGTCCTCCAAGGCGGTTACAGAGCTGTTTGCCATTTCAGCGGCTACCTTCTTGCAGCGCTCCAGGGCAACCGGAGGGGTAGCGAGCAGACGCTCGTCCAATTCACTGGCAACCTCCGGCTGCTTGCCGTCGGGCACCAAAGTGCGCACCAGCTTTTCCAGCTGATTGGAGAGGGGCAGCATCAGGAGGGTGCACAGGATGTTGAACAGGGAGTGGGCAACGGCAATGCCCATCAGGCTGGCACTTTCGTTCAGCAGGGCAGGGGCAAACAGTGCCTTTACCAGGCAGAACACGCATAGCCACACAGCGGTGCCGATGACGTTAAAGCTCAGGTGCACCAGGGCAGCCCGCTTGGCGTTCTTGTTGGCGCCGATGCTGGAGAGAATGGCAGTGATGCAGGTACCGATGTTCTGGCCCATGATAATGGGTACGGCTGCGCCGTAGGTCACCTGACCGGTGGCGGCCAGGGCCTGCAAAATACCGACGGAGGCAGAGCTGGACTGGATAATCGCGGTCAGCGCTGCACCGGCCAGGACACCCACTACGGGATTCTGGAACATCAGGAACATTTGCTGGAACCCCGGCACATCCCGCAGACCGGAGACGGCAGCGGACATGGACTCCATGCCATACATCAGGGTGGCAAAACCCAGCAGGATCAGTCCGGTGTCCTTCTTCCGGTCGTCCTTGCAGAACATATATTTGACGATGCCGATGAGCGCCAGAACAGGGGTAAAGGAAGAGGGCTTCAGCAAGCGGATCCAGAAATTGCTGCTGGAAATACCTGCCAGGCTCAGAACCCAGGCAGTGACTGTGGTGCCGATATTGGCACCCATAATCATATGAATGGCCTGCCGCAGGGTCATTAAGCCGGAGTTGACAAAGCCGACCACCATGACCGTGGTAGCGGAGGAGCTTTGAATGACAGCGGTGACGACCAGCCCTGTAAGCAGGCCGATATATTTGTTAGTGGTAATTTTGGAGAGCAGGTTGCGCAGCTCACTTCCGGCTCTGCGTTCCAAAGCCTGCCCCATGACAGTCATGCCGAAGAGGAACAGACTCAGTCCCCCAATTAAATTCAATGCTTGAAACAAATCCATCTTTCTAAAGTCCTTTCTATCCAGTCTATCCGATCCTGATTTCATCATAATCTTACAATGTAAAATCTGCTACCCGGCTTTTGTAAAGAACATGTAAAGTGAGAGCAAATGTAAAAAATGTATGAAATGACAAAATTTGCTTGATTTTATTGAGGGAGGTGCTATAATGTAGCTCCAGAGGAAAACCTCAAATTTAAAGTGTGAAGAAGGAGAAGAACAATGAAGAAGATTCTGACTGTTCTGCTGGCTGCCGTGATGGTGCTGGCCCTGGCTGCCTGCGGCGAAAAGAAAGCCGACGAAACCACCGAGCCTGCTACAGAAGAGGTTACGGAAGCTGTAACTGAGGCAGCTACCGAGGAAGCTACTGAAGCTGCCACGGAAGGCTAATTGACTGGTATCCATAAAAAACCCCCTGGTTCGAATGAACCAGGGGACTTTTGCGTTTCACCGGAATCAGAACTGGTACAATAGGAAGATGCCGATGGCCAACTGGAGACAGAAAATCAGGGGAATGCCAATATAGAACTTTGGCTTTCTGGTTTTATGATGAAACACCCGCATACCCAGATAGGCCCCTGCGCTGCCGCCCAGCAGGGCGCAGGTAAGAAGGGTGGCCTCGGGAATGCGCCAGAGGTGACGCTTGGCTTTTTCCTTGTCGGCAAGCATAATCAGAAAGCCAACCGCATTGATTGTCAGCAGATAAAAGAGAAGAAGCGTTGTCATGATTATCCTTTCGGGAGGGGTTCTTTTGAAAAAAGTATGGATGATTGCGGCAGCGGCCCTGCTGCTGTGCGGCTGTGCCCGGCAAATGGAAACGGCGGAGACCGTGGCGGATGTTCCGGAAACGCCGGTGCTGGCCGCGCCCCGGGAAATTCGGCTGGAACTGCCGGGGGAGGCGCTGGAGTGTGCCATGGAGAGTGACACCGGACGTCTGTATCTGGGGGACAGCTACGATGTTGAGGTGCAGACCATGGCCGGCGGTGATCTGGATGCCACCATCCGGAAGCTGACCGGCTTCAGTAAGGACGAAATTACAGTTATGCAGACTCGATCGGAGTATCCCAAGCGTTGGGAATTTGCCTGGGCTGCTGCCGGAGAGGAGGGAGGCCGCATTGGCCGCGGGGTCATTATCGATGACGGAACCTACCACTACTGCCTGTCTGCCCTACAGGATGCGGATGTGACGGACTGTCAGATCGTATGGAGCGAGGTATTCAACTCCTTTGAGCTGAATTGATCGGCTGCGTTTATTCGTACTGCGCCAGAATTTCACGGCACAGCTGCCTGCACTGTTCGGCAACGGACTGGGGGTAGAGAATTCTCGCTTTGCTGCCAAAGCCCATGACCCAGCTGAGAAACAGGGGCGAGACAGCCACGTCTACTGTAAAGACGAACCAGTCGTCCCCGTCGGGAATGAGCATGGTGTCCTTGCCGAAACGGTCGATGACCACGTTGGCTAGCTCCCGGCGGAAGCGGAGCTTGACGGAGACCGTATCCCCGGAGAACATCTGGAACATCCGTCCGGCGTAGCGGGTCAGATTTCGGCCGGTAAGCTCCGGGCAGGGCACTCGCGCTTCCTCCGTCAGGGTGATGCTGCTCATTCGGTCTACCCGATAGCTGGTGATGCCGTGGCGGGGGGACAGGGCCAGCAGGTAGCAATTCTCATTGTCCTGACACAGGCCGTAGGGGCTGGCGGTATAGGGCTTGTCCCGGTATACCCGGGTGCCGTTCAGCCCCCAGTCGAAATAGCGGAAGGTGATCTGCTTATTCTGTGCAATGGCCTCCTGGATGGCGTCTACTTCATAATAAATGGTCTCGTTCATGCTTTTGACCCGGCCGGATACATACACGTCCCGCTGCATGAGCTTAGCATCCTGGGTGCTGCACAGGGTGCACAGCTTCTCAATCAGGGCCCGGGACTTCCGCTCTGTCAGGAACCGGCTGGATTGGACGGCATCAATCAGCAGTTTCAGCTCCGGCAGCTCAAAATTCTGGGACGCAATATAATAGCCTCCGTTGCGCCCTGGCTGGCACAGAATGTCAATGCCGAAATCCTGCAGGGCCGCAATGTCCGAATAGACCGTTTTGCGGTCACAGGCAATGCCGTGGCTATCCAGCATCTGAATCAGTTCTCCCGCTCTCACCGGCTTGTCCGGGTGAGAGCTTTTTTGCAGATAATCCCAGATGTATAAAATTTTCAGCTTCTGATTGTCTGATTTCGGCATGACCGTACCCTCCCGGAATTCTTTTTCTTCTGTATTCTATCACAAAAACAATATTTTGGAAATCACCTTAATAAAATGAAAATTTGATTTTTTGCCGCAAATGTGATAGCATTACGAAAACATCACCCGGGAGGAGAAGACCCATGTATCTGGGATGTCATCTGTCCGCATCCAAAGGCTACGCTGCCATGGTCGAAACAGCATGTGCCATTGGGGCGGATACCTTTGCTTATTTTACCCGTAATCCAAGGGGCAGCCGCGCCAAGCAGGAGGATCCTGCGGATGCCCGGAGGGCGATGGCGCTGCTCAGCGTCCATTCCTTTGGCCCTTTGGTTGCGCACGGCGCTTATACCATGAATCTGTGTACCGGGGATCCGGAGGCGCGGGCTTTTGCCGCAGACGTACTGCTGGATGATCTGCGCCGTATGGCGGCATTGCCTGGTAATTTTTATAATTTTCATCCCGGCAGCCACACAGGCAGGGGGGCAGAGGCAGCCATTGCGGATATTGCCGCTGCGCTGCGCCGGGCACTGGAGCCGGGCTATCCGGTGACGGTGCTGCTGGAGACCATGGCGGGAAAGGGCAGCGAGGTCGGCGGACGTTTCGAGGAACTGCGGGCAATCCTGGATGCTGTGGGCTCGGATGCTGTTGGCGTGTGCCTGGATACCTGTCATGTGTATGACGCGGGATATGATATTGTAGGGAATCTGGATGGCGTCCTTCAGGAATTTGACCGGGTGATTGGCCTGAAACGGCTTCGGGCCCTGCATTTGAACGATTCCAAGAATCCCTTTGCCAGCCACAAGGACCGGCATGAATGCATCGGCTGCGGCAGCCTGGGCGTGGAGACCTTCCGGCACATTGTGAACCATCCGGATCTTCGGGACAAGCCGATGATTTTGGAGACGCCCAACGAGCTGCCCGGATACCAAGAGGAAATTGCCCTGCTGCGAAGCCTATCTCAAGCATAAAGGAGGTATCCGGATTGCTTCAAAATATACTCGATGCCTTGGGCCAGGCCATTTCCAGCATGGGAACGGCGTTGAGTCCCGCCTGGCAGGTGCTGGAACGGCTGTTTTCCGGCTTTCCGGCGGCTTTTTCCGGGTTGGATCCGGCCTACGAGGTGTTTTATATTTCTTTGGTGCGGCATGCCTGCCCAGTGCTGGCCTTTTTGCTGCTGCTGCGCTGCGGGCTACCGCTGCTGACCTTCCGGCGGGAACCGGAAATCTGGGCCTGGCTGGTGATGCCCGGCGGCGAGCGGGTACCGGTGACCCATTGGGAAAATGTAATTGGCCGCAGCAAAAGCTGCGACGTTTCCATCGCACTTTCCACCGTATCCCGGAACCACGCAGTGTTGACCCGGTACGATGACGGCAGCTGGACCATTACGGACATTGGCTCAAAAGACGGTACCTATGTCAATGGGGAAAAGGTGAATATCTGCGCCTTGCAGGACGGGGATGTGATTTCCGTGGGCGGCGTAAAGCTGAAGCTGAAGGTCATCACCCGTCAGCAGGAGCAGCTGCAATCGAAGCTGCGCACCAAGGCTTCCGGCCCCATTTCGGGCACCCTCAATCTGCTGCTGCTCACAGCCTTTCAGCTGCTGGCGGTGATGGGCTTTGCCATCCACGGAGCCATTGAGAATTCTGGCCTGGTGATGGGGGGCTTTGCGGGCATCATCTTCACCCAGTGGGCACTTTTTATCTTCTATCTTGTCATCCGCCGCAGCTCCTTTGAGATGGAGACGATCGCGTTTTTCCTGTGCACCCTGGGCATGGCGGCCATTGCCACGGTGAAGCCGGACGAGGCAATCAAACAGCTGATGGCTATGATTGTGGGCGTGCTGACCTTCCTGCTGGTTGGCTGGTCTCTGCGGGATCTGGAGCGGGCCAAGCGGGTGCGGTACCTGGCGGTGGCGGCTGGCCTGGGCTTCTTGCTGCTGACATTGGCGGTGGGAACGGAGCACTACGGCGCCAAGTGCTGGATCACCATTGGCGGCTTCTCTCTCCAGCCCTCGGAGCTGAGCAAGGTGTGCTTTGTGTTTGCCGGGGCCTCCACCATGGATCGGATTATGAACAAGCGGAACCTGATTGCGTTTATTGCCTATTCCGTGCTGATCTGCGGATGCCTTGCCATTATGAATGACTTTGGCACGGCGCTGATCTTCTTCTGCTCCTTCTTGATTATTGCTTACCTGCGCTCCGGCAGCATGGGCACGGTGGCGCTGGCCATTACCGCTTTGGTGTTGGCTGGTATTCTGGCTCTGCGAGTGGCTCCGCATGCTCTGAGCCGGTTTGCAACCTGGCATCATATCTGGGAGGATCCCTTTGGTAAGGGCTATCAGCAGACCCAATCCCTGATGTGCATTGCCTCCGGCGGCCTGTATGGCCTGGGCCCGGGAAAGGGCTGGCTGAGGAAGGTGTTTGCGGCGGACTCGGACATCGTGTTTGCTACGATTTCCGAGGAGTGGGGGCTGCTCAATGCCATTATGGCTGTGCTGTGCATCTGCGCCTTCGGTTTCTTTGCCATTCGGGCGGCCCGGGTTGCCCGCAGCAGTTTTTACAGCATCGGCGCCTGCACTGCGGCGGGTATCCTGCTGGTGCAGACCATCCTCAATACCCTGGGCACGGTGGATATCCTGCCCTTTACCGGTGTGACCTTCCCCTTTGTCTCCAATGGCGGCACCAGTATGGTGGCTTCCTGGGGGCTGTTGGCCTTTGTCAAGGCGGTGGATACCCGGCAGAACGCCAGTTTTGCGGTAAAGCTGGCGAGAAAGGGAAAACGCAAATGAATCGAGTAACCAAAAGAACCTGGCTGATGGGCCTGTTTCTGGCTGTCCTGCTGGGCGGCATGTGCCTGTTTGCCATTGAATATGTGGCAAACGCGGGAACCTGGATCACTTCCCCCGGCTCCCCTCATGTGTATAACCGGGGCAATCTGGGCTGCGGTACCGTGGTGGATCGCAGCGGTAATGTGCTGCTGGATATGACCAACGGCCGCACCTACTCCTCTGATGCCCAAACCCGTAAATCCACGCTCCACTGGGTCGGTGACCGGAATGGCGCCATCAGCGCCGGGGCAGTTGCCAAATATTCCAGTGCCCTGGCGGGCTTTGACCTGGTAAACGGCGTTTATAACGGGGAGACTGGGGGCGGCGTGGAATATCTGACTATCTCAGCCCGCATCCAGAATGCGGCGCTTACGGCACTGTATGGCCGAAAGGGCACCGTGGCGGTATACAATTATAAAACAGGTGAGATCCTCTGCGCTGTAACCTCCCCTACCTATGATCCGGACTATGTGCCGGATATTGAGGGGGACACCACCGGCGCATATAACGGCGTGTACCTCAACCGGTTTCTGCAATCGGCTTATCCTCCCGGTTCTATTTACAAGGTAGTCACCTGTGCGGCAGCGCTGGAATGCGTACCGGATATTGAGAGCCGCACCTTTGCCTGCAACGGGGAGTATGCCTACGGCAAGGAGAAAATCACCTGCGAGCGTGCCCACGGTACCAACACGTTAAAGCAGGCGCTGGCGGTATCCTGCAACTGCGCCTTTGCCCAGGTGGCAGAGCTGGTAGGGCGGAAGAATATGCAGAAGTACGTGAATCAGTTTCAGGTAACGGAAAAGGTGAGCTTTGACGGGGTTACCACCGTGGCGGGCAAATATGATATTACGGATGCCGGTGCGGCCTCTTTTGCATGGAGCTGCATCGGACAGCACACCGACCTGGTAAACCCTTGCCGCTTTATGCTCTTTATGGGCCAGATCGCAGGCGGCGGCGCGGCGGCGATGCCGTATCTTGTTTCTCAGGTGGAGAGCAACGGTGAGGTCACCTATCAGGCGGAGACCCGTTACTCCGATGCGGTGATGAGTCAGCCCCTGGCCCAGAAGATGCAGGCCTACATGCGCAACAATGTAGAGGTTACCTATGGCAGCTACAAGTTCCCAGGCCTGACGGTCTGCGGTAAATCCGGAACGGCAGAGCTGGGGGAGGGGCAGATATCCAACGCCATGTTTGCCGGCTTCTGCACGGATGAAAAGTATCCCCTGGCGTTCGTGGCGGCAGTGGAAAATGGCGGCTATGGCGGCGCAACCTGTGTTCCAATCCTTTCTGTGGTGCTCAGTGAGTGTAAGGCTGTGATGGATGGACAGTAACGGAGCTGACATTGCCTGAGGAAAAGGCAGAATACAGCAAAAATCCCGGGGGAAAATTTGCTCTGGGATTTTTACCCAAAGAGCGGTCCGCACCGGGTGTGTATACCCGGTGCGGACATTTGTTGTTTCTGCACAAAATTACAATTTATTCACAATTGAATCTAGTCGTATTTTCCACGTTGACAAATGTCCTTGCAAGAGATACAATAGGCACAAATTCAAGGGGAGGTAAACGAAAATGATGAACACCAATGCTTTTCATTCCTGTTCTTCTTTCTGCAACGGCACTGCCGGTGCGGCTTCCTTTGATGCCCGAATTATGAACGCTCTGGTGGACACTGCCCGAATTCTGGCGGTGTCCATTTGCGTTATTATTCTGCTGGGGGTACGACTGCACCTGCCGCTTGGATAACCGGGATTTCAAACATTGTATGAAAGAACGGTTACGGTTAAAAACTGTAGCCGCTTTTTTATAGGAAGACCTCGGCATTGCGCGCGGCGAGGCTCTTCCGCTTTCAACTTCAAAAAAGGAGAAATGAAAAATGAAAAAGTTACTTGCTGTTGTCCTGACTCTCGCAATGGTAACCGCCATGTTCGCGGTTACCGCTTCCGCCGATGCCGGCACTGTTAAGATTGGTATGTCCGGCCCCCTGACCGGCGGCGCTGCCGTTTACGGCACCTGCGTTGCCCGCTCCGCACAGATTGCCGTTGACGAGGTCAACGCCCTGGGCGGCCTGCAGTTCGAGCTGAACTGCCAGGACGATGAGCACGACGCCGAAAAGGCTGTTTCCGCTTACAACGCCCTGAAGGACTGGGGCATGCAGTTGTTCTGCGGCACCGTTACCACCAAGCCCTGCCTGGCAGTCGGCCCTCTGGCCAATGAAGACCGCATCTTCATGGTCACTCCCTCCGCTTCCGCTGTGGATGTAGCCTACACCGGCGACAATGTGTTCCAGGTTTGCTTCGCTGACCCCATGCAGGGCTCCGTCTCCGCTGAGGTCATTGCCGAGAAGCAGCTGGGCACCAAGATTGGCATCATCTATGACTCCTCCGACGTGTACTCCACCGGCATTCTGGAAACCTTCACCGAGGCTGCCGAGGAGCAGGGCCTGAATATCGTCTGCACCGAGGCCTTCACCAGCGACACCAAGGCCGACCTGAGCACCCAGGTGACCAAGTGCAAGGAAGCCGGCGCTGACCTGGTGTTCCTGCCCATCTACTACACCGAGGCCTCTTCCATCCTGTCCTACGCCAACCAGATTGGCTACGCCCCCGTGTTCTTCGGCGATGACGGCATGGACGGCATCCTGAACGTGGAAGGCTTCGACACCAAGCTGGCCGATGGTCTGTATATGCTGACTCCCTTTGCCGCCGACTCCAAGGACGAGCGCACCGCCGCCTTCGTTGCCAAGTACCAGGAGCTGTACGGCGAGACTCCCAACCAGTTCGGCGCTGACGCTTACGACGTTATCTGGGCCATGTACCAGGCCTGCAACGAGGCCGGTATCGACGGCAGCGAGTCCAACGAGGAAATCTGCGACAAGATGATTGCCGAGTTCACCTCCATGACCTACGACGGCATCACCGGTGCCGGTATGACCTGGGACGAGGACGGCTTCGTTTCCAAGGCCGGTGCTATTGTGGTCATCCAGGACGGCGCTTACGTTTCCGTTAACTAAATTCCGGACAGGAAAGGGGGCGCGCACAACGCCCCCCTTTTCCGCCAGACAGCAGCTGATAAGAAAGGCTGCACAGCGGCCTCTGTTATAAACTGTTGAAGGGAGATACGCATATGAAAATCCTGCAATACTGCATCAACGGCATCAGCATCGGCTCTATTTATGCCATCATTGCCCTGGGCTATACCATGGTGTACGGCATTGCCAAAATGCTGAACTTCGCTCACGGCGACATTATTATGGTGGGTGCCTACATTTGCTACTGCGTCACCAATTATATGGGGCTTCCCCCGGTGGTGGGCATTCTGGCCTCCATGGCGGTGTGCACCCTGCTGGGCATTGTGATTGAGGGCCTTGCCTATAAGCCCCTGCGGGGCACCCCCAGCCTGGCGGTGCTGATTACCGCAATCGGCGTGAGCTACTTCCTGCAAAACGCCGCGCAGCTCATCTGGGGTTCCAACCCCAAGAGCTTTACCAGCGTGGTGTCCTCCATCCAGCCCTTCCATCTGTTTGGCAGCCTGACCATCACCGGCGAGGTGCTGGTGACGGTGACGGCCTCCGTGGTGATTATGGTAGCGCTGACCTGGTTCACCTCCAAAACCCGGATTGGCAAGTCCATGCGGGCGGTGTCCGAGGACCGGGATGCAGCCCAGCTGATGGGCATCAATGTGAATAAGACCATTTCCATCACCTTTGCCATCGGCTCGGCGCTGGCCGCCGTGGCGGGTGTTTTGATGTGCTCCTCCATTCCCGTGCTCCAGCCCACCACCGGCTCCATGCCCGGCATCCGGGCCTTTACCGCCGCCGTGCTGGGGGGCATCGGCTCCATTCCCGGCGCCATGCTGGGCGGCATCCTGCTGGGCATCATCGAGACCTTTGCCAAGGCCTTCCTCTCCACCCAGTTCTCCGATGCCATTGTGTTCGGCGTTCTGATTTTGATTCTGCTGGTGAAGCCTGCCGGTCTGCTGGGCAAGCAGGTGCAGGAGAAAGTGTAAGGTGACGATATGAAAAAGACTCTGCTGAACAAAAACAGCCGCACCAATCTCATCACCTATCTGGTGGTCATTGTGGCATTTGCGGTGATGCAAGCCCTGAGCAGCCAAGGGAAGCTGGGCAGCGCCGTCACCGGGTATCTGGTTCCGGTGTGCTGCTATATTGTGCTGGCGGTATCCCTGAACCTGTTGGTGGGTGTCTGCGGAGAATTGAGCCTGGGCCATGCGGGCTTTATGGGCGTAGGCGCTTTTTCCGGCGTAATTCTGGCAACCATGCTGAAAGACAGCATCCCCAGCCCGGTGCTGCGGCTGGTACTGGCCATGGTCTTTGGCGGCGTACTGGCGGGGGTTCTGGGCTTTCTCATCGGCATTCCCGTGTTGCGGCTCCAGGGCGACTATCTGGCCATTGTGACATTGGCCTTCGGCGAAATCATGAAGAACCTGATTGGCAATATGTATGTGGGCATGGATGACAGCGGCTTCCGCCTGGTGCTGGCCACCGCCAAGCCCAAGCTCATTGGCAAGGGCCACAAGTGGATTCTCTCCGGTGCCATGGGCATTACCGGCATCAAGCGGATTTCCACCTTTGCAGTGGGCTTCGGGCTGGTGCTGTTTACCCTGTTTGTGGTGCTGAACCTGATCAACTCCAAGGAAGGCCGGGCCATCAAGGCGGTGCGGGACAACCGGATTGCCGCCCAGTCCGTGGGCATCAACGTCACCGCCTTCCGGATGAAGGCCTTTGTGGTCTCCGCCTTCCTGGCGGGGATGGCCGGGGCGCTGTACGGCCTGAACTTCTCCTCGCTGGATGCCTCCAAGTTCAATTTCAACACCTCCATCAATATCCTGGTGTTTGTGGTGCTGGGCGGCATGGGCAACATCCTTGGCAGTGTGATTTCTGCCACGGTGCTGTACATCCTGCCGGAAGCCATGCGGGGTCTGCGGGATTATCGAATGATTATCTATGCCATTGTTCTGATTCTGGTAATGCTGTTTACCTGGTCGCCCAAGGTCAAGGAGTATACCTCCGTGCTGGCAGACCGGTGTAAGCGGATGTTTTCCCATAAGAAGGAGGCTGCGGTGAAATGAACAACCATTATCCCAAGAAAACCGTTCAGGTGCCCACCTTTAATACCTACCGGGAAACCGATGCCGGTAAGCCCCTGGTGCTGGATGTGCGGAATCTGGGCATCGATTTCGGCGGTCTGACCGCCGTGGACAGCTTCAACGTCTCCCTGGGCCCCACGGAAATCTGCGGCCTGATCGGCCCCAACGGCGCAGGCAAGACCACGGTGTTCAACCTGCTCACCGGCGTGTATCAGCCCACCCGGGGCTCGGTGCTGGTCAACGGCATCGACACCAAGGGCATGTCCGCCAGTAAGGTGACGAGGCTGGGCATCGCCCGAACCTTCCAGAATATCCGGCTGTTCACCGATATGACGGTGCTGGACAATGTGAAGGTGGGTATGCACAACCAAATCAAGTGCGCTTTCCTCTCCAGCACCCTGCACTTGCCCAGCTATTACGCCGCCGAGCGGAAGGCCAACCAGCGGGCCATGGAGCTGCTGGACTTTATGGGTCTGGCAGAGCTGGCCGACCAGAAGGCCGGTTCCCTCCCCTACGGTGTCCAGCGCCGGTTGGAAATTGTCCGGGCCTTGGCCACCAATCCCAGCATCATCCTGCTGGACGAGCCCGCCGCCGGTATGAACCCCAGCGAGACCACCGAGCTGATGCACCAGATTCGCCGCATCCGGGACACCTTCCACATTGCCATTTTCCTCATTGAGCACGATATGAACCTGGTGATGAACGTCTGCGAAACCATCGCCGTGCTGAACTACGGCAGGCTGATTGCCAAGGGCACCCCCGAGGAGATTCGCCAGAATCCCCAGGTGATTGAAGCCTATCTGGGCAAGGAGGACGCCTAAATGAGTATGCTGAAAATTGAAGACATCCATGTGTACTACGGTGCCATTCACGCCATCAAGGGTGTATCCTTCCAGGTAGACGAGGGGGAGATTGTGGCCCTGATCGGTGCCAACGGAGCGGGCAAAAGCACCATTTTGAAAACCGTCTCCGGCCTGATGCACCCCCGGCAGGGCAGCATCACCTTCTGCGGCGAGAACATCACCCACATCGATTCCTATAAGCTGCTGCCCAAGGGGCTGGCCCACGTTCCCGAGGGGCGGCGGATCTTCCTGCAAATGACGGTGCAGGAGAATCTGGAAATGGGGGCATTTGTCAATAAGACGGTAAACCCTGCGGATTTGGAAATGGTGTACAAGCTGTTCCCCCGGCTACAGGAGCGGCGCAAGCAGGTGGCGGGCACCCTGTCCGGCGGCGAGCAGCAGATGCTGGCCATGTCCCGGGCGCTGATGAGCCACCCCAAGCTGATGATGCTGGACGAGCCCTCCATGGGTCTGGCCCCCATCCTGGTGGACCAGATTTTCGAGATTATCAAGGAGCTGCACAAGCAGGGCACCACCATTTTGCTGGTGGAGCAGAATGCCCGCAAGGCATTGCAGGTGGCCGACCGGGCCTATGTGCTGGAAACCGGCAGCATCACCCTCTCCGGCACCGGCGCGGAGCTTGCTAAATCCGATGCGGTGCGGAAGGCATACCTGGGCGGCTGATTCAAAATACCGTCCTGCTGCATAGAATGTTCCATAACACAAAAGCTGCCGAGGAGTTCCCGGCAGCTTTTTCTTTAGGGGGGATTTTATGTGCCGCAGGAGAGATTTGCACTGCTGCTGCCTGTTTTGCTTTGGCCTGGGAGTGCTGTTTGGCCGGTGGGTGGATTCCTGGTTCCTGTGCGGTGTGGTGTCGGTGGTTTGCTTCTGCATGCCGCTGACCAGAAGACGTTATTAAGGAAATGCGGCGTCCGTATTGATTTCATCAGCGCTTCTCTGCGTCTATCTTTTCTTTGACATTTTTACAGCGATTGATTATAATACCAAAATGTATGATTCGTTTTACCACGTTTTGGAGGACTTCCTATGAGAATGAGAAAAATGCGGAATCTGGAACCGCGGATGGAGAAATGCAGCGCCTACCGAATTGCGGAACCCGCCGCAATGAAGGGCAATTGGCGCTCCCTGATGCCACAGTGTACTGCCCTGTGGGTGGAGGTCGGCTGCGGCAAAGGAAAATTCACGGCGGAGACTGCCCAGGAAAATCCCACCGTGCTGTTGATTGCAGTGGAGCGCTGCAGGGAAGCTGTGGTGGTAGCCATGGAGAAAGCCCGGGATATGGGGCTGCACAATGTGTTTTACATTGACATGGACGTTGCCATGATGGAGGATTTCTTTGCGCCGGAGGAAATTGACCGACTGTTTATCAATTTCCCTGACCCATGGCCACGGAAGAAAAATGCAAAGCGTCGTCTGACTCACCGTGGCTTTCTGGATAAATATTGCCGGGTGGTTCGCCCCGGCGGGGAGATTCACTTTAAAACGGACAATGCGCCGCTGTTTGAATACAGCCTGGAGGAGTTTGCTGCCTGCGGGCTGGAAACCAAGAATGTCACACGGAACCTCCATGAGCATGGCATCGTGGGCATTATGACGGGGTATGAGGAGAAGTTCCATGCCCTGGGCACCCCCATCAATCGCTGCGAAGTGGTGTGCCATCCCTTTGTGCTTCCACCGGAGGAAAAGAAGAAGCCGGATGCGCCGGAGGAGGATGCCCAATGACCTACTTGGCGGGGGAGTGCGATGTCGCGGTTATCGGTGCGGGACACGCCGGGATCGAGGCCGCGCTGGCTGCGGCTCGGCTGGGACTGCACACCATCCTGTTTACCATTAACTTGGACGCGGTTGGAAATATGCCTTGCAATCCTGCTATCGGCGGCACCGGCAAGGGCCACCTGGTGCGGGAGCTGGATGCACTTGGCGGTGAAATGGGCGTGGCAGCAGACGCCAGCTGCATCCAGTATCGGATGCTCAACCGGGGCAAGGGACCGGCGGTTCATTCTCTGCGGGCCCAGGCGGATCGTCAGCGGTACCGGATGTACATGAAGCACACCCTGGAAAAGCAGGAGCGCCTGGAACTGAAGCAGGCCCAAATTACGGAGATTTTGGTAGAAGGCACCCAGGTGCGGGGTGTTCTGACCCAGCTTGGAGCCAGATATAGCGCAAAGGCTGTGGTAATTGCAACCGGAACATATCTGGACAGCACCGTCATCACCGGCGAGAGCGTAATTTCCTCTGGCCCGGACGGCATGCACCCCAGCATTGGCTTGGCAGACTGCCTGCGAAAGCTGGGGCTGAGCCTGCGCAGGTTCAAAACCGGAACGCCTCCCCGCGTGAATCGCCGGAGTATTGATTTTTCCAAGATGGAGCTGCAGCCCGGTGATGAGGATGCGGAACCCTTTTCTTTCCGCACAGAACATAAGCTGAATAATACGGCTGTGTGCTACCTGACTTATACAAACGAGGAGACACACCGGATCATCCGGGAGAATCTCCACCGCAGCCCCATGTATGACGGGACGATTTCCGGTGTGGGGCCCCGGTACTGCCCCAGCATTGAAACGAAAATTGTCCGCTTTGCGGATAAGCCCCGGCATCAGCTGTTCATTGAGCCCTGTGGGCTGGATACGGAGGAGATGTATATTCAGGGCTTTTCCTCCAGTTTGCCGGAAGACGTGCAGCTGCAAATGCTGCACACGGTACCCGGGCTGGAACATGCGGAGATGATGCGCCCGGCCTACGCCATTGAATATGAATGCGTGGATCCTACTGAGCTGCTTCCCACCCTGGAGAGCAAAAAGATTTCCGGCCTCTATGGCGCGGGACAGTTCAACGGTACCTCTGGCTATGAGGAGGCTGCTGTCCAGGGGCTGGTGGCCGGTGTGAATGCAGCGCTGAAAATCCAGGGGCGGGAGCCACTGATCCTTACCCGGGACACCAGCTATATTGGAACTTTGATTGATGACCTGGTGACCAAGGGTACCCAGGAGCCATACCGCATTATGACCAGCCGGAGTGAATATCGGCTGCTCCACCGGCAGGACAATGCCGATCAGCGGCTTACTGCCATTGGTGCGGCCATTGGTCTGGTGCCTCTGGAACGGGCAAGGCAGGTGGAGGAAAAATATGAAGCAGTCCGCCGGGAGAAAAATCGGCTGGAATCCAGCGGCGTTGCTGCAAGTGCTGCCCTGAACGCCATGCTGGAAGCCAGGCACAGCACGCCGGTTGCCAGTTCTGCACGGCTGGCGGATTTGCTCCGGCGGCCGGAAATCAGCTATGGGGATATCGTTCCTTTTGATGCGGAAAATCCGGGGCTTCCCCGCACGGTGACAGAAGAAGTGGAGATTCAGTTGAAATATGCCGGTTACCTCCTGCGGCAAGAGCGGCAGGTGGCGGAATTCAAGAAGGAAGAGGTAAGACGATTGCCGCCGGATATCGACTATAACGCAATCCGC
The DNA here is from genome assembly GCA_934591635.1 of uncultured Oscillospiraceae bacterium. Taxonomy (GTDB): domain Bacteria; phylum Bacillota; class Clostridia; order Oscillospirales; family Oscillospiraceae; genus Faecousia. The sequence goes on along the minus strand of CAKTPI010000004.1, from coordinate 6,177 downwards.
GGCCTCCGGCTGGAGGCGCAGCAGAAGCTCAGCCAGATTCGCCCGCTGTCCATTGGGCAGGCTGGGAGAATCTCCGGCGTCAGCCCGGCGGATATTGCAGTCCTTTTAATTTATCTGGAACAGCGATGATTGCTGCTTAAAAAGAGAAAAAATTGCTGCCCTTGCAGAAATGGATTCACCTTCCTCATTTCAGCCGCATATCCTTTGAGGAGGCGATGAAATTGGGAATTGTGAAAACGGATGTACCCATGACGGCTGCGCTTTGCAGCAATACCATTGACGAGCTGGTGCGCACTTACCCTTTTTGCCGCAGCGAGATTCTGACGGAGACAGCCTTTGGCAGACCGGTGAAGACGCTGGTGATCGGTGATGGGGAGCGGCAGGTGCTCTTTACGGCGGCACACCATGCCAACGAGTGGATTACCGCGCCGGTGCTGCTGAAATTCGTGGAGGAGTTGGCTGCAGGAATGCGCAGCGGCGGGAAACTCTGGGGTGTGGATGCCCGCACCATCGGACGCCTGGTGACCATTCATACTGTGCCTATGGTGGATCCGGACGGAGTGGATCTGGTGACCGGGGCGATACAGCCCGGGACGCTGCAATATGCAGCGGCGGAGAGCCTGGCCGCAGCCTATCCGGGAATTCCCTTCCCGGACGGATGGAAGGCAAACTTACTGGGTGTGGATTTGAATCTCCAGTATCCAGCCGGGTGGTTGACTGCCCGGGAAATTAAATTCGCCGCCGGCTATACTCGCCCCGGCCCGCGGGATTATGTGGGCCGGGCACCTTTGACCCAGCGGGAGACCCGGGCACTGGCAGAGTACACCCGGAGGGTGGATCCCCGGGTGGTGCTGGCCTATCATACCCAGGGCCGGGTCATCTATTGGCAGTTCCGGGATTATGAGGTCCCCGGGGCCCGTGCATTGGCCCAGGAATTCGCTCGGGTCAGCGGCTATGCCGTGGAGGATACTCCATATGAATCCAGCTTCGCGGGCTACAAGGACTGGTTTATTCAGGACTTCCGCCGCCCAGGTTTCACCATTGAGGCGGGCAGTGGTGAAAACCCTCTGCCGATTGACCAGTTTGACACCATTTACCGGGATAATCTGGGCATCCTGGTTACCGCTGCTTTAGGATTGCCCGGCGGCGCATAACTGTATGATATTTACAAAGGAGAAAGCATGGTTATCTTTTTTGACATCGATGGCACCATCATCGATGACCGTACGCAAATTATACCGGATTCTACCGTCCGTGCGGTAGAGCAGCTGAAGGAAAACGGCCACGTGGCCATTATCAATACCGGAAGGCCCTATTATCAGGTGGATCGCCGGGTGAAGCAGATGGCCTTCCGGGGCTTTTCCTGCGGCTGCGGTATGGAAGTGATGCTGGACGGGGCCTTCCTGATTCGGGAGAAGCCGCCGCTTTCCTTACGCCAAAAGAGTGTGGAATGCTCCCGCCGGCACCACATGATCTCCTTTTACGAGACGGAGGACGGCGGTATTCTGTTGGATGGAGAGCGCTCTTTTCACCCAATTATGTCCAGGGAGGTGGAGCGGCTGCGCAAGGCGGGGTTCCCCATCCATGAGCTTGCGCAGGAGGGTGAACCGGATTTCGTGAAATTTGTCACCTTTGCTGGAGAAAACGCGGATGTTCCTTCCTTCAAAGCGGAAATGAGCCCCTATTATACCATTATCGACCGGGAGGCCGGAATGTATGAGCTGGTGCTGAAGGGCTTTTCCAAGGCTGCCGGTATGCGGCGGATTTTGAGCTACCTCAGTACAGCGCCGGAGGATACCTACGCCATCGGTGACAGCACCAATGATATCCCCATGTTCCGGTTTGCTGCCCACGCGGTATGCATGGGCGGCGGCTCTGAGCCTGCGAAAAAAGCTGCGGAGTATGTCACTGCTCCGGTGCTGGAAGACGGCATCGAAAAAGCCCTGAAACACTTCGGCTTGATTTGAGGCAGGACGTTTGCGCAGCGTGTAGGGCATGCTTGCGTGCGGTTAACTCCAAACAATATCCCCCTTCCAGAAGTGATCGGAAGGGGGATATTCTATGTGAATCCTTAGCTGATACTTCAGGGCGCAGCCGCTGCAATCAACTCTGAAGCCGGTCTTCGGGGAGATCTTTCAGAATCTTCATCTGAATGGGGATGGATACAAGAAAGGTGAGCAAATCCGCAGCGCTTTGGGTGAGCTGCACGCCGGTGAAGCCCAGGGCGGCGTTCAGGATCCATACCAGGGGAATGAAGAACAGACCCTGCCGGGCTGTTGCAATGAAGGTGGCGGGGACGGTTTTGCCGATGGCCTGCTGCATCATGTTTCCAACGACAACCCAGCCCTGGAGGAAGAAGGTAATGCACTGGTAGCGCAGGGCATTGGTTCCCAGGGCAATCACCTCCGGGTCATCCCGGAACAGGGCGATCAGCTGCGGCGCAAACCCATATCCCAAAGCGGCAATCACCAGCAGTACCACAGTGGAAATCTTTACGCAGAACCAGAAGCCTTTTTTCACCCGGGAGTAGAGCCCGGCACCGTAATTGAAGCCGCATACCGGCTGGAAGCCCTGACCAAAGCCAATCATGGCAGAGCCACCGAACATAGCGATGCGCTGCACCACGCCCATGGCGGCAATGGCAGCGTCACCATAGGCCATGGCGGCATTATTCAGGCAGATGGTGGCAACAGAGGCCAATCCCTGCCGCCCCAGAGAGGGGAGACCTCCCTTAAAAATCCAGGAGTAATAATGAGCGGAGAATCGGAAATTCCGGAGCTTCAGCCGGATATTGCCGCCGCGGCGGGTTCCGGCCAGCAGAAGGAAGAAGCTGACAAGCTGGCTGAGAATCGTGGCCCAGCCGGCACCGGCCACACCCAGGCCCATGGTAAAAATCATGAGGGGATCCAGCGCAATGTTCAATACGGCGCCGGAGACAATGCCCACCATGGCATAGCTGGCGCTGCCCTGAAAGCGCAGCTGATTATTCAGCACAAAAGAAGCGCACATCCAGGGCGCACCCAGGAGAATCACCCGCAGATAAGCGGTGGCGTGGGGCAGAATCGTAGGTGTGGAACCAAGGAAAACAGCCAGCGGCTCCAGAAAAATCTGACCGAGGATGCAGATCACCACGCCGGTTGTAAAGGCGGAAACGAAACCGGTGGCCGCCATCTGCTCGGCACTGGTATAATTCTTCTTGCCCAGCTCCCGGGATATGTAGTTGCCGCTGCCGTGACCAAAGAAGAAGCCGACAGCCTGGATAATTGCCATGACAGAGAATGCCACGCCTACAGCGCCGGTGGCGGCATTGCTTTTCAGCATACCCACGAAATAAGTATCGGCCATGTTGTAAAAGGTGGTCACCAGCATGCTGATGATGCAGGGCAGCGCTAGCTTGCAAATCAGCTTTTCTACCGGCGGCGTGGTCATTTTAATGTATTTTTCTTCCTGTGCGTCCATAAAGTACCTCTTTCTCTATAAAATTCTGTAAAGTCTATGTAAAGTATAGCACTGCATTCAAATTGCTGTCAAGCACCGCCGAAAAAGAAAAAAAGTGATTGAAACGGGATGATTTTATATCTTTCGACAGATTCCAATTGTAAATCCGCTGGAAAATCACTATGCTTTGGAGTGGCGGACACCCCCCTATAATGCGACAGTCCACCAAAAGTGCCGCCCTGAATCTCCCTCAGGGCGGCACTTTCTGCTGCTTTTTAACTTACAGGAATCAGGAGCATCTGGCCGGGCTTTGGCTCCTCCTGCAATTTATTGACGCTGCGGATGGCGGCCACAGTGGAACCGGTTTGCTTTGCCAGCTCCCAAAGAGAGTCTGCCCCTGCCCGCCGGAGAATCAGGCTGGGGCGCTGCGGATTGGGCTGTGCATTTTCTCCAAGGGCCAGGGCTGTGACCGTGGGAATTCCCTGCCCCCCTGCGGCAGTCAACTGCAAGGGGAGTTCTGCCCGTACACCACTGACGGTCAATTGGGGCATGGGGGGAGAGAGTGGAATTGCGGTCAGCGCGGTGTCCTCCCCCATGGGGCGGCAGAGCTTCCCCTCCCACCGGCAGGAAAGGGCGTGAGGAGCTCCACTGTCGTCCTGCCCCAGCAGCTGGACAGTGCCGGGGATCTCCAGAGTAACGCCGCCATCTTCCCGATATTGCCGGGGAAAATCCGGAAGAAAGCTGATGTCTTCGACTTGGATGCTGCCCGCCTGCAAGGCGCCTTCACCGGTAATCGTTTCTGTCCGCCGCTCTAAAATAGCAGGGGGCTCCATGGTTTTCAGTTCTATTTTAAGTTCCCGACCCGGGGCGTAGGCATCGGCCACGGCGTCCACCATGGTGACTTGGTCAATCAGATATTGGGCAGCAATCGTACAGCGGACGCGAAGGTTCCCTTCCTCTCGCTCCACCTCCAGATTGGTGACAGCGCAGGCTAAGTCCGCCTGGGCGTCACCATCGAAGCTCCCCTGAAGTTCCGCAAATTGGGAAAAGGGGAGGGGAAAATCCAGAGAAAGCAGCTGCCCCTCACCGGTTCGCCCCAGAACATGCAAATTTCCGTTTCCGCGGAAGGCAACTTTGTTGCCCAACACCTTCTGCTCCTGGATTTCCGGGCGAAGCGTATAATATAGAATGGCTTGAAGCGGTTCCCCAAGGCTGAGCTCCTCGTCCATGGAGAACTGCTTTTCTCCGGCCTCCTTTGGCAGACGGACGGGATAGCGGCGGTTCAGAAGCTCAATTTCAGATGGGACCGTCCCGCTTTCCCAACGCTCCAGATTGCAGGGAACCCATCCTTGGGCTAAAATACCGATTCCGGCGCGAAGCATCAGCTTCCGGGGCGAGACCGAGCGGGCATCGGCAAAGCGGGTTAAAGCCATTACCCGAATGCTCCCCTCCGGCGTGTCCGGCGGCAGCTGCCAGCGCATCTGGAAGGGAAGCCAGCCATCCACAATCCGGCAATCGCTGCCATCCTCCGGCGCATAAAGTACCCACATCAGCATCCCGCCGCTGACCATCAGACTGTCTGAGCGCCATTCCTTGCCGCGCAGAATGGTTTGCCCCCAGGCGCACAGAACCTTTCCAATGTCTGGCATGCCATCCGGCAGCCGCAGCTCCTGGGTCTGTTCTGCGTTTTGAATTTCATTGACCGCTGCTTGCAGGCAGCGAAATTCTGTTTTATGAAATGTAATATCCATTTGAAACACTCCTTCCAGTGCGTTTGGTGAAGGATATGCGAACGTTAGAAGAGATAGAACGCGAAGAAAACGTTTTGCCAAGTGTTGACATTTTTTACTTGTCGGGTATAATAAAAGTGAAAGCGCACAATGAAAAATATGTGCAGAGATATAAACAATGAGAGAAAAGAGGAGAGGGAGAAATGAAAAGAATACTGAGTTTGATACTTGCGGTGGTTTGCGCGGTGAGTTTGCTTTCGAGCCATGCAAGGGCTGAAACGGCCAGCTTTGATGAGACGGTTAAACAACTCAAAGAATGTATGAGGCAGCAAAGGGCACCTAAATTTTGTCATGTTGATGTAAATGGCAAGCTGGATGGTGCATACGCGTCATGGACTTCGACGAGGGATGGCCTGAAATTTAGACTGAAAATGAAAAACTGTTCAGATTGCGAAGAAGTAGATGCATATACATTTGAGATATCCGTACAGAACGCATATGAAGAAGATATCCAGCAAAAGGCGGATGATGGGTGCTACTATGACTCACTGCTGTACACTGGATATAATACATTCAGGAAGGGCGTGACTGCCTATACGGATTACTTCCTTATTGAGACAAGAGAAAAGGTTCGCTATGTTACCGTGAAGCTGGTTAAGTACCACACGGACAGTGGTACTTTTGAAGTGGATGAAGATGATCAGATAGAATATACATGGACAATTAAATAAATGTATGGGTGCCCTTGTTAAGCGGGGGCATCCATTTTTATGGTAAGAAGGTAAAACAGCGTATACGGCAGCGAAAGTCTATGGAGAGTGGACAAACGTGCGCTAGCGAAATAAACAAAAAAGGAAGGTAAAATTTGGTAAAAAAGGCTTGACAAATGGGGCGGGGCATGATAATATATGCAAGCTTTCCGATGAACGGCCGCGAAACAGCCCGGAGGAACGCGAAAACATGAAAAATTCCATTGAAAAAGAGAAAAAACCTCTTGACAAATTGGAAA
>CAKTPI010000003.1 GCA_934591635.1 uncultured Oscillospiraceae bacterium | reverse complement strand
AAGAAAGTTACCGAGAAAATAATGACTGAATTTTCGGATTTGAATCTATGCCCAATTAACAACCGTCAGGGAATTGTGATTGATGGTGAAGGTTCAAAGGTTATTTGCAAAGACTAATTTGAAAATTCCAGTTTAATGAGCTGGAACCGGGCTTTTTGGAGAATCATGATTACTACAAAAAGATTAACAATACGTCCAATTGAAGAAAATGATTGGACTGCAATTAAAGAAATATGGGATGATTTTAAGAATACGGAATTCGTTATCTACGATAACGATAAGGATACATCTCCGGAATCCTTACAGCCACGAATTGCAAAATGGGCAGAAGCTACCCGAAATGGCAATGAGCATATGTTCTTTGCAACGTGCTTAAAAGGCGAAACAATCGGATTTACTTCTATGAATATTGTTGCACCATCCGAGTACGAGATTGGATACGGATATACAAGCAAATCACAGGGGCATGGATTTGCAAAAGAAGCGCTTACCGCCATTCTGGATGATATGAAAGAGTTTGGTGTTACAAAAATTCATGCAGGAACGGCCTTGAAGAATACCCCTTCCGTGGCGTTATTAAAAAGTCTTGGCTTTGAATTGACAAGCACAGAGCAGATAAGTTTTTTCAAAGATGATGCTGGCAACGACATTTATTTTGAAGGTGGTAATTTTACTAAAAATTTGGCTTTAGAGCGTAAATGACGTGTGGTCGATCAATCGGAATCTGGGGGAATTTGCTATGAAAAGAACAATAGCCGCAGTCCTTTGCACAGCAATGGTTCTTCTGCCTGTGGGCTGCGGAAAAGGCAATACATCCAATGTACAAATTGATTATGGGACTTCTTCCGTTTGTTTGCCAAAAGGGGCTGCTGCAATTTTTTGCAGCAGCCCCATCGGCACTTTTTAGGCTCCGCCGATCATCCGGCGGTATTTTTTGATTATTTGCAGTTCTGAGCGGCTTCGATAATCATGTTTGCACACATCTCATAGCCCAGTGCACTGGTATCCAAGCAGATGTGGTAGTTCTGTGACATGCCCCAGGTCCTGCCAGTGTAGTGCTGGTAATTCAGGCGACGTCTTTTATCCCGCTCCTCCAGAAGCGCTTCCGGATCCTTGGTGACGACACCATCGCCCAAGACTCGCTCAATACGTGCGGGCGTACTGGCATGCAGGTAGACGTTAAGCACATCTTTCCGATCTTTCAGAATATAGTCTGCATTTCGGCCGACAATTACACAGGGGCCTTTTTCTGCCAACTGGAGAATGACATTGCACTGCACATTCCACAGATAGTCCGAGGTGGATAGACCGTTCATTACGCCGGGAACACCCTGCGGCGCAAAGGCATAGGAGAAAATGCTCCGGCTGGGAGCATGCTCGCCATGCTCTTCAATAAATTTCGGCGCAAAGCCGGACTCTTCTGCAACATGCTCCACCAGTTTCTTGTCGTAAAAGGGAATACCCAGTTTCTCGGCAATTAAGTGACCCACCGGCAGTCCGCCGGCACCGTATTCTCTACTGATGGTAATAATCTTTTTTGCCATAATTCCTGCCTCCTTGCTGAGTGGTTACCTATATTATAGTCACATTCCACGAAAATGTCAACAATGTTTCGGTTGAACTGGCAAATATGTTCATCAGAAGTTTTTATTTCTTGTTGAGAATGACAACATAGGCGGAAATGCCGGGGATTTCTACATTTCCACTGACCTGCGTGATGATTTGTAAGCCAGCCCGATTTCCGGTTACATATACATTCCACGTTCCTTCGGGAAGCGTAAACATTGCAGCGGATTCTTCGGCGTTGTAAGCTGCAATAATAATCTCATCTTCATTTTCAAGTCGGAAGGCAGTGATGGGGCCAGCGGTATCCGGGAGAAGAGAGATGGATTTGCGAACGACTTCGGCATTATGCAGGCGGAATAGGCGGTGAGATTTACGCAGTGCAAGCAAACCTCTGTAATACTGTACAGTTGTTTGAACCTCCGGTTCATCCAGGTGCGTCCACTTAATGGAATTAATCCGGTCGGGGGAGCGGTAGCTGTTTCCGATGTGCTTTCCGGCGCTGTTTTTCTTGCTTCTCAGCATTTCCTCCCCAGCTTGGAAGAAGGGAACACCGGTACTCAGCAGCACGAATGCGGCGGCAAATCGGCTGCGTTGGGCAATTTCTGCCTCTGTTGCCTGGGGCATTGCCTCTGCAATGCGGTCATAAAGGGTATGATTATCATGGCAGGAAACATAGTTTATAATTTGATTGGGACAGCTGCTCCAGTCCATGTCTCCTTGGAAGCAGCACAGCAGGTGAGTTTTTTTTACGCTTGCACCGCTGATGTAGCCTGGCAGATGATAATCAAAGACAGAACCACGCAGGGTGTCCCGAATGGTATCGTTGAAGAATGCAAATCCAGGCAGGGAGGGAGCGCTTTGCTGGACGGCAAGAGGAACATTTGGCTTAGTGACATTGGTATTCAGGTTCCACCCTTCCCCATAAAAGATGGTATGGGGGTGCTTTTTCCTGACAGTTTCCATAATTTCCCGGATGGTTTCCACATCAATCAGGCCCACCAAATCAAAGCGAAACCCATCGATGTGATATTCATCTGCCCAAAAATTCACGGAATCCACAATGAATTTACGCACCATGGAACGTTCAGAGGCAGTATCATTGCCGCAGCAGGAGCCATTTGAAAGATTATCATTTTGGTCTTCACGGCTAAAATAGCCGGGGACAATCTTATTCATGCTGAACTCAAAGGTATGATAAACATGGTTATACACCACATCCATAATGACGCCCAGTCCGTTGCGGTGAAGCGCCTGGATAGCTTGCTTCATCTCGCGAATCCGGCTGAAACCGTCATAGGGGTTGGAGGAATAGGAACCCTCCGGCAGATTAAAATTTACCGGATCATAGCCCCAATTATAACTTTCTTCCGGCGCCGTTTCGTCCACAGACCCGTAGTCGTATACTGGCAGCAAATGAACGTGGGTAACGCCAAGGCTGCGGATGTAGGAAATGCCGGTGGGCTGACCAAAGCGTGTATGGGTATTATCTTCTGTAAAGGCAAGAAACTTTCCCTTTGCGCACATTCCGGAGGATGCATCAGAGGAAAAATCGCGAACATGCAGCTCATAAATCACGGCGTCCGTATTATTTTCCAGTTGAACCGGGCAATCGTCGTTATCCCAGCCTTTTGGGTTGGTACAGCTGAGGTCAACGATCATCCCCCGATTGCCGTTGATACCAGCGGAAACGGCGTAAGGGTCAATGGACGCTACTTCAGTACCATTTACGGTGACACGGTAAGTGTAATAGGTGCCGTTCCAATCCCCGCATAATACCGCAACCCAGGTGCCCTGGATATCCGCAGTCATAGGGATGCACTTTAATAAGTCTTCTGTACCTTCCGTTCCGCTTTGGTACAGGCAGACGACAGCAGATGATGCTGTGGGTGCCCATAAGCGGAAAGAAGTTTGCTCTTTTGTATAGCAGCAGCCAAGATCATGGCCGGAGTAGGTGTATTTTTTTTCAAATTCCGCACTACTATAAATCTCGTACATGCTTCCAACCCCCTAAAGTCATTCAGAAAATCATATCATATCCTGTCACTTCTGTAAAGAAAAATCGCCGACATTTCGTGAAATGCCGGCGATGAAAGGTTAACCGAGATGGTCAATAGCCTTTTGAATTCTTGCCACGGTGCGCTCATAGCCAAGAATTTGCATCACAGTGTACAGGTCAGGAGAGTTTGTTTTGCCGGTAACAGCCAGACGGAGGAACGTAGACACATCGGCAACTGTTCCAGGGAAAGCATCAGGGTTTGCCTTAAAGGCTTTCATATCGGTGGTGAAGCCCAACTCTTCGGTAATCCGCTTTACTTTGTCAAACCAAGTATTCGCATCATCCTGAAGGCGGAAGTGTTCCAGGAATTTCTCGAGTGCACCGCGAATTGTGGCCTTATCGAATTTTGCGTCAAAAACGGCATCTTCCAGGTATTCATCGTAAAAGAACCCCATATAGGGCTTTGCATCAGCCCAGGTTGCCATGTCTTTTCTCGGCTTCTTACCGCCTCGGCCAATGGCAATAATTTGCTGTGCATAAGCAGGATCATTTTCCAGCTTAACGGCAAAATCCGGGTCAAATTCCATTGCCCACTCCAGAAGCAACGTATAAACCTGCAGAGCATCCATTTTTGCAATCTCATTCTTTGAAACATCGCAAAGCTTGGCGTAGTCAAAGAGATTGCCGGCGGGGTTCAGTTTTTTGGCGCTGAACTTAAAATCAGTGGAGGGAGAGGTGGGATTGGCACGGCGCCAGTCTTCATAATTGGAATTTAGCAGTGTCATGATGTACTCATAGACGGCCTGTACGGGGAAACCTGCGGACTTGTAATAAGTCAAAGCCAACTCCGGATCCTTCCGCTTGGAGAGTTTTCGCTTGGAGGTGCCGTCCATTTTCATCAAGGGGCCGATGTGGACGTACTTGGGTAGCTTGAAGCCCAAAGCCTGGAACAGCTGAATGTGGAAGGGGAGACTGGGCAGCCACTCATCGCCCCGGACAACATGGGTAGTGCGCATCAAATGGTCGTCTACAGCATGGGCAAAATGGTAGGTGGGGATACCGTCCGACTTCAGCAATACCTGGTCGACATTGTTCTCTGTAACCGTCAGTTCACCCTTCACAAGGTCGTTGAACTTAAACTGTTTTGCCATATCTCCGGTGGAACGGAATCGCAGTACCCACGGATTCCCTGCATCCAGCTGAGCGCGGATGTCTTCGATGGGACGGTCGCGCCAGATGGCGTAAGGGCCATAGTAGCCGGTGGTTTCCTTGTTTGCTTCCTGTTTTTCCCGCATGGCGGCAAGCTCTTCTTCGGTGCAGAAGCAAGGATAAGCTTTGCCTTCTTCAACCAGCTTTTTGGCATATACGTGGTAGATATCGGCTCTCTGGCGCTGCCGGTAGGGACCATAATCGCCATTGTCACCATCAATAGTTGCACCCTCGTCAAAGTGAATGCCGTAATGCTTGAGCGATTCGATCAGTACTTCTACCGCGCCGGGGACCTCCCGCTTGGCATCGGTATCTTCTACCCGGAGAAACAGCACGCCGCCGCTCTGGTGCGCCATGCGCTCACTGGTAAGTCCCTGCACCAGATTACCCAAATGGACAAAGCCGGTGGGAGAGGGGGCCATACGGGTAATGACTGCACCTTCAGGCACATTCCTCGGGGGGTATTTTGCTTCCAATTCCTCGCAGGTTGTAGTGACATCGGGGAACAGGAGCTCTGCTAACGCATGAAAATCCATAGTAATAACCTCTTTTACTAATCTAGGATATAATATACCATTTCCCGGAGAGATTGTCAATTTTAACATTGCCTTTTGAATGGCAGTATGTTAAAATGAGATCAAATAATAAACCTTGAATCGAGGGAACTATCATGGAAGAAATTAAAGAGAAAAAGAGAATGCTATCCGGTATCAAACCATCCGGAGATCTGACATTAGGCAGTTATTTGGGAGCCATCAAGAATTGGTCGGCCCGCAGCGAGGAATTCGATTGCTTTTACTTTATGGCAGACCTGCATGCTATTACTGTTCGGCAGAATCCGGCTGACCTGCGTCGCCGCACGCTGGAGCAGTTGGCACAGTACATTGCCTGCGGTCTTGACCCGGAGAAGAATACCCTGTTTATCCAGAGTCATGTCCGCCAGCACGCAGAGCTGGGGTGGGTGCTCAACTGCTACACTATGTTTGGCGAGCTGAGCCGAATGACCCAATTTAAGGATAAGTCTGCCAAAAATGCCGATAATATTAACGGCGGCTTGTTTACGTATCCCAGTCTGATGGCGGCGGATATCTTGCTGTATCAGCCGGATTATGTACCCGTGGGTGAGGATCAGAAGCAGCATGTGGAGTTGTGCCACACCATTGCGCGTCGTTTCAACGGCATCTACGGCGATGTATTTAAGATGCCTGAGCCGTATGTGCCCAAGGTTGGCGCGCGTATTATGAGCCTAACAAATCCCACTGCCAAAATGTCTAAATCTGAGAATGAGGACACTGGCCGCATTCTGCTAATGGATACGCCTGAAACCATTATGCGACAGTTCAAGCGCGCCATCACAGATTCCGATACCGAGAATTGTGTCCGCTTCGATCGGGAGAAGAAGCCCGGTGTCTCGAATTTGATGTCCATCTATTCTTCTTGTACCGGCATGACCTTTGAAGAAATCGAAGCTGAATTTGCCGGGTGCGGCTACGGAAAGTTCAAGCCCGCAGTTGGCGAGGCGGTGGTGGAGATGTTGCGCCCCATCCGGGAGGAAGCCACCCGCATCATGAAGGATAAAGCGTATCTGGAGCAGGTTTATCGCAGCGGTGCTGAGAAGGCAAGCTATGTTGCGGAGAAGACATTGCGCAAGGTTTATAAAAAAGTCGGTTTTGTGGCAAGATAAAAAGGAAAGCCGTTCGCGGGTGGTTCCGTGAACGGCTTTTCCATTTACAGAAACAGATAAATAATCAGCGTGAGGAACGCCCCACTGTGCTCTCCCTTGGAATTTCCCAACAGCAAAAGAAGTAGAATAATAATCATGTCTTCTGTGTCAAAGCTTTGTGGCAGCAGACCGGATAGCAGATTGCCCAGGGGGTTCCCGCTCCGATCCGGTGGGGCGTTCATGTATGGTTCCGGAGGAGAGGGCGCTGGCCTTTGCGGCGGCGGATTCTGCCGCTGCGGCTGGGGAGAATTCCCAGACTGGTGACCTGCGGCAGGATCCTGCATTTGACTTCGCCGGTATGAACCATCCGACTGCGGGATATAGCGATTATACATGGCGTCTACCTTCCTTGGTTTGGCCCCTGACTGCGATTGCCGATTACATCCGATGCGATCCCTGCCATCTTTGCCGCCCGCATAGCCCGCTCTAACTTTTGCAGTTTTTGACTGCTCAGATACGGCTGCAATGCCTGCAGGAGTAGCTTTTGGTTCTTATCGATTGAACCGCGCTGAATGATGCCCGCCATTTTGCTGAGAAGACTGGGATCAATCGGTGCGTCGAATTGAGTGGGCGCTTTCGGCGCCTGAGGCGGGGGCGGAGCGGGTTCCTGCGTATTCAGCGACTGTGCCAGGGTCATGATTTGCTGCATCATCTGGGGGTTGCCCAGGATGGAATTCAGCTTGTCATCCAGCTCACTCATGGCTTCCTCGGATTCGTTTGATCAATTCACCGGCCTCCGGATTGTCCATAATTTTTGTAATCAGTTCTTTGATGCTGGAATAATCGCCGCTTTCTGCCTGCTGCATAGCGCTGCTGAGTCCTGCACCGCCCTGCTGCTGCACCAGATTCAGAAGTTTTTTCCCATCCGGAGAATTGGCAATTTTCATAAGCTCCCTTGTTGTCTGGGGGTTGCCTGATTTCGGTTCCATACATACTCCTCCCATCCTGGCAGTAATACTGCATCCTCCTTTTACTATATGATGGGGCTGCGGCAAATGTGTATGACGTGTATTTTGAAATAATTCATTAACGTGTTGAATTGTTGTGGAAAAATGGTAAACCCTGTGATATAATCTTGACCAGATGAAAATGGGGGTGCAGCATTGAAAATTCTGGTTTTGTCAGATTCCCATGGAAGGATGTCTTTCATGGAGCAGTGTATGGATGCCATACGGCCGGATGCAGTGGTGCATCTGGGTGATATGGTGCGGGACGCGGATGCCTTGGCAGCGGAGTACCCGAACGTGCCTTTTTATCAGGTTGCCGGGAATTGCGACAGCGGCCGCGTTCCAATGGATTACCCGGAGATAAGAATTGAAAAATTTTCCGGTGTACTGATTTATATGACACATGGGCACCGGCAGGGCGTGAAAACTTTTCTGGGAAAGCTTGTTGCGGATGGGCAGAAATGTGATGCCGATATTATCCTTTATGGCCACACGCACTGCACAGATTGCTGGCGGACAGAGGGCGGCTGCTGGGTGATGAACCCTGGCTCTGCAGGTTACGGTTATTCGGCAGGAGTTATTGAAATAAACGAAAACAGGGAAATTAACTGTATAGTCATCCGTCCTGCGGATCTGGAGGGATAATATGATTGTCGCAGTAGATATAGGGAATTCTAACATCGTCATTGGTGGTATCCGAGGAAGCGATATTCTCTTTGAAGCTCGGCTGCGCACGGATGCCACAAAAACCTCAGATGAATATGCCATCGATTTGAAGATGATTTTTGAAATACATCGTCTCGAGATTGAACAGATTGAAGGCTCCATCATTGCGTCAGTCGTACCGCAGGTGCTGAACTCCGTCAAAACCGCGTTGCGAAAGCTTACCGGAAAAGACAGCCTTGTGGTTGGGCCCGGCGTGAAAACGAGGCTGAACATCAAGGTAGAAAATCCTGCTCAGACAGGCGCGGATTTGGTTGTGGGCTGTGTTGGTGCGCTTTTGCATCACAAGCCGCCTCTGATTGTTGTAGATATGAGCACTGCAACCACGATGGTTGCACTGGATGCTTCTGGAGCCTTTATCGGCGGCTGTATCTGCCCTGGTGTGAAAATTTCCCAGGAGGCGCTCACGGCCCGCACAGCACTTTTGCCGGGACTGCAGTTGGATCAGCCCAAGCGCGTGATTGGGCATAATACAGTGGAGTGCATGCGAAGCGGCATTATGTATGGAGCAGCCAGCATGATTGACGGGATGATTGCCCGTTTTGAAGAGGAATTGGGATGCAAGACCACTGTAGTTGCAACAGGCGGAATCGCCCGATTTATTATTCCGCTTTGTCACAGCCAGATCCTGTATGATAAAAATTTGATTTTAAAGGGTTTAGCACAGATTTATCAGGAGAATACCCGTGTTACGCCATCCCCAGCAGGAAAAACAGTAAAATTGTGATAACGATTCCCAGGAGCATCTGCATAATCCGCTGTGCGGCTCTCCATTTGAAATAGTTGGCACTGGCTGCATTGGGATAGGCAAGACATTTGCGGGCAGAATGATGGTAAGCGGGTTTGTTTTTCTTCATAAGGCTTTCCTCCGTTCCATCGGGTGTGACCCGAGTTCTTTACGGAGATGATAGGAAAAGATTAGTCCAATTATCTGGACAAATAGATGCCGTATCCAACCGGCGACCAGGAGGTTATAACCAGTGGCAAAAGCAGTGAAAAGTAAGTTTGCAAAGCCGGAAACGCACAAATCCGGTTCTTCCTTTGAAAAGACCTTTGGGGCCGTTGTAATGTTCTTCTACCGGGCGCGTAAAATTGTGATGGCTGTCCCTGTGGCCATTTATGCTTTTTATCTTGCCTACCAGAACAGCATCCGGCTTCCAACGGAGGTGGGGATTTTTCTCCAGAATAACGGTAATTTCCTTCGGATGATTGACCGCGGGACTGCTGTGGTGTTTCCGCTTCTGGTGACACTGGGGTGCCTGACACTGATGATGTTTTCCCGCAAAGCCATGTACGCCTGGGCCATCAGTGTCTTCACTTTGACTCTCCCGCTTTTGATTCTCATCAGCAATACATTCCCGGCGTGACAATTTATTTGCCCTTCGTTCAAGCTTTCTTCACCAATCGCGTTCTGGCTGTGGTATAATATCCCAGAAGGTGCTGGTAGAGAAAGCTGATGCCGTGGAAATATCTGCGGATACTCCGACGGCTTTCCCGTGACAAACCGGCGGATCATTTCAACAGAAAAATGAAAAGGCAGCGGATTTTCCGCTGCCTTAAATTTTTGAACTGTGTCAAATTTACCGGTTCGTATCCTGGCTGGAGTTCAAATCCTGTGTTTTCTTGTTTTTGCCGCAATACGCGCAGATATAGCCGATAAAGGAAGCAGCCAGGAAACAGCCGTCAACGATGGCAATCCAATCAACCACTTTGCCAGGAATATCCGGAAACAGCACCATGAAGATCAGGCTGATGAACAAGACCGTTGTACAAACTTTTCCAACTAACAAAGCACCAGGCAGCATTTTACCGTTGAAATATGAAATAACACCGGCAATGACCTGAAAGCTTTCTTTGATGATCAGCAGCCAAAGCACCGGGTAGAGAATCGGATATTTCAGCGACAGACATATCAGCAGTGTCAGTTGCGTTGCTTTATCTGCCACCGGATCAAGAATAATGCCTAAAGTAGAGACCATATTGAACTTTCGTGCAATTTTTCCGTCGATCAGATCCGTCAGGCAGGAGAGGGCCAACACCACACCGGCTGCAATATAATGCACCATACTGGTGGCTGTCATGTACAGGTACATATATACCGGAATCAATACCAGGCGAAACAGGCTGAGAAAATTCGGTATTGTAAAAACCTCTTTTTTCCAGTTCAGGTTAAACATGAGTCATCCTCCGAAGTAAATGCCGCGGGCGCTTTGAAAGCTGCCCCGAAAGATGCGTTGCACTCTGCAAACACTCGTTATATTATAGTCGCTTTTTCCACATTTATCAAGTTCTTCCTGTTGCATTTTTTGCCAATTCTCGTTTTGTGTGCAAGCTGTCCTTTGCAATGGCAGTGGAATAGTGCAGCGCCAGGTGATTCCAGGTTTGCTGATCCAGTTTACCGGTCATTGGCAGACCAGTAAGATTTTGAAAATCGGACAGCGATTGACCGGTGATCTCATCCATATAGCCGGTTTGCTCCGGCTGAAAAACGCTTTGATATTCCTTTGCGAGAAAAAACATCATCATCTGTGCCAGATGGAGTAGTGGACTGTATTTTCCTTCCGCGGGTGGAAAATTTGCCTGTAGATCCAGATGAACGGATTGTGCCGGGGTAGTGAAGTGGAGTGCGTCATCATAAGCGTGGACAATTGCATTCCAGGTTTTACGGTCGGCGACACCGGTGACCGGTATCCCGTGTTCTCGCTGAAACTGGCTGACTGCGGCCTGTGTCGGTGGATCAAAGACACCGCTGGGAATAATCAAATCAATTTCTCCGGTATGCTGGGCAATATGGCGCAGCATCCATTGCAAACTGCGGACAGGCTGATTGTAAAACATTCGTTCCTGACTCATCGATTTGCCTCCTGCCGATCCCGGTCGCCGCCGGATAGAGAATTGCCGGGAAATTGAGTCGTTTCTGTTGGCCTTGTGTAGCGGGTACGGGGGGCATTCTGGCCCACGATGGTGGAAGTATAGGGAAACTGTTCAAAGTCCCGAAGGCTGACATCTTCTATGCCGGTGAACTGATTGAATATTGCTTCCCAGGTATTATAGTCAACGCTACCGGTCTGCGGAAGGTCAAATCGCTGCTGTGCGGCCAGAACGGCGGCGCGAGTGGCCGGGCCAAAAATTCCATCAATCGCAACGGGTGGAATTTCGGGAATATACGAAGAGAGTACCCGCAGCATGTATTGCAGCTGTTCTACCCGGATGCCGCGATCTCCCTGCTGAATTGGGGTGGGGCCGGCCCAGGCAATGCTATAGTAGGTTTGCCCCCGGCTTTGCAGCTCGGCCAGATCGGTTACGGCTGTATAGAGCCGGACCAGTTCATACCAAGTAGCCTGCCCCACAATTCCAT
The DNA here is from genome assembly GCA_934591635.1 of uncultured Oscillospiraceae bacterium. Classification (GTDB taxonomy): domain Bacteria; phylum Bacillota; class Clostridia; order Oscillospirales; family Oscillospiraceae; genus Faecousia. The sequence goes on along the minus strand of CAKTPI010000003.1, from coordinate 196,437 downwards.
CCGGCTGCAGGTTGAAAATTTCTTGGAAGCTCCGGACGGATGCCTCGGTTTTCTCTCCAAAAATGCCATCAATCTGCGGGATTTTTGGAATAGCGGGGTAATTTTGCGAGATGCGATTCAGTTCTGTCTGAATCACTACCACATAAGGTCCAATATTGCCCCGACGAATGGGAGTGCCGGGATAGGAGGAATTATAACTTCTGACAGGTGCATTCCGGACAATTTCAATATCCCCATAGTAGCTTCGTAAAATCTGGATGGAATTATACCCCTGCTGTGCCAGTTCCTGGCTGCCCCACTGGCTAAGACCCTCACAGGTGACGGTGGTTCCGTTGCAGTATTTTGCCGCAAGGGGTTCCACAAAGCCGGGGCGACGGATGTAATCGTTGAAAAGATTATCTACCAGACGGGAGATGTTTGTAAAAAAACTGCGCCCGTTTACAAAGGCTTGGTCATAAGCAGTGTTATTGGTAATATCAAAATCATAACCACGGCTGCGATAAAATTCCGTGTAAACCCGATTGAGAGCAAAAGAGACAATGGCCAGAATATTCGCACGCAGTGCACTCTCATCCCAGGTGGGATAGATTTCACTGGAGGCCACATTTTTAATATAGTCCGGAAATTCCACAGTTACATTCTCTGCCGGGGTATTGGGGGCACCCAGGTGCACCGTAATTCTCTGAGGTACAAAGGGGGTGACAGTTGGCATGGTGCTCTCCTTTACAGGTCCTGGGGCGGTGTTGTCACATTCATACTGTCCTCCGCACCGTTTGGAAGCTGAGAGAGGGGGATAAGCATGATATTCTGGAAAGTGGTCGTCCCCGCGAATACCTGAATGTTTCGGGATTCAAAGGGCCCAAAGCCATTGTGGTGGGCATACATATTTATCAGAGCATAAGGTCGTTCGGGAGAGCCGGGTTCCTGACTTCCTGATAAGTCGGGAACGGGAATCTCAATGGGAGCAATCAAGCCACTGCGGTCGGTTACCCGCATGGCGATGGCGGTTTCGTCCGGTGCTGTAATGACAATGGCAACATCCCGCAGGGGAATTTGTGCAGAGCTTGTAAAGGCACGTGCCTGGATATATCCGGTGGCGGACATTTTCATCCCTTCCTTTCATACTCCATTAGATTATGCGTGGGAAGATGAAAAAGTGCAGCCCTATCCACAATGGGACTGGGCTGCAAAAGATTTATAAAAACGGCTTCATTTGATGGACGTTGTTGCTTTCGGTGTCCAAAAGTTTTTGAGAGAGGGAGGCAACTGCGTCATCCTGCTGTTCCATTTGGTGTAAATTTTTTAGTCCTTTGATAATGCCACTGGTGTTGCCGCGGATCATCATTGTAGCCAATTTACTGTTTGCATCTCCAAAGGAAAGCTGCATTTTGGTCATCCGGTCTGTCATGAATCGAATGGATGGATTCAGCTCCGGCAGAGTCCAGCTGCGTTTCTTGGCAATGCGGTGGGCTTCGCTCTCAATGGAATCATACTCCCGGAGCTGGGACTCCATTGCTTTTCGTAATTCCGGTTTCATCCGGGTATCCAACGCACTTCGGATTCCAATCTGCCCCATTTGTGTTGTTTTCAGCACGGAAGACAATATTTCCTTACTATCTTTCATTTTTCTCACCCTTGGCATTATATGCGTATTCCTAAAAAATATTCTGACACTGAAGCTGTGTTCCTGACATATACTACTTAGACGGAAAGGATGTGGTTCATACGTGTGTGCCATAGCTGGTTGTATTGATTTTGCAATTTCAAATGAGACGGTGCAGAATATGTTGTCTACAATGAGGCGGCGGGGGCCGGATGGACAGGGGATTTTCCAGGAAAAGGGTTGTACGCTGCTTCACCGGCGGCTTGCCATCATTGACCCAGAGGGCGGAAAGCAGCCAATGACTCTGGAATACGGTGGGGAAGTCTATACCATTGTGTATAATGGAGAGCTATATAACACAGAGGAACTGCGGAAAATGCTGGAGCAGGAGGGGCACACCTTTGAAACCCATTCGGACACGGAGGTGATTCTTCACTGCTATGCCGCCTATGGGCAGCAGTGTGTGGAATGCTTTAACGGCATTTTCGCTTTCGCGGTCTGGGAAAGCAGGGAGCAGCGACTGTTCCTTGCCAGAGATCGAATTGGTGTAAAGCCGTTGTTCTACAGCCTAAACCACGACGGTCTCGTATTTGCATCGGAAATTAAGACGATTTTCTGCTGTCCTGAAATTCGGGCGGAATTAGATGCCCAGGGGGCGTACCAACTGCTGCTTCTGGGGCCGGGGCGGATTCCCGGCAGCGGTGTGTTTCGCAACATCTGCGAAATAGAACCAGGGTATTGTGGATTTTTTACACAGGGAAAGTTGTCCCTTCACCAATACTGGAAGCTGCGGGATCATCCTCATTTGGATAGCACGGAGGATACCTTTGCAAAGGTTCGTTTCCTGGTTCAGGATGCCATCCGACGGCAAATGGTATCCGATGTACCAATTGGAACCTTCCTCTCCGGCGGCTTAGATTCCAGCGTCATCAGCGCTGTCTGTGCCCGGGAGATGGAGCAACGGGGGGAACGGCTCCAAACCTTCTCTGTGGACTATCTGAACAATGAGCGCTACTTTACGCCGGGAAAATTTCAGCCTAATTCAGACGGAGCATATATCCGCAAGATGGAGCAGTTCATCCGTTCCAACCACCATTGGACGGTATTAACGTCAGAAGATCTGATAAATGCTCTGGAGGACGCGACACTGGCGCGGGATTTGCCCGGCATGGCAGATGTGGATTTTTCACTGCTGGCATTTTGCAGGGACATTCGCAAACACGTAAAGGTTGCGCTGTCCGGAGAGTGTGCAGATGAAATATTTGGTGGTTATCCCTGGTATCGGGATCCGCAAGTGCGGGAAAAGGCTGGTTTCCCCTGGTCCCAAACGACCGAACAGCGTGCAGCCCTCATGACGGATTTGCTTAACCGGAAGGGAAGCGCGCAGGATTTCGTTATGGATGAATACCGAAGGACCTGCCGGGAAAGTGATATTTTGCCGGAGAACAGTCCACTGGAACGCAGAATGAAAGAGATGGTGAATCTTAATTTCCGATGGTTTATGCAAACGCTTTTAGATCGGAAAGACAGAATGAGCATGTACTCCGGTCTGGAAGTGCGGGTGCCTTTCTGCGATTACCGGATTGCGGAATATCTGTACGGTATTCCCTGGGAAATGAAGGATTATGAAGGACGTGAGAAGGGCCTGCTGCGCTATGCAGTGAAGGATATGCTTCCGCCTGAAATAATCACGCGGAAAAAAAGCCCATATCCGAAGACATTTGACCCGCATTACGAAGAATTGGTTCGCGGCAGACTGAATAGGCTGTTAGAAGAAAAAGATAATTCGATATTCATGCTGATTCAGAGAGAACGGTTACTGCCTTTTCTGGAACAGGAAAACGAATGGCCATGGTACGGCCAACTGATGCGCCGCCCGCAGACGATTGCCTATATTCTTCAAATTGATGCATGGCTTAAAGCATATCAGGTGGATGTGTTGCTATAAAAAATCTCCTGCTTCCGAGGAAGCAGGAGATTTTTGTCAGATCAGAAATTGCAGGACACAGAATGCCGCGTAAACACAGAGCAAAACAATGCCCTGATAACGGTGCAGTTTCTTTGTTGCAAGAGCCGGGAGTGTCAGAAACGCCATGACGAAGAGCATCAGCGGGATATCCAGCACAAGGGAAGCGTTTATACCGAAAAGCATTTTTTCTTGCGGAATGGTAAAGGGCTTCAGAACTGAAGCTACCCCAGATACTAAAACCAGATTCAGGATATTTGCACCAATGACATTTCCCAAAGACAGAGCGCCGTGACCTTTTACCAGAGAAGTAATCGCGGTGACCAGTTCTGGGAGGGAGGTTCCCAAAGCTACGAAGGTAAGTGCAATAACCGATTCAGGCACACCCAGCGCCTTGGCAATCAGGGTTCCGTTGTCTACCAGCAAGTCTGCGCCAACTGCAATGAAAGCTGCACCGACAATCAGCAGGGCAACACTCATCCAAAGGGGACGCGCTTTCGTGGGAGTAGATATATCCTCTTCGGTCATGGGGGCCTTCAGGCCCTGATGAACAGTGAAGTACATATACAGCACCAGAATCAGCAGCATACAGACACCGATGAGATGACCGAAATAGCCTGTGAGATAGGCGTTGATGGAATAGATGACGGCAGCAATAAAAAAGAAAATTACCGGCGTTTTCAGACTTTTCGGGTCGATGGGGGCAGGACGAATGGCTACTGTCAAGGCTGCAATCAGGGCCGTGTTGCAGATGATGGAACCAATGGCATTGCCATAGGCAATTTCACCGTGACCGCTGACAGCGGAGGTGGCAGAAACCATTACCTCTGGCAGCGTGGTGCCGAGGGAAACCACCGTGGCACCGATAATCAGCTCCGGTACATGGAAGTGTTCCGCAATTTCCGTTGCACCGTCGACGAACCAATCGCCGCCCTTGATCAGCAGAATAAGCCCAAGGGCAAAAAGCAGCACAGGGATAAGCATTAGATTGCTCCTTATCGTTTGATGGAATATTCTACGGGGGTGTCTGCCGGCATTTCCAACAGCTCAGGATGGGACAGCAGTTCTTTTACCAGGGCAACAGTGCCAGAATAGTAATATCCGTCAGCAATTCGTTCATCCAGGGTGATTCCAATGGGAATTACTTCATGGAAATCAGGAGTGCCATCTTCCAGATAATTCATCTTTTTCTGCTTTCTGCCGATGACAATAAAGCAGGAGTTGGTTCCCCAGTTCACAAGGTGGTGGTAACCGCACTCCAGTCCGATAGAACCCAGGTTCGACAGGAAGATTGCAGCGTGATTGGGATCGCTACCAATCAGACTCTGGGGCGCCCAACCATGCTTGTCAAGCCACAGCACAAATCGTGTAAGAAGATTGATGACCCACTGGGGGAGCTTTGAGATCAGATCCATTGCGCCGGTAGAGGTGTCGGCAACATCTTCCCGCTTGGTATCATGAATCACACGCATGATCTTCTCGTGATAGGAATCCATAGTGTCCTTTGGATCGAAGCGGAAATTTGCCAGTGCCTCTTCTGCCTTGTCATTGAAGCGCTTCTTGACGGTAAAGGCAACGGTGATTTCATTTCGCTGATACAGCCGGTTATTGCAGACGAACCGATTCATCCGGGGGCGCAACACAAAGGCTTTACCGACAGCGCAGCTGATTACGTGAAAGAAGGTGTACTTATCATCTGTGCGGCCTGCGTTCTTCTTTTCCAGATATGCCTCCAGTGGACGGTAATCCAGGTCAAAGCTGATAAAGGCCTCGTTATCGGCGCGGTTGGGCATAATGCAAGGCATGATCCGGTTCATGGAAGGGATATCCTTCAGCCAGACAGCATCCTTGCGGTCACCCATTTTTTTCTTGGGCATGTATTTCTCCTCCATTGAAGATAAAGATGGCTACATTATAGCAGGACTGTGAATAGATTGCAAACCTTTTCTGACACGATTTGTTTTATGCCTGTGGTATTCTTATCTTACAACGGAGGGGATGCCAATGAAATTGGGAAAAATATTCTGGATGCAGCTATTTTTGCTGCTTATGCTTCTGCTTATAGCGCTGCCTCCGTTTTTGAAAATGCGGGACATGGAGCCGGCAACGGCACAATCGAAAAATGAGGTTTACACGATTTCTGTCAGAAAAGGCGAGGAAGCAGTCCCAATGGAGCTGGAGGATTACCTTGTCGGGGCTGTTTTGTCGGAAATGCCCGCAAATTTTGAAGCAGAGGCATTGAAAGCCCAGGCAGTGGCGGCAAGAACTTTTGCATGGCGGACTTCTTCCACAGGTGGAAAGCACCGGGATGGCTCTGTTTGCACAGATCCTTCTTGCTGTCAGGGGTATATTGCACCACTGCGTTACTTACAGTGTTATGGAACAGAAGAGGATCTGAAAAAAGTCCGAACAGCGGTGCTGGAAACAGACGGATTGGTGCTGACCTACCAAGGAGAATTGATTGAGGCCACGTATTTTTCCAGTGCAGCTGGTTATACCGAGGATGCGGCAGCTGTTTGGGGCCAGGACTATCCGTATTTGGTTTCCCAAAAAAGTCCTGAAGAGGTGAGGGAAGAGACTGCAGCTTTCTCCAGTGCTTACCTTGCAGAAGCATTGGGAATAGAATTGGGGGAAGATGCATCAACATGGTTCTCAGCATGGCAGCTTACTGCCGGTCAGGGGGTTGCCTCTGTAAAAATCGGGGATCGCGTTTTTTCCGGAACAGCTTTACGGAAAAAATTGGGATTGTGTTCTACTGCTTTTACTGTCACCGTTCAAAATGATGTGATTTATTTTCATACAAAAGGCCTTGGACACCGGGTGGGAATGAGCCAATATGGCGCAGATGCAATGGCGGCAGCCGGAAAGAATTTTGAGGAGATTTTAAACTACTATTATTCTGGCACCAGCCTACAGAAAATTTCGGATTTAAAAAGAACGTGAATTGAAAAGTTCACAAATTGGTGATATAATTCTATAGATAATTAAAGCGGTATCTCCAAATTCCGCCGCACTTCAAAAAGAAAAGGAGGCATCTGTATGCAGCTTAAGATAGACGGTAAAGTAGTGGAGGCAAAGCCCGGTCAGTCTCTTCGCGATCTGATTGTCCAATGCGGAATGGATTGTCCCAGCTTGAAAGAAAGACCACTGGCAGCCAAAATTGCGGGTGAGGTTTTTACACTGAACTACACGCCCATCCGTGCAGCCTCTGAAAATGCCGACAGCACCACCATCCGCCGTGCGATGGCTGCTTCCAGCGGCGAAATTCATCTGCTGCATTATTCTGACGGTGCAGGGAAAAAAGTGTATACCAGAACGGAGTGCTTCCTTGTTTTCTTGGCTATTCGTAGTCTATGGCCGGATGCGGTTGCAAAAATAAGCTGCACCTTGGGGAATAGTGTGTTTATTTCCATCGACAAGGCGGAAAATTTTCAGGTGTCGAAATTAAAACAGAAGGTGCAGGCGTATATTGACGAGGATTTTCGGCTTGTCCGCCGAAGAATTTCCAGACAAGAGGCTATTTCTCAGTTTCAGACAAACGGACAGCAAGACAAAGCGGAGCTGCTTACCTGGTGCAAAACAGATTACTTTGATGAGTATGTATATCATGGTTTTTCGGACTATTTCTTCGGGGAAATGCTGCCTTCCTCCGGCTATCTGGCGGTTTGGAATCTGCTTCCGGCTGATGGAGGCGTTATTTTACAGTACCCGGATGATCTGAATCCGGAAAAAACCGCTGTGTTCATGGCAAGTCCCAATTTCTTCTCGGTCTTTTCAGAGGGAAAGAAATGGGGCACGTTGATGGAGTGCGAAACAATTGCGGATTTAAACCGTAAGACGCAGGATGGCACCATTCGGGAGCTGATCCGGGTGAACGAGGCACTCCACGAAAAGCGAATTTCGCAAATTGCGGATATGGTCTGTCAGCACGATGTCCGGGTTGTGATGCTGGCCGGTCCCAGCTCTTCCGGCAAAACTACCTCGGCCAACCGGCTGGCAACACAATTGCGTGTACATGGCCGGAAACCAATCCTCATGAGCCTGGATAATTATTACATCGACCGTGATAAAATTCAGCTTGGCCCGGACGGCAAACTGGATTTGGAGCACATTAATACATTGGATACCGAGCTGTTCCGGGAGAACATACGCAGTCTTCTGGATGGCAGGCCAACGGCGCTGCCAACATTCCATTTTGCCTCTGGCAAGCGGCGATGGAGTGGGAAACAGCTGTGTCTGGAGAAAAATTCCGTTATTATTGTAGAAGGAATTCACGGATTGAATCCTCAAATGGTACCAGAGGGCGTCCCAGGGAACGAGATTTTCAAACTTTACGTCAGTCCATTACTCCCACTGAATCTAGACAATCATAACCGTATCCCCACCAGTTACCTGCGCCTGCTGCGGCGCATTGTGCGGGATTATGAAACAAGGGGTTCTTCTGTTCAACGGACGATCTCCATGTGGGATTCTGTCCAGAACGGGGAGAAACGGTGGATATTCCCCTATCAGGAGAATGCGGATGTTATATTTAACAGCTCCACTTTGTACGAATTAGCTGTATTGAAAAAGCATATCTATCCGCTCTTGACACAAATTATGCCGGAGGACAACTGCTATGACCAAGTGCGTTCTATTGTAAGCATCCTGGATTATGTGCAGGAAGCAGATGTGGACGATGAGATTCCGCCCACCAGCATTGTACGGGAATTCATCGGCGGAAATACGTTTTACCGTTAAAATGCATCGATATGGCTGCATCGGTGCTACAAAAAAAGGCTGGCAAACCGCCAGCCTTTTTTGATGAAAAAGAGATTCCTATTCAGAAACGGCCAAGCCACTTCTCAGGAAACAGCCACAACCGGGGGACAGGGATAGCCCAAACAAAGAGAGACCAATACACACGCGAGGATGGATACACAGGCAGTTACCATCCAAAGACTCCTTCTGCGGGTAAATTCCTTGGTCAGATAAAGCCACACCAACCCCAGAATAGAAACCGCAATAGTAACTACGGCAGCAATCCCTTTGATAACTGGCCATGCGCCCACACGACTTGCCGCAAACAGATACAAAAGAAACGTGATCCCATCACCAATGAGCACTTTCATCATAATATTTTCCATCTCGCGATAACGATTGCGACTGTGTTTGCGGCTTGCCACGGACCATCCCTCCAAGATTCTTATGGGTGTATCTTATCACATTCAACAAAAAAATGCAATCCTTTTCACCGCGTTTGGGATTTTTTTTCGGGATGCTTGCGCTTCTGACAAATCGGTGATATAATTCATTTGATTATGTGAGAGAATAGGAGAAATGGTGCCTCGATATGGCTGAACCGCAATATAAACTGGAGGGAATTGTCCATACTCAAACGGAGCTTCGCGAGGATTTTGAAGGGCCGTTGGATGTTATTTTCCTTTTGCTCAGTAAAAATAAGATAGAAATTCAGGATGTTTCTATTACGGCAATTTTGGAGCAGTATCTGGCTTATTTGGATGAAATGAAAAGACTGGATATGCAGATTGCCAGCGAATTTATTTCCATGGCATCCCACTTGATGCTGATTAAAACGAAAATGCTTCTCTCAGCGGCGGAACAGGCAGAGGCAGAGTCTGAATTGGATTTGCTGCGCCAGAGCTTGATTGAGCGCCGCCGGAAGGAGGCAATGGAGCAGATCCGTTCCGCAATAACAATTTTGGAACCAAGAAACGAAATCGGCCGGTGCTTGTTCACAAAGGAACCGGAGCCGCTGCCAAAGGATAAAACCTATCGCTATAAGCATAGTACACTGGATTTGCTGCGCGCCCTGGACTTGATTGCTGAACGCAATCAGCGTCAGCTGCCGCCGCCTACCGCCAATTTTAAGGGCATTGTTGCCAAGGAGCCGTATCCTGTGGCGCGAAAAGCTGGGGAGGTTTTGCGCCAGCTGGTGCTTCGAGGCGTGGAGCGGCTGAAAAGCCTGTTTCGTGGAAACAAGAGTCGTTCTGAAATTGTTGCCACTTTTTTGGCAATACTGGAACTCTGTAAGACCAATTCAGTTGTTTTGGAAGACGATAATTCCGGTGAAAATCCCAATATCCGTCTGCTGAAGATGGATGCGAAACCGGAGGAGGAAGATTAAATGGAGCAATCCCAAATTCAGCGTGTGCTGGAGGCAATCCTGTTTGCTTCCGGCGAGCGTATGGAAATTTCCCGGTTGGCTGCGGTAATGGAAGTGGATGAAAAAGATGTGGAGGATGCTGCGGAAGTATTATCCAATCAGTTCTCCTTTGACCGGAGGGGCATTCGCATTATCCGTTTGGAGCGGGGCTACCAGATGGTATCCTCCGGCGAGATGGCAGATTATGTGACGAAGGCATTGGAGACCCGGAAGCCCCCCAAGCTTTCTGCGTCCCAGTTGGAGGCACTAACGATTATTGCTTATTACCAGCCTGCGACCAAAGCGATGGTAGAGCAGATCCGGGGCGTGGACAGTTCCTATTCCGTGGCCGCACTGCTGAATAAAAAGCTGATTGAGGAGGCAGGCCGCTTAAATGTGCCGGGCAGGCCTATCCAGTATCGCACGACGCCGGATTTTCTGCGTACCTTCGGGCTTTCCTCACTGGAGGAGCTTCCCCCCATCGAGAAAATTGCATTCGGTGAACCTGTGGGAGAAGAGTCTGCTCCGCAGGAGGAGCAGACATAATGGGCTGGCTGATTGCCGCTGCTGTTGTCGGAGGTGTTGGCTTCATTCCGCTGGGTGTCTCTGTTTGCTACGATGCATACGGTTTGGTAGTCAAAATTCTGGCCGGCCTCTTTCGTTTTACCATTATCCCCCTTCCGCATTCAAAGCACCAAAAGGAGAAAAAATCTGCAGAAAAACAACAGAAGACAGCGCCTTCCGAAGCTGCCCCCAAGGAGGCAGCTCAGGCACAGGGGGGGAACTTGCGGGATTTTTACCCTTTCGTTCAGTTAGGGCTTCGGTTTTTGAATCAGTTCCGGAAAAAACTTTGCGTCAATAACTTGGATTTGATGCTTACCTTGGGCGGAGATGATCCCTGTGACTTGGCACTGAATTATGGCAGGGCATGGACGGCATTATCAAATCTGGTTCCGGCCTTGGAACGCTTTTTTCATATTCGCAAACGCAATTTTGAAGTGCAATGTGATTTTACGTCTCAGCAGACGCGCATCAGAGTGCGGGCGGATGTCACGTTGACGATTCGCCAACTTGTCCATATGGGCATTGTGTATGGTTATTTATTCATCAAAGAGTTTATAAATTTCAAAAAGAAACGTAAAGGCGGTACAGTATCATGAGTCAAAAGCTTCCCGGTATGCTGGAAGGTACCATTCAAAAAATAAAGGAAATGGTGGATGTGAACTCGGTCGTGGGGGAACCGATCACAACGCCGGACGGCGTAACCATTATCCCTGTTTCAAAGGTCAGTGTCGGATTTGGCGGGGCCGGTTCAGATTTTACGAAGGGAAAGACTGCAACAGGGGACGATCCCTTCGGCGGCGGTGTTGGTGCCGGGGTGAAGGTTATCCCGATCTGTTTCTTGATTGTGAAGGATGGCAATGTCCGGATGCTTCCGGTTGCGGAGGCCGCGAACACAACGGCAGACCGAATTGTGGAGATGATTCCGGATACGCTGGATAAGATTACCTCGTTCATTGATTCGAAGACGACCAAAAAGGAATAAGCATCCATTTCCCGGGAAAACTACCACCGGGTGAATGGAATGATGAGAAAAATACTGGGAACGGTGGCTGCGTTGCTGGCTGCCGTTCTCCTTGCGCAGGTACCGTGCAGCGCTATTTCTGCCAGGTCTGCGGCTGTAATGGACTGTGTCAGCGGCAGACTTCTGCTTGACCGGAATTGTACGCAGCAGAGCCTGATAGCCAGCACGACGAAAATCATGACGGCGCTGCTCGTCTGCGAACGCTGCAATGTACTGGATCAGATGCAGATTCCAAAGCAAGCGGTTGGTATCGAAGGCTCCTCCATGTATCTGAGAGAAGGAGAGCGGCTGACGCTGCAGGAGCTGCTATATGGGCTGATGCTCTCTTCCGGCAACGATGCAGCGGTTGCGCTGGCTCTGTATTGCTGCGGCAGCGTTCCGGAGTTTGCAAACCTTATGAACGACAAGGCAAGAGCGCTTGGCATGGACGGTACCCATTTTGAAAATCCGAATGGTTTGGATTCTAAAAACCACTATTCTACGGCAAAGGACTTGGCAATATTAGCCTCCTATGCCATGGAAAATCCGATATTTCGGAAAACTGTATCCACAAAATCCATTACAATCAGCAATCGCGTCCTACGGAACCACAATAAGCTGCTCTGGCTTTATCCGGAGGCAGATGGGGTTAAGACTGGATTTACAAAGGCAGCAGGTCGAATCCTGGTATCCAGCGCAGTTCAGGATCACAGAAGATTGGTTGCTGTGACGATTCGTGATCCAAACGACTGGGCAGACCACATGGCAATGCTAAAACAAGGCTTTTCCAGGTTTAATCTGCAGCGAATTGTGACAGTAGGGGACTGTGTTGGCTATCGGGAAATTGTGGGTGGAATGCCAGCCAAGGTAGCGGTGCTGGCGGGAGAGAATTTTGTCTATTCCATTGCACAGGAGGAGCAGCCGCAGCTGCTGCTTGCGGGCAATGGAATGATTTATGCACCGGTTGCCGAAGGGGCAGATGCGGGATATGCCTATGTGCTACTGTCCGGTAAAGCGATTGGTAAGATTCCGGTTGTGTATGGCGAGACATCAGAAATTTTGCAGACCAAACCTAAAAAAGGATGGAGTTTCCTTTCCTGGAAGGAGAGAACATGAAGCAGAGACTTCAGAAAATTTTATCCGACCGTGGAGTAGCTTCCCGACGAAAAGCAGAGCAGATGATTGCAGACGGACATGTAGCCGTGAATGGAATTGCGGCAAAGCTTGGTGACAGTGCCGATCCGGAAACAGATGAGATTAAAATTGATGGGATGCCACTTCCCGCAGCGGCGGGGTACATCTATCTAATGCTGCATAAGCCCCGCGGTTACGTGACGACGCTATCCGATGAGAAGGGGCGGCCAACTGCTGCTCAGCTGGTTTCTGGCTGCGGGCGGCGGGTGTACCCTGTTGGACGGCTGGATATGGATTCCGAGGGACTCCTCTTATTTACAAATGATGGCGCGTTTGCCGATCAGAATATGCATCCCAGCCATGAAATTCAGAAAACCTACCGGGTACAGGTGTTTGGTTTTACACCGGACAAATTGGAGCTTCTGAAACGCCCCATTTCGTTGGACGGTTATACCATTAAACCACCCCTTGTACGTTTGCTTGAAGCGAAGGGAAACTGTGCCAATCTGGAAATTACGATCCACGAAGGACGAAATAGGCAAATTCGCCGCATGTGTGAGGCGGCAGAGATGCATGTGAACCGCTTGCGGCGTATTCGGGAAGGGACGCTGGAGCTTGGCAACCTACCTGCCGGGAAATGGCGGTATTTGACTGAGGATGAACTGAAAATGTTTCTGCGTTGATGCGCGAATAAAAATAATCATGAAATCGAGGCATTTGTATGAATCACGATTTTTTGACGCTTTTACAGGAAAAAACGCCAAATTTTTCAAAGGGTCAGAGAAGAATTGCCCAGTATATCACGGAAGCTTATGATAAAGCTGCCTTTATGACAGCCAGCCGCCTCGGAAAAACGGTAGGGGTTTCGGAATCTACTGTTGTTCGTTTCGCGGTAGATTTGGGTTTTGATGGGTATCCTTCCATGCAGAAGGCGATGCAGGAAATGGTCTTGAACCGCCTGACCTCTGTACAGCGAATTGAGGTAGCCAACGACCGCTTCGGAGATCAGGATGTGGTTTCTATGGTGCTGCGCTCGGATATCGAAAAGCTTCGCCAGACGGATGAGACGGTGAGCCGGGAAGAATTTCAGCATGCTGTCAATGCCATTTTGAAGGCAAAACGGGTGTATATTCTGGGTGTGCGGTCTGTGGCACCCATGGCAAATTTTTTGGGATATTATCTCAACTACATGTTTGATAATGTTCACGTTATTTCCGGTATGAGCACCGGTGAAATGTTTGAAAAAATCGTGGGTGTGGATTCCGAGGATGTGGTGATTGCGTTCAGTTTCCCACGTTATTCAGCTTCCACTACCAAAGGAGCAAGATATTGCTGCTCGACTGGTGCAACTGTGATTGGCATCACTGACAGCAAGCTTTCCCCCTTGGGGCAGTGCTGTGACCACGTGTTGATTGCAAAAAGTGACATGGTATCGCTGGTGGACAGTTTGGTGGCGCCCCTTAGTCTGGTCAATGCGCTGATTGTGGCAGTGGCCTCCAAGCGGGAAAAAGAGCTGTCAACAACGCTGGCCAATCTGGAAAAGATTTGGGATGAATATGACGTGTACGAGAAGCAGGTAAAGGAAGATGAGGTTTGATGGGATTGTAATCGGAGGAGGACCTGCCGGAATGTTTGCGGCAATTACAGCCGCCAATCAAGGAGAAAAGGTGCTTCTGCTGGAGAAGAACAGCCGCCTTGGCAAAAAGCTTCTGATTACCGGGAAAGGACGCTGCAACGTGACCAATCACTGTACAGATCAGGAGGTTCTGCAAAATACACCCCGCAACGGGCGCTTTTTATTCAGTGCGATGAATGCATTCCCACCGGATAGAACCTATGCTTTTTTTCAGGAACACGGTTGTCCACTAAAGGTGGAGCGAGGAAATCGCGTATTTCCCGTTTCAGACCGGTCGCAGTCGGTGCTGGATTGCCTGCAGAATGAATTACATAAGTCGCACGTGACGGTCAAGGAAGAAAAGGTTACAGAGATATTGGAAGCAGAAGGCAAAATCACAGGCGTCCAAACAGAGAAGGGACAATATGTTGCGGATTGGGTGATTCTGGCGACAGGCGGCGTCTCTTACCCGGTGACAGGTTCTACCGGGGATGGTTACCGAATGGCAGCACGCCTGGGCCATACAATTGTTCCGCAGGAGGGAAATCTGGTGCCGCTGGAGTCCGGGGACGAGGACTGCAGGGAAATGCAGGGACTGTCGCTGCGGAATGTGGGAGTTAAGTTGTTGGATGCTAAGGGGAAGCTACTATACCATGATTTTGGCGAACTCCTTTTTACGCATTTTGGTGTTTCCGGCCCGACAGTGCTCAGCGCCAGCTGTCACTTAAAAGGGGAAGGGTGCTGCCTTTTCCTTGACCTCAAACCGGCGTTGGATGAGGGAAAGCTGGACAGCCGCATTTTGCGGGATTTGGAGATGTATCAAAACCGTTCTATGGAAAATGCCCTGACGGATCTGCTGCCGCGCTCCATGATCCCGGTCGTGTTACACCGCCTGGAAATCGATCCGCAGCTGCAAGCCAATTCTCTGACAAAGCAAAAGCGTCGTGCAATGGTGCAGCTTCTGAAAGCATTCCCAATTTCTATTTCTGGGAAGCGGCCGGTGGCTGAGGCAATTATTACCTCGGGCGGTGTCAAAGTTTCGGAAATTAATCCCAAAACCATGGAATCCAAGCTGGTTTCTGGACTTTATTTTGCTGGCGAAATTATTGATTGCGATGCCTACACCGGCGGTTTTAATCTCCAAATTGCCTGGGCAACGGGGTATGAAGCAGGCCGTGCGGCAGGAGAAAAACGGAAGCGCAGTTGATATTTTGATTATCATATAGTATAATCAGTATGGAAAGTGTGCTTTTTGCATAATTTAAAAAATAATGAGGAGTAAATCAGAATGATTGCCTGGAAAAACATGGATACCCTGGCCTCCTATCGGAAGCTTCAGGAAACAAAGAAGGTAGACTTGCCGGCTGTTATGTCCGGTGAGAATGGCGCACAGCGAGTCAAGCATTACAGCGTTCCCATGGGCGCGGGTATGGCCTTTAATTTCGGTGCCAGAGCGGTGGATGAGGACATTCTTGCCGGCCTGAAGGCCCTTGCAGAGGAGGCACAGCTTCCCGAAAAGTTTGCTGCGCTTTATAATGGCGAAGTGATCAACACAGGGGAAAAGCGCCGCGTCCTGCATCACCTGTGCCGTGGTCAACTGGGTGACGATGTCATTGCGGATGGGGTAAACAAGCGGGATTTTTACGTTGGCGAGCAGAAACGCATTGCTGATTTTGCCAATAAAGTGCATTCCGGTGAGATTACCAACGCTGCCGGCGAAAAGTTTACCACTGTCTGCCAGATAGGCATCGGCGGCTCTGACCTTGGCCCCCGGGCCATCTATTTGGCCTTGGAAAACTGGGCGAAGGTCAACCACACACTGAAAATGAAAGCTGCTTTCATTTCCAATGTTGACCCCGATGATGCTGCCGGTGTCCTGCTGAATCTGGATCTGGCTCATTCACTTTTCATCCTGGTGTCCAAGTCTGGCACTACGTTGGAAACGCTGACCAATGAGTCCTTCGTGAAGGATGCACTGGTAAAGGCTGGCCTGAATCCTTCTAAGCATATGATTGCCGTGACCAGTGAGACCTCTCCTCTGGCAAAGAGCAGCGATTATCTGACGGCTTTCTTTATGGATGATTATATTGGCGGCCGCTACTCCTCCTCGTCCGGTGTTGGCGGCGCAGTGCTCTCCCTCGCTTTCGGGCCGGAGGTGTTTGCGCAGTTCCTGAATGGTGCCGCTGAAGCGGACAAGCTGGCAAAAAATACGGATTTGATGAAGAATCCTGCCATGCTGGATGCACTGATCGGGGTGTATGAGCGGAATGTTCTGGGATATCCCAGCACGGCTGTGCTGCCCTATTCTCAGGCCCTCAGCCGTTTCCCAGCGCACCTGCAGCAGCTGGATATGGAATCCAACGGCAAGTCCGTCAACCGCTTTGGCGAGCCTGTCCACTATGCTACCGGCCCTGTGATTTTTGGCGAGCCGGGCACCAATGGGCAGCATTCCTTCTATCAGCTGCTGCATCAGGGAACGGATATCATCCCTCTGCAGTTCGTTGGTTTCCGCAATAGCCAGATGGGCACGGATGTGGTCATCCAGGGAAGCACCAGCCAGCAGAAGCTCTGTGCCAATGTTGCAGCACAGATTGTGGCCTTTGCATGCGGTAAAGATGATGAAAACCTGAACAAGAAGTTCCATGGCGGTCGTCCCTCCAGCATTATTATCGGCGAAAAGCTGACTCCTGAGGCTGTTGGCGCACTGCTGGCACATTTTGAAAACAAAGTCATGTTCCAGGGCTTCGCATGGAATTTGAACTCCTTTGACCAGGAGGGCGTCCAGCTGGGCAAGGTCCTGGCTAAGAAGGTCTTGTCCCATGATACAGACGGAGCGCTGAAGGTTTACAGCGATTTGCTGAACATCTGATTGTTTCTATATAAAAGTTTTGCTCCCTCCCGTTTTTGTACGGGAGGGAGCTTTGCAATATTAAACATTATCAAAGAACTCTTACGACCGTGATTAATTCAATTCCGTCAAAATTTTCAAGTCCCCAGTGCTGAAATCCCAACTTTTCCAGCAGCCGCCGGGACGGAAAATTGGAGGAAAGATATTCCACGTCGAGGTAGTCAATCTGCGCATTGTTCCGTAAATATCCGCATAGAGCAGACAGCGCTTCATACATATATCCCTTCCTTTGCTCTCCTGCGGCTAACGCATAGGAGAGGGAGGCCCCTTGCATGCTGCAATATGGCTGTGCCTTAGCAACGGACTCCAGTGGCGGGTGCATGCAGATATGCCCAATCACTTTGCCATTTTCTTTTTTGCACATGGCGATAAATTGACGGTTCTCCATCAGCCAATTAAAATTTTCAAGCGCCGATAGCCGATCAAACACGTTGTTAAGGCCAAGCATTTCTTGCAGGTGTGGATCCATAATATACGCAAAATAATCGTCAAAGTCTGCACTCCGGAATTCCTGCAGACAAAGCCGTTTTGTTTCCAAATCCGTAGCAATTCTCCATTCTCTAAATTGAAACGGGACAACTGCGTTCAGGAGAAATTGCAATTCCAATTCCGCTCAGCTGCATCAAAACGGGTGTGCGTATATTTCCCTGCCAGAGCACAGCTATGCCGCAAAGAAAACAAATTACCTCTATTGTATAAATCCTTTAATGAATATTTTCAGGCGTATTGAGCCTTGTCATCATGTAACGCGCCATTGCCTTCCTGAATTCATCATACGCACCAGCGGCGTCTCCGATTTCCTGCTCCGCACGGTCGAGCTTTGCCTGCATTTGTGTCATTTGTGCTTCATTCAGCGGAAACTGCACACCGCAGAAATCCCGCTGGATGATTTCTAAAATCAAAGTCGCGTATTGCGTTGCGCCTATGACTTGCAGGGCGTCAATGATATCGAACAGGCTGTCCGAGGACAGTACATCCTCTCCGATGGACCACGCACATTCCAGACAAAGCGCCAGCACCTGCTCATCCGGTGTAAGTGTTGCATCAGCCTGTAAAAAGCGCTCAAAATGAAACATTGGCAGTTTTTCTGGTTCCTTTCCGCTTTCAAAGTAAAATTCAGAACGGAAAGGGGTGTGCCTGTAGGAGGTTTTCATCAGCAGCCTGTGTTCTGATTGCCCATTATCACAGACAACCGTATTTCCTGCGCTTTCATCATCCTCAACATAATAAGCATTGCCCCTTGGAACTGCTGCACAAATGGTTTTTCCGCTGCGCAGCATACCGGCAAATTGACCGTTGATAAAAATTCGATGTGGCAGAAGCGCACCAAGGAGAGAGGCTTTCCGATGGATGACGAAATATACCGTATCTGTTACCTTTGCCCCTGACGTAGATATAAAATGGCTCATATGCTTTCACCACACCTTGAGAATTTAAATTCCTAGAGTTTTAATACAGCAATCTGTTCTTCTCCGTCTTTTTCTCCCGTTTCTGTAAATCCAAAGGAGGCATACAGCGATTTGGCGGCCATGTTTTCAGGCTCATATGACAGCCAGCAGAAGTCAGCTTTGCCGCAGGGAAATGATCTGATAAATTTTAACGCAAGTTCAAGCGCCTGTTTCCCATATCCCTTGTGCTGATAACGCTGGTCTATCATCAATCGCCACAGATTATAGTTTCCGGCTGCTATGGCGGGGGCATCCTTCCAGTAATCATCCTTGTCATATCCAATCATCACAAAGCCGACTGGGTCGTCATTTTCGTAAATTCCAAATGGGAAAGCATGTCCGTTGGATGTAATCGCAATATACGCCTCAATTATACTAGTGTCATTGCCGGCAACAAAGCTTTCTTGGTTATCAGCGACTTGTAACTTCAAAACATCCCAGATGTTTTCTCCGTTTACTTTTTCCAGATGAATCATGTTTTTACCCCCGTCATATTCAATATGCTCAATTCTATAAATCAAGATTTGTATTATAACCGCCTTTGCAGGTATACCATATCCACTAACTGTACTCCGGCTTCATATATTGGATGGTCGTAGTGGTCTGTAAAAAAACGGGGTATGATGTGGGCGCGCACAAAGCCGCACTTTTCATAAAATGGTATCGTCAGCGGGCTATCGCCTGTCCCTACTTGCAGAATAGCGTATTGCCCTCGGTATTGCTCAACAATAAATTCAATCAGGGCTTTTGCATAGCCCTTACCTTGACATTCCGGAACAGTTGCAATGTTCTTTATCTCAAGCACGTTGTTTCCCTCATTGGTAACAACACACTCACACTTGATCCCATTATCATCCAGTACGTACATTCTGCCCTTATTAAGATAAAGGTCGATCATATTTTCTTGCTCATCCGCCAATAACAGCAAATCAAGGTATTGTTTTTTATTTCCTGTGACCTCTGTAATTTTCATCAACATCACCCGTAAATCTCAATTTATTGAATTAATACCCAGTATAGCATAGGTTAAACTTGATAGCAAGCAATTGGCAGAAATCCACCCAACTTCTTAAATCCTGATTTATTCGCCAATTATGTCATTGCATCAAGTTTCAAACAACAAATTATGCGGAGAATACAGAAAAAGCCCACCGCAATTCTACCAGAATTACGGTGGGCTTATGGTGGAGCCGAGGGGAATCGAACCCCTGTCCGAAAGCAACTTGGAAAGAACTTCTCCGGGTGCAGTTTGTTATTTACATTCCCTTACCCGAGCGGGAACAAACACCCTATCGGATTTGGTAGCTTCATGATTCATGGTGTGCGCAAAGCTTAACACACGCACGGTCTCCACTCAAATCACACCCTAGCCCGGCTCGTGGACCTTCCGGGGAGGATGGGCGCCTAATTAGGCAGCCAGGGCAACAGTATTGTTGTCAGTTAAATTTAAAAAATTGCCCGTTTTATCGTGGTCAGGCACCACGACCCGCTATTCCAGCCTCACTACCCCCGTCGAAACCAGTACGGCCCCGTGGAAGCCCCGGAAAAATCCGGGAGCTGTCTGAGAAAAATCAATATCTGCCGTAAGGATCCGGCAACTTATTGGGTTCCTGGAATTCCTCACCATGGGTGTCTACCGTAATGGAAGCAATCTTCTGCTCTGCCTGCGGCCGGTCATTCCGATCGGTCTTTACGGAGGCAATGGCATCTACTACGTCCATACCGCTGGTGACCTTGCCAAATGCCGCATACTGACCGTCCAGATGCTTGGCATCCTGATGCATGATAAAGAACTGGCTGCCAGCGGAATTGGGGGAGGAGGAGCGTGCCATGCTCAACACGCCGCGCTTGTGCTTGAGGTCGTTCTTTACACCATTGAAGAAGAACTCACCCTTGATGCAATAGCCGGGCCCGCCCATACCAGTGCCCTCGGGGCATCCGCCCTGAATCATAAAACCTGGGATAACGCGGTGGAAAATAAGGCCGTCATAAAAGTGCTGATTACACAGGCTGATAAAATTTGCAACGCTCTGGGGTGCTTTCTCGGGGTACAACTCACCCTCAATCACGCTGCCGTTTTCCATGGTGATTTTAAAAGTCGGATTCATATTATCGCTCCTTCATTGCCCGGTCGATTTGGCGTTTTGCGTCTCGCTCGGCCGCAGCTTGTCGTTTGTCGTATAATTTCTTGCCTTTACACAGGCCAACCTTCACCTTGACTCGGCTGCCCTTAAAATAGATAGACAATGGAATCAGTGCATAGCCGTCTTGCTTGACCTTGCCGAACAGCCGCATGATTTCCCGCTTGTGCATCAGCAGACGCCGTGGGCGCTTGGAGTCTCGGTTAAAGATATTGCCATGGTCATAGGGGGAGATGTGCATCTGGTTGAGAATCAACTCTCCGTCCTTGATGCCGCACCAGGAATCCTTCAGGTTCAGGGTGCCCTGCCGGATGGATTTGACTTCTGTGCCGCACAGCTCAATGCCGGCTTCCATCTCCTCTTCCACAAAGTATTCGTGATAGGCTTCGCGGTTGCGTGCCATCACCTTGATACCTTCCTTTTCCAAGCAGCTCACCTCCCGGATAGGCTATCGTGGATATTATATCATATCTGTCAAGCTATCAAACAGAAAATGTTCCAGTTCTGCGGTGGTATCAAAGGAAAAATTACATAGCCTCCGCATTTCTTCAGCCAGTTCCGTGCAGTGCTCTCGGGACCAGGCGGCAAACGCAATTGGCACTCCCACTTTATGAGCCATCTCATAGGCGGGTCTCATGTCATCTACGACCAGAAGCTGCTTGGGGGCAAGCTGATATTTTCGCATAATTTGTTCCAGCGAATATGTACTGGGTTTGCGCAGCGTTTCGGGTAAATCCCAACCGAAGATTTCATCAGGCATCATGCAAAAATGGGTTTTGTAATCTCGGGTGATATTTTCTTCGCAAGAGTGGGATACCACGCAGATAATGCCGCCCAGTTCCTTTTGCCGGTGGATGATCCGCCCGATTCCGGGAAATGGGGCAGGGATATGGGCACGGATGTATTTTTTCCATTCCTCGTATTCATCCACCAATTCCTGTTCACTGAATCCGTACCGTTTTCGGCACATATCAGCAAAACCCATATGGAAGCAGCCTTCGGTGTACTCCGCAAGGGTTACTTGCGTGCCAGGACGAAATTCGTTCAGAATATACTGAAAGAAGGGGAAATTCACATCTCGCTCACTTTGCACAACTGTATCATCGTGGTCAAGCACCAGGCAAGGGTAACGCAGCATGTCATCATCTCCTTTTTATCCGGATTATACCAAAAGGTCAGAAATTTGGCAATAAAAAACTCATTGCCATTTTAGAACAAATGTGCTAAAATAAGAAAAAAGGAAGGAGTGAGCAAGGTGGGGCGATTATACATCCCGGTGGACGTAATCTCTCTGAGCAACACAGATGGAGAAATCCATCCTCTGCGTGTGCGGGCAGAACAGGATCAGCGTGGCGCCATTGTCGGAAGCGTAGAGCAGGTTCTAAGCCGATGGGAAAGCGGAACCTTCGGAGCGGAGACGCATACCTTTCTGTGCCGCATCCGTTCTGAGGAGGAACTGACCCTGCTGGAATTAAAATACTTTGTCCGTTCCCACCGCTGGTATGCCGCTCCTATGAAGAGTGCTTTTCAAAATCACTGATATGTGTTATATTTTAGAATAATTCAAAGAAAAGGAAGTGCCGTTATGTCCATCGTCATGTTTTATCGGGGAGACCCTAAGGATGTCCCAAAGCCCAATATGCCGGCGCATTTGGGGGCCAATGCGGTAATCATATACCAAGGCAAGCTCCTGCTGGAGCGTCGCCGGGATTCTGATACATGGGGCTTAATTGGCGGCGGCGTTAAAAAATCGGAGACTGCTGTGCAGGGCATGGTGCGGGAGATATACGAAGAGCTGGGCATTCGCGTCCAGCCTGTCCATCTAAAGAAGCTGCAAACCTACGGTGACCCCGGAAGAATTGCAGCCTTTCGAGATGGCAGTATTTGGCGTATGGTAATCGTGGTGTATGGCCTGGAATTTGCCCAAATGCCAAGTATGCGGATCAGCGCGGAATCCAAGGAACTGCGTTTTTTTACAAAGGAAGAGTTGAAAGACATCCCAATTGCGGTTACACATCAGGATATTATAGAGGATTGGTTCCTGAATTTGAAATCAACTTGCACAAAAGAAAAGCGGGAATTGAAATAATACTTGTATATTCACTGAATATATGATAATATACAACCTAACGGCGCAGTATCCTAGTCAATGCGGCCATCTTCCAGGAAGGGCCTAAAAATCCTTTGAAGGGCACATCGATGAAGTCCCTGGTGTCTGCTTTTTACGCCCAGTTTAGGGTGGATGCTGGGGGTTAAGGATCCCGGGCGCGTCCTAATGGCATGGGACATACGACCCGGTTTCCGTGGAGACTTGGTCTTGTGCGACGACGGACAGTTCCTCAAGCAAGAGGCCCGCTCGCGTACGAACCAGGATAGGAACCTGCAAGGCAGTGCGCAGAGTCGTGTGCTGCGTGCAGCGTAGCCTGCCTTGAGTGAACATGTGGGAAAAGAGGATCATGCAGCAGAACGTTGCTGGCCAGAACAGTCGCTGAAATCGCTTCTGGAAACCATGTTTGCAAAAGAGGCTAAGACTATGGCACACATTGTTGTGGAAAACACCTAGGCTGTCGTAACTGGGCAGACGGGGGATTGCGGTACGGACTAAGTGGCAATCGGGTACTCAGGTTGGAGACGCCTGAGCGGGGGAATTAAATGGAAACGGCCTGCGCGGCAACGGCAGGTTTTTCCCGGGGAAATCCGACCCGACCTAAGCCGTAAGATTTATCCCGTCTGCTGCCGTTATTATTTCATAAAATGGAGGCAATGGCGTTCTTTGCTTTTTGGGCATTATGAGTAAAAAAACAGTTCGATGGGTAATAACGATTTCTGTTATTACTCTTTTTGTATCCGGTGCGATCAGCTTCCTGTCCGAGGAACTGCTGGCTCGCAGTGGTATGGTGGCTGCGTTTATAATCCTGTTCTTTATTGTATTAGTAGGTATTATCTTTGATGTGGTCGGTGTAGCGGTCACATCGGCAGATGAGCGTCCATTCCATTCTATGGCGGCCCGGAAGGTTCCGGGGGCACAGGAGGCAATTCGCCTGCTGCGGAACGCGGAGCGGGTCGGCTCTATTTGCAATGACGTAATCGGCGATATATGCGGTGTTGTTTCGGGTTCCGCATCGGCGGCAATTGCAGCAAAGGCAGTTGCGCACTTTACTTTTTCCTGGAGCGGCGTTGTTCCCCTGATGCTCTCGGCACTTGTGGCGGCTGCAACGGTTGGCGGAAAAGCGATTGGCAAATCTTATGCAATCAATTCCTGCACGCAAATTGTGCATTTTGCAGGCCGCGTGATTTATACATGTCACCGTTTTTGCCGCCTTTTTCAAAAAAAGAGAGATAGGTAGTGTTCGTTTGTGGAGATTTTACCCAATATAAACTGCCATGACGATCTCCTGCGACTCACAGATGAAAAGCGCATCCAACTATGCAGAGAGATTCGGGAGTTCCTGATATCCAATGTTTCCCAGACAGGTGGTCATCTTGCCGGGAATTTGGGCGTGGTGGAATTGACTGTAGCGCTGGAAACCGTGTACGATACGCGCAAGGATCGGCTGGTTTTTGATGTGGGGCACCAGTCCTATGTGCATAAGCTTCTCACCGGCCGGCGGGATGTATTTCATACCCTTCGTCAGTTCGGAGGTATTTCTGGCTTCCCGAAGCCCAGTGAAAGCAACACAGATTCTTTTGTGGCCGGTCATGCATCCAGTGCGGTTTCCATCGCCTTGGGCATGGCAAGGGCCAGAACGCTTCAGCACCAGGATTACCAGGTTGTGGCATTGCTGGGCGATGGGGCTGCCACAGGCGGCATGGCTTATGAGGGCCTGAATGATGCGGCAGACAGTAAAGAACCAATCGTTGTTGTCTTGAATGACAATGAGATGTCTATTGGCAGAAATGTCGGAGGAATTTCCCGGCATTTCTCAAAGCTTCGTTCCAGCGAGCGGTATTTGGGCGTAAAGCGCTGGTACCGAAGCACGTTATATAAGCTTCCCGGAGGAAAGCAGGTATACCTGTTTTCAAGTCGGGCGAAAAGGAGAATCAAGCAGTTTTTGCTGCAAACCACCATATTTGAGAACATGGGTTTCAAATATCTTGGACCTGTGGATGGTCATGATGTGAAGGATTTGATTTCCGTCCTCCGTGCAGCCAGAGACTTGCAGGAGCCGACCCTTGTCCACGTGGTGACTAAAAAGGGGAAAGGCTATATACCGGCGGAGGAGGATCCGGCGAAGTTCCATGGAATTGGAAAATTCGACCCAGCTACCGGCAAAAAACTGGCGGTCAAGGTGCGCACCTTTTCTGATAACTTTGGTGATACGTTGGTTTCGATTGCCCAGCAGAATGCAAAGGTTTGCGCGATAACAGCGGCGATGCCCGGCGGCACCGGCCTGCTGAAATTTATGTATCAGTTCCCGGATCGCCTTTTTGATGTAGGTATTGCAGAGGAGCATGCCGTTTCCATGGCTGGTGGCCTGGCGAAACAGGGGATGATTCCTGTTGTGGCACTTTACTCTACCTTTTTGCAGCGCGCTTTTGACCAGATCATGCAGGACGTTGCAATGCTTCACCTGCATGTGGTTTTCGCAATAGACCGCGCCGGCCTCGTGGGGGACGATGGCCCTACCCACCACGGTGTATTTGATGTTGGTTTTCTGCGTCAAATCCCCGGGCTGAAGATTCTGGCGCCTGCGAGCCTGGAAGAACAGACTGCCATGCTTTATTGGGCAGTGCGGGATTACGATGGGCCTGTGGCAATCCGCTATCCCAGGGGCGCCGAAGGGGTGTATACCGAATCTGCATGGGATGGAACGGAAAAGTTTGCGTTCTGCAAAGAAGGGACGGATGCGCTCCTGATTACCTACGGAACGCTGGTGAATACCGTTCTTCAGGCGGCAGAACGGCTGGAACTGGAGGGCATCTCTTGCGGCGTTGTTCGCTTGATGGATTTGACGGATTTTGCTGCTCCTGAAATTCTTGTCAGGATGACGCATCGCCGGCAAGTCATTGTGATTGAGGAAGCAGCCGCCAATTCCGGTGTCAAGCAGTCGTTGGCCTGGAATTTACGACAGCTTTGTCCTGATTGCCGGATCACCGGCATTGACTTGGGGGGAGAGTTTGTCCCCCACGGTGATCAAAAACGATTATACGAATACTGCGGCCTGGATGCCGATTCCATTGTACATTTTGTGAGCGGGGTGTTGGAACATGAAGAATAAGAAGCGGCTGGATGTGCTGCTGACCGACCTCGGCTACGCAGAGACACGCTCGAAAGCGCAGGCAATCATAATGAGCGGCTTGGTGTATGTGGATGGACAGAAGGCAGATAAGCCTGGCATTTCTTATGAAGAGTCTGTAGAAATTGAGGTGCGCGGGGCAGTGTGTCCCTATGTCAGCCGGGGCGGCTTGAAGCTGGAAAAGGCGCTGCGGGATTTTGGGGTAAAGCCTGTCGGCTATGTCTGCTCTGATTCCGGCGCATCAACAGGCGGCTTCACGGATTGTTTGCTGCAGCAGGGAGCGAAGAAGGTCTTTGCCATTGACGTTGGTTACGGTCAACTGGATTGGAAGATTCGCTCTGATCCCCGTGTTGTAGTGATGGAACGGACGAATATCCGCTACGTCACGCCGGAGCAGTTAGGGGAGCCGCTGGATCTTTCTGTTGTTGACGTGAGCTTTATTTCTTTGAAGATTGTCCTGCCTGCAATTAAGGCACTGCTCAAGCCGACCGGTCAGGTACTTTGTCTGATTAAACCTCAGTTTGAGGCCGGTAAAGAGAAGGTGGGCAAGAAGGGAGTCGTCCGCGACCCTCAGACCCATCTGGAGGTTCTGGAGCAGTTTGTAACCCTTGCCCATGAGCAACAGTTTCACATTTTGGGGCTTACCTTTTCACCAGTGAAGGGGCCGGAGGGCAATATTGAATTTCTTGCGCATTTAACCTTGAATGATTTCCCGGAAAGCTGCCCAAACCCGGCGGATGTTGTCCGTCAGGCACATGATGCGCTGGATAAAGGAGCGGATGTATGAAAAACCTGATCCTCACTCCCAATCCTTATCGGGATAAAAATTTTCATACACTGCGCAGCGCAATGCAAATTTTGAAGGAAGCCGGTTTCCAGGTGAAGGCCTGTCTGCCTTTTGAGGTGGAGCGAAGCTGTGAACTCCCCAAGGATATCCGGTTTTATCGCCTTGACCGGGAGCTTGGAAATGCTGATTTGGTTGTTTGCTTTGGGGGAGACGGCACCATCCTGCATATTGCCAAGGCTGCAACCAGACGGGGTTTGCCGCTATTGGGCGTTAACATTGGTACCATGGGCTTTATGGCGGAGCTGGAGAGTACAGAACTGGATAAACTCAAGCTCCTTGCGGATGGAAAATTCACGATTGACAACCGGATGATGCTGGACGTTACAGTGCAGCGGGACCGGGAGATTATTTTCCACGATATTTGCCTTAATGATGCCGTAATCACCAAGGGGGCTGTTGCACGGATTGTCCATTTGGCAGTAAAGTGCGATGGTATTCAGGCAATGGAATGCGGCGGTGATGGGGTCATTGTCTCTACCCCTACCGGTTCTACAGCTTACAGCCTTTCTGCCGGCGGCCCGATTGTAGAGCCGGAAGCGGAAAGCATTATCATTACTCCCATTTGTTCTCACGATATGGCAAGTCGTTGTATTGTGGCATCGGGTAAACGGGTAATCACGGTTGGCATGACCAGCAATTCCAGACGCAATGCCTATCTAAGTGTAGACGGAGGAAAAACATTGCGCCTGAATATGGGGGACGTGGTCACGATTAAAAAATCCAAGCTGGAAACGCGGCTTGTCCGGCTAAACGACCGTAGTTTTTATGATGTCGTCAATATAAAATTCCGAAAAGGGTAAGGAGAAAAGAGGCATGGGTATCAAGTCAGACCGTCAGGCGAAAATTATGGAAATCATTTCCAACCAGGACATCGAAACCCAGGAGCAGCTGCTTCAGGAACTGAATGAAGCAGGATTTGCAAGTACTCAGGCAACCATTTCCAGAGATATTAAGCAACTGCGCATTGTCAAGGAGTTGACAAGTCTTGGAACCTATCACTATACGACCGCCTCTCGAGAGGTGACCAATACCTTTTCCAGCCGGTTAAATACCATTTTCCGTGAGAGCGTCACGAGCTTTGACTATGCCCAGAATATCATTGTCATTCACACGTTGCCTGGCCTTGCCAATGCGGCGGCTTCTGCGCTGGATGCAATGAGCCGCAGTGTCGTGCTTGGTACCCTGGCGGGGGACGATACCGTCATCGCCATTATGCGGGATGCCAACGCAGCTGCGGCTTTTTGTGGTGAAATTCACGGACTAATCAAGTAAAATTAAAATGAGGAGGCTTTTCCGTGCTGAATCTTCTGCATATTGAAAATATCGCGGTTATTGAGAGCGCGGATATTTCTTTTGATGCGGGCTTTAACGTGCTGACGGGTGAGACCGGTGCCGGTAAATCCATTGTAATTGATGCAATCTCTGCGATTATGGGGGAACGTGCCTATCGGGACATGATCCGTACCGGTACCAGCAAAGCGTCCGTCCGTGCAGTGTTCAGTCAGGTGCCGGCTTTTTCCTGGTTTACAGAGAACGGGGTAGCCTACGACCCAGAGACGGTAATCCAGCGGGATATATCTCTTGACGGTAAGAATATATGCCGGGTTAATGGAGCTCTTGTGTCGGTTGCGATGCTGCACCAATTAGGAATCCAGCTGATTAATATCCACGGCCAGCATGATTCGGCATCCCTGTTTGATGAAGAAAATCATTTGATATTTCTGGATAATTTTGCTTCTAATCAGGCACTGCGGGATACCTACCGCGAGAAATATGAGGCTGTTGCGGCCCTGCGGCGGGATATTCAGAAGATGACAATGGATGAAGGCGAAAAGCTTCGTCGGGTGGAGACCCTGCAATATCAAGTTGCAGAAATTGAGAAAGCCGAGCTGGAGCCAGGCGAGGATGATGTGCTGGAGGAGCGCCGTAAGCTCCTGCAGAACGCGGAGCGCCTATCTAAGGGTATGGATGAGGCGGTAGAGGCCCTGTATGGGGATGAGGAATCTGATGGAGCTTCTGGGCTTTTGGCCCAGGCGGAACATGCATTGGGACGGCTGGCGCGCTTCAGCGACCGGTTTGCCTCACTCCATGATCGCGTGACGGATCTTATGTATCAGGTTCGGGATATTGCGGAGGAAACCAAGGATGCCAGAGATGATTTGAGTTATTCGGCGGATGAACTGGAGCAAATTGAGTCTCGGCTGGATATCATTCATCGGCTGCGGAAGAAATATGGCGCGACCTGTCAGGATATCCTTGATTATCTGGACAAAGCCAGAAAAGAACTGGATGATATTGAATTTGCTGATGACCATTTGGAGCGTTTGAAGCAGAAACTGCAAAAGGCAGAGGAAGAAGCCTGGAATGCGGCAAAGCTGCTTCGTGAAAACCGCAAGAAAAATGCCCGTGCCATGTCGCAGCGTATTTTGCAGGAATTGAGTGAACTGGATATGCCGCGGGTACAGTTTGAGTGTGTCTTCCAGGAGCAGGATCTGATGCCCAGCGGTGCGGATGCCGTGGCGTTTTATCTGTCTGCCAACGCAGGGGAAGCACTGAAACCCCTGAGTAAGGTTGCATCCGGCGGCGAGCTGGCGCGTATCATGCTTTCAATGAAGAATGTTCTGGCTGAGAAAGATCAGATTGCAACTCTGATTTTTGATGAGGTGGACACCGGCGTTTCTGGCCGTGCCGCACAAAAGGTGGCGGAAAAGTTGCGCAAGCTGGCGCAGCACAAGCAAGTGCTTTGTGTGACCCATCTGCCTCAGATGGCTGCTCTGGCCAATACCCACATGCTTATATCCAAAGCCGAACGGGATGGACGTACTTACACGACCGTGACCCCTCTGGACTTTGAGGGAAGAAAACGGGAGCTTGCGAGAATTATTGGCGGTGCCAACATTACGGAGACCACGCTGAAAAGTGCGGAAGAAATGCTGAAAGGGTGATTATTGTGAATGCTGCGGAAATGTGGGAGCGCTACTGCGAAAAATCAAATGTTCAGGCAAACTATGAAGCGTGGGCTTTCGGCGGGGCACCGGATGCATTGGCAGAACTGGTTCGAAGCGGTATCAAAACTGCTACGGCTTCTGCCTACCCTGTGTATGAGCAGGAGCAAGAGCCACTCCCAACGGCGGGGGAGTACAGTGTTGTACTGAACGCGAGGGACGAGGCCGTCTGCGTGATTCGCACAACCAAGGTTTACGTGGTGCCTTTTTGGAAGGTCGGTGCTGATCATGCTTTCCTGGAGGGCGAGGGCGATCGGAGCCTGAATTTCTGGAGAGATGTACATCGGGACTTTTTCACCAAGGAAATGGAAGCCGCCGGGCTGACTTTTAATGAGGATATGCCGGTGGTGTGTGAAGAATTTATGCGAGTTTACCCTTGACAAAACGTTATTTCTTTGTTAGGATATCGCCAATAGATTAACACGTAGATGGGATGAAGTAAGCGATTCGCTTCCTGCCAGAGAGCTGCCGATTGGTGCAAGGCATGCGGGGAAGTTCGCTGAAATACCTCCCGGAGTGGTCTGCCTGAATTTTTAGTAGGGCAGGATGGGGTCGCCCAATATAGCGAGAGCCGTTATTGGACGGCCTGAGGATGGAGTCGTGAGGCTCTGTCGCACCAGAGGTGGTACCGTGCATGTTTGCGCCCTCTGTCCGCAAGGACAGAGGGCGTTTCAATTTAGGAGGAGCGAGAAAATGAATACACCGATGGATGTGGTGCAATGCTATCCTGTAAGGAAATCGAAGAAACAGAAGGAAACGTTCCGCGATGATGTCAAGCGCTGGCTGGAAAACCGTGGATATACTGTTTCGGTTGAAGAGGGGAGTGCCCACAGTAAGAACCTGGTGATTGGAGATCCCAAAGCTGCCAGATATTTGGTTACTGCTCACTACGATACCTGTGCAAGACTGCCGTTCCCTAATTTTATTACCCCCTGTAATCTGGGAATTTTTTTGCTATTCCAACTTTTTATTTGCCTGGTACTGATCGTGCCGACTGCCGGGATTGGATCCCTGGTGGGATACTGCCTGCATTCCTTTGATATAGGATATTTTCTCTTTCTGATTCTGCTATGGACGGCGATCATTATGATGATGGTTGGCCCTGCAAACCCATCAAATGTAAACGACAACACTTCCGGTGTGGTTACGCTCTTGGAAATTGCGGAATCTCTGCCAGAGACTTCCCGCAAAAACGTCTGTTTTGTACTCTTTGATTTGGAGGAGGCAGGCCTGATTGGTTCTTCCTCCTACCAGAAAAAGCATAAGGGAGAAACGGCCCGCCAGTTAGTGCTGAACCTGGACTGCGTGGGGGATGGGGATGATATTTATTTTTTCCCTGGCGGAAAGCTCAAGAAGTCCGGTGCAAAGCTGCTGTCGCTTCAAAAATTGGTGGGAACATTCGGTAAAAAAACAGTTGTTGTCCGTACCAAGGGCTTTGCTGTTTATCCCTCTGATCAACTCAATTTCCCGTACGGTGTAGGCATTTGCGCATTGAACCGCGGGAAAGCAGGGCCGTATCTTTCTCGTATTCATACTCCTAAGGATACAATTTTGGATGAAACAAACGTCAAACTTCTGCGTGACATGCTGATAAGGTTTGTCAGCAGCGCAGTATAATAAGAAAGGATTTTTAACTATGCAACTGTACGACGAACTGGTTGCCCGGGGCCTTATTGCCCAGGTGACCAATGAAGCAGAAATTCGTGAAATGATCAATGCCGGCAAGGCTACTTTCTATATTGGCTTTGACTGCACGGCAGACAGCCTCACCGCGGGGCACTTTATGGCCCTGACGCTGATGAAGCGGCTCCAAATGGCGGGCAACAAACCGATCGCTTTGATCGGCGGCGGCACCACCATGATTGGCGATCCTTCCGGCCGTACCGACATGCGTAAGATGCTTACCCGTGAGGATATTGACCATAATGCAGCCTGTTTCAAGAAGCAGATGGCGCGGTTCATTGAGTTCGGCGAGGGCAAGGCCCAGATGGTCAACAACGGTGACTGGCTGCTGGGTCTGAACTATGTAGAGCTGCTGCGGGAAGTTGGCGCCTGCTTCTCTGTAAACAACATGCTTCGCGCAGATTGCTACAAGCAGCGGATGGAGCGCGGCCTGAGTTTCTTGGAATTTAACTATATGATTATGCAGTCCTACGACTTTTACTACCTGTTCCAGCATTACAACTGCAATATGCAGTTTGGCGGCAACGATCAATGGAGCAATATGCTGGGCGGCACAGAGTTGATTCGTAAAAAGTTGGGGAAAGATGCACACTGCATGACCATTACACTGCTCACGGATTCTCAGGGTAACAAGATGGGAAAGACCGCCGGCAATGCTGTCTGGCTGGATCCCAACAAGACCTCTCCCTTTGAATTCTACCAGTACTGGCGGAATGTTGGCGATGCCGATGTAATGAAGTGCGTCCGGATGCTCACCTTCCTGCCGCTGGAGCAGATTGATGAGATGAATACCTGGAAGGACGCACGAATCAACCAGGCAAAGGAAATCCTGGCCTACGAGCTGACCAAGATGGTTCACGGCGAGGAGGAAGCAAACAAAGCTCAGGCTGCGGCCAAAGCG
Organism: uncultured Oscillospiraceae bacterium; assembly: GCA_934591635.1. Taxonomy (GTDB): domain Bacteria; phylum Bacillota; class Clostridia; order Oscillospirales; family Oscillospiraceae; genus Faecousia. The sequence continues at coordinate 164,240 of CAKTPI010000003.1, read as the reverse complement.
CTGTTTGTCAGCGGCAATGGGGATGATGAAAACATGCCTACCACTGAAATTACCGCTGATCAGCTTTCTGACGGTCAGATTGGCATTCTCAGTCTGATGGTTGCCTGCAAACTGGCTTCTTCCAATAAGGAAGCCCGCACCTTGGTGACCCAGGGAGGTGTCCTGGTCAATGACGAGAAAGTCCCTGCACCTTCTTTTATGATTACAGAAGCCATGCTGAAGGACGGCGTAAAGATTCGCAAGGGTAAGAAAGTTTTCCACAAAGCAGTCTTGAAATAAGCGAGAGAGAATCGCAATGGATTTTTGGATACGTTACGCATCCCTGGAGGACATGCCGCAGGTTAATGCCCTCCGAAAACATGTAAACACGCTTCACGCGGAGGGGCGACCGGATATTTTCCGTTCGGATTTCTGCCAGGAATTGCAGCAGCATGTTTACGAGGAGCTTATGTCGGAAACTTCGGACGTGATTGTGGCAGTCAGTGGCGAGATGGTTTGCGGATTCGTAACGGCACAATATATTGCTCGAACGGAAAGCCCATACAACAAACCGCGATGCTTTTACCGGATAGAGGAATTTGGTGTTGCCCCGGAATTCAGACGTCAGGGAATTGCTACGGCCCTGATTGCTTTCTGCCGGGAGGAAGCTCATAAAAGGGGCTTTCCCCGGATAGAATTGGACGTATGGGAATTCAATCAGGATGCCCAGAAGTTTTATCAGGCCGTTGGCTTCCAAACTTATCGGCGGTATATGGAGATGGATATCCCTGAATAAAGTCTTCAGATAAGAAAATCATCCGAGTCGGTTTTGGCAGAACCGATTCGGATGATCCTTTATGGAGAGATTACTGCGGTATACCTGGCTGCTGAATCACGGAGTGCAATTGTCGGAAAAGTGTATCCGTGGGAGGAGTCAACGGTAGCCGACATTCTCCACAGTCGTAACCCAGCAGTTTCATGGCGGCCTTAACCGGGATAGGATTGACTTGACTGAACAGTGCTCGGATAATGGGAGCAAAACGAATCTGTAAGTCGGCAGCAGTGTCGAAATCTCCATCCAGTCCTGCACGAACCATTGTTTGCGTTAACTCGGGATACAGGTTAGATAAAACAGAAATGACACCTTGGCCTCCCAATGAAAGAGTCGGGACGATCAATTCATCACAGCCACTCCATACAGAAAAATCTACAGGACATTGCGCGCGAATGGAAAGAATTTTTGCCATGTCACCGGATGCTTCCTTCACGCCGGCAATATTTGGGATGTCTGCCAGCTGTTTATATACGGAAAACGGCACATCCACGCCTGTACGAGATGGGACATTATATAAAATGACGGGGAGATCGACCGCCTGTGCCACTGCGCGGAAATGCTGATACAGTCCTTCTCCGGTTGCCTTGTTGTAATATGGACTGACAATCAGCAGTGCATCTGCCCCAGCATGTTGCGCAGCTTCGCTTAGCAGCACGGCATGAACCGTGTCATTTGAACCGGTTCCAGCGATAATCAGACAGTCATTCTTAACAAAATTCTTTGCTTTTGAAATGATTTCCAATTTCTCGTCGTCTGCAAGGGTTGCGGACTCACCTGTGGTTCCACACACGACGATGGCACGGATACCTGCTTCCAGCTGCCTGGATATCAGGCGCTCCAGCATAGGAAAATTAACCTCTCCATTTAAGAAAGGGGTGACGAGTGCCGTGCAGGCACCGGTGAATAATGGCCTTGTCATGAAAAGCACCTCCGTTCCAGTTTATGCAAGTGAAATTCAATTTGTCTGTTGCAAATTACGCGAGAATCGACTATACTAGTCGTGCTTTGAAATCGGAGGAGAAGAAATTGAAGACCCATGACTTTTATTACAACTTGCCGGAAGAACTGATTGCACAAACCCCTTTGGAAAAGCGGGACAATTCCCGCTTGATGGTACTTAATCGCGAAACCGGCGAAATTGAACACAAACATTTTTATGATATCATTGACTATCTAAACCCCGGAGACTGCTTGGTGCTGAATGATTCCCGGGTACTTCCAGCCCGCTTGATGGGCCACCGTCCCACCGGTGGAACAGTGGAGGTATTACTGCTGCGTGACTTGGGAAACAAGAAATGGGAATGTCTTTGCAAACCAGGCCGCAAAATGCGGGAGGGGGATCAGGTAATATTCGGAAACGGTGAACTAACCGCCACTGTTCAGGAAGTACAGGAAGATGGCAACCGAATCGTAGAGTTCCACTACGAGGGAATCTTTTTAGAGATCCTGGAACACCTGGGCAAGATGCCTCTGCCGCCTTACATCAAAGCAGAGCTTGCAGATCAGGAGCGCTATCAAACGGTCTATTCTAAAGAGGTTGGTTCCGCTGCAGCACCTACTGCTGGCTTGCACTTTACCAAAGAGCTTCTGGATAAAATCCGGGCCAAAGGTGTGAAAACTGCTTTCGTCACGCTGCATGTTGGGTTGGGTACCTTCCGTCCTGTAAAGGCGGAGGATGTTCTTGACCATCATATGCACAGCGAGCTTTGCATGATAAATGAAGAGACTGCTGACATTCTCAATGAAACCAAAGCACTTGGCGGGCGAATTATCTGCGTTGGCACTACTTCTTGCCGGACTCTGGAGTCCCTTGTAAACGAGGATGGAAGTTTTTCCTCCAAGTCCCGTTGGACGGACATTTTTATCTATCCCGGCTACCAGTTTAAAGCAATGAATGCTTTGATTACCAATTTTCACTTGCCGGAAAGTACCCTTGTCATGCTGGTTTCTGCTTTTGCCGGAAGAGAACATATCCTGAATGCATATCACCAGGCCGTTGAAGCAAAATACCGTTTCTTTTCCTTCGGTGATGCGATGGTCATCATATAGAAGAAGCCAGTTGGTTAAGAAAAAACGAAAAATCCAGTAAAATCAAGGCTTTTTCCGCCTGCTTTGACGCTTTGAACACAAGAAAATTGGTTGTTTTTGGATCATGTTTCTTCAACTTATTAGCCGATGTATATAAAACGAGATAAAATGTATATTCTTTCATAAATTTGACCATAAAATGAATAAATACCCAGTTCTGCACATTTCAGAACTGGGTATTTCTAATGGGCTTTTAGAATTATTTTCGGCCATATATAAACCGAACGGTTAACTTGTTTGTGAATTGAATAGAGGTTACTCTGCCGTCTACGACATCAATTTTAGAGATGACTGCGTGCAGAAAAGCACGGGGAATTGTCGGGTCAATGCTTCGGATGTATTTCTCAAAGTCAATGGTGCGATTGCTCAAAAGCTGGTCAACCATAGTGGCCCTGGCCGTTGCCGTGATGGTGGGCGACGGCTGCTGCACCTTTGTCAGCATGGACCTGGGGCGGGAGGAGCCGAAGAGCGCCAAGCGCTGCGTGGGCAACGCCGTGGTGCTGATCGTAGCGGCAAGCCTGGTGCTGACAGCGGTGTATCTGTTTTTCGCGGACGGCATCATCGCCATGTTCGGCGGTACGGTGAATGAAGAGACCTTCCGGCACAGTCAGGAGTATTTCTTCTATATTACGCTGGGCATTCCCTTTTACATGTTCGGTCAGGCCATGAATCCCATCATCCGGGCCGACGGCAACCCTAGATTTGCCATGGTTTCAACTCTGGCAGGGGCGGTCATTAATATCATTTTGGAGCCTATTTTTATCTTTGCATTCCGCTGGGGCATGATGGGCGCGGCTGTGGCTACGGTGATTGGACAGGTGGCAACAGCCGTCCTGTCCCTGTGGTATCTGCTGCATATGCGCATTATCAAGCCCGCCTCCCATGACTACGCGCTGCAATGGAATATCTGCGGGCGAATGCTGTCCCTGGGCATTACCAGCTTTCTCTCCCAGATCAGTCTGGTGGCGGCCATGGCAGCGATCAATAATATGCTGCGGAAATATGGGGCTCTGGACCCCATCTTCGGGCAGGAACAGTACGCCCAGATTCCCATGGCCGTGGTGGGCATTGTGATGAAGTTCTTCCAGATTGTCATTTCCATTGTGGTGGGCATGGCCGCTGGCTGCATCCCCATTGTAGGCTTCAATATGGGGGCAGGGAAGAAGGAACGGGTGAAAGAGCCGTTCACAAAGCTTCTGACCTATGAGGCCCTGGTTGGCCTGATTGCTCTGCTGCTGGTGGAGCTGTGCCCCCAGCAGTTGATCGCCATTTTCGGCGCAGCCAACGAAAGCAGCTACTATACGGCCTTCGCCGTCAAGGCTTTCCGCATTTATCTGTGCATGATGGTACTTGCTTGTATTGACAAAGCCTGTTTTATCTTCCTTCAAGCCTTGGGCAAGGCTCTTGCCTCCACTATGCTGTCCATGTTCCGGGAGGTGGTTTTTGGCGTTGGTTTCGCATTGGTGTTGCCGCTGATCTTCGGCTTAGATGGCGTGCTGTATTCCATGCCTATATCGGATATTCTAACTTTTTTGATTTCAGCAGTGATTATCATAAAAACCTATCAGGAACTGAATGAACAAAGCGTGGAAAAACAATGAAACAAGGCATACCACCGGTGACAGCAAGGGCAGTATGATCCGCTAAATGTTCAAAGAATTCTGAGCACAAAAAATCGGCCAAAGATGGCCGATTTTTTGGTGCTTGTAATGATTCAGAAAATCTGCGCTGGGATTCTCCTATACACGTAGCTTCCAATCCGCTGCCGCGGTTTGCAGTTCCACCAGTTTGTGATACAGGCCGTTTTTTCGCATCAACTCTTCGTGGGTGCCGCTCTCCGCCACAACGCCGCCATCCAGGACGATGATCTGATCGGCATTTTCCACAGTCCGCATCCGGTGGGCGATAATGAGGACGGTCTTACCATGTACCAGATGGGTGATGGCCTCCTGAATTTCCGTTTCGTTGTCCACGTCCAGGGAGGCAGTGGCCTCGTCCAGCAGGATCACGGGCGCGTCCTTCAAAAGCGCTCGGGCGATGGACAGACGCTGGCACTCGCCGCCGGAAAGGGTGGAGCCGTTCTCAGCGATGACGGTCTGGTAGCCATTCGGCAGCTTCTCGATAAAGTCGTGGCAGCGGGCAGCCTTGGCGGCGGCGATGACATCCGCGTCCGTGGCATCCTTGCGGCCTACACGAATATTCTCCATCACGGTGTTGTTAAACAGCACCACATTCTGAAATACCACGGAGAAATCCTTCATCAAGGCAGTCGAGTCGATGGGGGCAATATCCGTACCGCCCAGGGTGATCTTGCCGTTATCCGCATTGTAAAAACCTGCCGCAAGATTGGCGATTGTGCTCTTTCCGCCGCCGGAGGGCCCTACCAGGGCTGTGACCTGCCCCTGCTTGGCGGTAAAGGAGACATCCTTCAAAACGGGCTTGCCGGACTCATAGGAGAAGCCTACATGGTCGAAGGTAATGTCGTAGCCGTTGGTTCGATACTCTTTCTTACCGTTTTCTTCCGGATAATTCTGTATGGCTTTCAGCCGATCCACCTGCAAATCAACACCGAACAGCTCTGCCATATTGGTCATGGCTCCGGAAAGCGGGTCATACAGCCGGGAGGCAGCAATCAAAAACAGGATGTACGCAAACAGCGTGGTTTCCCCATGCAGCATCAGCGTATTTCCCACGACAATGACCGTTGCCAGCCCCAACCGTAGGAACATCTGCCCTGCCGTTACCAGGCTGGCCGTAGCGGTTTCAGAAGAAATCTGGGCCTTTTCGGCAGCATCAATTTTGGCATCCAGCTTTTTGAGGTATTCTTCCTCCAGATTGCAGGCCTTGATATCCTGTACAGTCTCCAGGCACTCCTGGATGCCGTCCGCCAGGGATCTCCCTGCACTGGGTGGCTTCCGCGGCTCGCATGACTTCTTCCTGTGTGGCATCCGACCGGGCGGCACGGATATTTTCCAACAGGGTATCCTTGAAGAGTTTTGTATTCTGGAATACGAAGGCAATCTGGTTCATCAGGACCTGCTTGTCGATCTGCCGAACGTCTACGCCGCCGACCAAAACCTGTCCCTCCGCGGCGTCATAAAAACGAGGGATCAGCTGGGCTGCCGTGGATTTGCCGCTGCCGGAAGCGCCCACCAGGGCGACGGCCTTTCCCGCGGGGATCCGGAATGTAACATGGTCCAGGGCGTTCTGCTCCGCGCCGGGATACCGGAAGGATACGTTTTCAAAGGACACGGAGGCGTCCTTCGGCTGCTGGGGATGCACGCTTCAGGAAGGGGCTACTCCTGCAGGACGGCCTCAATGCGGTTCACGGCGCTTTTGGCCGCCATCAGCTGTTCTCCGGCGAACATGACGCGGCTCATCATGGTGGTGCAGATGGGCGTGAACAGGCTGTAGAACAGGAAATCCAGCAGCACATCCTGGTAGGCCGCCTGTCCAGCAACGCCGGATAGAATCATGCAGGCCACAGGAATCAGCAGGAGAAAGGTCCCGTTCAGCGCCACGTTACCAAGGAACTACCTGTTTTAAAGCTACCGGCAAGTACCTATTTTAGTGCATATCGGTTTGGTAATTTTCTCTTCGATGTGGAGTATGACCCGCTTCAGTTGCACCCGCTCCAAGATTCCCGAAAGGAGGCGGAACTGCTGGAGGCATTGCGTGCTGAAATGGAAGCTGCCGATGCACCGCTCGAGCAGTATCAGCGATTGGGAATCAGAGAGAGTACTAAGCTGCTGCAGATGAGAGAGCAGGAGAGAATATAATGAACACGGAATTGACAGAAATTATTTTTCGGCAATCCTTGACCATGGCGCTGTATCCTAACAATGCCGGCTGTGTTGAGTGCGGGCAGTTGGCTGTTTAGTCGATGAAAAACAAACGGCGCAGTCTGGCTGATACATCGTGCCAGTAGATGCCGGTGTGTTTATCGGCAGATCGATTCATACGTGTTGGAGCAATGTTGGTATTGCATGCAGACCTGTTGAATCGCTAAGAGACAAAGCAACAGCGAGGAACTGATTAAACGGTTCCTCGCTGTTTTTTAGTATCGTCTGCGGCTATACGCCGTATCACCCGTTTGCATCGATTAGCGCATTGCGCCGAGAATGTTTTCTGCGTCGCGGAGGTTGGAAATAAAAACAGTCTTGCCATTCTTCAAGAGAATGGCAATTCCTCCATCGCTGCGCCGGATGCGGTACATTACGGTACTTTTCAGGAATCGAACTCGCTGAATATCCCCACGGAGAATAGAAAGTTGTTTGCCTTGCCTTCCAAGCAAGTTGACTTTTTGGTATACAATTCTCTGGGATGTAACAAGAACGTAGGAACGTTTGGAAAACAGAATTGTCCAAAGCCCACTATAGTTCACTGCAGCACCAAGGAGAATCAGCAGTAGTGTAAGAAGAATGTTACCGAAGGCTCTGGGATGAAGAAGTATATCCAGAATTGTAAAGCTTCCAATGAATATAAGGCAACAACCAAATAACCATTCTGGTGCTCGGAAAGAAAGGGCTATTGGAGTTTCCTCCTTCTGGAGAATAGTCTTCAGCCACGGATTCTGCCGTAAAAGCATTTTGGAATAGGAAAGCTCCGGTTCATGCTGAGTTGGAAATTTTGCGTCCATTCTGCCGCCTCCTGTCGTTACACCCCAGATATTCAGATGAGAATACGGGAACGCAATTTTTGTATTCAATATAGCATGGGCATAAAGAATTGTCAACACGACATCAATGGCACAAAGAGAAAGGCCTGCGGAAATCAAATCGTATGCAAAATTTTATTAAAAGGTTTAAGTTATGCTTTATATTGCGCGTAAATACATAATTTAGCGGAAAATACCTGTTCATAAAATCTGATATTATCCTGAGATAATTTTCGATTGACAAACTTTCGGCAAACTATACAAATTATTTCTTGTAAATACGTCGAAATTGCGAATTGAAGAATATATAAAAATTGTATACAATCAGAACATAAGTTAGCCCAGCAAGGGTAACGAAAAAATATAAATCAGGAGGAAAGATCAATGAAGAAAAACCGCTTTTTCAAGATGATGAGCTTAGTACTGGTACTGGCTCTGACCATGTCTCTGTTCACAGCCTGTGGCAGCAAGTCTGCTGACGATGGCAAAACTGTGACTGGTACGACCACCGAGCCCGAAACGGCTGGCAAAGACAGCAATGCGAGTGCCAGCACAAAGGACACCCTGACAGTTGTTACTTATAACGATATTACCGGCTTCTTCCCCATGAATGTGAACTACGGTGCAGATAAAACCCGTGATGGCGTATTCATCCAGAATGTATACGATACGTTGTTCCGTTTGGGTGATGACCTGACTCCTACTCCCTGGCTGGCCACGGACTACTCCGTTTCTGAGGACGGCATGGAATGGACCTTCACCATCCGCGATGATGTTTATTTCCACAACGGCAAGAAGATGACCGCTGCCGATGTGGTGTTCAGTTGGGAAACTGCAATAAAGGAGGCTCCCATGTATGCCGCCTCCATGCTGAACGGTCTGGCCGGCGGCGAAGTGATCGATGATACCCACTGCAAGGCCATCATGAGTAAGGTCAGCCCTGCCTTCCTGAACATGCTGTGCACCCAGATGGGCGTTATCGTCAGCAAGGATTATTATGAAGAGGTTGGCGGTGCTGACGGCTATGCGGCTCATCCCATCGGTACCGGCGCCTACAAGTTCGTCTCCAACACCAGCGGCGACAAGATGGTGCTGGAAGCCAATGAGAACTATTGGGCAGGCGCTCCTGCTATCAAGCACGTGGAAGTGAACTATATCAGCAATGTCAGCACCCAGTTTATCGCGCTGGAATCCGGCGATGCTGACGTGGTTATCAATGCTGACCTGGCATCCTGCACCCGTCTGCCCGAGAACTCCATCGCAACCTGGGCCCATACAGATTCCGCTACCCGCACTCTGATGATGTTTGGCTGGGCCAATGATTACATCCGCAACGATTTGAACCTGCGCTTGGCAATTGAGAGCGCACTGCGTAAGGAGGATTACGTCCAGGGCGTTCTGTTCGGCTATGGCAAGGTGCTGGATATCGATGTTGTCACTGGTTTCCCCACCTCCCCCGACGAGGGCACCTATACTGTGATTCCCTATGACCAGGATGCAGCCAAGGAGTATCTGTCCAAGTCCAATTATGATGGGCGCGAGCTTCAGATTTATGTTATCAGCGGATCTACTCCTGAAAAAGTTGCGCAGATTGTCCAGGGTCAGCTGGCTGAGGTTGGCATCAATGTTGCAGTCGTTCCCTGCGATACAGCTACCTTCAATGCAGCACAGCGCGGTGTCACTGCAGATATTATAATCTACGATAATACCAACGTCTGGTTTGATTTCTGCAACCCCGGCGCCAGCTACAATCCCGATATGGAAAAGACCTACACCCCCGATAAGTATTTCGAAGGCTACCAGACTCTGAAGGATTACTATGCTAAGATTGCCACGGAGATGGATCCCGTTGCTCGGAAGCAGCTGATGGCTGACCTGATGTCCTACAGCAATGAAAATGCCTACCAGATTGGCCTGTATGCAGGCGTCAGCGCTGTTGCTTACAACAAGGATCTGACGGGCGTTGTTGCCAGCCCTGTTTCCGACTTCTACATCAGCAAGCTCAGCTGGAAATAATCCATAAGTTTAATACGAAACCCAAAGGGGCGGAGGAGGGAGGAAAAGCTCCACCCTCCGCCCTTGCCGGTTACAAAAACAATCAAACAGAGAATTCTTTACCGAGTGTATCTGCACCAACGGATGTGCTCAGTATTTTGCAGGAGGCACGAAATGCTTAAATATACCTTGAAGCGTATTTTGATGCTGATCCCAACAATCATCGGAATAACGCTGTTTATCTACCTGATTATGTCGCTTGTTCCCGGCGACCCGGTGGAGCTTCTGCTGCCCCAGGAAGCAACCTTTGAGCAGAAAGAGGCACTTCGCGCAGAAATGGGCTTGGACAAGCCGGTTTTGGTGCAGTATGTGAACTATATGTGGAATGTAGTGCGGGGCGACTTCGGCGTGTCCTGGTTTACGCAGCAGCCGGTAATGGCTGAAATTCGCAGCCGTATGCCCTATACCCTCACGCTGGGAGTTCTGTCTACATTGATTGCGACGATTATCAGCATCCCTTTGGGCACGCTGACGGCGGTGAAGCACAATAGCTTGATCGACTACGTGGTGACGTTCCTGTGCCTACTCTTTTCGGCAATGCCAGGGTTCTGGCTTGGTATCTTACTTCAGATTTATTTGAGCCTGCAAACCGGTTGGTTTCCTGCTTATGGCGTGAAGACGATAAGACATTTCGTTCTTCCGGTCGTTGCAGCCTGTGCTGCCAGCGTTGGCACCAATATCCGCTCTACCCGTACTTGGGTTCTGGATGTAATACGCTCAGATTTTGTCCGTACAGCACGGGCAAAGGGAGCCAGTGAGGTAGTGGTAATTCTAAAACACGCTCTTCGCAATGCGCTTCTGCCTATCATTACAGGTTTGGGGGCTGCATTTGCCGGTGTGCTTGGCGGTTCCGTGGTGATTGAGACCGTGTTTGCAATTCCGGGCATCAGTTCCTATCTGACCAGTGCGGTAAAGACCCGGGACATGCCTATTATCATGGGTTGTATCCTTGTGATCTCAGTGTTTGTGGGTATTGTGAATCTGCTCGTGGATTTGATGTATTCTGTTATTGACCCGCGGGTCAAGTTCGAATGAGGGGGGCACCGAAATGGCAACGGAAAATGCTGCTAAGGAACAGTCCGGCGCAAGTACTATTAAAATCAATCGCAGTGGACGCTATAAGTTGATTGTCAAGCGCTACAGACGTAACAAATTAGCTATGGCTGGTATGGTTGTTTTTTTGGTCCTACTTATTGCGGTATTTGCTGCGCCACTGTATATTGACTACTCCAATGCAATAACTCAACATATCGTTGATGCTTTTCAAGCGCCTAATTCAGAGCATATCTTCGGCACTGATCAGTTCGGACGGGATTTATTTGCGCGGATTATCTACGGTGGTCGGATTTCCTTGGGCGCTGGTCTGGCTACTGTGGCGATTGCCTTTGTGGGCGGCGTAGTCATGGGCGGCGTGGCAGGTTATTTCGGAGGGAAGACGGATGCAATTATTATGCGCGTCTGCGATATGTTGATGTCCATTCCTGGAACCATGCTGGCAATGGCTATTGTGGCGGCGCTTGGCGCGGGACTGGATAAGCTATTGGTTTCTCTTGCAATTGTGAAGATTCCTGGAAGCGCGAGAACTGTTCGCGCTGCAATTATGAATTATCGTAATTCTGAGTTTACGGAAGCTGCCCGTTGCTATGGCACCAGCAATATTCGATTGATTTTTAAGCATTTACTGCCCAATATTATGGGACCGCTGATCGTTACCACTTTCATGGAGCTGGGCACCATTATCCTGTGTATTGCGGCTATGGGCTACCTGGGAATTGGCGTTCAGGCTCCCACACCGGAATGGGGCAGCATTATTTCTGAAAATCAGACCAATTTGCGATATTATCCCTATCTGGGGCTAATTCCAGGGTGCTTTATCATGATTTCTGTGCTCAGTCTGAACTTTATCGGCGACGGACTGCGGGATGCACTGGATCCCAAGATGAAGAATTGAGGTGCCGACATGGAGAAATTGCTGGAAATTAAGAACCTTCGGGTTCAATACAATACCGATGAGGCAGTTGTTTATGCACTGAATAATTTTTCTCTGGAGTTAAACAAAGGGGAAATCCTGGGCGTGGTGGGTGAAACCGGTGCAGGAAAGACTACCATGGCACTAAGCATTATGCAGCTGCTGCCTGACCATGTGGCAGAGATTACCGGCGGCAGCATCACGTATAACGGCAAGGACGTACTGAAGATGTCCAAGCGGCAGCTGCGTGGCCTGCGGGGCGCGGAAATCTCCATGATTTTCCAGGATCCCATGACCAGCCTGAACCCTGTGATGACGGTGGGAGATCAGATCAGTGAGGTCCTGAAAATTCACAATCCCGATATGACCAAGCAGCAACGGGACGAGCGGGTGGCAGAGCTTCTGACATTGGTGGGCATTCCTCCGGAGCGCAGCAAGCAGTTCCCCCACCAGTTCTCCGGCGGCATGAAGCAGCGGGTGGTGATTGCAATGGCATTGGTGTCTGAGCCTAACCTGCTGTTGGCTGACGAGCCTACCACAGCCTTAGATGTAACCATTCAGGCTCAGATTTTGACCCTGATGAAGAATTTGCAGGAGAAACTGGGAACTTCCATGATTTTTATTACCCATGATTTGGGTATTGTAGCGGAATTCTGCGAGAATGTGGCCGTTGTATACGGCGGTGAGGTGATTGAACGAGGCTCCGTGGAGCAAATTTTTACCCGAAAGGCCAATCACCCGTATACAGACAGTCTGTTTAACTGCATCCCGGATTTGACCAGCGATGTGGAACGACTGACACCGATTCCGGGCTTCGTGCTGGATATGCGAACGGTTCCAACCGGATGCCCCTTTGCTGAACGCTGCACCAAATGCACCCCGCGCTGCAAGCAGGAAAAGCCGGCCATCCACACTGTGGAGGATGGGCACTATATCAAGTGCCATCTCTTCGAAAATGAGGTGAGCAAATGAGCGAGACGTTAATTGAGGCGGTAAACCTCAAAAAGTATTTCCCCACAAATGCAGGCGTGGTTCATGCGGTGGATGATGTTTCCTTTAAAATCAAGGCAGGACAAACCATTGGTGTAGTGGGCGAATCCGGCTGCGGCAAATCTACCCTGGGCCGTACGCTGATTCGGCTTTATCAGCCCACTGATGGCAAGGTACTGTACCGTGGGCAGGACATTGCGGCCATGGGGCAAAAAGATTTCAGTGCAGTACAGAAGCAGATGCAGATGATTTTTCAGGATCCTTATTCCTCGATTAATCCACATTTTTCGGTGGGAGAGACCATTTTGGATCCCTTGAAGGTCTCTAAGCTGATTACAGACAAAAATGAGCGGCTGGAAAAGGTAGCGGAAACCATGGAGCTGTGTGGTTTACCGGACCGCTATTTCAATACTTACCCTCATGAATTGGATGGCGGCCGGCGCCAGAGAGTGGGCTTAGCTCGTGCATTGGTACTTGACCCGGAATTTATTGTTTGCGATGAGCCTGTGTCTGCTTTGGATGTGTCGATTCAGGCACAGATTTTGAATCTGCTGATGGATTTGCAGCAGTCCAGGAAAATTGCTTATATGTTCATTACGCATGATTTGTGTGTGGTTCGCCACATCAGTCACGACATTATGGTAATGTACATGGGGCAAGTGGTGGAGTATGCTCCACGAGAGGAGCTTTTTAAGCACCACGTTCATCCCTATACTGTCGGATTGCTGAATGCCATTCCTACGGTGGATCTGAGCAAACGGAATCGGGAGCGGCACTTGCTCACGGGTGAGGTTTCCAATCCCATCGACCCAGCTCCGGGCTGCCGCTTTGCGAACCGCTGCCCCTATGCTTCAGAAAAATGCAAGGAACCTCAGGTGCTGCGGGAGATTGCTCCAAACCACTTCGTGGCATGCCATGAATGCTGCAAGTGACCGCTGTCATTGCAGAGAAAGGGAAAAAATATGAGCGAACAGTTTTGGTGGAAGGACCGGGCGTGGAGAATTGTTCAAACCAATCTGCGGGAAATTGACATGGCGGATATGGATGCAGCTCGGTATGTCCGGGAATTGCAGGACTTTCATGCAAACACGGTGATTATCAATACTGGTGGTATAGTCGCCAGCTACGAATCCCAAATTCCATTCCACACCCGCAATCGTTTTCTCACCGGCGACAGCCTGAAAACGGTGATCAAAGCGTGCAAGGATGCGGGTATTCGGGTCATCAGCCGGGTAGATTTTTCCAAGGTGCGCAAGCCTCTATATGAGCAGCATCCGGAGTGGGCTTATGTCAGCCCCAATGGGGAGATCATCGATTATCATGGCTTGATTCACATGTGCTTCAACAGTGACTACCAGCAAAAAGTGGCCATGGACATCATTCGAGAAATTATCCGGGATGTGGATCCGGACGGCATTTTCCTGAATATGGGCGGCTATTCCGTTGCACTGGATTATACAAAAGGATACCAGGGCATTTGCCAGTGTGAAAACTGCCGGAAGCGGTTTCATGATATGTTCGGCCAGGATCTGCCAAAGGCAGACGATCCGGATGACCCGGTATATCAGCAGTATAAGAATTTCCAGAACATTACTCTGGGCGAGTATCAAAAGAACATCAAGCAGGTGATTGCTGAGGAAAAGCCGGAGCTGCTCTTTTTCTCCATCGATATGCTTCGTGGAGAAGTTGGTACCTTCTTTGATGCAGCAGATAAAAATAATTATATGTACAAGGGCTCAGAATTGCTCAAATTGGAGCGCTATTCCAGCCCGGAGATGGTTTCCTCTGTCACCAGTGTAGATTTTATTGATATGTGGTATCGCCATGCAGCGGTCTCTCCCCACGAGCAGGAGCTGCGCCTTGCACAGATGCTGGCCAACGGTGGCTTCGCTGATTTTTATCAGGTAGGTCGGCTAGATAACCATCCGGACAAATCCGGTTATGCGCCGCTGAAAAAGATGTTCCGCTATCATGAGGCTCACGAAGAGGACTATCATACAAATTTCTCTGATGCACACATTGCTTTGATTACCCCGCAGGAAAGCTTCTGGCGCAAGAGTGAGCTCGTTTTTCCTGCGGAGTACTGTGGTTGGTATCACCTGCTGACCCAGCAGCACTATCTGTTTGACTGCATTCGAATGGACGCAGTGGAGAAGGTTTCTCTGGAAAAGTACAACACCATTATCCTTGCGGATGTCCAGAACATCAGCGATGCAGCGGCAGCTAAACTGGATGCCTTTGCAGAAAAAGGCGGTACTGTGATTGCTACCGGTGAAACCGCACTGTGGGATGAAAATCACAGAAAGCGGCAAAACATCGGGTTGCGCAGTGTTGGCGTAGAGAAGCTGGGGTACATCGGCAGAGATTATATCTCCGCTTATTTTGACATTGGTGACAGTAAGCCTTTGTTTCCTCGGTTTGCGCAGACGGATTGGATTTATCTGCACGATGTCTACTGCTATGCGGAATATCAGAGCGGTGTGAAGCACTATATGCGCTTTATCCCGCCCCATCGCCATTCTCCGCCGGAGGATGCCTATCCGACCAATGTGACGGATTATCCTGCCTTCACCGTAAATTCCTTTGGCTCCGGTCGAGGTGTGTATGTGCCCTGGAAACCGGGTGCGGATTACTATTTTTATGGATTCCCCCATATGGGCAATTTTATGGCGGATTTAATGGAGCATGTACTGGAAGTTGAACGCGTGACCGGTAATCTACCGGAGGTGGTAGAGGTGGAGCACACCCGCCGCCGGGACGGGAGTGTAGACTATGTCCACTTGATCAACTATACCGGGTACAGCTTGAAGTCCTATTTTCCACCGGTTCCGCTGTTTGATCTGGATCTGGAGCTGCCTTGGGAGAAGGAAGCGCCGAAAGCTGCCTATAGCATGACCGGAGAAAAAACGGTGCCTTTCGTCTGTGAGAATGGCCGCTTGAAGCTGCATGTTGAAAAATTGGAGCTTTTCGAGGCAATTAGACTGGAATGAGCTCTTGAATTGTAAAAAATGGAGTGACGAAAATGTCATTACAATGGAAAACCTTAACGCTTGGGCACCTGTCCCGTAATAAATTCTGGGGAGAAAGCGATGCCGCCCAGTATCATTCTGTCGTTGCAACCACAACCCTGGTGCAGACAGATGACATCAATATCTTGGTAGATCCAACCCTGCCGGTAGAGCAGACCGAAGCTTTGCTGCAGCTGCACGCCGGATTGGGCAGGGAGGATATTCACATTGTCTATGCCACCCATTACCACGGCGATCACCGCGTGGACGCGGACAAATACCCCAATGCAAAGCAATATATGTCCGCTGCCTCCTTGCAGGATGCCCAGGCAGCCATCGAGGAGGTGAGGCAGGGCAGAGGGGTACCCGCTTTTGTGGTGGGGCTGGAGGACTTTCTGCCCGCACCGGAGCAGCTGGCTCCGGGCGTAACGTTGTACCCGTTACCTGGTCATACGGATGGCAATACTGGCCTGATGCTTGCTGCATCAGAGGGTAGGGTGCTGTTGGCAGGGGACACCATTATGGGCGAGGAGTATTTTTGCGCAGGAGAGGGGTACTGGTTCAACACTAGTGCAGAAAAAACTCATATTTCCATTCTGCGTGCCGCCCAGGATGCTGATATTGTGGTGCCTGGTCACGGGGATGTTTTCCTGACCGAGGGCCGAAGCAAATTCGCCGGGTCGCGGCACAGCTGCTGGTGGTATCGCCTGAACTTAGGCAGTTGCCAAGAGGAGTCTGTGGCGCTGGTGCGTGTTGGAAACTGCAATGTGCTGATCAACCCCAGTTTGCCCGGACATATCCTGCGTCAAGCTTTGTATGACCGAACCGGATTGGATCCGGCGGATATTACCCATGTGCTCTGCCTTGACGGGAAGGCGAAACACCGGCTGGATGTGGAAACACTGAAAAATGCTGCTTATCTGATGCCTGCGGGGGCATTGGAACATCAGAAGGCGGCAGGTGATGATATCCACCTGGCACTGTTTTATTCCTGGAGCAATCAAATTCCAGAGTTAGCAATCGAGGATGGCATCTGCTTTTTTGATGCGCCGGAGGGTACTGTAGCCGTGACGACAGAAAAGCCTTCTGACGAACTCCTGGATAAAAAGCAAGTAAAGGTCCTTTTATGCGGAAATACAATGATTGTACGGAGATAACAGTTGACAGAGAGAACAAAAATATGGTAAACTCAGGAAAGGACTGAGGCTAATTATTCAATTAGAGATGATTTTGTATGGAAAAGTTAAGTACTGAGGTATCGAAGAAAATGACGGTACAGGAGCTGGTTGACGGGATCGTGGAGCTGATCCACAAGGGAACTTATCTTCCGGGTGCACCTGTCCGCGAGGTTGAACTATGTAAACTTTTTGGTGTCAGCCGAACACCTGTTCGTGAGGCACTTCGCCTGCTCCAAAACAGCGGCGTTGTAGAGTACATTCCTCGCTGTGGTGTGCAGATTGCCGAGATGAGCCGTGAAACTCTGAGCAACATCACAGAAACTCGTACCGTTTTGGAAGTATTAAGTACTCGGCAGGCTGCCCAAAGGATTACGCAGGAAGAGGTAGAGGAGCTGTACCGGATCAATGAATGTTTCCACACCTCATCTGATCCCAAAGAAAAATCAGGACTGGACAATCTGTTCCATACTCGGATCGCACAAATTTCCGGCAATCCCTGTGTCGTACAATTTTTGAGCAATTTGCTGCTTCGCCAGGCGGTTGTGCCTGCAACTTTTGAGGACAGGCCGCAGCGCAGCCAATTTTCCTATGTGGAACATAACGGTATACTGCAAGCGCTGGAACTGCGAGATCCGGAGCTGGCTGCCAAGCAGGCAGATATTCACTTCCACATGAGTCAAGCCTCGCTGCAGAGTAAGCTGGAATCTTATCTGCAAAAACGTTCAAAATGACAGTAGAATAAAGGCTGAAAGCAATCCCCCCCGCTTGCTTGTGCTGCCTACCTGGGCGGTGCCGTAAGCGGGGGGGTTTGTATACAAAGCGCAAGTGAAAAATCACTAAAAATGTATACAATTTTTGTGTACGATGCAGACTAGACAAAAGTAAAGCATCTTTATATAATGATTATAACGTATATCAATTGAATTCAGATGACTGACTGTTTCAAATTGTATTCAATTTTAAGAAAGAGAGGAAAATGGATGTTCTGGTGGAAAGACAAGCCGTTCCGGCAGGTGCAGAATAATCTGCGGGATATTGACGGCGCAATGGATGTGGACTATGAGGTAACAATGCTCAAGGAACTGGGGGCCAATGTAGTCCAAGTGGGCTGCGGCGGTATCAGCGCCTTTTCCCCTACGAAACTGTCCTGCCAGATCCCCACGCCTTATCTTGTGGGGGACAAATTCGGTGAGATTGTCGAAAAGTGCCACGCAAATGGCATTCGTGTAATTGCCCGCTTCGACATCAGTAAGGCAAATAAAAAATATCTGGAAACAAATCCGGAGTGGTTTTCCCGCACCATCGATGGCCAGCCGGTGATGTTTGAAGATTGCGCATCGGTCTGCGTCAACGGAGATTACCAACAAAACCGCATGGTAGAGATTGTCAGTGAGATTCTTCACAATTACACAATTGACGGCGTTTTTTTCAATATCCCCGGTTATGCTACCTTCGACTACAACAATGAATATGTTGGCATTTGTCAGTGTGACAATTGCAAGCGGCGCTTTCGGGAGTGGTCCGGTGGCTTGACTTTGCCAACTCAGGAGCAGCCAGACGATCCTGTATTTCGCAAGTATGAAGCTTTCAAAACCTATACGGTCAGTGATCTCCTCGCAAAGATTCGACGTACAATCAAGCAAATCAATCCGGAAGTGGCACTGAGCACCTACAGCGATGAGGGCATTGACATTGTTCGCAATGAGGCCCATTCCAGTCTGGATGATGTAGGACGTTTTTGGTTATATAGCGCCTCCGATGACGCCGCCAGCGTAGGGAATACCTTTCCGGATAAGGTGTCCAGTAATGTGGCCATCAATGCGGTGGATATTCCGGTACGCTTTATGGGTGTATCTACATATCTGAACGAGGCTCGTCTATACCAGGAGATGGCGGTCGGCTCCAATTTAGACTGGTGTATTGTTGGCTCCTTCCAGGATTACCCGGATCGTGCAAATTTTCAAGGGGTCGAGCGTGCCTTCCATCTGCATGCTGCACATGAGGATCTGTTTGCAAAACTGAAAAGCGCAGCCAAAGTGCTGCTGGTGCAGCCTCGTCCTTTCTATCAGTTCAGTGTTACCTCCGGCTGGAATGCCAAGGAATACCGAGGCCTAGCCAGTATGCTGAAGGAGGAACATATCCCGTTTGATCCGGTAATTTACAGCGGTATTGACAATGTGGCTGACCAGCTGGATGAGTATGATGTGATTATTCTGCCGGATCTGCCCCGCCGTCCCACGGAAAAATTCCGCCAAAGGCTGCTAAAGACAACGGCAACGGTTGTTGCCACCGGATGTACTTTCCAGGAGGATCCGGCGCTGCTCCAGGAGTTGTTTGGCATTCAACTGGTCGGACAGATTATGCCCATCCGCAGTACTTATGTGGCAACAGAACCCAAAGAAATCTTCAGATCATTTCCCCTGCGGGACTGGGTTTACCTGGACAAAATTGCCAATCGAATTACCTTGGAAGATGCCCAGGGGTTTCTGCCGCTGATCGGCTATGCTCCCTATGGTCCGCCGGAGCGCGCCTTTGGACACAAGCGAACCGGTGACTCTATGGCGGCGGTGAAGGGAAAAAAGAATATTTATTTGCCTTGGCAGATTGGCACCCTGTATGATACGCAGGGCTATGAAGACTTCAAGTATATCTTTATCGATTTGCTGAATAATATCCGGTCCCTTCAGCGTCCTTTTATCACAGATGCTCCCAGCTGCGCGGAAATAATCTACCGCTTGGTAGATGAAAAGACTTGCCTGCTGCAAATTATCAATCTTAGTGGATACAACGGAAAGACCATGGTTAGACCTCTCCCGCTGGAAAATATCCATGCCAACTTTCCGGGACGGGTAATTGCAAGGGTTGAGCGGCTGACACAAGATGGCCTGGAAATGCAGGATTTCTCAAATTCGAACACTATGATGCTCCGTTGCCCGGAGATCTACTCCGGTTATAAAATTACTTTTAAATAAATCATGGGCCGCAAATAAAAAATATAAAAGATGGAGGAATTTCTTATGGATGTACGCGAACGAATTGAACTGGCAAATGCTAAGGCCGCAGAGGTTCTGACCAAAGGCCGCCCCACTTGGGTAGATGTCCGTCCTGCCGGAGAGGTTATCCCAGATATGAATCCAGATACCATTCTGATTGCTGGACCTCCCATCGCGGTAGAAAACATCCCAGCTCCTGTCCGCACTGCCATCTGTGGCGCGTTGGTACATGAGAGACGGGCTCCTGATTTGGACAGTGCTTGGAAGCTGGTTTTGAGCGGAAAAATTAAGGTGGATGCCGCACAGGATTACAATGCTGCCTGCGGTGCGGCAATGGCAACCTCTGCCTCCATGCCTGTATGCGTGGTAGAGGATAAAGTGTACGGGGGGCGGGGCTTCTGTGCGCTGCATCCTGGCAATAAGCAGAATGTTCTTCGCTGGGGTTACTACAATGATGCCATTGAGACCGATCTGGTTTGGTTCCGCGACCACTATGGCCCGGCGTTGGGGGCAGTTGTTCGTCAGATGGGTGGAATTGATCTGATTAATGTGATGAGTAAAACTGCCGGTATGGGGGATGAGAACCATAACCGTCAGCCAGCTGCTTCCATGTACATGGCGCTGCAAATGATTCAAACCATGATGGATATGGATTTTGAATACCGGGACCGAATCGTCAAGGAATTTGCAGCCAATGACCGTTTCTTCCTGCATGTAATGATGGCAGGTGCTGAGAGTGTGCTGGCTACAGTAAAAGAGATTTCAGACTGTACAGTAATGGTAGCGATGGGCGGAAATGGCGTGGAGTTTGGTATGCGTTTTGCCGGTACTGGAAAGCAGTGGTTTACTGTACCTGCTCCACTGATCAAGGGCTTGTTCCTGAAACCCACGTATACGGATGATGATTTACTGGGCTTCCTGGGTGACAGCTGCGTTACTGAGGTCTATGGTCTGGGTGGTATGTCTGCCAGTGCCGGACCCGGTTACGTGGTACTTACCGGTTCCACTTTCGAGGATTCCCTCCAACGTGCAGCGGATGCTCGTCAGGTTTGCGTTGCAGAGCATATGTTTGCGCCCATCCCTTGGGATGGCGGCAAGGGCTTCCCAGTGGGTGTGGATATGCGCAAGGTCATCGGCCTGAATATCCTGCCTACTTCTCATGGCGGCGGTACTCTGAAATCCGGCGGACAGGGCACTATGGGATCTGCAAAGCTTCCGATGAACTGCTTTAAGCAGGGGCTGCTTGCTTTCAATAAAATCATTACCGAGGAGGCAAAGTAAGTGGAACTTTTTTCCATTGTGCACAAAAATACCTATGTAGATTCCTTGGCATCGCTGTTCACGATGTCCCTGCTGATGGATTGCGATGGAATTGAGAGCGCGTATGTTGGCATGGCTACGGCCAGTAATAAACGCTCCATGCAGGAATTGGGTTTGATAAATGAAGAAATTCAAAATGCAGGTGAGGACGATCAGGTTTTGGCGGTCCGTGCTGTGAGCCGGAAGGCATTTGAGGCAGCGATTGCCAAAAGCGAGGAGAACAGTCGGACGTCCACTTCCGAGAAGATCGCATATTCAACGGTGGAGGCTGCAGTTAAGGCAAATCCTCGGGCCAATATCTGTACCATCTCCGTACCCGGTGAACACGCTTTTGAGGTGGCAAAGCAAGCACTGGAACTGGGTCTGCACTGCATTGTATTCAGTGCTCACGTTCCTCCGGAGCAGGAACGTCAAATGAAGGAACTGGCTCAAGAAAAGGGGCTGCTGTGCATGGGACCGGACTGTGGTGTGTGTAATATCAACGGTGCCGCTTTCGTTCTGGCCAGCATCAATAACCGCGGACCGGTAGGAATCTGCGGTGCTTCCGGCTGCGGCATCCAGCATGTAGCTGCCTTCCTTCATGAGGCAGGAAGTGGTGTATCCCAAGCCATCGGAACTGGCGGTTCCGACTTGAAGGAACCCATCGGCGGAATCAGCATGCTCATGGGTATTGATGCGCTGGAAAATGATCCTGATACCGAATACATTGTCTTGATTTCTCGTAAACCGGCGGACAACGTGCTGCAAAAGCTGTTAGCCCGCATAAAGCAGTGCCACAAGCAGGTTGTTGCGTGCTTCATGGGGGCGGATCGAGATTTAGTAGAAGCTTCCGGTGCAATCTTTGCTGATAACCTGGACGAGTGTGCCCAGAAAATTTTGGCTTTGTTGGGCAAGCAACTGGTATTTGACTCCGATGAGCAGATTACCGCATTGGCGCGAGAGGCCATTCAGGGGATGAGTCCTCAGCAGAAATTTGTTCGAGGACTGTACTGCGGCGGAACCTATTGTGATGAAGCGCAGAAAACCATGCAGCCAAAAATTGGAGAGATTCATTCTAATGCGCCCATGCGTCCGGAGCTGCGGCTTGCGGATTCCTTCGTCAGTGTGGGGAACTGTGTGGTGGATTACGGTGAAGAGGAATTCACCATTGGAAAACCACACCCAACGATGGAGCCTTCCATGCGAGTCCCCGGAATTGTAAAAGAAGGAGCAGATCCGGAGACAGCGGTGATATTGATGGACTTTATCTTGACCCCGGCTGCAAACATTGATCCAGTAGGTACCTCCGTACAGGCAATCCAAGATGCTATGGAGGCAGTTAAAGCCCGAGGGGGACGCTTGGCGGTGGTGGCATCCGTGCTGGGCACAGATGCGGATTTCCAGAATGTCACATTACAGCGGCAAAAACTGCGGGACATCGGTGTCTATGTTTGTAAATCCAATCGTCAGGCAGCTCAATTGGCAGGTGAAATTGTACGGTTGAAAAAGGAGAGAGATCAAAATGACTGATACCAGCAAAATTCAGCAACTGTTTGAATCGGAGTTGGTGGTCGTAAACATTGGCCCGCGGCTGTTCGGCGAGGCACTGGAAAAGCAGGGCGTTGAAGTAATTCAGGTGGATTGGCGTCCGGTTGCCGGCGGTGATAAGGAGATGCAGGATATTTTGTCCGTTTTAGGAATTTAACCGAGCAGCAAACAGGAGAGACCGAAATGAAAATATTAATTTGTAATGTGGGCAGCACTTCACTGAAATTCAAGCTATATGACATGCCTGCCTGTACAGTGCTGTCCCAAGGCAGGGTGGAACGGGTGGGAAGTCCGGATGACGCGGTTTTCCAGTATGAAAATCTGTTGACTGGGAAAACAATTTTCCAAGAAAAAATATCCATCCCGAGCTATCGTTTTGGAATCGAAAAGTACTTGGAAAGGCTGACAGATACCGAAGATGGTGTACTGAATTCTGTTAACGAAATTGAGAGAGTGGGCTATAAGACTACCCTTTCTAAAGGATACTTCGGCACACACGAGCTAACAGAGGATGTAATTGACGGAATGCGTGAATGGCTTCCATTGGCTATGTTGCATAATACCGGCTATATTCAGGCTATCGAAGTAATGCGCCAAGTGTTGCCGGACGCCATCTTCTTGGGATGCTTTGAGACTGGTTTCCACCGGGAGATCCCGCTGGCCCGCCGCCTGTACGGCGTCCCCTATGAGTGGTATGAAAAGTACGGTGTACAGCGACTGGGCTATCACAGTGCATCTCATGGTTATATTGCGGATGTACTGAATGATATGGCAGAAGGGAAACCCTATAAGGCTATTTCCTGCCACCTTGGTGGCTCCTCCTCCGTATGTGCTATTGAAAATGGGAAGAGCATCGACACCAGCTTTGGTATGTCGCTGCAATCCGGCCTGATTCATGCGGCCCGGGTGGGAGACATGGACTGTGACCTTTTTGAATTCCTGCGGCATGAGGGATTGACTGATGATGAAATCCATGAGGGTTTTGAAAAGAAAGGAGGCCTTTTGGGTATTTCCGGTGTCAGCAGTGATCTGCGCTATATTGAGGAGGCAGCCAATGCCGGAAACGAACGCGCCAAGCTGGCAATCGACGTGTTTGTGAGCGGTATCATACACTATATTGGTGCATTTTATGTGGATTTGCAGGGCTTGGACTACCTGGTATTCACCGCAGGAATTGGAGAGAATTCCAACATGCTCCGCCGGATGGTGTGCGAAAAGCTGGCAGTACTTGGGGTTCGTATAGATGAAAAGAAAAATGCTGGCCACCAGGGAAGGGGCGAACTGACTGCATCGGATTCTATGGTTCGGGTTTTGGTAATCCCCACCAACGAAGAACTGGGAATTGCCCGTCGCACTTACGAATATGTGCGGCCAGTGACGTGATGTTTGGCAATTTGGATTATCCCCGCAGAGAGTGGTTCAAGCATGGGATTCACTACATTGAAATTGGTATTCCGGGAGAATGCCGTCGTGGCGTGCTAACCCGGGAGGCTTTAGCGTCCATGCGACAGGGGCAGAAGCCTGTACTCCCTCTAGGCAAAGAAGCGATGGACGAGGACTTGACAACGGAACCGATTCATGAGGAATCTTTTTTGATTCCCAGGGGAGAGAAGCCCATTCCTGTCACGTCTTACTGCCTAAAATCCCGCATGGGAACGCTAAAACCAGCTGTTGTGTATTTCCACGGCGGTGGGTTTCGAATGGGTTCCCGCAAAACCGTAAAAAACTCTATGCGCCTTCTGGCTCAACTCAGCGGAGGCATTGTATTTAGTGTAGAGTACCGTCTGGCACCAGAGTATCGATTCCCTTGTGCAACGGATGATGCCTGGCAAGCTCTTCGCTGGCTTTCTCGAAACGCCGGAGGATTTGAAGCAGATAAGAACCGTTTCTTTGTAAGCGGCGACAGTGCCGGTGGAAATCTGGCTGCTGCTTGCACTAGAAGAGACCGCAACATGCGAACAGGCCTGATCTATAGCCAGCTGCTGATTTATCCAGTGCTGTGCCAAATGGAGCCACAGATTGCGGGATACCATTTTTCCTTGGAAGATTATGAGATAAATCCAGAGCAGGAAAAATGGATCGCGTCCTGCATCCTCTCAATGAAAAATGCTACTGCTGGAACGAGGTTGTATACATCCAACACCCAAGAGGATATTTCGCCGGATGCATCTCCGCTGCTGGACAAAAATTTTGCCGGTCTTCCCAAGACTGTACTTTTCTGCGGAGAGTTTGATTATTTAACGCAGCAGGCGAGGGCTTATGCAGAGCGGCTGGCTGAATCCGAGACAGATGTGACGTTGATTCTTTACCGGGGAGTACACCATGGCTTTATGAACCGGTTGGGAGAGTACCCACAAGCCACTGCGCTGCACCTGGATCTTGCATCTTTTATTCAAAAGTCATATAATCAATAAAGGAGAGTGTTTTTATGAAAATTGGAATGATTGGTTTAGGAATCATGGGAAAGCCCATGGCTAAAAATTTGCTGAAAGCTGGATATGATCTGTGGGTGAATAACCGAAGCAGAGCTGCCGTGGATGAGTTGGCAGCCTGCGGCGCACATCCCGGCACCCGGCAGGAGCTGGCAGCACATTGCGATGTAATCATCACCATGCTTCCCAATGGCCCGCAGGTCAAAGAGGTTATGCTGGGCAGTGACGGCGTGGCACAGTATATGCACGCCGGCCAGATTTTCATTGACGCCAGCTCTATCAGCCCGGTTGCAAGTAAGGAAATTGGTGCAGCCTTAGCAGAAATGGGAATTGAAATGCTGGACGCCCCAGTATCCGGTGGTGAGCCCAAGGCCATTGATGGTACCCTGAGTTTCATGGTGGGTGGTAAGAAAGAAATTTTTGATCGTTGTAAGGATATCCTTAGCGCCATGGGCAGCTCGGTCACTTGCTGCGGTGATTTAGGTGCAGGCAACACCACAAAACTTGCAAACCAGATCGTAGTGGCTTGTAATATCCAGGCGGTGGCTGAGGCCTTTACTTTGGCTCAGAAAGCAGGGGTGGATCCAGATGCGGTATTTCATGCCATTCGCGGCGGTTTGGCCGGTTCTACAGTAATGGACGCTAAGGTTCCCATGATGCTCACCGGAAATGATAAGCCGGGCTTCAAAATCGATTTGCACATCAAGGATTTAAACAATGTATTGGATTGTGCTCACTCCGTCGGTGCACCGGTTCCTATGACTGCATCTGTAATGGAAATCATGCAGTGGCTTCACAATCATGATTGCGGGAGTTGTGATCACAGCGCCATCGCAAAGTACTATGAATATCTTACAGGTATCCAGCTGGGAAGATAAAAGTGCCGTTATCTGTCCCGTGGCATACTAGGAGGCAAATGATGTCCATTTTAACCGATTCCAAACAAATTATTAACGCGGCTATTCAGGCTGCCTTGCCGGATGCGGCAGTGGAGAAGGCATTGGGGCAATTGCCGGAGTATAGCGGCAAGCTTATTTTGATTGCCGTTGGAAAGGCAGCTTGGCAAATGGCATTTGCTGCCCATCAGCAGTTGAGGGAACGGATTTCCGGGGGAGTTGTCATTACAAAATACCAGCATTCCAAGGGAGATATCGGAAATCTTGTCGTTTATGAGGCAGGGCACCCGGTGCCGGACGGAAATTCGTTTCGTGCAACACAGGCGGCAATCAACGCTGTGACAGGACTTTCAAAATCGGATTTAGTATTGTTTCTTCTTTCCGGCGGCGGCTCGGCCCTGTTTGAAAAGCCGCTGATTGCACCGGAAGAACTGGCAGACATTACCCGGCAGCTTCTGGCGTGCGGGGCAGACATTACAGAGATAAATACACTGCGCAAGCGTTTCTCAGCAGTAAAAGGTGGCAAATTTGCTAAACTCTGTGCGCCGGCTCATGTATTCTCTGTTGTCCTTTCGGATATCTTGGGAGATCCGTTGGATGCCATCGCGTCTGGACCAACTTATCCGGATTCTACGACAGCCGAACAAGCCATTTCCATTGCAGAAAAGTACCATCTGAAACTGGGCAATCAGGCGCGTGATCTTTTGGAAAAGGAAACACCCAAAAAGCTCGAAAACGTGCAGAGCATTGTCACCGGTTCTGTCCGACAGCTGTGCACCGCGGCTGCTGATACCGCCGCTCAACTTGGGTATGAGCCAACAATTCTCTCCGCATCTGTTTGCAGTGAAGCAAGGGAAGCCGGGAGCTTCCTGGCTTCTGTTGCGCAGTATTACCGTGATTCCACAAAATCATTGGCTTTTATTGTGGGAGGGGAGACCGTTGTTCACTTGACCGGCAGCGGATTAGGTGGGCGAAATCAGGAGCTTGTGCTGGGCGCAGCCAAGGGAATCGAAGGCATACAGGATGTCCTGATTTTCTCAGTCGGTTCTGATGGAACGGATGGCCCAACTGACGCGGCCGGCGGCTGGGTAGACGGGCAAACAATGGAGCGCTTAGCATCAGCAGGTCTTTATCTGGACGATATTATGCGAAATAATGATTCCTATCATGCGCTGAAAGAAATTGGACAGTTGATTATTACAGGACCAACGGGGACCAATGTAAACGATTTGACCTGCCTGCTTCTGAAGCGCGGTGGATGAATAATGTTTTGAGGATTCCTGCAGCAATGTGGCTTGCCAGTTGCTGCAGGAATTTTCAATTTCTTTTCCATATTGGATGCAGAAAGCTGTTTAGTATCTAGGGCAGGATGCACAGTTCCTTTCCTTAGTTTTATGCATATTGCCATATATGTTATTGACGAATTTCAATATTTCGTGCAAAAGGCATCAAAAACGCTCAAAATATGAAACAACATTTCATATTTGAATTGAATTCTTGACAGATTCGTTTCGCAGTGATAGACTGGATTCATCCAAGGAGGCAAGACCGCCAAGGAAACAATGTTATAGGAGGATATTATGAAAAAGATTGCTGTATTGCTGCTGGTAGCACTGATGATGATCTCCGTATGCGCAGTTCCTGCCGCTGCAGAGAAGGACACCGCTATTTTGGCTACCTCCGAAGAGCCCTACCGGTTCTTTGCTCAGTCCAAGCAGAGCTGCTCCGGCGCGGACAACCTGGTTTTGTCCAACGTGTATGACTGCCTGCTTCGTCTGGAAGCAGACGGTTCCCTGACCCCCGCTCTGGCAGAGAGCTATGAAGTATCTGACGATGGCATGGAATACACCTTCCATCTGCGTAAGGGTGTTAAGTTTCATAATGGCGTTGAGATGACCGCAGAGGACGTGAAGTTCACCTTCGACTATGGCTTTGAAGGCCCCATCGGTACCGCTCTGTTTGTCAACTTCAAAGAGTGCGAAATCATTGATGACTACACCGTGAAGGTCACTCTGACCACCCCCTATGCTGCGTTCCCCTATGGCGTTGCTTCCCGTCTGGGCGGCATTGCTTGCAAGTCCTATTTCGATGAAGTAGGCGATGATGTGTACCTGAAGAACCCCATTGGTACCGGTCCTTACAAGTTTGTTGAGTGGGTCAGCGGCGATCATACCACGCTGACTGCTAATGAAGATTACTGGGGCAACAAGCCTTCTATTAAGAATATTGTGATCCAGATTGTTGCAGATACCAATACGCAGATTCTTGGCCTGCAGAACGGTGACTACGACGTCGTACGCAATCCCTCTATTGATGTTTGCACCCGTCTGGATGGCAATTCTGACGTAGCATGGAACAGCACCCTGTCCACTGGCCGTATCACCCTGTACCTGAATGACTGGACTGGCGCCTGCAAAGACGTCAACTTCCGTAAGGCTGTCCAGGCTGGCATTGACAAGCAGATGATCAACGACGGCGTTTACGCTGGCCGCAGTGAAATTCTGAATGTTGATATGTGCTCCAACTACCTGAGCTTTGTTACTGAGGCTGACGGTGTTGAAGTCGTTCCTTATGATGTGGAGGCTGCCAAGGAATACCTTGCAAAGTCCAACTACAACGGCGAGGCTTTCTCCATCTCCGTTCCCAGCGGAAGTGCTCTGGAGAATGTTGCAAAGATCATCCAGGCTCAGCTGATGGAAGTCGGTATCAACTGCACCATTAAAGCAACTGATTATCCCACCTACTCCGGCGAGTGGAAGAACCGTACCTACGAGGCTTACGTGCTGAATAATCTGTGCTCCCTGGTGGATGCTGACGGCATGTACACTGGTCACCGTCTGGACAGAGAGCCTTGGGAAGATCGTGTGTTCCAGCGTGATGGCGAAATCTCCGAGATTCTGCTGAAGGCCCGCGCAGCTCAGGGTGAGGATCGCAAGGCTCTGTATGTGGAGGCCTGCAATATCGTGACCGCTGAGGCCTATGATGTTCCTCTGGTGAATGACCTGTCCACCATCGCATTCCGTTCCAACATGGAAGGCGTACAGGCACATTGCTTGGGCAATATGTACTTCGGCGACTGGAGCTTCAAATAATTCCATCCCCCTGTTTTCAAGAATGACTGAATGAGTGACGAAGGGAAGCGGAACGGTGGCAAGCCGCGCCGCTTCTCTTCTTTCACAAATAGCCTTGCATTTTCTCAAGGAGGAAAGATAGATGTCCTGGTTGAAATACGCCGGGAAACGGCTGTTGATGCTGATCCCGGTTATAATTTGTGTCACATTCATATTGTATTTGATTTTGTCTGCCGCGCCAGGCGATTTGGCAAGTTCCCTTTTGGGCGAGGATGCAACTGCAGAGCAGATCGCCGCAAAGAAAGCAGAGATGGGACTGGACAAGCCGCTATTGGTTCGTTATATCGACTATATGGGCGGTGTCCTGCGGCTGGACTTTGGTGTGTCCTGGAAAAACGGCGAACAGGTGCTGGCGTGTTTTGCCCGCCGCCTGCCCAATACGCTGTTGCTTTCAACTTTAGCCATGCTATTCGCCGTTGGTGTCGGTGCTCCCTTGGGCATTGGCTCTGCGATCAAACAGTATAGTCTTCTGGACTATGGCAGTTCCTTCGTGGCAATGCTGCTGTTTTCTCTGCCGGCCTTCTGGCTGGGCACCATGTGTCAGGTCTTGTTCTGCTTAACACTGCACTGGCTGCCTACCTCCGGTTTCACCTCTGCAAAATCGCTGATTCTCCCCACGCTGATTCTGGGTGCAAATACCATGGCAACTATGATTCGTATGAGCCGAACCAGCATGCTGGATGTGATCCGGCAGGATTACATCCGAACTGCCAAAGCAAAGGGTGCCCCTAATCGGGTGGTCATTCGCCATCATGCGTTGCGCAATGGCTTGATTCCTGTGGTGACCCAGATTGGCGTCAGCTTTGCAGGAACCATCGGCGGTGCTGTGGTAACAGAGAATATTTTTACAATTCCCGGCGTAGGTACAATGCTTCTGAACGCTGTGAAGTCCCGGGATGTTCCTGTGGTTCTGGGCACCATTATTTTTGTCACGGTGATTGTTGGCGTGATCAATCTGCTGGTTGACTTGCTGTGCGCGGTGATTGATCCCAGAATTGACCTGGCATCCTGATGGAGGGCAAGAGATATGTTGAAACGTCGTAAAAAATCCCTTTCTGAATACAGCACAGGCGAGCTTGTCCTGTTCCGTTTTCGCAAAAATAAGCTGGCTATGTTTGGTGTATTTCTGCTTGTACTGGTGTTTTTGGCGGTATTGGCAGCACCAATTCTGAGCAGTTATCAAAATGTCACAAAGATGCATATATCAGACCGTTTCACAAGTCCAAACGCACTGTACATTTTCGGTACAGATGAATTTGGCCGTGACCTTTTCGCCCGTGTTCTGTACGGCGGCAGAATTTCTCTGCTGTGTTCGTTTGCAATCATTGGCATTGCTTTCGTAATTGGAGCACTGATTGGCGGCATTGCCGGCTTCTTTGGCGGCAAGGTGGATACCATTCTCATGCGCTTTGTGGACATGCTGATGGCAGTTCCCTCATCATTGCTGGCAATGGCAATCATTACGGCACTGGGCAATGGTGTTTGGAAGCTGGTTGTTGCATTGGCTATCTCCCAGGTGGCACGTTTTGCACGAATTGTCCGTTCTTCTGTCCTGACGCTGCGCAACGTGGAGTTTGTTGAAGCCGCCAAGTGCTATGGCTGCAGCTCTCTGCGGATAATACTGAAACATATTTTACCAAACGGTATCGGTCCTATTATTGTATCCGCAACCCTGTGCCTGGGCCAGACCATCCTGAGTATTTCTTCCATGGGTTACTTGGGTCTTGGCGTTGCCTCTCCCACGCCGGAATGGGGTACGATTATCTCCGAAAATAAAATCAATATTCAAGCCTATCCCTACCTGGGCCTGATTCCCGGTATCTGCATTTGCCTGACGGTTATGGCTGTCAACTTCATTGGCGATGGCCTGCGCGATGCCTTCGACCCCAGAACCAAGAAATAAGGAGGACGCCAAGATGGAAAAGAAACAAGATAATCTGCTGGAAATTTCCGATCTGACCGTCCAGTATAATACGGATGATGCCGTCGTTCACGCAGTTAATAATTTCAATCTCAACCTGGTTCGCGGTGAAGCCAGAGGACTTGTTGGAGAAACCGGTGCAGGAAAAACCACACTGGCTCTGTCTATCCTGCGACTGCTGCCGGAGCGTGTTGGCGAAGTAAAGGGTGGTTCCATTGTTTATGATGGTCAGGAACTGCTGAATCTTCCGGAGGCGGAAATGTTGCCGCTGCGAGGCAAACGCATTTCCATGATCTTCCAGGACCCAATGACCAGCTTGAATCCCACACAGACGGTTGGAAATCAGATTCTGGAAGTGTTGAACCTGCATTTCCCGGAAATGAGCCGGACTGAAAAAATCAAGCGCGTAGATGAAATGATGACATTGGTAGGTATCCCTCCAGAGCGGAAGAATAGCTACCCTCATGAATTCTCCGGCGGCATGAAGCAAAGAATTGTGATTGCCATGGCCCTGGTCGCAGAACCAGAGCTGCTGTTGGCTGACGAACCGACCACCGCTCTGGACGTGACCATTCAGGCGCAGATTTTGGAGCTGATGCAGCAACTCCGCGAAAAATTCAACACCTCTGTAATGCTGATTACGCATGACTTGGGTGTGGTTGCACAGTTCTGTGATTCTGTATCTGTTGTATATGCGGGACGTGTTGTGGAATTCGGCCCTGTCGAAACGGTATTCCAACGGAAGGAAAATCATCCATATACGGCTGGACTGTTCAACTGTATTCCTAACTTGGAGGATGAACAGCCCCGGCTTCATCCTATCGCAGGACACATGGCAGATCCCCGGAAAGAATACACCGGTTGCTGCTTTGCAGATCGCTGCGAGTACGCTACGGATATTTGCCGGAAACAGCCACCTGCCATGCACGTTTGCGGCGACCATGGCATCATGTGCCACCGCTATGCGGATAAGGAGGTATTCTGATATGGCAACGCCGCTTGTTGAAACAAGAAATTTAAAGAAGTATTTCAAAACCGGTTCCGGTATTCTCCACGCTGTTGAAGATGTGAACCTGAAAATCATGCCAGGAAAAACTCTGGGCGTGGTTGGCGAAAGTGGTTGCGGTAAATCAACCCTGGGCAGAACGATTTTGCGCCTGCAGCCCGCTACAGCCGGCGAGGTGCTGTATAACGGTGAAAATATCCTGAAATATAAAGGGAAAGATATGCAGAAAATTCATCTGAATATGCAGATGGTGTTTCAGGATCCGTACAGCTCGCTTGACCCCCGTATGTCGGTACATAACTTGATTGCGGAACCGGTGCAGGTCTGCGGCCTGCTGAAATCCAAGGCGGAAATCAATGAGCATGTCCGAAGCATCATGGATATGTGTGGATTACCTGCCGATCAAGCCAATCTGTATCCCCATGAATTGGATGGCGGCCTGCGTCAAAGGGTCGGCCTGGCACGAGCCATGGCGGTCAGTCCCAAATTTATTGTATGTGACGAGCCGGTTTCTGCGCTGGATGTTTCCATTCAGGCACAGATTCTGAATCTTTTAATGGATCTGCAGGAACAGCGCGGATTGTCCTACATGTTTATTACCCACGACCTTTGTGTCGTAAAGCACATCAGTGACGAGATCATGGTCATGTACATGGGGCAGGTTGTCGAGCATGCCAAAACTGCGGAGCTCTTTGCCAACCCTGTACATCCATATACCAAGGCATTGCTGCATGCTGTTCCTACCATCGACCTGTCTCGCCGCAACCGGGAGCACCATGTCCTGCATGGCGAGGTTTCCAGCCCCATCAATCCTGCGCCAGGCTGCCGCTTTGCACCCCGCTGCCCTTATGCATCGGATAAATGCAAAGAGAATGTCTGCCTGAAAGAAGTTAGCCCGGAGCATTTCGTCGCCTGTTCGCTCTGCGAATGATTATGAAGAGAAGCCCTTTGAACCAAAGCGGTACTGGTGGCATTTTCTCTTTTGCAGATGCCCGAACGAGGAGGAACAATATGGATCTTAATTTAATCAATACAGAACAGCGAAACAGTAAAACCACCCACATTGACAGCATGAGCACCTTGGATATGGTGAAGCTGATCAATGAAGAAGATCAAAAAGTTGCTATTGCAGTTGGAAAAGAAGCAGAGCATATTGCCGCAGCAATAGACATCATTGCCGGCCAGCTTAAACAAGGCGGGCGACTCATCTACATTGGCTGCGGTACTTCCGGGCGCTTGGGAATCCTGGATGCAGTAGAGTGTCCTCCCACTTACTCCACGGATCCGGAAGAGGTAATTGGCCTGATTGCTGGCGGAAATGAGGCAATTTTCAGGGCAAAGGAAGGTGCGGAGGACGACCCAATCCAGGGTGAAGAAGACCTGAAACGAATTAATTTCAGACAATTGGATGTGCTTGTAGGCATTGCCGCCTCAGGCCGGACACCCTATGTACTGGGGGCCATGGCATACGCTCGGAATTTGGGTGCACACGTAATTGGAATTTCCTGCAGCACTGGTTCCCAGGTGGAGCAGGCGGCAGAAATTGCCATTACGCCGCTCCCGGGGCCGGAGGTTGTGACTGGGTCTACCCGTATGAAGAGTGGCACAGCTCAGAAGATGGTGCTGAATATGCTCTCCACCGGTGCCATGATCAAGCTCGGAAAGGTGTACGGTAATTTGATGGTGGACGTTAAACCCTCCAACGAAAAGCTGGTGGAACGCTGTAAACGAATTGTCTGCCAGGCTACCGGTGCGGATTACGATACTGCCACCAAAACCTTGGAGGCGTGCAACTACCGTGCGAAGATTGCCATTGTTATGTTGAAGACCGGAAGCAATGTGAAAACAGCAGAACTGCTCCTGGCACAGCATGATGACCGGGTCGCGGCAGCGATAGGGGAGAACTGAGCAATGGCACATTTGCGTTGTGATTTTCGCTCGGAAGTCATGGACATGAATACCTCTATGACGGTTGTTCTGCCAGAGGGGGTAAAGCAATCCAACGTGAAGGTTGTATACTTGCTCCATGGTCTTGCAGACAACTGCACCGGATGGTCACGCTATACCAGCGTAGAGCGCTACGCCCGTGAGAAGGGAATCGCTTTGGTCATTCCAGAGGTTCAGCGGAGCTTTTATACGGACATGGAGCAGGGAATTCCTTATTTTACATTTATACACGATGAACTTCCCGCAATTTGTCAGAATTTCTTTGGTTTTTCTCCGGAACCCGAAAAAAATTATCTCATGGGGCTGTCCATGGGTGGGTATGGCACTCTGAAATGTGTGCTCCACTCGCCCGAGCGTTATGCAGGTGCCGCTGCTTTTTCTGCGGTAGCAGATATTGCGCAGTATGTTGCCACTCAGGATGGAATGCAAAAGAGACAGTTTCAGGCGGTTTTTGGAGAAAAACTTCAAATTCCAGCAGGTGATGATCTGTTTGCACTGACCGAGAAGTCAAATTCCAGGATGTTGCCCTCAATTTACCTGGCCTGCGGCGAACAGGACGCTCTGTTTGATGCCAATGTTCGTTTCTCGGGAATGTTGCAGGCAAAGGGAGCAGATGTACGCTTTGAACACTGGCAGGGGATTCACAACTGGGTTTTCTGGGATACCGCAGTGTGCAAAGCGATGGACTACCTGTTTGGAAAGTAAGCAAGGAGGAATATGATGAAGTTTATTGCTGGTATTGATGGCGGCGGAACAAAAACAAAGGTTATCATTGCCTCGCCGGAAGGGGAGTTTTTGCAAACGCAGGTGTTTGGCCCTTTTAATCTAAACAGCATCGGCGCAAAACAATTTTCTTTGCTACTGGATGAAATCTGCACATGGCTGAATCAGCAGGGGGAGTGCCTTGCCCTATGCATTGGCTCTGCCGGGGTCAGCAACCAGGAGATGAACCATTTGGTTGCGGAAGGAATGCAGCGCGGAGGTATCTCGAACTGGAAGCTGGTCGGTGACCAAGTGATTGCACTTACCGGGGCGCTAGAAGGCAAACCGGGAATTGCGTTAATTGCCGGAACCGGCTCCATCTGTTTTGGTAAAAATGCATCCGGACAGTTTGCCCGTTCCGGTGGCTGGGGCCATCTGATTGGAGATGAAGGCAGTGGCTATGCTCTGGGACGGGATGCGTTATCGGCCGTAGCCCGTGCTTGGGATGGCTGGGGCGAAAAGACCCTCCTTTCGGAATTGCTTGCCTCGGAATTGGGCTTAGATGACCAGAAAAAGATTATTTCTTACACCTATGGCGGCGATAAGAGCAGGATTGCAGCCCTTTCACACTTAGTGGAAGAAGCCGCAGCGAAGGCTGACCATGTTGCATTGGGAATTATCTGTGCCAATGCGGTGCAGATGACCCGCCTTGTGGGTGCAGTGGCCCAAAAATTAAATTTGGAATCACCGGAAGTTGCAATGCTGGGGGGCTTGCTGGAAAACGAAACCATGCTGCGCGCGCAATTCCAAGCAGAGATGGCAAAGCAGTTCCCGCAAATGCGCTGCATTGCTCCTTACCGGGATGCGGCAGCCGGTGCGGTAATGCTCGCAAAAGAAATACTGTGAGGTGATTTTCGTGCATCCTATTGTATCTTGTATGGAAAAACCCAGCCGACTTGTGGTTGGCCTAATGTCGGGCACCTCTGCCGATGGCGTGGATGCGGCGCTGTGCCGTATTACGGGGCACGGCACGCAATCTGAAATTCAACAGCTAAACTTTGTGTTTCAGCCATTCTCATCGGAGATTCGTCAAGAGATTCTACGACTCGCCAGCGGGAAAAGTGCTTGTGCGGCGGATTTTTGTAAAATGAATTTCTTGCTGGGGGAACTGTACGTTGAAGCAGTGGAATCATTGTGTGCACAAGCAGGGATCCGTAGTGATGAAATTGACCTGATTGGAAGCCATGGGCAGACCTTCTGGCACATTCCGCAGAAAGAGGAATACCTCGGGCACAGCTTCCGCAGTACATTCCAATTAGGGGAGTGCTCTGTATTGGCCCAGCGCTTTGGCTGTCCCGTAATCGGAGATTTTCGCGTTCGGGATGTCGCTGCGGACGGTTTGGGTGCACCATTGGTGCCCTACAGTGAATTTCTGATTTATCGGAGTGAAACAGAGTGTGTTGCCCTCCAAAACATCGGTGGCATCGGTAATATCACTTGTCTGCCGCCTGCCTGTGAATTGAAGGACGTGTTTGCCTTTGATACAGGCCCGGGTAATATGGTGATGGACGCAGTGCTTTCAGAGCTGACCGATGGAAAGATGACTTATGATGCAGGCGGGCAATTTGCTGCCAGTGGAAGAGTCAACCGTGGCCTCTTGGATAGGCTGATGGAGGATCCCTACCTTTCCTGCAAACCGCCCAAGACCACTGGCCGGGAATACTATGGCCCTGGCTATGTTGAGAAGATTATGGCATACGCCGATAAAAATCATATCTCTGACGCGGACCTGATGGCAACGGTTACGGCTTTCACTGCTGAGACCATCCGCTATAGTATCGAGCATTATTTCCCCATAAAACCGGATCGTTTGATTATTGGCGGCGGCGGAAGTATGAACAAGACTTTGCTGCAGGATATTGCCGAGATCCTTCCTGGCTGCAAAGTAATGACCAACGAGGACATGGGGTACGACAGCAACGCAAAAGAGGCAGTTGCCTTTGCGGTTCTTGCCAATGAGGCGCTTTTTGCAGGATGCAACAATGTTCCAACGGTCACAGGTGCCAAGAATCCCGTGGTCATGGGAAAAATCAGTTTGTAAAAATGCGTGGATGGCATGAAGCACAAGATTCAGAGTGAAAAACGAAGAAAGCCGGACTTTCGTATTTTCGGGCAAATATTTGACCCCGTAATTCCGGGAATTATAACGGCAGGAATCTGCTCCGGCTTTGCGTCACTGATTGCTCAGTTCGTCCCAGATTATGTGAGCCAACCGATAATCGCGGCTTTGTACAGCCTTTTGACGCTGGTCAGTGCATCCTTCATGGGCTTCATGCCCGCTTGGGTTGGCTACTCCGCCTGCAGCCGATTTGGCGGTACCGCAATTCTGGGCGGCATGCTGGGTATGATCACCGGACTTGATGGCATCAACACACTGTCGCAGGCTGTGGGCTGGTATAACTTGTCAGACCCAGCTGCTTCTATCCTTTGCAGCGGGCGTGGTGGTATCATTGCAGCTATTCTTGGTGCATGGATGATCGCAAAGCTTGAAAAATGGATGAGATCACGCATGCCCAAAAGCATGGACATGGTAGTGACGCCCTTTTGTGTGCTGACGTTGGTGTTGCTTCCCTATATCTTTTTTGTTATGCCTCTGACTGGATTGGTTTCCACGGGCCTTTGCAGAGCTGTCCGCTTTTTTTGCATGAGCAAGCAGCCGATTGTCCGGATTGTAGCGGGTTACGGCTGTTCGGCATTGTTTCTCGTGGCCGTGATGATGGGTATGCAGTATGCTTTTGTGGCACTATATTCCATGGAGTTGGACAATTTCGGCTATGTCACACTGTTCCCAACCCTTGCAATGGCGGGGGCAGGGCAGGTGGGTGCTGGGATCGCATTGCTGCTGAAGGCGAAGGCTGTGCATAATGAGCAGTTTTCCAATGTTATCCGAGCATCAATCCTGCCGGGTATGATGGGTGTCGGCTCACCCCTGCTATATGGCGTGACACTCCCTTTGGGCAAGCCGTTTATTACGGCATGTCTGGGTGGTGGATTTGGCGGTGCATTCATCATGGCTACCGGTGTAGCGTCCAGCGGTTGGGGCGCATCTGGTTTGCTCGGCATCCCCATGATGGGGGCAGGTCCGCTAGGTCCGAAAGGGATGCTGCTTTACTGCATTGGTCTTTTAATCAGCTGCACGATGGGGTTTCTTTTGACCTTCTTTTCCACTCCGGCCGAAAAAGTTAAAGTGCAATAAATTTCAAGAGCACATCGTTCTTCCTTAAGTGGAGGACGGTGTGCTTTTTGCATATACACGATACAAATACCGTAAAACAGCTCCATCTGCCCAGTGTCAGCTGGATGACCACTGGGGCCTCCTTTTGGATGCTGGTTATCAGCTATCTGTGGAAAAATTTGGGCTATACCATAGCGCTTTGGACAACCGCATTAGGGACAATTCCGGAAAGTATTTACGAGGCAGCCCGGATGGATGGTGCCAGCGAGATTCAAAGTTTTTTCTATATGACGCTGCCGAATCTGAAAGGGGATGCCTATTCCATCGGTGTGCTGTCGCTGCTGAACTCATTCAAGGTATTCCGGGAGGCGTGGCTAGTGGCTGGAGATTATCCCCAGGAGAAGATGTATTTGGTGCAGCACCTTTACAACAACTGGTTCCGGAACGCGGACTTTGACAGTTTTGCGCAGGAACACGGTTTTACTTATTCTGCCGTCTACTTCTCCTCCTTTGCGGATATGACCCTGGCCACTCCAGGGTAGGAAGGTGGACGCCATTGTCACCAGCTCCCTGCGCCAGACCCAGAATGAGCGGATTATTGAGAAATTCAACAGCACGGAGTTCTATGCCATCGTTCAGAAAGGCAATATGGAGCTGCTGGATAAGATCAACTACGCCATTGACCAGATGAACGCCACCGAGGGCGACTGGCAGACAGACCTGCACAACCCCAGTTTTACGAGAACTACAACATATCCTACAGCGACGCGGAAAAGCGGTGATCGCGCAGTACAGCACCTGTGACACGGCCCTGACGGTGATCTGTGATCCCACCCGGTATCCTTACTCCTATATGGAAAACGGCGAGGTCAAGGGCATTCTGCCGGACTACTTCAAGTTCCTGGCGGAGTACGCCGGGGTCGCCTATCGGTTCGTTCCCTGCGAGACGAGAGAGGAATACTTAAACCACCGTGCCGACGGCTCCGCGGATCTGTGCATTGATTACCGTCTCAATTCCCAGAGCAACGCCGAGATGCCCAACAGCGCCGTCACCGCGCCCTATCTGACGCTGCGGATGACCATGGTCACCCGGTCTGATTTCAGCGGCGAGATCAAGGTGGTATCCACGGTAGATCAGTCTGCCGTGTTCGACGAATCCTATGTGCAGAATGGTGAGAAGCTGGTCTGCGACACCCGGGAGGAAGCGGTGAATGCCGTGTTGAATAAGAAAGCGGACGCGGCATTCCTGTATTACTACACCGCCCAGGCCCTGGTGAACCGGGAACACAGCGGAACCCTGACCTGCACACTGCTGGAAGAAACCACCTACAATTACCACATCGTGGTATCCCAGCGGGCAAGCCACCTGCTAGCCGGTATTCTGACGAAAGCCATCTACGCCATGCCCAACAGTCTGATCGAGGATATTTCTGGAGAATTTCAGCGAAGTTATAGACGGAAACCTGCGGGTTCTTTACCTCCGGTTCCGTCTTTTTTTCCGGCTCTGGGGAAACGGAAACCTTCTCTGGCTCTTTTGGGGGAGCGGGAGGCGTTTCCTTGCCCGGTCCGGTATCCGTTACCGGCTGTTCCGACGTTTTTGTGGTTTTATCATCTGCCATAAGCATTTACCTCCTGTTTTTTGGCATGAAAAAAGGAGCTCAACTTTTCAGTCAAGCCCCGTGGGAAGTTCCTCCTTTCTCCGCCATGATACAAAAATACCGCCCGTAGTCTCGTTTGGGCGGTACTTTGTGTAAGATTGGCAGTCCATTATTAAGTTTTTTATTATGTTCCCTTTGTACACCGTTGCAAGCGTATCTTCATACAGCATTTGCCGGATGCTCTGTAAGCCCTAACACATATCAGCCGGTGCTCCGTAAAATTGGCAGGCCTCTGCACCCTTGCGAGAAATGATGCTTGCCTTTTTGGGTTCTTTGCGATAGAATGGACACTATCGAACTCGAGAGACCAAGGTCAAAAACAACTACGGAGTGTTAAAATGTTTGAACTAAAAAAGACTGAAGGAAAAGCCAGACGCGGAGAGTTTACCTGTGCCCATGGTGTGGTTCAGACCCCTGTGTTTATGAACGTCGGTACACAGGGGGCCATCAAAGGCGCGCTCAGCGCCAAAGATTTGAAGGAGATCGGCTGCCAGGTAGAGCTGTCCAATACCTACCACTTGCATCTTCGTCCAACCGACACGGTTGTCAAACAGTTGGGAGGGTTGCATAAGTTCATGACTTGGGACGGTCCCATACTGACAGACTCTGGCGGCTTCCAGGTGTTTAGCTTGGCCTCCTTGCGCCGCATTAAAGAGGAGGGTGTGTACTTTTCTTCCCATATTGATGGCCATAAAATTTTTATGGGGCCGGAAGAAAGCATGCAGATTCAGTCCAACCTTGGCTCGGATATCTGCATGGCCTTTGACGAATGCATCGAAAATCCCTCTCCCAGGGACTATGTACAGAAAAGCATTGACCGCACCTACCGTTGGCTGGTACGCTGCAAAGCAGAAAATGCCCGCTTGAACAGCCTCCCGGGCACGGTGAATCCTCAGCAAATGCTCTGGGGTATCAACCAAGGCGGTACCTACCAGGATTTGCGTATTTCCCACATGCAACGAATTGCAGAACTGGATTTGCCGGGTTATGCCATTGGCGGTCTTGCTGTAGGTGAAACCGCTGAGGAGATGTACGACATTATTGAAGCAGTTGAAGAGTATATGCCTGTCAATAAAACCCGTTATCTCATGGGCGTTGGCACTCCTACAAATATCATTGAGAGCGTGGCTCGGGGCGTTGACTTCTTCGATTGCGTAATGCCCGCCCGAAACGCCCGCCATGCACGCCTCTTTACTTGGGAAGGTGCAATCAACCTGAAGAATGCAAAATACATGCTGGATACATCGCCTATTGATCCACAGTGTGACTGCCCAGTGTGCCGCCGCTACTCCAAAGCTTATATCCGGCATCTGTTCATCGCAGATGAAATGCTGGCCATGCGCTTGGCTGTCATGCACAATCTGTATTTTTATAACAAGTTGATGGAACGAATACGCGATGCCTTGGATCACGGTACCTTCCAGCAATTTCGGCAGGAGTATTCCGAAAAATTAGCCCGCAGGATTTAATTCGCACTTGCTTTTTCCCTGGGTAATGTTATAATAAAAAGGATATTAAACACAAAGGAGTTTTCCCAATGAATCTTTTTCTGACTGAAGCAACCTCTGCTGCCGGTGGCATGACCAGCACGCTCATTATGCTGGTGATGATGTTGGCCGTGTTCTATTTCATGCTGATTCGTCCCGAAAACAAGCGCAAGAAGGAAGCCGAGCAGATGCGTTCCGCTGTAAAGGTTGGCGACAAAATCACCACCATCGGTGGCATCTGCGGTACTGTTGTCAGCGTAAAGGATGACAAGCTGGTAATCGAGACCAGTGCCGACCAGGTGCGCGTTGAACTGGCAAAGTGGGCCATGTCCACCAACGAAACTGCTGCTGAGGCCAAGAAGGCAGAGGCCAAAAAGGCACAGGAAGCCAAGGCTAAGGCAAAGGCTGCCAGAAAAGTCAAATAAGATTGGTTCCATAAAAAGCAGGCCCCAATTTGGGGCCTGCTTTTTCCTCGTTTATTTCGATTTTTCCTCATTTTGCAGGCGGATCTGCTCACCTGTAATCAACGGATAGCAAATCAGCGTATTTCCATCCAAATTTTCTTTATACATGTCCACTCCGGTAATCTGGTGGTTATCATAAGTGGTGTAGTAATAAACGCCCTTGGAGGCATTGCAGCAGGAGGTATAAATCGTATATTCAAATTTTCCATCCGATACCTCGCAGCATCCGCGCTGCTGATCAACAGCGCCCAGAATGTGGAAAAACTGGCTGATACTCTCTGCATCCGAATCGGCAGAGACAGAATTTAACTTTACAAACGCAACCCGTACAAACCGCGACTGGGAAGACAGGTCTCCCGGAAGTCCCAAAGCCCCCATGCCTCTGCTGTGGGCATACAGTGGAAGCTTATTGGAAAAGTGATTTTCCGGTGCCTTGGTCGATAGGTGCATATAGTTATTCAAATTCAGCATCTGCTCCGGGAAAGTAGGATTATTGGTGAGTACTCCAGCCGGATTATCATATACCCTCAGCCCGTCTTTTACGGATTCAACCGTGATTGCGCTATCTTTATCAGCAATGATCCAGTGAAGCTGAGATGCAGGCAGTGCGTTGTTAAAAGCTGTATTTACAAGGTTCATCTGTGAAAGAAGCTGCCGCACCTCCTGAATACTACCGCACTGACTCAGAACCCAGGGGATAAACTCAAAGGAGGCAACATTATCCACTCCGTCGGCAGGCATCTTATAATCCGCATTTCCGACAAAATTCAGTCCGGCCATTCCAAGCCCTTTTTCATTGATTGCATCATAGTATAGGGCAGTATTGCCTGCCACATGCGCCACGCCTATGATTGCGTAGTGTCGCTTTATCTCCGGCAAATGCCGAAAAGGGAGTGGAAAATTACGTGGTGTGATCACAATTTCCTCACCATAGGAAAACTCATAGTCCAGCGTTCTTCCAAAGTAGAAATCCTTTGTTTTATAAGTTGCTGCAGTACACATTTGGCCATTCCTCCGAACATTCTTTTTTCTATTCTCTTGATTGGATTCTAGCAATTCAACATGAATTGAATATGAACACACTCTATGATTTGCCAAAATTCCTCACAGTATTTACATTTCTGTGCTCCAGCAGATTTAAAGAAAATGGTTGTATTTTTCTGGAATTGTGATACAATATACGAAAGTTTGCTGTGACGAATATCACGGCAATTGAATAGGAGGAACCAACTATGGCTGAATATAAGCAGTACATTACCCAAGCCCAAGAAAATGGCACCGTCATGATCTCCGAGGACGTGGTAGCTGCCATTGTGGCACATGCAATTTCCGATGTTGAGGGTATTGCGGGCATCGTCACCAAACCGGGTGCAGACATTGCCGATTTGATCAGCAAAAATTGGGGCAAGGGTGTTAAAATTCTCATTGCCGAGGACAATACGCTCAGCGTAGACTGCAGCATTACCATTTGCTACGGAGAAAGTGTTGTAGAGACCGCTCAGGCTGCCCAGGCCGCTATTGTAAACGCGGTGGAGTCCATGACTGGCGTCAAAGTTCGGACCGTAAATGTCAATGTCTGTGGCATTGTTCGCAAGTAAAGGCGGGTATATGACAAGAGCAAATGCCAGAGAACTGGCCGTACATTTGATTTATAGCCGGGAATTCACCGGTGAAGAACCGCAGCAGCTTGTAAACGAACGACTGGATAAGGATTATTATCCCAAGTTGGCGCAAGAAAATGAAATATATGCTGAGCGTCCCAATGCCCCGCAGGTTCGGTATCTGGATACCGTTGTCACCGGCGTAGCCAACCGTACAGAGGAATTAAATGAACAGATTGGCAAATTCTCCATTGGCTGGGATGTTTCCCGCATTTCCCGGCTGACGCGCTGTGTGATGCAGCTTGCCATCTTCGAGATTCTGTATATGGACGATGTACCTACCGGTGTTGCCATTTCTGAGGCAGTGCGATTGGCAAAGAAATATGACGGAGATGACACCGGTTCCTTTGTAAACGGTATCCTTGGTTCTTTCGCCCGCAGCCTTGCCCCTACACAAACCGAGGAGAGCATATGAACGTCATCGGAATTGATACCAGCAACTACACCAC
Organism: uncultured Oscillospiraceae bacterium; assembly: GCA_934591635.1. Taxonomy (GTDB): domain Bacteria; phylum Bacillota; class Clostridia; order Oscillospirales; family Oscillospiraceae; genus Faecousia. The sequence continues at coordinate 120,652 of CAKTPI010000003.1, read as the reverse complement.
ATCCATCGCCAGCTTTAACGGAATCAATGGCACAAACTGTTCCCGTCTCCTTCCTGTGAAGCTGGGGGAGTTAGGGCTGCGTCAATCCGATGCTGTTTTTTCTCACATCAAGAGCCTGCCGGAGCTATCCGACAGGCTGTTTTCCGATATAGAGGAGAAAAGCCTTGATGCTGTCGGTGTCAGTACGCGCCCTCGTGCTGTGGAAGGCAGTTATATGCCGTGCTTCATGGTTGGCTATTCCCACGCAAAGCTCTTATCGGACGCGTTTCATGTGCCGCTGATTACAGTATCACATCAGCAGGGGCATGTTGCTGCAGCCCTCTGGAGTGCAGGAAGGTTGGATTTAATGGATCGTCCTCACCTCGCGTGGCACCTCTCCGGCGGCACAACAGAGTTATTGTTGGTGAAACCGGAAGGGAAGAATGTAGTATGCACCAAGATTGGCGGCACAACTGATATTTCTGCCGGACAGCTGATCGACCGCACGGGCCAGCTTCTGCAGCTGCCATTTCCGTCCGGCAAATACCTGGATGTGCTCAGCACCCAGTCAAAGCGGCAGGATGTATTCCTTGTCAAATGTGAGAACAGCTTTTTCTCTCTCTCCGGTGTGCAGAACAAGGTGCAGCAGTACCATGAAAAAAACGCATCACCCGCGGATACGGCGTCTTTTGCGCTGCGCTGTATTGCATCTGCAGTTTTTAAAGCGACCCAGCAGGCGATTCAGCAGTACCCGAATTGCACGGTAGTGTTTTCTGGCGGCGTCGCTTCTAATTCCATGCTGCGCCAAGTAATGCAGCCGCTCCATCCCGTTTTTGCAGAACCACAATATTCTACCGACAACGCCATGGGTGTTGCTGTTCTAGCGCACCGTATGATGGAGGGATGATATGCAGCAGCAGGTTCTTTCTATAACCCAGATAAATGAATACATCCGCGGCAAGATGGATGAGGATCGGCTTTTAATGCAGCTGGCTGTCCGTGGTGAAATTAGCAATTACAAGATGTATCCTTCCGGTCACCACTACTTTACCCTGAAGGACGAAAATGCAGCGCTAAAATGCGTTATGTTCAAGACAAATGCCGCCCGTCTGCGTTTCCGTCCAGAAAACGGAATGAAAGTAATCGCTCTAGGGCGGATTACAGTCTATCCCCGAGATGGCGCCTACCAGCTGTATTGCAGTGCAATGAGCATGGATGGCATTGGTGACCTTTATGCCGCATTTGAACAACTCAAAGCGAAGCTGGCCGCCCAGGGGTTGTTTGCACCGGAACACAAAAAGCCATTACCCCCGTATCCTGGGACGATCGGCATCGTCACCAGTTCCGCCGGTGCAGCTGTCCACGATATGCTTCGCATCCTGAATAAGCGTTATCCCTTGACGCAAGTGCGGCTTCTGCCAGTACGGGTGCAGGGAGCAGAAGCTCCCGGTGAGATTGCAGCTGCAATTCGCTACGCAAATCATTATCACTTAGCCGATCTATTGATTGTTGGGCGTGGAGGTGGATCCATTGAGGATTTATGGGCATTTAACGATGAGCGCGTTGCCTATGCAATCTACGAATCTCAGATTCCTGTCATCTCAGCTGTTGGCCATGAGCCGGACGTAACCATATCCGACTATGTTGCAGATCTGCGGGCAGCAACCCCCTCCAATGCAGCAGAATTAGCTGTCCCCGACCAAACTGCATTGATGCAGAACCTGGATGCGGCAGCATCTGCTATGGCGTCAGCATTGTCTGTAAGACTTCGGCATGCCCGGCAGCGTTTGAATGTTCTAGCGCAGTCTCCGGCTTTGGTCAGCCCCACCGGTTATCTGGAGCAGCGGAAGCAGAGCCTGGAGCATCTGAAAGCCCGTATGATAGCTGCTCAGACGCAGCAAATTCAGCGAAAAAGGCAGCGTTTTATTGGGGAAACTGCCAAGCTGGAAGCTATGAGTCCACTAAAAGTGCTGACAAGAGGATACTCCATCGTAAGTTCTGATGAAGGTACCGTCTTGCACTCTATCCAGCAAACTGCCTCTGGGGAAGAAATTCATGTCAAATTATCCGATGGCTCTCTGCGGGCCACAGTCACCGACGTTAAGGAGGAAAACAAATGAATCCCAACAATCAAACCTTCGAAGCATCCATGCAGCGTCTGGAACAGATCGTTCGCGCCATGGAAAAAGGCGATGTGGAGCTGGAGGAGTCCTTGCGGTTATTCCAGGAGGGCACAGAACTAATTCGCAGCTGCGGAAAGCTGTTGGATGATGCGGAACTTCAGGTAAAGAAAATCATGACCGCACCAGATGGAAGCCCTGTGGAGGAGGCCTTTGCCGATGAGCAGTGAGCAGCGTTTTCGGAAATACCATGATTATATCGAGGCATATTTGACCCAGTACATTTCCAAATTCAAAAATGAGCCTCAAAAGCTTCTTTATGAAGCAATGGCGTACAGTCTTCTGTCCGGTGGAAAGCGGCTTCGTCCTATCCTTACGTTAGAGTTCTGCCGCTTAAGCGGTGGGGATTGGCAGGATGCAGCCCCTTTTGCAGCTGCCGTTGAAATGATTCACACATACAGTCTCATTCATGATGATTTGCCCTGTATGGATAACGATGACTACCGCCGCGGCCGCCCGACAAATCACAAAGTTTACGGTGAAGCAATCGCTTTTTTAGCCGGTGACGCACTGCTGACGGATGCATTTTCCATGGCTGCTTCTGCACACCTGTCAAAACCAGAGAACATATCTACAGCAATTGGCATCCTTGCAGAAAATGCCGGCTCCCTAGGAATGGTCGGCGGTCAGGTACTGGACATTCTCAGCGAGGAAAGAGAATGTACCGAGCAGGAGGTACTGGATATCCAAACCCGCAAAACAGGAGCGCTCATTAATGCCGCATGCGTGCTGGGTGCCATTGCAGGTAATGCCAGCGAAGAACAAATCAAAGCGGCTGCTAAATTTGCCGACTGCTTAGGGCTGGCGTTTCAGATTCGGGACGATATGCTGGATGTCATTGGCACAACCGATGAGCTTGGCAAAGCTGTCGGCGCCGATGAGCAGAAAAATACTTTTGTACGGCTGTATGGCCTGGAAAAATGTGTGGCTCTCGTGCAGCGGTACACGGATGCTGCAATTTCCTCTTTGGCGCCGTTTGAGGATACAATGGATTTAATTGCACTGGCCGAAAGCCTCGCAACACGACGCGCTTAATTCCAACGTATATTTGCATGCCTTTCCTACACAGGAGAGGCATGCTTTGTAATACGAGTTGTAAATTTCGCCGATTTATAGCAACTATTGGTTGCATTTACTGCTTTTTTGGATATTTTAAAGGAAGGAGAGACAAATTTGCAGACTATTCTTATCATAGATGACGACGAATCCATCGGGAATTTGGAACAGGAAGTTTTGGAACGTGCAGGATATCATACTCTTCGGGCTTTTTCAGGAACAGAAGCTTTACTTCTGTTAAAGGAGAAAACACCCGACTTGATTCTACTGGATTTAATGTTGCCCGGGCTGACCGGCGAACAAATTTTGCCAAAAATTCAGAATATTCCTGTTATTGTAGTGAGTGCAAAGTCCGCAATCCAGGATAAAGTTTCTCTTCTGTTGGACGGTGCAACAGATTATTTGGAAAAACCGTTTGACACGCAGGAACTTCTAGCGCGTGTCATGGTGCGCTTTCGGGAGCATGCAAGTTCATCAACGGCCCCTAAATACCACTATGGCGCCCTTACAATGGACATGTCTTCTCATGTCGTATTCGCTGCGGGTGAAGCACTTCGCCTGACACGTACCGAATATGCAATTTTGAAGCTCTTGATGCAGAATCCAGGGCAAGTTGTTGCAAAATCCATAATTCTCGATAAAATTTCCCGTGACACTCCGGACTGTACGGAAAGCTCTTTGAAGACGCACATCAGCCATCTTCGAAAAAAAATCAGCGCTGTTTTAGGGCAGGAATACATTGAATCTGTATGGGGTATTGGCTTTCGACTGATAAAAAGCGAGTCTTCTTAATCTCAACGTTTTCTTAACCTTTTTATTATCCGTTTTCTCAACCTTTTGCTTGTATGATTCTTTTATCAAGCAAAGGAGGTTTCGTTTATGGAATATATGCTTGAAACAAATAACCTTTCCAAACTTTACCGGAAGGTCACAGTCTTAGACGAACTGTCGATGCACGTACCCAAAGGATCAATTTATGGTTTGGTGGGTCGAAATGGTGCCGGCAAAACCACACTCATCCGTATTATTTGCGGGCTGCAGGAGCCAACTTCCGGCAAGTACACTATTTGCGGCATTCAAAATTCTGACCGAAAGATTAGCCGCGCACGTCGCAGAATGGGAGCTGTGGTCGAAACGCCGTCTATTTACCTGGATCTATCTGCACGGGAAAACATTTTCCAGCAATACCGCATCTTAGGCATTCCCTCTGACGACGGAGCAGGTCAGCTGCTTCATTTGGTCGGACTGGATGGGATCGGTGAAAAAAAGGTTAAAAATTTTTCCTTGGGAATGCGTCAGCGTTTAGGCATTGCCATAGCACTTGCCGGTAATCCGGATTTGCTGGTGCTCGACGAGCCAATCAATGGCTTGGATCCACAGGGAATTATTGAAATTCGCGAGTTGATTCTCAAGTTGAATCGTGAGCAGGGCATCACTGTTTTGATTGCCAGCCATATTCTCGACGAATTATCCCGCCTGGCAACGCACTATGGCTTTATTGATAACGGCAAAATCATCAAGGAAATTAGTGCAGATGTGCTCGAAAAGGTCAGTCAAAAGTGCATCCGGGTTGAAGCAAGTAATCTGCCAGGTTTGGCCCGCGTACTGGACGAACTTGGAGCTGACTACCGTATTTCCAGCAATTCCACTGCGGATATTTACAGCAAGATTCAGGTTACCGAGTTTGCAATGAATGCTGCGAAGGAAGGGTGCGCAATCATTTCGATGGTCGAAAATGACGAAAGCCTCGAAAGCTTTTATCTGAATCTGATGGGAGGCGAGCATAATGCGTAAACTTCTCAGCGCGTCCTTCCGTCGCCTGCGTTTCAGCGGTGTTCTGCGACTTTGCGTACTTGGCGCATTGGCGATGTCCATGTTTTTCCTTATTATGCTTAAAACCGGCGAAGGAGACGCTTTCACCACCGATGAAATTGTGATGAATACGCTTCCGTTTCTTTGCCTCTTGCAAGCCGTCTTTATCAGTCTTTTCTTGGGAACAGAATATCAGGATGGTACAATCCGAAATAAAGTAATTGCAGGTCATTCCCGCCAAACAATTTACGGTTCTTTTTTGGTCACTGCTCTTGCCGGCAGCTTCTTGATTCTGCTCGGATGGGCACTGGGCGGCATTGTCGGAATTATTCGTTTTGGCTGGTTTACTTCTCCTGTAACGCAATTGGTTCTTTACACATTGCAGATTTTGGCGCTTACCGCGGCCAATGCCGCTTTATTGACATTGATTGGTATACTCGTACAAAGCCAAGCCAAGTCAGCCGTTCTCTCTATTTTGCTGATGCTGCTTCTGATTGTCGCCGCAAGTGTAATGTACAATTCTTTAAATGAGCCAGAAACGATCTCCGAAGCCGTTATTACCGCAAATGGGATCGAAATTGGCGAATCGCAGCCAAATCCCAGTTACATTTCCGGCACCCTACGGCGTATATATCAGTTTGCTGTAAACACGCTGCCCAGCGGACAGGCGATTTTACTTGCGAACAGGGAAGTGGCTAACCCAATATTTTCTACCCTTGCATCCGTCTGCATAACGCTTATTGCGAGTTTTTTGGGTGTTGAAATCTTCAAAAAGGAACGTCTAAAGTAAGGGGATCATATGATAGAGATTGCGCTGATTGCTGTTCTTATTTCTGGTATTATCTTTCTTTCAATCGACCTCATTCTGCTTCACAAAGATCTCCGGGAAGTTACAGCAGAAATAAGCGACAAACTCCGTATTGATACCAACAGCCCAATTTCTGTCTCTTCCCGCAATCGCAGTGTTCGCAGCTTTGCATCTGATATAAACGCCCATCTGCAAGTCCTGCACAGGCAGCGGCAAAAGCTGCAAAACGGAGATGCAGAGTTAAAAACAGCAATCACCAACGTCTCACATGATTTACGGACACCACTGACCGCTATCTGTGGTTACCTGGATTTGTTGGAGCAGGAACCGCAAACCGAAAAAGCAGTCCGGTATTTGACGGTCATCCGGGAACGTACCAATGCAATGCGCAATCTGACGGAAGAGCTGTTCCAGTACTCCATGCTGAATGCCAATGCACCGCAGGGGAGTAGGGAAGTGGTATGCATCAATGATATTTTGGAGCAAAGTCTTGCCGCATCTTTTGAATTGCTCGTCCAGCATGGCATTACACCGAATATCCAGCTTTCTGCGCAGCCGGTGCTCCGAAGTCTGGATAAAGAAATGCTGCTGCGAGTATTTGACAACATTTTAGGGAATGCAGTCAAATACTCCGGTGGAGATTTACAGGTTGCCCTGACCACTGACGGAGTAATCTCTTTTACAAATACAGCTCCTGATTTGACACATGTCCAAGCCGAGCAACTTTTTGACCGTTTCTTTACCGTTAGTAGTGCGGGTAGCGCCACCGGCCTCGGGTTATCGATTGCAAAACTCCTTACCGAAAAAATGGATGGGCAAATTCACGCCGTCTATTCAGATGGTAAGCTTTGCATCCGTGTATCTTTCTCGCTGACCTAAGCGTCTTATACTGATTTTGCCGCCGTCTCGCAAGAAACGGCGGCATTTTCTCAAATATCAATCGCAGGATTCATAAAGTAAACATTTTTTTGATTCAGTTTGTCACGAAGTAATTGGATTGCTTCACCAAAACGCTGAAAATGCACAATTTCTCTCGCTCGAAGGAATTTAATCACATCGTTTACATCCGGGTCGTCACTGACCCGTAAAATATTGTCGTAAGTCGTTCTAGCTTTTTGTTCCGCCGCCAGGTCCTCTGTCAAATCTGTAATCGGATCTCCCGTCACCTGCATGGTTGCCGCGCTCCACGGTGTCCCCGCTGCCGAAGCGGGGTAAACGCCGGCAGTATGATCCACAAAATAGGGTGCAAACGCCGGATCCTTCATCTGACTATCCTTTAAATTCCGCGTCAGCTGATGCACGATCGCCCCAATCATCTCCAAATGCCCCAGCTCTTCGGTCCCCAGAGAAGCATCGGAAATGTTCCAATGTATCAGACATGTGGACGAGTCCAGTGCTCTTGGTGCTAAGGCGCTGGTTTCATGCCTGAATTTTTATTATGCTTTTCAAGTACATTTTAGGGTGCCCCTTTAAAATTGATTTGTACTTTACAACGAAAAAAGGGGGATTACAATGGAGCTTTCCGGGAACTACCGGCATGAGTTGAAATATCAAATTAACTCAGCCGATCGCCAGGCGCTCAGACAGCGGCTTAAGACTGTTATGAAGTGCGATCCGCACGCGGGTGTAGACGGACTTTATACGATCCGAAGTATTTATTTTGATAACTACGGGGACAAAGCGCTACGTGAAAAAATTAACGGTTTGCCAAAAAGAGAGAAATTTCGTATCCGTTATTACAACGATGACCTTTCGTTCATCGCGCTGGAGAAAAAGATCAAGCACAATGATTTATGCATGAAGATCGATGCACCATTGACAACAGAAGATTATCAACGAATTCTTGACTCACCGGGGCCGTGGATGTTGGAGCACCCGGAATCGCTGGTTCGGGAGCTGTACTGTAAAATGAAAACACAGCAGCTCAGACCCCGTGTGCTGGTATCCTATGTGCGGGAACCGTATGTTTACAGTGTTGGGAATGTTCGTGTGACCTTTGATTCCAGTATCCGAACTAGTCTGTTTCAAAGAGATTTTGCGGGCGGTATAATTCCTGACATCAGCGCAGCAGACGCACCCGGCGATATCATTTTAGAGGTAAAATTTGATGCCTTTTTGCCGGAAATCATTCGATGTCTGCTTCAATCAGGTGAGCTTCGCCAACAGGCATTCTCAAAATACGGTGCATGCCGCCGGTTTGGTTAAATTAAATATTGATGGTGAGGGAGAAACGAACATGAGCTTTAATGACATTTTCAAGTCCAGTTTTTTAGAGAACATTTCCGAGTTCTCGATTCTTGACACCGTTATCGGCCTGGCAGTTGCGCTGGTAATCGGTTTGTATATTTTTATGATCTATAAGAAAACGCTGACCGGGGTCATGTATTCCAGCGGTTTTGCGCTGACGCTTGTTGGCCTGTCCCTTGTCACCACACTGGTCATTATAGCGGTCACATCCAATGTGGTGCTGTCCCTGGGCATGGTAGGTGCGCTCTCCATCGTCCGTTTTCGTACCGCTATCAAGGAGCCAGTGGAGATCGTGTTCCTGTTCTGGTCGCTGGCGGTGGGCATTGTCATTGGTGCAGGCATGATCCAGCTGGCTGTCATCGGATCCGCCATCATCGGTGTGATCCTTCTGCTGTTCGCCAACCGCAAAATTCACAACAATCCCTACATCCTTGTGATGAACTGCGCAGACGAGGAAGCAGAAAACGCCGTGTTGGATATTCTCAGCAAAGATACCGAGCACTACATCGTCAAATCCAAAACCATTACTACTGCCGGAATCGAGTTGACTGCGGAACTGCGCACCAAGGATGCGTCCACCAGCTTTGTCAACCTGATCTCCCGTCTGCCCGGCGTCGAGAACGCGACCCTTGTCAGCTACAACGGCGAATATCTGTCGTAACGGAGGAAGCACATGATCGCTCATAAACACATCACGAAAATCATTGCTGTGGTCATGGCGGTCGCTGTCTGTCTATGCCTTTGTGCAGTTGCGTTTTCCAGTCAAATCGCAGCAGCAATGGGAGATACGGGCATTTCCATGGAGTATGAAACGGAACTCTTCGATACTGGCAGCATTCTGACGGTCAATTTTTTGATGGATGACGCGGACTGGAATGATATGCTGGTCAACGCCACGGCGGAGGAATATTACCAGTGCGATGTAGAAGTCAACGGCACAGCCTTTTACCGCGTCGCCATTCGACCTAAAGGCAACACCAGCCTGACCTCCATCGCCAGCGATCCCACTACCGACCGCTACAGCTTCAAACTGGAATTTGACCATTACGTAGACGGACAGACCTGCTTCGGATTGGACAAGCTGATCCTGAACAATAACTACGCCGATGCCACCAATATGAAAGAGGCGCTGATCTACGATATGTACCAGTATCTCGGAGCGGATGCCTCTCTTTACAATTACGCCAAAATCTCCGTCAATGGCGAGTATTGGGGCGTTTACCTCGCGCTGGAAGCGGTGGAGGACAGCTTTATGCTCCGCAACTACGGGGCGCAAAGCGGAGAACTCTACAAGCCGGACAGCATGAATTTCGGCGGCGGAAAAGATTTCGGTGATATCGACTTTGGCAACATCGACTTTGATAACATGGATTTTGGCAACGTGCCCCCGCCGGATACGCAGGGAAATTCCAATCAGGCGAATCCTCCCGCCGCTCCCGGCCAGATGTCAGATGATGCCTTTGCCCCATCTCAAAAGTCGGGTTCGAGGAGTGAAAACTCGGCGGAGCCCCCGACTGATTCTGGGGAACGTCCGTCAATGAATTTCAATTTTAGAGGCGGCATGGGCGGCTTCTCCATGGGAGGAGGCGGCGCGGATCTGAATTATGTGGATGATGAGTTGGACAGCTATGAAACCATCTGGGACGGCGAGATCACAAAGACCACGAAGACCGACCAAAAGCGTGTGGTCACCGCCCTTAAAAACATTTCGGAGGGCAATGATCTTGATGCCTATATGGACATCGACAACCTGCTTCGCTATATGGCTGTCCATGTATTCTCCGTCAATGAGGACAGCCTGTCCGGCATGATGGCGCACAACTACTATCTCTATGAAGCTGGAGGAAGGCTGAATCTGATTCCTTGGGATTATAACCTTTCCCTCGGCGGCATGGGGAGCGGCAGTGACGCTACCGACGTTGTAAACGATGCCATCGACAATGCGTTTTCCGGCACAGATTTCTTCGACACGCTGATGGAGAATGAAACATACCATAGGCAGTATTATGCCTATTTGCAGCAGCTCGTGAGTGAATACATCAATGGCGGCGGATTTGACGCTTTCTATGAGCGGGTGCGCGGCCAGATCGACGAGCTTGTGGAGACAGACCCTACTGCGTTCTATTCCTATGATGAATATCTGACAGCGGTCGATACCCTCTATCAAGTGGTGAAGCTGCGGGGCGAATCCATCCAAGGGCAGCTTGACGGGACGATTCCTTCCACCGAAGCGGAGCAGCGCGGCAGTGATGCGTTGGTGGATGCGTCCGCGCTGGATATCAGCGTGATGGGCAGTATGAATACCGGCGGTGGGTTTGGCTTCAATGCGCCGACGGCCTCTGAAAATGTCTCAGATGCGCCGGACGTGGCACAAGGCACGTCTGAAACGCAGACTGCGCCGGGTGTGTTCGCCGGGTCTGAAAATACACCGTCCGTTGATTTCGACCCGTTCCAGTTCGGCGGTGAAATGCAGGATGGATTTGACGCATCTCAGTTCGGTGGCGAACCGCCAAACGGATTCGATTTCTCCCAATTTGCAGGAGGAAAGCAGAATGCCTCTGACAATACCCAGCAAACGGACGAAAACGCACAGAATGGCGGCAACGGCAATTCCGATGGCAGACCGTCTATGGGTAGCTTCCCCGGCGGCGCTGGAGGTACCTCCTCGGCAGCGTCCGCAGGGAATCTGATCCTGTACGGAGTGTCTCTGCTTTTTTTTGCCGCGGCGATGCTTTTTGCGGTTTTGTATCGCAGAAGACCCAAAAAACGATAATAAAGTCACTATCAGCGGAAAGCTACAAATATCTTACATCATGACAATGGAGGAGCGTACATGAAAAAGCATCTTTTACACACAGCGGGATTACTGCTGCTATTACTCTGTCTGTTGACCGGCTGCGGCCAGCAAAGCGGCGGTGTGGAGAACTCGGTCAACGAAGCGGTGGAATTGGTGAAGGACATCCCAACTACGCAGTATTTCACGGATGAAGCTGTTTCTGAGGATGACATTGAAACCATCCTCCTTTCAGGAGTCAATGCTCCAAGCGCCATGAATCAACAGCCCTGGCATTTTTCGGTGATCACAAGTTCTTCTGTTTTGCAGCAGATCGCAGACGACATGAGCAATGCTATACCAACCGGCGCAGTTCCGGCAGGAGCCCCTGAAAGCGGCGCGGACGCTGGAAATGCCCCCTCCGCCGATGATAACGCTTTTGCCACACGGAATACATCTGCGGTGAAAGCCGGAATTGCCGATGCCCCGTTAGCGATTGTGATTTCCTGTTCGACGGGTGCTGAACTTAACGCAGGCCTTGCGTGTCAGAACATGTCTGTTACCGCCCGACTGCTGGGATACGGAAGCAAGATCATATCTTCTCCCACCATAGCCCTGAATGGCGAAAAGCAGGAAGATTATCGTACGGCCTTGGGAATCCCCGAAGATTATACGGCCGTAGCCGTTTTGTTGATTGGTCATGAAGATACTGCCATTGATCAGACTGCGGATACCTATTCTGGTGCAACGGAACGGAACCCAATGGGAGATATTGTGACCTACGTTAAAGAATAAGTTGAATTTGCAAATTTGCCTCGCTGGTTTTTCCCGTCCTGTACCGCAGAAGTCCAAAAAACGATAAACATACTGCAATTTTGATATGGGGCTGTCTCACAAAGAGGCAGCCTCTAAAAGAATACAAAGCCCGGCTTTCGCGGAGAGTCGGGCTTTGGAATACAAACAGGCCGGTTGAGAAACATCTGTTTGCTGCATAGTGTGTAAAAGAAAAACAGTACACTTTTTGAGAGGCAAAACCTGCCCCCCTGATTTTGTGTGCTGTTTTTCGGTATAATTGGCCACTTTTTCCCTGCTCTGTACCCCAAAAAAGGGTTGCCTCGAATGATTTTAAAAAATCATCTTGAGACAGCCCCGCGTTTTTATTTCATTGAAACGGTCATGCAAGGCATCCATTTTACCGTCCACCTATTCTGATAGCCGCACGGTCAAGCGACAGGCATGGTCAGGGTAATGACGGCACCGTTGTCGTTATGGATGGTGATATGCATGCGGCCCTTGCTGTAATAGTGCAGGCGCAGGCAGGTGTTAATGAGGCCGATATGACCGCCGGATTTTTCGATGGAGACGTTACCGCTGTCAATTTCCCGAATACGGCGGCGCAGGCTTTCCAGCATTTCATCAGAGAAGCCGGTGCCGTTGTCTCGAATGGTTAAAATCAGATTCGCGGAGGTAACAGTGCCAATGATGGAGAGCTTGCGCAGGATATTCTTGCCATCGAAGCCGTGGGTTATGGCGTTTTCCACCAGGGGTTGTAGGGTAAGCTTTGGCACTATGATGTGATGCAGGGCCTCGGGCACGTCAATGACAAATTCCAGATTTTCCTCGTACCGGGCCTTGGCCAGCATAAGATAGTCGAAGATATTTTCAATTTCCTCCTGTAATGTGGCAACGCGGGAGCGGGTGTCGGTGGAGTAACGGAGCATGGAAGCAAACTGGTCGCAGATTTCGATGACTTCCAAGTTGCCGCTCTCCATAGACTTTGCGGAGATAATGTTCAGGGTGTTGTAGATAAAGTGGGGGTTGATCTGGGTTTGCAAAGCACTGAGCTGAGCTTGAAGCGCGCCTTCCCGCAGAGCAAGCTCGTTGACGGCACTGTTCCGAAGTTGGGTCATCATATGGTTATAGGCAAGCTCCAGCGTGTGGATTTCTTTATCGGTGGGAGAGGTGACGGTTTGGTTCAGCGCTTGCAGGGCAGCGGAGCCGTTCAGCCAGATTTCATCGGATGGGGTGCGCCGTACTTTTTGAGTCAGACGGCGAATAGAGCGGGTCAGCCCAAGGGAGAGCAGCGTAATTACCAGCAAGGCTGGAAGCATGATCACCAAAGCCCGGCGGATCATGTTTTGGCGAATAATTCTGTTTCCCTGAATGGTAACTGCCTGATCCTGTGCAAGGAAAAGATGGAGCTGGACGGAGGGGATATAGGTGTGGCGCACGTCATAAATTGTCTGAGTTTCTGAATCCGTCCAACTGGTTAATTCATTTTCAACCATATCCAGAGGGAAATCCGGCATACCTTCTCTGCTGGCATAGAACAGGGAGCCGTCATTAAAAACTGCTTGTACCATCACCTCATCGCTGTTGTCTACAAAATCCATGATATGCTCAATGGAACTGTATTCATCCAGTGCGGCCAGATAGCCCAGGAGCTTGTCGTGATACCACAGCGGCTCAATCAGACCATATACCTGAACGCGGGGATCGTGAGAGAACAGATTCTGGCAGGGAGAGAGAATCAGCTCCCGGGGACTGGTGCCCAGCGCCTTCACCAGGGTGCTGGTGTCCGGGGAGGCATTATCCTTGTTCATGGTGCTGGCAAAATATTTTCCGTCGGTATTGAAGAACGCTACACAGGAATACTGCTCCACCAACGGCGATTGATACATCTGCTGCAAGGCGGCCGCGCGGGCCATCAGCCCCATTTTCTGCTCATCACTGTCGTCACGGACAAACTGATTCACAGCGGAGAGAAAAGAGGCGTCGCCGGACAGCGTACTGAGGGTCAAACGCTTCATGTCGATATCCTGCCCGATGTCCAGGCTGATGCTGGTGCTCATGTTTGCGAAGCGTGAGGCGGTGTATTTTGCTGCCCCATCCACTGACGATTGTATCGAGTAGGAAGAGAGAAAAAAGATTGAGATCGCCATGATAACCGAGAAAAGCAGGATCATTTTAACACTTAGACGCATATCGAACTCTCCAATGCGGCGTTATTTATATATTTCCTATTATGGGATACTGGGACGTCACAGTAGAGATGAGCCCCACTTGACTGATACGAAGTGATTATATCATAACCGTTCGAAAAAACATAGCACAAACCGCTTTGTGCTGGATATTCTTCAGTAATGTGTTGGATATTCCTATTTTTAGGAGGTTTGCTGTATTTTTGCATAAAAGGGTGCCGAATCCTTTTGGGTGTGCGGAGAAGAACGAATTTATAATAAAGCCGAAAGAAGCGGGAATACCCGACCCCGCACATTTTTAAGGAGGAAATTGACTATGAAAAAAATCGTCTCCATGCTGCTGGCGTTGGCAGTGGTGCTTGGCTTTGCCACCAACGCGCAGGCATATTCCGAGAAAAACTTGGAAGCCCCCAAAGCCGGTGAGGTGGTCATTGACGGCGACCTGAGCGAGTGGGACACCACCAAATGCTTGCGTATTGATTCCGACAGCCAGATCATTGACCAAATCGAACACTGGGACGGCGAAGCGGATTGCTCTGTGGAGCTGTACGCTATGTGGGATGAGGAAAACCTCTACTTCGCCATGAAGATCCTGGACGATACCCCTCTGGTCTACCGGGAAGGCTTCCCTCTGGACGAGCTGGACGCTGTTATCCTGTTCCTGAGCACCGATCCCGACGCGGATCCTGACCGCACTGCTTATGATTCGACCGATTGGCGGTTGGTGCAGTCCGCCGACAAGTATAAGGATGAATATGATTTCTTCAACTACATTGATCGTTCCATGGTAGCCGATACCAAGGGCTGGGAGACCCAGGGCGAGTATGGTGACGAGCAGGTGTTCGACGACTACGAGGCGGCTATCGTTTCTATTGACGGCGGCATCGTGTGGGAAAGCAAGATTCCCCTTCACAACTTCTCCAACGACCAAATCCCGCAGCTGGTCCCTCAGGCCGGCGAGAGCATCGGCTTCGATCTGTCTGTGCTGGACGTTGATCTGCCCTGCCCGGGTATCCACAGCCTGCGTATGCAGTCCTCCGCCGACCTTTCCGGCAAGGACCGTACCCCCTCTGCCTACAATGTGGACGAGAACCCCAGCCTGTGGGGAACTCTGACCTTTGTCGATTGATTCATATACAAGGGAGAGTAAGATATGAAATTGAAAAAGCTCTGTGCCCTGGCGCTGGCTGCGGCTCTGGCCGTCTCTGCGTTTCCGCTGAGTGCGCTGGCAGCCAAGAACGAGAAGAAGGATGCTGACGAGATGGACATCCCTGCCATCCTGGAAGATGTTGGAGAGAAGGGGACCGTTAACGTCTATCACTGGTGGACGGCCGGAGGCGAGAAGGACGCCATTGAAAGCGTGGTGGATGGCTTCAAGGATACATATGGCAAGATCAAGGCCAAGTCCAATGCCATCCCCGGCGGAGCAGGCGGTGCCATGGTCATGAAGGTCAAGGTACTTCAGCAGGCCGGCAAGAGCCCCGAGACCTTTCAGGCCCATCCCGGTCAGGAGATCGAGCCCTATTTACAGTCCGGCATGCTGCTGAATCTGAATCAGGTTTGGGATTATGCCGATCTGAGTGAACGCGCGCTGCCCGGCCTGGAGGAGTTGTGTACTGCCTCCGATGGCAACAAGTATATTGTGCCCATCGGTATCCACAAGTCCAATGTCATCTTCTATAACATTCACGTTTTTGAAGAACTCGGTATTGAAATTCCTGACCACGAGGATATCACCTGGGACGAATTCTGGAGTCTGTGCGATCAGCTGGCAGAGAAGATGCCAGAGGGGAGCTACCCCATTGATTTGGGCGACCGCAAGGGTTGGCCCGCCAGCCAGGTGTTCGAGGACATTATGCTGGGCACCGACCCGCAGATCTATGAGGATTTCATTAACGGTAATTACAATGTGGAGGACGTGACCAAGGTCCTGTCCACCTACGCAAAGCTCATGGACTACGTAGCTCCTGACCATTCCAGTCGGGATTGGTACGAGGCGTCCGGCCAGGTGGTGGCTGGTACTTATGCCATGCAGATCATGGGCGCGTGGATGCAGCCGCTGATGACCAGCATGGGGCAGGTCTACGGCGAGGACTACGGCATCTTCACCTTCCCCGGCACTGAGGGTTGGTTCGGCATGTGCATTGACGGTTTTGTGGTCAGCAATGACTCTGCTGACGTGAATGCAGGTGTCCGTTGGGCCTATAATGTATCCACCCCGGAGGTACAGACCTCCTTCTCTGCCTTGAAAGAATCCATTTCTCCCTATAACGATACCCCCGACGATACCTACTGCGAGCTGACTCTGAAATTCAAGGATCAGCTGCTGGATGAGGGAACCAAGGTGTATCCCAGCTTCACCCACGGTACGGCTTTGCCCTGGAGCGCCTCCACCAGTCTGCAAACCCAGATTCAGGAGTTTGCCACCTCTTCCGACCATGACGCGGAATATTTCGCCAATAAAATTGTAAATGTACTGAAGGAAGCAAGCGTGAAAGGAGATTGGAACCTTGTTGATTAAAAATTTGATCCGGCGGAGCGCGGCAGTGCTCAGCGCCGCCACTATGATGGCCACCTTGCTGGCCGGTACCGTCTTTGCCGAAAGCGAGACCTATGAGCAGCCGGAGCTGAATCCCCACAGCAAGTCCATTATTGAAGCGGACGGCTACCAGTTCATTGATCTGAATGGAAACGGCACGCTGGATGTTTACGAGGATTGGCGGCAGGACGCGCAGACCCGTGCCGCTGACCTGGTGAACCAGATGACCGCCCGGGAGAAGATTGCCCAGATGCAGCACCCCACCTATCTGCCCAGGGCAGACGGCAAAATCGCTCCCTATCTGGAAGATTACTGTACGGATTACGGCATTGGAATGCTGCTGATCCGAGAGCTGAATAGCGTGGAGGCGGCAGCCACCACCATGAATACCATCCAGGAGTATGCGGAAGCGTCTCGTTTGGGTGTGCCTGTGCTGGTGTCCATGGACTCTGTCCACGGCCTGAGCTATGTTTCCGGCGCTACTGTTACCCCTCACAACCTGGCACTGGCCGCCACCCGTGACGAAGAGCTGGTTACGAAGCTGGCGGAGATTGCCCGTGACGAGCATTTGGCCGTGGGTGTGCGCATGACGCTGTCCCCTGAGGCCGATATCGCCTCCGAGCCCCGCTGGGGCCGGGTGATGGAGACCTTCGGTGAGGATCCCGATTTGGTGACCCAGATGGTCACGGCTCAGGTCGTTGCATTCCAGAACGGCAGCGATGGCCTGAACACCGGCTCCATTGTTGCCTGCATGAAGCACTTCCCCGGTGCAGGTCCTCAGATGGAGGGAAAGGATACCTCTCCAATCATCTCCAGTGAAGAGACTCTGCAGATTCACCTGAAGCCCTATTATGCAGCGCTGGGAGTGAATGTTGCTTCCATTATGCCTTACTATTCTGTGCCGCTGGCATTGGATATGGAGAATTCTGCCATCGGCTCCAAAGCAACGCTGCAGGATCTGCTCCGGGATGAGATGGGCTTCGAGGGCATCATCCAGACTGACTGGGGTATGATCTGGGCCATCCAGGAAGCCCTGGGAACAATGACAGGCGAAGAGGTCTCCGATGAAGAAGCGATCCTCATCGGTGTTACCCAGAGCCGTGTGGATGGCATTGGCGGCGAATCCATCCGTCTGATCGACCTGATGGAGGAGTACACCCAGGAGGGCAAGATCGATGAAGCCATCCTCACCGCGGCTGCAACCCGTATTGTCAAGGTCAAGTTTGAGATGGGAATGTTCGAGAATCCCTATTGTGACGTGGATTACGCTGTTTCCTTTGTGGGCAACGAGGAGAGTCAGAAGGTGAACCTCCAGGCAGCTGAGGAAGCCATGACTCTGCTGAAGAATGACGGTGCACTGCCCCTGGATCCCGATGCCGAGCAAACCATTCTGGTGTGCGGTCCCCGTGCTTTTGACATGGACTCCCTGGTGGGCGGCTGGTCCTCGGCACAGGAGGGCATGACCATTGCCGATGCAGTGGCCGCTTATGCCGGCGAAAACACCACCGTCCTGACTGAGAAGGAGGACGTAGAGGTCATCAAGGAGCTGGCCCAGCAGGCCGATGTGATTATTGTTTCTATCGGCGAGCCCAGCTATCAGCACGATCCGGTGTGGGGCTATGACACCCTGGAGATTGTGTCCAGTCAACAGGAAATTCTTGAAGCAGCCGTCGCCTCCGGCAAAACTGTCATCACCGTTGTCACCGGAGGCCGCCCCTACATCCTGACATGGTGCGATGAGAACACCAACGCAATTCTGGAAGCCTATTATCCCGGTGCGCAGGGCGGTATTGCAATCGGTGAAACCCTGTTCGGCCTGAACAACCCCACTGGCAAAACTCCCATGCAATTCCCCCGGGACATGGAATCTGTCAATGCCCAGGAGGGCGACGTATCCTTTGACCTGGAAAACCCCCTCTATGACTACGGCTGGGGCCTGAGCTACGATAAATGAAATAGGCAGGAGACAGAGGGGAAAACTCTGTCTCCTCCCCAGAAAGAACGGAGGGTTCGCCTATGGAACAAATTTCTGAATTCTTTGAAAACTTTGGCTATATGACTTTTTCCAACGGCCAGTTCTGGCTGGGTGCTGGAATCGTTGCGGCTGTGATTCTATGCTATCAGTTGGCACGTCGGTTCGTGCCAAATACAGTTGCGCCGGTCAGCCGATTCTTTGACAGGCATCCGCTGATTTGGATATGTATCCCGGCGGCGCTGCTGATTTACTTCGTATATGTTTCTTTGGGCTGGAACTTGTGGGTTTCAGTTTCCAACTGGGAGGACGGTGTGCTGGAGGCAAGCTATGGCTGGGGCGGGTTCGGCAACTATGCCAAGATGTTTGCCAGCCCTAATTTCTGGCCTGCGCTGCGCAATACGCTGCTGCTGTTCTGCCTGATTCCGCTGTGTCTGCTGCTTGGCCTTGGCCTGGCGCTATTGATGGACCAGGGGCTGCGGGGGACTGCTGTATTCCGCACTCTGATTCTGCTGCCATTTGCCCTGTCCTTCGTGGTCACGGGGACCGTATGGGCCTATATGTATCGCCCTACCGGCGGTGTACTGAATTCCTTCCTGAGCATTCTCGGGGTGGATGTAGCTGGGGCTATGAAAAACGGGCACCTCATGTGGGCCTCGTCCAACAGAACTATCATGCTATCCATTATCATTGCCATGGTCTGGCAGTTCTCTGGTTATGTGGCGGTGATTTTCCTGGCAGCCATTAAGAATGTGCCTACCAATATCATCAACGCCGCCAAACTGGACAGCGCTTATATGCCCCGCATTTACATGAAGTTGATTATTCCCCAGCTGAAGGGTGCCATGGGCAGCTGCATCACCATTCTGGCCATGTATGCTCTGCGGTCCTTTGATTTCATCGTTTCTCTGGTGGGATATACCACTTCCTCGGCGTGGACGCTGCCTATCTGGATGTATAACGAAGCCTTCCAGAGCAATAATTTCGCTTACTCCGCAGCAATCAGCTGCTTCCTGCTGGCCCTCGTGCTGGTGCTGATTCTGCCTCTGACCTATTGGACAAACAGGAGGAACTGATATGCAGGATAACATAAGCATCGAACGCACCCGGGAGGCCCAGCAGGCGCAGACCGTGCGGATCAAGCCGAGATGGCACACAACGGTTCTGCATATGCTGTATTACGCCATTATGGTCGTTTTTCTGGTTTTCTACATGCTTCCGTTTTGGGGCACTGTCATGACCTCCTTCAAAACCAACAGTGAGGTGATGACTTCTACTCCCATTACGCCCCCGTCCACCTGGACGCTGGAGGGTTACGCCAGCGCCATGGAGGAGTTAGGGGTGCCTCTGCTGACGAGTCTTGCGGTGACGCTGCTGGGCGCGGCGGGCTCTGTATTTCTGGGTTCCGTGTGCGCATATGCATTGAGCAAATGGAAATTCCGGCTGAACAATGTATTCTTTATTGCCCTGGTTGCGGCTACTTATCTGCCCTTTCAGGCAATCCTGATCCCGCTGCTGCAAACTGTCAACGCTCTTGATCTATATGATAATATCTGGGGCCTGGTGATGGTGCATACGGTGTTCGGTATGCCCATGTGTACTGTGATGATGCGGGGCTATTATGCAGATGTGCCGGATGCGCTGATCCGTCAGGCCATGATCGATGGCAACGGGGTTTGGCAGATTTACCGCAAGATCGTGGTGCCAAATACGAGAATTGCCACCATCACCGTATTCGTCTTCCAGTGTACCTCCATCTGGAATGAGATGTTGTTTGCGCTGGTGCTGGGCGGCTACGATTCCAAGCCCGCAACCATTGCTCTGAACGAATTGGCCGGCACCATGGCTGCTGAATTCAATGTTCAGATGGCTGGTTCCCTGATTCTCGCTTTGCCGGTGTTGGTATTGTACATTTTTATGGGCAAGTACCTGATTTCCGGCCAAATGAGCGGCGCTGTCACCGCATCATAATTTCAAGGAGGACAAATTTTTATGAAACATCCCTTCAAGAAACTCGCTGCGTTTGCTGCGGCCGCGGCGCTGACCCTTTCAGCACTGCCGGCGCACGCCGCCGAATACCAGCAGCCAACGCTGGAAGCGAGAGTCAAAAATATCATTGAAGTTGACGGCTACTCTTTCAAGGACCTGAACGACAATGGAATTCTCGACCCCTATGAGGACTGGCGCCTTCCTGCTGAAGAGCGGGCTGAGGATTTGCTCAGCCAGATGACTCCAGAGCAAAAGGCGGCCCAGATGGTGCACCTGACCCTGGTAAGTAAGAAGGACAGTTGGTTTACGGGCAGCAACGTAGGCTTTGCCCTGATTTATGAGTATGCTTTTGACTCCGCTGCGGACGCGGCCCAGCGCACCAACGAAATCCAGGAGCTGAGTGAAGCCAGTGAGCTGGGCATCCCGGTAGTTTTCTCCATGGATACCGAGGCAGGAGCGGCTTTTATCAGTGATGCGACCTTCCTGCCTGATGAGGTGAACCAAGGGGCTGCCAATGACCCGGAACTGGTAACAGCGCTGAACACCGTGCTGAAAGAAGAGCTGATGGCTGTGGGTATTCGCATGGCCCTGTCCCCGGATGCTGACCTGATCACCGATCCCCGGTGGGGGCGAAATCAGGAATGTTACAGTGAGGACACCGAGGTGGTGCAGAGCTTGATTACCGCTGCTGTTCAGGCACTGCAGGGTGGGAGTGAATTGACCTCCGACTCTGTCATTGCCACAGTGAAGCATTTTCCCGGTGCGGGTGCACAGACAGGCGGCGTTGACGGCACTCCTCTGACCATCCGCGAGGATTCTCTGGAGCTGCATCTTGCTGGCTTTAAGGCGGCCATTGCGGCGGGTGTTGCGGCTGTGATGCCCTATGGGTATTCCACTGTCCCAGTGCTGGGTGGTGACGCAGTGGAGAATTCCGCTGACCAGTCTGCCGCTGTCATGACCGATCTTCTCCGGGGCGAGTTGGGCTATACCGGCATGATACAAACAGACTGGGGCTTGAATTTTGTAGGCGCGACCAAGGCTGGGGCAGATATCTTGGGCGGCATGGGCGTACGTTCCAGCGCTGAATTGGTTGACGAAGTAGACGAGGCGCGTTTGACTGACGCCTGCCGCCGTATTTTGATTGCCAAGTTCCGGCTGGGCATCTTTGAAAATCCTTATGTAGACGAGGATGCCGTATACAACAACGTGGGCACCGAGGCTCACAAGGCCGTAGCGAAAGAGGCGGCTGCCCGTTCCTTTACATTGGTGAAATATGAAAACGCTTCCGCTCTTGCTGGGCAAAAACTTGTGGTCGCTGGTTCTCTGGCACAGAATGTCCGCGCTTTGAACAGTGGTTGGACAGCCAAAGAACCGATTGAAATTGAAGGCACGACCATTCTGGATGCATTGACTGCCAAGGCAGGGACCGGCAATGTGACTTATATCGAAACTGCGGAAGAAGTCCCGGATGATCTCAGCGGCACCACAGCCATCGTTGTGGTGGGGGAGAAGAGTGGAACCCATGACCCGGAGTGGACGGCTGCAGACCTGAAATTCCCCCAGGAGCAAGTGGCGCTTGTGAACGCACTGAAAACAGCCGGAGCAAACGTAGTTTCGGTGGTCATCATGAACCGCGCCTATGTGCTGACACCCATCAGTGAAGCTTCTGACAGTGTGCTGCTGGTCTACCGCCCCGGCGTCACCTGCGGCGCGGAGGCTGTGGCAGATGCCTTGTACGGCGAGACCGCCATCACCGGCAAGCTTCCCTTCCAGATCCCGAAGACCATGGAGCAGGTGGAAAACCAGCGGGAGGATCTTCCCAAGGACATTGAGAATCCCCTGTATGAGTATGGCTTCGGTATCGACGTGGAAGCCTTCGGTGCGTAAGGCCCGGAGCAACCCAAAAGAGAGGAAAGTGAGCATATGGCTTCTATTACAATCAAGGATATGAGTGTATCCTACAACAAGGGTAAATCCTATGTGCTGGACAAACTGAATTTGGAAATCAAAGACGGCGAGTTCTGCGTGTTTCTTGGTCCCTCTGGCTGCGGAAAGTCCACGGCCATGCACTGCATTGCGGGTCTGCTGCACCCAGCGAACGGCGAGATACTCTTTGGCGATGCGGTGATGACATCCGCTAAGGGCAAGGGAAAGGACAAAACGTTTGTTCCCCCGCAGGAGCGGAACATTGCTATGGTATTCCAGGAGTACGCTCTGTACCCCAACATGACCGTTCGTGAGAATATGTCCTTTGCTCTGAAAACAAAGAAAGCTCCCAAGGAGGAGATTGACAGACGGGTGGATTACATGGCGAAGATGCTTTCCATCGAGCAGCTGCTGGACCGTAAGCCCGCAGAGCTTTCCGGCGGTCAGCGTCAGCGTGTGGCTCTGGGGCGTGCCTTGGTGCGTGACCCTCAGGTTTTTCTCTTGGATGAGCCTTTGGGTAATCTGGACGCAAAACTCCGCGACCAAGTGCGCTACGAATTGAAAAAAATCCAGGAGAAGCTGGGTATTACCACCATCTACGTCACACACGACCAGACCGAGGCCATGACAATGGCCGACCACATCGTGTTGATGAAGGACGGCCACATCATGCAGCAGGGTACCCCCAACGAGCTGTATGACCATCCGGCCAATGAGTTTGTGGCAGGATTTCTGGGTACTCCTCAGATCAATCTTTTCCCTTGCACTGTCAAGGGCGATACATTGGATGGCGGCGCATTCCAGCTGAAAATCCCCGAGAATTTGAAAACCTGCTTAGCCCCCTATGCCGGAAAAAAGGTGGATCTTGGTATTCGTCCATCTGACTTTGAGCTGACGGAGAAAGACGCAAATTCCATCTCCGCCCATGTAGATTCGATCGAGCCATTGGGCGACGCATACCTGGTCTATGTCCGGGTAGGGGAGAAGGTCGTGGTGTTCAAGTACACTGGGGAAACCGCCCCGACGCAGAAGGAACTGCTGCTGGTCCCCAACACGACGAAGCTCCACCTGTTTGATCCAGAAACCGAGAAGCGTATCAATGACTAAAATCTGATCTTGCCCCCCGCGGAAGTGGGGGGCAGGCAGAATATGCTTGCCTGAGTGCCCCCTGCTTTGGGACGCTCAGGCAAACAGACTCTGCAAGGAGGAAAACAAATGGATGATATGGAAATCTTATTGGAGGCACTGGCGGAGGTAGATGAGGACATAGACTTTGCGACGGAAACGGCTTTGGTAGATGATGGCGTTGTTGATTCCCTGGAGCTGACCCAGATCATTGCGGCTCTGGATGACGCGTTCAATATCCATATCGCTATCGGCGATATTGAGCCAGAAAATTTCAACAGCGCCGCGTCTATGCTGAAACTGGTGCGCCGCTATCGGAGTTGAACTCATGAGAAATGTTCTGGATTGGTTGGAATGTGCTGCCTGCTTCTCACCCAGTGCTGTCGCTTTTGATTCTCCTGTCGAGAAGTTGACATGGGGCGAGGTTATGACCCGGGCCAAGCAGATTGGCAGCTGGATCGCAGAGCGGCTCCCCACCCAGTCGCCGGTGTTGATCCTTATGGAGAAGCGTCCTGTCTGCATTGCGGTCATGCTGGGAGCGGTTTATGCTGGCTGCTTTTATACGCCGCTGGATACTGGGATGCCTTTGGCCCGGATGAAAGTTATTGCCAAGGTGCTGCAGCCCAAGCTTATCCTTTGCGAGGGCGAGCTGGAGGATGCTGCACGAATGCTGGCGGGAGATGCGACAGTGTGTTCGCTCTCCCAGATGGAGGAGCAGGTCAATGAGGCCCTGCTGAATGTCCGCCGGCGGGAGCAGATCGATACGGATTTGCTATACGTGCTCTTTACCAGCGGCTCCACTGGTGTGCCCAAAGGGGTATCGATCGCCCATCGCAGCGTGATCGATTTTGTGCAGTGGGCCTGCACGGCACTGAGGCTGCCCCAAGGCGTGCGGTTTGGCAGTCAGGCCCCATTTTATTTCGACAATTCGGTGCTGGACATTTACTGCGCTATGGCCATGACAGGCAGTGTATTTCTCATTTCCCGTAGTGATTTCATGTTCCCAAAGCGATTGATGAATACGCTTCGCACCCAACATATTGATACGATTTTTTGGGTACCGTCGGCGCTGTCCGCTCTGGTGAATGCACAGGTGCTGAGGCAGGGCAGCCTGCCGGAGCTGCGCCGTGTATTTTTCTGCGGCGAGGTGATGCCATGCCGCACACTGAACCTGTGGCAGGCGGTTTTGCCGGAGGCGGATTACGTAAATATGTATGGTCCCACGGAAATAACTGACGTATGCGCCTGGTATCGGGTAGACAGGCATTTTGACGACGGTGATACGTTACCAGTGGGATTCCCCTGTGCCAATACCAGAATTCTGCTGCTGGATGGGGAGATCTGCGTCACCGGCACCTGTCTGGCCAGAGGCTATTATAATGCGCCGGAAAAAACAGCTGCTGCCTTTGTGCAGAATCCACTGCGCCCACAAATTGCCGAAACCATTTACAGAACGGGAGACCTGGGCACCTATAATGATCAGGGAGAACTGCTGTTCCTGGGCCGTCGAGATGGCCAGATCAAGCGCAACGGCTACCGCATTGAGTTGGGAGAAATCGAATGTGCCCTGAACGTTGTTCCTGGCATTGACTTGGGCTGCTGCTGGTACAATACCGAGCGCGAAAAGATATGCGCTGCCTATACCGGCACAGCAGAGCCAAAGGCAGTGAAAGCTGCGTTGAAGACGGCTTTACCCAGATACATGCTCCCGGATGTTGTTTCACATCGGGATGAGCTTCCACGTACACCCAGCGGAAAGATTGATCGGATGGCACTGAAGGCCGACCCATAAGCGCATTCCTGCGGGCCTTCGCAAAGCTTGTAAAATCGGGATTGGGGGCGTTTATGTCAATTTTATCCTTTGAATTTCTGATTTTTGTGTCCGCTGCACTGCTTGTGACTTATTTCCTGCCGCTGAAAATACGCCCTATGGGGCTTTTGGCGGCAAGCGCTGTGTTTATTGTGTACGCCGGGTGGCACAGTGCGGCCTATCTGTCAGCTATCGCACTGCTGACCTGGCTGGGTGGCCTGGGATTGACCGCGCTGCGTGGCCGCGCGGTTTATCGAAGACGGTTGCTGGTACTGCTGCTGGTTCTGGATTTTGGTATGATGGCGCTGATGAAATATTCCTCCAATTTGGACGAACTCCTGCAGACGATGCTCAAGAACGAGTACCGTCTGTTCCCGGAATGGCTGCCGGGAAGTGTGCTGGGCTTGAGCTACTTCACCTTTCAGTCGGCGGGGCTGCTTGTGGACATTTATTGGGACAGAGTGGAAATCCCACGAAATCCAATGAAAACCTGGCTGTTCCTGGGGTATTTCCCACAGCTGGCGCAGGGGCCAATTTCAACCTGGAAGGAGCTGGGCAGTCAGCTTTTCACAGGACATATGCTGGAGCCGGTGCAGTTGACTGCCGGATTTCAGCTGATGTTGTGGGGCTTTTTTAAGAAACTGGTGATTGCAGACCGCATGGCCCCCATAACCGCTGCAATGCTTACGGATGAACCGCTGCCGGGCTATCTGGCAGCGGGCGGGCTTGTATGTTACGCGGTACGGCTGTATGCGGATTTTTCCGGCGGCATGGATGTGGTGCGGGGGATTTCACGGATGTTTGGCGTGGAGTTGCCCGAGAATTTCCGACGACCGTTCTTTTCCCAGAGTGTTGCGGAGTATTGGCGGCGCTGGCATATTACCTTGGGTGGTTGGTTCCGTACTTATTTGATGTACCCTTTGACGACCGGCCGGGCGGGAATCGCCTTGGGTCGCAGTGCTTCCAAACTCTTTGGCAAGAAGGCTGGGCGAATGGTACCAACTGCACTGGCGACACTGCTGGTTTTTCTGCTGATAGGCCTTTGGCACACAGCCAACTGGAACGCAGTGGCGTATGGAGGCTATTTTGGCGTATTGATGGCTGCCGCTATGCTCTTGGATCCAGCGGTAAAAAAGCTGAATCGTGCATTGAGGCTGCCCAAACGGGGCTGGATGACGCCGGTTCGTCTGGTGCGTACCTGGCTTTTGATTGCTGCGGCCCAGGCGTTTGCCTTTACAGCCAGCCCCCGGCAGGGCCTTTCTATTCTGCGTCAGGTGTTTGGAAGCTGGAGACTTTCCGGCTTTGCTGACAACATGACGGCGATTATGGCTGGGCGGGAGTGGGTTATTTTGAGCATTGCCCTGTCTGTTCTCCTAATGGTGGACTTATTGTGCGAACGTAAAAAAGATTTTTGCGTGTGTCTGGCAGCATCCCCGGTCTGGGTACGCTGGCCGATCCTTTTGCTGCTGATGCTGACGATCCTGATTTTTGGCGTCTACGGAGCTGGATTTGACGGTACGGCATTTGTGTATGCTCAATTCTGACAGGGGGGAGAGAGATGGCAAAGCAGGCGTTGTCCCATAGGAGGGGCCTGGTGTTCTTTGGAATCCGTTTGGTGCTTTTTTCGTTCCTCGCAGTGCTGCTGATTGGCTATGCCACCTATGTGCTCACTCCTAAAAATGATTATGGCATTTGCAGCATGGTGAATTTGTATCGTCAGCCGGAGCAGTCTGTGGACGTCCTGGCAGTGGGAACCAGCATGGTGTATGCAGGGGTGAATCCAAATGTGCTGTGGGCAGACTACGGCATTGCAGCCTATGACCTGTGCAGCGCAGAGCAGCCGTTTTGGATCAGCTACTATGTTATCCGGGAAGCATTGAAAACGCAGTGCCCGAAGGTGATTCTGCTGGACGCCAAACCCGCTGTCTATACGCAGGAGTATTCCAGACGAGGGCGTACGATCCTGTCTACCTTTGGCATTCGGGGAATGGAGAATCGTGTTGGGGCGATCCTTGCCTGCGTAGAGCAGCCTTCCGACGCACTGGACTACATCCTGGGTCTTCCTCAGGTGCACAGCAACTACGAAACCGTAACTTGGAGCGATTTTGCCATCCCGCCAAGCAACGGCGGACGGGGCGAAAATTGGAAAGGCTTCATCGAAATGGACGTGGTGGAGCACCATCAGCGTCCCAGCATGGTGTGGACCGACGTCAAACGCAGCATGAGTGATAAGGAAGAGCAATATGCCCGGAAAATTTTTGAGCTGTGTCAGGAGAAGGGAATCCAGGTGCTGCTCATTGGCCTGCCCAATCCAGATTACGCTGGGGATCATATGTATTACAATGCCCTGTGGGCATTGGCAGAGGAGTACGGCGTGGCGGGCATTAACTACAACGATCCGAATTTGCGCTTCGGTCTGCGCTATTCCTCGGACTTTGCCGACTGGCAGCATCTGAATGTAAAGGGAAGCATCACCCTTTCTCATAAGCTGGGAGAGGATCTGCTGGAGCGCTTTGAACTTCCTGACCATCGGGATGACCCCGCCTACGAAAGCTATGACCTCGCTGCCCAGGCTTGGTTTGCAAACCTCCCAGCTTTTGAGTCGTCCCCGAAGGAGGAATAAATTCGGCGGATAGGGGAAAAGCACATTTGTACCAGGAAGGATTGCTTGGGGATATATAGGATCCTCGGATGCATCCGATCAAATTCAAGGAGTGTGAATACAATGTTTTCCAATATGCTGGAATACCTGGAGGCCACTGCGGACCGGGTGCCGGAGCGCACTGCCTTCTATGATGACCGGGAAACGCTGACGTATGCCGTTCTGCTGGAGGCGGCCCAGCGCATTGGCTCTGCCCTGAGCGAGACTGCCGCCCCCGGTTCCGCCGTGGCGCTGCTGCTGGATGCCAGGAGCATCCGCAACATTCCGGCCCTTTACGGTGTGCTGTACGCTGGCTGTGCTTATGCTCCCTTGGATATTTCCATGCCCCCGGAGCGGCTGCGCCAGCTTCTGGAGCTGCTGTCCCCCAGTACGATTTTGACGGATGAACGGGGGGAAAGGGCACTGCGCCAGTTGGATTTTGCCTTTTCCCATGTGCTTGACTATGGAGCGGCTGCGGAGCACTCCATCGACAAGGTAAAACTTGAAATGATTCGCCGTCACTCCAGCGTGTATGACCCGATGTCTATTCTGTACACCAGTGGCTCCACTGGCGTTCCCAAGGGCTCCATTCAGACACATTTTAGTTATTTGCATTGGACGCAGGCAACCATTGAAACTTACAATTTTGATGAAACAGTGCTTTTCGGCAATCAGTCACCTTTTTTCTATGCCAATTCCATTATTGACATTTTTCCGCCGGTGGCTTTGGGGGCAACTGTCTACCTGCTGCCTGCCGGCGTGCTGACCTTCCCCAAAAAACTGATCGAGTGTCTGAACCGGGAACACGTGACGGAACTGACTATGACGCCATCCAGCTTTGCGGTTGCGGTAAATGCCGGAGTGCTGACCTCCGGGTGCCTTCCAGAGCTGCGCTATGGCATCATGTCTGGTGAATCCATGTCCTGGCCCCCGCTGAAAGCGTGGATGCAGGCAACGCCTAATGCCTCCTGGTGGCATTTTTATGGTTCCACTGAAATGTTCTCTGTTGCGGTGGGGAAGGTCACCGGCCCGCCCAGAATTGGAGAGCGGCTGCCGGTGGGGAAGCCCTTTGCTCTGACGCATATCCTCTTTCTGGATGAAAACGGAGAGCAGGCGGCTCCCGGCGTCCCGGGGGAGATGCTGCTGCATAGTCCCTGGGTGTCTGTTGGCTATCACCGGGATGCTGTCCGCACACAGAACGCATGGGTGGTTGATCCTCTGGGCCGCGGAAATTGTGAACGATTCTACCGAGGCGGTGATATCGGTTACCTGCGAGAGGATGGCCAGTTGATCGTACTGGGCCGTCGGGACAGTCAGATCAAGCACATGGGTTATCGCATGGAGCTGGGCGAGGTGGAGGCCGCACTGGGGAGTATCCCCGGCTGGCAGGATGGCTGTGTGCTGTTTGACAGGGAGAAGGGAAATCTCTGGTGTTTCTACACTGGCAGCCTTTCAGAAAAAACGCTCCAAAAGGAGCTAAAGGCCCGGCTGGCCCGGTATATGCTGCCGGATGTATATGTGCACCTGGAGGAACTGCCACATACTGCCAGTATGAAACTGAACCGGGCGGCCTTGGCAGAAAGGATGAAGCAGGGATGAAGATTTTCCCCACTTTGATTGCACTGCTGCTTGCGTTCTGCCTCTGCGTTTGCGCTAACGGTGTGACCTGGACGGGGCAGGAATGGGATGGTGATATCACTGGCGCTGCCGGCAGCCGCAGCTGTGACATTGTACAGATCGGCCGGGAGCCTGCGCGGGCTGATTCTATTCCCTATGAAACTAAGACCGCTGCCATCCGCGCTGCTGTGGATTATGAAAAATCTCTGTCTCCATATTACCTGCTGCTCAGCCAGACCGAATGGCGATTTTCCTATTACGAAAGCCCTTCCGCATTCGATGGAAGCCCCGATACGGATTTCTTTCGGACAGATTTTGACGATTCTGCCTGGAATGCAATTTTTGTGCCCTCTGTCTGGCAGACCCAGGGCTATGATCATCCTATTTATACAAACACCACCCAGAAGTTTGCCCGGAACTTCGGTAATGAGGACATTGGTTATCCCCGAGATCTACCCAAGGCCCCCACGACCTATAACCCCGTCGGTTTGTACCGGCGTAGCTTCCAGATTCCAACGGATTGGGATGGAAAGCGGGTCTATCTGGATTTTGAGGGGGTGGATTCCGCCTTTTACCTCTGGGTGAACGGAATGCAAGTGGGCTATGCGGAGGATTCCTTCACCACCGACGAATTCGACATTACGGATTACGTCAATTATGGCGGAGAGAATATCATTGCCATGAAGGTTTACAGATGGTGCGATGGCTCTTGGCTGGAGGATCAGGACTACTTTGACCTTTCCGGCATTTTTCGGGATGTATACTGCTATGCTGCTCCCCAGACTCGCGTGCGGGATTTTTCTATTGTTACCGACTTCGACGAGACTTTTACGGACAGTACGCTTCTTGTAGATGTCATAGTAAAAAACTATACTGCCGCTCCCCAGATGGCACAGGTAATGTTGCACCTGTATAATGCGGATGGCATTGAATTGCCTCTGACGGATGCTGATCTGGAAGCCAACGTCCCGGCAGGGGAGGAAACCTGTCTTGCTTTTTCAATTCCGATGTCGGCTCCACGAAAGTGGAGTGCCGAGGATCCATACCTTTATACGCTGGTGCTGGAGGAACGGACAGAAACAGGCACAGTTTATGAATCCGCTCAGGTTGGCTTTCGGAAGATCACCTATAAGGCCACAGATTCCGGCTGGTTTGAGGGGCGCACCGATGACGCTGACCTGATTCGAATCAATGGTCAGCCTATCTGTTTCCGAGGCGTTAACCGCCATGAGACCCACCCGGAATACGGCTATGCCTTGCCCAAATCGGTGATGGAGGAGGATATCCGTATTCTGCTGGAAAACAACATCAATGCGGTGCGAACTTCTCACTATCCCAATAGCCCCTATTGGTATTACCTATGCGACAAATATGGGATCTACGTGGTGGATGAGGCAAATCTGGAATGTCACTCCAACATGATTTATGAAAACGAGCGCATTACCGAATTTATGACTGCCTCCATTCTGGACCGGGAATACAATATGGTACGCCGGGATCGAAACCATGCCAGCGTTGTTATGTGGTCGCTGGGCAACGAATGCAAGAACCCAGAGATCTTGCGCACCATCCTGATACAGGAATACCCAGACCCGGAGGGAACCATGCGTGTGCTTCACGCCGAGACTGCCGACCGCCCATGGCACTATGAGCAGGCGCGGTTGATGACCGAAACCGGCATTGATGTGTATTCCGGCATGTACTATCGGGTCGAGGTGCTGCGGGAGTATGGCGAAAGCGATGCGGCTCTGCCCATGATCGAGTGCGAATATGAGCATGCAATGGGCAATTCCGAGGGCAATTTTGATGAATATTGGGATGCCTTCGATACCTACCGCAACCTCCAGGGCGGGTTCATTTGGGATTTTGTTGATCAGTCTATCTACCAGACCGCTGCGGATGACACTGTTTTTTTCGGCTACGGCGGTGACTTCGGCGAGCGGGTGCACGATGATAATTTTTGTGCCAACGGCCTGCTGCTGCCGGACCGAACCGTTCAGCCGGAGATGGCCGAGGTGTGCTACCACTACCAGCAGGTAAAATTCCGAGATATAGACGCTTCCCATGGCGTTGTGGAACTGCAAAACTTCTTCCTGTTTACGGATATTGGCGAGAAATATGAGCTCCTTTGGGAACTTAAGCGGGACGATGCGGTTTTACAGCAGGGAATCGTGGAAGAAAGTCAGCTGCATATCCCCAATGTGGACACTGTGACCAACCAGCCCGGCTGTGCTGCAATCCAAATTCCCTTTGTTCTGGAGCAAAAGGAGCTGCGGGCCGGAAGCGAGTATTTTCTGAATCTCTCTCTTCGGCTGAAAGATTCCAGCGGGATGCTTCCGGCATATTTTGAGATAGCCCATCAGCAGTTTGAGATCACGCCTGATATGTCGCCTGCGCCTGAGGCAGCAGCACAGCCTCAGGCGACGCTGCACCGGGAGAACGATGCAGTGCTTGTAGAAACGCCGACGCTTCGCGTATCCTTTGATGCGAAACTGGGCCGGGTGACGCTTTGCCAGGGCCTGGACGATACCGGCGGATGGCGGGATCTGTTGGTGCAGGGGAACGGCCCTGAGGGTGATTTCTTCCGAGCAAGTACAGATAATGACCGCGCCTTCGGCGCAGGGCTTAATATCTATATTGGCATGTGGCGGGAGAAGGGTGATTACCTGGTGCGGTCCTTTGAGGCAAATCAGAACCAGGATGGTACAGTAACCGTTACCATCTGTGGGAGCTATCCCGCTTTGAACGATCTTGCATTGGATGTAACTTATACTGTCTATGGCGGCGGATATCTTGCTGCGGACGTAACGATTACCCCAAATTACGACGAAAACCTGGTGTATCTTCCCGTGGCAGGCATGAGCATGCAGGTACCGATAGAATATGAGCATTTGACCTGGTTCGGCAATGGCCCGGAGGAGACTTATATCGATCGGTACAAGGGGACGACAGTGGGAAGATGGGAGAGCACGGTGACTGATAATTTCTTCCCATACGTCCAGTCTTCCGAGACAGGAAATCATGTAGGGACCCGGTATGTGGCGCTGACAGATGAAACTGGTTTTGGCCTGCTGGCGGCGGCCAAGGGGACTATGGATTTTTCTGCGCTGCATTACACATCGGAGGAATTGGACCGAGGCACCCACCCCTATGAGTTGGAGGCGCAGATGCATACGATCCTGCGCCTGAATGCCGTTCAAATCGGTATTGGCGGCGACGACTCCTGGTCGAGGGTTGCTACGCATGAAGAATATTTGCCCCATGACGTGGAATATCGCTACGGATTTATCCTTGGTACGGTTACCGCGCAAACAGGTGTGACGGAGCTTGCAAGAGCAATGCAGAACACGGCACGGACCTGACCGCAAAGATACGAAAGCACCCCCTGACGAACCGATATAGAATCGGTCCGCCAGGGGGCGTATTTGTGTTTGTGGAAAACGCTCAGAGGTCATCCTCCGCTGGCCCATTGTGAGGGGGTTTGGCCGGTATATTGGCGGAAAACCTTGGTGAAATAGGAAGAGTCTTCATAACCGACGCAGGCGGCCACATCGTACAGCAGCAGGTCCGGTTTTTCACGCAGGAGCCTTTTAGCAGTCTCCATGCGGCATTGGGTCAGGTAGGCGTTGAAAGTGGTGTCGCTGTACTTACGGAACAGGCGACTCAGATAGGTCTGCGAGATCCCAATTTCATCACAGACGCTCTGCATGCTCAATGGTTGGGCGTAATTTTCCTGAATATAGCTGGTGGCGTACTCAAATAGTTCCTGGGTGCTCATGCGGCGCTCCCGTGGGCTTTCCTCGTCAAACAGCAGATCATAGACCTTTGTCATCATATCGCCGTAGGTGCTGACACGCTGGATGGTTCCGTTGAACTCCTGCAAAATCTCTTCCAGCCGATTGAATACCTGTGGACGCGCAGCTCCAACCTGGTGGATGATCTGCCGGACCATATGCCATACTTGCCGCTGGGGCATCTGAGAGCGCTCCCACCCGGCAGCCAGAGTGGAAAAGTAGGTTTTCACCATGCCGGTCTTGCCGGAGCTGACAAAATAGCTCAGCTGCTTCAGATCGGAGACAGGCAGCTTAATGCGGTCCTGGCTGGAGCCACCGGCTAACTGGAGGATCTGGTGCTTTCCGATCACTGTTTTCTGGTATATCATATTGATAGCAAGTTCAATGAAGCCGGGCAGCGTATCAATGGGGCGGCTGAAAGGCGTGTACACCGCCGTCCAAGTGGCAAGATTGCCTGGCTTGGTGATGTACACGCTGAGCTGGGAAAGAAACTCCTCTGCGCTGTCGTCTTCGGCAATCAGAATCCGCTCGTCGTTATCCCGGCCCAATAGAATTTGAAAGTGAGCGTCCGGCTGCCGCACCATGGATGTTGCGCTGAGAAACTTAGGAAGGGTCATATCCAGGTTTCCCCAGCGGAGGTAGGCAAAGCGGTAGTTGGATTGGCGGAACAGCTGTCGGGCAAGCTCTTCATTGTACGGTTGGCCGCAGGCCAGAGCGGCCAGAATGTAGCCGGAACGCCCCAAGCTTTCGGTCTCCATCTTCTTTTGGATGCTTTGCAGAGTAGCGGACATTTTGCTGATGCTGATCGGTTTGAGCAGGTAATCGTCTACGCCGGCTTGAATGGCTCCTTGGGCGTATTCGAACTCACCATAGCCGCTGATAATGATGATGTGAATGTTCGGCTGGAGTCGCCGGGCCTCCTTGGCCAGCTCAATGCCATTCATTCCGTACATGCTGATGTCCGTCAGCAGAAGGTCCACGGAGTTCTTTTGCAGAAAATCCAGCGCCAGTTCTCCGCTGGAGGTAGTACCAAGGACGTGGAAGCCGTTGGAAAACTGCTCAATGATAGAGCTGATAAATCGGAGCGCAGGAATTTCATCATCCACGATGAGAACACGATACATTTTCGACATGCTCCTTTCGATTCGTTTACATCTCCTAATTAGTATAGCACAACTGACTGGAAAATTCAGCATAGTATTGAAATTTTCAGTATGCAATGTCGGATTTTACCATTTTAAATGAGATTGCTCGAAACGCACGCGTTTTATACCGAATTTTCATAGGGAATCAGGCAACGCTGAACTATAAAATAAAAGCGTGGCGATGGTGGAAGTGATGGAAGACAACGTGGTCCTGGCCAGCAAGTACATCAGTGTGGAGGGCGGCTCTTTCGTGGTCGTCACAATCGATGTACCTCTGGAGGGCGTTGGTGAGCATACGCTTACTGTCGGCGATAATTCCATCGTTATCACCGTGTCGGAGTAATCTCCGATACACGCAATGGGACGGGCCTGCGCCCGTCCAATTTTGTACGGCTTTTGTTTGCGATTTTCTCGCTTTGAGAGCATCGTGCAGGATTTTCCTAGGGTTGTGTGGAATTCTCGTGCTTCCGTTCTTAAAAATCATGATATGATATAGGCACGGAAAATGGCATAAAGTGATATTCCGCAATTGAAAGGAGCACACAAAATGAACAAACTGTTTCGAATTGCAGCCGGTTTGATGGCTGCCTTGACTCTGGCTGTCCCTGCGATGGCGGAAGAGGTTGCGCGCCCCGGCATTACTGCGCACAAGATGGAATCGATCACCATTGATGGCAAGCTGGACGAATGGAATCTGGACTCTCCCGCCGTCGTAAAGGACGCCAGCCAGGTCATTCGGGATGTGGTTGTCTGGCAGGGCGAGAACGACTGCTCTGCAAACTTTTACTTGGCCTGGGATGAAGAGAATCTTTACATGGCTGCTGAGGTGACAGAGGACACCCCCTTGGGTGCCATTGAGATGCTGCCCATCGACGGCGAGGATAACCTGAAGCTCTATATTTCTACTGATCCTACTGCGGATCCTGATCGGGAGGAGTATGGCACCAAGGACTTCCTGGTCTACTTCGTGATGGACGAACCCTATTGGGATACTGCCATCGACCGCTCCATGGTGCCCAAGGAAAGCCGCGAACGTTTTGTCAGCGTTGGCATGGACGGCGGCGAGAGCGTACTGGAAGGCTATCAGTGCGCCGTGGAAATGACCACCACCGGCTTTACCTGGGAGGCTGTGATTCCCTGGGCCTGCTTCTCTAACAAGAATATTGAGGTCTATGCGCCTCAGTCCGGCGATGTGCTCTCCTGCAATTTCGCCATTACCGATATCAGCTATCCCTGCCCCGGAACTGAGTACATTCCTCAGCTGGCATGGACTGGCTCCCAGAAAATTAATAAAGCTCCCAGCGAATGGGGCTCTGTAACGCTGGCTGATTAAGATTCCTCATCCTGCCTTGTATTTCTTCAGAGCCAATGCAAAGGACGTGCCGTATGTGATCTGCGGTGCGTCCTTTTGCATAGACGGGGACTTGTGAAATACAGTGTTGCCCGTTTTTCTGGCTTGTGTGTTGGATTCTGCCAAAGCAAGACAGATGAGACGGGAAATTTCTGTCTAATGTATCTGAATTTCTGAGGAGACAAACCAAAGATTATGCTACACTATTAACGAGACAGCAGTAGTTTACGTGTATTTAACACGTGGATGAATATTTTGCCCCAGCGAAAGAAAGGAGTTACCCCTGTATGAAAAAACTGTCCGTATTATTGGCCCTGGTCATGATACTCGGCTGCATCAGCATCGCCTTTGCAGAAG
Organism: uncultured Oscillospiraceae bacterium; assembly: GCA_934591635.1. Classification (GTDB taxonomy): domain Bacteria; phylum Bacillota; class Clostridia; order Oscillospirales; family Oscillospiraceae; genus Faecousia. Next base: position 84,550 of record CAKTPI010000003.1, on the reverse strand, counting down.
CGCCCGCAAATGCAGCAGATATCGCGAACCAGATGAATGCTTCGGCCAACTCCGAAGAGGCTGCTGCCGAAAAGGCGCGCCTGGAGCAGCGCTGCGACTATGCAACCATCGAAGCAGACGAGATCACTGGTCAGGTCAAGCTGACCTATGTGGAAGGCGTTACCCCCATCCTTGAGGTGGACGGCCTGAAGTTCAAAGACATGAACAAAAACGGCACCCTGGACGTTTATGAGGATTGGCGCGTTGACACTGATGCCCGTGTCGCCGACTTGATCGCCCAGATGACTCCTGAAGAGGAAGTCGGCCTCCTGTTCTGTGTGAACACCCAGCTTGTGGATGCGGTGAAGATGGTTCAGGAATATGCCCTGACCTGCCAGTTGTTCAACCTGAACGGCACACCCGAGACCATCACCAATACTCTGAATAATCTGCAGGCTGCTGCCGAGGCCGAGCGCCTGGCTGTGCCCATGGTCATTACCTCCGACCGCGAGTACAACGCTTTCGGCGGCTACATCGACAAGGCTCACGAGGCCTTCGGCACCGCCAATGACCCTGAGCTGGCTTATGAGCTTGCCTGCTACTATGGCAAGGCCATGCGTGCTGTGGGTATCCACGTGACCTTTGAGCCCTATGCCAACGAAATCGGCGCCCAGTACGGCGAGAATCCCGAGTACATTGCCTCCATCGTGCATGAAGAGATCCGCGGCCTGGAAGAGAACGGCCTGGCTTCCTGCACCAAGCACTGGATCGGCCGAGGCGGCGATTCCAGCTTTGGTAAGGCCCGCTCTGTTGCCCAGAACTTCGACAACTGGATGGTGGGCTGGACTGCTGCTCTGTCCGCTGGCTCTGAGTGGGTCATGACCAACTGCGGCGGCACCGGCATTTCCAACACCGTTGACGTTAAGTGGGACAAGGCCACCATGAGCTATCTGCGCGACACCCTGGGCTTCGAAGGCGTTGTCGTCTCCGACTGGTGGGCCCTGGGCGGCGGTCCCAGCAACCCCGGCCGTATGACCGGCATCACCTCCGAAGGCGTTGACCTGGGTCAGCAGACCATCGGCTGGCTGTATAATGACGCTCTGGAGAATGGCACCGACATGTTCGGCTCCGGCTCCATGATCCGCGACTACTCTGACTGGGAAAGCTCTCCCTCCAGCAACTATCCTCAGGCCATTATCGACGGCTTGAGCACCGGCGAGGTGGAGAAGGCAAATGTTGACCAGGCTGCCACCCGCATCCTGCGGTTCAAGTTCAACAAGGGCCTGTTTGAGAATCCTTACTGCGATGTTGACGCGGCTGTTGAGCTGTGCACCAGCACTGAGTGGGCTGCCAACCAGACTGCCATCACCAATGACGAAGAGCTGCGTGCTGCCCGTAATCCCTACGAGGTAGAGCTGACCGAGCGCCTGCAGGCCGAATCTGCCGTCCTGGTGAAGAACGACAACGATCTGCTGCCTCTGAGCAAGGACGCCAAGGTTTATGTGGAAGCTTCCTCCGCTGCTGCCGAGGAAGGCTACAAGAAGTACTTTGCTGAAAAGGGCGCTACGGTTGTTGACAATATGGAAGACGCCGACGTTGTGGTTGGTGACTACGGTACCATCAACGATGCTACCGAACTGTTCATTGAAGATGCGCAGGATCTGGGCAAGCCCATCGTCCTGTCCCTGAATGGCACCGAACCCACTGTCTACACTCTGAGCAATGCGGATGCCGTGCTGTACCTGTCTTACAGCCAGGCTGCTGACCACGGCTCCACCGAGGGTGGCTTTGTTACCGGCACCTCTCCCTGGATCTATGCTGACCTGATTTTCGGTGACCGTCAGCCTGGCGGCATCATCAACAAGGAAATCGCCCGCGATGTGCTTAGCGACGATGCGCAGTGGAAGGATCTGGCCGGCGATCAGGGTGCTTCCAACTATGTCCGTTTGATCGTCCAGGCTCTGATGGAGGACGATCCCAACCATGCTTCTCCCAACAACTATGGCGATCCGCTGGTTACCTACCAGTTCGGCATGAGCTATGGCCAGGATCCCGACTTCAAGTACTCTTGCCTGATCCTGCCCATCGCCCAGGAAGTCCGTGAAGAAGAAGGCAGCTCCGGCAGCATCAACACTGTGGTCTACACCACCAACGTGGCCAAGGCCGGTGAGCCCTTCACCATTTACGCCCTGTTGCGCAACAACGGCGCGGACGGCTTCACCATTGCTCAGGCAACTGCCAACGGCGAGGTCGTGGCCGAGAAGATCATGACCGTCGAAGGCGGCAGCTGGCGCGTGCTTCAGATGGATCTGACCCTGGAGGCTGGTGAATACACCATTGAGGTTGGCGGCCTGACTGGCACCATCACTGTTACCGAGTAATATCCCTCTTTCCCATTCGGCGGCGGGAGATTCTCCCGCCGCCATTTAAGATATGGAGCTGAAAAAATGAAACAATGGATATGTGCGGTTCTGGCTGTGTTATTGGTGATTGCCTGTTCTGTTCCGGCGTTGGCAGAAGATGATTCGGCGGTGGTCACGGTAAATGGAGATGCGATTTTTCAATCCGAGCTGGACACGATGATTGACTCTGTCAGCGGCCGGATGAGCCAATACGGAATTGACGGAACGGATGACAGTGTGCTGGAGATTATCCGCGACTCGGCGCTCCATGAGCTGGTGGATGACCGCCTGCTGACCCAGGATATGACGGCGCACGGGTGCTACGACATGTCTGAGGAAGATGATGCTTCCATTACGGCCTCGGCGCAGGCAGCCATGGATACACTTCTGCAGCAGGCAGAGCGCTATTTCGCATCTTACCTGGACGGCGCAGAGGACGATGGACTTTCGGCGGAAAAGCTGGCGGAAACCTACATGACCAGCAGCGGCTATACGCTGGAGTATATGGAGAACTACTACCGCAATGCTATGGCTTCCCAAAAATATGAGCAATGGCTGATGGACGGGGAGCCGGAGATTATGCAGCAGGATATTCAGGCGGGCTATGAGCAGCGGGTGGAAAGCGGCAAGAGTGCCTACGGAAGTGATATTGCAGCCTTTGAAACTGCTTTGGCCAGCGGAGGAGAGGTCTGGTATCGCCCGGACGGTTATCGCGCTGTGCTCCAGATCATGCTTTCCGCCAGCGGCGAGGACGACGAGTCCAGGCTGGCTTCCGTCAAGGAGAAAACGGATGATATTTATGCCCGCCTTGACAAGGGGGAATCCTTTCAGTCCCTGATTGCTGAGTACGGCGAGGATACCGCTTTCGATGATGAGGAATTCTATAGAACTGGCTATCAGGTCCACCAGGATTCCATTCTGTGGGAAGACGCCTTTATCCAGGCTGCTTTCGGGCAGGACATGCAGTCTCCCGGGGACTATACCCAGCCGGTGGTGTTTGGCGACAATGTGCATATTTTGTATTACCTGAAGGACGTCCCAGGCGGAGCAGTTGCGTTGACTGATGAACTTTCTGCTGCACTGGCGGATGATATTTACGCCGAGCACGTTAATGCAAAAATGGAGGCCAGACTGGCACAGCTGAAGGAATCTTCCGCAATCGTTTATGCTGAAAGCGAAGATTAGACAGGGGTCATAGAAATCAGCGTTGGGAGAATTAACTCCCAGCGCTGATTCTGCTCTTGAGCAAGACATGAATCTTTTGGCAAGGCAATAGAATAGGGCAGGGGGAGGTCTGCCTTGCTGAAGCCGAAGGAGTATTCATATGTTGAAGAACCGGCTCCCAATCTGATGGAACCGCAATACTCGGATTTTTTACTTTATTTGCAGAAATCCATTCTCTATTCCCTGGAAAAAAGGAATCTTCTTACCTGTTCGCAAACGAAACGCTGTATAACGGAGATTGAAAAGCGATATACCAAGGAACACTGCAAGCACCGGGCTTAGGCTCGGTGCTTTTACGTACGAGAAAATTGGCAATCTTCAACTTTCTTGAAGCTGCTGTAAAAACTAAAAAGGAGGGGCATTTCGTGTCGATTGGACGCTATGAGCTTATGAATCAGGAACGCCGATTCCAGCAGACGAAAAAACGTGTCGCCGCCTACTGCCGTGTTTCTACGGACAATGAGGATCAAGCCAATTCCTTTGAGAGCCAACAGCGATTCTTTCGCCAGTATATCCAGTGCCACCAGGATTGGGAGCTTTTCGAGGTGTTTGCTGATGAGGGCCTGTCAGGTACAACTACAAAAAAACGGAAGGCATTTAATCGGATGATTGTCTGCGCCAAGAATGGTGAGCTGGATTTGATTGTGACCAAGGAAATATCCCGTTTTGCCAGAAATACGCTGGACAGCATCTCTTATACCCGGGAACTGAAGGAATTGGGCGTTGGCGTTATCTTTATGAATGACAACATCAACACCCTGGATGGCGATGCGGAGCTACGTTTGGCCATTATGTCCTCCATTGCCCAGGAGGAGAGCCGAAGGACCTCTGAGCGAGTCAAATGGGGTCAGAAACGGCAGATGGAGCAGGGCGTTGTATTCGGAAGAAGTATGCTGGGCTATGATGTTGCCAGTGGAAAAATGACCATCAATTCGGATGGAGCCGATGTGGTACGGCTGATTTTCCAGAAATTTGTTCGAGAGGGGAAGGGCACTCATGTGATTGCCCGGGAGCTGCGGGAGGCGGGAATTTACCCGATGCGGGTCAAGGAATGGTCTAATACTGTTATCCTGCGGCTGCTCCGTAACGAAAAATACTGCGGCGATCTGGTCCAAAAGAAAACCTATACCCCGGATTATCTGTCCCATAACAAGAAATGCAACAGAGGGCAGGAGGAATTTGTGATTCTCAAGGATCATCACGAACCCATCATTTCCAGGGAATTGTTCAATGAAGCCAATCGGATTCTGGATGAGCGATCCGATTCCATGAAAGGGAAATCCAAACACTCAAATCGCTATCCCTTTTCCGGGAAAATCAAATGCGGCTGCTGCGGTTCCAGCTACGTCGCTCGATACAAAACCAGAAAGGACGGGAGCCGCTATAAAGGGTGGCGCTGTTATGAGGCCAGCAAGAATGGACAGCCCCGTATTGATGTTGCTGGAAACCAAGTAGGCTGCACCGGCCCAGGTATTCGCAATGAGGATGCTATCCATATTATGTGCCTGGTCATGCGGCAGCTTCGGCTTGACAAAGGTAAGGTTACAGATGATCTCTTGAAAGCGATTCGGCTGGTGATCCAACAGGATATGTCCGGCTTTGGCACCGAGGCCGCCCGGCGGTTGATTGAGAGCTGCGAGGTGAAAAAGGAGAAGCTGCTGGATTTGTACCTCTCCGGGGAACTATCCAGAGAGAAATACCTTGCAGAGCGGGAAAAACAGGATGCCGCCATCGAAGCGCAGCAAGCGCTCCTTGCCAGTGTGTCCCAGCAGGAAGAGCTTTTCCGGCGGGAAGAGGAGCTGATGGTTTCAGCCAAAGCCGCAGTCAATGATATCCTCTCCGGCGTAGAAGCGGAGGACGAGGTTTACACCCAACTGCTCGAAAAAATGGTGATAGAGGACGGCGGACATATCAGCGTCTATCTTCATTTATTACCTTTTCGATGGGCTTACACAATGAAGAAACTGACTCCAGGGGTAGAAAAGCCAGAGCGGAACAGTTCCGATGCTTCGGTCCCGATATCCGTCAGCAGCCCTTTCAGCTCGTCGAAGGGCATGGAGTAGCGTTGGGATAGGTAGCGGAGGCTTGCGCCCAGTTCGCCGTCGGGGCCGCCGTATTGGGTCAGAATGATTTTGGCCAGATTGGGGTTGGGGTTCTTGATTTTCACCGGGTATTGCAGCTTTTTGTCATAAGAAAACATGGTCAGCCCTCCTTATTGGCGCAGTATTCCCAAGGCCATGGGTCATTGAGCCAATTGTATTCTGCTGCGGTGATTGGCTCCATGTGGCTCAGGGGGCCGTAGGTTTCGGAATATTCCATTCGCTTGTCGTGGTACGTGCGCTGATAGCGGCGGTACAGCGCCAGCGCTTCCGTATCATCCCGGTGGGTATCCAGATACAGCGCCAGCTCCTGGACCGCAAAGCCCAGCTCCTGCAGCTCAGCCAAGGCAGATTGGGGCAGCGGGGTCTTGTTCACCATACCCTTGAAGGGCAAGTCAAGCCCTGGATACATGGTCCCACGGATCAGGCCCTGATTCATTTCGTACTGCTCTGGATTATCTGCCTGGAAGGGAACATAGGGGTTAGCCAGCGGCGCGACCGCCGGGAGCTTCCCCATCCCGGTGGGCAGTTCCTGTTTTTGTTGCATAAAAACCCTCCTTACGGAATGACTGAAAATGTCATTCCGGGTCATTCTATGCCATAACGTGGAGGATGTTCATCCCAATCGATCAGGCGCATAGAATTCATAGAGGTGTTGCTTATGAGTCAGCGAAAGGGGAGAGGGAACGTCCTGATGTTTTACAGCCTGGTGATCGGGCTGTTCCTGTTTGGAACGCTTCTCGGCAATCAAACGGTTTCGGTTATCTCGGAAATGGTTCCCATGGAGCGGCTGCATCGCATTGTGATCGATCCGGGGCACGGCGGGGAGGATGGGGGAGCAATCTCTTGTACCGGGAAAAACGAGAGTACATTCAATCTTCAAATCTCGCTGCGCTTGAATGATCTGCTCCATCTGCTTGGATACGATACTGTAATGATCCGCACGACGGATACGTCCGTTTATACCGCCGGGCAGACCATTGCGCAGAAAAAGGTGTCTGATTTAAAGCAGCGCGTTCGAATCGTTGAACGAACGTACAACCCCATTCTGGTCAGCATCCATCAAAATACCTTTCCAGAGGGAAAGTACAGCGGCGCACAGGTTTTCTATGCAAGTTCCGCAGGCAGCCAGGAGCTTGCAAAGCAATTGCAGGACGCACTGGTTTCCGCACTGAAGCCCGGGAGCAATCGCAGAGCAAAGCAGGGGAGCGGCATATACCTTCTGGATAAAATAAACGCCCCAGGCGTACTGGTGGAATGCGGGTTCCTGTCCAATCCACAGGAGGAAGCGCTGCTTTCTGCCGCTGACTATCAAAAGAAGCTGTGTTGCGTAATTTCTGCCAGCCTTTCCCAATTCCTTGCATCTGCTTGACGGAGATGGTATAATCAAGGAAACAAAAATGGGGTGGATGGGATGGCAAAAGCAAAAACAGTTTTTTACTGCACCAACTGCGGCAATGAAACGCCCAGGTGGCAGGGGAAATGCCCTGCCTGCGGCGCGTGGAACACCATTGAGGAGCATATGGAAAAGCCTGTTGCTGCCGTCAGCAGCAGGGCAAAATCGTCTCCAGTAGGGCAGAGCAGACGGCCGCAGCGGCTTCAGGAGATCCCCGTTGATGGTGAAACCAGATTTTCAACCGGCATGGGGGAACTGGACCGGGTGCTGGGCGGCGGGGCAGTGGCAGGTTCACTGGTGCTGGTCAGCGGCGCGCCAGGCATCGGCAAGTCTACCTTGTTGTTACAGATCTGCAACAGCCTCTGCGCTGGGCGGAAGGTACTCTACGTCTCCGGCGAAGAGAGCGAGCGCCAGCTGAAGCTCCGGGCGGAGCGGCTGGGTGTTTCACCCGAGGCGCTTTTTGTGCTCTCAGAGACGCGCCTATCTGACATCCTGGAGGCCGTTGCGGAGACGAAGCCGGATATTCTGATCGTTGACTCTATCCAGACGCTTTACAACGAGGAAAACGATTCTTCGCCCGGAAGTGTGTCCCAGGTGAAGGACTGCACCATGTCCATGATGCAGCTGAGCAAGTCCAACGGGATCACTGTATTTGTGGTTGGCCATATCAATAAGGACGGGAACATTGCCGGCCCCAAGGTCCTGGAGCATATGGTGGACTGCGTCCTGTATTTTGAGGGTGACCCGAATTCCTCCTATCGGCTTCTGCGGGCGGCAAAGAACAGGTTTGGCTCCACCAATGAAATTGGCGTATTCGAAATGCGGGATGCTGGTCTTGTAGAGGTTCCTAATCCCTCGCAAATGCTGCTGGAGGGCCGCCCGGAGGGGGCCAGCGGCACCTGCGTTTCCTGCGTAATGGAGGGAACCCGGCCTGTGCTTGCGGAAGTACAGGCGCTTGTCGCCAAAACGACGCTGAATGTGCCACGCAGGGCATCGGATGGCTTTGAATTCAATCGTGCGGTTTTGATGCTCGCCGTGATGGAGAAGCGGGCAGGAATGAAAATGAGCCTGTTTGACGCTTACATCAATGTGATCGGTGGCCTTCGCCTGGACGAGCCGGGGGCGGATCTGCCCATTGTGCTGGCGCTGGCATCCTCCTATCGGGATCAATGCATCCCGGATGATATGGTCGCCATTGGTGAAGTTGGAATGACAGGGGAGATCCGCTCCGTTTCCCACATGAATCAGCGCCTGGCAGAGATTGCACGCCTGGGTTTTAAAAAATGCATAATCCCCCGCGGCGGCAGTGAAAAACTGGATATCCCGGAAGGATTGACCGTTTACCGTGTCCGCAATATCCGCGAGGCAATTGAAACGGCACTGTAAAAAATTTCCCCTGAATCAAGCGCATACGGCTGATTCAGGGGAAATTTGAATACTGAAACGGTTAGAAAAGAAGCCCAATTACGACGCCAATTGCAAGACATACGGCGCCAAGAACAGCAAATTCTACCGGGTTTCGCAGATAGCGCACCCGCACGACTCGCTTCACCACAGGCTTTTCAATCGTGCGTTCTACTGTTTGGATTACTGGTTTTTCCACATACTTGTATTGAATGACCGGCTTCTCTACGATTTTTTCCACGACTTTTTCCCGGATTTCCGGGACAGGGACGTTGATGTAGATTCGTTCTGTTTTCTTCTTGGACGGCTTTCCTGTTGCCAGATATTCCACATCCGTGTTCAGGGCATCCGCCAGCTGGATTAAGCGAATGGTATCCGGGCTGGAGGCGTCATTTTCCCATTTGCTGACAGCCTGCCTGGAAATCTCCAGCAAAGATGCAAGCTGTCCCTGAGACAGGTCGGCCTTTTTCCGCAGCTCCGTGATCCGCTCTCCAATCGACATCTCGCAATCTCCGTCTTAAATAATGTCAACAATTGGTTGCAAAATCCATTATATGATATTATTATAAGAAAATCAACTTATTTCTCAGAAAAATCCAGCTTGGAAAGGGGATTGGCTTCCGCTGCGATTTTTAACTCTGTATTTTCAATGTGGGTATAGATCTGCGTGGTATTGAGATTTTCGTGGCCGAGAACCTCTTGGACGGTTTTGACATCCACGCCGCCGGAGAGCATCATTGTGGCAGCGGTATGGCGGAGCTTGTGCGCTGAAAACTGTGTGGAGTCCAGCCCGGCTTGCAGCAGTGCCTTTTTTACCAGACGGTGCACCGCCGTCACGCTGATACGGTTGCCGTCCCGCGACCCAAAGAGCGCCCGATTATCACTCAGCGTCTTTTCACTGCGCTCCACCATGTAGGCATCAATGGCCTTTCTGCACGCGGTCCCAAAATAGACGAATCGCTCTTTATTTCCTTTGCCAACCACGCGGATCCTGTCTTCATAAACATCCGTCAAATTCAGCCCCACCAGCTCACTGCGCCGAATGCCGCAATTCAGGAAAAGCATCAGTATGGCATAATCCCGTTTCTCATTCGCGCCGGATACGGCTTGCAGCAGCGCGGCAGACTGCTCCATGGTCAGATATTTTGGCAGACTCTTACGCAGCTTAGGATATTCTAAATCTGCAACGGGGTTTTCGGATAATTGCTTGGTTCGTACGGTCAGATATTTGTAAAAGGATTTGATGGCAGAGAGCTTGCGTGCTCTGGACGAAGCGGCAATTCCGTGATCGGTCATTGGAACATCCGGGTTCAGCGGCCGGTCGTTGGCAAGGTAGGAGAGGAAATCAAACACATCGCTGGTGTCGATGTCCCGAATAAAACTCAGGTCAATGTCTTTGATGCTGATGGTTTCCAGGTCTGTGTTCATGGGCATATCGTTGCGCATCAGTTTTATAAAGCGCAGGAACAGCCGCAGGTCCAGATAGTATTCTGAAATGGTCAGCGGAGACTGGCCCTTGATGGTTTCGTGATAAACAAGGAATTCCCGCAGGATCTGCGGACAATCATTGTAGCGCTGCATGAAAAAAGCCTCCCGAAGCTTTGATGCTCTTATTATAGCATATTTGCATTGCTAACGCAACAAAATTTTTATTTTGTTGCGTTCAGAGGATTCAAACAAAAAGCAGAGGATGAATCCTCTGAACCCCTGTGGTAGCCCCTCTGCCCTGGCGGCTTCTCATTCAATAGTATCAGAATCGACCGCCTGCGTTCATTGCTTCATCAGGTTTTGCACGCTGTGTTTTCAAAAAATTTTCTTTACTTTTTCTGCAATAAACAGTAGAATGAACTTATCTAAAATTCCATCGTCAGGAGGCAAACATCATGAGTGTAAAAAGAATTGGTGTTCTCACTAGCGGTGGCGACGCTCCCGGCATGAATCCCTGCGTCCGTGCTGTGGTACGTACTGCCATCTACCATGGTATTGAATGCTATGGAATCCGGCGCGGCTGGAACGGCCTGATTACCGGTGACATTGTCCGTCTGGACGAGAAAAGTGTAGCACATACTATTAATCGTGGTGGTACCATCCTCTATACTGCCCGCAGCAAGGAGTTCATGACAGAGGACGGCCAGCGGCGTGCAGTGTCCACCTGTAAGTTTCTTGGCCTAGACGGCATCATCGCCATTGGCGGTGACGGTACATTCCGCGGCGCACGGGAGCTGAGCAAATATGGTATCAACGTGATCGGCATTCCCGGCACCATTGACAACGATATCAGCTGTACGAACTATTGCATTGGCTTTGATACTGCAGCCAATACTGCCATTGAATGTATCGACAAGCTACGTGACACCATGCAATCCCATGAGCGGTGCTCTGTTGTGGAAGTGATGGGCCGCAACGCTGGCTACCTGGCGATGTATGTTGGACTGGCCTGCGGTGCAACTGCCGTGCTGGTTCCCGAGGAACCTATCGATTTCGAGCGGGATGTTATCGAAAAGATCCGTCAGGCGCGTTTCAACGGCTTTACGCACTACATGATTGTCGTAGCTGAGGGTGCCGGCTCCGCAGCAGATATTGCCGCAAAAATCAAGGACGCCATTGATCTTGACCCCCGTGTGACGGTTCTCGGTCATATTCAGCGCGGCGGCAGCCCCACCGGGCGCGACCGTGTAAATGCCACAAAGATGGGCTATCTTGCTGTGGAACTGCTGTTGGCCGGGAAAACCAATCGTATTGTCTGCACCCACGACGGCTGCTTTACCGATGTTGATATCGACGAAGGCCTTGCCATGAAGAAGGGTATCCAGCAAATGGAAGTGGATGTTTTGGCCGCAATGACCGGCATCTGACCTCCCTGCCCCCCTACCAGTGAAGTTTTACTGCGGTACCGGGGATAATGTTCATAAGAAAGCGAAAACCGGCCTGTGATTGCGATCATGGGTCGGTTTTTATGTCATTGCATTGGCGCGGCAGCACCCGCCTTCTTTTTATTGAGAGAGCGGCCTTTGCATTATGTGCAAAAATGCAGATTGTGCAGCAGACCGAATACAAGAGTAGCCCCGACAGACATTACTGTCGGGGCTACTCTGCAACACCTGTCATTTGACCGTAGCAGCTTTTATTGGTTTAAAAGCGGACAATCTCATCCGGCTCTGTAAAGGAAGAAAATACCGCAACAGCATCTTTGAAATAAAAAACTACCGTATTTCCATCATCCGGATCATACATCTTTTTCAAGGATGGGTATGCCTCCAGCATAGATACACGTGCATCCCGGCAATCATCCTCTTCCAGCTGCCCAGAAATACGAAGCCACCGTCCATCATGCATGGCGCAAATCTCCACTCTTGGATTGTTCCGAATCTGAGCAGCCACTTTTTTCTTTTTCCCAGTCTGAATGTACAGCCTTCCTTCAAAAATATGAGCTGTACCAAACGGGCGCACCCGAGGCTGACTCCCCTTTTCAGTAGCAAGAAAATAGGTTCCGGCCTTTTTTAAGAAATCGCATACTTGTTCCATTATTTTTCCTCCACAAGCAAATATTTACATTTGTATATGTTGCAAAGCAGCCTACCGCCCTTTCTGGCGATAGGCTGCTTTAGGCTTTTGGATGACACTTTTGATATACTGCCTTGATTTTCTGATTGACCATATGGGTGTACAGCTGCGTAGAGGAAATATCACTGTGTCCCATCAGTTCCTGAAGAGAGCCCAAATCCGCGCCGTTTTCCAGCAAGTGAACCGCAAAACTATGTCGAAGCGTGTGCGGTGTAATCTCTTTCTCAATGCCGGCCTTCGTCTGGTAAAACTTCAAAATCTTCCAGAATCCTTGGCGGCTCATACGGGTGCCGCTGACGTTGACAAACAGAGAGGTCTGCCTCGGATCAACAATCAGAACCGGCCTAGCCTCCTGCAAATAATCCACCAGGGATCGCAATGCCGCAGGGTAAAGTGGGATGACCCGACTCTTCTTCTCGCCGCCGCACTTCACCATTCCAAGTTCCAGGTTGACATCGTCCACGTTAAGCTCAATCAACTCCGAAACACGCATCCCGGTGGCATACATTACTTCCAGCATCGCCTTATCCCGGTAACCCTTTGCATCGCTGCAATCTGGCTGTGCCAGCAGCAACTCTACTTCTTTTCCAGTAAGCACCTGCGGTAGCTTCTTCTTCCCACGTTCTACATGAATCTCGCTCAACACCGGAGAAGCCTTCAAGAAGCCGGACGAAACTGCATAGGAAAAGAAATTCTTCAGGCTGGCAAGTGAACGGGAAGCAGTTGCACCGGACTTCCCTTGCGCCTGAATATCTTCCAGATACTCACTGATGTCAAAGCTGGTCACATCCTGAATATCTTCCTCCTTTTGATGCAGCCAGTCAGTAAATTGACGAATGTCACGCATATAGGAGGACACGGTATTGCCGGATGCTTGTTTAACCTTAATAAGATAATCCTCATAAGCACGAATCAAGTCTAGCATGAACCAGTTAACCTCTACTCTATCTAACTAAAATCACACTGCCTGCCAACGAGAGCAAACAGAGAGGAGTCAAACCTCCAAGCAGAAATATCTATAGCAAATTTGCAGAGCAAATTCACTCACAGAAAATATATCATCCAGTCTGGGAAGCTGAAGAATCCAAATCAGAGAAAATCCGGTTCAGGGCGCTGCCACAACAGCGCAAAACAAGCTTGGCCGGCAAAAAGAGGAAAATACCATACAATGAACCTGCAAGATCAAGAAAAGCATCAAGCGCAAACGTAAACCGATATGCATACCGCAGGCGGAATATACACACTGTTTTTTGATACAGGTACACTATACTCCATTTTTAGTAAAAATTCAAGCTTTTTGTAAAAAACAGGATAGATTTGTAGATTATGACAAGATTTATGTTAACTTTGTTATGTTAACATATCAATAGGCAAAACATTTGTTTTTACCATTTTCAATCAAAAAGGCAACATCTTGTGTCTGTAGGCTGCATAAATCACAAAATATAGACTTTGCAAGTCATCCTTCATTTTGTATCGTTTGAGTAAATTGTATTTACCTTGTTTCTTTAACAGGCATTATTATCTCAGTCTTCTCCTCTTCTTTTTGCGAACTCCGTTCTGCTTTGGAGCGCAATGAATCAACATTGCGGCAGCCGCGCCTCCTGCAACCAGTATTGCCAGCAGCCAAACAGTGCCAAACTGGCTGCCAAAAAACAAAACTGTAATTGAGACGAGTGTAAAGAAATAAATCATCGCAAATAAACCGCAACTAAGAAGCCCTCGACCTGTCGCAAATTTGCAAGAGCAGGCCGATCCCAAGTAAGAAGCCAGCAGCAGGACAACCATCGCTCCATACCCTATTGTCCCCCACCCTGTTCTGCCACTTAAAATCAGTGCTGACAGCGTCAGCGCCCCCGCTAATGTTGCCAGTACTGCGACGCACCATCCAAGCGCAAGTCTAACAGGCAAAGACTTCGACGCACTTGCAGACTTTTGATTTACAACCATGCCTAAGTCACGCTCCTTCCCCTCCCATCTATATTCCACAAAGCGGAGCAGCATGCCTGCATACATTCATTTATCTTTGGCATCCTATCTTTATGGAGGGAAAATCGAATGAGCAAATCACTTCGCTACGCTTTCACAGGCCTCATCAGCGGCAGCATTACAGGTATATTAGGTACTGGGGGCGGTTTGGTTCTGATTCCCATGCTTTCTCTGCTGTGCCATGAGGACGACAATTTTCTTTTTCAGCAATCGCTAAGCGTTATGCTTCCAATTTGTATATGTACAATCTTTTTTCATCGCCAATACATCGCTATCCCGTTTGCAGATATGCTTCCATTTTTTCTCGGCGGTATACTCGGAGGAAGCTGTGCTGCCATCGTGCGGAATCACATCCCCGCCCAGTGGCTCCACCACATCTTTGGGCTAATTTTAATCTGGAGTAGTATTCGATGCCTTTTTTCTTAAATCTTCTCGTTAGTTCTTCTCTCGGTCTCTTATCCGGACTTGGCATTGGCGGCGGAAGTCTTCTAATTATCTGGCTGACATTGATCTGCGAGATGGACTATCCCGCTGCAAAATATATCAACCTGCTCTTTTTTATTCCTCCCGCTCTTATCACTGCTATCATCTATCTACTGCGAAAAAGATCACATTTTTGCCGCATTCTGCCAGCCATTCTCTCCGGCTGCATTGCTGCGGCTGGCTTTACGATCCTCAGCAGTGGCTGGAACACCCTCATTCTCCGGAAGCTTTTTGGTGGGCTGCTCCTGCTCGCTGCTCTGCGGGAATTAAAATATAAAAAGCAGCAGAAAGATTCATAAGCGCGAATCTTCCTGCTGCATCTTTCATCAAATTGACATGCGAGAACTCACTGTCCCTTTTTAAATGTAAGGTATCCTTCCAGAATCAGCGATGCGGCAACTGCATCCACTGTCTCCTTGCGCTTTTTGCCGTGGTAGTTATGGGCAGACAAAATATGATGCGCCTCTACTGTGGTCCTTCGTTCGTCCCACATTGCCACAGGTAGGCCCGTGGCCTCGTGAAGAATTTCAGCAAATTCCCGGCAAAGCTGCGCACGCGCGCCTTCTGTACCGTCCATATTTTTAGGGAGCCCTACAACAATCTCCCCGACCTGATTCTCTTTTGCCATACGAGCGATGTCCGCAACTGCCCTTTCCGTATTCCGACTCGGCACCACCGCGGTTGTTCCGACAATTGTACACAAAAGATCTGAAATTGCCACTCCAGTTCGCGCATCACCGTAGTCAATTCCCATGATTTTCATACGTACTTCCTCCAAAATACAATATATACCGTATTGTATCGGACTGCACACGAAAACACAAGGTAAAATTCTGTATTTTTTCAAAAATATTGTTGACTTTAGTCCCCCCCTATGCTAGAATACTTCTACCTGTGAAAAGAGGCTGTGTCTGTGCGCCTTTTTTCAGCTCCGGATGTGGCTATTTATAGTCCTAAATCTATCTAGCTGGAGTGATACAGGGAGGCAGTATTAAGGAGGTGCCGTTATGCGCGTTAAAGTCACTTTGAGATGCTCTGAGTGCAAGCAGAGAAACTACAATTCCATGAAGAACAAGAAGAACGATCCTGACCGTCTCGAGATGAAGAAGTATTGCAGATTCTGCAAGAAGCACACCGTTCACACTGAGACGAAGTAAGGAGGTTCCCGACATGGCAGATGTGAAAAAGGAAAACTGGTTCAAAAGAACCTGGGGAAAGGTCTGCAAGTATTTCCGTGAGCTTCGTAGCGAACTGAAAAAAGTCGTTTGGCCCACCCCAAAGCAGGTTCTGAAGAATACAGCCATTGTAGTCGGCTGCGTTGTTGCGGTTGGCGTGTTCATCTGGCTGTTTGACTTTGTGGCACAGGTCGGAATTGATGCCCTGATCGGCGCTTTCCACTAAGGTACAAGTCATGACGGAAACTGCAAAATGGTATGTCGTGCATACCTACTCCGGCTACGAAAACACCGTGAAGGCAACAATTGAGAAGACAGTCGAATCCCGCCATTTGCAGGATCAGATTCTCGCGGTGTCCATTCCGCTGGAGACCGTTACCGAGATCACGGAATCCGGTGTAAGCAAGACTTTTGACCGAAAGGTTTATCCCGGTTACGTTCTTGTGAAAATGGTATACAGCGATGATACCTGGCACGTGATTCGGAACGTTCGCGGAGTAACTGGCTTCGTAGGTTCTTCCAGCAACGATCCCACCCCCCTTACCGATGAGGAGGTCTACGCCATGGGCGTGGAGAAAAAGGAGATCGTTGTTAACTATTCTGTTGGCGATACCGTCCGTATTATGGATGGTCCTTTGACTTCTTTCACCGGCACGGTCGAGAGCATTGAGGTCGAAAACAACTCGGTCAATGTAATTGTTTCTATGTTTGGCCGTGAAACCACCGTCGAGTTCGAGCTTGATCAGGTGGAAGTAATTTCCCAGTAAACGCATCGGGTCGGAATTTCCGGCCGGAACGTGGGAGGGGTGAAAACCCCGCAAGAAATGCGCACAGCGCATATTACCACATTTTATTCAGGAGGTGCTTATTATGGCACAGAAAGTCACTGGCATTATTAAGCTTCAGATCAACGCCGCTAAGGCAACCGCTTCCCCCCCTGTTGGCCCTGCCCTGGGTCAGCACGGTGTAAATATTGCTGCTTTCATCAAGGAATTCAACGCCCGTACCAAGGACATGGAGGGCTACAAGATTCCTGTTGTCATCACCGTTTACGCGGATCGCAGCTTTACCTTTATCACCAAGACTCCTCCGACCCCCATGCTGATTATGAAGGCAATCGGTCTGGACAAGGGTTCCGGCGTCCCCAACAAGACCAAGGTTGGCACCATCACCAAGGCTCAGATTGCTGAGATCGCCAAAACCAAGCTGCCCGATTTGAACGTCGCTTCTCAGGAAGCAGCAGAGAGCCAGGTCGCTGGTACCTGCCGCTCCATGGGCGTTGTTGTTGTTGATTGATAATTTGCTAATCCGAAATTCGATTTCGGAAATGTGGGAGGATTATTCCGCATCACCACTTTAAGGAGGATAAAAAATTGTTTAGAGGCAAAAAGTATAAGGAGAGCGCCAAACTGATTGACCGCTCCGTTCAGTATGATCCCACCGAAGCTCTGGATTTGGTTGTGAAGGGTGCTTCTGCTAAATTCGATGAGACCGTTGAAATCCACATCAAGTTAGGTGTCGACTCCCGTCACGCTGACCAGCAGGTTCGTGGTGCCGTGGTTCTGCCCAATGGTACCGGTAAGACCCGCCGCGTTCTTGTGTTTGCTAAGGATGCCAAGGTTGATGAGGCTAAAGAGGCTGGCGCTGACTATGTTGGCGGCATGGAGCTGGTCGAGAAGATCACCAAGGAGAACTGGTTTGATTTTGACGTTGTTGTCGCTGCTCCCGACATGATGGGCATTGTTGGCCGTCTTGGTAAGGTTCTGGGCCCCAAGGGCTTGATGCCCTCCCCCAAGGCGGGTACTGTTACCCCCAATGTCGGCGCTGCCGTCAAGGAAATTAAAGCCGGTAAGGTTGAGTACCGTCTGGACAAGACAAACATCATCCATTGCCCCATCGGCAAGGTTTCTTTCGGTTCCGAGAAGTTGACCGAGAACATGGACACTCTGGTGAAGGCTGTTGTGAAGGCAAAGCCCTCCGCTGCCAAGGGCCAGTATATCCGATCCTGCACCGTGGCATCCACCATGGGTCCCGGCGTGAAGGTTTCTACCGCAAAGTATTTGTAATTGTTTTTGCTCCCGGGGCACTTAATGTCCCGGGAGTTTTTATAAATCAGGCAAAAAAGTTTTTATAAATAACTTGACAATTGCACTGCTATGTGCTATCATATCTGAGTTGCCAAAGACAGCAGGTGCTTGAAAGCATAAATCCTGCCGAGGTGCGCGGATAAATAATTTCAGCGTGTCTTTCTGTCTTCTGGCAGGAAGACATTTTTATTTTTCGGAGGTGAAAATTATGCCCAACGCAAAGGTTCTTGAGAGCAAGAAGGCAGTTGTTGAATCCCTGACCGGCAAAATTCAGGAAGCTACTTCCGTGGTTTTTGTTGATTACAAGGGTATCACTGTTGCTCAGGATACCGAGCTGCGTAAGCAGTTCCGTGAGGCCGGTGTTGAGTACTCCGTTGTTAAGAACACTCTGACCAATTTCGCGACCAAAAATGCAGGTTACGATTTTAGCCATGTTCTGAACGGTACTACCGCTATGGCTTCCACCACCGGCGACCCCATCGCCCCTGCTCGTATCGTGTGCGAGTTTGCCAAGAAGAACAAGAACGTCCTATCCATTAAGGGCGGCATCGTGGAAGGCTCTGTCCTTTCTGTAGATGCCCTGAATGGTTTCGGTGAGCTGCCCAGCAAGAATGCTCTGGTTGCTCAGGTTCTCGGTACTTTCCTGGCTCCTATCTCCAGCCTTGCCTGTGTCCTGGATCAGATCCGGCAGCAGAAGGAAGGCGGAGCTGCCGCCGAAGCTTGATTTTGGCTTCGTAATTCCATTCACTCAAAACAAAACATAATTTAGGAGGATTTTACCATGGCTAGCGAAAAGATTGCTGCTATCGTTGAAGAAGTTAAGGGCCTGACTGTTCTGGAGCTGTCCGAGCTGGTTCACACCCTGGAGGAGACCTTTGGTGTTTCTGCTGCTGCCGCCGCTGTTGCCGCTCCCGTTGCTGCTGCTGAGGTTGTGGAAGAGAAGACCGAGTTTGATGTTATTCTGAAGGAAGCTGGCGCTTCTAAGCTGGGCGTTATCAAGGTTGTCCGCGCTGCTACCGGCCTGGGCCTGAAGGATGCCAAGGATCTGGTTGACAACTGCCCCAAGACCCTGAAGGAAGCCATCTCCAAGGAAGATGCCGAGAAGCTGGTTGCCGAGTTGAAGGAAGCTGGCGCTACTGCCGAAATCAAGTAATTGATTTGATGCTTCATATTGAAACCTCCGTCAGAAATGGCGGAGGTTTTTCTTATCATTAGAACTTTCTTAATATTTTATTTGTAACGTTGATTTTCGTTCCTTTTTGGGATATAATTTCTTGGTAGTTTTTTCATCAGGAGGGCTTTCATGCAGATAGATTGGTTCTCTGCGTTAGGGGCGGATCGATTAATCGAAACGATTCAATCTTTTTTAGATAACGCCAACGCGTTAGTTCCAGCGAACCTAGAAAACACAATTCTTCTCTTTGCACTTGTAATTGTATTTTTTCTTGGAATTGGGTTTGTCCTGCGGTTATTTTTCGGACAGCACTGTACTGTTAACCGCTCCATCTCCGGCTTTCTGGAACTTCTTTTTGTTTACGTTGCAACTGTCACAGTGTATTCCCTAAAGCCATGGAATTTAAATCAGTATCTAGCACCACTCCCCTTTGCTCTCTTTCGAAACGATATTCTAATTATCAGTTACTCAGCATGCTCAACGCTTTCCCTGCTCTGCTCACAGCTCCTATCGCTTATTATCCTTTGCTTTTTAATTCACTTAATGAATTTTGTGATTCCAACCGGGCGTTCCTTTATATCCTGGTTCCTTCTTCGCATTGTCTGCATTGTGGCAGCTGTAGCATTGGATTTAGCGGCAAATTGGGCTCTGAATGCATTTCTTCCCGCAGTAGTTGCGGAATCTGCCCCTGTCGCACTGGTAAGCGTGCTGGCCGTAGCTCTGTTGGTCAGCCTCTTCAATCCATTACTCTGCATTCTTTTTACTGCGGCAAATCCAGTTATCGGACTACTCTATACCTTCTTTTTTTCTAATACCATTGGTAAAAATTTAACGAGAGCAGTGCTTTCCGCGGCTCTCTGCTGTGCACTCTTTTATGCAATGGATTACTTTGGATTTAGTGTCATCTCCATCTCACCAGATGCACTGCTCAAGTACTCTCCTTTTGCAGCAGCCTTACTTGGCGTTTGGTTTGTTTACGATTATAAATTATAAAATTATAAAATTGTAAAAAAGTGCTGGGTTTCTCAGGATGTTGAGAAGCCCAGCATTCGATTTATTCGGCATTTTTTATAGCCTTAACCGCTCCTGCAAGCACATCTGTATTTACCGTTTCCATCTGGCCATGATCGTAGGCTTCAGCCACAGCAGGGTCAATGGGAAGGCGGGCCAGGATAGGCAAACTATTTTCGGCTGCAATTTCATCCAGATGACTCTTGCCAAACACATTGATTTTCTTCCCACAGTCCGGACACTGGAGGTAAGAATAATTCTCCACAAAGCCCAACACAGGAATATGCATCATATTGGCCATTTTAACTGCCTTATTCACGATCATAGCTACCAGATCCTGCGGACTGGTAACAATGATAATTCCATTGACCGGCAAGCTCTGAAAAACAGTCAGCGGAACATCTCCGGTTCCGGGAGGCATATCCACAAAAAGATAGTCAACATTCTCCCAAATTACATCTGTCCAAAATTGCTTCACCGCACCGGCAATCACAGGCCCCCGCCAAACAACAGGATCTGCAGGATTGTCAAGTAACAGATTAATGGACATCACCTGAATACCGGTACGGGTCAGTGCAGGATAAAGGCCATCCTCATTAGCTCCCTGGCACTCTCTGACCCCAAATGCAGTCGGTGCAGACGGGCCGGTAATATCTGCGTCCAGCACGCCTACGCGCTTCCCTTCCCGCGCCATTGCCACTGCCAACATGGACGTAACCGTGGATTTACCAACGCCGCCTTTTCCAGAAACAACAGCAATCACCTTTTTCACTGTAGATTTCGGATTTAGCTGAGCCAGCAGACTTTCTGTCTTGCGATCCCCGCAATCAGAGCCACAGCTGGAACAATTTCCGTTGCAAGAACTCATTTGTTATTCGCTCCTCGATCATTGATATGACTATTATATGCCTATTTTTCCCGTGTGTCAATTGCTAAGGTCAGATTGAGCTGTTTCCCACTGCTCCATCAAATCCATAAGCCGCGCCTCGGCACCTTCCTTCTCTTCCATCAGCCGACTCAATTCTTGATAATCAGCTGCGGCAGCCTGGATTTTTTTATCCATTTCTGCAATGGTCGCTTCCTGTTTCTCAATCTCCCGCTCCAGGCGACGCACCAGCTTGTCAGAATCCTTGGTGCCCCCCTTTGGCTTTTCCTTTCTTTCTTTCGGAGGCTGCTTTACCGGTTGCCTTGCAGCTGCTTCATGTTCCAGGATTGCACGATATTTTTGATAGCCGCAGCGGAAATCGCGGATTGTTCCATCCTTCAGGAGCCAAATACGTTCTGCAAACTTTTCAATAAAATAGCGGTCATGGGAAACAAACAGAAGTACGCCTTCGAACTCTTCTATTGCTGCCTCCACCCATTCCCGGGAAGCAATATCCAAATGGTTTGTGGGCTCATCCAGAATTAGAAGGTTGATCTTCTCATCCATCAGCATACACAGCCGAAGACGCGACTGCTCGCCGCCGGAAAGATTTCCGACCGTTTTAAATACGTCCTCTCCCTGGAACATAAACGCTCCCAGGCGGTCACGCGCAGTCTGCGGTGTACAGTTTTTTTCATAAAGCATTGTATCGTACAGGCTGCGTTCCGGGTGATCAAAATGGATGATTTGAGGCAGATAGCCCCATTTCACCGTAGGGCCAAACTGAATTTTGCCTCCGCAGTCTTCCTCTCCCAGCAGGCACTTAATAAACGTGGATTTTCCGGTGCCATTGTCACCCAGCAATGCAATCCGTTCCCCTGCTTCCACATTCATATTGACATCCGAAAACAATGTCCTGTCTCCAAAGCATTTGGAAACATTTTTCAACTTGAATACCACATCACCAGAAAACTCTTTTTCACCGAAAGAAGCCTTCATGGTTCGTTCTGCCTTCGGCTTCTCCGTCTTACGAATCCGCTCCATACGGTGCTGAATGGACATCGCCCGACGGTAGAGAGTTCGGTTATTGATGCCCCATCCCTTCATCCGTTCTACCGTATACCCCAGCTGTTTGAGCTTCGCCTGCTCCTGCTCATATTGCTTCATTTGCAAGTCAAAGCGGGCCTGCTTCTCATCCATGTAGAAGGAATAGTTGCCGGAATAGAATTCTGCGTGGCCATCCACGATTTCGATTACCCGATCTGCAACCTGGTCAATAAAATACCGGTCATGGGAGATAGCAAGCACCGTCCCCTTGAATGCCTTGATATATGCCTCCAACCACTCCACACTATTTAAATCCAGATGATTTGTAGGCTCGTCCAAAAGTAGGATATCTGTCTTTTCCAGTAGGAGACGAGCGAGATTCACCCTGGTTTTTTCACCGCCGGACAGACTGGAAAACTCTTGGCCGCGCTGCTCCTGAGAGATGCCCAGGCCATTACAGATTTTGTCAACTTCCACATCCATTTCATAGCCGCCGCCAGCCTGGAATCGGTTAGAGAGCGCATCATATTCCTTTAGTTCACTTTCCGTTGCGCCAGACTGCATCTTTTCTTCCAGCTGATGCATCTGCTTCTGGACACGCTGCAGCTCCGCATAGGCAGAACGAAGCACATCCTCCACATTATATCCATCCGGGAACACCGGAATCTGGGAAATCAAGCCGAGACGCTTGTTGGGGTTAACATAGACCTCACCCTCGTCATAATCAATTTCTTTCGTCAAAATACGGAACAATGTGGTCTTTCCGCATCCATTGCGGCCAAGGATCGCCACGCATTCCCCTTCTTGTATTTCAAAGGTGAGCCCCTGCAAGAGGTTCTCTCCGATGACAAAAAATTTTGTCAGGTTGTTTACAGCAATATCAACCATTGTCTTTCTCCGCTACCTCTACTAGTTTCTTTAGTTCCTCTGACGAAATCAGCAAATTCAGTGCCTCCAGTAGGGCATTGGCACTCATATGCTCTGGTAAATTCAGTTTCTTTTGAAGTTCCAGCCGCTTCCGGCTGCTATCCGGTCCTCCTGAAAGGCCGAGTTCCATAAATAACTGCTTTGTAATTCCCCCGGATGCCCGCTTTTCTCCGTCCTCAAAGGTTGCGCCGCAATCTTGCAAAGCCTGCAAAATTACCTCCGGACGCATCCCCTCCACCCCAAGCTTCCCTTCCTTTCCAGGAGCAGCCTTACGGCGTTCTTTCCCTAAAACATCAGGAATATAGGCGTGTTTGAGATATTTACCCGGGATTGCACTTTTCAGATGATTACGAATCACAAAGCCAGCGCCATCAGAATCGGTAAGCACAATCAGGCCGCGACGCTCCGCCACAATGCGCAGCATATTCATCTGCGCATTGTCTTTGAAGATACCAAAACCGTTGGTTTCAAACACCGGAGCATCCACAATCTGGCGCAGTGTATTGCGGTCATATCGTCCCTCTACAACAATTGCCTCTTTAATTTTAACCATGCCTCGCCTCCGTGGCAAGCTGCAAAATCAACATTTCCAAAAGGCGCTGAGTGTCATCATAAGAGGTTTTCATCTGGTAGTCTGTCTCCATAATCATCGTGCATGCATCGCAGCAGAAAAGCTTATCCAACCGCCGAGAAGCATCCATCAGTTTCCGTGCCGGATAATCAGGAATTCCGCATAGCCTTTGCAGCTCATAGGGGCCTTTTCCCTGCTCCTGCAGCAGTTTTGCAATTCCCAGCCGCCGGAAGTGACTGCCCACCGCGCCCAAAATTGCCAAGGGTTCCTGCTGCATTTTGAGCAGCGTCTGCAGGCATTGAAAGGCCTTTTCATAAGCGCCCTCTCCAATCCAATCCGTCATTTGAAACACCACCGCATCCAGCACAGGCTCCGTGACGGCATCAATATCAGATTTCTTAATCTCGTCTGCACCGGAATAAGCGCATATTTTCTCAATTTCACCGTTCAGTGCGGTCATGGTACCGCCGGTGATATCAATCAAATACATGCACAGATCGTTGGATATCTTCTTCTTTTGGGATGCAAAATGTCTGGAAACCCAAGGAACTAATTCTTTTTGATCCTGCTTGCGAAATTCAACGATCTGGCCGTTCTTTTCAACAGCCTCCCACAGCTTCTTTTGCCGCTTATCAGGCTTCCATGCCACCGTCAAATAGGTAAAAATGACCGTGCAATATTCCGGAATATCTGAAATGCTCGCAGCTATCTTCTCACGTTCCGTCTCTCCAAGCTTAAAAATATCAATATCATCCACTTGGATAAGAGTGTGTTCTGCCATCATTGGCAAATTTTCAACCGCATCCAGAAATTCCGCCAAATCAAAATTTTCACTATGAAACCGGTGAAAATTAAAGGACTCTGTCAACGGGTCAAGCAGCTGCTTCTTAATTGTATCCAGATAATACGACATAAGGAAGGTCTCTTCCCCATAAAAGAAGTACAGTCGATCAACGTCTTTATTTCGAACGGAAGTTTTTAATACCTGCAGTGCTCCATCCGGAACAACCTTTTTTGCCATTGCTACCTCCTGATCAATATCGAGCCTTCCAGATCTGTCCGATAGACTTTGCAGCCGAATTCTGCCAGCCGGTCAAGCGTCTCCCGTGCTGGATGCCCATACCGGTTATTTGCTCCAACAGAGACTATTACCGTCTCCGGCCGAACTGCCTGCAATAGCTCCTGAGATGTGGCGTTCTTGGAGCCATGGTGACCTGCAATCAAGACATCGACATCGGGTAGGATGTAATTCCGAAGCAACTCTTTCTCCCCGCTGCGGCTTCGGTCACCGGTTATCAGTATAACACATTCTTTCGATTCAAACAAGACACACACAGAGTTTTCGTTACTGGTTTTGCCGATATCCGACGGCAGAAACGTCATCGTTCCGGTTGTCAGTGTCAAGGAGGACACAGAATCAATCCAATTGATTTTGTCACCGTAACGCATTTCTAGAGATGATGCAAAATCTGACCTATCTTGTGTAGGGAGATAAAATGCTGTGACACCTACCCGTGTCAGCAGACACTCCAATGCGTTACAATGGTCGCTGTCATAATGCGTTAAAATCAGGCCATCCACCTTGGAAATACCCTGACTGAGCAGCGTCTGTGCAATCTCATCCGCTGTCCTGGTTTCACTGCTTCCACCGCAATCAACAAGATACGTTGCTCCCTTACTTTGAATCAGGATTGCCTGCCCCTCCCCGACATCCAGCACATGCAGACGAACCGAATCGTTCCTCGGAATAAAAATTGACGCTGTAATTGCAGCTGCAAGCCCAACACCCGTTATAGCAAGAAATATACGCAAATTTCTTTTAAAAAGGATAAGAACAAGTAAACCGCAATAGAAGCAGGCCATCCAAACCACAATAAACGGACTCTGCGTATACACTGCTGCAAATGGAATTTTGGCCAAGATTCCGGCAATTACCAGCGCCAAACGAACGGGCCAGGATAACAGCTGCCCGAGCAAGCTGCTGAACCACGGCATTGCACTGCCTAGAACGCCAACAACAGCAACGCCGCAAAAAAGCACCGGAGTCACCCATATAATGAGCAAATTTGTAAGCATTCCAATCAGGCTGACAGAGCCAAAGTAGTACGCACTAAATGGCGCGGAAAAGAGCTGTGCCCCGATCGATACAGAAATGACACCGTAAAGCCAGGACAATAGCTTCCCAGCTTTGCTCTTCGGCTTTACCTGCGGAAACTGTTTTTTCATCTTTGCAAAAAGAAGCGGTGAAACAATCAGGATCCCTGCTACGCTGGAAACTGAAAGCTGAAAACTGACCGAGCAAATAACAAACGGATTCAACACCAGCATCACAAGGGACGCAAAGGATAAGCTCGTTAAGCCGTCATATTCCTCCTCAATCGCCATGCCCAGAGACATTAATCCGGCCATTAGAACCGCTCGTGTCACCGAAGGAGAAAATCCCGTCGCTGCTGCAAAAAAGGACAGTATTAGGACGCTTGCAAAAAAAGTCAACCATCGATGTCTCCGGAATACTAAATAAATCGCTGCAAAGAGTGCAGAAACATGCAGGCCTGAAACCGCAACAACGTGGCGAATTCCACTGACCTTCAGCGTTGTATCCATCTCATAGGACAAGTCAGAAGTGTCCCCCAACAGCAGCGCTTTGGCGAAAGGGGCAGTATCTGCTGGAAAGCATCGCTGAATTGACTGCTGCGCCGCATTTGCCATACGGCTTGGAAGGAAGAGGGCTGAGGGTAAATGGGACTGGGTATATATCGCCCCCGTTTTCTGTGCAGCAATTGCAAAGCAGCCAGCGCTACGGTAGTAAGAGGTATCCTTCTCTCCACTGGGCGTGGTAAGACGAATCCCAAAATCCGCTTCCATCTCAATTCCAGGAGACAGAAGGGAATCCTCTTTTTGATAAATACGGAGAAAATATGGCTTTCCATCCATCACCGCAACACCATTTACACTATAACCATATGCTGTTTTTTCACTGTAGTCAATTACGGTCACATGAAGGTGCTTTGTTGTTCCATCTAGTTTTTCCAGCGGCCCCAGGTAGAAAACGTGGTAAAATGCGCACCAAGAAAACCCCATCCCCATGCCAAAAAGCACCAGTACAGCTGTTCTCCAGCGCTGGTTTTCCCCTTGGATAACGGCACAAATTCCGCCGGAAAGAAACGAGAAGGCAATCATTGCAATCAAATTTTTCTGCCAAAGCAAAAGGCCGCTGACCGCACAGGCAATCGCAAAGCCAATGGTAAAACGAAGAAGCTTCCTCATTTTATGGTGCCCTCCCCCCTTCTCTAAAAAATGGCGCAGCCCAAAAAAGCTGCGCCATTTTTATTAATTCTTAGAGCTTACAAAGCCTTCAACCTGGCTCAGAGCCTCATCAACCTTGCTTGCATCCTTGCCGCCGCCCATAGCGGAATCAGGCTTTCCGCCGCCGGAACCGCCGCATGCACTGCACACCAGTTTTACCAATTCACCGGCTTTTAAGCCCTTACCAACCGCATCCTTGCCGCAGATTGCAAGGAAAGACGGCCTCTCACCATTCACAGAGGACAGGACGCCAACAATGTTGGACGCCTTATCCCGAAGCATGTCACCCATCTGACGCAATTTATTGGCATCCGCCCCGGAAATTTTTGCAGTCAAAACCTTTACACCGCCAATTTCCTTTGCACTCTGAAGCAGACGATCAACCTCTCCCAACGCATCTTTCACCTTATACTGCTCAACTTGACGCTTCAATTCTTTGATTTCGTCCAAGTTCGCCTGAATCTTTGTGCTCAACTCGTCCGGCTTTACCTTCAGCTTTGCAGAGGCTTCGCTAAGAACAGTCCGACCAGCTTCCATTCTCTTCATGCAGGCTTTACCAGTCACAGCCTCGATGCGACGCACACCGGAAGCAACGCTTCCCTCGCTGATCAGTTCAAAGGCACCGACCTTGGCCGTATTATCCAGGTGGGTACCACCGCAGAACTCAATCGAATAGCCGCTCATATTGACAACCCGGACAACCTGTCCGTATTTTTCACTGAACAAGGCCGTTGCCCCCAGCTTCTTTGCCTCTTCAATAGGCATCTCAGTCGTTTCAATCGGGTAACCATCAAGGATAGAATCCTGCACAATCGTATTAACCTTCGCCAGTTCCTCCTGGGTCAAGGCAGAGTAATGAGTGAAGTCAAAGCGGAGATAGTCCGGCTCCACCAAAGAACCCGCCTGATGCACATGATCACCCAGTACCGTGGTCAGTGCCTTCTGCAGCAGGTGGGTTGCAGAGTGCGCACGCATGATTGCCTTGCGGCGTTCCACATCAATGGATGCAGTGACAACATCATCCACCTTCAAAGAACCCTGTACCATTTTACCGTGATGCAGATACTTTCCTCCCTTATCCTTTTGGACATCGCTCACCCGGAAGCAGGCGTTCCCCAACACAATGGTTCCGCAGTCTGCGACCTGGCCACCCATCTCGGCATAAAACGGTGTCTGATCCAGGACAACAATTCCACCTTCACCGCCTGCAATCGAGCCAGAGACCTCGTCGCCAACACACACTGCCAGCACCTTTGCCTGGCACTCATTTTGTTCGTAACCCACGAACTTTGTCGGCGTATTATCAAGGCCCAGGTCAATACCTGCCCAAGCCAAATCGCCAAGTGCCTTCCGAGCCTCGCGAGCGCGATCCTTCTGCTCCTGCATCAGTTTCGCAAACGCCTTCTGATCCAGGGTCATATCCTCATCTGCAACCATTTCCAGCGTCAGGTCAATGGGGAACCCGTAGGTATCATAGAGCTTGAATGCATCTGCTCCAGAGAACTCTGTCTCCCCCTTTGCTTTGTGGTCAGCCAGCATCTCGGAGAAAATCTTCATGCCGCCATCAATCGTACGGGCAAAATTTTCCTCTTCCACTTTAACCACCTTGGTGATATAAGCCGCACGCTCCCGGAGATAGCCATAATGGCCTTCGTTTTCCTGCACAACAGTCTCCACCACCTGATACAAAAACGGGTGGTTAACCCCCAGCAGCTTACCGTGGCGGGCTGCCCGGCGCAGCAGACGACGCAGGACATAGCCTCTGCCCTCGTTGCTGGGCAAAACACCGTCGGCAATCATAAAGGTGGAGGCACGGATATGGTCGGTGATCACACGCAGGGATACATCCATCTTCACACTCTGGCCATAAGAAGCACCGGTCAACTCTGTCACCTTATTGGTGATGTTCATGACGGTATCCACATCAAACAGACTGTTCACGTCCTGGCAAACTACAGCCAGACGCTCCAGGCCCATGCCGGTATCGATGTTCTTCTGGGCCAATTCCGTGTAATTGCCCTGGCCATCATTGTTGAACTGGGAGAAAACGTTATTCCAGACCTCCATATAGCGGTCACAGTCACAGCCAACGGTGCAGCCAGGCTTCCCGCAGCCATACTTTTCGCCCCGGTCATAATAGATCTCAGAGCAGGGGCCGCAGGGGCCGGAGCCATGCTCCCAGAAGTTATCTTCCTTGCCAAAGCGGAAGATCCTGTCGGCAGGGATACCGACCTCTTTATTCCAGATATCAAAGGCCTCGTCATCATTTTCGTAAATAGAGGGATACAAGCGATCCTTGTCCAGGCCGACAACCTCTGTCAGGAATTCCCAGCTCCAATGAATGGCCTCCCGCTTAAAGTAATCACCGAAAGAGAAATTACCCAGCATCTCGAAGTAGGTGCCGTGGCGGGCAGTCTTACCGATATTTTCAATATCGCCGGTACGGATACACTTCTGGCAAGTGCACACCCGGTGGCGGGGCGGCTCAACCTCTCCGGTAAAGTAAGGCTTCATAGGGGCCATGCCGGAGTTGATCAGCAGTAAAGACGCATCATTCTGAGGAATCAGAGAAAAACTGGGCAGGCGAAGATGCCCTTTGCTCTCGAAAAAGGACAGAAACATTTCGCGCAGCTCATTGACGCCATAAGGTTTTGGATTCATGCTATAACCTCCAAATGTAATTCAAAAAAATAAACCCCACCCCAAATTTAGGGGCGAGGTTGAATCGCGGTACCACCCTAATTATCCCGCAAACAGGATATCTTAGACGCTCTGTAACGGGAGCACCCGTCCCGGTCATCCCGGGCAACAACGAAAATGGCTCGCACTACCGGCACACAAAGGGCTCTCACCATCCCCTTTTCGCTACGCTGCCCGGAAGCACTTGGTTTTCGTATCGTCTTTGCATATCATGGTCATTTTATCACAAAAGGCGAAAATGTCAACTCTTTTCTGCATTTACACGCCATTGCGGTCTTCACTGCCCCACCGATAGTCCAACGGATTGATAGAAGAAACGCCCTGCCGCACATTGTGCATTTCCTCTTCCAGCTTCTGAAGATATTTGGAAACGAACTCTTCCAGCATATTCTCTGTTAGAAGAACCGTTTTCCCCACTGTGTGTTCTGAAATATCATCCGCATAATCCGCTATGGCCGTTTCAAGATCGAATGCCGTTATTGCATTGATTGTTTCCTCCTGAAACCTTACCGGATATTTCAAATGCTGTGGCAGAGGGTACGTCTTGGCAATAAAAGAATTGAGAATATGATAATCCTGATACAAAACCTCCAGACGGGAGCTTTTGATTCTCTGCAGCATATTCTTTTCGCGATACAAATAATCCCGATAAAAGGCATCCTCCAGCAGGTGGGCATAGTACCCCAAGTAGAGATCATCCTCCAATATCTTCGGCCGGTACTGATTTTGAAATTCACGGAAGTCAAAGTAGAGGCTTCCTTCACCAGGTACCGTCTTGATATAATGGGAGATTGCACGCGCATCATGATTCACATAGGCATCCGGTAAGATGCTTCCGATCAAAAAACGGTTCATCTCCGCAAGAGAAAGCCGCTTTGCTAAAATCGTTCCAAAGAGTACATGAATCGTCCGCTGTGCCATATTATCTTCCTCTTAATCTGTAGATTCAACTGGTTTATCCAGCATTTCCTCTAACCATGCGATCATGTCTTCTCGCCCCTCAACAGACAGCGGAAATGTCCGTTCGCCCTCCATGGTACTTTTTTCATAGCAATAAAGGCCATGCCAGTATTCTGCATGAATGCTGCTTTTCTCGTAATCCACCTCTTTGGGCGTTGCCATAACAATATCCGGTGCAGCACGAAAGCGGAACATCCCGAGAGAACCAGTAAAAATATTGTTCATTGCAAACGTATGTAATGTCGGAATGAACAGTTTTCCCATTTCTATCACCTGCTCTTTTGTTTTGTTTACTATATCACATTTTTGCACAAAAAGCAAATGATCCAAGTGCTTGCATTAGCTCCTTCTTTGTGATAAATTACCTTTGGTGATGTTAACATGAAACAACAAACACAGGGAACGCTCGCACTATTGCTCGGGACTTTTATTTGGGGCATGGCATTCATTGCTCAAAGTGTCGGCATGAATCTTATCGGTCCGTTTACTTTTCAAGCCATCCGATGTTTGCTGGGTGTCCTATTTCTTTTTCCAGTGACAATACTGTTTGACCGGAAAATCGGTGTAAAGGAATCTCTGAAAAAGTGGAAGAATCCAACGCTTTGGATCTCCGGCATCATTTGCGGTGTAGCACTTTTCATTGCTACCAGCTTGCAACAGGTCGGACTTGTGTATACTACCCCCGGCAAAGCCGGCTTCCTGACGGCAATGTATATTGTTCTTGTCCCTATACTTGGAATTTTTGTGCATCGGAAGCCCGGAATCAATGCACTTTTCAGCGTTATTCTAGCTCTGATTGGCCTATATTTGCTGAGCCTTACAAATATCAGCAACGTGAACATCGGTGACCTTTTCATGATTGGATGTGCTTTTGCCTTCGCAGTTCAAATTTTACTGATCGATCGCTTTGCGCAGCAGTTGGATGGACTTCGGTTGAACTGTGTGCAGGCACTGGTTGTCTCCATCCTTTCTGTGCCAGGAATTCTGCTGAATCAGGAAACGATAGAGATGAATACCATCTTATCCTGCTGGCTGCCGCTTTGCTTTGCGGGTATTCTCTCCATGGGAGTCGGCTACAGCTTGCAGATCGTTGGACAAAAACGGCTGGAACCCACAGCAGCCTCCTTGATCATGAGCCTGGAATCTGTCTTTTCCGCCCTGGGAGGCTGGCTGTTGCTGCGTAATACAATGACACCCGCAGAGCTGACAGGCTGCGCCCTGGTATTTGCCGGCGTTATTGTTTCCCAGCTGCCGGTTCACAGGCTGCTTCCTGTCCAAAAGTAGAAGTTGCCGCTCTACTGTAAAGTGGAGCGGCTTCTTTTTCGTCAAGAAATGTACCTTTTTTCTGACAGCGGCATATGCTGGTTTAAAAAGCTGTTGGAAAGGGTGTATCCAAATGCTTATGTGCCTCTTAACCGCACTGGCTGTGGGCGGTGCAACCATCATAGGGACAATACTCGGATTTCCCTGCCGGAAGGTCTCGCACCGATTCAGTGACATTGTACTGGCTTTTGCAGCAGGTGTCATGCTGTCTGCTTCCATTTTGGGTTTGATTCTCCCCGCTATTGAGTATAAGGCAAACGGCGGCTTGCTGGTTACCATCTGCGGAATAATATCCGGAGCAGGCTGCATCAGTTTGGTTGATCGACTGGTTCCGCATATTCATAAGCTGATTGGCTGGGAAGAAGACCTGAAATGTCACAATTTTCGGATGGATCGGTTGGTTTTATTTGTAGCTGCCATAGCAATTCATAATTTCCCGGAAGGACTCGCTGCCGGTGTCAGTCTGGGCTCTGGTGATTATCGCTCTGCTTTTCTGATTGCCGGTGGAATCGCACTGCAAAATATCCCAGAAGGATTGATTACCGTCACACCGATGCTGGCCGCTGGGATATCTCCCCGAAAGACATTTTTATGCGGCGCTGCCACAGGCATCATTGAAATCATCGGAACCTTTATTGGATTCTATGCCGTCACCATGGCTGCGTTTATTCTGCCGTTTTTTCTTGCTTTTGCCGGTGGAACCATGCTGTTTGTCATCAGTGATGAAATGATTCCGGAAACCCACGACCACGGGAATGAGCGCGCCGCCACCTATGCCCTATTGGCAGGCTTTTGCCTGATGCTGATTATGGATGTGCTGCTGGCATGAACCTTGCATATGTTCCATAATTATGTTATGATAAAGAAAAAAAGGATGATAAAATTTTGCAGAAAACAATTTTATTTGATTTAGACGGAACCCTCACAGACTCCGGCGAGGGCATCATCAACTGTGCGCAAATGACGCTGGAGCACTTTGGATTACCGGTTCCGTCGCGGGAGGCACTGCGGGTTTTTGTTGGCCCTCCCTTGGGTGACACCTTTGTGAAATTCGGTATCCCTACAGATCAGGTAGAAGAGGCTATCAAGATTTTCCGCAGCCGGTATCTGCCCATCGGAAAGTTTGAAAATCATCCGTATTCCGGCATTCGGACGCTTCTGGAAACACTGAGAGTGCAAGGGCATCAGCTTTGTGTGGCAACCTCCAAGCCGGAAGTCACTGCTGTTGAGGTGCTGGAGCATTTTGACCTGGCCAAGTATTTTGACTGTATCTGCGGTGCAACCTTTGATCAATCCCGCACCAGCAAAAGCGATGTCATTGCTTTTCTACTGGATAAGTTCGGAACGGCTGCCACCCCCATTATGGTTGGGGATACCGCTTTTGACGTAATTGGCGCAGCCGCCCATGGGATCCCAACCATCGGCGTTTCATGGGGATATGGGACAATAGATGATTTGAAGAATGCCGGTGCCTTCGCTATCGCAGACACGCCGGAAATGCTGTTGAACCTGCTAAATCGATAAAAATCGAGCACCCCTGTGGGTGCCCGATTTTTACTGCAAACGATAGCCAACACTGACCAGCTCCATAATATGGGGCCAGAACTCTGACTCGTCTGCGGTGTAGCATGCGCTTTCTCCAATCTGCTGAAACGATACAATCCGATTGGCGGAATCAATCCATGCGCACTTCCGAATCACGGTAGTATGTAACTCTCTTTGGGTATTCATTATTCTGTTCCTCCTTATTGATAGAGTCGAATCATTGAGGCGAACTGCCTTACACCCATATAGACGGATTTTAAAGCAAGTTCGTCACACAATTTCAAAAAATTTTTTGAGAACACCAGGAATCGCTTCAATGGCCATGCAAATTCCTCTACACCCCGCATGCTACAAGCTATATGCATCATTTTTGTAACATAACTGCATCTAAATACAATCTTTTCCATTTCCCAGGAAATAAAAGTCCCTGTCCATCCCTTGAGGAGTAAAAAAAATCCTTGATTTTAATCGGCAAAATGAATAGAATAAAGGAGAATCTTGCAAAGGCGGGAGTCCATTCCCCCGCGAAAGGGTGACATCAATATGAATAAGATCTATATTCCCAAGCACTATACCCCTGTTTTGGACGCATACGACACACAGCGTGCCATTGCTTACATTAAAGCGACCTTTCAGGATGAATTTTCCTCTGCGCTTAATCTCAAACGGGTTTCCGCACCTTTGTTTGTCACGGAGGATTCCGGCCTGAATGATAACCTGAACGGTTACGAACGGCCTGTCAGTTTTGATATTCCCGCGGTCGGCGCAGATGCGCAAGTGGTGCATTCCCTTGCGAAATGGAAACGGCTTGCACTGAAGCGCTATCACTTTACGGTAGGCAACGGCTTATACACGGATATGAACGCCATTCGACGGGACGAGGAGCTTGATAATATCCACTCTATCTACGTTGACCAGTGGGACTGGGAAAAGATTATTACCCGTGAGAATCGGAATCTGGATTTTTTAAAGTTGATTGTCAAGTCTATCGTCCGAGCCATCTGTAACACCAACGACCGACTGCATGTCCGGTATCCGCAGCTTCATACCGCATTATCCCCGGAGGTTTCTTTCATTACTTCGCAGGAGTTGGAGGATCTATACCCGGATATGATCCCGTCGCAACGAGAAAAGGCATATGTAAGAGAGCACCAAACTGCCTGCATCATGCAGATTGGCGGCAAACTCCGTTCCGGCAAACCCCACGATGGTCGGGCCCCGGACTATGACGACTGGGCGCTGAACTGTGACATCTTCTTCTGGGACGAAGTACTGGACAGGGCCTTGGAAATCTCCTCCATGGGCATCCGCGTGGATGCCGAATCCCTGGATCGGCAATTAAAGCTTTCCGGCTGTGAAAGCAGGCGGGAACTTCCCTTCCACAAAATGCTTCTGGCTGATGAATTGCCCCTGACTATCGGCGGCGGTATCGGACAGTCCCGACTGTCCATGCTCCTTCTGGGCTGTGCGCATATTGGTGAAGTACAATCCAGTGTGTGGGATTCTGCCACCGTGGAGGCCTGTGAAAAAGCCGGAATTCCCCTGCTGTAAAGCGAAGGGCACTGCATGCATTGCAGTGCCCGTTTTTATTTCATTTTGCCGCCATGGAAGAAGCACTCATAGACTTTTTCGCCACCGCAAGAAATCTCTTCAAAGCCCTGAAACCAATCAAAATTGCCCGTTACATTACACTTATACCGATATTCACCAGACTGGTAATATTCCGGCCCCCGATATGGCATTTGGAAATCCGCATGCCGCAGCGCCTCCTTCAGGAAATCCCCGCTGAATTGCTGCCCAAGGATTCTTCCCAGATAATTCATCGCATAAACCGCTTCCCCTCGATGCCAGATCGCCTCCTGACCCGCAAACTTCTCTCCGCCAACATAGGTATCATGATAAATGTAATCACCACTTGCATAGGAAAAATCGTGAGAGTCAAGCCTTGTTGATGCCGTTTCATTCATAAAACCGGCATACGTATTAACATTGGCTTCTAACCGAAATGCGATTAGCTGCTGCAAATCCGGAGACATTGCCGGATTTACATTCAGCGAACAACTCTGATCCCGCACCAGATAATCCACAGTGACATGAAAAAGTGTACTGATTTCGATCAAGTTGGAAATATCGGGAAATACCTGCCCTGCTTCCCATTTTGCCACTGCCTGCCGGGAAACGGACAGCTGTTGGGCAAGCGCCTCCTGGGTCAGGCCCCTGTTCTTTCGAAGAATCTGTAATTTCTCAGAGAAAATCAATTGAATCACCTCCTCTTAATCATACTTTCTTCCGAAGGAAAATACAATAAACCGGCCGTTGCTTTTTGGAGAAAGCTGCTATACAAATTCGTTGGCATATGCCGAAGGGTAACTCTAATGTTCACACTATCGTCAAACATTACAAGTCAATTCTTGCCTGATTGCGCAGATTTTAGGCATCTGGCTCAAAACTTAAAAAAATTTAAAGGCAATCTTGACAACAGAAAAATTGCGTGGTATATTACCGGTGGTTAGCGAGAGCTAACCTTTTAAGAATTCAAAAGTTAGCGTTTGCTAATTATCCCAAAGAAAAAGAAGGTGGAATAGATGATGCCGCTTACTTTTGCAGACTCTGGCGCAGAGTGTGTGGTCAGAAAGATTGGAGGCAGCCCGGAGGTCAAGAAGCATCTGGAGAATTTGGGCTTCGTCGTCGGGACGGGCGTGTCCGTGGTGAGCACCATTGGGGGCAACCTGATTGTAAAGGTGAAAGAGTCCCGGGTTGCGATCAGCAAGGAAATGGCGCAGAAAATCATGGTTTGATTTTCTGCCGAAATAAAAGGAGGAAATGAGAATGAAAACACTTCGACAGGTACAGGTCGGCGAGGATGTCAAGGTCGTGAAGATTCACGGCGAAGGTGCCGTAAAGCGCCGCATCATGGACATGGGCGTGACCAAGGGCGTACAGGTACATGTACGCAAAGTTGCTCCCCTGGGCGATCCGGTTGAGATTACTGTCCGTGGCTATGAGCTGTCCATCCGCAAGGGTGACGCTGAAATGATTGAAGTCGAGTAACATCATCTATCCTAGGGGCGGGTGCCCCGTATTGATTTAGTTCATCGTTAGCGTCAGCTAACAGAAAGAGGAGGAATTACTTTGGAGCTTAAAATTGCTCTTGCCGGTAACCCGAACTGTGGTAAAACCACGTTGTTCAATGCGCTGACCGGCTCTAATCAGTTCGTTGGTAACTGGCCTGGTGTCACAGTTGAAAAAAAGGAAGGCAAACTGAAGAAGCACACCGATGTGACAATCACCGACCTGCCCGGTATCTACTCTCTCTCCCCCTACACACTGGAAGAGGTTGTTGCCCGTAATTACCTGATCAACGAGCGCCCCAATGCCATTCTGAACATCATTGATGGCACCAACCTGGAGCGTAACCTGTATCTGACCACGCAGCTGACGGAGCTGGGAATTCCCGTTGTTGTTGCCATTAACATGATGGACGTGGTTCGGAAGAACGGCGACAAGATCAATACCATAGAGCTCTCTGATGCCTTGGGCTGCAAGGTCATGGAGATTTCCGCTCTGAAGGGTGACGGCATCATGGAAGCCGCTGAAGCCGCTATCAAGGCTGCTCAGAACGGCAAAACCGTTCCCATGCACACCTTCTCCGGCCCTGTGGAGCATGCCATTGCTCACATTGAAGAGGCTGCGGTTCACAACATGCCGGAAGAGCAGCAGCGCTGGTACGCCATCAAGATTTTTGAGCGCGATGACAAGGTGCTAGAGCAGATGCATCTAGATAGCAGCGTCATGACACATATCGAGGCCGACATCAAGGCCGCTGAGGAAGAATTGGACGACGATGCTGAGAGCATCATCACCAATGAGCGCTATGTGTACATCGGCGAAGTGATCAAGCGCTGCTACAAGAAGCACTCTGCCGGCAAGCTCTCCACTTCCGATAAGATTGACCGGATTGTCACAAACCGCTGGCTTGGTCTTCCCATCTTTGCTGTCGTCATGTTCCTGGTTTACTGGGTTGCAATGGTGGGTGTCGGTGCTCCTGCAACTGACTGGGCAAATGACGGTCTGTTTGGTGACGGCTGGCATCTGCTGGGCATTGGTACCAGCGATTATGAAGACGCTGCTGACGCTTATGGCGACACCAACGAAATTATAGATGCACTGGTTGCCGAATATGGCGATGATGCAATGGCTGAGGCCTTGGATGCTGAAAGCGATGACTATAGTGAAGAGGCCGCTGCTGAAGCAATCGATGCACTCCGTGCTGCTGTCCCCGCTGATTCTTCCATCGATTACGAGCTGGAAGATGAGGAGACGCTGGAAGTTACCACTGAAACTGCTGACTATGAAGCAATTCAGGCCGCACTGGACGCCTATGGCACAGAGCCTGATCCTGCTGACTTCGGCGTGTGGGTTCCTGGTATCCCTGTTCTGATTGGCGACCTACTGGAGAAAGCAAACGTTGCCGATTGGCTGTCCGGCCTGATTCTGGATGGTATTGTTGCTGGTGTTGGCGCCGTTCTCGGTTTCGTTCCTCAGATGCTGGTTCTGTTCCTGATGCTGGCATTCCTGGAAGCCTGTGGCTACATGGCCCGTATTGCCTTCGTTCTGGATCGTATCTTCCGCAAGTTTGGCCTGTCCGGTAAGTCCTTCATCCCCATGCTGATTGGCACTGGCTGTGGCGTGCCCGGTATTATGGCTTCCCGTACCATTGAAAACGAACGCGACCGCCGTATGACGATCATGACCACCACCTTTATTCCCTGCGGTGCAAAGGTTCCCTTTATCTCCATGATTGCAGGCGCAATCTTTGGCGGTTCCGCTTGGGTCGCAACCTCCGCTTATTTCGTTGGTATGGCCGCAATCATCGTCTCCGGCATCATGCTGAAGAAGACCAAGATGTTCTCTGGCGATCCTGCTCCCTTCGTTATGGAGCTGCCCGCCTATCACTGGCCCACTGTTGGCAACGTTCTGCGTTCCATGTGGGAGCGCGGTTGGTCCTTCATTAAGAAGGCTGGCACCATCATTCTGCTCTCCACTATCTTTGTGTGGTTCACCACTTACTTTGGTTGGGCAGACGGCACCTTCCGGATGCTGGCCGAGGACGAGATTGAGTTCTCTATCCTGGCTCACATCGGTAACCTGATTGCTTGGATCTTCAAGCCCTTGGGTTGGGGCAATTGGCAGGCCGCTGTTGCTTCTATCACCGGTCTGATTGCAAAGGAGAACATTGTCGGTACTCTGGGCATCCTCTATGGCGGCGGCGATGGTACTGTTTACCAGAACCTGGCGAATGCATTTACCGGCATCACCGGTTACTCCTTCTTGGTGTTCAACCTGCTGTGCGCCCCCTGCTTTGCCGCTATCGGCGCTATCAAGCGTGAGATGAACAATTCCAAGTGGACTTGGTTTGCAATCGCTTATCAGTGCGGCTTTGCTTATGTCATTGCTTTGATGGTCAACCAGTTTGGCAATGCCTTTACCGGCAACCTGAATGTGATTGGCTTGATTGCTGCCATTGTTGTGCTGGTTGTCCTTGTCTACATGCTGGTTCGTCCCTACAAGGAAGCTACTAAGCTCTCCAAGGTTTAACTTCAAGGAAAGAAGTGTGAAGCGTAATGCTGCAATGGATTTCTAATAACATCGGAACGATTGTAGTGTGTGTTGTCCTGCTTGCAGTGGTTATCCTCATTGCTCGTTCTTTGATAAAGCAGAAGAAGCAAGGTAAATCCTCCTGCGGCAATAACTGTGCACACTGCGCAATGCATGGCTCCTGCCACACGCTAAAATAAGATTCCGCAAAAACCGGAGCTGTTACAGCTCCGGTTTTTTGTGGCATTCTTTCCTTCACAAAATGTTTTGTTGCAATATCATCAAAAGATGCTATAATTTCACTGTGAGTGGAGGTTTACACTGGTTCTCCCCTGCTCGGCCCAATTATGGCGAGAAAATGTACATGCTTAAAGTTTAATTTTGATGGGTATTACCTCGGTGATCCCACGAGGAAAGGAAGGCGTTAGAAATGGCTTTTTCTGAATTTCTGAATTCCAGAAGGAACCGTGCAAAAGCATTGGTAGAAATTCTGAAAGAACAATATGACTATGTCAGTGTTCTGGGTGTCGATACGAAGTCCAAATCCATCCAGGTGGATGCCAGTACCAGCAATATCAACAATGGCCTCGGCACCGAATGTGGCTTTGTTGTCAAGCTGAATCAAGGAGGCTGCTTTTTCGAATATTCGCTGGACGACATTGATGAGGATGTCCAAACCGTTGCATCCGAGATTCAAAGCTCCTTTACCGTAAGCAAGGTGCTGCATCACCCCTGTATCCAAGGCATCGCATTGGAGGATACTCCGCTGGTAAAGTCCTTTGTCCGCCCTTCAGATCTGAGTTCTTATACAGATGCCCAAATTCTGTCTTTCTGCCAGGAGGTTCAGAAAGAACTACAGGCAAAGGATGAGCATATTCTCAATGCATTTGTGCGAATCAGTTCCATGGAGACTTCCAAGCTCTTCGTTTCCCATAATCGGGAACTGGATCAAAACTATACCTGGATCAACGGTTTTATGGTTCTTGTCTACAAGGAAAACGGAAAAACTGTCCAGGCTGTAGAACTCCCTGATTCTGACCAGATGGCTGACGTAATGACCGCACTTCGTGCGCAGATGGACGCCTTGGTCGCAAAAGCACACCACTTAGCTTTGGCAAAACCCATCGAGCCGGGTGTTTATGATGTAATTACCGCCCCGAGCATCACCGGTCTGATTGCACACGAAGCATTTGGCCATGGCGTAGAGATGGATCAGTTTGTAAAAGACAGAGCCCTGGCAAAACAATACGTTGGCAAATATGTTGCCTCCCCCATCTGCAACATGCGTGACGGCGCTGCAGCAACACTCAGTGTTGCATCCTATTTCTTTGATGACGACGGTGTCCTGGCCGGCGATACACAGATCATCAAGGATGGCATTTTAGTCACCGGCATTTCAGACCTTGCCTCTGCCGCACAGCTTGGAACCGCCCCAACCGGCAACGGGAGAAGAGAATCCTCCCGCCGAAAGGCTTATTCCAGAATGACCAATACTTTTTTTGAAAAGGGAACCGATAAGCTGGAAAAGATGATTGCCTCCATTAAGCACGGTTATATGCTCTTTGAGACCAATAATGGCATGGAGGATCCCAAGAACTGGGCCATTCAGTGTGTCGCTGAGTACGGCATTGAAATTGTAGACGGTAAGCTGACAGAAAATTACGTTTCCCCTGTTGTGATGAGCGGCTATGTACCGGATCTGCTTAAATCCATTTCCATGATTTCTGACGACTTTGAAATTTCCGGTGCCGGTTCCTGCGGGAAGGGCTACAAAGAATGGGTGCGCGTCAGTGACGGCGGCCCTGCATTGAAAGCGAGGGTGAAGCTGGGATGAAAGAATTAGAGCAACTGCTCCAGGAAAATTCCCTGGTCACAGATTATAAAATCAACATTCACGAAAAAAAGAGCTATGAGATGTTTTTCGTAAAGGGCAGCCTGGAAACAGTACGCTGCACCAATAACTGCGATACTACTGTGACAGTATATGTTGCCCACGACTCTTTTCTGGGTGCTGCCAATTTTCCGGTGTATTCCTCCACCAGTGAGGCACAGCTCAAAGATCTGATTGAAGAGGCCGCCCAGCAGGCCCTGCTGATATGCAACCAGCCTTATGAGCTGCCCGCTGATGAGGTTGGCGAATACACCGTTGCATCCAATTTCTCCGACTTCCGCCCGGACACCCTAGCTGCAATGGTTGCAAACACGGTGTTCGATGCCAATCGGATTGAACACGGCTCTTTGAACGCCGTAGAGGTCTTTATTAATCGGCACTACGAAACCGTCCAGAACAGCCGTGGACTTCACAAGAGCCAAGTTCGCTATGATGCCATGGTGGAGGCCATTCCGACCTATAACGGCGACAAGGAAAGTGTAGAGCTATATGAGCAATACAATTTCAGTGCTTGGGATGAGGAAACGCTCTATCAGGAAATTGCGGATAAAATGGCCGATGTGAAAGCGCGTTATGAAGCCGTGAAACCTGACAAGGAAATTTCATGTAACATTGTTCTTAATAAACAGGAAATTGCCACGTTGGTCAATCGCATTGCGAACGGCCTGAACTACGCTTCCGTGTATAGACATGCCACTGTTTTCAAAAAAGGAGACGAAATTCAAAAATCCCCCACTGGTGATACCATCAGCCTGACCATGGCCGGAGCCATTCCCGGAAATATTCGCAGCGCCAAATTCGACAGCGATGGAATGACCTTGGGAGAAATGCAGATTGTAAAAGACGGTGTTGCCGTAAACTACTATGGTGACAACCGCTTTGGCCAATACCTGGGGGAAAAGCCCACCGGTGATCTGCCCTGCATCCACATGACGACTGGGACACTTCAAAACGCCGATTGGAAAACGGCCCCGTATCTGGAGATTGTATCCATGTCCGGGTTACAGGTGAATTTCTTCAGTGATTACATTGGCGGCGAAATCCGACTTGCCTATTACTATGATGGAGAAAAAACGACCCCCGTTACCGGTATTTCTGTTTCCGGTTCCCTTGCTGAAGTTTTGCGTACCATTCGCTTTTCTTCCAACGAAGCTTCCTATGGCGCTTATGCAGGGCCGGACAAGGCGCTGCTCAGCAATCTGAAAGTATTCTAAGAATTAAACCGATACATAAAAAGCAGACCCACTCCACCATGGATTGGGTCTGCTTTTACAAATCCATAAAGCTCATCTGTCCTCTGGGAAGCTTTTCAAAATCTACCAATGCGTCAACGTCAATCAGAAAAGCTCCCATTTGCTCCAATTGGATGGATGCGTCACTGCCATCTCGGCAACAGTAGAGACCGCTCCACCGCTTTTGGAGATTCTGAACGCTCCCGTCCCAGCTGCCTCCCTTGCCCAACGCACACTGTGCAACAAAAGTGAGTATTCCCATCGTATGTATTACCCGGTTGCGATGCAGGGCACGGAATGCAGAAAATGGTTCGTCAAAATCTTCCTCGCTAAGGAAAAGCTGATGGTCGTCCGGCAAATGCTCCTCCAGGGAGTCTGCCAGGACACTGACAACATATCCTCCCGCCTCCAGGCATGCATCCTGGCCAACGGTGTCTGCTCCCCGTGCATTGCCGGAAACAAGTGCATAGCCTTGGCGAGCCGCCTGAATTCCGACCTGGCGAGCAAACCTTCTGTTCTTCTCGTTCAGGTCTCTGCTGCCCACCAGGGCCACAGTAGGCATGGACAGTATTTTAAGATTTCCCTTGGCCCACAGACACCCTGGTGCCTCCAGTGCAAGACGCTCCCGCAAGAATGCAGGA
The DNA here is from genome assembly GCA_934591635.1 of uncultured Oscillospiraceae bacterium. Taxonomy (GTDB): domain Bacteria; phylum Bacillota; class Clostridia; order Oscillospirales; family Oscillospiraceae; genus Faecousia. The sequence goes on along the minus strand of CAKTPI010000003.1, from coordinate 41,957 downwards.
TAAACCGCTCCGGCACGGGTAATTGGGAAACATCCCATTCGCTTTGCCCGATTCAGATAGGCATCCAGCTGGAACTCATCATCCAAAAGCCGCACCGTCTTTTCCGCAATACGGCTCTCTACCCCAGCCCGAAGCAAATCCGTGACAGTCAAATCCAAGGCTTCATTGCGCTTTGACAGATTCACCGCCCGCTGCGCAAGCATACGCAGCTGCGCCGTGCTTAAAGGCCTCCGATCCGGATTTCCAAGCCTGCTGGTGAGCAGCAGGAATCCACGTTCCCGAGGATTCACTTGAAGCGCCTCTTCGGCAAAACCGGTGTCTTTACCGCTTCTTCTATGAGCGTCCCATCCGCGTTGAGAAGCATAGGCTTGATTTGGTAATTGGAAAATTTGGCAATCTCATCCAGCTTCGCTTGCTCCGGGAAATTGCTGACCAAGCTCCAGGCGATGCCCTTCCGCTTTGCTCGCCCGGTTCTGCCGATGCGGTGCACGTAGTACTCGTTTTCCTCAGGGATATCGTAATTGATAACACATTCCACATCGTCTACGTCAATTCCCCGGGAGGCCACATCCGTTGCAATCAGCACTGGGAGCTTTCCGCTGCGGTAGCGCTGCATGGTCTTTTCCCGCTGGCTTTGCCGGATATCACCGTGAAGGCAGTCGCAGTCCAGCCCGGCTCGCTGATATTCATCGCATAGCCGCTGGCACATATGCTTTGTATTGCAAAAAATCATTACACGATCGTATCCCTGGGATTTCATCAGCCGCAATGCAGTCTCCGCCTTCTCTAATGGTGTGCAGGTAAGACTGAACTGGTCAATATCCGGCCGGTCCTCCTGCTTTGGCTCCACCGTAATCTCCACCTCATCGCGCTGATACATCCAAGAAACGGTCATCACTTCTTGCGAAATAGTAGCAGAAAAAAGGCCAAGATTTTTCCGGTTTTTGTTTTTTTCAATGATTCTGGTTACGTCCTTAAAAAAGCCCATATCCAGCATACGATCTGCTTCATCCAGCACAACGGTTTGGATTTTATCCAGCCGAATGGTCTTACGATTGTAATGATCCATCAAGCGGCCTGGGGTAGCAACCACAATCTGAGGTTTCTTCTCCAGCTGTCGAATCTGGCTGCCGATACCAGCTCCGCCATACAGCACGGCCACACGGATGCCAGAAAAGTACGTCAGGAGTCCGCGCAGCTCATCCCCGATTTGAATGGCAAGTTCCCGGGTTGGTGCGAGAATCAGGCCCTGCACATCATTTGACGCATCATCAATATGCTCAATCATCGGAATACCAAAAGCAAAGGTCTTTCCGGTACCGGTGGGGGCCTTCGCAATTACATCCTTCCACTGCAGGAAAGGGGGAATCGCCTCCGCCTGAATCGTCGTTGGGTAACCGTACCCCTTCTGCTCCAAAGCCTTCAGCATAGCCTCAGACAGACCAAGGTCTTCAAAAGTAACATTTTTCTCTTCCATTTTATTATTCCTTATCATATTCTCGGTTTTGAACGATGTAATTCTACCATTTTTCCAGTGTATTTGCAACCTTCCTTTGTGCTTTTTCAAAATTTGTAGAAAATTAATCTTTGTAAACTGGCTGACAGTGGACAAATGGGGAAAAATATGGTATATTAAAGTGAAATCTTATAGTTATATCTGTGATATTTTCAAAATGCGTTGGAACAATAAAATGGAAATATCCCAAATTATGGAGGAATCAAAAATGGTATACATGCTGCTGGGAACCGGATTTGAGGAGACCGAGGCAATTGCTCCTTTGGATCTTCTGCGCAGAGCGGGTGTGAATATTTTGACGGTTGGTATCAATGGGAAGACAATTATCGGAAGCCATAAGATTCCGGTGGAAGCCGACATCATTTTGGACGAAATGGATTTGACCGACTTAGAGATGATCGTTATCCCCGGTGGACTTGGTGGTGTTGCGAGCCTTCGTGCCTGCCCCGCTGCACTGGAAGCTCTGAAATTTGGGTGGGAAAACGATAAATATGTCGCCGCGATCTGTGCCGGTCCCACCGTTCTTGCGGATCTTGGCATTACAGCCGGACATCACGCCACCTGCTACCCCGGTCAGGAGAAGAACATGCAAGATGCCGTCATGGAGTCCGGAAAAGCCTGTGTTGTGGACGGCAAGCTAATTACCGGCACCAGTGCCGGCTGTGCTATCTCCTTCGGCCTTGCCCTTGTTGAGGCGCTGAAGGGAAAAGATACAGCCGAGAAAGTCAAAGAGCAAATTGTTATACGATAAATGGAGGAATCCCCAATGAATTATGATCCTAATTCGGATCACGAGCAGGAAAATTTCCCGGAAGTCATCGATGCAGTTCCCTCTCAGCAGGAAGAACCGCAGGCTTTGGTCTCAGGCCCGGAATACCCGCAGCCAGAAGACTTTTCCCAGGAAATTTCTCACCATACCGAGGGGCGATTCGCACGTAACGTTTCTCAGGAGGAACCCGAAGCACCAGTTGCCTACCGCGGCCGCTTTGCCGCAAAGGAGCAACCATCGAATGTTGATATACCCGCGCAGCAGCCAGAGGAAGAGGCTCCGCTATCTTCTGCGGAAGCTGACCTGCCCCCTGTAGCACCGGAGGAGAATGCAGGAAATGATGGTGGGGGCTTTATTCCGCCGCTGGAGTCTCCTGATCCTCCTGCGGAGCCGGAGGATCAAGCCCCGGTACCCCAGCGCCGTCGCGCCGTTCGAAAGGGACGCCCCCGCCGAAAAAAAGGAGAAGGTCTGTTTGGTATTCCTAACATCCTCGTGACTGGTGTCTGGGTCGCACTGACTGTGCTGATTGGTGTAACGCTTGGCAGGCTTGTATGGGTGTGTGCTTCTGAGGTCCTTGCTTTTGGACGAGAGGATAAATCCGTCACCATCACAATCTATGAAACAGACACACTTGATGATATCACCAAAAAGTTGAACCGCGCAGAACTGATTCACTACCCTGGGCTGTTTAAACTGTATGCCAAATTGGCCGTAGATGACGGAGATATCAAGCCAGGCATGTGGGATCTTAACACGAAGTATGACTACCATGCACTTGTCAAAATGATGTCCCCTTCTTCTTCCAGAGACGTCGTGAAAGTCATGATTCCGGAAGGCTACTCCTGCCGGCAAATTTTTGCGTTGCTGGAAGAAAATAAAGTCTGCACCGTTCAGGATATGGAATCCTACGCCGCCACTGGAACGCTAAATGATTATTGGTTTCTAGACGGCGTTGCACGGGGAGATCGCTACTGTCTGGAAGGATTCCTCTTCCCTGACACCTACGAGTTCTATCAAAACGATACGCCAAAGAGCGTCCTCACAAAAATGCTGAACAACTTTGACACCCGTTTTGACGAAGAACTGCGGGGTAAAATCCAGACGCTCAATAACCATTTGACGGACCTGATGCGTCGGGATGGGAAAACCCAGGATTATATTGATAGCCACCTCTTCTCTGTACGGGACGTAGTAAACGTGGCATCCATGATTGAGAAAGAAACAGCAAGCGCGCAGGAAAGCTATACGATAGCTTCTGTCATTTACAATCGTCTGTTCTGCTGGCACGGGAATCCTGCCTATCTGAACATTGATGCAACAATCATCTATGCACTGAATGGCAAGACAGATCTGACTGCCGAGGATCTGCGGGTTGACAGTCCCTACAACACTTACACCAACATTGGCTTGACCCCCGGCCCGATTTCTAATCCCGGTCTCAGCAGCATTCGTGCCGCTCTGGAACCTGCGGATACGAACTATTATTTCTATGTGCTGGATCCCACTGCCGGAACGCACGTGTTTGCAACCACCCAGGAAGAGCACGAGGCAAACCGGGCACGATTGGGAGGCTAAAATGGGTAATATGGAGCTTTTGTGCCCTGCCGGTGATACCGAACAGCTGAAAATGTCCGTAAAATACGGTGCTGATGCAGTTTATCTGGCAGGTACAAACTTTGGTATGCGCTCCTTTGCGGGGAATTTCTCCCCGGAGGAGCTGCCAAAGGCCGTCGCGTTTGCCCATGCAAATGGCGTAAAGGTGCACGTGACAGTAAATACCATGCCACGTAACGAGGAAGTGGCTACACTCCCTCGTTACTTAGAGCAGTTGGATGAAGCCGGTGTGGATGCGCTGATTCTTGCCGATCTGGGTGCATTTACTTTAGCCGGAAAATATGCCCCTCACTGTCAGCGTCATATTTCCACCCAGCAGTCCATTGCGAATTATGCATGTGCTCAGGCTTGGCATGATTTGGGCGCACAGCGGGTTGTACTTGCCAGAGAACTCAACCTCTCGGAAATTACGGAAATTCGTCAAAAGGTTTCCCCCGATTTGGAGATTGAGACCTTTGGTCATGGTGCCATGTGTGTCAGCTACTCAGGGCGTTGCCTCTTAAGCAACTATATGACCGGACGCGACTCGAATCGCGGTGCCTGCGCACAGCCCTGCCGTTATCAATACTCCTTGGTAGAGGAAAAACGTCCTGGCGAGTATTTTCCGGTATTCGAAGATGAGAAGGGCACCTATATTCTTAATTCCCGGGACATGTGTACCATTGACCACCTAAAGGAATTGATGGATGCGGGTATCGACTGCATCAAAATCGAGGGCCGCGCCAAGTCTGCCTACTATGCAGCCATTGTAACGGGTGCATACCGTCATTGCATCGATGATATCCGAGCCGGTCACCCTGTAGACCCCGTTTGGCGGAATGAAGTAGAGCATGTTTCACACCGGATTTATTCCACAGGCTTTTATTTCGGTGCACCAGGGCAATATACTGAGAATTCCCGCTATATTCGCCAATGGCAAATTTGTGCAATTGTAGAAAGCTGTGATGAAAACGGCTTGGCAATATGCAGCCTGCGCAATAAGTTTCGGATGGGAGATACGCTGGAGGTCGTTGGGCCAAATCTTCGTCCCTATACGATGGAAGTTCCTCAAATGAAAGATGAGGACGGAAATGCTTTGGATGAGCCCCGCACGCCCCAAATGCATTTCACAATTCAGTTGCCGGTTCCTGTCCCAGTGGATTCCATCCTTCGCAGAGCGGTAGATTTATCTGCGAAATAAAAAGCAGCTGCTGCATGAATCATGCAGCAGCTTTTAACCTCAAAAGGAGGAGATTGTTATTTCTAATCGTTTTGAATCCCCAGCACAACAACACACAAAAGCTGCTCGCCAGCATTCGGTACTGATGATCAGCATCATTGTAATCGGATTGCTTCTTGTTTTGATCGTTGGACTTTTGTTGCTTCCTGAAAGGAAAACCGCTGCAACATCCTCGTTCACAGAACCAGCACCGGCGCAGACCACTTCCCAGGAAACCGTACCGGTTCTGGCCAATGTTAAAATTCCGGAAAACACAACAATATCCGGCGTTCCCGTTGGTGGCATGACTGCGCAGGAAGCTGTTAATGCTGTAGAGTCTGCATTAGATGATGCCTATAAGACGGAAAGTATGGTTATCTCACTGGAGGAACATACACTCGTTCTTACCCCCGAAAAATCAGAGGCACACCTGGATATTGACGGTGCCGTCCAAGAGGCACTCTCCAGCGGTTCACAGTCTGTTACCCCAAAGCTGTCACTAAATCGTGATGCAATTCAATCAGAACTCCAGTCATTCTATGATACCCTGGGAGGGATATATTCCCCCTCTGGGTACTGGCTGGAAGGCGATGCCCCCAATATCGAAAACAAAGAGGGCGAATGTCAAACCTTGGTGTTGAATCCCGGCACTTCCGGCTATCTTGTAGATTTTCAGGACGTTCTGAACCGGATCTTCGCTGCCTATGAGCAGGCTTCCTTTCGCGTCACACTGGACGCACTCGGAGAAGAGCGCCAGCCTGTTCCCCTGGATTTAGAGCGAATCTACGGCCAGGTTTCTACCCCGGCGCAGAATCCAAAGGTTGATCCCAACACACTAAGCATCATTCCTGGCAAGGACGGGTATGGATTCGACCTTGAAAACGCTGCTGCGTTACTTGAAAAAGCCACCCCCAATGAATCCGTACGTCTCTCTATGGAATATATTGCTCCGGATGTCAGTGAAGAGGATGCCTGGTTCCAAGACACACTCGGCTACTGCAAGACCGAGTATTCTGACAACGAAAACAGAACCAAAAATCTGGAGTTGGCGTGTGAGAAGCTGAATGGCATCATCTTACAGCCCGGTGAAACCATTTCCTACAACGAAACACTTGGGAAGCGCACCAGAGAGGCTGGGTATCTGCCTGCACCAGCCTATTCCGGGACAGACCTGGTGGACGAGGTTGGCGGAGGCATCTGCCAAGTCTCCTCTACCCTATATCTCAGTTCGTTATTTGCAGAACTGACCGTGGTAGAACGAAAAAATCACGGTTTCCCTGCAAGTTACATACCGCTGGGTCTGGATGCTACCGTCAACTGGGGCACTACCGATTTGAAACTTCGCAATGATTACAAGCTCCCGGTCAAAATCCTTGCAGCAGTTGAGGATGGCTGTGTAAAAATTAAAATTATGGGCGTAGAGCAGCGGGATTACTATGTGAAGATGGAATACCGAGTCGATGACCATCCTTCTTATGCAGCCGCCTACCGGTGCCTATACAGCAAAGAAACCGATGAACAAATCTCCAGGACGTTGGATCATACTTCTGTTTACCTGGAAGATGTTTGGTGTTGGCCCGGATTTGCCGAAAGTGCAACAGATGATGAGACCTAAAAAAACAGGTTGTCCCCTCTCTTCAACCGAGGAGGACAACCTGTTTCTTAGTTTTTCAAGCTTTGCAGCGGAGCGGGAATTCGACCACCGCGGGCAATAAACGCTTCACTGCCCTCACTGTGTACCGGCATCACCGGGGCACTGCCCAAAAGGCCGCCCATTTCGACCCTATCCCCAACCTGTTTGCCAAGTGCGGGGATAATCCGAACCGCTGTTGTCTTTGTATTGACCATTCCAACTGCAGCCTCATCCGCAATGATTGCAGAAATGGTAGCCGCACTGGTCTCACCGGGCACCGCTATCATATCAAGCCCCACAGAGCAAACGCAGGTCATAGCTTCCAGTTTATCGATTACCAGCGTCCCACGCTCTGCGGCTGCAATCATTCCTTCGTCCTCGGATACCGGGATAAAAGCACCAGAAAGGCCGCCCACATGGTTGGATGCCATCACGCCGCCCTTCTTTACTGCGTCATTGAGCAGAGCAAGCGCCGCTGTCGTGCCATGCGTGCCACAGACCTCAAGCCCCATTTCTTCCAAAATTCTTGCCACACTGTCTCCAATGGCTGGCGTAGGAGCAAGACTCAAATCCACAATTCCGAAAGGAATTCCCAATCGGCGAGAAGCCTCTACACCAACCAACTGTCCCATCCGAGTCACTTGGAAGGCTGTCTTTTTAATTGTCTCGGCTACAACATCAAACGGCTCGCCCTTTACCTGCTGCAACGCATGATACACAACACCGGGGCCAGATACGCCCACGTTCAGCACACACTCCGGCTCACCCACACCATGAAATGCCCCTGCCATGAACGGATTATCCTCCACAGCATTGGCAAATACTACCAATTTGGCGCAGCCCATGCAGCCGCTGTCCTGTGTAAGCTCTGCCGTTTTTTTGATAACCCGTCCCATTTCCGCAACAGCATCCATGTTGATTCCCGCCTTTGTAGAACCAATATTGACACTGGCGCAAACTCTCTCGGTAGAAGCCATTGCCTCTGGAATGGAACGGAGCAGCTTCCAATCTCCAGTTGTTGCCCCCTTCTGAACCAGTGCGGAAAAACCACCAATGAAATTCACACCGCAGGTCTTCGCCGCCGCATCCAATGTCTTTGCAATCTCTACGTAAGAATCCGTCTGGCAAGCACCTGCCACCAGAGCAATCGGGGTAACTGAAATACGTTTATTGACAATTGGAATGCCGAACTCCGCCTCAATCTCATTGCCGACAGTAACCAGATTCTTGGCCAAGCGGGTAATCTTCTGATAAATTTTTTCACAGCACTTCTGCAAATCCGGGTCACAGCAATCTAAGAGGCTTATCCCCATTGTAATTGTCCGAATATCCAGGTGCTGCTTTTCAATCATTTCCTGAGTCGCCAGAATATCTTTTTGATTCAGCATTACCCTACCTCAAATCCGATGCATTGCCTGGAAAATATCTTCCCGCTGGACGTGGACAGAAAGGCCCATATCCTGCCCCGCCTGTTCCATCTGCTTTGCAAGCTCTGCAACCGGAATATTACAGGCAGAAATATCCGTTGCCATCATCATCGTGAAATATCCCTGCATTACCGTCTGACTGATATCCAAAACGTTCACGTTAAAGGTGGCAAGTTTGGTGCATACAGACGCAATGATTCCCACCCGATCCTTGCCAACAACTGTGACAATTGCTTTCATATCTCTACTCCTTACACCTCATAATCCGCAGCTACGCGTGAATCCAGCAAGTGGAAAAAATGGGTCTTTGCCTCCTGATGAAGGGGATGCACCGCATAAGCTTCCAGTGCTTCCTTGCTCTCAAATTCCGAGTACAATGCGTAATCCATACCATTGTAGGCCTGACGAATTTCTAAGTGAAGCAGCCCGGGAATTTTACCAACCAGCGGCTCCAATACAGAAGCAATCATCCTTATGGTAGACTCCTTCTCTACTCCGGCTTTCAGATTATACAGAACAATATGCTTTACCACAATGTTATCCTTCTTTCTCAAAAGATTTTTCTTAAAAATACCGGGACAGCATCAAACTGCCCCGGTATCTTACGAAAGCTTATTACTCGGCATCCTCGGGGTTCTGCTCCAGCAGAGCGCGAATGGACAGAGAAATGCGCTTATTTTCGGCAATGTCAGTGATCTTGACCTGGACAACCTGGCCTTCAGACAAAACATCTTCCGGCTTGCCGATACGACGATCAGAAATCTGAGAAATGTGGATCAGGCCATCCACGCCAGGCAGGATCTCAGCAAATGCACCAAAGGTCATCAGCTTCACGATCTTAGCCTCGACCACGTCGCCAACGCTGTACTTGCTCATAAACTGATTCCAGGGGTTCATCTCATCAGTCTTGTAACCCAGAGAAATCTTATGCTTCTCAGGGTCAAAGGAAATGACGTAAACATCAATTTCATCGCCAACCTTCACAACATCAGCAGGAGTCTTGATACGGTTCCAGCTCAATTCAGAAACATGAACCATACCATCCACGCCGCCAATATCCACGAAAGCGCCATAGGAAGTCAGGGACTTCACAGTGCCATGGTACTTCTTGCCGACCTCGATCTCACTCCAGATTTTCTCCTGAGCGGCCTTACGCTGCTCGGAAGTAACAGCGCGGATAGAGCCAATGGCACGGCGGCGGGCACGATTGACCTCCGTAATCTTCAACTGAACATGCTTGCCAACCATAGCAGCCATATCGCCGCCTTTGGCAACGCCGGACTGAGAAGCAGGAATAAACACGCGGACACCCTTAACATTGGCAACCAGGCCGCCCTTGTTCTCTTCTGTGATCACAGCATCGATTGTGGTCTTGTCCTCCACATACTTTGCCATATCATCCCACACCTTCAGGCCATCCAGCTTCTTCTTGGACAGCTGTACAGTGCCCTCCTGATCGTTGACGCGAACGACAAAAACCTCGATCTCATCGCCAACCTTCAGCACATCCTCCGGCTTAACAGAAGAATCAGTGCTGACTTCGTCATAAGGAATGTAACCAGCATGCTTGGTGCCCAGATCAACCTGAACCTCGGTATTACCGATTCCGGTAACGGTTCCGACAACCTTATCTCCTGTATTTAAAGTTTTGATGGACTGCTCGAGAAGCTCGGCAAAGTTCTCCTCCTGTACAGCCTCAACATTGGTAATTTCGCTCATAGTCTTGTTGACCTCCTTTATAATCCACGCCGGTGTCGACGCACCAGCAGTGATTCCAACATCAGATACCCCGCAGAAGTCCCATGGATCAAGCTCACTGGCATTATCCACCAGAAAGACCTTGCTGCAGTGCTCCCGGCAAATCATCGCAAGACGGCCCGTGTTGGAACTTTTGAGATCTCCTACAACGACCATTGCTCCACATCTTTGACTGAGTTCGGATGCTTCCCTTTGCCTACACTCTGTTGCTCTACATATTGTATCAAATGTTTGCAAGTAAGTAAACTGTTTTTTTGCAATTTGGACGCATTTTTTCCACAAAAATTCTGTGGACGTGGTCTGTGAAACCATACAAACTGGCAAATCCCTGCTCACAGACTCATCAGCTGTCCATTTTTCCAGAGACTCTGCATCTGCAAACACCTTGCACTGGCCGCACCATCCGGCAATTCCCTCAACCTCCGGATGGGTCGGTGTGCCAATGATAACAGGAAATTTACCTTCCATCTCTGCCTGAGAGACTAATTTATGAATACGCTTCACAAACGGACAGGTTGCGTCAATTATTTCAGCTCCGGTTTGCTCAAGGCGTTGATAAACCGAACGGCTCACGCCATGGGACCGTATGATCACAGTATCTTCAGGGCCTGCCTCTTCCGGCTGCTCGATTACATGAACCCCCATTTTTTGAAAGTGCTCCACCACATGCCGGTTATGAATGATCGGCCCCAGCGTCAGTGTCCGCTTTCCCTGCATGGCCGCGGTTTCAACCAATTCCACCGCCCGGCTGACTCCAAAGCAAAAACCAGCGCTTTTTGCAACCGTTACACCCATTACTGAACCTTCTGAAGAATGATCTCTTTGATTTTTGCCACCACTTCATCGATCCCCAAATCCGAAGTATCTACTTTAATACTGTCCCTGGCCAATTTCAGCGGTGCAATCTCCCGATGGGTATCCTGGTAATCCCGCTGCTGTATTTCTTTCAGAATCTTCCCGTAATCCACCTTCTGTCCCTTGGCATTTAGCTCATCGCAGCGGCGTTTCGCACGTATCTCTGCTGAAGCGGTAAGAAAAATCTTCACAGTTGCTTTGGGAAGAACCACCGTTCCAATATCCCGACCATCCATAATAACATTATATTGCTCCGCAATCTCCCGCTGCATATCCAGCAGCATTTCCCGCACGCATGCGTGAGCAGAGATAAGGCTCGCCTTTTGGGAAATTTCCGGGGTACGGATGTCATCTGTAACATCCATGCCATTCATCAGCATGTGCTGCACCCCATCGTCAGCATATTGAATTTTGACGGTGAGTTCATCAATATACCGATTAACCGCATCCACGTCCTTAGGGCTTACGCCCCACAAGTCCATGAAGTAGGCAACCGTTCGATAGATTGCCCCGGTGTCCACGTAGCGATAGCCCAGTTCCTGAGCAAGCCGACGGGCGATGGTACTCTTTCCGGCGCCGGCGGGTCCATCAATCGCAACAGAGATTTTCTTCATTCCATCCATCCTCTTCTCCTTATTTATCTGCCCGCAGCATTGCAAGTGCTGCGGCCTCTCGCCGGGAAACCTGGGTTGTTGTAAGGCCCAATGCCTTTCCGACCTCTTCCGCACTCATCGGCAGCCCCTTGTCAAGGCCAAACCGCATAGAGAGAATCTGGGCATCCTGATCATTCAGATCAGACAGCAAGTCACTAATCCGCTGCCGCATTTGGAAATAGGCCGTATCCTCTACCGCGAGTTCATCCTCCGGATTTTCCTTCTTGGGCTCCGTCAACTTTTCCGCTTGCTGGAGCAGAAGAATATCCGACAGTGTTTTTTGAATGGTCTGTGCCTGCTCCGGTGTAACCTGCATCCGGACCGCGATTTCCTCCAGCGTCGGATTGCGTCCCAGCTGTGAAAGCAAAGATTCGTCCGCTTCCCGATAGTCTTGCAGAGCCTTCCGCATTTTCTGGCTGATTCCGCAGCTTCTGGCCTGAAGCACCATTGCCTTGTCCATGGCATTTTGAATCATGCAGTCACGGTAAGTCGCATAATCACCGCCGGAATAATTCTGTATTGCCTCCCACAACCCAATATTGCCCTCCTGAATCAAATCCAGTAGCAACACCATTCTGCCCGCCAAGGACGACGCAATTTCTACCACGCGGCTCAAGCCCAAGGCAGCAAGCCGTTCCGCTGCGCTCCCATCGCCAGATAAAAGTGCCTGGGCCAAAAGACGTTCATCTCCGGCGGCAGACATCTGTGAAATTTCCTCCAAATACAGACGCAGTGGATTATGTTCCTCCATCTGCTCTGTTACAAGCCCATTCTGAACATACTCCACTTCCTGCTTAAGCCGAAGCGAGGTCTGTTTTCCGACGTCCAACTGTGGCAGGGCCGAGAAGTCCAATTTGAGATTTTTGACGGAGATGATGGAAAAAGCATCCTCCACCGCGTCATCATCTTCATCTTCCAGCATAGAAATTAGATTCCACGCAGAGACAACAGCCCCCGCCTTGCAGGTCCGCAAATATGCTTCCCATGGTGCCTGTTCAAAAACGAAATCATTCATTCCAGAAAATCCTCCAATCCCAAACTGGTACCCATTTTCTGAAGCTTATCCATCGCCTGGCGTTCAATCTGACGCGTTCGTTCCTTTGAAATTCCCAACATCTTGCCAATCTCCTCCAGCGAATGCTCCACACCGTCCTCCAAGCCAAAATGGAGGCGCAAAATCTGCTGCTGCCGATCCGTCAAGGAACTGAGCATCTCCTGCATGGTTTTTTCCAATTCCTGGCGCACCAGCTCCTCCTGCGGCTGAACCGCGTCAATATCCTCCATCAGGGAACCCAAGGTACTTGTATCACTGTCGCCGGTTAGCATGTCCAAAGAGCAAACGTCTGGTGAAAGGCTCAGTAATTCCTCCACCTTTGCAGTGGACAAGCTCATCTTTTTTGCCAGATCCTCAACCGACGGTTCTTCCCCTGTCTCCTGTTTCATGGCATTGCGAACCGCTTGAAGCTTCCGGATTTTTTCACCGGTATGCAAGGGAACCCGGATGATTCCGGCGTTATTCATTAAGCACCGGGTCACACCCTGCCGAATCCATTTGGTTGCATAAGTCGAAAAGCGGAAATCCTTTGTATAGTCAAATTTCCGCGCCGCTGCCAACAGGCCAATGCTCCCCTCCTGAATCAGGTCCATCAGAGAAACACCACGCCCGGCATATTCTTTTGCAATGTATACCACAAGCCGGAGGTTTGCATTCACCATTTGACGGATGGCATCTTCGTCCCCCTCGGCGCAGCGCTTTGCAAGGGTTCGCTCTTCTTCCGGTGTAAGTCGGGGAATGTTGCGAATTTCATTCAAATATTGGTGAATATCATCATCCAACGTAGCAGTGTCAGCAGGGGATACAACGTTATCTGTCATGTTCTAAATCCTTTTCGTGCAAGCAACTGCTGCTGATATGCAAGCAGGTCATTGTTTGTCTGAGCAGCACTTTGGCTTTGGTGTTCGACCGTGATGGTTCGAATGCAGTCCTGCAGGGCCTGCTCCGAAACAGGGCCATCATGCCGCTGAAGTACGGATGCAATATGGGCCATTTCCTCCGATGTAAAATCCGTCAAAGAAGCCAGTGACGGTTCACTCCCCCTTGCCATAGACTGGCACAACTGGTCAAACACCCGTCCCAAAATAGGAGAAGAAAACGAATCCACCGTCAAGCTGCTGCATGCGGCCAGCAATGCAGGCTCCTTCAACACCATGGCAATCAGATTTTCTTCTGCCATAGCGGATTTTACATTATCGTAGCGAATATTCCGATCCTTTGGCTGCAAAGAAATCGCAGGTGACAGGTCAATTCGCTCCTGTTTCTTTTTCTCACGGGCGACTCTCCGACGGAAAGCCTTCTCCACCTCTATCTTCATAGATTCCGGTGTAATCCCCGCCGCCTCGGCGACACGCCCACCATAGATTTCCCGGGAAACAGCACTTCCTAGAGTGCTGATAAATTCTGCCGCCTCTGAAATAAACTGGACACGCTGGTCATCTTCGCTCAAATTATACTTTTTTTGAATTCCACGCAGCTGGTATTCCACGCGGTTAGAAGACTCCTCCAACAAAAGGCGGAAGCGATCTGCGCCAAACTTTTTCAGAAATTCATCGGGATCCTTTGCATCCCGCATTTGCAGAACCTTCACCTGGAGTCCGGCCTTTTCCAACATGGGAATGGCTCGTTTCGTGGCATTCTGGCCCGCTTCGTCCCCGTCATAAATCAGCATTACCTGCTCTGTATAACGGGACAAGAGCGTCGCATGTTCCTCTGTCAAGGATGTTCCAAGCGAGGCAACCGCGCAATCAAAGCCATACTGATGCAGTGCGACTGCATCCATATACCCCTCCACCAAAATCATGTACCCCAGCTTTGTTTTTTTTGCGAGATTCAGGGCGAACAAGTTCCTCCGTTTGTTAAAAATAATCGTCTCCGGAGAGTTTAAGTATTTTGGTGTGGCATTATCCATCACCCGGCCGCCAAAGCCAATCACATTGCCCCGGATGTCAATGATTGGAAACATCAACCGGTTCCGAAAACGGTCATAAATGTGTCCGTTTTTCTGTGAAACAGACACAAGCCCGGATTCTTTCAGTTCCTCCTCTGTATATCCCTTTTCCCGCATTGCATCACACAGAGCAGACCAGGAATCAGGAGCAAAGCCGATACCAAATTTTGTCAAGGTAGCCTTTGAAATACCACGCTTCTGAGCATATGCCAATCCCTCCGCCCCGGCAGGGGCATAGAGCTGCGCATGGAAAAAACGAGCCGCCTCCTTCGAGAGTGCCCACAAGCGTTCCTGTTGCCGATAGCGGTTCTGGTATTGCTCGTCCTCCGGCACCTCCATACCGACCCGCTTTGCCAGCGCACGTACAGCATCCGGGTAGCTCAGGCCCTCAATCTCCATTTCAAAGTTGATGACGCTACCTCCCTTGTGGCAGCCGAAACAGTAGAAAATGCCTTTATCCGGCGCAACAGAAAAGGAGGCTGTCTTTTCTCCGTGAAAGGGGCACAAGCCAAATAAATTAGAGCCTGACCGGCGCAAGTTTACATACTGCCCCACAACCTCTTCAATTGGATTGCGTGCAGCCAGCTCCGCTAAAAATGACGGTGGAAAAGCCACGGTTTTGCCTCCTCTCATCTCGGTATTGTATCACATTATCCCCGAATATTCCACCCTGCGGGGACAAAAATCTCGTTGAATTTATTCACTGCATAATTATCTGTCATGCCCGCAATATAGTCGCACACCGTTCGCTCCATCCCGTCAAAGCTAAGTTGGGGCTGAAAGTCAGCCGGGAGTGCCTCCGGATGGTCGATATAGTATTCAAAAAGGCACTGGAGCATTGCCTTCGCTTTGCTTTCCTCTCCCTTCGCCACCGGATTACGGTAAACATGGTCAAACATAAAGCTGCGTAAATCCTTCAGTGCTTTATCAACAGTAGGAGTCAGGCATATTGCCCCCGCTTCTCTGGATGTAAAAATCAGGTCACATACCAGCGTGTTAATTCGTGTTTTGTGGGAATCTCCCAGAATTTCCACAATATTCTTTGGCAGGTCACCTTCACTGAGAATCCCCGCGCGAATTGCATCGTCAATATCATGGTTCACATAGGCAATCTGGTCGGACCGGCGGACGATTTGCCCTTCCAGTGTTTTCGGAATATAGTCACCAGTGTGACCAAGGATTCCCATCCGGACCTCATTGGTGAGGTTCAGGCCCATACCGTCCTTTTCCAGATAATCCACCACTCGCAAGCTCTGCTCATTGTGCCGGAAAGGCTTCCCCAGGCAGACCGTCAACGCCGCTTCTCCCGCATGACCAAATGGGGTGTGTCCCAAATCATGGCCCATGGCAATTGCCTCTGCCAAGTCCTCATTCAGGCCCAGAGCGCGGGTCATAGTGCGGGCAATCCGGGTAACCTCCAGCGTGTGAGTCATACGGGTACGGTAATGATCCCCCTCGGGGCGGAGAAAAACCTGAGTTTTGTGCATCAGGCGCCGAAAAGCCTTGCTATGCACAATACGGTCATTGTCCCGCTGAAAGCAGGTGCGCACATCGTCCTCGGACAACTCTTCCGGCCGGGGGCGACCGGAGCTTTTATCCGCAAAGGCTGCAAGTGGATTCAGTCTACGGTGCTCCTGAAACTCCAGTTCCTCTCTGACAGTCATGTCTGGTTCCTCCTTCAATGAATTGGAAACGCCCGATACTCCCGGCCCATCTCCATCGTTTCAACCGTTCCGGCGGTCATATCCGTAAGTCTGTCAATAAACGGCTGCACCTGTGCCTCTGGGAATAAGGCCTCCAGTTCAACTTCCGCCCCAAAATCCGTGCGGCGGAGGATTCCGCCAAAACCCTCTATTTCCAGCTTTACTCGTTCAAAGAAAGAATACGGACAAGGAATATACAGCACCGCCCAAACTCGTTTTATTGATTTCCCTGCGGCATCTACCGCGATTTTTGCTCCTTTGGTATAGGCGCGCACCAAACCGCCAGCGCCCAAAAGGACTCCGCCAAAATACCGCGTCACCACACACACAAGGTTACTCAATCCTTCCCGCTGCAAAACCTGAAGCATCGGCATCCCCGCCGTACCACCCGGTTCTCCATCATCCGAAAAGCGGACCGCTCCCTCATGAATGATATATGCCCAGCAATTGTGTGTCGCATCATAATGCTGCTTTTTCATTTCCTGTATTCTGGCAAGTGCTTCTTCCTCAGTTTCCACCGGCCAGACCCGGCCAATAAAGCGGGATTTCTTTTCGATAAACTCGTCTTCTCCAAATCCGGTGGGAACCAGGTACTCCTCCACGGTTTCAGCACTCCTTTTTCACATATTTTTGCAGTCTTCCATAGAGAATATCATCCAATACCGCTTCCATTTCGATTCCTTCAGCGGTGTAATCCACTCGGATGACCTGCGCATTATCGTGCAGCGTCTCCACCTGTCCTCCCATGGAATAGGGCAAACATAGCTCTACATGATGACGTGCATGGTTCAAGGCGCACTCGATTGCATGCAGCAGTTCCGGGCAACCTTCGCCACTGGCAGCAGAAAGTGCCACTACATCATCTCCGACAGGGATGTCCACCGCAGAAATCAAATCCGCCTTGTTATAGCACCGCAGTACCGGTGTACCGGGCTTTGCCAATTGGACAATCAGCCTGTCCACCACATCGATGTGCTCCTCCCGATTAGGGTCAGACGCATCAATGACATGAAGGAGCAGATCCGCATACTCCAATTCCTCCAGCGTCGCGTGGAAAGCATTTACCAAATGATGTGGAAGCTTGGCAATAAATCCGACTGTATCCGACAGCACCACATCCAAATTGTCGGACACTTTTAAAAGCCTGGACGTCGTGTCCAGGGTATCAAACAGCCGATTATTTGCCGGGATACCCGCTCCGGTCAGTTGATTCAACAGTGTTGACTTTCCCGCATTTGTATACCCAACAATTGCAACCACCGGTATAGAATTTTTGATTCTCCGCTCCCGCTGGACACTGCGCACCTGACGTACTTGTTCCAATTCCGCTTCCAGGCGATTGATCCTGTCACGAATGATCCGTCGATCGGTCTCCAACTTGGTCTCGCCCGGACCCCTGGTGCCGATGCCGCCGCCCTGGCGGGAAAGGCTGCTACCCATGCCGGAAAGCCGCGGAAGCAAATATTTATTCTGCGCAAGCTCAACCTGGAGCCTTCCTTCTTTCGTCTTGGCTCTCTGGGCAAAAATATCCAAAATAAGTGCACTTCTGTCCAGGACAGGGACACCAATGATCTCTTCCAGAGCACGGATATTTCCCGGGGAAAGTTCATTATCAAAAATCACCATGCTGGACTGGGTCGCCTCTACCAGCATGCGCACCTCATGGGCTTTTCCTTCTCCGATAAAGCTATGGGAATCCGGCGTATGACGGTTTTGCAGCACCTTCGCCGTGCAGAAACCACCCGCCGTTTCCAGCAGCGCTTCCAGCTCCTCCAAGGTTTCATCCGTTGCCGTCTGCTCTTTTGTAAAGCAATCCGCGTTCAGCCCAACCAGAACTGCGCGTTCTTTGGTTTCATTTGTTACCTCTAATTCCATATACCCTCCATATCGCGGGACGCCTTAACTAGTATACCACATTGCAGGTGGCGCAGGCAAGAGCAAATAGAAAAAGCCCGCACCACGCAAACCGTAGTGCGGACTCTCAAATCTTACTTCAGGCCAAAACGCTTGTTGAAGCGATCAACACGTCCACCAGTGTCAACCAGCTTCTGCTTGCCGGTATAGAAAGGGTGGCACTTGGAGCAGATTTCAACACGAATGTCCTTCTTAGTGGAACCAGTCGTAAAGACATTGCCACAAGCACAGCGAATCGTGGTCTGTTCATATTTGGGGTGGATACCTTCCTTCATTTCGTTCACCTCTTTCTTATCATGTAAAGGGCATACAAACCCCCAGCAATCTTTTAATCGCTCGGTTATAATATCACATTGCAACGCAGAATGCAAGTGTTTTTTGAAAAAAACTCTTTTTTCTTAGAATGCCCAGTTACCGTTTCTGAAAATAGGCACCACACGGCCATCTGCACAGGTTGCATCAATGTTCATGGTGTCGCAGCCGATCATGAAATCCTCGTGAATCATCGAATCATTCACGCCCAGTTCCCGGCACTCTTCCAGGGTCTTGTTTTGGAAATCCTCAATGGTATCTGCAAAGCCCATCCCCAGCGCAAGATGGCAGGCCGCATTCTCGTCAAAGAGCGTGTTATAGAACAGCACACCGCTTTCAGCAATGGGGCTAGCCTGTGGAACCAGTGCACACTCGCCCAGGTAAGCGGCTCCTTCATCCATTGCAATCATATTTTTCAGCAGTTCCTCGCCCTTTTCAGCGTGCACCTCCACTGCCTTGCCATTTTCAAAACGGATAGAGAAATTGTCGATCAGCTGCCCCTGGTAGGATAGCGGCTTGGTAGAATACACAATTCCCTCAGCCTCTCCCCGCTTAGGAGAAATAAAGCATTCCTCTGTCGGGATATTGGGATTGAAGGAAATATTCTGGAGGCTGGTTTCGTCGGCACCGCAGAACCTGGCCTGCTCAATCATTCCAACGGTGAAATCTGTTCCATTATCAGCCGTATAATGCAGGGAACGGATATGGAGATCATTCAGGTACTTGCATCTTTCATGCAAATCCTTGTTGTGCTGCTCCCAGGCTGCAATGGGGTCATCAGTCACGCGAGAGGTAAACAGAATGCTCTCCCACAGCTTCTCAATCGCAGCGCTCGTCCGCATTCCCGGGAATACCTTCTTGGCCCAGGCAGCACCGGGGACAGCTGCAATGCACCATTGCTCCTTGTTTTCACGGCGGTCAAAATAGGGCTTCAGAACCGGATAACTCATTCTCCGGGCCTTGGTCACCTTTTCCATATTAATGCCCTTCATGCCATCCGGATCCTCGGATGTCAGCATAATTCGAGCCGGGATCACTTCACAGTAGTATTCCTGACGGGCCTTTTCCCACTCCTTGACGGTACCCAGGCTCTTTACGCTGCGATAGCGATAGTGAATTTTACTCAGGGGCTGGTAGTTCCACTGTACTGTCACCTCTGCAGCACCTGCTTTGTAAGCCTCATCCACCACCATCTGGACAAATTCCGGCTGATCCAAGTCAGCAAACACTAAAACAGACTGTCCCTTCTGCACATTGGCACCGCAGCGCACAATCAGGTTTGCATATTTACGAAGAACTGTTTTTTTCATGCTATTATAACGCTCCTTTTCTGAAACTGCATGTATCTTATCAGATTTTACCCGAAAGGTCAATCACCACCTGGGTTGGAATGAGGGTATTGAACCAGAAGTTCTATTTACGGCATTTTTGTATCATTAATAACATTCTTACATTGACCCTGTTAGAGTGTATCTGGGGAATGCTGAATTATAATCAGCTATTGAACCGTTGATATGTCCCCCCCGACACTGGATGTCCAGTATTGAGGGAGACATATCAATACTCAGTTTTATTTTACTATTTTCATTGTTTATCTTGTCGAAGCCCGTGGAATGACATTGGATGTTGTTATATACGTCTGAATCTGCGTGTTGGGGTGATGAATGATATTCAGAAGGAATTTGGCAGCCTGCGTGCCCATGTCCCTGACGTTGATGTCCACCACCGTCAGAGGCGGCTCCATGATTTGGGAGAACGGATAGTCATCAAATGCCATAATTCCAATGTCGGTTGGGATTTTGATATGATGCTTTGCCAAAGCATCCATGCAGCCCAACGCAATATAATTATTGGCGCACACGATTGCATCCGGCCTCTGCCTTTGCGCGAGCAGCCCCTCGGTCATGCGGCAGCCGTCGGAACGGGTGGAATCCCCCAGCCAGATATACTGCTCCTCCAGCTGAATACCGGCAGTTATCAGCCCCTGCTTTAGTCCTTGCAGCCGCAGGGCCGATCCCAAGTCATATGACTTTCCGCCAAGGAATGCAAGCCGCCTGTAACCTCTGGACAGTAAATAGGAGGCTGCTACGGTTCCGGAATAGGTATTGCTGTTATCAATCCAGCAAACCTGGCTTTCGAAGTCCGGGACGCCGAGGACAATATGTGGAAATGCCCGCCGCGTGAGCGCGGCAGCCAAGGGATGCGACATGACGCCAACATGGATGGCAATTGCATCTGCACTGCGCCGGGAGATAATTTCCTCGGCAAGGCCGCAGGCAGCCGTCTCATCCGTTCCCTGAAGAATCAAGCGATAACCCCGCTTACGGAGCGCCTCCTCCATCCCCGCAATGATCTCAAACATGTGAGGATTTTGAAACGCCATATTAGGCCCCAAATTTGCAAGGAGCACTACTGTGTGATTGGCGCCGCTGGCAAAGCTCTGGGCGTTGGCACTGGGGTAATAATTCATCTCCCGCATCACCCGTTGAACCCTCTGTACTGTCTTTTCCGAAATGCTGTAGTGTCCGTTCAGCACCTTAGAGACAGTGGAAATGGACACCCCCGCTGCCTGGGCAACATCCTTGATGGTAACTGCCATGGTTTCCCTCCTTCCTTTTTATTTAGTATAGCATAAATTTCCTCAGCCTGAAAAGGGCTGAGGAAATTTTTTAGTCAGCATACACAGCAAATCCAAAGGCATCCAAGGTTCCATCCTGAAGGCCCTCTGACCAGTAACATGCCCCTTCCATTGGGGGCAATGCAACCGGAGCTGCGCCCGCATTGAGGCACACCGTGACGGTTCTTCCATTATACCGGCGGCAAAAAGCAAGCAGACGGCTTCCCTTTTCCGCACACAGCATTCGAAAGGTGCCATAGCGCAGCGGCGCAAGGGTCTGCCGCATGGCAGTTGCCCGGCGGTAAAATCCAAGAAGCGCCAGGTCTCCTCCATCCCATGGCATGGGGGCCCGGAACGCTTCCTCAGTCATTCCCTCAATGCCCAGCTCATCGCCATAAAACACGGTAGGCATCCCCACAAAGCAGAACTGGAACAGCACGGCCAGTCGGAACTTTGCTGCATTTCCGCAGACCGAGCGGAAGCGGCTCACATCGTGGCTGTCCAACAGATTCAGCTGTGCAGGCAGCATGGCGCACTTGTAGCGCATGAGCATGTTGGTGATTCTTCCGGAAAAAGCGGCACTGTCTATGCTCCCCTCTCCGAAGAACAGGGCGCAGTGTTTGCGCAGGTCGTAATTCATGGTGGAATCGAACATATCCCCTTGCAGCCAGTGCCCGGCACTTTCCCACACCTCACCAATCAAGAGAGCCTGGGGATTGGCCGCCTTGACGCTTTTTCGAAAGGCGCGCCAAAAATCGTCATTGACCTCGCTGGCCACATCCAGCCGCCAACCATCAATGCTAAACTCCTCAACCCAGTATTTTCCCACCTGGCAGAAGTAATCCTGCACCTCCGGATTGGCTGTGTTCAGTTTGGGCATCATGCGCTCGTAAGCGAAGCAAGCGTAGCCCGGGATTTCCTCGGGTGTTTCCGGCCGGCTTACCGGGAAATGCAGCTCATAAAACCAGTCCCGGTAGCGGGAATGCTCTTGATTCTGAATCACGTCCTCAAAGGCAAAGAAATGCCAGCCGCAATGGTTAAAAACGCCGTCAATCAGAATTCGGATTCCATTGGAATGTAAGGTGTCCACCAGGTGCCGGAAGGCTTCATCCCCGCCAAAGCATGGGTCAACATGGTAGTAGTCCAGCAAATCATACTTATGATACTCCCCTGCCGCGAAAATAGGATTCAGATAAACGCAGTTAATCCCCAACGCTTTCAGGTAATCCACATTTTCGGCAATGCCATTCAGGGTCCCTCCCAATTTTCCATGGATGGTTTGGCCGTTGTAAACCTGCTCTGTCTGCTTTTTCGAAATTCCGCATTTTTGGGAGGCAAAGCTGTCAGGGAAGATGTTATAGACCACCGCGTCCTTTACCCAATCCGGCACCGTAGCAATGTCCGCCCGATGATTAAATGGCAACTTAAAATACTGGGAGCGGTCATCCACCAGGTGATCCGTAAACACATCTCCATAATAGAGCAGCGTCTTCTCCCCATCATCCAGCCGGAAATAATAGTACACACGATTGTACGGACTCTTCACCACTACCTGCCAATAGTCGTGGTGTTCATCACTCAAGACCTTCTCCATAGGAACCGGTGTAAACAAAATAGGGGTCATCCGACAGGCGGTATCGGCATAGAAAAGAGTTACTCTTTTCATATCCCCCACCGCACAACGAAGGCGATAGAGAATGTGCTCCTCATCCAAGCCGCAGCAATACTCTGACATTGGAATATGTAAAATTGCATCCAGCTTCATCCCTTCACACCTCCTGCGGTTAAACCGGAAACCATGTATTTCTGGCAGACAAAGAAAATAATCAGCACCGGCAGAGACACCGTGATGGCAGCAGCAGAGAATATTGGCCAGGAGCCGGTCATTTCCGTTGCCTGTAAGGCGTTGAGTCCGGCTGCCAAGGTGTATTTTCCTTCTCCGGTAAGGAATGTCGTAGCATAGATATACTCATTCCAAACATAAATCAGTACCTGCAAAGCAGTCGTCACAATACTGGGCTTTGCCAGCGGCATCACAATTTGCAGCACGATTTGAATATCCGTTGCGCCATCCATCCGGGCTGCCTCTTCGATTTCCGTCGGAATCGTGTCAAAATATCCTTTGGTATTCCACAAACTGAACACCGCCATGGTTCCGGTGTACACCAAAATCAGTCCAGCTCTGGTATTTACCAATCCCATGGGCCGCAGCAGGCGATAAATGGCAAACATAGATAGAATCGCCGGGAAGGAATTGAGCAGCACTAAGCAGCGCAAGATCGTCCTGCGTCCGGCAAAACGCCGCCGGGAAAAGCAGTAAGCAGCCGGCACAGCCACCGTCAGGGACAGCAACACCGTCACAAATGCCAGGAAAACCGTGTTCCGGAACCAAACAACGATGTTTTCCCCGAACAGGACCTCTGCATAATTGCTCAACGTAAAATCTTTGGGAATAAAGGAGAAATCCGAGCTGAGCAAGCTGTTGGAACCACTGAATGAAACGCTCAGTGCATAAAGGATGGGAATCAGTGTAACAACACACAATACGATAAAAAATAAGTTCAACACAGTCAACCCTGTTGTTTCGCGCCATTTTTGTTTCATTTTCACGCATCCTCCTTCAGCTGGAACCTAGCGGAGAAGAGCAGCAGCAGGGCAAAAATAATCATGGAAATTGCAGAGGAATATCCGTAATTATTCGTAATAAAGGCATTTTCGTAGGCATACGTCAAAATGGTATGGAATCCGGAGCCAGTTTTTGCACCTGCTTGCTGGGTCAGCAGATACACCACATCAAACTGCTTGAACGTGGTGAAAACCGTGATAATCACCGCGGGGGCAATAATTGGGCGCATGGCCGGAATGGTGATATACCGTGCCCGGGCAAGCACACCGGCGCCATCCAGGCGGGCACTTTCATAGTAGCATTTATCAATGCTTTGCAGCGCTCCATCCATGATCATAATCATAAACGGCAGCGCAAGCCACAGATTCACAACCGTGCAGCATATAAATGCAGATACATCCGAAGACAGCCACCGTACGGCTGCAAAGCCCAGCTTATTCATCCACTGATTCAGCAGCCCAAACTGAGTATTGAACATGCCGGTTTTCCAAAGGAGGATGCCCACATACCCCGGCATAGCCCAAGGGAACATGAGAACCGTCTTATAAAGTCCCCGCAGCCGCAGCTTCTTGATGTTCAGAAGATTTGCTAACACATAGGCAATCATCAGCTGGAGCACCATGTTTACAACCGTCCAAAGAATCGTTGCCAGCAAAGCTGACAGGAAGCCGGAATCGAACACAAACAGCGCCCGGATGTAATTATCCAATCCAATCACCGTGAAGTCAAACCAGTGGTAGACATTCATATTGGTCAGGCTGATGTAGCAGGTATAAAAAATTGGGAAAACCACCATCAACCCAATCAACAGCAAGGACGGGGCCGACCAGGCATAGGAAAGAAGCGTCTCTTTTCTCTGTTTTTTCTTCATGCTGTCCCCTTATTTCATTCCTGCAATCAGAGAAATCGCCTGGTTTTTCGCACTTTCAAAGCTGGAAACAATATCCTTTCCGGAGAGGTTCACATCCGTCAGGAGGTTGCTGACCACCGTCCACATCACATCCATTTCCGGGATGTTGGGCATAGGCACTGCAATTTCCGCCGTTGAACGCATCGCCTGCACCAGCGGGTCATCCGCAACCTGCGGGTCTTCGTAGCATTTGCTGTTTGCGGGAGCGCAGCCGCTGGCAAGTGCCAAAGCCGTGCCGATCTCCGGCCTAGAGAGGGCTGTCAACAGCTGCTTTACTGCTGCCGTTTTCTTCTCTGCTGCATATTTCAGCACATGAATTCCCTGTACACCGGAGTAAGGCGCCAGCTGTAAACCGGTTTCATCCACAGTCGGCATAGGAGCGATTCCCAAGTCAATCCCTGCCGCACGGGCAGAGGGCACCATCCAGGGGCCACCAATGGTTGCGTCTGCCTTTCCTTCCAAGAACAGGGTGTTGACGGTGTTATACTCCGTCTCTCCCGGCATCAGCTCCACAAACTTCTGGTGATAGCGCAGTGCCTGCTGAACAGCCTGCTCATCCGGGAAGGGCGTGCCGTTTTCATCAATAATAGAGCCGCCGAAGCCATGAATCCAGGCAGCGGAATAGTAAGCCGTACTGTGCTGTTCCACAAAGCCATAACGGCCCCTGCCGGTGTTCTCCTCCATATACCGGTACAGTGCTTCTGTGGTAGCAGGAACATCCTCATCAGCCATGTACCGACGATTGTACATAAAAAGCAGTGTTTCAAAGTACAGCGGAAGTTGGTACAGCGTCCCCTGATAGCTGGCAGCCGTCACAGTCATGGGGAGGAAATCCTCCGTCCCACCCTCTCCCAGCAGAGGAGCAATCGGTGCCAGAATCCCCATCTCCGCAAAAACACCGATTTTATCGTGGGCAAACAAAAAAAGGTCCGGAGCTGCATTGGGATCATTGCCAACCAGTTTCAGAGAATCTGTCAAACTGGTCTTCTTTTCAAATACGATCTCCAAGTCCGGCACGGCCGTATGCAGGTAACTCTGCATTGCTTCCACCACGGCATCTTCCTTGTCGTGCCAGACTACAAGCTTTTTATCATCACCGGAATCATCATTTTGTGCGCTGCAGGCAGCCAAACTCAACATGCAGCACAAGCACAGAAGGATTGCTACAAATCGCTTCATTTCATTACGCCTCCTTGATACAGCGCCAGCGGGTACACGTGTGTACCCGCCAGCAAACAAGAATACAAATTATGCCTTGGGAGCCTCGTAAGCGACAGCCGCGTTCTCAGCATCCTGAACCGTGATCCATATCTCTTTGCCGGATTCAACGGACAAATCCGCCGTCTGAACAGTGCCACCGTTGCCATTGATAATGATGGAATTGATCCAGCCCGGCACCTGAATGGTGTACCAGTCGCCGTCCTGCTCCAGCGGCTGCCCCGGCCAGTTTGCAAAGGCATTGGTGCCATCCGGCGCGGACCAAGCCCAGCAGCAGGGGTCTGCCCAGTCAGCAGGAATTTGGGCATGCACAGTTATATCTTCCACTGCCTTGTTGGGGTCCTCATAGCTCAGATCATAAGTAAGATCTTTATAGACGGTAAGCCACAATTCCTTGCCTTCAATGGAAATATCCTCAGTTTGAACACTTCCGTTATTTCCATTTACAATCAGGGAATTGACCCAGGTAGGCACCCTGCCGGTAAACCAACCATCCTCGCCCTCTTTCATTTCTTTGCCGGGCCAACTCTCAAACGCATTGGTGCCATCCGGTGCGGACCAAGCCCAAAGGTTGGCAGTTTTCCAGGACAGCGGAACATAGGCATGCACCACAAACCGCTCCACATATTCCGGAATCTCTACTCGCAGCTGTGCATCGTAGGAGATCGTAGTGCTCAAATCCTCGGCAACGGTAATCCAAACCTCTTTGCCGGCCTCCACGGCAAGCGCGTCTGTCTGCACAGCATCGTCAGTACCCTGGTTCGCATTGACAATGACATTCTGAACATACTCCGGCACATAGGTGTAATACCAGCCCTCGGCCAGCACGTCCAGTTCCTCGCCAGGCCAAGCAGCAAAGGCGTTTGTGCCGTCATCAGACCATGCCCACAGGCTGGGAACACCCCACTTCTCCGGAACCTGGACAGCCACCGGAACCATGGTTACAGGATTCGCTTCCTCTGCACCAACCACCATCGGCAATGCTGACATCAGAAGCATTACAGCAAGAAAAGCAGCGATTATTTTTTTCATTTTTGTCCCTCCTGTTTTTATTGGATGACCCCAATATAGCACCCCCTTTTTACTCCGTCAACGGTTATTAACGAAAGTGTTTTCCATTTTGCCACTGTCCAAAGTGCATCATTTTTCTAAACAGAATTTATGCATTTCAACTAATTATAAAAGTTTTTTATTCTAAAAAATGCATTACATTTTTCTCCATTCGTGATTCAATAAGAAACTGCTTTCTCATTTCATCGGCAATTCAGCCACCGCTTTGTTTACCTACTGCACGTGCAAAAGGGCGATGCATCATCAGCATGCATCGCCCTTTCCTTTACAGCTTTACCGGACAAATGCCCTTGGCCGATTCCCCACGCAGAACACCCTCCAGTGCGTGAAGAGCCGGCTCCTCATAGTCGTAGGAAGCCAACTTCCAGAGGCCATCCGGAACAGAAGTCAGGTCATACGGATTGCGCAGGGCAACAACCGCAAGAGGCTTCTGCAGCTCTGCCAATGCTTCCACAAGCTTCAGCTGGCCACGGAACAAATGACCGTTACAGGTACCGACAACGATTTGGCGGAAAGGTGCCGCCTGCTCTACCGCATGGTGGATATCCGCCTCCGTTGGATCCTTGGGGGTTACAAGACACTTTGTGTGGAATGCCTTTGCCATGAATTCCGGAAAAGTAACTGCTCCGCTATCCTCATTGGCAACACCGGATACCCGGTAGTCCGCGCACCCGCAGAAAAACGTATCCGCGTCCGCCGCAAACGGCGTGCCGCCCAGCTGGCTGACGGCTGCACGGCTCATCTGCAGGACAGACTGCCGATCCTCGTCCCGATTGCACAGATTCGGTTCCGGTTTAGAAAACAGCCGACGCTTGAATTCCAGAATACGCTCCACGGATGCTTTGAGCTCTTCCAAGTCAAATTCGCCCCGCTTTGCAGCCTCATTGACCGCCCAGGCAGCCTGTTCCTCCAGCTCGAATGTGGCAGAAATCTCAGCAATATCCACGCCGGCCTTGATGGAAGCCACGACACCCTGCGGTGTACCATAATGGTCACGGATAGCAAGCATCTCCATACAATCCGTGAAAATCAGGCCTCGGAAGCCCATTTTTTTTCGCAGCAATTCCGTCACCATATACCGGGACATGGTGCATGGCACCTGCTCTGTCTCGATGTGCGGAAAAAGGACATGACTCATCATGACAGCAGGTGCCCCTGCCTCAATGGCACGTCGGAAAGGAATCAGCTCCAACTGCTCCAGCTCTTCCTCCGTCTTGTCCACCCGAGGCAGACCCAGATGGCTGTCTACTGCTGTATCGCCATGCCCCGGAAAATGCTTGATACAGCAGTGCACACCGCTGTTCTGGTATGGCGCAATAGAAGCACAGCCAAAGGCCGCTACCTTCTCCGACACATCACCGTAGCTTCGAACACCAATCACAGGGTTGTCTGGATTGCTGTTTACATCCAGTACGGGCGCCATGTTAAAATTCACACCCAGTCCCTGCAACTGGCGGATGGTAATTTCAGACGCCCGGCGGGCATTTTCCGGGTCACCCGTGGCAGCAACCGCCATTGCCCCCGGAACATTCACCGCATCCCGGGGCAGCCTGGATACCATTCCGCCCTCTTCATCGATGATAATAAAAGGAGGGTAACCCGTTTCCTGCAAAATAAAATCCCGAATTTCCGCACACAGGCGGCGCAGCTGCGCGGCGCTTTCTACATTGCGGCGGAAAATAATAACATTTCCGATCTTATATTCCCGGATCAGATTTTTGAATGCTTCCGTCATTTCAGTGCCATGGAATCCGTATTCCAGCTTCTGGCCCAGCATTTGCTTCAATGTCATTTCCATTTGATCTCACTCCTCAGTGGTAACGCTCATATTTTGCTTTCCGTGCCCGGAATGTCTGGCTCTCTGACGCATAACGGTTCAGCAGCTCCTCTGCACTCCAATTTGGGTTCTCAAAGTCCCGATGGCCTGCGAGTAAGGAAATGAAGGGTTTTCCATCAGGGCGTACCGGATCTAAAAAGCGGAAATCATTCGGATACATGATTCGGAGTAAATCCAACAGTTTCACGCCCAATGCGGCAGGCTGGAGCGTTGCTTCATCCACAATATGTAGATGAATGCCGCCGCAAAGGATACCATGATGCTTGGATGTGGTAGGAGTAAAATATACCGGCGTTGCAATCACCCCGGGGCAAGCCATATCATTAACGGCGCGGCTGAATGCCTCCGCCCGGATAAAGGGTGCCCCCAGAATGGCAAAGGGATCTGCAGTACCTCTGCCCTCAGACAGATTGGTACCCTCAATCAGGCAGGTACCGGGGTATAGCAAAGCAGTCTCGAACCGGGGTATGCCCAGGCTGGGCATGACCCAATAGTGCCCCATGTCCCGGAAGGTCATTTCTCTCGTCAGGCCACTGCACGGGATAACATGCAGGTCACAATGACAGCCCAACTCCCCATTTATCATCTCAGCCAGTTCGCCGCAGGTGAGACCATAGCACACTGGGATCTCATAGCCGCCGACAAAGCTCTGGGTCTCCGGCCGCAGCAAGCCTCCCTCGACCCGATCTCCCAATGGATTCGGCCGATCAAGGACGATCAGTCGCTTGTCGGCCGCAGCGCAGTCCTCAATGCAATAGCGCAGCGTCGTAAGAAACGTGTAGTACCGGCAGCCTACATCTGCAATATCGTAAACCAACGTATCAAACAGCGCCAATGTTTCCAGGGACAACCGCTTTGATGTTTTGGTATAAAGGCTACGTACCGGTAATCTACTCTCCGGGTCAACCTCATCGGAAAACAGTGCACCTGCCGCCTTATCCCCCCGGACACCGTGTTCCGGAGCAAGGAGCAGCCGCAGATCGCAGCACTGCTTCAGCACATCAATAGTAGGAACATTCCCACTGGTACGGCCTGAAGGACTCGTCAGGAGTGCCACGCGGCCGTGCAGCAGATTTGAATATGACCCCACTCGGTCAGCGCCAAACAAAACCATTTTCTTTTCCCCCTTATGCTTGCAATACCATGGCAATCCGTCCCTCAGCCTTGTCCAGCAGCTTCCGGGCAGCGTCCGCGTCAACACCGCACAGCACCATTACAATGGCAGCTTTCGGGCGATAATCGCATTGCTCGAGGGCTCTTGTCGCCTCCTCCTCAGAGCATTCAGCAGCCGTGCAAACAATGGTAATGCAGCGGCGGATCAGCTTCTCATTGGAGGGCTTGACGTCAACCATTAGGTTGCTGTAGACCTTCCCCAGCTTAATCATGGTGCCAGTGGACAGCATGTTCAGCACCATTTTTTGCGCGGTACCCGATTTCATCCGGGTCGAACCGGTGACAACCTCGGGGCCGGGAGCCGGAGCAATGCCGATATCCGCAAATTGATCCAAGACACTTCCGGGGCAGCAGGTCACGGAAATTGTCGGTGCCCCTACTTCCTTTGCAAACTCCATACAGCCCAGCACATACGGAGTACGGCCGCTGGCAGCAATACCTACCAGCACGTCTTTTTTACAGAAATGGATACCTTCCATGTCTTCTTTGCCCAGTTCTTTGCTGTCTTCTGCCCCCTCAACAGCCTTAAAAATAGCGTCATAGCCTCCGGCCATCAGGGCCTGGACGGTTTCAGGGTCAGTGGAATAGGTAGGCGGGCACTCCACGGCATCTAGGATGCCCAGCCTCCCGGAGGTACCTGCTCCGCAGTAAATCAGCCTGCCGCCCTTGCTCAGGCAATCGGCAATCACATCCACTGCTTCGGCAATTTTGTCCGTCACCTCTTCAACGGCTTCAGCAACCCGATGGTCCTCCCGGTTAATCAGGTTTATCATGTCACGGGTAGAAAGGGTATCGATATTCATCGTATTGGGATTGCGCTGCTCTGTGGCAATTTTCTGTAATTCCACCATGTCAAATTTCCTCCAGTGACTGCACCAGCTTATACTGCTCTTTTGGAATCATGAAGCACTCGCAGTAACCCTTCCTGCCCTGGATGCCGCGCAGACGCTTCAGGTGGGAATAATACTCCTTGTAGGGGAAACTGGTGGAATGCACAGCAAACCAATGATGTTCAATCGCCTTTTCCCATAGGGAGTATCCATCCGTCACATCCAGATAAACATAGGGTTCAAAGCCGGGAGCATCTTCCCAGTTTTCCGCAAAGTAAAGATGCCGTGCAAAGTGCTTGGGGAGATCCCGCTGGAAGCCCTCAATTGCAGCGTAAAACCAAGCATCTACCACAATTCTGTGGCAGGTCATATGATCCTTGTGCATGCTGTTTTCATGATGGGTCACGATGATATCAGGCTTTACCTTTCGGATGATATCGCACACAGCAAAACGGACCTCATCATTGTCGGGCAGCAGACCATCATCGTAGGGCAAAACATATGCCTCACCGCCCAACTCCTTTGCAAATGCCTCTGCCTCAGCGATTTTCCCTTTGCGGTATTCCGCAATGTCCGCACCGGCGGGTGCGCCCTTCTCCCCTGCCGTCAGGGCAAGTGTAACCGCTTTCCCGCCATGAACAGCGCAGGTCGCAAGCAGTGCGCCAGCTGTCAGTTCCGCATCCCCAACGTGTGCACCGATAGCAAGAATTGTATGTTCTTTCATTTTCTCACAGCTCCTTCAGCAGGACACCAAATGTCCGCACAATACGGAATCCCGCACCCAGATAAATAAACCGGGCGTGATTCTCTTCTCCAGTAAACAACGACATATATTGGGAACCCATCTGCTTTTCCCGCTCCAACAGGCGATAAAAAAGCAATGTTCCCAGCCCGTGGCCCTCAAATTGAGGGGCAACGCCCAGGCCGGCGAAGTAACCCCGTCCGGTTTTCTCCGGGTAGACCGGGCCGGTAAAGCCCGCGCAGGTATTATCCTTCAGCCCAACAAGCAGGTCCATGTTTGTTCTTCCAGCCGCCGGAATTTCAGCCGACCACATAGGGTTTCCGAGTGCATCCACCATTGCCTCCAACCCCAAATGGCAGGAAGCATCGTATCGCTCCACATGATATCCCTCTGCCGCCATTTTTTTAGCCTTTTCCGCAACCCAGTCCGGCATCTGAAAATCAGCCAGATTCAGGTACATGGCACACTCCCGGGTGGATTCTTTGTAGCCGAATTGCAGCATCCGATCATGCAGGGGGATGTCCAGCGCAATGCCAGGCGCATTATTATGCTGATGCCCCAGGGTTCCGGGAATCACCCACGGAAGGCGAATGGGATTGAAAAACGTGACCGCGCTATAGGTTCTGCCCGCATTGCGAAAAGCTTCTTCCAAAGCAGCCAGCAAGAGATGGGTGTTGCTCTCGTTATCTGCCTGTTCAGCAAGAATCAGGCAGCTGACATACCCCCGGATATCCCCCTTTGGGATATCCAAACCGGTACAGCCATTGATGAAACCCTGCACTTTTCCCTTCTCTTCCAGGACAAAGGTATAGTCCGGAGAGAAATTGGGATGAGCAAGGAGCAAACGCGAAAAATCCCCCTCATTCTGCGATGCAAAACCAAGCTTCACACCGGCAGTATTCCAAAGCGCCAGTAAAGCCGCACTATCTGATGATTGAAAATTCCGAATCATATTATCTCCTCAGTACAACAGCCCCCACTGATAAAAGTGGGGGCTGCATTTGTTCGAATCAGCCCTTGACAGCGCCAATGGTGACACCTTCCATGAAGTACTTCTGCAACGCGAAAAACAGAATAAACATGGGCAGAGCAGAAACCGTGGCACCAGCCATCATAGGGGCAAACAGGGTTTCGTTTGCAAACTTGAACTGCTTCAGGCCAACCTGAATAGTATACATCGCAGGATCCTTTGTTACCAGGAAGGGCCAGAAGAAATCATTCCAGCTGGACATAAATGTGTTGATTGCCATAACCGCCAGAACCGTCTTTGCCAAAGGAAGAATGATTTTAACAAAAATCTGAAACTGATTGCAGCCTTCAATCTTGGCACTTTCAATGAGCGGCGTGGGCAGGCCCGTAAAAAACTGCTTGCACAGGAAAATGTTATACGCCGTGCACAGTCCCGGCAGGATCATTGCCGGATACGTGTTGGTCAGCGAGAACTTGCGCACCATGAGGATATAGAGCGGAACCTGCGTGACCTGATAGGGGATCATCATGGCCACAAGGATCATGGCAAACAGGAAGCCGCTGCCCTTGAACTTGATCTTTGCAAAGGCGTAACCGGCCATGGAGGCAAAAATCACGTTGCCGATCACGGCGCAGGATGCCACAATACAGCTATTGATGATCCAGCGGAGAGAATACTCGCTGAAATCAAAGAACGCCTGGAAGGACTCCAGCGTAAAACGAGAGGGCAGAATGGTGCGCATGTTGCCGGCCGTGGAAACATTGGGGCCAAAAGCCGACAAAATCATATAGACAATTGGGAACAATGTTGCCGCCGCCAAAATCGTCAGCACAATGGCAAGAATGGCATCGCGCAGGTGGCGTACTTTAACATTGTCCAGGTGCTGGGAATACAATCCGGTAGTTGCCATTTTGTTTTCCCTCCTTAATACTCAACGTCCACGCCCATTACCCTGAATTGGAACAGGGACATAATGGCAATGGCGATTGCAAGCAGAATTGCCTGGGCGCAGGCAAGGCCATACTGGCCCCGCTCAAATGCGTTACGGTAAATCAGCAGGCCGATCATGGTCGTGGAATTATCCGGGCCTCCGCCGGTCATCATATAGGCATTCATAAACACCTGGAAGGAACCAATCACGCCGGTAATCAGCAGGAACAGGGTGGTCGGCTTCACCAGGGGCCAAACAATAAACCGCACTTTCTGGAAGAAGCTTGCGCCATCCAACTCGGCCGCCTCAAAATAGCTGTTATCAATTCCAAGCAGTGCCGCAATGTATGTGATAACCCGGACACCATGGCTTGAAAGCAGTGCCATGATAATCAGGGAAAGCATCGAGGTTTTGGTGGAAGAAAGCCAGTTCTGTGCCGGGATACCGAAAATACCCAGCAGGCGATTAAAAATTCCATCGGGAGAAGAATCATACAGCCACAGCCAGACCACAGAAAGGGCCACGCCGGAGGCAATACCCGGCAGGTAATACATAGCCTTGAAAATGGACTGTACCTTCTTCTGGAATGGCAAAATCATAACCGCAATTGCAAAGGAAAGCAGAAGAGAAAGCGGAACCACCACGACCGTATACACGATGGTGTTGCCCGCCGCCTTGTAAAACAGATTGAATTTGGAAATTTTCAGTGTATCGGCATAGTTCTTTAGGCCGATATATTCAGAGCCAAAGGGCTTATACTTGAAAAAGCTGGTATAAACTGCATTGATAACCGGATACAGTGTGAAGACGCAGAAAATAATCATCGCGGCAGCAATGAAAATATATCCCCACAGATCATCGTTGGTAAATCTCAGCTTGCGGTGGACTGGCTGCCGCTTTTCTTTTACGCTGTTCATAGTCTACCTCCAGGGATAAAATGTCCACCCCACCAAGGTGGGGTGGGCAAATGTTAGAATTTTAGATCTTGCCTTCAGCGCAGTTCTCAGCGCCAAATGCATCGTGAGCGGCCTCAACGATATGGTCGTAAGCTTCCTGAGCGGTGATCTCACCAGCCAACAGAGCCTGGAACTTGGGAACGATTTGCTCGTCCATCAGTTTCTTAGCAGTAGCAGACATCTCAGCGGTAACGCCCTCGGGAGGAGCCTGAACCAGAGCGATGCAGCGGCCGGCGGTAGCCAGGTTATCAGCGTCGCGGCCCTCGGGCAAAACCAGAGCGTCACGGCCGGACTGGCAGACAGGCTCCAGATACAGCTCGTTCATGCACTCGGCAATGCGCTCACCGGAGCAAATGTAATCCATGAACAGAAGCACGTTCTTCAGGTGCTCATCAGTGGTGTTCTTGTTGCGCATGGCGATCAGGCCATCCACAGTGCCGTAGCAGGCTTCCTCGCAGCCGTCCATGGTGGGAACGGGCAGGAAAGCGTAGTCCATCTTCAGGGAGTTCTCAACAGCGGTGCCATCATTAGCTTCCAGGGCAGCGTTGTTCTTCTTGAAGTTGTTCTCAAACAGAGGCATTGCCTTACCGAAAATCATAGCATTGCCGGTCTGGCACATAACCATACGCTGGCCAGCCTCGATGCCGTAGTTGGGCATGTAGCCGGACTTCGTCATCTCTTCGATGGACTTCAGCAGGGTCAGCATGTTCTCAGAGGTGAAGGCATACTTCAGATCAGAAGTGAAGGTGTTGCTCAGGCCAGCGCCTGCGCCAAAAATGTACAGCATATCGGAAGCGGTAACGCCGGAGTTAGCAAACACGAAGCCGTAGGTGCCTTCCTTGGTGCCCTGCTTGATGACATCCAGGAACTCTTCGTAGGTCCAGCCCTCTTCCTGAATCTTCTTGACATCAATGCCCAGCTCTTCCATCATGGTCTTGTTGGCGCCGATGGACTGGATGGTCAGATACAGGGGCAGGCCATAGGTGGTGCCTTCCAGGGACAGGTACTTCAGAGCGCCCTCATCATAGTCAGCCAAGCGGTCAGCCTCCATGTACTGAGCGATGTCAACAGCAACGCCCATCTCCACGAAGGTGCCCAGGATACCGGAAGCAATCTCAGCGATGTCAGGAGCCTCACCGGCCTGCGCCATGGTGGACAGCTTGTCGTTGTGATCGCCCCAAGAGGTCTCAATAATTTCCACATTCAGATTGGGGTACAGTGCATGGAAGTCATCCGCCCAAGTCTTCAGATTGGACAGATAATTGCCGGTGACGGGAGGGGCCATGATAACGATTGTGTCTTCAGCACCCTCGGAGTCTGCGCTGGCACCGATGGTGAACAAACCGAACACCATAACACAAGCCAGCAGCAACGCGATGAACTTCTTCATTTATGTTTCCTCCTGATGTTTCAAATTTTGCTCTCCGCTCCCGGGTATCCCCGCAAAGCCTTAAGCTTTAGTGATATTATAGTTAATCCTGCACTTTGTGTCAAGTGTTTTATGAATTGCCGAAACAAAATTTCACTCGCTGAGTAGAATCTGACATTTTTGTTTGATCTATTGAAACAACGCTTTTAGTCTTTCTTTTCCATTGTGTGTTTTATACAAATTTAGACATGTTTTTTTGTTGAGAACGTGAATGGCCTTTCCTCGCTCAAGGCAGTACAATGGCTATGCTTGCACAATGATGTGCAAAAGGAGGAAAGAAAATGGCCAGTGCATTGCTTCGTCTTCGGGAATGTTCCGAACGTTTTTCCAGCACAGAGCGGGGGGTGGCAGAGCGAATCTTAGCAGAACCGCAGTTAGTGGTGGATCTAAGTGTTCACGAGTTGGCACAGCGCACCTTTTCCTCCCCTTCTACCATTGTACGTATGTGCAACCACACCGGCTTCACCGGTTATAAGGAATTCCGGCGGGCCGTGACCTACGAGCTGGCGCAGCGGGAGCAGACCCGGAGAAACGACCAGCGGGAGATTCGGCGTTCCGACTCTTTGGAACAAATTATTGATAAAATCACCTACGCTAATATTCTCTCCTTGGAGGAAACCAGAGACCTAATGGACGTGGCCGTACTGCGGGACAGCGTTGCGCTACTGCGGAAGGCAAAGGTTATCTATCTCTTCGGCCTTGGCGCTTCCCTGTGTGCCGCTCAGGACGCCTACTTAAAATTTCTGCGGCTTAATAAGCTGAGCATTATCAACGAGGATTGGCATTCCCAGCTGGTGCAATCGTATAACGCCACCGCTCAGGATGCCGCGCTGGTATTCTCTTATTCCGGCGTGACCGCAGAAGTGATTGCCTGCATGAAAAACCTGAAAAAGAACGGAACCCCTATTATTGCAATAACCCGCTGTGTGCAGTCGCCGGTATACGAGCTGGCGGATTACCGGCTTTACACCGCTGCCAACGAATCGCTGTTTCGCAGCGGCGCCATGTCCTCCCGCATGTCACAGCTGAACGTGGTTGACATCCTTTTCACTGCCTTTGCCAACGAGGATTACGAACAGTCCCTGGGGCAGCTGTCCAAAACGCACATTCGGAAATCTGACAAATCTCAGCGTTGACGAATCGGGTTGATTTCATTATAATGGGTGACATCTGTTTTAAAGGCGGTATTGCATGAAATTTATTCCCGATTCCAAATTTATGGTTTACTGCACCAAGCTTGTAGCATTGGTCAAGCTGAACCTGCTGTGGCTTCTGTGCAGTCTGCCGCTTGTCACCATTGGTGCTTCCACCTGTGCGCTGCTCGCCGCGTTAGATGAAATGAAAGCCGAAGAAGACTGCGGCGCCAAAGTTTTCTTCCATGCCTTTCGGCGGTACTTTGGAAAAAGCACTATTCTTTGGCTTGCCATTGTATTCCTTGGCGGAATGCTGGCACTAGACTACCGACTGATTGCCTATATGAATTTTCCCGGGAGAATGGCTATTATTGTGGTCATTTGCTTCTGTGCCTTCGCTTTGGTTCTTGTGTCGGGTCTGATTTTTCCATTGCTGGTGCGCTATTCAGGAACCGTCAAGGACACGGTCATCAACGCGATTTTGCTAAGCATTGCCAATCTTCCAAAGATGCTTCTGGTCACTGCTATGAACATTCTGCCTGCACTGCTGCTGGTCGTTGTTCCCCAAGTTTTCTTCTTCCTCAGCTTTCTGCTTCCAATCTGCGGCATCTCGCTGATTGCATTGTATGATTTGAATGTAATCAGCAAAATCTTTCAAAAGCTTAAAATGACAGGTGAAGCATAAATTTTGATTCTGATCTCTTACCAAGAAAGCAGCCTCTCTCCGTTTGGAAAGAGGCTGCTTTTCTGTATGCATAGCTTACTGCCGAATGCAGGAAGCCAAGGGGTTTTTCAGCGTCTCCATGTTGATGGGTTTCGAAATATGTGCATTCATGCCGGCGTCCAATGCATCCTGCACATCTTTCACAAACGCGTTGGCCGTCATTGCCACAATTGGAATTGTTAAGGCTTCCGGATGACGGGACTCCCGGATTGCTTTGGTTGCCTCATAGCCGTTCATGACCGGCATCATCACATCCATCAAAATAGCATCATAGGTATGGCTCGGAGAAGCCAGGAACTTATCCACTACCAGCTTGCCATTTTCCGCCACATCGCAGGATGCGCCCTCCGACTTCAGCAGTTCCACCACAATTTCCGCATTCAACTCGTTATCCTCTGCCAGCAGGAACCGCAATCCCTTCAGATTCAGAGAAACCGTCTCCTTGGACACTGCATTTTTGAAATGCTCCACTTCAATGAGCTTCTCCTTAAGGTTCATGTATGTGAAGGGTTTGGCAAGGAAGCCATCCACATCAATTTTCAATGCCTCGGTCTCGATATCCGACCAGTCATAAGCAGTGAGGAAAAGCACCGGTGTATCGATGGGAATGATCTTTCGGATCGCTCGGGCTACATCCAGGCCATTCATGCCGGGCATCTGCCAATCCAGGATAAGTAATCTCATAGGGAAGATTTTCTGACTTCAAAAAGGTCAGCACCTCTTCATTCCGTGTCTCTGCCTTCTGCCAAAGGCCAACCCGTAAAACGTCCTGATTGAAAAGATTATTTTCCCGCAAGGGGCTGGAGGTCAGCGCATTAAGGGTGGTGTAAACCGTACCATAGCTGTTCTCCGGAAATTCGAACATCTTCTGGGTTGCCTCGTTCTTCAGCAGCGGCCCCATCAGGTCAACCTTGCCGCTTTGCAGGTCGGCAAGCGCGCTGCCCACCGCTTCGTTGCCGTCGGCGCTTCCATAGGGGACATACTCCATCTCCCATCCGGTATACTCTGATATTTTTTCCAGATAGTCATAATTGTACCCAGTCACCTTGCCGGAATGGCCAAAAAAGCTCATGCACTCCTGGGTTGGAAAGGCAACGCGGATGGTCTGCGGTTCCGCCTGAGCCGGCGCCAGGGAAACAAAAAGGACACAGACTACAATACTGCTTACAACCCTTCCCAGCTTCTTTTTCATGTTCATACCGAATCCGCTCCCTACTACTTACTGCTGTTTTTCTCCGTCCTTGCACGGTAAGACTTTTTTATACTTCCTTTTTCTTCAAAAAGCTATAGCAGTCGCTATTTTTTATTTTTCACTCAGGCATGTGTCCAGGAGCAGCAGGCTTTGTGTTTCTTTGTACAAATTGTGGATACTCGCCAGTTCAAATATCACTTTTTCAGTCATGAATTGTGAAAAAACGGCTTGCCATTTCGTGACAAGTAGTATATAATTACTCAAGTAATTACTCAAGGAGATATTGATACATTTTAACGCATCGCCGGGGTATCCTCTTCCTCCTGTCACTCTGGCTGATAAGCGAACATATTAGAAGGGAAGATATACATGAAGAGAGTCTCCTTCGCTGGAATTAAGCTTGTTAACAGTCTATTGGTTGTGATTCCTTTTGCCTATGTTTGGTTTGGTTTCTATGAACCTCGCACTCAAACCATTCACTCCGGGCGGGTCTCTCTACTATTGCTGATTCTATATGGCTTTTGCTTCTATATGCTTTGCAGGAGGCTGGATGGATTCCGGGTCAGCACGCGGCGCATCGGGGAAATGTTATTCAGCCAGATTATCTCTTTGGGCGTGACCGATGTTTTAGCAGCCCTTGTTATTTGGCTGCTTTCCCCCTCCTTCCCCAATCTGCTGCCGGGTCTGATGTGCTTCCTGCTGCAGTGCATTGTTGCCGCGATTTCCTCTGTCATTTCAAATAAACTGTTCTTTGCTACAAATCCCCCCAAAAAGAGCATTGTTATCTATGACCTGCGTCAGGGAATGGAAGAGCTGATCAGCGCCTACGGGCTGGAACGCCGTTACGCTGTTCAGGCTTCCTACCCCATTGAAGATGTGATGCAAGATCTGAACAAGCTTCAGAGTGCCGAAGATGTCTTTCTATGCGGTATCCACTCCAGTGACCGTAATGTTATCCTGAAATACTGCATTGAACACGGCATTCATGTATTCATGATTCCCCGCGTTGGCGATGTGATGATGAGCGGCGCAGAACGGATGCATATGTTCCACCTGCCGTTTATTCGCGCGACACGCTATAATCCGCCAATGGAGTTTTTGATTGTAAAGCGGCTGTTTGACATTCTGGTCAGCGGTGTTGCGCTGGTGTTGTTATCCCCTCTCTTACTGATTGTTACCATTCTTGTCAAGAGCGATGGCGGCCCCGCCTTTTACAAACAGGTACGCCTGACCAAAGATGGAAAAGAATTTAAAATTCTGAAATTCCGTTCCATGTGTGTGGACGCCGAGAAATACAGTGGCGCGGTTCTGTCCGCCGGTGAGAATGACCCCCGCATTACGAAAGTCGGCCGGTTTATCCGTGCCTGCCGTCTGGATGAGCTTCCTCAGCTGATCAATATTTTCAAGGGAGATATGAGCATCGTCGGCCCTCGCCCGGAACGTCCTGAGATTGCCGCTGAATATGAGAAGGAACTCCCGGAATTTCGCCTGCGCCTGCAATGCAAGGCCGGTTTGACTGGCTATGCACAGGTGTACGGGAAATACAACACCACCCCTTACGACAAGCTCCTGATGGATTTGATGTACATTGCGCATCCCTCTATCTTGGAAGATCTGACCATTATGCTTGCCACTGCAACAATTTTGTTCTCCAAAGAGAGCACAGAAGGCGTTGGCATGGAGGTTGCCGAACTGAAATATGAGGAACGGGTACGGTAAATTCTCTGTTCGGCAACACTTGACGTTTGTTTCATATGATTCATTAAAGGAACCATGAGAACCAGTTGCAAATTCTCACGGTTCCTTTTATAATTAGGAAAAACACACAGGAGGCAGCCACTATGAAGATCGCAATTGCAGGAACCGGGTATGTGGGATTATCCCTTGCAATGCTGCTTGCGCAGCATCACACAGTTACCGCTGTGGATATTCTTCCGGAAAAGGTGGCATGCATCAACAGGCGGAAATCACCTGTTCAGGATGAATATATTGAGAAATACCTTGCCGAAAAGGAATTAAACCTCACCGCCAGTTTAAATGCCGAAGAGGCATACCGGAATGCGGATTTTGTTGTAGTGGCCACCCCAACGAATTACAACAGCCGCACAAACTTCTTTGACACTTCAACGGTAGAAGCTGTGATTGAGCAGGTGATCCACTGCAATTCCAACGCCTTTATTGTCATCAAATCCACCGTCCCCGTTGGCTTCACCGCATCCATCCGGGACAAGTATTCCTTTGAACGAATTCTATTCTCTCCGGAATTTTTGCGGGAATCCAAAGCGCTGTACGACAATCTCTACCCAAGTCGGATTATTGTAGGCGCGGACATGCAAAATGCAGAATCCATGAGGGCTGCCAAAAACTTTGCCAAACTTCTTCAGGAAGGAGCCATAAAGCAGGACATCGAAACGCTGATCATGGGATCCACCGAAGCAGAAGCAGTCAAACTCTTTGCAAATACCTATCTGGCCCTTCGTGTCAGCTTCTTCAACGAACTGGACACCTATGCAGAGCTGAAAGGACTGGATACCCGGCAAATTATTCAGGGCGTTTGTCTGGATCCCCGCATCGGCAGCCACTATAATAACCCCTCCTTTGGTTATGGCGGCTATTGCCTTCCCAAAGACACCAAACAGCTGCTCGCAAACTATGCAGATGTGCCGGAAAACCTGATTGAGGCCATTGTCGCCTCTAACCGCACCCGGAAGGACTTCATCGCCGATCGTGTCCTCCAACTCGCCGGTACTTACAGCAGCAATGATACCTATAATCCCAGTCAGGAACACAAAACGACCATTGGTGTCTTCCGTCTGACAATGAAAAGCGACTCCGATAATTTCCGCCAGTCCTCCGTTCAAGGAATTATGAAGCGTATCAAAGCCAAAGGAGTCACTGTTATCATTTACGAGCCATCACTGGAGGACGGTTCCACCTTCTTTGGGAGCCGGGTTGTTAATGATTTGAATGTCTTTAAGCAGCAGAGCCAAGCAATTATCGCCAACCGATACGATTCCTGCCTTGACGATGTGGCCAAAAAGGTTTACACTAGAGATTTATTCGGAAGAGACTGAAAAACAGGAAGGTGCCGTTTCCATGGAAACAGCGCCTTCCTGTTTTTACCATAGAAAACAAAAAGAGTCACCCACATGGGTGACTCTCACTGGTGGACGATATAGGACTCGAACCTATGACCTTCCGCACGTCAAGCGGATGCTCTAGCCAGCTGAGCTAATCGTCC
>CAKTPI010000002.1 GCA_934591635.1 uncultured Oscillospiraceae bacterium | reverse complement strand
TCCTTCTTGACCTCGACCTCGGGAATTTCTTCCGGCACCACCAGTTCCAGTTCACTGGAATTGTAGGGGCTTCTGGCCGTCAGGTCGTTCTTGATGATGCACACAGGAACGCGGGTTCCGGCAGCGCTCAGAGGCAGGGTGAAATGGTAGCTCTGCTTCTCGCCGTCTACACCGGCAACCACATCGAACTCGCCGCCCGCTTCCAGCTGGGCAATCAGGTCCGTGCGGGTACCGAAGTACAAGTAGCTGTAAGTGAATGCACCACTGGCGGCGGGGTTCACTTGAAGAGTAACATAAATGTTGTTCTCATCCTTGATTGCGGTAGCGGTCTCTGCCTTGAACATGGGGTAGATGGTATCTGCACCCTGCTTGGCAACAAACAGCTTGCCGCTGACGTCCTGCTCCTCCGCAGGTGCGGCAGGATAGGAAACAGGCTTGGGGACGGGATCCTTCTTGACCTCGACCTCGGGAATTTCTTCCGGCACCACCAGTTCCAGTTCACTGGAATTGTAGGGGCTTCTGGCAGTCAGGTCGCTCTTGATGATGCACACAGGAACGCGGGTTCCGGCAGCAGAGGCAGGGAGAGTAAAGTGGTAGCTTTGCGTGGCCTCCCCGTCCTCTCCCTGAACAGACGGAATTGCAGTACCCGCTTCGATCAGGGCAGCCAACTCCGCCCGATTACCAAAGTACAAATAGGAATACGTAAATTTTCCGCTGGCCGCAGGATTCACCTGAACCGTCGCATAGATGGTCTCGCCAACCTTCACCGCGGTTGCCGTCTCAATTTTAAACATAGGGTAGACAGCGCTGTCGTCTTCCTTCGCAACGAACAGTTGTCCGCTCACGTTTTGTTCCTCTGCAGGAGCAGCAGGGTAGCTGACCGGTGCAAAAGCAGAGATCTCTGCTGCGTACAGTTCGAAGCCATCTTCCTCTTCCACTGCAGGGATAACCAGCTCCAGTTCCTGTACCAGATAGCTGCCCTCCGCATCCTGCTCAACCAGACACACCGTCATGCGGCAATTGCCGGGCACATTAGCAGCAAAGTGGAACAGCTTGGTGCCGCCATTGTTCACGCCCTCCACCACAGGGACGGCGCCGCCCTGGGTCAGTCGATCCTCCAGTTGAGCATGGCCGCCAAGATACAAATAAGCGTAAGACGTGCTGACATTCAATGTTGCGTACAGGACACCATCGCAGCGAATTGCGGTAGCGCTCTGCACTGCAAAGTCGCCGCACAACTCGTCACTGCCCGGATACACCGCTGCAATTCCCGCAGCGCTTTGCTCCACGGTGGGGGCTGCGCGATAAGTAATCGGATTCAGGTACGGCTCTTCCGGTTCCGTCTCCTCCGGCTCTGTTTCTTCGGGTTCGGTTTCGTCTTCGGGCTCCGTTTCCTCTGGAAGCTGCTCTTCGGGTTCCGGTTCTTCTGTAGGCATTTCCGGTTCTTCCGAAGGTGCCTCCGTTGCCTCCTCCATAGGGGCTTCCGTAGGCTCTTCCGTGGGAGTTTCGGCAGCAACCGTTGGTTGCTCCTCCTCTTCCTCAGTAGGTACCGGGGGTTCCGGTTCTGGGTCTGGAGCCTGTGTCGGCTCTACCGCCCCAACAATCTCCTCCTCTTGCTGAAAATCTTCAGCAGCGGCAGGCAGTGCATAGCCCGCCAGCATAGAAAATGCCAGCAGGAATGCAATGATTCTTGTCCGTAATTTTGACATAAAAATTACGCCTCCTGTGTGGAACGGCTGCAATTGAAAGCCATCCCAGATTTCTCACGGAAATCTCACAGTAAAGGCGCTTAGGTCGGATGTAACGCTCCCGAAAAGAAAATCAGGGCAACACAAGTGTGCTGCCCTGACGGTATTTTCAGAACTCATAGCGTTTTAATCGGAAACAAACTCATCAGACGAAATATCCTGACTCCGCCTCTCCGCTTCCTCCGCCTTCCCAGTTTCCCAGTGGCATATGGAGGTCGCTCCGCGTTACAGTTGCCGTTACAGTCCGTGGTTCACACACGGTTCCTTCATTCTGATGCTGATATTCACTTTTACGGGAGATTATCCATGCTCTGTCATTCTAACACAACCGCAACATTTTTTCAATGATAATTCCCGGATTTTTTGGGAAAAGAATAAATACTTCCAGGAAATTGCTATGCATCTTCCCGGCTCACGCGGACATGGGTGATCCCGTAATATTCCATTGCTGCCACCGCCCAAGGATCAATCCGCTCCCCACAGCATACAATTGGGATTGCTGGGGGGCAACTGACGGTAGCATCCGCCATTATTTTCCCTATAGCGGCATGAATCGGGA
This sequence comes from uncultured Oscillospiraceae bacterium, assembly GCA_934591635.1. GTDB lineage: Bacteria > Bacillota > Clostridia > Oscillospirales > Oscillospiraceae > Faecousia. The sequence continues at coordinate 208,469 of CAKTPI010000002.1, read as the reverse complement.
GGTTGATTGCCGGGCGGAACAGTGCCTGGTGCGGTGTAAGCACTGTCTGAGCAGGCGCAAGGCGCGGTGCGGGTGAATGAATGGCAGCTCTGGGCAGAATGGCTGCAAAGGCAGCCACAATCCGGATCGGTAAATCCGGTGAATACTCCGCCGGAAGCATCAGCACCAGGTAATCCGGGTCGGCAAATTCGCAATAGATTCCCTGTGCTTCCAGCAGGTCCGCAAGTTTCTGGCCGGTGTAGCCGTAGGATTTTGGCATGACTGTCAGCTTCAGTGGCTCTTGGCCGGTCAAGCGAAAACCGAGGGTACATACCTTCTCTTTCACCTTCGCCCACTCCTCTGCAGCCGCTGCAAGCCTCCCGCTCCATGCACCATCCAAGGCAGCGTTTGCCGCATCCAGGGACTGCAAAATCAGGTAGGATGGACTGGTGGAGGCAAACAGCGCCATGGCCGCATCCGCAACATCGTCAAATTCCGCAGGGGCCTGGCGTGAAATGTGCAGGTAAGCGCCGCCGGTAAGCACCGGCAATGTCTTATGGGCAGAATCGCAGCAGAGATCCGCCCCCAGGGCCATGGGATGCATACGATCCGGCAGGAAATTCAGATAGGCGCCATGGGCGTTATCCACCAGCAGCAGGCAGCCATATTGGCGGCAAACCCGGCTCAGGCCGGCTATATCTGCCATATTCCCCAGATAGTCCGGGCTGGTGATATACACCGCCGTGGGTCGTTCATTTTCCCGAAGACAGCGCTCCAGCCACTCCGGTGTGATGTGGCAGGTCAGCAGTGTGCCCTCTTCCTCCGGATAGAGCCAATCCACCTGTACATCCAGCAGCGCCGCTGCCGTAATAAACACCTTGTGGGCATTGCGCCCGGCCGCGATGCGGGGACGCATTCCCCTTTGCAGTGCATACTGCACCGTCAGGTAAACCATGGCCCGGATAGGCAGGGATGAACCCTCAGCCGAGTAAACCGTCCGTCGACTGCCAAACAGGCTGGCCGCATTCCGCTCACTTTCCAGGATGATGCCCGTCGGATGATACAGGACATCCGCCCCCGGGATTTCGGTGATATCCAGGCGCTCTATCGTTCCCCTGCCCTTGTGCCCCGGCATATGCAGCCGGGCGGGCTGGGCATCAGCATAGTGCCGGACGAAATCACAGATGGGGGTATTCATTCCTCGCTGCCTTCCAGCGCCTTCGTGGCTTCTACCATAATGGCGCACTCCATACGTTTGCGGAATAGCTCACAGCCATACTTGTAAACGCCGGTAACGGAGCCGGTAGCGTGGTAGGCATTGGCTGCGCAGCCGCCGGAGCAATAGAGCTTGGCCCAGCAGTCCGCACACTCGGGGTGAGCATAGACATTGCAGGCGGCAAATTCATTCTGGCACTCCAGATTGGTCACGCCATCCCAGACATTGCCAAGCTTAAACTTTTCCTCCCCCACAAACTGGTGGCAGGGATACAGATCGCCCCATGGGGTGACAGCCATATATTCTGTTCCGCTGCCGCAGCCGGAAATCCGTTTATAAATGCAGGGGCCGCCCTTCAAATCGATCATGTAATGGTAGAAGGTAAAGGGCCTGCCTTCCTTACGGCGCTGGAGCATCAGCTGTGCCAGCTGCTCGTACTGCTCCAGGACAATGGGAAGATCCTCCTGGGTCAGGGCGGAGGGATCATCGGCGGCGCAAACCACCGGCTCCATGCTCAGCTCGTTAAAGCCTAAATCCAGCATTTCCTGGATATCCTTGAGGAAATCCGGGTTAAAATGGGTAAAGGTGCCGCGCATATAGTAATTCTTGCCGCCCCGGGCCTGCACCAGCTTCTGGAACTTGGGCACAATGCGCTCCCAGCTGCCCTTTCCGGCGTAGTCCACCCGGAAGCGATCGTGAACCTCCTTGCGGCCATCCAGGCTGAGCACCACATTGCTCATTTCCCGGTTGGCAAAATCAATCACATCATCGTTAATCAGCATGCCGTTGGTGGTCAGGGTGAAGCGAAAATTCTTGCCCGCCTGTTTCTCGATGCTGCGGGCATAGGCTACCAATTGCTTGACCACATCAAAATTCATCAGCGGTTCACCGCCGAAGAAATCCACCTCCAGATTGTGCCGGTTTCCGGAGTGGGCCACCAGGAAATCCAGGGCCTGCTTGCCCACCTCGAAGCTCATCAGTGCCCGGTCGCCATGGTATTTTCCCTGGCTGGCAAAGCAATAGGAGCAGTTGAGGTTACAGGTGTGCGCCACGTGGAGGCAGAGGGCCTTGACCACTCCGGCGCTGCGCTGCTTGAGTGCGGTTGCCTTATCGGCATAGGTATCCGGCGTGAAGAGTTGCCCCTGCTCTTTCAGCGTCTCCACATCCGCGCAGACCTGGCGAATTTCTTCCTCCGTCACGTCAGCCCGGTTCGGGTATTTGGCAAGAACAGCCGCCACAATTTCCTCTGTGGATTTTCCCTCGTACATCTCAATAATGTCATAGGCAATTTCATCCACCACGTGGACAGCGCCGGAATAGGTATCGAGGACAATATTCAATCCTCCCAATTTATAACAATGTACCATAAATTCTCCTATAAAAAGTGCCGCCGGAAAACGGCGGCACTTTTGGGTTTGAAAGTAGAAAATTACTTGCTTTCCTTGTTCTCGCACTGCTGGTTGGCAATGCCGCAGCTGGTCTTGCAAGCGGACTGGCAGGAAGTCTGGCATTCGCCGCAGCCGCCGTTCTTGGCGCTCTGGCACAGGTTCTTGGTCTCGAGGGTCTTGATGTGGCTCATAATTGGCACCTCCGTTCTGGTGGGAATCTATCAATGGGTGTATTTTATCAGATTATAGGGGGAAAGTCAATCCTTTTTACAACTCACGCCGATTCAGACTATGACATCAAAAAGGCATTCAGGACTTCCGCCAGTCCTCCCGGATTATCCCGATTCACCTCATGACCTGCATTGTGGATGGTCATGAGCTGACTTTTGGGAATCAACTGTGCCATTGTCCGGGCCGCCTTCGCATTTGCCTTGTCTGCATCCCCATGCAGAAGCAGCACAGGCATCGAAAGGGTGCCAATTTGGGCTGTCATGTCCAAGGGTGCCATAGACTTCATAAAGGCCATGAAATCCCGCTTGGAGAGACCGATGCCCTGGAAATTCTTCTCCGGCATCAGGTGAAACAGCAAATTCTGAATTGCCAGCATCACCCTGGGAGACTTGCACTGCCCGGCAATAAGCACCAATTTTTCAACCTTTTGGGGATGTTCGATGGCATATTGCAGCGCCAGCACCGCTCCCAGCGACAAACCACAGAGGGAAATTTTTCCCTCGCGTGCGTCGCAAAGTTGGGAGACAGCAGCATAGAGATTCTGATAACTGGCTTTCTTCCCTGCAAGCAGCGGGAAAAGCGATGGGCAGACAGGAGAGACAGACGCATCCAGTCCGGCTAAAACGTTATCCCAGCTATCGGCAGTCTGCCCCAGGCCATGTAAAAAAATCGTCTGCATTCTATCCTTCCCCCTATTCACGCACTGTATTTCGGCTCACAAGTAAGGTTCACACCCAAGCGCTTAAAGACCTTCTCATCCACCGGGGAGAGAATGACCGACGAATGCACCTCGCAGCCCTTGAGCTTACTCAACTGTTCCATGGCAAGTTCCGCCAAGGGATTTGTCGCCGCGCAGATAGACAGGGCAATCAGCGTTTCATCCGTGTGCAGGCGGGGATTGCGGTTACCCAGATGATCCACCTTCAGATGCTGAATCGGGTCAAGCACCACCGGAGACATCAGGTGCATTTCATCCGGAAGATGGCTCAGGTGCTTGAGCGCATTGAGGAGCAGCGCAGAGGACGCCCCCAGCAGATCGGTAGTGCGGCCGGTGACAATGGTGCCGTCCGGCAGCTCCATGGCAGCAGCAGCGTTGCCGGTGAGCGCTTCCCGCTCTAAGGCGGGGGCCACGGTGGTGCGGGCTTCCGGGGTAATGTTCGCCTTGCGCATCAGCAGCTCCAGCTTGCGCACCACCTCTTCCCCGCATTTTCCCTGCTTCAAATCGCACATAGCCACGTAATAGCGGCGGATGATCTCCTGACGGGAAGCCTCGCACACCGCTTCATCGTCAAAAATGCAGTTACCCGCCATATTCACCCCCATGTCCGTCGGAGACTTATAGGGGCAGGTACCCATAATTTTCTCAAACAGGGCCTCCAGAATGGGGAACGCCTCTACATCCCGATTGTAGTTCACAGTCGTAATGCCATAAGCATCCAAATGGAACGGGTCAATCATGTTCACATCGTTTAAATCAGCAGTGGCAGCCTCGTAAGCCAGGTTGACCGGATGGTTCAGGGGAATATTCCAGATGGGGAAGGTTTCAAATTTGGCGTAACCGGCCTGGATGCCCCGCTGATTATCGTGGTATACCTGGCTCAGGCAGGTTGCAAGCTTGCCGCTTCCGGGGCCGGGTGCTGTGACCACAACCAAGGAGCGGGAGGTCTCGATATATTCGTTCTTACCGAAGCCCTCTTCGCTGACCACAAAAGCGGTATTTCCGGGATAGCCCTCAATGCTGTAGTGGTGATAAACCCGGATGCCCATCCCCTCCAGTCGGGACTGGAAGGCCGTGGCCAGCGTCTGCCCGTGGAACCGGGTCAGCACCACGCTGGACACATACAGGCCAAAACCCCGGAATACGCCGATCAGACGGATTACATCCCGGTCGTAGGTAATGCCCAGGTCTCCCCGAATCTTATTCTTCTCAATATCATCGGCATTGATGGCAATGACCATCTCCACCTGATCCTTCAGCTGTAACAGCATCCGCAGCTTACTATCCGGCTGGAAACCGGGAAGCACCCGGGATGCGTGATTATCGTCATACAGCTTGCCGCCGAACTCCAGGTAGAGCTTGCCGCCGAACTTGGCAATCCGCTCCTTGATATGCTCGGACTGCATTTGCAGATACTTTTCGTTGTCAAATCCAATTTTCACCATAAATTTCCACCGCTGCCCCTTCTCCAAAGTTTCCCTGCATTCGACGTTCATTATAATGCATCCGGGGTTTAATAGCAAGTGTGAAATGCTGGATTTGCAGCGTTAGGATAGATGTGTAATCAGGGGTACAGAAAAGGCGATCGCGTTCGTTAAAATCAAGTTACCACACTATCGTTTAACGAAGGACACTATCGCCATGGAAATGATAACGCAGCAAATAAGAGCAGCTGTCCTGCCAAGCCCTGTAAGGGAAATGCCGAGGTATAAAAAACTTCTGTCACTCCACTCACCTCTTGCTGTCTTTTTCATCATTTCATGGCAAGAATAACTGTCGCTGCCTCCTCCATGGTCATAGCCGGAGCAGAGAGGCTATAGGAAAACTGATTTTTTGTCCAGGTTGCAAGCATCACACAGCCATCATTACCCTGCATGGTCACCTGATAGTTTCCCACCATTTTCACTGCGGATTCTCCATAGCTGCAATAATCACCGCCGACATCTTGGTCGCCATATCCCTTCCGCAGCAGCACACATGCCTCGTCTTCGGCCTTCTCCCGGTAAAACACCTGAATGATATCGTTATCCAGCGTTTCGATTTTCACCGGCTTCATGTCGCCAATTGTCTTTGGAACCTGGAAAGGAAAGCCCACCGCCTGCTCTGCGGTCTGCATATCTTTGTGTGCAACCCAAGGATTGGGCATTCCGATAACTGGGATGTTCTCCTGCTTCTCCGCCGCGTAGGTCGTTGGCAGCAGGCTTCCGCCCAGGGAGATCGCCACTGTCATGCAGGCAAGCAAAATGAGAAAATGATTGGCTTTCATAAAAACAGATCCTTTCCTTTTTGGGGGCTTCTGCGCCTCTTTACATAGGATACAGATGAACTCCCTGTTTTGTTGCAAGGAAAAGAAATATTTTTTACAACCGTACCAGCTTGCCAAGATGGAAGAAATAGAGATACGTTTCTTTCACCTTTTTCTCATAAATGCGGGACAGCGCCTCTCCGTAGGTCTCCACCTGCGGACGGTAGCGGCAAACAGCCTCCGGGATAGTCTCTTCTGTCACGCGGTCGGTTTTAAAGTCCAGAACGGTAATGCCATCCTCCTCCAAAAGGGCGCAGTCCACCACACCCTGGAGCAGCACCTGTTCCCCCTCCAGTCCTTCGCCGTATTTTTCACCGCTGTCCAGAATGGAGAATTTGAATTCCCGGATATAGGATGTCCCCTGCCGCAGCTTTTGGCCGACAGGTGTTTCAAAGAATGCGGCAATCTGGGCCGGATTTACCATGTCCGCCTGCTCCTGAGAGAGAATATTTGCCTCCCGAAGGCGGGCAATTTCCTGCGCCACATGCTCTTTATCCGTGCAGGCTTCGTAACGGATAAACTGCATCACACTGTGGACGGCGCTGCCATGGGCCGTCCCCCGCTTCTGCTGCCGGAAGATGGGCTTGCGCCAGGTGCGTGTTTCCGGCGGACGGGGCGTATCCTCCAGGGCTTCCTCCTCCCGGGCAGTTTCCTTCCGTCCGGTGGCCGTCTGCTTGGAGGGAGCCCGGGTAGCCGCAGTATGGTCATACCGAAAAGCAAGACCTTTTTGCAGCAAGGGAATGGCATTTCCCGGCATTGGCGCTTCCTCCTGAGCCTGGGTCACCGCTTCCACCGGTGTCTCCTCCCCCTCAACAACCTGAATCAGCCATGGATACGCACTGATATGAAGCTGCTCCGGTCTGCCCGCCAGCGTATGCAGTGCTCCGGCCTCCACGCGCTGAAGTGCAGTAGATAGGATCCAATCTCCGTGGCAGCTCGCCTCCATGCTCACCGCAGTCTGTCCCCCGGCAATCAGCCGGTTTGCCATCTCGGCCAGCTTCTTTTCCGGATTCTTCATGGTGCAGGTCATGATCAGTCTGTCCCGAGCACGGGTCATGGCCACATACAGGATGCGCATCTCCTCGCTGACGTTCTCTGCCTTAATTGATGCGGCAATGGCCCGCTTGGAAATCGCGCTGTAGCGGATGCGGCGGACATTATCCGCCACAGCCAGCCCCAGTCCCAGTTCTTTGTCGCACAGTACCGTCTGCTTTTGGTCGTTGTCATTGAACCCATGGGACAAACCGCACAGGAATACCACCGGGAACTCCAATCCCTTGGACTTATGCACGCTCATGATGGTGACGCACCCCGCATTGCTGCCGGGAGCTGCTACCTGACTGCCTCCCAGGGTTTCCAAATGCTCCAGGAACTGGTTCAGCGTGCGCAGGCTGTCCTTCTCATACTCCACTGCCATCTGGTAGAAGATCTGCAAATTCTCTTTTTTGGCCTTGCCGCCGGGCATCGCCCCAAAAATGCTGTCCAGTCTGGTCAGGGTCAAGCAGTTTTGCAGCAGCTGGGTCAGGGGCTCCAACCGGGCCTTCTGCCGGAGCTGCCCCAGGATTTCCAGGAAATGGAGTATCTTCTCATTCTGGCTGTTCTGCATGGCATCATAAATGCTCCCCCGCTTTTGTGCAGCCCGAAAAGCAGCCAGGTCATCTGCCGTAAAATCAAACACCGGACTGGCCAGCACGGACAGCAGCGGGATATCCTGCCGGGGATTGGCGACGGTTTGCAGCAGCGCATACAAAGTACTCACCTCCGACGTATCCATCAGGTTCGTACTGCCGTCCAGCGCGCAGCGAATCCCTGCCGTTTCCAGCGCACTGCGGAAGTTCTCTGCCATGGAGCTTGGGGCGCGGAGAAGGATAACAATATCCTCCGGCGTTAGTGGCCGCAAAGTATCCCCCGCCCGCACCTTTTCACCGGAGGCCAGCATGGTGCGGATGCGCTTTGCCGTAAATGCCGCCTCCTTTTCATAGGCATCCCCATCCGTGATTTTCAGGACATAGAACTCCGTCCCAGGGCCATCCAGTGGAACATGGGGTGTCCCTTCCCGCAGTGCCTCGGCTTCTCCGTAATCCAGGCCACCCACCCGGCGGCTCATGCAGGTTTCAAACACATCGTTGATGCCGGAAATCACTTCCACGCCGGAGCGGAAATTGTGGCTGAGCATAATTTTCCGTCCCTGTCCCGGTTTGGCCGTCTCCGCAGGGGCATAATCCCTGTATTTTTCCAAAAAAATCTGAGGCTCTGCCAGCCGGAAACCGTAGATGGACTGCTTCACATCTCCTACCATAAAGCAGTTCTGCTTTGCCTCCGTCAGCGCGGAAAAAATGGCATCCTGCACCCCGTTGCTGTCCTGGTATTCGTCTACCATGATTTCCCGAAAACGGGCGCCAATCTCCCGGGCAGCGGCAGTCAGCCCCGTGCGGTTCTTGCCCAGGAGCAGATCCAGGGTGCTGTGCTCCAAATCACTGAAATCCAGGATGTGACGGCTGCGCTTGATGCGGCTGTAGTCCGCCGCGAACTGCCGCACCAGCCATACCACGCCCTGGGCTGCTTCTCCCGACGCCCGCAGATCTGCCAGTACCCGGGCAGAGTCGAACGCAAAGCTCTCCAGTTTTTTCCCCAATCCTTCCTTGCAGGCGTTGCGGATGGCCTTTACCTGTTCCGCCAGCACCGGGTCATATTGCTTTCCCAAAAACTGAAGCTTGCCGAAATCGATATTCTTGCGCTGGTACACCTCGTCCCAGTTTTCGCTGGAGCGTAAGTATTGCAGCTGGGCAATGGTCTGCGTAATGCGTGCAAGGGGCTTCTCCACACCCTCATCCCGCTGGAGTCTTCTCTGGCACTCCGTCATCACGTCGATTTGCATATCCAGCCAGGCAAACAGAGAATCCATCAGGTAGCGTCCCCAGATGGAATCCGCCGCATCGGTCACGCCCTCCAGCTCTATATGACGCAGGCAGCCATCCAGCCAGCCCTTGGGATCCAAATGGCACCGGGCGCTGTCATACACCTTTTCCACAATGGCAGGGATTGCCCCATCGTTGCGGCCAATCCCCTGAGAATCCACAAGGGCATGGAAATGGGTCACTTCCTCTGGCTCCTCATAAGCCCGCTCCATCAAATCCTTCAAAACTGCGGCACGGATATCGGCGCATTCTGCTTCATCTGCCGTCCGGAAATCCGCAGGCAAGTCAACACGGTAGGCATATTCCCGCAGGATATTGGTGCAGAAGCTGTGCACCGTGGAAATCTGAGTCAGGAAAAGCCGCTGAAACTGGCGCTGCAAATGCGTGTTTTCCGGAAATTCTGCCATGCGCTCACTCAAGCTTTTTCCGATCTTGCCCCGCAGCTCGGCGGCGGCAGCCTTTGTGTAGGTAATAATCAGGAATTCATCCAGATTGGCAGGATCGTTCTCAGCCGTCAAGTAATCCAGCAACCGCTCCACCAGCACTCTCGTTTTTCCTGAGCCTGCAGCGGCGCTCACCAGGAGCTTGCCTCCCCGGTCGTGTACTGCCATTTGTTGGGCATCCGTCAGCTTATCCGCCATGCTTTTCCATCTCCTTTTCTACCTGTTCCCAGAACTGATCCGCAGTCATTTTCTTATAATTCCGTCTGCCTGCCACGCTGTCGCTGTGGCACACAGCGCCGTAAGGGCAGAAGCGGCAGGCATTGTGACTGCTGCCTCGGGTATAGGGATTGGGTTCTACATTGCCGGATGCAATGTCTTCCACCAGGTCTCCCAGCACCCGGAAAACAAATTTCTCCAGCAGACGCAGCTGCTGCCGGTCAGCAAGGGGACCGACAAGCTCCCCCTTTTTCTGCTCCACCGGCAGGCGCTTTTTTGCCTCTCCCGGCTCCATGGCATCCAGCACCGCCTGATCGTTCAGCAGCAGGCCCTGCCGCTTCCATTCCTTCCGGCGTTCTTCCTCGATCTTTGCCTCCAGCTTCCCGTCACCGTTCACATACGGCACCCGTGCCGGGAAGTACTGCACACCGGCTGGAATCGGATTTGGCCCCAGCAGGGCACCGCCGCTCTCCTCCAGTGCAAAAAGATACAATAGCATTTGCAGGCCCACGCCGTTAAACACATCGCAATAGTCAAATTCCTTTTTCCCGGTTTTGTAATCCACCACCCGGTAATACCGGCTTCCGGGGCTCTGCCACACATCCACCCGGTCTACACAGCCCTGAAGGGCTGCGTTCATTCTGCTATTGGGGATCGCAATAGGGGGAAGGGAATCCGCTTTCCCGCTGCCGAAGTCGACCTCAAAGCCTTCCGGCTGGAAGCCGGATTCCCGCAGCTCCTGCCAAAGCTCCTCCACCACCATATCCAACTCCCGCAGATTTCGCCGGAACAAATACTCCATCCGCTGGGACTGAAGCTGACCGAACCGTTCGGCCGCATACTGCTCTGAATATTCATGGGCAATTTCCAGTATTTTTTCCAGAGTTATCTGGTGAAAGCCGCCCTGCTCCCGCACTGCCCGCGCCGTGTTTTCCAGAACAGCATGAACATATGTGCCGAATTCTGCCGGATCCACCGTAACCGTCTTGCGCTCCTTCGCCCGAAGACCGTATTGCAGGAAATAGGACAGGCGGCAGTCCGCCTGCTTGTCCACCTGAGAGGCCGAAAGCCGCAGGCTGCTGCCATAGAGCTTCCGGATATTGGCCGGGCTGACGGTACCAAGCGCAAAATCCGCATGGTGCCGCACCCGTTCATAGGCATCTGCCACTCCCAGTGCCTGGGCCGTATCCGCCCGGCAATAGTGGGCAAGATACGCCCCGGCCTCCACTGCGTCCGCATCCGCAAATCCCAGGCCTTCCTCAGCCATGCTCTCGCCTCCGGCCAATTTTGCCAGCCGGACGGCAACGAAAGAGGGCTGTTTTCCGGAGGACAGCACCGTAACTGACTCTGTAGCCCCGCAAAACACGCCGTAAACCTCCGCAAACTCCGCCTGCACGCCCTCCATGGCGCCGCCGGTGAGGGGCACGTTCAGTTTCCGCAGGGCCACCCGCTCCTGATCCGTCAGTACACCGGTGGAGCCGGAGTAGGCAGGCAGATTGCCCTCCTGGGCCCCCAGCAGGATCAGATGCTTCTGGCTGTGGCAGCGCATGGCTGATACCGGCCCCAGCTGCACCACATCCAGCACCGGCGGAATGGTGCCCACGTCATACTGGCTCAGCAGCAGCCGCAGCAAGCGCTGAAAATGCTCCGGCTCCCAATGGGTCTGACCCAGCACATCGTACATCTGCTCCAGAGCGGACATGAGGATCTCCCACAGCTGATTCAGAATCTGACTGTCCCGGTTGCTCCCCGCTGCGTCCAGTTTCCCTGCCAGGTCTTCCAGCTGCTGCTCCATACCCACAGTTTCCAGAAAGGCATACAGCGCCTCCACCTGCCCCTGCAAGCTGACAGATGCCCGGAACCTCTGCCGCAGGGCATCCAAGGGGCCAATTAAACGGCGGCGCTCCCGGTTCAGAAGCTCCAGCCGCTCCCTTGCGTCGGCTGTCCATTCCACGCCCAAGCCATCCGGGTGGTTTTCCCAGTCCCGGGTCCAGCCATTGCCCCGAATATCCCAGAGAAATGCATAATTCTCCAGCCGGTCACAGGTGTCCGGATCCACGCCGGACAGGGCCGACCGCAAATAGCGGAACACACTGCGCTGATCAAAATCCCCCAGAGCGGCATCCAATGCCGTAAGTACCGTGGCAATCATGCTTTTTTGCAGAATGTCCTCGGTGCCGGACTGGTAAATTGGGATATGCATCCGGGAGAAAATCAGATTGACCAGCGGTTCATACTGCCCCATGTCCGTGCACACCAGCGTGATGTCCCGGTAGCGGCAGCCAGATTGCACCAGTTCCCGTACCCGGCGGGCCGCCGCCATCACTTCAACCCAGGGCGTATCTGCCCGCTGCACCCGGAGAACATCCGATGCTGCCCCCAAAGCAATGTGACCGCCAAACAGCTTTTCCCGCATTTCTGCCAATGCGTCCTCCCGCCCGGGGATCACTTCCACCTGAACCGGCACCTGCAAGCGCTGCGCTGCCTGATATATGTCAGCCGCCGTCTGCCCCGCCTTTTCAAAGGCAAGTTGGTGGGAACCAACGCTGTCGCAGTTCAGGCTCACCGTGACGCTTGGGCTGAATTGAATCAGGTGCTCCAGAATTGCCATGTGCTGCCTGGTAAAATCCGGGAACCCGTCGATATAAAACACATGCCGCTCCGCATAGTCCCCATCCTCCAGCTGTTCCAGAAGCCAGGTCATCTGATCCCGGGGATCTCGCTTCCCCCGGCTGCACAAACTGTCGTACCCCTCCATAATCAGTGCCAGCTCCTCCAGCTTCTGAGCAAGGCTGCCCTCCGCCTGTCCGGCAGCTGCCTGCAGGACAGCAGGGCTGATGCAGCAGCGCTTGAACTCATCCACCGCATTCACCAATTCCGTAAGGAATTCCGGCTTGGTCTCCACAGAGGCATATGCCTTGAGGCGGCTGGACAGCTGTCTGGCGCAGGCCGCCATTGCCACCACCCGTCCGCCGTTGTCCAGACATTCCATGGCGCCGCTGCCCGCCTGCTCCGCCGCCCGGCGAGCCAGCCGGGTAAAGGACAGCACCTCTGCATAGCGGCTGGCGGTATCCCCGGCATAGCGGCAGAGGGCGCGCTCCATCTCATGGCTGATTAACTCCGGCACCATAAGGATTCGGCCCTCCCGCCGCTCCTTCACATCCTGCGCAAGCCGTGTCAGCACGATGCGGCGGTTTTGTGTCCAATCCGTTCCAATTAAAAGATGCAGCATTGCACTGCCCCCTTTCTGTTTGCAATCAGTATATCATAAAATGTGACCAAAAAACAGGGCATTTTCTTTCCCTGCCCTTCATCGGCCACGCAGCTCCTTTCTCTTTCTTTTTCTTATCGATAAACGATAATTTTTTATTGACAAATGGCATCTTCATTGCTATACTGGCACCACAGCGAAATGAATTGGAGGGAATCTCAATGGAACACCGTATCACCCGCGCCATCCCACTCAGCCGGGGACTCCTGTGGCTTTTTGCCATGGCGCTAGCCGGGCTTGACTGGGCCGTATGGCCCATCGTATCCATTATGCAGGAGGCAATGCCCTTCTTTTCCCAACGGGATGGGCATCTGCTGATCCTGTGCCTATACCTTTGCAACACTCCAGCAATTGCACTGCTCTGCGCCATGAACCGGCTGCTGAAAAACTTGCAGGCAGGGGACGTATTTATCCCCGCCAATGTCCGGCTGCTGCACCGCATTGCCCTGTGCTGCTTTATCGCCTGTATCCTGTGCCTGGCAGGATGCCTCTGCTTTTTGCCTCTGGGCATTGTATCCATTGCGGCGGGATTTATGGGGCTGATCGTGCGCATTGTCCGGGACGTATTCGCCCAGGCAGTCCCCATGCGGGACGAACTGGATCTGACCGTGTGAGGTACGCCATGGCAATTGTAATCAACCTGGATATAATGCTTGCAAAGCGGAAAATGGGTGCCGGTGAGCTGGCAGAAAAAATCGGCATCACCCCTGCCAATCTCTCCATCCTGAAAAATCAAAAAGCCCGGGCCATCCGCTTCTCCACACTGGACGCCATTTGCCGTGCTTTGGATTGCCAGCCTGGGGACATTCTGGAATACCGTGAGGATTAGAAATGGAAAAGAAACGATTCTTCCTGTTATCTCTTACCAGTTATCTCATTGGATTTTTATATATTTCCTGCTTTTGGGGCGGTTTTTCTCCCGTGGACGGGCCCAAGGCCTGGTACGGGCTGCTCTTTACCGTTGTCTTCCTGCTGTGGGGCAATGCCATTGGGAAGGAGCGGACGCCAAATGGGCAAACCCATCTCCTCTTTTTCACCGTTACAGCTCTGATTGCCGTGGCACAGGCCTTGGACCGGTTTCGGGCAGTAAGCGGTTGGGGGACGCTGGCCCTTCACGGTGCCGCTGGGCTATGGGCGCTGTACCGCACTGGCGGGAATCTGGGGCCGGAGGAGCCGGTATTTTTCCTTTGGGACATTTTGAATTCCTTTGTGCTGCTGCCTGTTGGGAAACTCTTTCTGCGGCTGACGGACGTTCTGCGTGGGCTGGCCGCTGGCTTTCAACGCCTGTTCCATACAGATGACAAGAAGAAGCGCCGTGACATTCTGATTGGAATGGTATGCCTGCTTGCTGCCCTCCCCCTGCTTTTTTGGACGGCCCGCCTGTTGACTGCAGCGGACGCAGGCTTTGGACAGCTGCTGCACGGGATTCTGGATGTCTTCCGCTGGGATTTACCGGCCGCAGCCAGCTACCAAGTTGTAAAACTGCTTTTGGGGCTTCCTGTGGGTGCCTATCTCTATGGGCTGCTGGCAGGCAGCGTCAAAAAAGTCCCCTATGACCGTACCGCTGCAAAACAAAAGCTGCAGCATATGCAGGTGCTTCCCAGTGCTGCCGTCAATGGAGTTTGGGCCATGTTTGCCGGACTGTATGTACTGTTTTTTCTGGTGCAGGCTGGCAATCTGCTGGCCGCATTCCGGGGGCAGATTCCCGGAACGCTTACCGCCGCCAAATATGCCCGCAGCGGATTCTTCCAGCTGTGCCTGGTGATGGGCATCAATTTTCTTCTGCTGGAGTTGGGCAGCCTGCTGGCTGTAAGGAACCGCACCGGGGTTATTCTCTCTGCCGTTTTAATGGTGCAAAGTCTGCTGCTGGCCGTGACCGCCGGGGCAAAGCTGTGGCTGTACATCCACCGTTTTGGCTTCACACCGCTGCGGCTGCTGTCCGCCTGGGCTGTCGTGACCCTGAGTGCCGGGTGTATCTTCACCCTGCTGCATTTGGCCGGAAAGGCGCACAGCTTCCGCCGCTGGCTGTATTTTGCCGTGCTTACCTTCACCGCGCTGTGTTTTTATTAATCCAAAGGAGGGATGACCCGAATCGGTCATCCCTCCTTTGAGCACCCAGGACGTTCCTTGTCCGTCTCTTGCTATCGCGGTTAGCATATGCTATACTGAGCAGTAATTCGATAAATCGGAACGGCTTCCGCATTGATTTTTAAAGGATTGCAATTGCATCAAAGCATCCGACACATAACTGGAAAATCTATAAGATAGACAGGAGACTTTAAATGCGACTATTGTGTAGTCGGCTCCGAGAATCCGATAGCAAAGGAATATGAAGTTATAAAAGATGAAGCCGGATTTTTAGTAAGCCGGAAGATTCAAAAGCAATGAGCATCCATGCTGTCCTTCAATTATAAGTCAAGCCCACCGGTGTAGTCGGTGGGCTTGACTTGTTTTACTTTTCCGATTTGGAGGGGCAAACATCAGTAGCCGGAAACCTCGTTAATTTCCAAGGAATACATTCCCTATCAAACCGGCTTTGCGATGAACACATTCGGGTAATTGTCCTTGAGCATGTTGCACACCACCGCAGCGTACTCAAAGCTGGGCATAATGGCATAGACAGCTGAGCCGGACCCGGTCATCTGCATACCAAGGGCGCCGTAGCTGTTGCAAATGGACTTGATATAGTTCATTTCCAAGTGCTCTGCCGTGACCACCGGGTCAAACACATTGTAAATCAAATCCGCAATTTTTCCGATGTCACCGGCAAGCAGTGCGCTCTCCATGGCCATGTGATCCGGATGCTTCGGAATGGCAACCGCATCGATCTTCTGATACAACTCCGGTGTGGACACAGAAAACGCCGGCTTGCACACAACGAACACACAGTCCGGCAAATCCGGGAGCTTGCGAAGCCGCTCTCCCCTGCCCTCTGCCATTGCGGTGCCGCACAGCACGCAGAAGGGCACATCACTGCCCACCTGGGCCCCCAACTCCGCCAGCGCCAGAATAGAAAGCGGATCGCCGTAGTGTCGGTTCAGCGCCCGCAGCACCGCCGCCGCATCCGCACTGCCGCCGCCCATCCCGGCACCGGAGGGGATGCGTTTGGTGATCCGGATGGCAATGCCCTCCGGATCCTTCTGCATTGCGTTGCAATATACCTTTGCCGCCTTCCAGGCCAGGTTTTTTTCATCGGTGGGAATCCCCTCCTGGGTGCATTCCAGTGTCCAGGACTTGCCGGTTCCCACGTCAATTTCCACATCATCCCGGATAGAAATGGTCTGCATGACGCTTTTGATATCATGGTAGCCATCCGGACGCTTGCCCAGCACATCCAGCGTCAGGTTGAGTTTGGCAAATGCGCCTTCGTATAAGGTAGTCATCATGTTTCTCCTTCATGTTGCGATAAAATGATTATAACGCAAATTTTTGGAAATGCAATTCATCCGGTGTATTATTTTCAAAACCGGGCATTCTAACAACATCCAAGAAAAACATGGAGGTTGCATATGGATACACTGACTTTGATTTTGTCCATTATCGGCTGCGCAAACTGGGGGCTTGTGGGGCTTTTTCAGTTTGATCTGGTTGCCTGGCTGTTTGGCGGGGCCTCCTCGCTGCTCAGCAGAATCATCTACACCCTGGTTGGCCTTGCCGGATTGTGGTGCATTTCGTTTCTGTTCCGGGACAAGGTTTTCACTCAGGGAGAATAAAATTGAGCGGCAGTTCTCGGAAACTGCCGCTCAAAACATACAGGTGTCAGATCAGAACTTGCAGCGGACAACGCACTCGGCGACCTGTCCGTTGTATTTGGCGTAAATCACACAGGTACCTCTGCCAATGGCGGTGACATTGCCATTGTATACCGTTGCGATGCTGGAGTCACTGGTGGACCACTTGACATCCTCGGCTGCAATGCCGTTCTCCAGCTCCAGGGTAATATACACGCCCCGGCGGCCAATTGTCACGTCGGACTTCTTCAGCTTCAACACATTGCCGGAGCTGGGTGTTGCCACTGTGCCGGTTCCGGTGCCGGACTCAGCAGTACCGGCAGCGGTTGTCGGAGCAACAGTGGGAGTCTCTGTTTCCGCAGAAGGGTATTTCACAACCGCAGGCATCTCAATACGCTTATCGCCGCAGGCAATGGTAATCACCGTCTCACCCTCGCCCACAGCGGTAACACGGCCAAACTCATCCACCGTGACCACATTCTCATCACCGGAGGTGAAGGTCAGCTTATCCGTCGTGTCGTTGGGGGCATACTGCACCATCAGGCGCCAATACTGACCGGCATAGGTCAAGGTGTCCATGGTGGCAACCAAGGACAAATCGGTGCAGGGGATATCCGGCTCAGCCACCACAGTGGTCTCGCCGGTAGGCGCAGTCTCACCAGCAACGGTCTCGGCAGGCTCAGTAGCATCCGCCGGCTGGCCGGAAATGGTCTCCTGGGGCTTATTATCGTCACTGCCCATCTGACTGGGCTTCCAAAGCTTGGTGTAGGCGATGTAGCCGCTGACCGCAATCAGCGCCAGAATCAGAATCACCAACACGAACACAAGGAACTTGTTGGAGCCGGACGCCTCTTCTTCCTCCTCCTCTTCGGGAGCAGGCGCCGGAGCCGGTGCAGGACGGCGGCGGCGGGGATTCACGGCATCATAGTCAAACACAGCCTTGCTCTTCTGCGCAGAAGCATCAGAAGCATCTGTATCATCATCCAGGGGATAGTCCAGATCCAGGTCCCCCGCATCCTCTGCAGAGTAGGTATTATCCAGCGGAGTGCCGGGATTCCAGCCGCAAACGGGGCAAGCGCCTGTAGAATCATCGTAGGTTGTACCGCAGATATCGCAAACAATCTTGCTCATAAATGAAAACCTCCTGACCTGACGGGTACACGCACCCATCCTTTCGACACATTATATCATACTTGTTTTCAGAAAACAAGCACAAACATATTGCAATTTTTGTAATTTTCGTATATGATACAGGGGATAAAGGAGGCGATCGCATTGCCAGAACAAATGAATGTCTCGCCGCTGCTGGATGGCTTTTCCGTCGGTACGCCGGTGGGCAGCCATTTCGGCGTTTGCTGCTACCCCGCCGTGCGGGCGGACTCGCAGCGGAAATATATTATAAAAGTGATTTCCATTCCCGCATCCCAGACACAGTTGGATGCCCTGCTGATCACCGGTGCCTACAAGGATTCCGCCCAGGCGGCGGAGTATTTCCGTACCCAGGCAGAGGATATCGTAAAAGAAAGTGCGCTTCTGGAGGCGCTTGCACAGCTGGAGGGTTTTGTTCCCTTTGAGGGCTGCCAGCTGGAGCCGATGCAGAAAAACCGCATTGGCTACGAAGTCTACCTGCTCAGCGGATTCCGGCTCTCTTTGGAGCGGTATATGAACCGCCACACGGTTTCCCATCTGGAGGCGGTGAATCTGGGTATCGACCTGTGCACGGCGTTGGCCGCCAGCCGGAAGGCCGGGATGCTCTACGCCGACCTGAAGCCCAGCAACATCTACATTTCCAATAAAAAAGAATATAAAATCGGAGACCTGGGCTTTATCCCCCTGGATGCTCTGCGGTTTACCCCCATGCCGGAGAAATACCGCAGCAGCTACACCGCCCCGGAGCTGATGGACGACCTATCCGTGCTGAATGAAACTGCCGACACCTACAGTGCAGGTCTGATCCTATACCAGATTTTTAACAACGGCACCCTGCCGGAGGACCGGACAACGTCTCTGCCCGCTCCCGCTGCGGCGGATGAGGAAATGGCCGGTATTGTGCTGAAAGCCTGTGACCCTGACCCGTCCAAGCGCTGGCAGAACCCGGAGGAAATGCGTCAGGCTCTGATTGACTATATGCAGCGGGGCACCATCAATAACGTGCCCATTATGGAGCCGATCCGCGGCCGTGCTGACCAATCAGCTGCACAGGAAGAGGACACCGAAGCCGCTCCTGCTGAAGAAGCGGCAATCCCCGCACCGGAGGCACCGGAAGCCGAGTTCTGCCAGCCGGAAGACGCAGAAGAAACACCCGAGGAGCCGCAGGCAGAGGAAGTTTCTCCCGCCGAGGAAACGGCTGCACCGGAAAGCCCCCCCGTGGAAGCACCGGCAGAGGAAAGCGAAACCGTTTTGCCGGATGAAACGGAAAGCACGGAAGCGCCAACGGAGACTGATGATGTCCTTCAGCTGTCCGTTATGGAGGGTGAGACAGACAGTGCCGAAAGCATCTCCTACTATGAAAGCTTTGAAGCCATTGGGGCAGCAGATGACCTTACGGCTGATTCCTATTCCGCTGTACAAGAGAATGCAAATACCGAAGAAGTTCCTGCTTCTCCCGAGACGGACGATGATATGGATCCGGATACCGCGCAGGAGTTTGCGTCCCTCACCGCACAGTTTGCGCCCACAGCCTCCGCTTCCATCGGCGGGGACGAGCTGGATCAGGAGCTGCAAGCCCTGAATCAGCTGCTGCGGGCATCCGAAAAACCGGTTTCCCACGAACGCAAGCAGACACCCAATGTGGCTCCTGTGGTCATCAAGCAGCCGAAGAAAAAGAAATCCGCCGTTGGCGTACTCTTCACCATCTTCCTGCTGTGCCTGCTGATGGCCGCCGGTGTCTGGGGCTACATGTATTATTCCAGTGAATACCTGCAAACCGTCAATGGCATCACCGTGGAGGAGCAGCAGGGTAAGCTGGTGGTCACCGTGGATTCCGATGTCCGGGACGGACTGCTGAACGTGGTGTGCACGGATCCTTATGGCAATACCTTTACCCAGCCGGTGCAGGACGGCAAAGCAGAATTCAGCCAGATTTCCGCCGGTACCTTCTACACTGTTCAGGTGCAGATTGAAGGCATGCATAAGCTGACAAAGCCCGTTTCCCAGGTGTATTCCACCAAGGGAACTGTCACGGTTTCCGCGCTGAATGCCGGAGCCGGAACCCAGGACGGTACCGTCGTTATCTCCATGGTGCTTGACGGCATGGAACCGGATCGTTGGGATATTTACTACAGCGCCGATGGTGAAGCCGAACAAACCCAGTCCTTTACAGGGCATTCCGTAACCATCAGCGGCCTGACCATCGGGCGGCAATATACCTTCCGCCTGGAGGCCGTCAGCGGCGAAAGCAGCAGCACCCCCGCCGGGCAGAGCACCGTTCAGTTTACCCCCATTGCCCTGATTGCTGC
This sequence comes from uncultured Oscillospiraceae bacterium, assembly GCA_934591635.1. Lineage (GTDB taxonomy): Bacteria > Bacillota > Clostridia > Oscillospirales > Oscillospiraceae > Faecousia. Next base: position 188,595 of record CAKTPI010000002.1, on the reverse strand, counting down.
CCGGGATCTGTCCGTTACCGCTTTCTCCGGCGGCAACCTGACCGTCCAGTGGAATAACACCTCCTCGACAGAACCGGATAGCTGGATCGTCCACTGCACCGGTGAAGGCTACGATGAAACTGCTACCGTTTACGAGCATCAGGCGGTCTTCTCCGGCATTTCCACCACCAGATCCTACAATGTAGAGGTGTATGCCAACGGCATGACCCAGTCCACCCGCATTTCCATCTCTGCAAACCCCATCACCCTGACCAATTTCCAGGTGGATGACAGCAATCCCCAGGAACTGACCATCAGCTGGCAGTTTGAGGGTACCGCGCCGGAGGGTGGATGGCAGGTTATCTACACGCTGGACAGCAGCAGCCTGCCCAGTGCTGTCAAGGCAGCGGACACCAGTGCCGTTGTTGCCCCCCGCATCCCCGGAGCGGTTTATCACTTCACCATCCAGGCCGCCGATGACACCTCTGTCTTTGGCGGGGCCCAGGTATACCACTGCCCCGATGCCGAGGACTTTACCAGCCGCAGCATCACCGCAGGCGGTCTGACTGCCAAGCTTCTGGTCACACCCATGAACGCGGATTGGATGAATCAGTCTGTCCCCAGTGACAGCTTCACCCAGTCCTTCACCTCCGGTCAGCCCATTTCCGTGGTTCTGCAGAATCAGTACGGCGTATACCTGACCGATATGGAGGAGTTCAGCATTCTCTATGTCTTCCGGGATGCCAGCGGCGATGTCGCACCCGAATGGATTGGCGAGGATACCGCCACATGGCGGGAGCTGTGGGGCAAGACCAGCGCGCCTACCGCCGCTCTGGATATCCCCGTTGCCCCCACCGAGACAGGAAGCTACACCCTGGACATTTATTTTAATGGCCTTTTTGTTGCCTCCGCCCCTTTGATTATCCAATAACTTCGATCCCCCGCTGTTCTATAAGGCAGCGGGGGATCTTCCTGTATTTTCTATAAAAAGATTCGCAATTATTTCACAATTTATTCGGTCAGCGTGCTATAATTCGTTTGAAATTTGAAAAGCGCCGGGAGGAGGAATCAAATGCGAAATAAAAGCCACGCCGCTATGGGACGCGTTTTGCTGCAGGCCTACCTGCCCGATATTCCGAAAGGAAAAGCAAAGCTGTTTCTGCTTGGCTGCACCCAACCGGATAAAAATCCGGCCACCTATATCAAGGGATCTCTGCGCAGCCACTGGATGCGGGGGCACAACTACAGCAACGCCAGTCGCTTTATGGTGCGGCTGGCCATGCGGCTGGATGGCAAGCAGAACTTTTCCCCCTGGGATTATTACTGTCTGGGCAAGTTGATCCACTATACCATGGACGCTTTCACCTACGCCCACGATGAAAGGTTCGGTGACAATCTGAACGACCACCGGCGCTACGAGGTTGCGCTGCAAAATTTCTTTTTGGCACAGCTCCACCGGCGCCCTGTTCCCTCCTTCCGCTATTGCGGCTCCCCCGCCGCCCTGATTCGACTGATGCACACCGCCTACATGAAGCTTCCCGGCTCCATCGAAACCGACACGGACTATGCTTTCCGCACCTGCTGCATGCTCACCCAAAGACTGACAGCAGAGCTGCGGCCGAAACCGGTCACACCATAAAAAATCTCCTGCCGAATGCCTGGCAGGAGATTTTTTGCATTATTTGTGCTCCACTAACCATTGTATGGCCTGGCGGTAGCCATCGAGGCCCTGGCCCTTGATGGTGTGTTTGCAGGCCATGCCCGCATAGGAAATCTGGCGGAAGGACTCTCTGGCATCCACATCAGAGATGTGCACCTCCACCGCCGGGATGCTGACTGCCTTTAAGGCATCCAGGATGGCCACACTCGTGTGGGTATAGGCAGCAGGGTTGATGACGATGCCATCCACCTTCCCATAGGCCTCCTGAATCTTATCCACCAAGTCGCCCTCGTGATTGCTTTGGTACTGCTCAACCTCCACACTCAGCTCCGCGGCCCACTGCTCCAGCAGCCTCAATAAATCCGCGAAGGTGCTGCTGCCATAGATACCCGGCTCCCGGATGCCCAGGAAATTCAGGTTAGGGCCATTGATAACCAAAATTTTCATACTGTCTCCTCCAGTTTCTGCCGGATTCCCGCCAATGTCTGCTCCAGTGTTCCGTCATTGGATATCACCGCATCGGCAAACTGCCGGTATAGCGGTTCCCGGACCTCGAACATCCGCTCCAGACTCTCCATCTGGGAGAAGGGACGGCCATCGGTAGGAAGCTTTTTCAAATCTCTGGTCAACCAGAAGAGCGTCCCGTTCTGATGCAGCAGCGGATAATTCCGCGCCTGGGTGACGCAGCCGCCGCCGGTTGCAATCACCAGGCCGCTTCTTTTGCCCAAATCCTCCAAAATCTCCGATTCCATGCGGCGGAAAGCCTCCGCGCCGTCCTGTGGGATGATGTCTGTAATCTTCCGGCCGGTGGCTTCTTCCAACGCACTGTCTGCATCCACAAATTTCTTCTTGAGCTTTTGTGCAAGCTGCTGGCCCACGGTGGTCTTCCCGCAGCCGGGCATGCCGATGAGGATGACATTCTCCATTTGCAGCCGCAGCGAATGGTGAATTGCAGCAATGACAGCATCACTGATTTTTTCTCCGGTAAACCACTCAGCGCTTTCCTTCGCCTGCGCTACCAGCATCCACAGGCCGTTCAGCGCCACCAATCCCCGGCGTTCCGCTTCCAACAGGATCTGGGTTCTGGCCGGGTTATACACCACGTCCAGCACCCCTTCCAGCCAGGGGAACAATTCCAGACTCAGAGGGCTTTTCCCAGTGTTGGGATACATTCCCACCGGAGTCGCATTGACAATGACCGCGGCATCGGCATGCCGGGGCAGGTTCTCGTAATTGTTCTCCCCGGTGCGGGAAATGACCACTACATTGGCTCCTAACTCCCGCAGAACTGCCACCGCCGTATTGGAGGCGCCGCCGCTGCCCAGCACCAGCACCTTTTTCCCTGCAACTTCCAGCCCGCTTTTCCGCACCAGCCACTGGAAGCCAAAATAATCGGTATTGTGGCCAATCAGACTGCCATCCGGACGGCGGACAACGGTGTTCACCGCCCCCAGCCGCTGTGCTGCCGCAGAAAGCTCATCCAGATAGGGAATGACATCTTTTTTATAGGGGATGGTCACATTCAGTCCGGTAAAGTCTCCGCTTTTCAGGAATGCCGCAATTTCCTCCGGCTCTTTTTCAAACAGGCAATAGCGATAATCTCCCAATTGGGCATGAATTTGCGGAGAATAGCTATGTCCCAATTTTCTGCCCAGCAATCCGCAGTTCATATTACACCACCTCGCTGTAGCTGCCTAAATATTTGAACTCCTCGCAGAAATCGTCCAGCTCACACATCAGCTGCACAAACTCCTGGGAATAAATAGAGGTCTCCAGGTCGAAATAAAACATGAATTCGAATTCCCGATCCGGCAGCGGCCGGGATTCCAGCTTGGTCATGTTGATGCCCAGGGTGTAGAACCGGGCCAGCACCTTATACAGAGCACCCGGCTTATGCGGCAGGATCATCATAATACTGGTTCTGTCCGCGCCGGGATAAATCTCCAGATTTTTGCTGATACAGATAAAACGGGTACGGTTATTGCCCTTATCCTGGATGCTGGGAGCAATATTTTCCAGGCCGTAGAGCTGCGCACAGGATCGGCTGCTGAGAGCTGCGACGTCCTTCCGTCCGGAAGAAGCCACCATCTGAGCGGCAACCGCCGTATTCTCCACTGCCACCACGTTTACATTGGGGAGCTTGCTCAGAAAGCCCGCGCACTGGCTGATCGCTTGTTGATGGGAATAGATCTCCCGGACATTCTCCAGCTTGGTGCCGGGATTCACCAGCAGATTGTGATCCACCTTCAGGCGGAAGGTACGGACAATGGAGAAATGGTGCTGGATCATCAAATCATACACCTGATTCACAGAACCGGCAGTAGAATTTTCAATAGGCAGCACGCCATACTGGCACATTCCTTTCTCAATGGCATTGAACACGCCCTCAAAGCTCTTAAAATACAGGATCATGGGGCTTTGGAAAATTTTCTCACAGGCAAGCTGGGAATAGGCCCCCTCCACCCCCTGGCAGGCAACCATAGGTGCCCGTGGGAAAAGCCTGGGCGTCTGCTCAATGGCGGCGGTAATCTCCCGGAACAGTGCGGTCTCCTTTCCGTTGCGTTTGGCTTGGTATCCCCGGCTCAGCTCCAAAATTGTAGCGTACAGGATTCTGGCATCGCTTGCAAACTCCGGGCCTGCCTTCTCCGCCACGTTCTGCAAAATCTCCCGTTCCCGGGCCGGGACATAAATCGGCAGATTCCGCTCCCGCTTGTAGTCCGCCACCTGAGCAGAAACCTCCATGCGGGCGCAAAAGAGCCGCAGCAGCTCCTTATCAATTTTATCGATCTCACCACGCAATTCAGTGATATCCATTGCGTCTCCTTCTTTCTTTACAGCATTAAATCGAATAGGGCAATCGCAGCCGCGGCCTCCACCACCGGTACCGCCCGAGGAACAATGCAGGGGTCGTGGCGGCCTTTAATGACAAGGCCCCGGTTTTCCTGCTCAGACAGCGACACACTCTGCTGCACCTGAGAAATGGAGGGAGTGGGCTTGACGGCCACCCGGAACAGCACCGGCATGCCATTCGTAATGCCCCCCAGGATACCGCCGCAGTGATTGGAGGCGGTGATGACCCGGCCATTTTCCATCCGGAAATCATCGTTATTCTGACTGCCCCGAAGCTTCGCCGCTCCAAAGCCAGCGCCGAACTCCACGCCCTTCACTGCCGGGATGCCGTAAACGATCTGCGCAATCCGATTCTCCACGCCCCCGAACATGGGTTCTCCCAGTCCGGCAGGGAGGCCGGTAACGGCGCACTCGATAACGCCGCCCACGCTGTCCTGCTCTGCCTTGACTCGGGCCACCGCAGCCCGCATGCGAATCCCTGCCTCTCTGTCCAGCACGGGAAAATCTATCTGCACCGCGTCCAGCTGGGGGCACAACGGTTCAAAGGAAATATCCTCCTCCCCTTCAATGGCCGTAATATGGGCCCCAATGCGGATTCCCCGACCCTCCAGCCACTGCTTGCACAATCCGCCGGCAACGCACAGCGGCGCTGTCAGGCGGCCGGAAAAATGGCCGCCACCGGCGCTGTCCTGGTAACCGCCATATTTGACCTGTGCCGTATAATCTGCATGACCGGGGCGGGGGCAGTCCTTCAGATTGGCATAATCTCCCGAACGGGTATTGGTATTGCGGATAATGGCTGCAATGGGGGCCCCGCAGGTGAAGCCGTCCAGCAGGCCGCTTAAAAACTCCGGCCGATCCTCCTCCCGGCGCGGAGTTGAAAAATCATTCTGCCCCGGGGCACGGCGGTTGAGGAACGCCTGCAACACCTCCAAATCCACTGGCAGCCCTGCCGGGATGCCGTCCAGGGTCATGCCGATGGCCAGGCCGTGGGACTGACCGAAAATGGACAATTTCAGGTTTTCACCGTAGGTACTGCTCATAATATCCTCCCAGCTCTTTATAAACTTCCCAGAATTGGGGATAGGATTTTTGAACGCATTCCGCCCCCAGAATGGTCACGTCTTTTTTGCAGACCGTTGCCGCAATGGCGGCGGACATGGCAATGCGGTGGTCATTTTGGGCATCAACCGTACCCCCAAAAAGGCCGGTACCGGAGACGGTCAGCGTATGCTCATCTGCCTCTGCCTGACCGCCCAGCGCGCAAATCATTTCCTTCACCGATTCTACCCGGTCGGATTCCTTTAACCGCAGCCGGGCAATTTCCGTAAACACTGCGCCCTGATTGCAGGCTGCAACCACCGCCAGGATGGGCACCAGATCAGGGATATCCGCAGCATCAATTGTTTGCCTTTCGCGAAGCGCCGGAAGCAGCACTGCCGCAGCCCGATCCCCCTGGGGAGAATTGGGATTCAGGTTGGCAACACTGACGTCACTCCCCAGTGCCTTTGCCGCCAGAAAGAAAGCGGCGTTGCTCCAATCTCCCTCCACCGCAACCGTGCCGGGGGAGGTAAATTGCTGCCCACCGGGAATGATAAAATCCCGCACGTTCACGCCGAATTGCTCCATGGCCTGCAAAGTCATGGTCACATAGGGGGCCGATTCCAGCTTTCCGGTGATCTCGATTTTGCTTTTACCGGGAAGCAAGGACAGGGCCAGCAGTAAGCCTGTAATAAACTGACTGGAAACGCCGCCGCTGATGGCATAGCTTCCGGCCTTCAGCTTTCCCTGACAGCGAATCGTATTTTCTGTTGGTCGGGTGAGCCGGCAGCCCATGCGCTCCATCTCCTCCCACAGGGGAGAGAGCGGCCGCTGGGGCAGCCGGCCGGTGAGATAAAAGGTGGTATCGCAGCCCAGTGCCCCCACCACAGGCAGCAGGAAGCGCAGTGTAGACCCGCTATCCTGGCAGTGGAGATCTGCCCGGCTTGGAATTTCCGATACCGGCTCCACCGCAAAGCCCTCCGGTGTTCGGACGATTTTTGCCCCCAGTGCATTCAGGCATTGGACCGTGGCGTCAATATCCCGGTTGGTCTCCGGGCAGCGTAGTACCGTCCCGTGTTCCGCAAAGGCTGCGCAAATCAGCAGCCGGTGGGCCTGGGACTTAGAGGGAATCGCCGTCACCGTCCCCGCAAGCTTCCTTGGTTTGATGATAATATCCATATTTATAATCCTGACTGCACAAAGGCGTCAAGCTGCTCCACCGGTGTGGGAACAATGTCGCAGCGTCCGATTGCCCGGGGCACGATCAGATTTACCGTACCGCCGGCGCGCTTTTTATCCGAAAGCATATAATGCACCAGTTCTTCCGCTGTATACGCAGTCACGGTTGGCAGTCCAAAGGCCTGAAGCGTATCCACAATGGTGTCTGCATCCAACCGGGAAAGCATCCCACCCTGTGCTGCAGCGCGGCTGACAATGGCCGTGCCAATGGCAACCGCCTTGCCGTGAGAAACAGCAAAATGGCTCTTTGCCTCTACTCCATGCCCCACAGTGTGGCCCAGGTTGAGCTTCATTCGCTCTCCGGTGTCAAATTCATCCTCAGCTACCACGTCCCGCTTCAGCTCCACACAGCGTCGAATCACCCGCTCCCGGTCAAATTCTGGCCCTGCTGCCTGCAAATATTCAAAAAACGGTTTGTCATACAGAATGCCGTATTTGATCACCTCCGCGCAGCCATCCAGGAAAATCTCTCTGGGCAGCGTTTGCAGGGTGTCCGTATCACAGAGCACCAGGTTGGGCTGGTAAAAGGCGCCAGCCAGATTTTTCCCGGCCGGGAGGTCGATGGCCGTCTTGCCGCCCACAGAGGAATCCACCGCCGCAAGCAGCGTGGTAGGCACCTGGATAAAGGCGATCCCCCGCAGGTAGGTAGCCGCCGCGAACCCAGTCAAATCCCCTGTCACACCGCCTCCCAACGCAATCAGGCAGTCTGCCCGGGTCAGCTGGTTCCGGGCAAGGAAGTTCAGAAGGGACAGATAGTTTTCCCCATTCTTGCTTTCCTCACCGGCTGGAAAAACATAGGAAAATACATGAAATCCGGCTTTTTTCAGGCTTTCCTCCGCCACCGGTCCATGCAGCGGATATACATTGGAGTCGCTGACAAGGCAGACTTTTTTTCCGTGCACACATCTTGCTGTCTCCTCTCCCAGGGTGGAAAGCAGGCCGCTGCCAATAAGGATCTCGTAATTTCTGGAAGCGTGTACCGTTACTTTTTGCATCCGTCCACCGCTTCCTTCCGCTCTTTTCCTTCCTCCAGCAGCTGATAAAGCCGCGGCTCGTCCTTTGCCTCCAGTGCCTCCCGGTACTGCGTCAGGCTCGCAATGTAGGCATCCAGCTCAAAGAGCAGGTTGTCCCGATTTTCCAAAAACAGCTCTGTCCACATACCGGGATTCAGCCAGGCGACCCGGGTCAAATCCCGGTAGCTTCCGGCAGAAAAGCCCCGGTGCTCCAGAGCAGTAGGAGACTTTATAAAGGCATTGCTGAGAATATGGGGCATCTGGGAGGTAAAAGCGATCATCCGGTCGTGCGCCTCTGCTGTGGTAACGGAGAAGAAGCCAAAGCCGCAAGGAGCCAGCGCATCCTTCACCCGCTGCAGCAGGGCCATATCATCATAAACCGGAGGCACCAGCACCATGGGAGCACCCTGGAAAAGGGTGGCGCGGCTGTATTTGAAGCCGGAAAACTGAGAGCCCGCCATGGGATGCCCGCCCACAAAGGTAAAGCCATAGGTTTCGGCCACCGGGAAGCACCGGCGGCAGATCTCCCGCTTGGTGCCGCAGCAGTCAATGACCAGAGCATCCCGCGAAATCCGTGCTCCATTCTCCTCCAGCCAACTGGCACTGCCATCAGGATAGATGGCAAGCAGCAATAAATCGCATTGCGGAACGGTATTTTCATCCAAGGTACCGTCCACCGCCCCGGCCAGCATGGCAAAGGCCAGCATATCCGCATCCCGATTCTTGGCGTATACCGTATGCCCTGCCAGCTTGTAGGCTCTTGCCAGGGAACCGCCGATCAGGCCCAGGCCCAAAATTCCGACAGTCATACCATTACCTCCCGAATCTCCGCAATCTTCCGGCTCACGTCCGCAAACTGACTGGGTGTCAGGGACTGCGCCCCATCACACAGCGCATGCTCCGGGTCATTGTGCACCTCAATCATCAGGCCGTCCGCGCCGCAGGCAGCCGCTGCGTAGGCCATGCCGGGCACCAGTCTCGCCTTGCCAGTGGCATGGCTGGGATCCACTACCACCGGAAGGTGGCTCAGCTCATGGAGCACCGGCACCGCAGAAAGATCCAGGGTATTCCTCGTATATGTTTCAAAGGTGCGGATTCCCCGCTCGCAGAGAATCACGTTCTCGTTGCCCTCACTCATGATATATTCGGCGCTCATCAGGAGCTCCTGCAGGGTGTTGGCCAAGCCGCGCTTTAGAAGGACGGGCTTTTGGGTCTTGCCAACCTCCTTCAGCAGGTCAAAATTCTGCATATTCCGGGCGCCGATCTGAATCACATCCACGTCTGCGAACAAATCCAGTGTGTTGATGTTCATCAGCTCCGTTACAATGGGCAGGCCCGTGACCTCCTTGGCCTTCAGCAGAAGCCGAAGGCCCTCCGCCCCCATGCCCTGAAAGGCATAGGGCGAGGTGCGCGGCTTAAACGCGCCGCCTCGGAGAAGATTTGCGCCAGCCTCCTTCACTGCCTGGGCAATCCCGATCAGCTGCTCCTCGCTCTCCACAGAGCAAGGCCCTGCAATCAGGCCAAAATAACCGCCGCCGATTCTGGTACCCCCAGCCTCCACCACCGTATCCTGGGGATGGAATTTCCGGTTGGCCTGCTTGAAAGGCTCAGAGACCCGCTTTACTGCCTCCACGATCTCCAGGCTGTTCAGCAGTTCCATGTCCACCCGGCTGGTGTCGCCCACCAAGCCCAGGATGGTGACCTCCTTGCCCTGAGAAATATGGACATCCAGATTCATGTTTTTCAGCCAGTCCACCAGGTGGCCAGTCTGCTCAGGGGTGGTGCCGTGTTTTAAAATAGCAATCATATTACTCCGCGCTCCTTACAAAAATAACGCCGCACGGCGAATCGTGCGGCGTTTCAAAAAACATTTTTCCTGCTTCTGTCGGAAGCATTGCAGCACAAAACGCTATTACTTTTTTTGGCTAAAAAAGTAATAGTAATAAAAGGAAAACCGTGCTGCGCTGTACATGACGTTCATGACGTTAGCCTCCGGCAACGTGATGGGTTAATCATAGCACGCCCTTCGCTAAAAAGCAAGTGTTTTTTACAGGAAGACAGCAAATCAACTTGACACGCCAAAAACATCCACCTATAATAGCTGAATCTACTTGAAAGGATGTGAGCGTAATGACCATTGAAACGCCTCGTTTGATTCTGCGGCAGTACACCATGGATGATTATAATGCACTCTATGAAATTCTCTCTGACCCGGAAACCATGGCGCACTACCCTGTCCCCTTTACCCCCGAGCGGATCAGGAACTGGATCACCTGGAATATGGAAAATTACCGGAAATATGGGTTTGGCCTGTTGGCTGTAACCCAGAAGGAAACAGGTACGTTTATCGGTGATTGCGGCCTGACCCTGCAAAATATTGATGGGGAAATGCTGCCGGAGATTGGCTACCACATCCACAAGAAATACTGGCGGCAGGGATATGGCAGCGAAGCCGCCCGAGCCGTGCGGGACTGGGCCTTCAGGAACACCCCCTATGACACATTATATTCCTATATGAAATACACCAATATTGGGTCTTACGCCACTGCAGCCGCCTGCGGTATGAAAAGAATAAAGGAGTATCCAGATCCAAAAAATACCATATCCTATGCCTATGCCATCACCCGTCAGCAGTGGGAACAGGCTCAAAAAGGGGAATAAAATATCCTGATTTTTATTTAAACTGTCTTATCTTTCGCAATTTATTTGACAAAAGTGTATTTCCATGATAAGATGGTGATAATTTCATATAAAAGAACCGTCGATGCAATGCATAGAAGGGCTTTTAAGTATTATTTTACTGTGAGGTAAGCGATATGATGAAAGCCGCTTCTATTTTTTTGCGTGCTGAAATAACCATGGACGATGTCCGCCGGATGATCCGTTGGATGGAAAATCCCCATATCACCCGATTTCTGAATGAAGATCCCCAAATTGTGTATTTTCTGCAAAACCTTGAAGAAAACGTACCGGAGCCAATGCTGGGATATCACTTTAACCGCCTTGGCCGGTTTTTCCTGGTATGCGACGGTACCAGTCAGAGCATCGGCTTTGTAAAGCTGGTACCCCAACCGAACGGGGCTTATGAAATCGTGTACGTCATTGGAGAAGAAACTCTTTGGGGCCACGGAATGGGAAAGGCCGCCCTGCGAATGGCCCTGGAAAAGGTGTTTTTGGAGTGGCGTGGGACGCGGGTCGTTGCCAAAATTGCGCCCCAGAATACCCGCTCCATTCGTTCTGCCTCTGCCTGCGGCTTCCGCCAGCTTGGGCTGGACGGAAAGCATATGCACTTTGAAATGTCTGACCGGGCCTACTTCCAGCAGTTGTCCGCCAGCCGGCAGAAACGGGCATAATTCATTTGGAAAAGCCCCGGCCAGGAAGCTGGCCGGGGCTTTTCCACCGTGTTTTTCGGTTGACGAAAGGAGCATCATGTGGTATTTTTAAAGGGCATCAAGATTCCTCTTTGGCAGGATACTATAACAAACATTGGAGTTTTGTTTGAATGGAAAACAGAGATACCATTTGCTTGCTGAACGATTCCTTCCCGCCGATTATTGACGGTGTTGCCAATGCAGTCAAAAACTATGCGGATAACATCCATGCGGCTGGGGAAGACACTGTAGTCATCACTCCCTCCCACCCGGAGAGCGATGATGCACGATTTCCTTATCCGGTCATCCGTTACCCCAGTCTGGATTTCCGGAAAATGACCGGAGGCTATACGGCAGGTATTCCCTTTTCTCCCATGATCACCCGGCAGCTGAACGGGCGAAAGGTGGCTCTGCTGCATTCCCACTGCCCCATTGCCTCCACGATTCTGGGCCGGGAGTTGCGCCGTGTAACGGACGCGCCCCTAGTCATGACCTACCACACAAAGTTCGACATTGAAATCCGTAAGATGGTGCGGGGCAAGCTGCTGCGTACCGGCTCTACCAAAGCTCTGGTACAGAACATCAGCGCCTGCGATGAGGTGTGGGCCGTCAGTGCCGGGGCAGCGGACAATCTCCGATCCATGGGCTATGAAGGCGAATGCATCGTCATGCCCAACGGTGTGGATCTGCCCTTGGGCACCGTCTCCGCGGCACAGATCATCGCTGTCACCGGCGGATATGGCCTGCCTGACGGCATTCCCGTCTTCCTGTTTGTGGGCAGGATCATGTGGTACAAGGGGCTGAGAATCATCGCCGATGCCTTGGCAATGCAGAAGATTCAGGGGGCCGATTTCCGCATGGTATTCGTTGGCTCCGGCGCGGATGCAGCGGAGGTCAAAGCCTATGTGCAGCGCGTGGGCATCGAGGAAAAATGTATTTTCACCGGTGCCATTCAGGATCGGGAGGCCCTGCGGGCCTGGTACAGTCGGGCAGATCTCTTTTTGTTCCCCTCTACCTTTGATACCAACGGCTTGGTTGTCCGGGAAGCTGCGGCAAGCTCCCTGGGAACCGTGCTGATTGCGGGCAGCTGCGCCGCCGAGGGCATTACAGATGGCGTTAATGGCCTGCTGATTGAAGAAAACGCCGAAAGCTTGAGTGCCTGCCTGACCCATGTGATGCAGCAGCCTCAAGCAATGGCACAGATTGGCGCCAATGCCGCAAGAGATCTGTACCTCTCCTGGCATGACGCGGTGCACAACGCCCTGAAGCGTTATGAAATCGTGATTGACCGCTACCGCAGCGGCCAGCGGCCCTCCAAACAGGAGCCCATGGAGCAATTTCTGAAGGCTTCCGGCATGCTGATGGAGGACCTCGCACAGCTGCCCGACCTGCACACCCTGCGGCAGGAAAAGGAAAATGACCGGCTGTGATTGCCTTTTACTTATCCGAAATGAAAGGAGCAATACCATATGTATCGCATTTTGGAGCTGAATCCCCAGCTTGCCCCCTTTGCCGGGGACATTGACCTGCGCATGTTCCTTTATCGTGCCACCCGCGACCGCATTCTCCCGGAGGGGCAAAGAATTCTCGACTTTGCCAACGCCCATGAATTCTTCGGTTTCCACCATGTGGATGGCGGCTGGTACTACCGGGAATGGGCCCCCAGCGCCTACCAGCTGTACTTAGAGGGCGATTTTAATCACTGGAACCAAACCAGTCATCCGCTGACCTCCATCGGCAACGGCAACTGGGAGATTTTTCTGCCCGGTGACGACGCGCTGTGGGACGGCTGCAAAGTCAAGACCGTGGTCGATGCCAACATGACCCGCACGGAGCACATCCCCCTGTATGCCCGCCGGGTCGTGCAGGATAAGAAAACCATCACCTTCTGTGCTGAAGTAGTGGATGACCGGAAGAATTTTGCCTGGACGGATGCCGGTTTCAAGGGAGAGGAGTCGCTCTTCATCTACGAGGCTCACGTCGGCATGGCCCAGGAGGAGGGCAAGGTCGGCACCTATCGGGAATTTGCCGACCTGATTCTGCCCCGCATCAAAAAGGCCGGCTACAATACAGTGCAGCTCATGGCCATTATGGAACACCCCTATTACGGAAGCTTCGGCTATCAGGTATCCAACTTCTTTGCCGCCTCCAGCTGGTTTGGAAAGCCGGAGGATCTCAAGTATCTGATCAACACCGCCCACGCCATGGGCATCCGGGTGCTGCTGGATGTGGTGCACTCTCACGCCGTGAAAAACACCGCCGAGGGCATCAACATGTTCGATGGCACCACCTGGCAGTTCTTCCACGATGGATCCAAGGGAGACCACCCCGCCTGGGGCACCAAGTGCTTCGACTATGGTAAAACCGGCGTGCTCCACTTTCTGCTGAGCAATCTGAAATTCTGGATGACCGAATATCACTTTGACGGCTTCCGGTTTGACGGTGTGACCTCCATGCTTTATCACGACCACGGTCTGGGCACCGACTTTAACACCAACGATAAGTACTTCTCCTTCAATACCCACACGGAGGCCATCACCTACCTCCAGCTGGCAAACGAGCTGATTCACCAGGTGAACCCCGCTGCCATCACCATTGCCGAGGATATGTCCGGCATGCCCGGTATGTGTCTGCCCATTGCCGATGGCGGCATTGGCTTTGACTACCGGCTGGCGATGGGGCTGCCGGATATGTGGATTCGCACCGTTAAGGAGCAGAAGGACGAATTCTGGGATATTTTCAAAATGTGGTGTGAGATGTGCATGCGCCGCCCGGGCGAAAACACCGTCGCCTACGTGGAAAGTCATGACCAGGCACTGGTGGGCGACAAGACCATGATTTTCCGTCTGGCCGATGCCGCTATGTACACCGATATGGAGAAGAACACCCACAATCCCGTGATTGACCGGGCCATCGCCCTGCATAAAATGATTCGGCTGTTCACAATGGCCGGCGGCGGCGAGGCTTATCTGAACTTCATGGGCAACGAATTCGGCCACCCCGAATGGATCGACTTCCCCCGGGAGGGCAACGGCTGGAGCTTCAAATACTGCCGCCGTCAATGGAGCCTGCGGGACAACCCCAATCTGAAATATGAGTGGCTGGGCCAGTTTGACGAGGACATGATTCACCTTGCCAAGGAGGCAAAGCTCTTTGACCAGCGGATGGGCAACCTGCGGCTGATCGACTCGAACCGTCAGATTATCGTTTTCTACCGGAAAGGGCTGCTGTTTGCTTTCAATTTCAGCCCCACGCATTCCTACACCGATGTGAGCGTCTCGCTGCCTGCCATTGCGGATTACGAAGTTGCCCTGTGCAGTGATGACAGCAAATACGGCGGCAACGACCTGATTGCCCACATGAAATATAAAGCCAATGTGGATGAAAAGGGGAACTCCACCGTCCGCCTCTACCTCCCCGCCCGCACCGCCGTTGTACTGCGGGAAGAGCCCATTATGCTGGACGAAAATACAGAAAGCTAACATCAAAAACGTGAAAAATCGCGGCTGGATTCGAATTCCAGCCGCGATTTTTGTCCTTTTTAAATCTCTTCTCCTGCCAGGAAGACGCGCTTTGCAGTGTAATCGTCATTCGTAATGATGAAGTCCGCCGCCTTGCCGGGGGCAATGGAACCGACCTCCTGCTGCGCACCGATGGCACAGGCAGGGTTCCAGCTGGCCGCACGGACGGCATCCTCTTCCCGGATACCCCAGTGCAGGACATTCTGCAGGCACCCCCAGAGATTTGCAGCAGAGCAGGCAATGGTACCGTCTGCCAGGCGTCCCACGCCGTCCCGCAGCCAGGCATCCTGGCCGCCCAAAGTAAAGGGGCTTCCCTCCGGCAGCCCGGCACAGCGGCCGGAATCGGAGATCAGCACCATCCGTTCTCCCCCGAACATAGAAAACGCCAAACGGACAGCGGCAGGATGAATGTGATGACCGTCACAGATAATCTCCGCACGGACGTGGGGATTCTCTGCGGCAGCAGGAATCACACCGGGAGTACGGTGATGAATCCCGGGCATGGCATTGTATAGGTGGGTCAGGTGAGTTGCACCGGCGTCAAAAACAGCCTTGGCGTGGTCATAGTCCGAATCCGTATGCGCAACCGACACAGTGCAGAGCTTGCTGGCCTTTGCTGTAAACTCTACCGCGCCGGGCAGCTCCGGGGCCACATCCACAATGGTGACCAGACCGCCGCAGCCATCATACAGTGCCTTAAACCCTTCAAAATCCGGATTCTTCAGATAATCCGGATTCTGTGCGCCCCTCTTTTTGTAAGAGAAATAAGGGCCCTCCATCTGAATGCCCCGCAACACAGCACAGTGCGCAGGGCGCTCCTCCTTCAGACGCACTGCGGTAGCAAATGCCTTTGCCAGCACATCGTATGGCAGCGTCATGGAAGCCGGGGCAAAGGAGGTCACGCCGCACTTTGCATAAAAGGCCGCCATCTTTTTCAGGCCTTCATAATCTCCGTCTGAGAAATCCGCGCCGGAATTACCGTGGCTGTGGACATCGATCAGGCCGGGAATCACCGTAGCCCCCTGCAAATCCACGGCATCCGCCGGAACCGTCTCCGGCAGCACCTCCCCGAATTTGCCGTTCTTTACCTCAAACGCACCCAGGTGAAACTGAAAATCTGCGCCATAAATTCTGGCATTGGAATAAAACATCTCTTTCACTCCTCATCGGCTTTGGCAATTTCGATACCGCCGCCGTACTTTTTAAAAACAGGCTCTGCAACCAGAGACCAGCCAATTGCGGTCACCGCCGGCGCAAAGATCAGCCCCAACGGATAATGGGTGACAAACCAGGCAGACCCCCAGCCCATCGCTGCAACAGCGATGGACGGCAGCAGATGTGCCGGCAGCATGCGAAGCGCATTGGCCGTCAGCGCCCGGAAGCGGTAGCAGAACCGGGACAGCAGCATGCACGACCAGGAAGCCGCACACATGACCGTTGCCAGCAGCACCCGATAGCCCCCTGCCAGCAGCGCAGCCTGGATATTTTCAGCCGCCGCCTCATCCAGCAGCGCCAGAACATACACGCCGAAGAGCAGCAACAGGCCCCACAGCAGCGTGCCGGGAACCGCGGTTTTCAGTTCTGTCTTGAAAGTACGGAAAAACCGCCTGTAGGTTCCCGGTTCCCGGTACCGGATGCCGTGAACTGCCGCATCATACAGTGCCGTAGTCGCCGCGCCTGTGGTGACCAACGGCAGGCTGCACAGGCACCACAGCAGGCTCAGGCCCAGCGTATCCGTCACGGCATTGCAGAAATTCCAAACCGGTCCCTCGTAGCGAAAAATCGAGCGGCCCATTTACAGCAGCCCCGGGATCACTTCCGCCAGCTTGTCCGCCAGACAGCGGTGACCCTTGGCAGTCAGATGCATGCCGTCCACCCGGTTAAACTCCGCAAATTCCTGGGCATCCAGGAAAGCAGCGCCCAGATTCTTGGCAGTTTCCCGCAGATAACCGGCCAGCTCCTGCGACTTTTCGATGCAGCCATTTCCCATGGGCACACCGCAGGGATTCTCATACATCTCCTTGAGAATATGAGGCGGGCAGACGATCAAGACATTGGGCTTGCCGTCTTTCCAGCACATCACGCTCTGAGCCTTGCGCACCAGCCGTTCCATGCCGATGGCAATGCAGGCCGCATTGACCCCCAGGCGCTCCTTGGTATCATTGGTGCCAAGCATAACAACCAGCAGATCCACCGGCTCATGGCTCATGAGGGTGGAGTAGATCACGCTCAGCCCGTCCATGCTCTCGTGGAGGGCATCCGGGAATACTGTGGTACGGCCGGACAGGCCCTCCTCAAGCACCAGATAGTCATCCCCCAGCTTCTTTTGCAGCAGGCAGGTCCAGCGCTCGGTTTCGTCAAACCGGTCTCCGCCGGTGACGGTGTCACTGGGATCCGCGCAGTAACCATGGGTATTAGAATCGCCGAAACAAACAATATGCTTTTTCATTTCTTTTTCCCCTTATTTCATCTCCGGAAGGGAGGCCGCAATGGCAGACTGTCCCACCCGGCGGAATTTTTCATCCGGCAGACATGCAGTAATTTCCGCGTCAAGCTCCGGATACTCCCGTGCCATCACCTGCTTGTAGGTCTCCAGCAGCAGGTCTCCGCCCTTGCCGGACATCACACGGCCCAGCAGCAGCACATAGCGGAAGCCATAGAAATCATGATACAATGCAAAGCTGTGGGCAAGGTAGGTGCCGATGCTGCGGTAGATGGCAGCCGCCCGCTCGTCCCCCTGCTCCATGAGTGCCTGCACCTTTTTCAGCTTTTCGGCGGGAGAAAGATTCTCCTCCAGCTCGATTCCGGCGGCGGGAGCCAGCTTGATCACGGCATCCTGGGAGAAATACTTGCAGCCCACGCCGATATCGCCGGACCACTCGTCCCGCATAGCCTTGGGAGAAGCGTCCACCGGGCAGAAGGCCAGCTCATTGAGCCATCCGGTGATACAGCCGTTGCCGTCTACATAGCCTACGGCCTCGCTGGTGCCCATTGCAATGCCCAGCATGTTGTTCTTCTCCAGGCTGATGGCACCGGCCAGGGCGGACACATCGCCGTCATTGACCACACTGTAGGGGACATCCCCAAAGGTGTCGGTAATGGCGCGGATGTAGATATCCTTTACCTTCTTGTCGTACAGCTCCTTCGGCACCTTCAGGAACAGGGAGGCGTTCATGGTACGGTTATTGATAAACACACCGGCAGAGGACACGCCCACTGCATCCACCCGGGGCATATGGGCCGCTGCGGATTTCAGGGCAGACACGATGCCGTCATAGTGGTAGTCCGGGTCCGCATTGGTCTTGGGGAACCAGACCACCTCTTCGGAATAAACCGTCTCTCCGTCAATGACAGCAGAAACCTTCCGATCCGAACCGCCGGCATCAAAGCCGATGCGGCAGCCCTCGAAATGGCCACCGATCTTCTGGGGGGCATCCTTGCTCTCCGGCACCTGATCCACCAGCAAAATTTCGAAAGGATGCTCAAAGACGTTTGCCATGTAGTCCCAATCGAATTCCTGCTTGCCGCCCTTGCAGTAGATGCTGCACAGGTAGTCATAGATCAGCTTGTCGCCGCTGACGTAAATGCGGAAGCCACCCTTCATCCAAAGCAGGAACTTCACCAGCCGGTCAATGTAGAAGCAGTCAGCCTCCCGCATCTCCTCGGTTCCGTGGATGTAGGTGTGGCAGCAGGCCATTTCCCCCTTGGCCCGCTCCACCGCAATGGACACCGGCTTCTTTGCGTTTGCCAGGAAGGCCTTATTGAACAGATGCAGCGGGATGAATTCCGGATCCAGTTCTGGACTGTTCTGAATATTGACATCTATTCCAAGAAATTTCATAAATGGCGCACCTCTTTCGTTAATATAGGAGATAAGTGCATTGTAGCATGAAAATCTTTTTCTGTCACTAGGTTTCTTGAAAATTCTACTTGAAAAATGAATCGGATAATGCTACTATTGAAATTGATAAGAATTTGCCCCTTAAATTTTCAAAGGAGGAACAATATGAACAAAGAGCAATTGCAGCAGGCCAAGACTTGGACGGAGCAGGAGCTGGAGCGCTGCGTCAGCTTCTGGCTGAAAAACGGCATGGATCACGAATACGGCGGTGTGTATACCTGCCTGGATCGCTATGGCAAAATCTACTCCACCGACAAGAGCGTGTGGATGCAGGGCCGGTGCGGCTGGATTTTTGCTTACCTGTGCCACGTTTACGGTGCGAAGCAGGAATGGCTGGATGCCTCCAAGAGCTGCCTGGATTTCATGGAAAAATACTGCATCAACCGGCAGGCCGGCGACCGGATGTATTTCACAGTTACATTTGACGGCAAGCCCCTGCGGCAGCGCCGCTACTTCTACTCCGAGGCCTTCTATGCCCTGGCCAATGCCGAGTACTATGGGGTCACCGGTGACAAGGAATGCCTGGAGCGGGCAAGAAAGGCCTGCGAAATGTACTGGAACCTGTGGCACGGCATGCCCGACCCCACCGGCCTCGGCCCCAAGACCATCCCCGAAACCAGAAGCGGCCGCTCCTTCGGCCTGCCCATGATTTTCCTGAACGTGCTCACCGTGATGATGCGGGTGGACGAGGAAAAGAAGGCACTGTACGAGCAGCGGGCCCAGGGCTGCGTGGACGAAATCTTCAAGTATAACTACCACCCCGAGCTGCACTGCATTCTGGAAAATGTAGGCCCCAACGGCGAGGCAAACCTGGGCTACACCGACGGCCGCATTGTGAACCCCGGTCATGACATCGAGGGCGTGTGGTTCATGCTGGAGCACGCAAAGCGCACCGGCGACAAGGAGCTGGTTGCCAAAGCCGAGCAGATCTTCAACTGGGCCATCAACGCCGGTTGGGACAAGGAATACGGCGGCCTGCTGTACTTCATCGATGCCCTGGGCAATCCTCCCGAGGCCTATGAGCACGACATGAAGCTGTGGTGGCCCCACGATGAGATTCTGATTTCCTCCCTGATGCTCTACCGGGACACCGGCAAGCAGGAATACCTGGACTGGTACTTTAAGACGCTGGACTACTGCAAGGCCCACTTCTCCGATCCGGAGCACGGCGAGTGGTACGGTTATCTGCGCCGGGACGGTCTGCCCACCATGCCCAGCACCAAGGGTTCCACCTTCAAGGGTCCCTTCCATCTGCCCAGAATGCTGATCAAGACCGACCTCATGCTGGGGGAACTGCTCAGCAAGTAACCATTTTCCATCCCACCCAAGGAGGTGATTGCCGTGGATACCCAGCAAAGCGTATTCGTCCACATTGGGGCGGAGTATTATAGCTTTACCGCATCAGAGAAGAAGCTGGCGGACTACATTCTCTCTGCCCAGCACAGCATCTCCCGGATGTCCATCTCAGAGCTTGCCAGTGCCTGTTCCGTTGCAGATGCAACCGTTTCCCGCTTCTGCCGGAGGCTCGGCTACAAAGGTTATCCGGATTTCAAGCTGGCACTGGCCAATGCGGCCGTCGGTCATCTGGAGGACAATCCGCTCTCCGGTGAGATCTCTCCGGCAGACAGTCTGGAGGCCATCAGTCAGAAGCTGCTCAGTGCCAACACCACCGCCATGACCCAGACCCGGGAGGTGCTGAGCCTGGAGGCGGTCGCCCAGGCGGCGGAGCTGCTGCGGGCAAGCAGCAGCGTCTACTGCATGGGCCAGGGCGGCTCCATGCTGATCGCCGCCGAGGCTGCCCACCTGTTTTCCACCATCAGCAGCAAGTTCCGGCCGGTGAGTGATTCCCACATGCAGGCGATGGCTGCCGCTATGATGGACTCCACCGCCGCTGTGCTCTTCTTTTCCTACTCCGGCTCCACTCTGGCCATGCTGGATACCCTGAAAACGGCCAAGGAACGGGGGGCCAAGGTGATTCTGGTCACCCGGTTCCCCAACTCCCCCGGGGCAGCGCTGGCAGACCTCGTGCTGCAATGCGGCGCCAATGAAAATCCCCTGCAAAGCGGCTCCATTCCGGCAAGGATTGCCCAGATGTACCTGATCGACATTCTGTTTTCCGAGTATACCCGGAAAAACATGGAAGACGCCAAAGAGTGCCGCAACCGCATTGCTCAGGCGCTTGCCGCAAAGCATCTGTAAAAGTCGATTTTTTCACCGTAAAATTTTTTATCGTCCAAGTGATGCAAAATGCATTGTGGAATAGTCACAAAAAAGAAAGCTTTTCTTCCTACATGTCGCTCTGCCTTTTTGTGCGACATGTAGGAATTTTTCTTTAATCCCATTTTTTGAAAATATTTTTCACTTTTCCCATTGACTTTCCTATCAACTTTCGCTAAGATAAAGGCAAGTGAGGGGCGCAAAATTACGCGTTTCCACCAAACACAAATCTAGGAGGATACTTATGAAAAAGCTGATTGCAATCCTGCTGTCCGTTGTCATGGTAATGAGCCTGTGTGCTTTCACCGCCAGCGCTGACGATGTGACCGAAATCTCCCTGTGGACCTACCCCATCGGCAAGTGGGTGGACGAGGCCACCGTCTCCGACCTGCTGGCTGACTTCCATGCTGCCCATCCCGAAATCAAGGTCAATGTGGAATACCTGGACTACACCAACGGTGACGACAAGGTGAACACCGCCATCGAAGGCAAGCAGGCTCCCGACATCATCATGGAAGGCCCCGAGCGTCTGATCGCCAACTGGGGCGCCAAGGGTCTGATGGTTGACCTGGCTGACCTGGTTCCCGAAGGCACCTACGCCAGCGTTGTTGACTCCTGCACCAGCGCCAACGGCGAAGTGTACGAGATGCCCGTGTGCATGATCGCTCACTGCATGGCCATCAACCGGGACGTGTTCGCCGAGGCCGATGCCCTGCAGTACCTGAACGAAGAGACCCACACCTGGAACTCCGTTGAAGACTTCTTCAAGGCTGTTCAGGCTGTCTACGATGCCGGCTACGAGTATGTTGGCTGCATCTACTGCGGCGGCCAGGGCGGCGACCAGGGCACCCGCGCTCTGGTGACCAACGTCGGCGGCGGCACCTATGCCAACGCTGAGCACACCGCTTACACCTACGCTTCCACCGAGAACGCCACCGGCCTGTCCCGTCTGTACAACCAGGAGGGCATCAACTTCGACCCCTCCATCGTTGCAGGCGACGAAATCCAGAACTTTGTCAACGGCACCTTCCAGATGGCCTTCTGCTGGAACATCAGCCAGGAAGTCAACAATGCCGACGCTCTGAGCTTCGATGTTCTGCCCATGGCTTTCCCCTCTGACTCCACTCCCTCCCTGCAGGGCGGCATCTGGGGCTTCGGCGTGTTCAACAACGGCGACGAGGCTAAGATTGAGGCTGCCAAGACCTTCATCAAGTTTATGACCCAGGACAATGACCAGTACGCCAAGGCTGTTACTGCTACTTCCTTCGCTCCTGTCCGTGACCTGGAAGGCTTCGCTCCCAACGAGTACTTTGCTGAGTACTCCCTGCTGAGCCCCCTGATGGGTGACTACTACCAGATCACCCTGGGCTGGACCACTGCCCGTACCGAGTGGTGGAATATGCTGCAGCGTGTTATGGACACCGACGGCTCCGTGGATGCTATCCTGACTGAAATGACCACCGCTCAGGATGCCGCCAACGCCGCTGCTTCCGCTCAGTAATCTCCATTCCAGTTGAATCACGCCCCCTTCCCTGTGTAAGGGGAGGGGGCGTTCCAATTCCCACCACAAGGCAGCAGGCGGTGCGGCTGAAAAAGCGGCCCAGCCGCACCGCCTGTTGCCTGAACACGCGAAATTCGAGAGGAGGATACTCCATTGCCTGAAAAAACCATTTCCGTGAGCAAGAAAACCCACCGGCTGGTGGTGCAGGAAAACATTGCCGGTTATCTGTTCATGCTTCCTTTCCTGCTGTTCTTCGTAGGCTTCGTGGTATACCCCATGTTCATGTGCATCTACACCAGCTTCTTCGATGCCACCATGAACCGGGACGACATCTTTATCGGCTTCCAGAACTACGTTGATCTGTTTAACGACCCGGTGTTCTGGACGGCACTGAAGAACACCCTGATTATCGTTGTGGTGTCCGTGCCTGTTACCTGCGCCTTCTCCCTGTGGATTGCAACCCTCATCAGCAAGATGCACGTAACCGCCACCTCCGCTTTCCGCTGCATTTTCTATCTGCCCGTTGTCACCGGCTCCGTGGCCGTTACCATGGTCTGGAAATGGATGTTCAATAACTACTACGGCATCCTCAACTATCTGGGCAAGGGCGTTGGTCTGCTGGATAAGAACATCAACTGGCTGGGCGACCCCAAGTATGCCCTGGGCTGCATTATCCTGATTCTGCTGACCACCTCCGTGGGTCAGCCCATTGTGCTGTATGTCTCCGCTCTGGACAACGTGGACAAGTCCCTGGTGGAAGCCGCCCAGGTGGACGGTGCCACCGAGACCCAGGCCTTCTGGCGCATCAAGTGGCCCCAGATGATGCCCACCACCCTGTATATCCTGGTGATTACCACCATCAACTCCTTCCAGTGCTTCGCACTGATTCAGCTGTTGACCTCCGGCGGCCCCAAGAACAGCACCATGACCATCATGTACTACATCTATTATAACGCCTTCAAGCAGTACAGGTATGGCTACGGCAACGCCATGGGCGTAATTCTGGCAATCATCATTGCAATTCTTTCCGCTGTCCAGTTCCGCATGGGCAAAGAAAAGTAAGGAGGGAACGAAATATGGCTACTACCAATCCCATTGAAAAAAGAAAACGCAATAAGCGGGCCGCTTCCATCGCCTCCTGGATCATTGTGTGCATCTTTGCCCTCCTGTTCACCTTCCCCCTGTACTGGATTATCACCGGCTCTTTCAAGGTGAAGAAGGAAATCATCTCCTCCACCCCGGTTTGGTTTCCCAGCAAGTGGGTGCTGGACAACTACCAGAACCTGATGGGCAAGCGCTCCGCTCCCCTGTTCGAGCTGTTCGGCATCGCCGGTCCCACCGGCCCGGCTGCCATCCGCTGGCTGCTGAACACCGTGTTCATGGCTGTGGTGTCCATGCTGCTGACCTGCCTCACCGCTGCCATGGCCGGCTATGCCCTGGCGAAGAAGCGCTTCTACGGCAGAACCCTTATCTTCACCCTGATTGTCTGCGCCATGGCCCTGCCCAAGCAGGTTATCCTCATCCCGCTGCTGCGGGAAATGTCCGCCCTGAAGCTGTACGACACCATCTGGGCCGTCATCTTCCCCATCGTTGGCTGGCCCTTTGGCGTGTTCCTGCTGAAGCAGTTTGCGGAGGGCATTCCCACCGAAATGACCGAAGCCTGCCGCATTGACGGTGCCAGTGAGTGGCGAACCTTCACCGATGTGATGTTCCCCATGATTAAGCCCGGCGTCGGTGCCTGCGCCATCTTCACCTTCATCAACTCCTGGAATGACTACTTCATGCAGCTGATTATGCTGACCTCCACCAAGAACCTGACCATCTCTTTGGGCATCGCCACCATGCAGGGCGAAAACTCCATCGACTTTGGTCTTCTGATGGCAGGCTGCGCCCTGGCCTCCGTGCCCATCATCATCGTGTTCCTGGTGTTCCAGAAATACTTCACCAAGGGCATCACCATGGGCGCTGTGAAGGGCTGATTTTAACTTTACTTTTTCGCAAGGAGTGATAAAATGATTGTCGCCAAGCTCAGCAACAAATCCGAGTACTATGGCATTCACCCGGAGCTGGATAAGGCGCTGGATTGCCTGACCCCGGAATTTCTGGAAAAGGCATCCACGGAAAAAACGCTTCTGGACGGCGAAGACCTATTCGTGACCAAGTTCCACCTGGAAACCGTACCGGAGGAGCAAACCTTCTTTGAGGCACACAAGCAATATCTGGACATTCAGATTGTCACCAAGGGAACCGAGCGGGTGGAAATCGCCCATCCGGACACCTTGACTCTCACTGAACACCGGGGCGATTTTTATGGCTACACCGGCCAAGGGGAACAAACCGTCATTCTGAAGCCGGGCAATTTCCTCATTGTCTTCCCCGGCGATGCCCACCGGCTGAAGCTCCCTGTAGGAGCCAGCGGTCAGGCATTTACCCGCGTTGTATTCAAAATCAAAGTTAACGATTGATAAAGGAGCAGAAATATGAAAGATTGCAGCAAATACGCAGGCATTATCCCCGCTTTTTACGCCTGCTACGATGAAAATGGCGACATTTCCCCCAAGGCCGTGCGGGAACTCACCGAGTATTACATCCAGAAAGGTGTCAAGGGTCTGTACGTCGGCGGTTCCTCCGGCGAGTGCATTTACCAGAGTGTGGCCGAGCGGAAGCTGCTGCTGGAGAACGTGATGGCCGTTGCCAAGGGCAAGCTCACCGTCATTGCCCATGTGGCCTGCAACAACACCAAGGACTCCATGGAGCTGGCTGCACACGCCGAGCGCGTGGGCGTAGATGCCATTGCCTCTATTCCCCCCATCTACTTCCATCTGCCGGATGCTGCCATTGCCAAGTACTGGAATGACATTTCCTCCGCCGCTCCCAACACCGACTTCATCATCTACAACATTCCCCAGCTGGCAGGTGTGGCCCTGAATCCCGGGCTGCTGGCAACCATGCTGCAAAATCCCCGCTGCATCGGCGTGAAAAATTCCAGCATGCCTGTGGAAGACATTGAGAAGTGGATCTCGGGCGGTGCCATCGCTTTCAACGGCCCGGATGAGCAGCTGCTCAGCGGCATCGTAGCCGGTGCCACCGGCGGCATTGGCGGCACCTACGGTGCCATGCCCGAAATCTACCTGAAGATTTTTGAGCTGGCAACCAAGGGTGAAAATCTGGCGCTGGCCAGAGAGCTTCAGCTGGCTGCCAACCAGATCATCTACAAGATGTGCTCCGGCAAGGGCAACATGTACGCCATGATCAAGGAAATCCTCCGCCTGTCCGGCGGCCCCGACATTGGCGGTGTCCGCGCGCCTCTGTTGAACCTCACCGAGGACGACAAGGAAATTGCCAAGGAATGCGTCAGAATGATTGCTGAAGCAAAAGCAAAAATCGCTTAATTAACCTCAAAAAAGCTGCCGGTCTTCCGGCAGCTTTTTTGCTGTGCTGTTACTTTGTAATGATCTCCTCTGCCATGGCGAACAGGGTATCTGCATCCAGGGCAGCCCTCCAGTCCAGGAGGGCATAGGTCCCGTCCTCAGTCTCCCAGCTCAGGTTTGCAAAGCTGGTTTCCACCACTGTATCAGAGCCGTAGGAGATGAAGTTCCCCGGCTGCCGGGCCCACTGTTCCTCCTCTTCGGACAGCTGGTAGTTCTCCGGCACCAGCTTGTAGTGATCCACACAGTAGGTGACCTCCAGGCCGCCGATGATCCTCTGCTCGGTGGGAACCTGCTCTGACCGTGGCAGTTCCTCCAGATTTTCCTGGACAACGAACGAAACGCTCTGCCCCCGGTCGTTTGCGTAGTGCACCTTCAGTTCCCAATAGGTCAGCACCTGGCCGCCATTTTCGTCCGCCCCAACGGCCTCTTCTGTTTCCACCTTTTGAAAATAAAAGCCGTTTTGGAACTGTTCGGGAACATTGGCCTTGAGACCGGTTCGTTTCTCCGCAGTCCGGACATCCGAATAGTTCTCAGAGCTTACCGACTTTCCGGACAGCAAAGACGTGACCCGCAGCTGTTCCGCCGCGTAAGCACTGGCAGAAAGCAAGCAGATCAGGGCTGCTGCAATCAAAATCCGAAGGGTTCTTTTTTTCACATTCATTGTTACAATCTCCTTATCCGGTGTGTCAACCTCCTGGAGATACGCATCTTCAATGCCATTCAGGGCGTTGTTCAAGTCTTTGACATTCATCTGTATATGCCCTCCTTTTCCAGTATTTCCTTCAGCGCCCGCCGCAGCTTTTCCAGACGGTATTTTACCTGGCGCGGGGAAATGCCATATTTCCTTGCAAGCTGTGGGGCTGTCATGGCGTAATAATACCGGGACAGGAACAGCTTGCGGTCTTCCCCGCTCAGGCTGCCGAGGAATCGGTTCAGCAGCTGCGTCAGCTCTTTATCCTGCAGCTGCTGTTCCATTCCCTTGCTGCCATCCGGAATACACTCCTCCAGCTCCGACAGCAGCACCTCCGCATTTCCGCTTCGCTTCTGGGCCGTCAGATACTCTACCCGCTTGAAGCACAAATTCCGCGCAATGCGGGACAGGTAGTACTTGAGCATTTCCGGCCGCTTCGGTGGAATGGTATTCCAGGCCGCCAGGTACACATCATTGATTACCTCTTCTGCGTCCTCCGTGCTTGGGAGAATATTGTGAACAATGGTATGTACATATCCCCCATACTTGTCGGAAACCGCCGCGATTGCCTCCTCCGATCTGGAAAAGAACAGTGCGACAATCTGCGTATCTTCCAAATGATTCACTCCTTTGTCTGTAAGGACCTTACACCCACATAATACGGAAAGGAAACGGAGTGGACAGGATTTTTGCAAAAAAGGACGCATTCCCATGCAGCGGAATGCGTCCTATGCTTTTTATACTTCCATACCCAGGTATTGTTTGATTTTTGGCAAGGCGATGGTGGCATCACAGCGGCCCAAAAGATAAAGAGCGCCCAGGCGCTCCATATCGCCCTCCAACGTAGAAATGCTGATGGAGCCGGAGGGGCAGAGCATCATCAGGCGCCCCTCGTTCTGCATTTTTTCCAGTTCGTCGCAGGCGGTGTTATACTGGACGGCCTGGGTCTTGAGCCGCTCGGCAAGCTTAGGGTAGCTGCGGTACAGCCGATCGGACAGCTCCATAAAGCGCTTACCCTCCGGCGGACGGCGGAAGAGCTGGGGCCGGGTGCGGATGACAAGAATCTTCTCAAAGCCGTTTTCCATAGCCCAGTGATACGGGATTTTCACGGCGCAGCCGCCATCCAGACAAGGAATGCCGTTGACCTCCACCATGTCGGCGGCAAAGGGCATGGAGGCGCTGGCCTGCACCGCCTTTTGAAAATCCGGTGTCACGCCCTTTTCACAGTAAATGCACTCGCCGGTTTCGCAATTGGTCACTGTCACTAGGAAACGACGGGCGGGATCCTCATAGCGTTCCCGGTTGAAGGGCATTTCCTCCTCGATTTCATTCAGCAGGAAATCGAAACCCACAACGCCCCGGTTTCTTGCCAGGCTGGTGGCACCGATGTAGCGCCGGTCATGACGGTAACCCAGGTTGATTTTGGCTGCCCGGCCAATCTCCCCCGCCACATAATTATATCCGTTCAATGCCCCAGCGGAGGTTCCGATGGTGGTTTGCAGATTCACGCCGTTTTCCATGAGCACGTCCAACACACCGGAAGTATAGCAGCCCCGGAAGGAGCCGCCCTCCAAAACAATACAGCCAGGCACAATATTTTTAGGGGCCTCTGCCAGGTGAATGCTGTCATAGCCCGACCAGGTCTTCTTTTTCTTGTCATCCATCAGGGCAACGGCTTCGTCAATGAGCTTATCCGTCTCCGATTTCAGCCCGCTGAGCACCGCCTGACCGCCGCGCACCACCTGCTCCGTCAGCTTTCCGATTTCTTCTTTCATGAGGGTACACTCCTTTCTTTTGTCCATCGGTATCGATGGTTAGATTATATTCAATTTACCGCTGAAAATCAACTGGGAATGCGGTATTTTCCGGCAGGCACCGCCTCTGAGGGCACTTTTCCTGTTGCAGCAAAAAGAATATCGGTATTTCTTTGCTGTTTCATGCGGTTTTATCATAGGGAATCCCAATTAGTACCATATTTTTGTTCACTTTTTTGCGAAATAGCTGATGAAATTTCTGTGAACTTATGTTAAGATAGGCTGTCAAGAAATCAACAATCAGGAGGAATTATTGTGTACATCATTCTTTTTCTCTTCTGGCTGCTGCTCAACGGAAAGGTCACTTCCGAAATCGTGCTGCTGGGGCTTGCCATTGTGGCAGCCATGGCGGTACTGGAGTACCGACTGTTTGGCTACACCCCCAAAAAGGAGCTGCGCCTGATTCAGAAGGCACCGGTCTTCCTGGCCTATGTTCCCATTCTCTTCTTGGAGATCATCAAGGCCGGGCTGGTGGTTGCCCGGGATATCCTGCTGCGCCGCTATGTGGTCACCCCCACCCTGGTCACCTTTGATGCCGGACTCAAGACGGACTTTGGCCGCTTTCTGCTGGCAAACTCCATTACGTTGACCCCGGGCACCATCACCGTACAGGTGGAGGGGGACCGTTTTACCGTCCACTGCTTGGATAAATCCATGCTGGACACCTCAGAAAACGCCACCTTTCAGCGCTGGATTCGGAAATTGGAGGACTGAAAATGGAAAACTGGTTTGATTATCTGCTGGTCGGCGTGATGATCTGCCTGACGGCTGGGCTGTTTTTCTCCCTGCTGCGGGCCATCCGGGGGCCGCGCATGGCGGACCGCATTCTGGGCATCAACATGACCGGTTCCCTGACCACCGCCATCATTGCGGTGCTGGCCGTCTACCTCAAGGAGAGCTGGCTGCTGGACGTATGCCTCATCTACTGTATGATCAGCTTTCTTGCCGTGGTCGTGCTGGCAAAAATCAACATCGTATCCCACGAAAAGGGGGAGGAATTCGAAGATGTCTGAGACCATTCGCTATATTATTGCCGCTATTCTGCTGATTTGCGGCGTGGCCGCAGCTGCGGTCAGCATTCTGGGCGTATTCCGGTTTCGGTTTGTCATGAACCGCATGCACTGCGCGGCGATTATTGACACCGTCTCCATGGCCGCCATCTGCGGAGGACTCATGGTTGCCACCGGTTCTCTGGAGTATATCCCAAAGCTGTTTGCTGCACTGGTAATCCTATGGGTGGGCAGCCCCATTGCCTCCCATCTGGTGGGACGGATGGAAATCGCCACCGATGATTCCGTAGACGCGCACATTCAGAAGGAGGATGATACCGATGGACGCCGTTGAGCTGATGCTTCTGGGGCTGCTGCTGGTATGCGGCATTGCCACCTGTGTTTCCAAGAACTTATTGGTTTCCCTGGTCATTTACATGGCCTACAGCGTCATCATGTCCATCATCTGGGCGCTGCTGGAAGCCCCGGACCTGGCCATCACTGAGGCAGCCGTAGGCGCGGGCGTATCCAGCGTGCTGCTGTTTCTGACGCTGAAAAAGATTCGTTCCATCCGGAAGAAGGTGCAAGATGAAAAAGAGTAAATTCAAGGAATGGCTGAAGACCTGGGACGCCGGGGAATTTGATTTTACCGCCGTCATCGCCGACCGGGGGCCAGGCCCCAGCATCAACATGGAAAACCGGGATCACCCCTGGAAGCTGGAACCGGTGAACCGACTGGAGGCAGGCGAAATCCGGAGCTTCCGCAAAACTTATCCTTATATTGCTGTAATTCTCTGCTGCATCGTCATCAGCTTTCTGCTGCTGACCGTGGAGCAGCTGCCCGCCTTTGGCTCTGCCGACTCCCCCGCCCACAACGAGGTGATGGAACGGTATGTAGAAAAGGGCATGGAGGAAACGGGGGCTGTGAATGTGGTCGCCGGTGTAATCCTGGACTACCGCGCTTTCGATACGCTGGGCGAATCCCACGTGCTGTACACCGCCACCACCGCCGTGTTTATCCTGCTGCTGAGCCTGGCCGGGACGGATGAGACAGAACAGGAGAAAAAGATCATGCAGGCCGATCCACTGCTGCGGAGCACAGCGCGGATCATTGTCCCGCTGGTCATCGTATACGGTATCTATGTGATCTTCAACGGTCACCTGGGCCCCGGCGGTGGTTTTGCAGGCGGATCCGTCATTGGCGGCGGATTGATTCTCTATGCCATTGCTTTTGGCTTTGAGCCGCTGGACAAGATTCTGAACATCAAGATTTTCCGCATTGTGGTTCTGTGTGCCCTGTGCTTCTACAGCTTTGCAAAATGCTACTCCTTCTTCTGCGGTGCCAACCACCTGGAGACCATCTTTCGTACCGGGATCCCCGGTCGCATCTTCTCTGCCGGGCTGATCATGCCCCTGAATGTGGCTGTCGGCATCGTGGTCGCCTGCACCATGTATGGCTTCTATTCCATTTTTCAAAGGGGGAAAATCTGATGCTGGAAACGCTTTGGAACAGCCGCATCAACGTCATTGCCGTGATTCTCTTTGCGGTGGGCTTTGCCACGCTGCTGCTGCATCACAATCTGTTTAAGAAGATTCTGGGTCTGAATATCATGGACACCGCTTCCTGCCTGCTGCTGACCTCCATGGGCTATATCAAGGGCCGCACCGCCCCCATCATTGTGGATGGAATCACCGACGTCAGCCGGTATGGCAACCCCATGCCCGCCGGCCTGGTGCTCACCGGCATTGTGGTTTCCGTATCCGTAACCGCAGTGATGCTTGCCCTGACCATCCGGCTCTACCAGCGTTATCACACCCTGGATCTGGATGAGATCTACATGATTGCCCGGAAGGAAGAGAAGGAGGGCGAAGCCAAATGAACTTTGCTGCCAATCTTCCCCTTTTCTGCATTGTTGCCTGTCTTTCATGCAGCGTCATTTCTTCGGTGCTGAACGGCAAGGCCGCCCGGTACCTTTCCATGGTGCTGTGCTCTGCCTGCTGCATCTGTTCCCTCCTGGTGCTGCGAATGGTGCTGCAGCTGGGAGAGCCAGTCACCTACATCATGGGTCACTTCCCCCACCCCTGGGGCAATGAGATACGGATGGGTATTCTGGAGAGCTTCTTCTCCGCCGTCTTCTCCTTTGTCATGCTGCTGTGCCTGATGGGTGGAAAAATCCGCCTTCAGCTGGATTTGGAGCCCAGCAAAAGTCAGTTCTATTTTGTGATGACCGATCTGATCCAGGCGTCGCTGCTGGTACTCTGCTATACCAACGATATCTTCACTGGCTATGTCTTCATTGAAATCTGCACGCTGGCTTCCTGCAGCATCCTGATGATCCGCCAGTTGGGCCGCACCACCTTAGCTGCCGTGCGGTACATGATTTTCAGCCTGGTGGGTTCCGGTCTGTTCCTGCTGGGTGTCACCATTCTTTATAACATCACCGGGCACCTGCTGCTGCCCAGCCTGCACGATTCCATCGCCGTACTTGCGGAAACCGGGGCATATCACATTCCCCTGAGTACTTCCATCTGCCTGATTACAGTGGGCCTGGCCATCAAGAGCGGCCTGTTCCCCTTCCACTACTGGATGCCGGATACCTACGGATATTCCACTCCCTGCTCTTCCGGCATTCTTTCCGGCCTTGTCTCCAAGGGATACATTTTCTTTCTGCTGAAGGTAATCTTCAGCGGCTTCGGTGCGGATGTGTTCTACCGCAGCGGCATGCAGAACGTACTGTTTGTCTTCGGTATCTGCGGCATGATCTTCGGCTCCATCGGCGCCATCCAGGAAAATGACATTTTTCGGATGCTGGCCAATTCCTCTGCCGCCCAGATTGGCTATGTCTATTTGGGCATCGGCATCAGCCCTGAGGCAGGCGTAATCGGTGCTCTGTATCACATTCTCACCCACGCCATTACCAAGCCCGTGCTCTTCCTTTCCGCCTCACGCCTGAGTGATGCGGCCGGTGGCAGCAAGCGCTTCAAGGATCTCCAGGGCAGCGGCTACTGCTTTCCGGTAGCGGGGGTGGCCTTCAGCCTGGGTGCCCTGAGCATGATCGGCATTCCGCTGACCATGGGCTTCATGTCTAAATTTCTGCTGGCCGATGCAGGTCTGGCCACTGCCAGCAGAACGGTGCCCACGCTGCTGGTTCTGGCCCTGAGCACCATCCTCAATACCTTCTACTTTGCCCGAACCATTATCCGGCTCTATACCCCCGGCACTCCCATGGCCGGTGCAACTGTGCGGAA
The DNA here is from genome assembly GCA_934591635.1 of uncultured Oscillospiraceae bacterium. Lineage (GTDB taxonomy): Bacteria > Bacillota > Clostridia > Oscillospirales > Oscillospiraceae > Faecousia. The sequence goes on along the minus strand of CAKTPI010000002.1, from coordinate 156,128 downwards.
GGCCCAAGCGCCCTTTGCCCTGTCCGCCATCTGCTTTACGCTAATGAATCTGGCTGCCGGTATTTTCGCTTCCCCGCTGCTCGCCCTGCTGCGTCAGGGACTGACACTATTTGGAAAGGTGGGTTAACCCAATGATGCTCCTGATGATTTTACTTCCCGCCCTGGCGGGACTCCTGCTGCCCCTGGTGAAGGGCAAGCAGAACAAGCACCTGGTCACTGTCATTGTTTTGGGGCTGGAGGCCATGCTGGCTGCCATTACCCTGTTCTCCCCGGAACGGGAGAGTGTGCTGTTCGCCATGACGGACAGCCTGAAGGTAACACTGGGTGTGGACGCGGTTGCCAAGCTCTTTATGGCCATTGCCGCGTTTGGGTTCCTCCTGGTGGGCATTTACGCCTTCCAGTACCTAAATCACGAAGAAAATGACGACAAGTTTTTCTCCTATTTTCTGCTGTCCCTCGCCGCGCTGATGGGAATGGACTTCTCTCGGAATTTGATCACCATGTACCTGTTCTTTGAGATGATTACCCTGCTGAGCATGCCTCTGGTGCTTCACGACCGCACGGAAGAAGCCGTGCGGGGGGCCCTCAAGTATCTGTTCTATTCCGTCGCCGGCGCCTTCCTTGCGCTGGGCTGCATCTTCTTCCTGAACCGCTACTGCGACAGCCTGAACTTTGTCTCCGGCGGTACCCTGAATCCGGAGAAGGTAGCCGGGCACGAAACGCTGGTACGCATCGCCGTGTTCCTGGGTGTGGTAGGCTTCGGTGCCAAGGCCGGTATGTATCCCCTCCACGGCTGGCTGCCCACGGCTCACCCCGTTGCCCCGGCTCCTGCCTCCGCCGTACTCTCCGGCATCATTGCCAAGGCCGGTGTGCTGGCCATCATCCGGGTGATTTATTTCACTGTTGGTGCTGATTTCCTGATCGGCACTTGGGTGCAGCAGGCCTGGCTGGGGCTGGCTCTGCTCACTGTGTTCATGGGTTCCATGATGGCCTATCGGGAAAAGGTATTCAAAAAGCGGCTGGCCTACTCCTCCGTCAGTCAGATTTCCTATGCACTCACCGGCCTGTTTCTCCTGACCCCGGAAGGGGCACTGGGCGGGCTGCTGCATGTGCTGTTCCACGCTACCATCAAGGTCTGCCTGTTCCTGGTAGCTGGCTCCTTCATCCATAACACCGGCAAAACCAATGTGGACGAATTCACCGGCATCGGCAAAGCCATGCCGAAGACCCTGTGGGGCTTTACTTTTGCCTCCCTCGCCCTGATCGGCATTCCCCCTGCTTCCGGATTTGTAAGCAAATGGTATCTGGCGCTGGGCGCCCTGGACTCCGGCATGGCGGTTTACAGCTGGCTGGTGCCGGTGATTCTGCTGATTTCCGCGCTGCTCACCGCCGGTTATCTGCTGCCTGTGACCGTAAAGGGCTTCTTCCCTGGCAAGGATGCCGCAATTCCGGCCCGCAATGACGAGGGCGGCTGGGGCATGGTTGGTCCCATCTGGATCCTTGCCGCACTGACACTGCTGCTGGGCCTGTGTGCCGGCAGCATGATGGGAACCATGGAGCGCCTGGCCGCTTCCCTGTTCTGAGGTGCAGACATGGATGAACGATTTTTATTTGCGGCAATTCTGCTGCCTATTTTGGGCGGCATTGCACTGCCACTGATTGGGAAACAGAGCCAGAAGCGGATGTACGGATGGGTGTTTGCTGTGAGCATTGCCACCTCCATCCTCACCTGGGCCCTGATTTTGACCTGTAAAACCGAATCCTACACCATTGTGCGGCTGACCCGTGCTCTGACCCTTACCCTGCGCTTTGACCGGCTGGGCCGTTTCTTTGCTGGAATTATCGCAACTCTGTGGCCTCTGACGGTGCTGTATGCCTCTGAATACATGAAGCACGAAGAGCGGCAAACCACTTTCTTTGCCTTCTTTACCATCACCTACGGCATTACTCTGGGTGTTGCCATGGCAGCGAACCTGTTTACCATGTACAGCTTCTACGAGCTGCTGACGCTCTCCACCGTGGCCCTTGTAATGCAGCCCATGACCCGGCGGGCGGTGCGGGCTGCCAAGACTTACCTCTCTTTCTCCCTGGGCGGTGCAGCCTTCGCCTTTGTGTCCATCATGTATCTGATTGGCAAGGGACACGGCGGCAATTTTGCTTACGGCGGCTTCCTGCGGGGCACAGCGGATAATCTGGTGCTGGCCTTTTATGTGGTGGGCTTTTTGGGCTTTGGCGTGAAGGCCGCCGTATTCCCCACTCATGTGTGGCTGCCCAAGGCATCCGTTGCACCCACACCGGTGACGGCGCTGCTGCACGCTGTGGCAGTTGTAAAGTCCGGCGTATTTGCTGTGATCCGGCTGACCTGGTTTGCCTACGGCACGGAAGTACTGAAAGGCACCTGGGCACAGACAGTGGTGATGTGCTTTGCCATCTTCACCATTTTCTTTGGTGCCACCAAGGCCGTGAAGGAACAGCACTGGAAACGCCGTCTGGCCTATTCCACCGTGGCAAACCTCTCTTACATTCTCTTCGGTGTGACCATGATGACGGAGGCCGGACTCACCGCCGGGCTGCTGCACATGGCCTTCCATGCCGAAATCAAGATTCTCGCCTTTTTCTGCGCCGGAGCAGTGCTCCATGGAACCGGACGGGAGTATCTGACCCAACTGAACGGTCTGGGCCTAAAAATGCCCATCACCTTTGGCTGCTTTACCGTATCTGCCCTGGCACTGACCGGCATCCCGCCTCTCAGCGGCTTTGTCAGCAAGTGGCACCTGCTGACTGCGGCGGCGGATTCTATGAATCCGGTTGCCTACGTGGGTGCCGGCGTGCTGCTGTTTGGCGCACTGCTGACTGCGATTTATATGTTTACCGTGGTATGCAGAGCCTTCTTCCCCGCCGCCGGTTCAGAGGATGAAAAGCTAAGCGGCGAGCATGAGGTGAACTGGAGAATGACTGTGCCCATGGTGATTCTGGCCATTGGCATTCTGCTCACCGGTATCTTTGCGCAGCCCATTGTGGGTGCCGCGTCGGCCATTGCCCAGGGGCTGCGGTAAGGAGGAAGTACCATATGAATCTTTGGATATTTGTTTTCTTCCCCATGGTGATGGCCCTGGTGTGTGCCGCTGCCAAAGAAAAGGTGCAGCCGATTGCCGTTGCCACCGGCCTTGTCGAGCTGGCTCTTGGCATTTGGGTTGCCCTTGGCGGGGAGCAGACCTTCTCTCTGCCCCTGCTCACCGGCCTGAACCTGACGCTGGACGGCTTCCGGCGGGTGTATACCGTTGTCATCTGCCTGATGTGGGCATGCACGCTGCTGCTCTCCCCGGAGTATTTCCGGCATCATCACAACGTCACCCGCTACTATGTATTTAACCTGCTGACGCTGGGGGCAACCCTGGGTGTATTCCTGGCAGCGGATCTGTACACCGCTTTTGTATTCTTCGAAATCATGAGCTTCACCTCCTTCACCTGGGTCATCCAGGAAGAGACGGCGGGGGCCATTCGGGCGGCAAACACCTATCTGGCCGTGGCCGTCATCGGCGGTCTTGTGGCGCTGATGGGGCTGTTCCTGATTCAATTCAAGCTGGGCACCACTGCCCTGAGTGAGCTTTATACCCGGGCACAGCACTGCCCCGACAAAGGCACCCTATATGCCGCCGGTGCCTGCATTCTCTTCGGCTTCGGCGCCAAGGCGGGTATGTTCCCCCTGCACATCTGGCTGCCGAAGGCCCACCCGGTAGCGCCGGCTCCCGCCTCTGCGCTGCTGTCCGGCGTGCTCACCAAATCTGGCATCTGGGGCATTCTGGCCATTTCCGCCAACATCTTCCGATATGATGCCGCCTGGGGTACCCTGATTCTCACCCTGGGCACCGTCACCATGGTGCTGGGTGCAGTGCTGGCACTGTTCAGCATTGACCTGAAGCGGACGCTGGCCTGCTCCTCCATGAGCCAAATTGGCTTTGTGCTGGTGGGCATTGGCATGATGGGACTGCTGGGGGAGGAAAATGCTCTGGCTGCCCGGGGTGCTCTGCTGCATATGGTCAACCACTCCCTGTTTAAGCTGGTGCTGTTCGAATGCGCCGGTGTGGTCTATTTCAACCTGCACAAGCTGGATCTCAACGAAATCCGTGGCTTCGGCCGGAACAAGCCGCTGCTGAATCTGGCTTTTCTGCTGGGCGCTGCCGGTATCGGCGGCATTCCCCTGCTCAACGGCTATGTCAGCAAAACCCTGCTCCACGAAGCAATTGTAGAGGGTGTGGCAGAATACGGCTGGATGCTCAAGGGGGTAGAGTGGCTCTTCCTGATTTCCGGCGGCATGACCTTGGCCTATATGACGAAGCTCTATGTGTGCATCTTCATCGAAAAAGGCGAGCAGTCCTTTGAGAAGAATCGCTACATGTCCCCCATGACTGCCATCGCTGTGCTGCTGCCCGCCGCCCTGCTTCCGTCCCTGGGCTTGACCGCCGGAAAGAGCATGGATTACATTGCGGATATCGGCACCGATTTCTTCCACTGCGGTGTCCTGGAGCATGCCATTCATTACCTCTCCTGGGAGAACCTGAAGGGTGCCGTGATTTCCGTTGTTATTGGCGCTGCTCTCTATTTCCTGTTCATCCGCCGCTGCCTGATGAAGAACGGCAAATATGTGAACATCTGGCCTCAGTGGCTGGATCTGGAAGAGCTGGTATACCGTCCGCTGCTGCTCAAGTGGCTGCCCGGTATCTTCGGCTGGATCAGCGCCCTGTTCGGTGAAAACAAACTCACCGCTCCTCTGTGGAACTTTGGTGTGCGGCTGAGCGGTATTCTCAGCCGGGTCTTCTGCGATTTGCCGGATGCCCTGGTGCTTGGGCTGTCCAAGACGATCTATCGCCCCTCCAAGGAGCAAAGCGACGACAAGGTGTATGCCTCCCTGCCCTACCGGCTGGGCAAGGATGTCGACATGGTTGCCATCCGCCACGGCAAGGAAAAACAGGGTGGCCGCCGGTATGCCCACCTGTTCTACCGCAGTCTGGAAACCCTGCGAAAAACCACAGCGCGCATCACCGGCAACCTGTCCTTCGCACTGCTGATGCTCTGCGCCGCTATCTGCATTGTGTTTATTTACATGATCGTGCTGCATAATTGATCAAATCCACGTATGTCCGGGCGAATATCCTCCGCCCGGACATTTTTACAAACAAGAGCTTACAATGGAAATCGGACCATTTGAAGAGAGAATTGAAGACACGCAAATCCTTGCACGCTGCAGAAAGATTTTAGGCAGCACCGAAATAACTGCCATCCACCGAGTCTGCGAGCGATATGGCACGGATCCGGAAGAAGTACGCAAATACGATGTTTACAACATCGATACCACCGGCGGGCGCAAAATTCTGAAAAAGGTATCTGACCGGGAAGCATGGAATTATGAAACCTTTTTGAGGGGAACCAACCTTCCTGTGCCCCAATATTACAGCAGCTGCACCAAGGGCGATGCATGCTGGATTGCACTGGAGTATATCACCGGCGGGGATCTGCGGGACATGACCGATGCCCTTGCCGTCTCCGCTGCGGAGAGCATTACGGAAATTCAAAACTCCTATTGTGGCTTCGCCCCTGGCCAGCGGTTCACCGCCTATTTGGAGCGAATCGCCAAGCGCTATGCCTTCATCCGGGATACTCCCGTGGTGGGAGATGCCTACCGGCTGTTTCTGGAGCGTCAAAAGAGCTGCCCGCTAACGCTTTCCAACGGTGATTTTTTGCAGTTCAACACGATCAATCACGATGGACGCGTTTACGTCATCGACTGGGGCTTTGGCGGCATTATGCCCTATTCCCTGGACATTGCCCGCTTCATCGCCCACAGCACCGAGGGCCGGGTGCCCTTTCCATTTTACATGACTGAGGTGCAGAAGGACTTGTTTGTACAGCAGGTCTATGAGCGCCTGAAATGCAAACCGGAGTACGGGCAGTATCTTTTCGATATCAAATTGGCCGTACTCAATGAGTACGTTGAATTTCTTGAGGCCGGCGAAGATGAAGATGGCTGGTATCTCACACACGCCAAAACTTTGGCGCAGGAAATTCTCTCTGCTTCTGCCCAATAAATCCTATTATTTCAAAACGGCGTGACCGCAAAAAGGCCACGCCGTTTTTATCGCCGTATATTAATACCCAACGCTGAAAGCACGCACACAGGTGCTTAACCCGGCGCACCCTAAACCGTTTCCCTGCAAACCGTGCTTTGATCAGAAGCTTTTTATTACCTTGCACGGATTGCCTACCGCAATGCAATTTTCCGGTATTGATTTCGTTACGACACTGCCCGCCCCGATGACCGCATTTTTCCCGATTGTGACACCCGGTAAAATCACTGCTCCGCCGCCAATCCAAACATTGTCTTCGATATTGACCGGCCTTGCAAATGTCCGAAAGAAAGTTGGACTGTTTTTCTCCCAATTATCAATCAATCGTTCCTGAGGCAGGGTTGGGTGTGAAGCAGTGTATATCTGAACATTGGGTGCTATCATTACCCGGCTGCCTATGTGAATTTCTTCGTTGTCAACAAATGTACAGTTCAAACCAATCACAACGTGGTCGCCTATAAAAATGCTTTTTCCATGGTCACAGTAGAACGGAGCTCCAATGCTGACATTTTCCCCGATGCTTCCGAGGAGCTTTTTCAGAATTGCCAATCGCTCCTCTTCATTGCGGTAATCACAAAGATAGTATTCCCTGGTCAACTCACGGCAGGAAACACTCAGTTCTATGTTGGCAGGATCCCCCGTTTCCAAAAAATCATTTTGGCTATACTCCATTGTACAGTCTCCCTTCTATCCGTTGCTTTTACAAGCGCTTCAAATATCTTTCAAAATCAGAGCCACCATTCCGGTGTCAAATCCCCCAGTGTGACGATTTTATGATGTTCAAAGTCCATCATAATTTCCACAGAACGGTAATGGTCCGGCATCAGCTGCGTCATAAACTCTCGGCAGGCGCCGCAAGGCGGAATGGCATTTCCTTCACGGTCAATTGCAATGACCCGGCGAATGGCATTCTCGCCGTTGGTAATCATATTAAACATGGCGTTCCGTTCAGCGCACACGCCAAGTGTGCAGGCCGTGTCCACGCAGACCCCCACATAGATATGGCCAGAGGTGGATTCAATTGCAGCCGCAACACCTCCCGCCTCCATTACACGGGATATCTCACGGGGGTTGATGACCTTCAGCGCCGCATCGTGCAGTTCCTTCCAAATCTGTTCTATTGCTTGATTCCTCCTGTTTCCTTTCGTCAGATATGTCTTTTAAAATACCGATTTTGCTTTATTATAGTCTGTTTGTACCACGATGTCAACTTGGCGCCAGTAAATTCAAAATTGATATTCATTTTCATATTGACATTTCGATTGAAATAGATATAATATGATAACTGTTATCAAATTCAGGAGGCAGGCCATGCAGAGCAAGGGTTCTTATAAAACAAAACAGGGTGACGAGCTGCGCAATTATCTGGAAAGCGTCCCCGGCAAGCACATCACCGCTGCGGATGTATGCGACTATTTCCGGCAGACCGGCAAGCCCATTGGAATGGCCACCGTGTACCGTCAGCTGGAAAAGATGGTGGATGAGGGTGTGATTGCCAAATATAACATTGATGCCGGCACCCCCGCCTGCTTTGAATACCTGGGAGCACACCTGGGGGAAGACACCTGCTATCACTGCAAGTGCTCTGTATGCGGCAAGCTGATCCACATGCACTGCGAGGAGCTGCCGGAATTGCAGAAGCATGTTTTGGAGCACCATGGCTTTGCCATTGATCCGGTGCGAACTATCTTTTATGGCGTGTGCAGCGACTGTGCAAAGGAGAAGAAATGAAAAAGAGATTACTGATGATTTTATCTGCCCTTATCCTGCTGCTGGCAGGGTGCGGGCAACGGAAGGATGAACAAAAGCTGCAGGTCGTAGCTGCCATCTTTCCGGAATACGACTGGGTGCGGCAGATCGTGGGCGAGGATGACAGCATGGAAATCACGCTTCTGGTGGATGACGGTGTTGATCCCCACAGCTTCCAGCCCTCCGTTTCCGACATGGTGACCGCTGCAAATTGTGATTTGCTCATCTACGGCGGCGGCGAATCCGACCGGTGGTTAGAAAAGCTGGAGGCCACTAATCCAAACCGCAAGGACATTGCATTGCTTCCTCTGCTGGGGGAACGGGCCCACGAGGAAGAAATTGTAGAGGGCATGGAAGCCGAGGCAGAGGAAGGCGAAATGGATGAGCACGTATGGCTCTCTTTGCGTAACTCTGATCTCTTTTGTCAGGCCATCACTGAGGCGCTGTGCAGTCTGAATCCGGAAAAATCCGATGTCTACCGAACAAATCTCAGCGCCTATCAGCAGCAGCTGAGCGCATTGGATGCGCAATATCAGGACGCCATTGCCAATGCCGCCAAGGATACCATTGTGGTGTGCGACCGGTTCCCCTTCCGGTACCTGGTGGAGGACTATGGTATCCAATACTACGCTGCCTTTCCCGGCTGCTCCGCCGAAACGGGGGCCAGCTTCGAGACGGTGGTATTTCTCTCCGATAAAATAAAGGAACTGAATCTGAACGCCCTGCTGGTCACCGAAGGCAGCGACGGCCGTCTGGCGCAAACCGTTGCCCAGAACGCCGGGAATGCAGCCATGCCGGTGCTGACCCTGAACTCCATGCAGTCTGTTTCTGCCGAACAGGCAAAGCAACTGGATTATCTTTCCGTTATGACGGAAAATCTGGCCGTGCTGCAGCAGGCACTGGCATAGGGAGGAAGCATTATGCCGCAAATTATATGTGAAAATGCCGCTCTCGGCTATGATGGCAAGCCCATTGTAACCGGTCTTAATTTTACGGTAAATTCAGGGGACTACCTGTGCATTGTGGGGGAAAACGGCTCCGGAAAGTCCACCCTGATGAAGACCATTTTGAACCTCACACCCCCTTTGGCCGGTTCCATCCGAATGGAAGGCCTCCGCCCCACAGAGATCGGCTATCTGCCCCAGCAGACCCAGGTGCAGCGGGATTTTCCGGCCTCGGTGCAGGAAATCGTCCGCTCCGGCTTCCAGGGGCAGCAGGGCTGGCGTCCCTTCTATACGAAGGAAGAAAAGGCCGCCGCCAGCGCCAATCTGGAAAGGCTGGGCCTGGGCGGCTTTGAACGCCGCTGCTACCGGGAACTCTCCGGCGGGCAGCAGCAGCGGGTGCTGCTGGCGCGAGCACTGTGCGCCACCCGGAAATGTCTGCTGCTGGACGAACCGATCTCCGGCCTGGACCCCAAGGCCGCGGCGCAGATGTATGAGATCATCGAGCAGCTGCATCAGGAGGGCATTACCATCATCATGATTTCCCACGACCTGGGCTCCGCCCTGGACTATGCCACCCACATTCTGCATATTGGCAAAACGCTGTTCTTCGGCACCCGGGAGGATTACCTCCACAGCGGCATTGGCCGGGCCTTTCTCACCGAGGAGGAAACAAAATAATGGATACGCTGATTCTATATCTCTCCTACCCCTTTGTCCGCTACGCACTGATTGTGGGGGTACTGATTGCCCTGTGTGCCTCCCTGTTGGGGGTAACGCTGGTGCTCAAGCGGTTTTCGTTTATCGGTGACGGGCTGTCCCACGTAGCCTTTGGGGCCATGGCCATTGCGGCAGTGCTGAACATGACCAACCGAATGGTCATTGTCCTGCCGGTGACAGTCGTATGTGCCGTTTTGCTGCTGCGGACAGGACAGAATACCAAAATCAAGGGAGATGCCGCCATTGCCATGATTTCTGTTGGAGCGCTGGCTTTCGGTTATCTGCTCATGAGCATCTTCTCCACCTCCTCCAACCTCTCCGGAGATGTGTGTGGGGCGCTCTTCGGCTCCACCTCCATTCTGACCCTCACGAAGGGCGAGGTCTGGCTGTGCATTGGCCTGTCCGCCCTCGTGCTGGTGCTGTTTACATTGTTTTATCAGCGAATTTTTGACGTGACCTTTGATGAAACCTTCGCCAAGGCCGCCGGTACCCAGGTGGATGCCGCCAATCTTCTGATTGCGGTCATCACCGCCGTCATCATCGTGCTGGCCATGAATCTGGTAGGCTCGCTGCTGATTTCTGCGCTGATTATCTTCCCGGCGCTGTCCGCCATGCGGATTTTCCGCTCCTTCCTGTCTGTCACGGTTTTCGCCGCCGCGCTCAGTGTAGTCTGCGCCTTTGCGGGCATTGTTGTCTCCATTCTGGCAGGCACGCCTGTGGGTTCCACGGTGGTTGCCGTAGATGTGGCCGCCTTTGCCCTGTGTGCCGCTCTCGGGAAGGCGAAGGGAACCTGATTGCTTGCTGCCCGCTGCTGCCTGGAAATTATCCCGGTGCAGCGGGCATTTTGCCTCTTGCAAAGCCCAGCAAAATATGATATGCTAACGCCGCATTTAGTTGTATGTACAATCAATTGGTTGTACATACAACAAAGATAGGAGGAAGCACCATGGAACACGCTGCACGGCAAATCACCAAAATTGCCCGGGAGACGGAGCACCTGGTATTGCTGGCCATGCGGGCAGAGGGCATTGGGACTGCGGAAATCGACTGCATCCATGCCGTCCGTCACCACCCCGGCATCACGCAAACGGAACTGGCCGCCGCGCTGAACACAGATAAGCCCGCGATTGCCCGGCGAACGGCCAGTCTGGAACGCAAGGGCTACCTGCGCCGGGAGCCAAACCCGGAAGACGGCCGCAGCCAACTTCTCTTCGCCACGGAACGAGCCGAAGGGCTGCGCAACTGCAAGGCCGAAGCCGAGAGTGCCTTTTATGACTACCTGCTGGAGGGGCTGGAGCCGGAAGTCCGGCAGAATTTTCTGTCTGCGCTGGACATTCTGTACCACCGTTCCAAGGAGGAAAGCCGGGCGGGCTTTCCTCACATTCAAATGATTCTGGAGGGAAACAAAAATGAATCGTCATGATCTCCGGCCCGACCGGATTGCCTCCTACTTCCGGATGGAGTGGCTGCCCCTGCTGCTGATCACCCTGTCCGGCCTCGCCTACAACCAGGGGCTGCTGGCTGTTCCCTGGTTTGAGGGCAGGCTTGCCCAGGCGCTGGCCGATATCCTGACGGAGCAGGCCCCTGCCTCCACTATGGCGGTGCTGGTGGGTGCCTATATTGGAACCACCTTGCTGGTGCAGGCCGCCCGATTTGTCAAGCGCTTTTATGTACGCCGGTTCGCCAACAATATCAATCGCCGAATGAAGGGCGTGCTCTTCTCCAATCTTCTGCGGCAAAGCCGAAACGCTCTGGAGCAGGAAGGGGCCGGCGAACTGATGACCAAGGCCATCTCCGATGTGGATGACTGCGCCGAAGGCATGCGAAAATTCACCACAGAATTCTTTGACACCGGCGTTGCCCTGGTGGGCTATGCGGTGATGCTGATGGTATATGACTGGCGGCTGGCCCTGCTGAGCCTGATTTTCCCGCCGATCTCCTATGTGTGCGCAGAGCTGATGAAGGGCATGGTGCAGCGGGTCGGTGCGGCATACAAAAAGGCTGCCGCTGCCCTCAGTGCCGCCACATTGGATCGGGCTCAGAATGCTGTAACCTACCGGGTGTACGGTTGTGAGAATGCCCAGGAAACCCGATATGAATCCGCTCTGGAAAATTACGAGCACACTGCCGTCCGGGCGAATGTCTGGCAGTCCGCCCTGCCGCCGCTGTACTTGGTGCTTTCCAACCTCAGCGTGATCTTTATTCTGTGGTTTGGCAGCCGGAACGTCCTGGGCAGCGGCTGGAAGGCATGGGATATTGCGGCCTTTACCACCTTCCTCTCCTGTTACGGCAAGCTGGCGACCAAATCCTCCAAGGCCGCCAAGCTCTTCAATGCCGTACAGCGGGCAGAGGTCTCGTGGAAGCGCATCAAGCCCATGATGCAGCAGCCGGAAGCCCTCCCTGCCCTGGAAATTCCGGCCGCTTCTTCCCTTGTCATTCACGATCTCTGTTTTTCCTATGATGGCGGTACTCCCATTTTTGAAGGACTTTCCCTAAACGCAAAGCCCGGTGACATCATCGGAGTCACCGGCCCGGTGGCCTGCGGAAAATCCGCCCTGGGCAAGGTCTTTCTGTGTGAGCATCCCTACAGCGGCTCCATCCGTGTAAATGGCAAGGAACTTTCTGCCATGTCTCCCCGAGAGATTGCGGACTGCGTTGGCTACTTAGGCCACGACCCAGAGCTGTGGAATGATACTGTGGAAAACAACGTGCTCTGCGGGGACACCGGGGACGCTCTGGAAATTCTAAAGCAGGTGGCACTGGCAGATGAGGTCCGTGCTATGGAGCAAGGGGTGCAGACCGTTGTTGGCAGCAGCGGCGTGCGCCTGTCCGGCGGTCAGGCGCAGCGGTTAGCGCTGGCCCGGACACTTGCTCACCCCCGGCCCGTTCTGATTCTGGACGATCCCTTCTCCGCCCTGGATAAGAAAACGGAAGATTCAGTATTTGAAAATCTGCGGGAATACGCTAAGGATAAAATCGTGATCCTCATTTCTCATCGGCTGTACCATTTCCCGGAAATGCAGCAAGTTCTGTTTATGGAGAATGGGCATATAAGCGTTGGCTGTCACGAGAAGCTCTGCCAGACTCAGCCCACCTACCGCAGCCTGTATGAAAGCCAGATTGGAGGCACCGACCATGAAGAAACATAACGCCGGCGTTGCCGCTGCTATCCGTACCGCCGCCGAAACACATAAAAATCTGAGCATCGGTACATTGCTCTGCTCTGTCTGCTCTGTGCTGGCATCTCTGCTGCCGCCGCTGCTGCTGGGGCACATCATTGACGACTTGACCAGCGGCATGCCGCTGCTCTTTTCTGCCATTTTACTCTATTTCGGGAGTCTGGCCCTGGAGGGAATCCTTTCCGCCGGGCAGGAGACTCTGCTGGAAATGTTCGGTCAAAAAATGACCCATGCCCTGCGCAGTGAAATGTCCGCCAAGCTCACCCTGCTGCCCGCCTCCACGCTGGCCGGACAGGAACCGGGAGCGGTCGCCGCCCGGTTCTCCGGCGATGTAGACACAGTGGAGGCACTGTTTACCTCCGGCGTGATTTCCATGGCAGCGGATGCCTGCCGCATTCTTTCCATTCTCGCGGTGATTGCCGTGGAGAACCTGGGACTTGCCCTGATTCTGATCCCAGTGCTGCCGCTGCTGGTTCTGTTCACCCGGCACGTGCAGAAGCGGATGCTGGCAGCCCAGCTGGAAAATCGCCGAGCTGTGGCAGCCATCTCCGGTCAGGTGCCGGAAGCGCTGCACAACATCCGCACCATCCACGCCCTAGGGTTGGAGCACTACATGGAAAAGCGCTATGACCGGCGTATTGGCAAAAGCTATGCCGCCGTGGAAAAGACAAATTTCTATGATGCCATTTACTCCCCGGTGGTACTGGTGTTCAACGCCGTTGTGGTGGGAATCGTTATGCTGCTGTCCGCCTCCGGCGATGCCAGAATTCTCCGTCTCTTTGGCATGTCTGTGGGCACCTCCGTGACCATTATCAATTACATCAGCCGGATATTCGCCCCCATCGAAAGCCTGGGCATGGAGATCCAGACCATCCAGTCCGCCATGGCCGGTGTAAAGCGGATCGATGCCTTTTTGGCTCAGCCGGAACGCACCGTTCCTCCCACCGCCGCTCAGGTACCCAGCGGGGATGTGGTGCTTTCTCATGTGACCTTTGGCTACAGCGATAAGACAGTGCTCTCTGATCTCTCCTTCACCGTAAAAGCCGGAGAGCAGGTGACCCTGATTGGACGCACCGGTGCCGGCAAGAGCACTGTATTCCGGCTGCTGCTGGGCCTATACCGGCCACAGAGCGGCTCGCTGACCATTGGCGGAGTAGAGGCCTCCCAAATCACCGACAGCCAACGCCGCCGCTGCATTGGCTGTGTGGAGCAGCACTTCTCCCGGGTACCCGGCACAGTATTGGAGCAGATCACCCTGGGTGACCCCAGCATCAGCCGGGAGATGGCCCAGGGGGCCGCCGCCCTTGCCGGACTGGATGAAACCATCCGCTCCTTCCACAAGGGATATGATACCCCCTGTACCGATGGGCTGTTCTCTCAAGGGGAATGGCAGCTGCTTTCCATTGCCCGGGCCGCCGCCGCCAATCCCGGTGTGCTGCTGCTGGATGAGATCACCGCCAATTTGGATGCTGAAACCGAAGCAACGGTTCTGGCCGCCCTCCGCCGGGCCTCGCAGGGCCGCACCGTGCTCTCCATCTCCCATCGCATCTATGAAACCCTGGGCGGCCGAACCATTGAAATTCCGGCACTGTAAACGCCCCGGCTGTTTTTCAGTTTCTTCACGCCTGCAAAAAGCCAATTTTTATTTGATTACCTGCCGTTTTGCAAAAAAGAGCCGCACAGCTTTCCTTTGGCTGTGCGGCTCTTTTGAAGTTTCCGGTTAAGCTTGTTTACTTGGTGCCGAAGATACGGTCGCCGGCATCACCCAAACCGGGGACGATGTAGGCGTTCTCATTCAGCTTCTCGTCCAGAGCAGCCAGATAGATTTCCACATCGGGATGCGCGGCCTGAACGGCTGCCACGCCTTCGGGGGCACCGATGATGTTCATCATGATGATGTTCTTGCAGCCATGCTCCTTCAGGAAATTAATGGCCGCCACTGCGCTGCCGCCGGTGGCCAGCATGGGATCCACCACATAAACCTGACGGGACTCAATATCCTCGGGCAGCTTGCAATAGTATTCCACAGGCTTGTGGCTTACAGGATCACGGTACAGACCAATATGGCCGATTTTTGCGGAGGGAATCAGGGCAACCATGTTATCCACCATGCCCAGGCCCGCCCGCAGGACGGGGACGATTGCCAGCTTTTTTCCAGCCAGCATCTTGCACTTTGCAACGGTGATGGGGGTCTCCACCTCCACCTCTTTCAGGGGCAGGTTGCGGGTTGCTTCGTAGCACATCAGGCCTGCGATCTCGCCCACCAGTTCCCGGAATTCTTTCACACTGGTGTCTTTGCTGCGCAGGATTGCCAGCTTATGCTGAATCAGGGGGTGATTCAATACGTGTACTTCTGCCATGTCTTTATCTCCTTTTATTGATTCTGCATTCTTTCGTTTCGTTCCCGCTCCGCCTGGCTCAAGCGCAGGTAATTGGGCACCAAGGCCGCGGCCGGCGTCACTTCTCCCGCCTGCCACATCCGCTGTGCCTCCAACGCTACACCCGCTGCCCGCTGGTGCATCCGGTGTTCCGGCGGGAGCACCAAAGCGGGGACTGCTTCCAGCAGGGTATTATAACACAAAACGCTGCCATCTCCAACCAGAAAAATCGGTTCTGACAAATTTTTTACATCTTCCCGCAAATCCGAGAGAGAAATTGCCCGATCTTCCCGGATCCTTGTATATTTTCCACAATCCACACGGAACAGTGCATTATATACCTGACTCCGGCGGGCATCCATCACCGGGCACACATAGCCCTGCCAAACGCCCAAGCCTACCGCCATGGAGGCAAGGGTGCTGGTGCCTACACAGGGCAGCTCCGCTCCCCAGGCAAACCCCTTGGCTGCTGCCACGCCAATGCGGATGCCGGTAAAGGAGCCGGGGCCATTCGCCACAGCTACGGCATCAAGATCCGAAACCGCCGTGCCGCACTGCTTCAGCAAATCCTCCGTCATGACCATCAGTGTCTGGCTGTGGGTCAAGCCGGTATTCTGATAAGCCTCCCCCAGGAGCTTCCCATCTTCCAAGAGCGCAACGGAGGCCGCCTTGGCCGAAGTCTCAAACGCTAAGATTTTCATAGGCTCCCCCTCCTTCAATGGCAATGTCCCGGGTATCATCGTCCACCTTGGCAATGGAGACCCGGACGGCCCCCTCCATGGCATCGCTGACATTTTCGCTCCACTCTACGGCGCACACGCCGCCCCGCTCCAGGTAATCCTCCCAGCCGATATCCCACAAGTCATCGGAAGAGGCCAGCCGGTACATATCAAAATGGAACAGCGGCAGCCGCCCGCCCAGGTATTCATTCACGATGGTATAGGTGGGGCTGGTCACCGGTTCCCGATAACCCAGGCCGCGGGCCAGGCCGCGGGTAAAAGCGGTTTTGCCGGCCCCCAGATCACCAGTGTAAGCAATAACTGTGCCGGGCTGCAGCCGCTCCGCCAGCGCTGCACCCAGATTTTCCGTTTCCGCAGGGGAATGGGTAACATAATGCATAAAACAAGTCCTTACTTCGATGATTGCCTCAGTTTTTCCGCCTGGTCGGCAGCAGCCAGGGCGTTGATCAGCTCGTCCAGATCGCCGTCCATCACGGCATCAATTTTATACAGGGTCAGGCCGATGCGGTGATCCGTCACCCGTCCCTGAGGGAAATTATAGGTGCGGATGCGCTCGTTGCGCATACCGGTGCCCACCTGACTGCGGCGCAAGCCGGTAATGGCGCTGTCCAGCCGCTCCTGCTCCTGCTCATAAAGCTTGGAAGCCAGCATGCGCATGCACTTCTCCCGGTTCTGCACCTGGCTGCGCTCCTCCTGGCAGGATACCACAATACCGGAGGGCTTGTGGATCAGGCGAACCGCCGAGCTGGTCTTGTTGACATGCTGGCCGCCTGCGCCGGAAGCGCGGTAGACCTGCATTTCGATATCGGCAGGGTTAATCTGCACATCGACCTCTTCCATCTCCGGCAGCACCGCCACCGTAGCGGTGGAGGTATGTACCCGGCCGCCGGATTCGGTCTCCGGCACCCGCTGCACCCGATGCACACCGGATTCATACTTCATTCTGGAATAAGCCCCTCGTCCATTGATGACGAAGTCCGCTTCCTTTACGCCGCCCAGCTCTGTGTCATTGTAGTTCATCAGCTCAATGCTCCAGCCCTTGGCAGCCGCATACATGGAATACATGCGAAACAAGCTATGGGCAAACAGCGCGCTCTCCTCGCCGCCCACGCCGCCACGGATCTCCACGATGACGCTCTTTTCGTCATTCGGATCCCTTGGGAGCAGAAGAATCTGCAGCTTCTCGTACAGCTCCTCTTTGTTCTTTTTCGCGTGGACATAGGCTTCCTGGCACAGCTCCTTCATCTCCGGGTCGGCCATCAGCTCCTGGGCTTCCTGCATGTCCAGCTCCGCCTTGCAATAGGCGCGGTAAGCCTCCACAATTGGCTCCAAATCATTCTTTTCCCGCAGCAGAGCCGCAGCACGCTTGGGATCATTATAAAAATCCGGCTGTTCTGACTTGGCGCACAATTCCTCGTATCGGCTGGATACAGCCTGAAGTTTTTGAAGCATCCCTGTCTCCTTAAAATTTTACTTTTCCAGGGCCATGACCTTGTCAATCCGGCGCTGATGCCGCTCCCCGTGGGAAAATTCGGTATCCAGCCAGGTATCCACAATTTCCAGGGCCAGCCCCTCACCGGTGACGGCGGCGCCAATGGCCATCATATTGGTGTCATTGTGCTGGCGGGTCAGCCGGGCGGACATCAGGTCTCCCAGCAGGGCACAGCGAATACCTTTGACCTTATTGGCCGCAATGGACACCCCAATGCCGGTGGTACACAGGACAATGCCCCGGTCACACTGTCCGGCGGCCACCAGGTTTGCTGCCTTAGCGGCATAATCCGGATAATCGCAGCTATCCAGGGTATAAGTGCCCACATCGGTCACGTCAAAACCCCGCTCCTGTAGATGTGCAACCACCTTGTTCTTCAGTGCCAGCGCACCGTGATCACAGCCAACTGCAACTTTCATTATTTTCTCTCCTTTACATCACATAGCCGCCGTCCACATTCAATACGTGGCCGGTGACAAAATCCGCATTTACCAGGTATTCCATGGCTTTTGCCACATCCATGGGCGTACCGTTCCGTTCCACCGGCGTCTCCTCCGCCATAGAGGCAAGAATTTCCGGGGCTACCGAGGCGCACATATCTGTCAAAATCACCCCGGGGGCCACGGCGTTGACCCGGATACCGCTGGGGCCCAATTCCTTGGCCAGGGCCTTGGTCAGGGCGATCACCGCGCCCTTTGTCGCGGAATAAGCCGCCTCGCAGGAGGAACCCACCCGCCCCCACATACTGGACACGTTGATGATACACCCCCGCTGCTTCCGGAGGAAACCCGGCATAGCCGCCCGAACACAGTGGAAAATTCCCTTGACATTTACATCGAAGATGCGATCCCACTGCGCCTCTGACATCTGACTCATAAGGCCATAATAGCAGATTCCCGCGTTATTTACAAGCACATCCACATCCCCAATTTGAGAAAAGGCCGCCTGCACCGCTTTTTCGTCCGCCACATCGCAGCAGATGGCAGCAGCTCCTGTTTTGGATGCCACTGCAGCTGCCTTTTCGTGCTCTTTCTCATACAGGAAAAATACCCGGTGCCCTTTAGCCGCAAACAGTTCTACCGCTGCCGCTCCGATGCCACGGGAGCCGCCGGTAATCACAATGGTCATGTTCTTCTCCCTCTTCTGTGTTCCCCTTAGGGAACGAAAATGCAGCGAAAGCGGACTGCCGCAAAGCAGTCCGCTTGAAAAATTATCTTCTTCTGCTCTTGGTGCGGTGCTCCGAATACTGCTTGATGGAGGAAATTTTACTGTCAGATTCCGACATGAAGGCCTTCAGTTTCTCCTCGAACAGCTGGTCTGCGGTTTTAGGAGCGGCATTTGGGATGGGGGCAGGTCTGGAATTGGGGCGGTTCTGGCCGGGATTGGGGCGGGCACCAGCCGGGCGGCTGCGGAAATCCGGTCTGCTGTCCCGCTGAGGCTTGGGCTCCAGGCGCTTGATGGACAGATTGATCTTCCCGTTCTCGGTGCCAATGACCATGACCTTTACATCCTGTCCCTCGGTCAGGTGCTGGCGGATATCACTGACGTAAGCATTGGCGACTTCGGAAATATGTACCATGCCGGTCTTGTTCTCCGGCAGGGCAATAAACGCGCCAAAGTTGGTGATGGATTTGACTTTTCCCTCTAATACGGCTCCAACGGTTAACTCCATAGTTTGCTTTGTTTCCTCCATTATTTGACTTGTGCTTCAATCAGGATGGTGTCCTTAGGTACCAGGCCCAGCTCTTCCTGCGCAATACGCTCCACGCTCTTGGCCGAGCCGAGCTCATCAATGTTCTGCTGGAGCACCTGGTTTTCGTAAGCAATCTTTCCGGCCTGTTCCCGGTATTCTCCGGTTTTTTCCGTCATGCGGTGCCCTACGAACTGAAGGGCGCCCAGGGCCACTGCCGTGAGAACCAGAACCGCGGCCAGCATGCGCTTTACCCGGCGGCTGGTCTGGAACAGTTCCACCTGAACATTGCCGATTTTGATTTTGTGCTCTGCCATGAATTACACCTCCGTGGGGCTGCCAGCGGCTCCGGCAACCATTCCACCATATTGTAACCCATTTTTGTCCAGATGCAAATAAAATTTTCAAAAATTTCAAAAATTTTTTGAAGGGCCATATCGCAAGCCGCAAAGCACTGCCCACGCAGCGCCAAAAGAATGCAAACACAGGCCGTAAAAGCAGCCCTACCGTCATCTCCCAGGCAATTCCCCCCACCAGAAGCCCCGCAGAAGTGCCCAGCCGCAGATCCCCACCGCAGACGGCCAGCGCCAGGTACAGCCACACCCATCCTGTCCCCAGCAGGAACAGGATATCCCCCAGCACAGGGTGATGCCGCTGAAAGGGCCGAAGAAAATCATATAAAGCCCCCAGCCCCGTCCCCAGCAGGCAGGCATTCCCGAACCACCGGAGGGCAAGCGCCGGGGGCATCATCCAAACAGCCGGCTCAGGAAGCCGCCCTGCTTTGCTTCCTCATAAACAAGGGAGGAAACCGTCCCATCCACTTCTACCTGGCCGCCGTCTAAAGAAAGCGTTTTGAGCTGGAGCTGGCTTCCCTGGACGTTCAGCATCCCCATACAGGTTTGCAGCGCCACCATTGTCTCGTCAAAGCTGATGACCTCTGTCACCCCCGTTACCGTGAGTTTGCTGCGCTCCGAAAGGCTCAGCCGATGGGGTAACTCCTCCTGTGCCATCCAACGCACCTCCTTACCGCTGTACTGGAAGCAATGTATGCCCCGCTGCTCCTTTCTATTCCCTTACGGGCTATAAAAAATTCATTGACAGCCTGGAAAAAACAAAGTAAAATGGTTTCGAAATTCATCATTTTGGGCATACCGCCCTATTTATAGGAGGGTTTTTGGAATGAAGCAATCCTTTGATGTCCGTCCCTGGGTCAAGCCGGTGCTGACTTGCGTTTTGGGCCTTGTGCTCATTTTTCGCCCTGGCTCTCTGACCGTTACCATTGCCCGGGTCATTGGCATTGTCATCGCTCTGGTAGGTGCCGGTAAGATGGTACGTTTTTTCTCCGAGTTAAAGATCAATAAGGATTTTTGGTCTCTGGCCGGTTCCATCATTTTGCTGGTACTGGGCTTTTCTATTCTCCGCAACCCTGTTTCTCTGGAAAAGCAGATCATGCGGGTCATTGGCATTCTGCTGATTTTGCAGGCCGTACGGGGCTATGTGGATCCCATGGCCTCCCACGAGCAGATCACCTCCACGCTACTGTGCATTGCAGGCGTTATTCTGCTGCTGATGCCCCTGGCCGTCTCACGGCTGGTGGTAGTCGTGTGTGGTATTGTGGTTCTGGTCATTGGCATTGGTATGGTCCTGGATCTGATCCATGGCGGCCCCCTCACGCCTCCCAATGATGACGACATCATTGATGCCCGATGAGAGCCGGCAGCTGTGCACTAGCCGGGCTGTCCGGCCATCAGGCAGGGCGGCAGCTGCTGGAGCGGCTCTACCGCATAGAGACCGGCGAAGCGCTGCCTTCTGTTCACATTACTGTTCGGGGAAAGCCCTATTTCGAAAATTCCCCCTATTATTTTTCCATCAGCCACACCGCCCGCCACGCCTTCTGCGTTCTTGCCCGCCGTCCGGTGGGCATTGATGCCGAGGAGCTTGACCGGACGGTGCGGTTTTCCCTTGTCAGCCGGATTCTATCCCCCCGGGAACTGGCACGATTTCAAGCCGCCTCCAACCCCCAACATGCCTTTCTTGCCCTGTGGGTGCTCAAGGAGGCAGCTGCCAAATGTACCGGTGCAGGGCTCACCGGTTTTCCCAACCGCACGGATTTCTCCCCGGATGACCCTCGGGTTTTTCCTTGGCGAGAATGCCTGGTGGCCATCATAACCCAGGGAACAGACACAGAAGGAGTCACTTACCATGATTTTTGATACCCACGCCCACCTGGACGACCGTGCCTTTGACCGTGACCGTGAAGCGCTCCTGGCCGGGCTGCCCGGCTGCGGCATCACCCTGGTCATGAACCCCGGGTGCAGCCTGGCCTCCTCCCGGGCTGCCGTTCAGCTGGCAGGGAAGTATGATTATCTTTACGCTGCTGTTGGTTCTCACCCGGATGCAGCGGATGAAGTAAACGAAAGCACTGTTGCCGTCTACCGGCAAATGGCCTCTGGGAATTCCAAGGTGCGGGCTATCGGCGAGATTGGCCTGGATTATCACTACGAGGACATTCCCCGGGATATCCAGCAGCGTGCCTTCCGCATGCAGCTGGCGCTGGCCCAGGAACTGAATCTCCCCGTCATCGTCCACGAACGGGAAGCCCACGAGGATGGGATGAACCTTATCCGGGAATTCCCCCAGGTGACCGGTGTGTTTCATTGCTATTCGGGCTCTCTGGAAATGGCAAAGGAGCTGATAAAACGGGGCTGGTACATCGGCTTCGGCGGTGTGCTTACCTTTAAGAATGCCCGCCGTGCGGTAGATGTCGCCGCACAGATCCCACTGGAGCGGATCGTACTGGAGACCGACTGCCCCTATATGTCCCCGGAACCCTACCGGGGCAAGCGGAACGATCCCAGCAGGCTGCACCTGGTGGCAGAAAAACTGGCCGCCCTGCGGGGAATCGGGACAGAAGAAGTGGAGACTGTTACCCTGGGAAACGGGAAACGGCTATACAGAATGGAGTAAAGCAGAAATGGAAATTCAGGAATTTTTTGAGCAGAATCCGAAGGTTGCACTGGCTTTTTCCGGCGGTGTGGACTCCTCTTACCTGCTCTATGCTGCCGTTCAATGCGGTGCGCAGGTGCATCCTTACTATGTAAAGACCGCCTTTCAGCCGCAGTTTGAGTATGAGGATGCGCTCCGCCTGGCAAAGCAGCTGGGAATAACGGTGACAACAATTCAGCTAAACCCGCTGGAAGACCCCGCCGTAGCCGCCAACCCTGCCAACCGCTGCTACTACTGCAAGTGCCATGTTTTCACCGCCATCACCGAGGCCGCTCACCGGGACGGCTATCAGGTGCTGCTGGACGGCACCAACGCCAGTGATCAGGTGGATGACCGGCCGGGTATGAAGGCTCTGCAGGAGCTATCCGTACGCTCCCCCCTGCGGCTGTGCGGCCTGACCAAGGCAGAGATCCGCTGCCGCTCCAAGGAGGCCGGTCTCTTCACCTGGGACAAGCCCGCTTACGCCTGTCTTGCCACCCGGATCCCCACCGGCACTACCATCACCCTGGCAGATTTGGAGCGGACTGAGCGCTGCGAAGGCGCGCTGATGCAATTGGGCTTCTCCGGCTTCCGTATCCGGCTGATGGGTGACTGTGCCCGGCTGGAAATGCCGGAAGCACAGCTTCCCCAGCTGCTTTCCCAGCGGGAGAATATTCTGCGGATTCTGAAAAAAGACTATAAGAAGGTGCTGCTGGATTTGGAGGTGCGCCATGAACAGTGACATCCGCAACATTCTGGAGGGAATTCAGAACGGCACCGTAAGCGTTGACGATGCGCTGCTCCAGCTCAAGCAGGAGCCCTTTGCGGAGCTTGGCTATGCAAAGGTGGATCTGCACCGCAAAATCCGGCAAGGTGCCGGAGAGGTCATTTACGGAGCCGGAAAAACCGCCCCGCAAATCATTGGTATTCTCAGCGCTATGAAGGAAAACGGGCAGGAAAATGTGCTTATCACCCGCCTGGATGCAGAAAAGGCGGAGGCCGTGATGCAGGCCCATCCCATCCGTTATTTTTCGCAGGCTAAGATTGGCATTCTGGGACAGATGGAGGCCCCCCACGGCATGGGAACCATTGTGGTTGCCACCGGCGGCACCAGCGATGTGCCCATTGCGGAAGAGGCAGCCTTGACAGCGGAGTTTTTGGGCAACCCTGTACAGCGCCTGTACGACGTGGGCGTTGCCGGAATTCATCGGCTGCTCAGCCACAGCCAGGAGCTGATGAGCGCCAGTGTTGTCATTGCCATTGCCGGCATGGAGGGGGCGCTGGCCAGCGTGATCGGCGGACTGGTGGAATGCCCGGTAATCGCTGTGCCTACCAGCATTGGCTATGGAGCCTCCTTCGGCGGACTGGCCGCGCTGCTGTCCATGCTCAATTCCTGTGCCAGCGGTACCGCCGTTGTAAACATTGATAATGGCTTCGGCGCAGGCTTTATGGCAAGCACCATCAATCATATGGAGGCAAAGCATTGAGAATTCTTTATTTGGACTGCGGCATGGGTGCCGCAGGAGACATGCTCACCGCCGCCCTGCTGGAGCTTTTCCCGGAACCGGATAAAATGGTGGCGAAGCTGAATGCCCTGGGGGTTCCCGGGGTTACATACGTCCGGGAAGCAACCCAAAAATGCGGCATCACCGGCACACATATGCACGTGTACGTGGGCGGCACCGAAGAGGGAGCGCAGCCCCATACCCACCACGGTGACCACGCGCATCACCACAGCAGCATGGAGCAGTTGGATCATTGGATTGCCCACATTCAGGCGTCGGATGCCGTGAAGGCAAATATCCACGCCGTTTATGACCGCGTTGCCCAGGCAGAGAGTGCTGTGCACGGGGTTACCATGGATGAGATCCACTTTCACGAGGTTGGCTCCCTGGATGCGCTGGCCGATGTAACAGCCGTATGCTACTTAATGGAGCAGCTGGGGAATCCCACAGTATATGCCTCCCCTGTCCATGTGGGCAGCGGACACGTCAGCTGTGCCCACGGTATTCTCCCTGTCCCGGCCCCTGCTACAGCGGAAATTCTGCGGGGGATTCCCATCTATGGCGGCCAGATTCAGGGGGAACTGTGCACCCCCACCGGTGCAGCCTTGCTGAAACAGTTTGTCACCTCCTTCGGGGATATGCCGGTAATGGCCCCCACCGCCATTGGCTATGGCATGGGCAAAAAGGATTTTGCCATTGCCAACTGCGTCCGCGCTGTATTGGGCAGCTCCGGCAGTGAGGGAGAAGATACCATCGTGGAATTGAGCTGCAATCTGGACGACATGACCGGTGAGGATATTGGCTTTGCCATGGAGCAGCTGCTGGCCGCCGGGGCCGCGGACGTATTTACCTCACCCATCAGCATGAAGAAAAACCGCCCTGGCTGTCTGCTCACTGTGCTATGTCAGGAGAACCGGCGGGAAGAAATGGTCGCTCTGCTCTTCCGCCACACCACTACTCTTGGCATCCGAGAGACCAGCCACCGCCGCTATATTCTGACCCGGCGCACCGAAACTGCCCAAACCCCTTACGGTTCTGTCCGCTGTAAAATTTCCGAGGGCCACGGTACCCGCCGCTGCAAACCCGAATACGATGACCTGGCCGAAATTGCCCGTATTCAGGGTCTTCCTCTGTCTGAAATTCGCCGGGAAGTATTGGAAAAGCAGTAAGTAAAAAATCTTTTAAAGGAATTTTTCTTTTACCCTTGACTTTTTCCGAAAATTGGTTATAATAGCACCGTTCCACATTTAGAGGATTTGTGTAACGGTAGCACACCGGACTCTGACTCCGTTTGCGGGGGTTCGAATCCCTCATCCTCTGCCAGAGTGAGGTACCTTTCAAAAGGTGCCTCGCTTTTTTCTTTATTCCCGTTGGATTCGAACCCATTAAATGCAAAGCCCCGGTGGGGCATTGCCGCCGCCAGTTCAAAAACTGGCGGCCACCTTGCGGAGCCTCGAATCCCTCATCCTCTGCCAGAGCGAGGTACCTTTCAAAAGGTGCCTCGTTTTTTCTTTTTGGGGACGTTTCCTTGATTGCATAAATTTTTAATTCCCGCTCATACTATGCCTGAAAACAGAAAAAGGAGGTAACTGCAATGAGCTGTCATGCCAACAAATGCGTGGAATGTACCGTCCAGGAGTGCGCAAATCACTGCTCCAGCGAAAACTACTGCTCCTTGGATAAAATTCTGGTCGGCACCCACGAGGCAAATCCCACTGTAGACCAGTGCACCGACTGCATGTCCTTCCGCAGAAAATAACGGAATCTAACAGGGAAACAGAATCGGCAGAGGATGCTCCTGCCCTTTCCGGTTTCCGGCTTCACAGCAGAAAGGGAACCACTTCGCGGTTCCCTTTCTTCATGGTCAGAAAATATTTACATTTTTCCGGGAGTTTTCAAATTACGTTATTGTTGCGTACATATTTTTTTCATAAGTGAGGGTTAAGGTATAGGTAATTAAAAAAGCAAGGAGGAATCTCTATGGAGACCTTTGAAAACAACTATTCCGACGGTCAGCAGCCGGAAGAGCAACGTGAAAATGAGCATTGTTATGAATCTGTCAAGCAGCCCAAGCGCCGCCGCGCGATGCGTGGCGTGATGGGCGTGGTGCTGGCCATATCGATGGTGGCCGGCAGCTGCGGCCTCACCTATGCAGTCCTCAACAACCACTGGGAGGAGAAGATGCAGGCAAGCGCCAACACCATCTCCCAGATGCAGCAGCAGCTGAATTCCCTCTCCGCTGGCAGCGGGGTGACGGCGACCAATGTCACCTATGCCGTCTCTCCGGAGGGTGCACAGACACCCAGAATGGTGTATGAAAACAATGCCAAGAGCGTTGTATCCGTTTCCAGCACCGTGCAGTCCACCTCTTATGGCGGCATGACCCGTCAGGGCACCTCCACCGGTTCCGGCTTCATCCTCTCTCCGGATGGCTACGTGGTCACGAACTACCATGTTGTGGAAAACGCAACCGCAGTGACTGTTAACCTTTCCACCGGTGATGAATATGATGCCAAAATCATCGGTTCTGACAAACTGAACGATGTGGCGCTGCTGAAGGTAGAGGCCACCGACCTACCCGCTGTCAAGATCGGCAGCAGTGACAATCTGGCCATCGGCGACATGGTCTGCGCCATCGGCAACCCCCTCGGCTCCCTCACTGCTACATTGACCGTTGGCTATGTCAGCGGTAAAGACCGCCAGGTCACAACTGATAATTCCACAATCAATATGATCCAGACCGATGCGGCCATTAACTCCGGCAATTCCGGCGGCCCGCTGTTCAACATGTATGGCGAAGTCGTTGGCATCACCTCCGCCAAGTATTCCGGAACTACCTCTTCCGGCGCTGTGATCGAGGGCATCAGCTTTGCAATCCCCATTGACGATGTCATGGGCATCATTGATGACCTGCAGGAGTACGGATACGTCACCGGCGCTTACCTGGGTGTTACCGTACAGGATACAGATGCTTCTGCCGCAAAGCTCTATGGCATGCCTACCGGCGCTTATGTTGCCACCGTTGTAGATGGCGGCAGCGCTGACCGTGCAGGTGTGCAGCCGAAGGACATCATCATCGCTCTTGGCGATAACGAAGTGTCCTCCACCAATGAACTGACCCGTGCGTTGCGCCGCTTCAAGGCCGGTGACAAGACCACCATCACCGTCATTCGCTCCGGTGAACGCATCACATTGGACATCACGCTGGATGAGAAGCCCCAGAGCAGCACCGGTTCCTCCACGGAGCAAACGCCCACCACTCCGGAAGGCGACTATGATGCCTGGTACAACTTCTTCTACGGCAACCGGGGTAACAGCAACGGTTAATAGACCGAATTACCCATTTCGCATTATAATCTGTCCCAGTGGGGCAGCCTCTCTAATCGGAGGCTGCCCCACTTTTGGTTTGTATACCTCTGCTGTTTTTCCCAATTCTCTTTCCTTTTTTAGAATTATCATTTTATTTTTCAAATATATCCTGATTTGCGTAATAATATCGAAAATTGTCGATTTTGTTCGAATTGAAAAACTTTGCAGTTTGTGTTATTCTTTTTCTGTGAAAACATATCAATTTCAACTGCAAAGGTGTGACGAATTTGGAAGGCTTAACACTGATGATCGTAGACAGCAGCAGTGAATTCCGTCAGGCTTTGGAGCAGGTACTGTGCGATGCCTATAAAATCGTCCAATGCAGCGATGGCAAACAGGCATTGCAAACAGCAGTGGCAGTACGGCCCGATATCATTGTACTGGATCTGATGCTGACGGAGTTGGATGGCATTACCCTGCTTCAGGAAATCCGTGCCGCCGGTTTATCCCCCATGGTGCTTGCCGTTACCCGGTTCTATACGGACTATGTACAGGAATGTGCCCAGGAATTGGGCATTGGTTATATCATCCGCAAGCCCTGTGACCTCTCTGCTGTCTCCCGGCGGGTACGGGATCTGACCAAGCGACTCAATCCCGCGCCAGTCCGCCATATGGACCCGCGCGCCTACGTCATTGAGCGGACCCGAGCACTCATGTTCTCTCCCCGCCACCAAGGCACCAAGTTTTTGCAGGAAGCGGTTCTGATCGTGCTGGAGGAGCCGGAAATCTCCCTGACCAAAGACCTATATCCCCGTTTGGGCCGCCGGTTCAGCAGCACACCCCTCCAAGTGGAGCACTCCCTGCGCACAGCCATCACCTCCGCTTGTAAGCGCAGCGGCGGTAAGCTCTGGGATCAGCTCTTCCCTCTGGATAAGACACGTGGCGTCCGTCAGATCAGCAATGGTGTGGTCATTGCCCGGCTTGCCGAGGATTTGCGTCTGAAAATGGAATCCGAATACCAGGAGCTGCTGTGATGCCCGCTATTTCTCCTCCAAATTACGGTCTGTCTGCGAAAAGGGAAAGATTTCTTAAAAATAATGTTTGACAAAACCCACTTTCTCCTATATAATATCAAGGCATGACTGCGAGGAGGGGAAAAGTATGCTGCTGGGGCTATCGAAAATCATTGACTGTCCCGGTGCCAGTGTTCCTTTCTCCATCAGCGTGGATCTCAGCGACCTTCGCTACGGCATCAGCTATCCGGTTTCCGAGCCGGTGCGCGCCCAGGGTGTTGTCCGCAACACCGCAGGTGTCCTGCTGATGAAGGGCAATGTTACCACCACCATTCACGGCATCTGCGACCGCTGCGCCGCACCATTCAGCCGTGACATTGATTTTCCCATCGATGCGGTGCTGGTGACGGAGTTAAGCAGCGAAGAGAACGAAGATGAGTGGGTATTCCCTCTCGTGGGAGACAGCGCCGATTTAGATGACATTGTGCGGACGGTGTTCGTACTGAATCTGGATTCCAAGCTGCTGTGCAAGGATGATTGTAAGGGTTTGTGCTGCCGGTGCGGCAAAAACCTGAACAATGGGAACTGCACCTGCGAAAAGGAGCTCGATCCCCGATTGGCTGCTTTAAGGCAGCTTCTTGAGAAGTAAATCCATATTTGAATGCTGTGTTAAAAGCAGTTTTACCAAGGAGGTGTCACCATGGCTGTCCCTAAGTGTAAAGTGTCCAAGGCTCGTCGCGATAAGCGCCGTGGCTCCAACTGGAAGCTCTCCGCTCCCAGCGTTGCGGTTTGCCCCAAGTGCGGTGAACCCGTTCTGCCCCACAGAGCTTGCAAGGCTTGCGGCACCTACAACGGCCGTCAGGTTGTGGCTGTTGAGGCTGAGTAAGGCAAAAGCAGGAAACACAGAGGAAGGTTTTAACAGCCTTCCTCTTTTTCCTTTTTACTGACACGCTTTGAAGCAGAAAGGTTATAAAAATGGAAATATGCAAAATCAGTGATACCATCAGCTATATTCCCGCCACTGAAGCTCCTCTCTCGGCAGACATTGGCATCATCCGGGATGGCACGGAGACGTGGCTGTATGATGTTGGAAACGACCCGCAGGCGATTGCGGGCCTGAACGGTGAATACCACGTGGTTCTATCCCATTTTCATGCGGATCGCACCGGCAATCTAGGGCTGCTGCGTGTGCGGGATGTATACGTCTCCAGTGAAACCCAGCGGCATGTGGGGACGGGAACAGTGGTAAACGGGGACTTATATTTTGGTGCGCTGCATCTCTTTCCGCTTCCTTCCAGCCACTGCAAGGGCTGCCTGGGGTTGGAGGTGGGCGGGCAGTATGCCTTCGTTGGGGACGCGCTGTACTGCAAGTCCAAGGACGGCGCCTACCTGTTCAGTGTCCAACTGGTGCGGGATTTACTTGGCGTGCTGAAGAAGTTGAGTGCGCCCTATCTGCTGGTCAGTCACCACCCGGGGATGGTTCGCTCCCGAGCAGAGGTAATTGCGGAACTGGAAGCACTCTATGCCATGCGTCAGCCTGGGAACGATACAATTCTGCTGAACGGATAGCAAAAGTCCAATCCCGGTGGATTGTAAATAAATAGAAAACGAAACCATCCTTCCATTGCTTTTCAACCGAAAATATGGCATAATGATAAGAGCCCTTGAGGGGTAGAAAGGACGTGATGCACATGGCTAAGCCTTTGGTTGCCATTATCGGCAGACCCAACGTGGGCAAATCCATGCTCTTTAATAAACTCACCGGGCAGCGCACCTCCATTGTGGAGGACACCCCCGGTGTCACCCGTGACCGCATTTACGGCGACTGCGAGTGGTGCGGCAGAACCTTCAGCCTGGTGGACACCGGCGGCATCGAACCGGGCACCGACAGTGACATGCTGAAATTCATGCGCCGTCAGGCGGAGATTGGCATTGAACTGGCAGATGCCATCATCATGGTGACGGACGTGCGCTCCGGTGTCACCGCTGCTGACGAGGATGTTGCCACCATGCTGCGCAAGTCCGGCAAGCCGGTGGCCCTTGCCGTAAACAAGTGCGACTCCATCGGCCCCACCAACCCGGATGTGTATGAATTCTACAGTCTGGGCATCGGCGACCTGTTTGAAACCTCCGCCGTCCACGGTCACGGCACCGGCGACCTGCTGGACTGGGTGCTGGCAAACATCCCAGAAGACAGCAGCGAGGAGGAAGACGACGACATCATCAAGGTTGCCATTGTAGGCAAGCCCAATGTGGGCAAATCCAGTCTGCTGAACCGGATTCTGGGGGAGGAGCGGGTGATTGTATCCAATGTGGCCGGTACCACCCGGGATGCCATCGACTCTTATTTTGAAAACGAAACCGGAAAATACTGCTTCATCGACACTGCCGGTATGCGCCGCAAGAGCAAGGTGGACGATGCCATTGAAAAATACTCCAACATGCGCTCCATCAACGCCATTGACCGAGCGGATGTGTGCCTGATTCTGGTGGATGCCAACGAGGGCGTCACCGAGCAGGATACCAAGATTGCAGGTCTTGTCCACGAGGCCGGCAAGGCTGCCATCATCGTGGTGAACAAGTGGGATGCGGTGGAAGACAAGGAAACCAACACCATGAAGAACATGGAAGATGATGTGCGCCAGGGGTTGAGCTATATGCTCTATGCCCCTGTGGTCTTCCTGTCCGCCCTGACAGGGCAGCGGGTGGACAAGCTGTTCCAGGTGATTCAGGACGTGTACGCCCAGAATACCAAGCGCATCACCACCGGCGCTCTGAACAGCGTCCTGGCAGATGCCACCGCCCGGGTGCAGCCCCCCACGGATAAGGGCCGCCGCCTGAAAATCTACTATATGACCCAGGCCAGCTCCAAGCCCCCCCACTTTGTCATCTTCTGCAACGATGCCCGGCTGTTCCACTTCTCCTATCAGCGGTATCTGGAAAACCAGATTCGTGAGGTCTTCGGTCTCATGGGCACCCCGGTACGCATTACCATCCGCCAGAAGGGCGACAAGGAGGAATAATTTTTCATGTTCATTCGGGCTGTGATTACCGTTGCGGTAAGCTACCTGCTGGGTAACCTCAACGGTGCCATTTTGATTTCCAAAATGATTGCCCACGATGATGTTCGCCGCCACGGAAGCGGCAACGCGGGTTTTACCAACTTCTGCCGAAACTATGGCGCGCTCACCGGGCTGCTGGTTTTCGGCATTGACGCGGCCAAGGCTGTTGTGGCCTGTGCCTTGGGCCGATACCTGTTTTCACCCCTGGGCTATGGGCTGGAGGGTGCCGTCCTGGCGGCAATTGCTGTGGGACTGGGGCACGATTTTCCTGCCCTGTTGGGCTTTCACGGCGGCAAGGGCATCGTGTGCGGCATTGCCAGCGCAATGATGCTGGACTGGCGAGTGGGGTTGGTGTCCACCGCCGTATTTGCCGTGACCTATGGGCTGAGCCGCTATGTTTCCCTCGGCTCTATTCTGGGCTCCCTGACTGTGTTTATCAGTTTTGCCCTATGGCATCATGACCGGGGGCTGGCTGTGGCCGGATGCGGCGTGCTGTGCCTGCTTGCCATCTGCATGCACCGAGACAATATTGACCGGCTGATTCACAAGCAGGAGCGCAAGACCGAATTCTTCAAGAAGGGGAAAAAGCAATGAAAACTGCTGTCATCGGCTCCGGTGCCTGGGGGACTGCCCTGGCAACGCTGCTGTGCAAAAACGGCCACGACACCACGCTCTGGTGCAGGAGCGAGGCGCGGGCCGCGGAGATTCGGGAAAGCCATGTCAATCCCCGGCTGGCCCAGGTGGCACTGCCGGAAGCACTCCAGCTCTCCGCCGACCCAAAATGTGTAGAGGGCTGCCAGATGGTCGTCATCGCTTGCCCCTCTTTTCCCATTCGTTCCGTCTGCAAAACCGTTGCCCCCTACCTGGCACCGGACACCGTGGTGGTATCCGTCACCAAGGGGATTGAAGAGGGCACCCTGCTTCGAATGAGCCAGGTAGTAGCGCAGGAGACCGGGCACGGGAAAATCGTGGCCCTCACCGGGCCCTGCCACGCCGAGGAAGTGGGCATCGGTCTTCCCACCGGCTGTCTGGCCGCCTGCGGCGACCGGAACATGGCGGAATTCGTGCAGGATGCCTTTATGTCCGATACCTTCCGCGTGTATACCAGCCCGGATATCATTGGGGCCGAGCTGGGCGGTGCACTGAAAAATGTGATTGCGCTGTGCGCCGGTGTGGCCGCCGGGATGGGCTTTGGAGACAATACCAAGGCCATGCTCATGACCCGGGGCCTGACTGAGATGGCCCGTCTGGGCGTCTCCCTGGGGGCACAGAAGGACACCTTGGCCGGTCTGTCCGGCATCGGCGACCTGATCGTCACCTGCACCTCCCTCCACTCCCGGAATAACCGGGCCGGCATGCTGATTGGCCAAGGCTATACGCCCAAGGAAGCCATGGAGCAGGTTGGCGCCGTGGTGGAGGGTTACTACGCCGCCAAGTCTGCCTGGGAGCTTTGCCAGCGGGAACAGGTGGACATGCCCATCATCCATGCCGCCTATCAGGTGCTGTATGAGGATGTGGATGCACGAAAAGCCGTCACTTCCCTGCTGACCCGCCAACGGAAATCCGAAAGCGAGGACGCCGGCTGGGCATAAACAACACGATAAGGAGAGCGCCTATGAAAACTGCAAAGCAAGCAAAGAAGCACCCCCCTAAAAAAACGGCCAAGGAACGACTGCAAAGCTTTTCCCGAAGGGCCGGACTGGATTCCCTGAAGCAGCTGCGGTGGCAGAATTTTCTGCTGCTGATTGCGGCCGGTACGATTAACGCCATCGGTGTTACCATGTTTCTGGCGCCGGTGCATCTGTATGACAGCGGCATCTCCGGCACCTCCATGCTGCTGTGGCAGGCCACACCGCCGGAATATACGCTGTCGCTGTTTCTGGTGATTCTGAACGTCCCGTTGTTTCTCTTCGGCCTGAAAAAGCAGGGCTGGTGCTTTACGGCGTACTCCATTTGGGCCGTGCTGATTTACTCTGCCGCCTCTTTCCTGATCACCAATGTGCTGCCGGTGGATGTTTCCACCGCCTCCCCCTTTGCCGGGACGGACTTGCTGCTGTGCGCCATTTTCGGCGGATTGGTGTCCGGCGTGGGCAGCGGCCTGACCATCCGCTGGGGCGGAGCCATCGACGGTATTGAAGTCATGGCCGTTATCTTTGCAAAGGGGCTGGGCCTCACCGTTGGCTCCTTTGTCATGGCCTACAACGTCATTCTTTACATCTTCATCGGCGTCATCTGGGGCAGCTGGGTACTGCCGCTGTATTCCATCATTACCTACTTTGTGGGCAACAAAACCGTGGACTTCATCGTAGAGGGTCTGGATAAGGCAAAATCCGTCATGATCGTCACCCAAATGGAAGAGGATATCTGCCGTGCCCTCTCCGATGAGTTTGGCCGCGGCATCACCCAAATCAGTGCCAAGGGCTATTTTTCCGGGGCAGATAAGTGCGTCATCTACTTTGTGGTGAACCGCTTCCAGATTCCCCGGGTCAAGAAGCTGGTCACCTCTATCGACAGTACCGCCTTCATCACTGTCACGGAAATTTCCGATGTGATGGGCACCAGCGTCAAGCAGAAATAAAGAATGCCGGGTATGCAAAAACGCATACTCGGCAAAATTTTTATTAGGGATAGAAAATGAGAATAAAAAACGCTGCCGAAGAAAATCAGCAGCGTATTTTATATGCCAGTAAAATCAGATGGCCCGCTCAACCTTATTGGAACGGAGGCATCTGGTACAAGCGTACACATGGCAGGGAGTTCCGTTCACGACTGCCTTGACCCGCTTCACATTGGGCTTCCACTCGCGATTGGAACGTCTGTGGGAGTGAGAGACCTTAATACCAAAGGTAACGCCCTTACCACAAAAATCACACTTCGCCATTCATTGCACCTCCCATCCGAATGATTACTTTTCTAGCCTGCGCCCTTTAGGCGCTTACGCCTGAATATGATATCAGATTTCCCCCGAAAATGCAAGCTTTTTTTTGCATTTTTTATTAATAGCTATATCTGCTTCAGTTTTCCTTCCTCCAAATGATAGCAAACGTCGCATGCGCTCTCAAAAGATTGTTCATGAGAGATCACAATTACAATTTTATCCTGCTTCAGCTGCCGAATGGACTTCTTCAATATATCAACAGAAGTTCTATCGAGGTTGGAAGTTGGTTCATCAAAAATCATAATATCGCTGTTCCAATAAATTGCACGGGCAATTGCAATCCGCTGTGCCTGGCCACTGGATACGGTACTTCCATGCTGGCCGATTAAAATATCATAGCCGTTTGGAAAATCAGAAGCAAAGGCATCCACAAGGGCCATGTTTACAGCCTTCGCAAAACGATCCTCATCCACAGGCACATCAAACAGTGTAATATTATTTCGAATGCTGTCAGAAAACAGTGACGGTTCCAACGGTTGTCTCGCCCTTAATTGCAAGGTAAGCGCCGCCGCCCAACGTAATCAGTAAAATTGCGTTTCCAACCATGCTATTCAAAAAAGAAGCAACGCCATCCCAGATGCCAAAGTAAATCTTGCTTTTATATGTTTTTTCAAATTGGCAACCAGTATTAGCCAGGCATCGAGATTGGACGCCAAAAAGCTTAATCAATTTATTTAAATCCAGATACTCTTGTATCAAAACCCGACTCTTTTCCTCTTCCCGCTTCTGGCGCTCATCTGCCCTGCCAATGGGTGTATTAAACAAACTAATGGCTAAAACAAGCAGTGGCATCACAACAGTAATCAGCAGCGCCACTTTGAAATTTAATAGGAAAATGGCAATAACTGCCAGCAGAAATTGCAGCGCACTACCCACAATATCTGTTGCGACACGAGGATAGTATTCTGCGACAGCAGCAGCATCGCTGGTCAGTTTCGTCAAGGTATCTCCCGTGTGAAGCTGCTGCACCTGAGAATATTCCCCATTTAAGACGCTTGTCAAAATTTGCTGACGAATATTGATCTCAATGCGTCCTTGAATTTTGGCTTTTAAAAAGGCCGAAGTTATCGCAGTAATACCCACTCCCACTAACACACAGGCAGCAATTACCACTATGTTTCTCAGCGGAAATGTCGTCTCCCCGGCGGCAGCATCTGTGAACATCTTCAGTACATACGCCACCATAATATCCGCCGCAGCGGATAAACAGACAACGACCGCAAGTATAACCAGCAGCGGCAGTTCTGCCAATGCCTGCATACGCATCCAATGCGAGATTGCCTGGGATTCCACTTTTTTCTCTTGCGATGCCGTAAAAATCTCTTTCATCAATTTGCTCCAACTTTCTGAGGATTTTCCAAGGCGGTGTGAGGTGCCCCACACCGCCTCGAAAGAGTAGATAATCAGTTACTTACAAATGAGAATAACATTTCCGCCAGCAATTACGTACACAGGACTCTCAATAGTCTCCAGTTCTTCCACATCCTGCATTATATTCAGCATGCATCACTATTCCCAACGTTGTATACTTCATATCTTTTCCCTCCATATAATTTGCTTTATATTGTCACATATTGCAGTTGGCAGATATGCAAAAACTTCTCGCAAAACGTCACTGTATAGCAGCTTATTATCATTTATGTTAGAAATAATATACACATTAAAACTATGTATTATGAAATTATCATACATTTGTAAAATTATCAATTTAAAAATTGATAATATCTGTTATTTTGTAAAAATTGTTGATATTCCCTGTAAGGCTGGTATAATAAAAAATACACAAGCAGATGGAGGATTCCACCATGAGTGAAATATACAGTATTCCGCTGACCGAGCTGGTAAAGGACTTCAAACTGGACATTGCCTACGCTGCGCCGGATTATGAGAGCATCCGCCTGACGGTGGAGGATGTGGCCCGGCCCGGTTTACAGCTGGCTGGCTATTTTGACTACTTCGAGCCCATGCGCCTGCAGATTCTGGGCAACGTAGAGGTCAGCTATATCCTGAAAAAAACGCCCCAGGAGCGGGCTGCTATTTTCGATCAGTTCTTCTCCTATAAACCGCCTGCGCTGGTAATTGCCCGGAATTTCCCGGTGGATGAGCAATGTCTGGAAATGGCCAAAAAGCACGGTATTACCATTCTGCGCTCCGGCGAGGCCACCGCCTCGCTGGCTTCCAGCCTTATTACCTACCTGCGCTCTGCCTTGGCCCCCCGGATCACCCGTCACGGTGTCCTGGTGGAGGTCTACGGCGAGGGGCTGCTGCTGATCGGTGACAGCGGCGTAGGCAAAAGCGAGACCGCCCTGGAGCTGCTCAAGCGCGGCCACCGGCTGATTGCCGATGACGGCGTGGAAATTCGCAAAGTCTCCGACACCTCCCTCATTGGCACCGCACCGGAGCTGATTCGCAATTATATTGAGCTGCGGGGCATTGGCATCATCAATGTGGCGAAGCTTTTCGGCATGGGTGCTGTGCGGACGGAAAACGAGATTAACCTGGTGGTGAACATTGTCCCCTGGAACACCCAGGAGGCCTATGACCGGCTGGGGTTAGAGGATCAGTACATGGAAATTCTGGGGGTAAAGATCCCCATGAACACCATTCCGGTCACCGCCGGCCGTAATCTGGCCGTGATTCTGGAGGTGGCCGCCATGAACAACCGTCAGCGCAAGCTGGGCTACAATGCCGCACAGGAATTCTCTGAGCAAATCGACCGCCACTTTGAAAGCAAAATGGGGCAGAAATAAATGAAGGAATTAACCATCGGCAGCAACGATGCCGGTCAGCGTCTGGATCGGTTTCTGGCGAAGGCCGTCCCCCTGCTGCCTGCCTCCCTGGCTCAAAAATACATCCGCATCAAACGCATTAAGCTCAACGGCGCAAGGGCCGAACGGGATTCCCGACTAAAAACGGGAGATGTGCTCCAGCTGTATATCAACGATGAATTTTTCGACAAGCCCCGGGAGGATAATGCTTACCTCACTGTGGCTTCTCCCAAGCTGAACATCGTATACGAGGACGACCAGATTCTGCTGGTGGACAAGCGTCCCGGTCTGGCGGTGCACCCCCATGACGGTGCTGAATATGGCCGGACACTGATTGACCATATCCAGGCCTATCTCTACCAGAAACATGAATGGAGCCCCCGGGGAGAGAACAGCTTTACCCCCGCCCTGTGCAACCGCATTGACCGGAACACCGGCGGCATTGTCATCGCCGCAAAAACCGCCGAGGCCCTGCGGGTCATGAATCAAAAGATCAAAGACCGGGAAATGGACAAGCGGTACTTAGCCATCGTGGAGGGCACCCCAAAGCCCCGGGAGGGCAGCCTAAAGGGATACCTGTTCAAGGATGCCAAAAAGAACCGGGTGTTCGTTACCGACACCCCTCAGCCCGGCTCCAAGAGCTGCCAGACGGATTACCGCACCCTGGCCGCCGCCAATGGACTGACCCTGGTGGAATGCAAGCTGATTACCGGCCGCACCCATCAGATCCGCGCCCAGTTTGCCCACGCCGGTCATCCCCTGCTGGGGGACGGCAAGTACGGGAAGCTGGATAAACGCTTCGACCGCAATTATCAGGCGCTTTATTCTTATTTCCTGCGCTTTGACTTCACCACCGATGCCGGAAGTCTGGAATACCTGAACGGGAAAAGCTTCCAGGCCGAGCACGTGGACTTCGTGGAGGAATACTTCCCGACCTACAAACTGTGAGGTGTCTTATGAACCTTTTCATTACCAGCAGCCCCTTCCTGTGGGGCACAGGAAGCGCTTTTCTGAACCCCGAAAATCACTTTGTTGAGAATTTACAGGAGGTGCTGCCGCCCTTCCCTCGCGTGCTGTTCGTAGCCTCCGACCCGGAACGGCATGACTTGACCTGCACCTTCGGCATGGATATCCCAATTGCCTTCTGTCAGGCAGGAATGCCCTTCAGCGCCTTCCAGGTGCTGGATGGAACCAATGCCGGCCAAGCGGCCCAGCTGGTGCATTCCAGCGATTTTCTGGTGCTGGCAGGCGGCCACGTCCCCACTCAGAACGCCTTTTTCCGTGAAATCGGTCTGCGGGAAATCCTCAAGAATTTCCAAGGAACCGTTATGGGCATCAGTGCCGGTTCCATGAACATGGCGGACATGGTCTATGTTCAACCTGAAGAAGCCGGCGAAGGCATTGACCCCGATTTTGTCCGCTTTGCCCCCGGTCTGGGATTGACTGGCGTAAATATCCTGCCCCACTATCAAAAATGCAAGGACGACATGCTGGACGGCCTGCGGCTCTTCGAGGATATCACCTATCCGGATAGCCGGGGGAATACCTTCTTTGCCCTGCCCGACGGCAGCTATTTTTTCCAGAATGAAGCCATGCTTCTCCTGTTTGGGGAAAGCTATACCATCCGGGATGGTGTTCTCACTCCCCTCACCCGTTCAAGCGACTGTCTGAATATGGAGACATTTGAATAACCACCGGCCGGGGGCAATGTCACGCCCCCGGCATTTTGTAAAAACAGCACTTGACATATTCCTGTGAAAATGGTATAATGCCCCTTGTGGTGATGAGACGCCCACGAATCAAATGGGCCTTTAGCTCAGTTGGTCAGAGCCTCCGGCTCATAACCGGATAGTCCCGGGTTCGAGTCCCTGAAGGCCCACCAGTTAATAAAGGCTCCTGCCTTTTATATATATAGGGGTATAGCTCAATTGGTAGAGCGGCGGTCTCCAAAACCGTAGGCTCAGGGTTCAAGTCCTTGTGCCCCTGCCAAAAGCACCGAACGCTTTGCGTTCGGTGCTTTTACTTCTATTTGCATATTGGCGCCACAAAGAAAGGGAAAAAATATGATCATGTGGATACTTCTGATGGCTCTTTTACTGCTGGGCACTCTGGGGGGAATTTATTATCTGGCGACCCGCATCAGCCGTTTTAAAATCATTCGTCAATTATCCCATGGGAAGAAAGCCGCGGGAGTACTGATTGGGCTGGGGTGCATGGTGCTCATCACCGGCGGCATCTGGCTCGCCTGGGGGTACATGAATGCCATCGTGTGCGTGCTGCATCTGCTGGTCTTCTGGCTGCTCTTTGATGGGCTTTTCGCCGGAATCGCGCACCTGCGGAAGCGCCCCTTTTCCCGCTACTATGCCGGCGGTGCCGCCATTCTCTTCACGGTGTGCTATCTGGCCGCCGGATGGTATGCCGCCTTCCACGTTTGGCAGACCCCCTACGCCATCTCCACCGGCAAGCCAGTTGGAAGCCTGCGGGTTGCGGTGCTGTCAGACTCCCATGTGGGCACTACCTTCCACGGGGACGGCTTTGCCGCCCATCTTCAGGAAATTCAGGCCCAGGAACCGGATCTGCTTCTGATCGTAGGTGACTTTGTGGATGACGACACCTCCAAAGCGGATATGATCGTCTGCTGTCAGGCGTTGGGAAACATGCAGACCACCTACGGCGTGTACTATGTCTTCGGCAACCATGACAAGGGCTACTATGATTACCGCGGTTACACCGGGGAGGATTTGACCAGAGAGCTGGAAAAGAACAGCGTTACCGTCCTGGAGGACGATGTTGCGCTGATCAATGACCGGTTTTATCTCATTGGCCGGGCAGACAAGTCCGAGGAGTACGCCGCCGGGCGAAAGGCCATGAAAGAGCTGACGGAAGGGTTGGATCCCAGCAAGTTCTCCATTGTACTCGACCATCAGCCCATGGACTACGCAGCCCAGGCAGCGGCCGGAGTAGATCTGGTGCTCTCCGGCCATACCCATGGCGGTCAGTTTATCCCTATGACCACCGTTTCAAAGCTCTTCGGCCCCATTGGCAACGACTGGATCTATGGCTACACCCGGCGGGAAAATACGGACTTCGTCGTGACCTCCGGCATCTCCGACTGGGCCATTAAGTTCAAGACTGGCTGTTGGTCCGAATACCTGCTGATCGACATTCAGGAGGACGCATAAACTGCCGCCCCATCCTTGACTTTCAGGATGGGGCGGTTCCTTTTCACGTCTGTTTCCTGCTGCTGACAATGCGGTAGTAGGCGTGAGCGGTGAATTTATAAATAATCACATAGAAAACACAGAAGGTGAGGAAGGCGCCGATGTTTGTCAGAATCGCAAGCCGCTGATCATGCAGATTGAACATTTGCAGCAGCTTCCACACCAGAGGGAAGGCAAAAGCCAAGTGGACACCCGCCATCAGCAGCGGAGTGAAGAACACTGTCAGCACCTGGGAATTGATGCTCTTTTTGATGTCCTGCTGGGTCATGCCCACCTTGCGCATAATGGCAAACCGGGACTGATCCTCATAGCCCTCACTGACCTGCTTATAATAGATGATAAGAGCCGCGGCAGCAATAAAAATCACACTGAGCATGATGCCGATAAAGAACAGGCCGCCGAAGGTGATATAAAAGTCCTCCCGCTGCAGGGCCCGGCACTCACTGGTCCAGGCAATGCCGTTTTCCTCCGCCATAGGGAGCGTTTTGATTCCGGCTTCCATCGTGCGATGGAGCTCTATGATTTTCG
Organism: uncultured Oscillospiraceae bacterium; assembly: GCA_934591635.1. Classification (GTDB taxonomy): domain Bacteria; phylum Bacillota; class Clostridia; order Oscillospirales; family Oscillospiraceae; genus Faecousia. Next base: position 115,785 of record CAKTPI010000002.1, on the reverse strand, counting down.
CTTCCGGAAGGTCAAAATCTGCCCCATAATAGAACTTACAGTTGAGCATATTCCGCGTGATCTGGCCATTGACTGTTGTATATTTCAGGCTGGTCAGCGGCTCCAGATCCTGCAAATTGGAAACAACCAGGGTAATGGTAGGAACCACGGATACATACATCTCTCCTGTTACCGTATGCTGGGTGGTTCTGCCCATGATTTGGAATTCCATGCCGTTTATTTTTATTGCATCCCGGCTATAGGTGCAGTTATAGGTATCAAGCAATGCCTGACCGGCTTGCAGCTGTACATCCGTTCCGTACATCCGGTTATAATCCGCCTGCCCCAGGAACATCAGTTGGCGCACATTTTCATAGTTTGTAACACTGTTAACCGCCGAGCGATCCGGCTTGGCCTCTTCTCCCTCCATTAATGCCGAGATTGAAGCGTAGAAATAATACTCTTCCGATGCGGGCTCCACCTGATTTTCTGCATATACACTGTGGAAGCTATCCAGAATTTCCTCACTGTGGGCTTCGTCCATCCACCGCGGTACCTGCATGTCCACCCCAAAGCCGCTGTCATGGGGGTAGCGGCTTTTCAAAGAATCCTCCGCCCCGATATACAGGCTGCTGGTGGAGGAAATCATCACCAGCACCATGGTGGCCAGGATGCAGATAGAGGCCAGACCGGCGCCGTTACGCTTCATCCGGTAAGCCATCGAGGAAACGGAGACGAAGTGCTGCTTTTTATAGTAATAGCCCTTCCATTTTTGCAGCAGGCGGCACAGCACCACACTCCCGGAGATCATCAGCAAATACGTTCCGGCAATCACCATCAGCACCGCGACAAAGAAAAAAACGAAGGCATCCAGCCCGTTAGAGATCGTGACAGCCATATAATAGGCGCCACCCAACAGAGCCAGTCCCACCAGGCCCAAAAGATAATTTGCCTTGGGCGGCTTTTCACCTGCATTTTCACTGCGCAGCAGCTCCAGAGGACGTGCAAGGCGCACCTGAATCAGTGAGCGGGCCATGAGCGGCGCAAAGATAACGGCAAAAACGATCAGGGTAAACTTGATTCCATCCAAATCCACAACAATGGAATAGTCCACCTGTCCGTGAATCATATTCACCAGTCCCAGCTCCGCCAGCTTATACAGCAGGGAACCCAGCACCAATCCCACAATGAGACCGACAACGGCCACAATGAGGTTTTCCCAGAAAACCACCCTGCTCAAGGCATTTTTATCCATACCCAGCACATTATACAGGCCGAATTCCCTGTAGCGGCGGCGGATGAGGAAGGAATTGGTATACAGCAGGAACAGCGCTGCAAACACAGCAATTACAAATTTCCCCAAAGAGAGGATCATCCCCAACTGATTTCTGCCGCGCATGGCATGCAGCGCCGGTGAATAGCTCAGCGACTGCATGATTTGACTCATTACAACCATGCCAATGACGGTAAGCAGATAGGGCCCATACAGCTTCCGGTTTTTTCGGATGCCGGAGCAGGCCAGGCGGAAATAAAGGAAGCCTTTCACACCTCGTCGCCTCCCGTCTGGAGCATGGTCAGGGTGTCAGAGATCTTCTGGTAGAGCTGCTCGTTGCTGCATTCGCCCCGGTAGAGCTGGTGGAACACCTGCCCATCCTTGATAAACAGCACACGGTCCGCACAGCTGGCGGCCTTCACCGAATGAGTAACCATCAAAATCGTCTGGCCACCCTGGTGAATCTGACTGAACAGGCGCAGCAATTCATCGGTGGACTTGGAGTCCAGTGCACCGGTGGGTTCATCGGCCAGGATGATCTTGGGCTTCATCATCAGGGCTCTTGCCACTGCCGCCCGCTGCTTCTGGCCACCGGACACCTCATATGGGTATTTTTTCAGCAGATGGCTGATGCCCAGCTCCGCCGCAATGGGGGTAAGCACTTCCTTCATCTGGGCATAGGGCACGCCGGCCAGCACCATGGGCAGGTAGATATTGTCCTCCAAATTGAAGGTATCCAACAGATTGAATTCCTGGAACACGAAGCCCAGGTTATCCCGGCGGAACGCGGCAATATCCTTTTCCTTGATATTCACCAGATTCTTTCCCTCCAGCATCACAGTGCCGGAGGTGGGCTTATCCAAAGCGGCCAGGATATTCAGCAGAGTGGTTTTGCCGGAGCCGGACTCGCCCATGATGGCGGTGTATTCCCCTTTTTCAATGGTGAAATTCACATCCCGCAGGGCCTCCACGCTGTTGCCTCCGAAGCGGGTGGTATACACCTTCTTCAGGTGCTGTGCAGTCAACAGGCTCATTGTTCGTCCCCCTCTTCCCCTCTGGCGTTTCTTCTCACACACACAGCGGCCACGGCCAAAAACACAATCAGGCAAACGGTATTTCTCAGCTTTTTCATAGTTGTTTTGTTCCTTTCCTTTGATGGCCCTATTATAGTGCAAAGGAGCCGCCGCTTCCTGCGATTGTCCTTACAGAAGCGGCGGCAAAACGAACAAAACTGTCACATTTCTCATTCGTATTGGGTTGCCGTTTGCTCCAGATTCAGCCGGATCAGGGTGCCTTTGCCCGGAGTAGACTCCGCGCTGATGCTATGCCCCAGATTCCGGCAAATGCGCCGGCACAGGTAGAGGCCAAGACCGGAAGCCCTCTTGTCACTGCGGCCGGTGCTGCCGGTATAGCCTCGGTCAAAGATTCGGGGAAGGTCGTCCGGAGCAATGCCAATGCCGGTATCTCGGATGCAAAGGCAGTTATTTTCCCAATAAATGGTCACCGTCCCCTGCGAAGTGTATTTCAGAGCATTGGACAGCAGCTGCTCTACTACAAAGGAGAGCCACTTTTCATCCGTCACCACCGTCGCCTCAATGGGGGTATAGTCCAGGCGGATGCCTTTGCGGATAAATTGGGCCGCAAATTTCCGGATGGCACCTTTGACGATTTTGTCCACGCTGTGGGTACGGAAGACGTAATCCGTATCCACGCTGTCCAGCCGCTGATAGGTCAGCACCATCTGGGCGTACTGCTCGATGCGCTGAAGCTCCTCCCCCACGCTCCGGCTGAAGGGAGTATCTTCATTTTCCAGCAACAGGTGCATAGCGGCAATGGGCGTTTTGATCTGGTGCACCCAGGTTGTATAATAGTCGCTGCGCTCCTGCTCCCGCTGGAGGGTCTGCTGCCGGAGTTGGTTTTCCCTCTCCACCAGGCGGCAGATAATGACCTCATAGGCTGCGTCCTCCTCTCCCTCAAAGGCTGTGAGGCGCTCCGGCAGATCGTCCGGCAACGCAGCCAGAGCATGGAGCATGCGGAGTTTTTGCCGCCGTTTCCAGACATCATAGCCCCCCACGCACAGCATCAGCAGCCCGCACAGCGCACTGGGATACAGAGCCGCCGCCACAGGGAGATGGTACAGGCCAAAGGCCGCGGCAAAGATGCCGGTGCACGCCGCCAGCAGGGCCAGCCACCGGCCCCAGGAATGCCAAAACTGCTTCATCGCTTCACCTCAGTCAATCAGATAGCCCACACCGAATTTGGTTTCGATGAAGTCCTTGAGTCCGGCGGCCTCCAGCTTCTTCCGCAGACGGCCCACATTCACCGTCAGTGCGTTTTCATCCACAAAGGCATCGGTCTGCCACAGGGCCTCCATCAGCTTTTCCCGGCTGACCACTTTGCCCTTGTTCTTCATCAGCTCCAGCAAAATACGGTACTCATTCTTAGAGAGACTGACAGGCTCTCCCTGATACACCAGGGAATTGTCGCCGGTGTTCAGCATAGCGCCCCGGTGCTCCAGGACCGGGCTGCTCTCGCCGAAGGAATATGTACGGCGAAGCAGCGCCTGAATTTTGGCAATGAGCACGCTGCCGTCAAAGGGTTTTGGAATAAAATCATCCGCCCCCATATTCATTGCCATAATGATATTCATATTGTCGGATGCCGAGGACAGGAAAATAATCGGCACCTTGGATACCCGCCGGATTTCACTGCACCAGTGATAGCCATTCATAAAAGGCAGCCCAATATCCATCAGCACCAGCTGCGGATTGCAGGCCGCAAATTCCCCGGACACATTCTGAAAATTCCGGACGGTCACAGCCTCCATACCCCAGGAATTTACCAACTGACTGACCCCCCGGGCAATGCCCTCGTCATCCTCTACGATAAAAATACGGTACATCAACTTCACCTCTGCCGTTCATGATACGACATTTCGCAAAAACTGTCAAGCAAAGGGCTGCCGCAGACGCGGCAGCCCCATAAATTTCAGCTGCATAATTCGGTTTTATTTCCCGGCAGTAAGAGCAGGCTCTTCCTGCTTTTCTTTGGCCGTGTCGTAGGTCCGCTCGCTGATGATATAGCGGGGGCGGGCCTTGGTCTCCAGATAGATTTTACCGATGTACTCACCGATCACGCCCAGAGAAAGCAGCTGGATACCGCCCAGAAAGCACAGGATGCAGGTGGTGCTGGCCCAGCCGGATACGGTGCCGCCGATCAGGCCTTCTACCACGGCCCAGATAATGCCCACAAAGCTCAGTGCTGCCACGAACAAGCCCAGGCCCGTAATGATCCGGATGGGCTTGACGGACAGGCTGGTGATGCCGTCAAAGGCCAGCATCAGCATTTTTTTCAGGGGGTAGTGGCTCTCTCCGGCCAGACGCTCCGCCCGGGAATAATACACACTGGTGCTCTTAAAGCCCACCAGGGGCACCATGCCCCGGAGGAAGATATTGACCTCCTTGAACTTTGCCAGCTCCTGCAGGGCCCGGCTGGAAATCAGGCGGTAATCCGCATGGTTGAACACCACCTCGGCCCCCATCCAGTTCATCAGCTTATAAAAGCTCTCCGCCGTAAAGCGCTTGAAGAAGGTATCGGTTTCCCGGCTGCTGCGGACACCGTAGACGATCTCGCAGCCATCATCGTAGGCCGCCACCATTTCATCCATGGCGTTGATGTCATCCTGGCCGTCACAGTCGATGGAGATGGTAATGTCACAGCGATCCTTGGCCTCCATCAGGCCGGCCATCACCGCGTTCTGATGGCCGCGGTTGCGGCTCTGGCAGATGCCCAGGTAATGAGGATCCTGCTTGGCAAGATTGCAGATAATTTCCCAGGTTTTATCCTTGGAGCCGTCGTTGACAAACAGAATGCGGCTGTCCGGGGAGATTTGGCCCTTGGCGGCCAGCGTATTGACCTTTTCCAGGAACATGGGTGCCGTGATGGGCAGCACCTGCTCTTCGTTGTAGCAGGGGATAACGATGTACAAAATTGTATCTTTCATTTTTATTCGACCTCCACGCAGCTTCCGTATTCCAACACATCAGCAATTCGCTCACAGGCATGGCCATCGCCATAGGGATTGGAAGCATGGGACATTTTATGATATTCTGTCTCGTCTGTCAACAGCAGGCGGAAAAGACGATAAATTTTTTCCTCCTGGGTACCGGCCAGCTTCAGGGTCCCGGCGGCGATGCCCTCCGGGCGCTCGGTAGTATCCCGCAGGACGAGGACGGGCTTGCCCAACCCCGGGGCCTCCTCCTGGATGCCACCGCTGTCGGTAAGCACCAGGTAGCAGCGGGCCAGGAAATTGTGGAAATCCAGCACATCCAGCGGATCGATCAGGTGGATTTGGCTGCAATTGCCCAAATACTGCGCCGCACAACTGCGAACCGCCGGGTTCAAGTGCACCGGATAGATCATTTTGACATCCGGGAATTCCGCCGCAATCCGGCGAATGGCCCGGAACATGTGGGCCATAGGCTCGCCCAGGTTTTCCCGCCGGTGGGCGGTGATCAAAATCAACCGGGAATCCGCCGCCCATTCCAGCTCCGGGTGGAAATAATCCTCCCGCACGGTGGTAGCCATAGCGTCGATGCCGGTGTTGCCGGTGACAAAGATGCGGCTCTCGTTCGTCCGCTCGGATAAGAGATTCCGCTTGGACACCTGGGTGGGAGCAAAATCATAAGCCGCCACAATGTCAATCAGCCGCCGGTTCATCTCCTCCGGGAAGGGACTGTAGATATCATAGGTGCGCAGTCCTGCCTCCACATGGCCCACCGGAATTTGGAGATAAAAGCAGGCCAGTGCCGCCGCGCTGGCGGTGGTGGTATCGCCGTGCACCAGCACCACATCCGGCCGCTCCAGCTCCAACACCCCCTTCATCCGGTTTAATATCCCGGTGGTTACATCGAAGAGGGTCTGGCGCTCCTTCATAATGTTCAGGTCATAGTCCGGCACCACCTCGAAGACATGGAGCACGCTGTCCAGCATCTGGCGGTGCTGACCGGTGACGCAGACGATGGTCTGAATTGCCTTTCTCTTTTTCAGTTCCTTCACCAGGGGGCACATCTTAATAGCCTCCGGGCGGGTTCCGAATACCAGCATAATCTTTTTCATCAGTTTTCTCCTCAAGCACTGCGGTGCCGCAGCCGCCCCGGAATGGCGTGTACTGCCGCAAGTAGCTCACTTCCGTGATGCCGCAGGTATCGCAGCCCCACTACCAGGCTGAACAGCACCAGAAAATCATGGCACATCATAAAGCCGAACATCTGCTTGTGGTTATCCGCAAATCCATTGCCGATCACAGACAGCGGATACTGCACCGCGCCAATAAGCATCACGCCCAGATAAATAACCGCCAGCAGCTTCCACCGGATGTCCGCATCTTTTTTGCGCAGCACCCCAAAGATACACACACAGGCCGCCGCCCCATACAGCAGCACATACCCCAGGAAGCTGCCGCAGGTGAAAAAGCTTCTCCAGTACTGCCACAGGCCCAACCGCTGAATTTCATCATGGGGCTGGGTGTAGTCCTGACCGGTATAGGCACGGAAGCCATTGTACATGGTGCGGGAGGCCTGGGCCGCATGGTTCAGCATTTTCAGCAGCTGTACCGGATGGCGCAGGTAATAGCGCACCATGGTAAAGGTGTTTACATGGTCATACAGTGCCGCGTCCGCTTCGGGGGAATTGGGGCTGATGACGTAATCGTCATCACTGCGATAGGCATCCTTACCAATATCAGGCAGCATAGACTTGTCAATGCCCAGTTCCTCCATTGCCCCCTCCGGGTCATCGGAAACCACTAAAGCGCCGTAAAAGGTGGACTGCCACACTGTCTGCCGCTCGGAGATATCGGCATTGTTCCGGTACACCGTTACACAGTCCAGGCAAATGAGGGCGCAGCCGATCATCACCACCAGCGTGTAGGGGATCACCCCTTTGACGGAGAAGGGTCGCTGATACAGCGCAAAAATGATGATCAGCAGCAGCACAAAGGGCAGCGTCACCAGCATCTGCGCCTTGGCACACACCAAAATTCGCCCGCTGAACAGCAGCAACAGCACTGTCTTCCAGCATTTATTAGCCGGTTTTACTGCCAGGTGCACGCAGCAGGCCAGCACCATAAAGAGTCCCAGGAACATACAGCTCTCGCCGAACAGGGAATTGAACCACACCAGGTAGCTCTCGCACAGAAATACACCGCACAGAAGCATACCCAGCAGCAGCGCATCACTGCCCAGCACATCATACAGGTCATACACCATGGACACAATACAGCAGATGAGCACCACATTCATCACCATGCTTAAATACCAGGTGCTGAAATCCTGTCCGGTCAGGCTGCAAATCAGCCGCACCAAGGCAGCAGGATAAATCAGGCTGTATTGCGGATTCAGTGAGGTCAGACGGGTCCAGTCAAAGGCACCTCGAAAAGCATAATCCTCGATCACCCGATGTCCCAGCTGTTCTCCCACATTATAGAAAATATCGCCCTGCCAGATGATGCCAAGCTGCTCCATCATACGGCCGAAGTCGCCGTTGTTGACGCACCCCGCACGGGGAGAAGCAAATTGCACCACCGCTGACATAGCAAGCGCCAGCAGAAATACGCACAGCGTTCCCAACCCTCGGCTGCCCGCAATGCGGGTGACCCAGGTACTGCCCCCAGGCAGCCGCTGCGGGTGGGCAGCCAGCAGACAGGTGCGCCAATCCGCCAGGCCGGTACGCTGCACAGGACTTTCCTGCTTTTCCCGAAACCAGACGGACAGGGCAGAAACGCAATCCCCCGCCGCCACGCAAACGCCGCCCACACCCAGCAGCATGCCAAACACGGCAATCACTCTGGCAGAGGACAAAAACTCATTGCCCGTATATCGCAGGTAGATCGGCACATAACCAAAGCACCCGATCCCCAGGCAGAGCAGTGCGGCGCTGGCCAGCAGGGAAAATGCCGCCCCCTGCTGCTTCCACAGGCGCACTGCCAGCCACACGGCGGCACCAAGCTCCAGCAGGAGTAGCCATGTCATGCCGCCGTAGCCCCGGGGCAGGAACATTTTCAGCAGGGTGTCCGCCGCGCTCCAGGTGTGGGTAATCCGATTGCTGTCCGATGTGGTCTGCGTAACCGCCAGAGTCACTTCCGTCTCAAAGCTGTTGTATTGCTCTACCTGCCGGTTTGCCGTCTGCAGCAGCCGCAGTGGATGGCGCAGATAGAATTTTCCAATGGTCTCGCTGTTTAGTTTTTTGAACAGGGTCGCCGCCTCAGCCGTATTCCGGGGGCAGTGGGCATAGGCATCCTCGCTGAGGTAATAGGATTTTCCAATGTCTGCCAAATAGCTTTCATCCAAACCGAACTCCGTCAAATCCTCCCCCGGACGGTCAGCGGCTGCCAGGAAGCCATCGAACGCCGCCTGATAGGCTGCTGCATCAGAGGTCACATCCGGACTCTCCCGCCGGTACTGAGCCGAAGAGGACACTGCCGCCAGCAGCACCAGCACGGCGCACAGCACGCCTGGCAGGCGAAGAGCATGATCCCGCCCCGCCAAAACCAGGGCTGCCAGCAGAGCCGCGGCAGCAAATGGCGCAAAGAGAATGGAAATTGCCGAAGAATTCAGGCAGAAGGCCGCACAGGCCAGGAACAGCGCCATGCTGCTCCCCATCCGTTTTCTGCCATAGGTGAGCATCCGCAGGGCGGACGCTGCCATCAGCAGCAGGCTCACCACCACCGTACCCACCGGGTACAGCGAGCCAAAGAACGCCGTCAGGTTCCGACTGCCCGCCGCCAGCAGAAGCAGTCCCCCGGGAACGACAGCCAGCCAGCCGGCCAGATAGCCGCAGCCCTTTACCAGCATGTAGGTGCCGAGGGCAAACAAAAATGCATACAGGATTGCCAGGTACTGAACGGAAAAGTTCAGGCCGAAGGGCTGCGTCAGAAGCCGGATGACGATAATGGGATAGAGGATGCTGTTCTGCCCGTTGGGGGCAAGCAGCTTCCAGAACGGGAAGCTGCCATAGGCATACCGCTCAATCACGTGGTCATAATACAGAGTCTCCGGGCTTTCCTGATCCTGCGGCAGATACTGCAGACCCGCTGCCAGCATTGTCTGCTCATAGCGGCCATTATCCACCGTGCCCAGGCGGCTGCCTGAGAGGATCCCCGGAAGCAGGATGACCAGCACCGCCAGGCCAAAGGCCAGCCCCAAAATATTCGCATTGTCCTTCCATTCCCTACGGCTTAATTCTCTCAGGCGTTTCATCTTATCACATCCTCTGTCACTTCACTTGATCGGTGACCGTCAGGCTCAAAATCTTGGCGGTAGAGAAGCGGAAGGGCTTCCCGCTGCCGTCCAGGGCGCAGCCGATCAGCAGCGTTCCGTCATACTCCGGTGCATCGGAGCTTACCTGCCCGGCAAGCTCCCCATCCAGATAGACGGTGTAGTCGCTGCCCTGTTTTACAATTTTCAGGGTTTGCTCCGGCCGAGGCCCCATTTCCAGTTCCAGCGCGGACTGGCCCAGGGTCAGGCTCAGGGTGGAATCGTCCAGCACGGAGACGATCAGACCGCGGTAGCTGCTGGGATCCTCGGCAAAGCAGGTCACCAAGTGCCCTGTGCCGGACTTCCGGAAGGTCATTTCCAGGCTCCAGCCCTTATCTGCAACGTCATACAGCTGCACGCCGGTATCCACGTAAGCGCTCTTGCCATCCCCCAGGAAACTCTTATCCAGAGTATAGTCCACAGGGCTGGGCTGCTTTGCCGGTGGCTCCGGCCGGTGCTCCGGACTCCAGGTGAGAATATCCGCCGTTGTCATAACACCGCGGTACACCTCGAAATTGTAGAGGGTCACACCGCTGAAGCGCATCTTCTCCCCCTCTGTGGTCTCCTGGCAGCCCAGCAATAGATTGCCGCTCCAGGGGCTGGTGTCGCAGTAGTCCTGCTCCACCACCTGCTTTCCGTTCAGGTACACGCTGTAGGCGGCCTCATCCTTGACGATAATCAGGGATACGTCCGAGCCCTCCGGCACCTCCAGATTGATGCTGCGGTTGCCATAGAGCAGGTTCACCTGTCCCGGGCCAATCCGGCGGGCCATCACGCCACGGTATTCCGCAATATCCTCCGCAAAGCAGGAGAAGTACACCCCCGCACCCTTGTCGCAGCCCTCCCGGAACTGGGTGAGCAGCGTCCAGGAGGCATTGGGGTCACTGTACAAGTCCACGCCGGTATCCAGATAGCTGCTGTAGCCGTTGCCGGCAAACTGCTGCTCCAGGAAGAAGGCCGCATCGGAATCCATCGCCTGAGCCTGCCGCTGCGACGGCTCGGGCAGCTCTGCCGGTGCCCACTGGGCAATGGTATCAGCATCCAAAGCAATGTCGTAAATTTCCAGCTGGTCCACTTCGGTAGCACTGTAGCGATAACGCTTGCCCTCCTCGTTGATCTGGCAGCCCAGCATCAAGGTGTAATCCAGCGGTTCGAAGGGATCGATCGAGATGGAGATATATTCTTCACCGTCTACATAAGTGGTATATTTCAGTCCCTCTTTGACCACAGCCAGCTTCAGCTTCTTACCATAGCTGGGGATTTCGATTCGCTTACTCTTGTTGAAAATAAAGTACAGATTTCCATCTGCCCGCGTCAGCAGCAAACCACGCAGGTCATTTCCCTCCTGGAAACAGGAGAACCAGACCTGATCCTCACTGAAACATTCCGTATCGATTTCTGCCAATACGGTATAGGAGGCATAGGGATTGTCATAAAGCCGAATCCCGGTATCCAAATAATCGTGACCGCCGCCGTAAAACTTATAGGGCAGCGTATAAACGCAATGGCTCTGTGTTTCCACATGCTGGTTCCAGATATGATTTTCATCCAGACGGCGGTCTGGAATGTCATAATGTTCAACAATATAATCTGCCAGATAGGCATCGTATTTATCAATGCCGCTTTGGTTCATATGCGCCAGGTCGCGAAAATCCTCCTGCGGATTGATGCCAATTTCCCGATAAGTCTCATTAAAATTCAGGAAGGGATATCCGTACTCTTCCGCAATTTCCCCAATCCGGTTGAACCGCTGCTGTTCCTCCTCATGCAAGTAATATGGGGATGCAACCAACAGCATGGGAATGTTATTGTCCCGGCAGAGGTCCAGTGTTTTTCGGAAGTAAGTCTCACATTTTTCAGCCAATGGGATGACCTGCTTCATATTGCTCACGTCCAGAATGTCAAAGGACTGTACCACGGCACCGGTCATATCAATGGTCTGAATGCCGGTATCCTTGTTCCAGAAAAAATTCCGGAAATCATCACCGGTGATTTCACTATATCGGTAGTGATAGGATGGCAGGCCCAGGAGCAAAGCGCTGCGGTACTCCTCCGGTGCGCTGACCAGGATGTTTTCAATCTTATCCCGTGACAGCCGCAGGCCCTGCGTTGCCTTCACCAGGTTATCATACCCCGGAAAATCGCCGCTGAAGGTCACGCCGTATACATCCATCACCACCAACTTTGGAGTCTGATATTTCAGGCATTCCTTCAGGTAATAATAGGTATTCCAGGGCTGCTGCATGCTGCCCCAGCAATTGTAGGATGCAATACCACGTAAATTCCACAGGAGGCTCGGATCCACATTCATGCCCATGTGAGAGCTGCCCAGAAGAAGCACATCCACCGTATCTTCCGGAAGATCATAAAAATGGTCAATGGTCGTGATGCCGTCCTCGTATTTGAAGCCGAAAATACAGCTGACCAGATAAAACAGCACCAGCAGGCAGGCGAGAAAAGCAACGGTCTTAAAAAATTTCCGAAAGAAGTTTTTCATGTCTTTTCTCCCCTTTCCTCAGAACTGGAAGTAGATGAACTGCGCCGCATCGTAGTTCGGGCCGTAAAAGCCGAAAATCAGAATCACGAACAGGGCCACGAAATAGAGCACCCAGCGGAACATCCAGTTCTGCTCCAGCACCCACTGCCGAATGCGGACATTTTTCTCGTGGAGCAAATCCACCGCAAAGATCGTGAGAATTGCCAGCACCCCAATCCAGAAATCCACCATGCTCAGGCCCAGGGTATACAGTGTCCCATCAAAGAGCACCCAGGGGTTGAAGGAGGAAAAGAGCTGGCGAATGACCGTCAGCGCATCCTCCAGCGTGGCCGCCCGGAAGAAAATCCAGCTAAAATCCACCAGCAGGAAGGTGATGACAGTTGCAAGTAACCGTCCGCTTCCGGTATTCTCCCGGACGCCGAACAGCCGCCTGCATCCGGCCCGCAGCTTCTTAGTCTGGGCGCCGATGACCTGATACAGGCCGTTCAGGCCGCCCCAGATCACATAGGTCCAGTTGGCACCGTGCCACAGGCCGGAGGTAAGGAAGACGATCATAATATTGCGGTACTTCGCCCACTTGCCCTTGCGATTGCCGCCCAGGGGGATATACAGATAATCCCGGAACCAGGTACTCAGGGAAATATGCCAGCGCCGCCAGAAATCCGCCACCGATGTGGCAAAATAGGGCTGATGAAAATTCTCCATCAAATCGAAGCCCATAATCTGGGCCGCGCCCACGGCAATAGTGGAATAACCGGCAAAGTCACAGTAAACCTGCACGGCAAAGAACAGCGCGCCGATCAGAATGGTAAAGCCCTGGTAATAGCTGCTGTAATTAAACACCTGATCCACCAGCACGGAAAGCCGGTCGGCCACCACCATCTTCTGAAAATAGCCCCAGAGCATCAGCATCAGTCCCTGCACCATCCGGTCATAGCTGAAGCGGTGCTTTTCATAGAACTGCCCCAGAAGCCGGGAGGAACGCTCGATTGGCCCCGCCACCAGCTGAGGGAAGAAGGAGACAAACACCATATACCGCAGCAGATTCCGCTCCACCTGCACATCTCCCCGGTACACATCAATGGTATAGCTGAGGGCCTGAAAAATATAGAAGGAAATGCCCACCGGCAGCAGCAAATCCAGCTTAGGAACCCGAATGGTCACACCGGTGTCCGCCAAAAGCGCATTGAGATTTTCGATGGTAAAATTGGCATACTTGAAGAAAAAGAGCAGCGTCAAATTCAGCACCAGGGAAATTGCCACGATTCCCTTGCTGCGGGTTCTGTCGGTTCCCTCTTCTTTCTTTGCAGCATTGTCAATGGCAATGCCGCTGAGCCAGGTGATAAAGGTGGAGGCGAACAGCAGCAGCGCATACTGGGCATTCCAGCACATATAGAAATAGTAGCTGCACACCAGGAGCCATATGTAACGGATTTTATGAGGAATCAAAAAGTAAATCAGCGTTACAATGGGGAAGAATATCAAGAAATCAACTGAATTAAATAGCATCTCCGCTCCACCTCTGCATATTTGATTTCGCGCTCTGTCATCAAGTCATGGCGAAAGCCGTCAGAATTTCGCATCGCCGCTGCCGGCGTACACCGTCAGGGGCAGCAGCTGGTCAAAGGCCTGCAAATCTCCCCCCTGGGTAAAGGCGCCGCAGAAGAAGCTCTCCGTATCCGATACATAGGTACGCTCCATGGCACTTCTTGCCAAGCGATACAGCTCCCCATCCCCGGTACGCTGGCCGATCAGGGCCGCAATGGCAAACACCGCAGTAGAATCGTACTGATACCCCGGCTCCACCGTGCCGTCCACCTGATAGCGGGCTGCCAGGGTGCCATTTTGCAGGGCATTTTTCAGCCAGTTCAGGGTCTCTTCCCGGGCAAGCCCGATTTCACTTAAATGATAAACCGTCAGCAGGGCCTCCGCTGTGTTCAGGCTGTCCGTGCTGTAGGCTTTTGTTTTGTAATCATAGGTAGCATAATACAGGGGAAAATCCACCCCGATGAAGCCATTCTGCACAGTTTGCAGCAAGTCCTCCCGCAAAGTGACAAACGCCGGCTGTATTTCTGCGAGCCAGTCCAGTGTCTCAAAATCTCCGTAGGTCAGAGAAATGGTACTGCCGGATTTTTTCTGACGGAAATCATAAAAGGAGCAAAGGCGGTTCTGGTAAGTATTCTTTTCCAGGATTCCTTCCGCCAGACTCGTCAGCGCCGCGTCATATCCGCCCCATTTTTCGTTTGCTTCATTCAGGGCTCTTGCAATGCGCAGGTCATCCAGCAGGGCATTGGAGGTTCCTTGGGTGCCGTCCTCCGCCGCATACCAAGCAAAGAGACCGTCCCGCTGCATGGTCTCGGTCAAATAATTCCAGCACCGGTCAAACAGATTTTTGTTTTCCAGCTGCACCGCGCAGCACATCAGCAGGCCCATGGATTCGCTGAGCACATCGTGCCCCTTTGGCGAAGTTCCGGAAGAATTGCGGAAAGCAGTATACACGCCCCCCGCCGCATTCATCATGTGATTCTCCAAAAAGGCAAGCTGCTGCTTTGCGTTTCCATACAGCGCCCGCTCCAAAAAGGCCGCAAAAGTCGCTCCATCCAGTACACTGCTCACCGTGCCGCGGACATAGCCATCCCCATCCACCATAATGGTTGTAGGAATGCGCTTCATGCCATAGGCCCGATAGGCATTCAAGTCTGCATCATACACATGGTCATACCGGAGCCAGCCCTTATCCGCTAAGTACTGCTCCCCCTTCTGGATGGTCTCTTCCTTTGCGGCATCGGTTTTGTTCACCAGAATCAGCCGGGCATCTTCTGCCGCAGCCAATTCCGCAAAAGTCTCCAGCTGCTCCAGTTGCTCCTCGCAATAGGGGCACCAGCTGCCCCAGTACATCAGCACCAGCCTTTCTCCGGGGTAGGCCTCCAATAAATCCACGGTCTCCCCTGCTCCATTCTGAAAGGTCGTGACCGGAAGCTTTTCGCCAAAAGCCAGGTGCTCCGGCAGGAAGAACTCCGGGCCGGAGAGGGCCGGCTCGGTAGGCGCTTCGGTAGGGGCCTCCGTCACCGGTTCCGTGGGGACCGGGGGCTGCTCCCGCCGCTTTCTCAGCAGGAACCATATCCCCACCGCATCTGCCAGAATTACCAGGATCGCCAGCGCCACCACCACGTTCTCCAGCCGGGAGCGGGTATTACGTCTCATCGTCCTTATCCTCTTGCCGGTAGGCTTCCGTCACGCTGACCCGGATCAGGTTCCGCTCCAGAGCGTCCTTCATGTCAAACTTGCTTTGCATGGCTTCCTCCCGCAGGTGGGTAAGCTCCTCCTCATCCCGCTGCATTTTGCTGACCCGTTCCTGCTTTTCCCGCAGGGCTGCCCGCTTTGCTTCCCGCTCCTCCCGGAGCTTCAGCACCTTGGCACGGTTCATTCGGTAAATTTCATGCACCGCGCACCCGGCAAGCAGTGCCAGCATAAAAAGGGCATGATAATGATAGCGGTTCTGGCTCTCCACAAACAGGTGCATGCCCACCGTACCCACAAAAATCAGTATAAACACATATTCCACATCGTTGCCCTTGCGCCACAGGAAAATCCCGCCAATGCCCGCAAAGGCAAAGCACAGCAGGTAAAAAAGGTTGCCCCAATCCCGGGAAGAATACAAAAATTGCTCCCGCTCTGGCGTCAGATTTCCCTGCTCATTTAGGAAGACAATATTCCAGGTGCCGCCGTAGTCGTCATTGCCCCAAAGGACCTGGTACTTCCGCAGGAAGAGATTAAACATCCCGTCCAGGCCGCCTTTCAGGCGCTGCACGGCCAAATCCCGACAGGCCAGATGCGCCTGCCCGGCGTCACCGGTGGCTGCATAGGTATCGTAAAGATAATTGGCATCCTCCGCATTCCAGCCACCCTCGGAAGCAGTATTCAGGCCAACCAGCAGGTTATATCCAAAGGAGGTGCTGCCGGAAGCCAGTTTACGATCCACCGTCTGCTGGATGGTAATGTTGGTACCGGCGGTAATGAGCACATAGCACAGCAGCACCACCAGGCACCGCATCCAGCCCCGGGAGATGATCATCAGGGAAATGGACGGGTTTTGGGACTTTTCGGCACTCAGGAACAGCTTTTGAGGGAAAATACACAAAATAATGGTAATAACCACAATCAGGGCCATAGGACGCACCGTGGCACAGAAGCCCAGCACCACACCGATTGCGATATACAGCAGCACCCCAAATCCGGGATGTGCCATCTGTGCACTGCACACCTTCAAAGAAAGTACGAACAGGTATACCCCCAGCATCATCAGGAAGGAGAACAGAAACTCGCTGGCCAGCTGGGTGGAATACAGCACTTGGGACGGCCAGAAAGCAGACAGCAGCAATGCCGTCAGCCCAGCCAGACGCCCCCCCGCCAGACGTCCGGTGCGGTACACCAGCAGCACCGTCACCACAGACAGCACCACATTAGCGTACTGCCCCACGGAGACACCGGTGCCAAAAAGGCGAAACAGGATTGACAGGAAATGGGGGTAGCCGTACACATGGGGAAACATGGCGATATAATCGCAATAACCCGCACCATCTTTCTGAATTGTTCCCTTGTTCAGCAAGTCTGCAATCTCATAGTAAGTCTTAAAGTCTGAAGCAGGCTGCATGGGAAACGCGGATATCGCCTTCAGCCGCACCCAGGCCGCAGCCCCCAGGACTGCCAGGACAAACACTGCCTCCACCGTGTTCAGAACCCGCCGGTGGGTTACTGCGATATCCTCCCATTCCAGCCGAGCTGCCAGCGCCAACCCGCCGTTGAGCAGGCCCCAGGCAGCCAGAAGCAGCAGGAAAAACGCGCCGCGCATCAGATAGGGGTACTCCCGACCCTCTCCCAGGCTGCCCACGCCGCACACCAGTGCGTACAGGACGCCCAGTAAGAACAGAATATTCACAAAGTATCCAAATACATTCTTCTTTGGTTTCATCGGACTCACCCCTTGGTTATCCTATTTTTTCTGCCTCCAATAAATGCGGATCAGAATCAGAATCACTGCCAACAGCAGCAGAACCATCACCCCGGTAGCAACCAGGGTAAAGATTGCCGCCTCCCGGTTGGTTTCCAGCATGCGCTTCAAAATAGGCGTTGCCACGCTGCTGCGTTTTTCGGCCAGTTCAAAGGTACGCACCTGCTGCTCTGTATCCACCAGGACGGTATCCTTTTCCAGCTTCCATACATTTTCAGAATTACACAGGAAATCGTGCAGATTTTCCATTCCCGCATCGTCCAGCGCCCCCACCACCAGTACAGCACGGTCCTCGGCATAAGGGGACGGGAAGAGCTGGAGAGCACTGATGCTGGCCGCATAGCCATCGGAAAGCACCATGGAATCGTTGCTCAGGAAGCGGCTGCCGTCATCGCTGAAGCGGAAGCCCAAATGGGTGTTCAGCTCCCGGATCATGCTGTTATCCTCATAGGTGCCCAGCACAATCAGATTGCCGCCCTTATCCTCTTTCTCCGCAAGGGCAGAGGCCAGACTGACCGTCAGGCTGCCGTAGGGAGAGGGCTGTTCACCGTAAAGGGCAATGACCCGGCCCAAAGCATCCAGTTCTGCCGCTGTGATATGATCCGGAATGACCACATTCAGCTCATTAAACCGGTTGGATACTTCAAAGGGGTAGGGGCGCTGATCCAGGGAGTAGCTTCCTCCCGCCCCCACGGGCAGGTAGAAGGTAGAGTCCCCAGTGACATAGGCCCAGGGCATTTCATCCATTCTGGGGGTGCAGAACAAATCGGGGATTTCCAGATCAAAGGCGATGGAAATCTTGCCGGCGTAGCTGCCCACCACATCCTGGGGCATGGTGAAGGACAGGGTGTCCCCACCGGCATTCTCTTTTGTCAGCCGCTTGCTGCAAACCGGCACATCGCCCCAGTATACCGTTACCATGGAGCGGTTAAAATCCAGATTCTCGCTGTAACGGAATTTCAGATCCACCATACCGGACTCGGCCAGCACATAGCCTCCGGAGAATGGCAGATAGATGTCTCCCGTCTGGTGGAAGGGGCCTACAAAGGACAGGCCGGAATCCAGCAGAGAATTCAGGCTCATTCGCCCGGCATCCAGGCCGGTGCTGTTCTGCGCCCGGATGGCATCCGCCGCATGTTCCCGGACAAAGGCCAAGTCAGAGGTCTCCTGGCTAACCCGGTCATCGTCCAGCAGCATCATGGCTGCCTCCATCAGGGCATCGCCGCTGTCCGAGGTGATGAGCAGGGTATCCATATCCCCCTCTTTCATAAAGAAGACCATGGCCTTTGTTTCCAGGCTCTCCCCCGCTGCTACTACCTCCGCCATGGAGCGGTAAGACTCGCTGAGATTCTGCCGCAGGCCCACCACCAGCCGGTGCTTTGCCTTGCCGGTGCTGTCGGACTGCCGGGCTAACGTAATGCGGTCCTCCAGCTGGGTCTCGCTGCCCAAGTCCGCCCGCAGCAGCAGCGCTGCTGCCAATTCCTGGGGATCGCAGCTGTCAGAGACCAGGATTTCAGTTTCGCTGCCGTTCTCATTCAGGCTGGAGATAAAGGGATAGGGATAAGCAGAAATCCTGCAGGCAGGATCCTTGATATCATAGCCCACCTGGACAAAGGAGGAACTGCGCACGCTGATCCAGTTGGCACCGGAGAAGTCATCAATACACCCCTCATCGTCATACAGCCGGACATAGCCAGTGATATCAAAAGAATTGTAGCCATCCCGCAAATACTCCAAGGGAATTTCCACATAGAACACCTGGGTGCTGCCGCTGCGGTAATCCATCCGGTAGGTTGCCACCGGATCTTCATTCAGCATAAATGTCAGGGAAGCGGGCACATCCTGAATCAGCTGGCTCAGCTCCACCTCGATTTGGGCATAGACATACTGCACCTTCCAATAGGTGGGAACCTGGAAGTAAAACCGGTTGGTCTTGAAAATCCCGCTGAAAAGGATATTCTGCCCATAAGAAAAATCCTTGAAGTAGGGTGCGGTGTGAATGGCAGGCTCTGTCACCGGTGCATCCGCATCCTCGGGATTGGTAGCCGTGACGGTGGACAGCACATCTCTGGCGCTGTCATCCACCCCGGTTGCCCATGCGGATGGGAATGCAGCCAGCAGGGCAAACGCCAGCACACCGGCCGCAGCCCGGAGCATCATCTTCCAAATTCGCATACAGTTACCTTCCTTTCTTATGGAGCAGCTCCTCCTGGAGGGCCGCCTCCTCATCGGACGTATCCGTTGTCTCCTCATAGCGGACAGTTTTATCCCACTTGACTTCCCGGTGAAACACCTGGTCTTCAAAGCTCAGCCACAGGGCCTTGAGAACCACGAACACCCAGAGCTTTGCATAGGTAAACAGCATCAGCAGGCACAGCAGCGCCGACTGGAACGTAAACTCATTCTTCTCTGTAGACAGTGTCAGCATCATGTTGCACACAAACACCGCAATCGCCATGCCCCACAGCATGGTGGAGAAGCCCCCCAGGGTCACGTGGACAAAGCCCAAGATGCCGCCGATGAAGATATAGTCCGAAATCACCAGAGACGACATCATCAGAACATACACAATGAGGTAATACACCACGTCCAGCCGCATGGGGCCGGCGGTAGGGTCAAAGATATAGCGCATGTTCTTCGCCAGCACATAGAGATTGCCCTTTGCCCACCGGGTGCGCTGCCGGAACCACACATTCAGCAAATGCGGCTCCTGTTCCCAGGTGACTGCCAGCGGCATGTGCTTGATATAGTAGCCCATACGATAGAGGCGGAAGCTGATCTCCGTATCCTCAGACAGTGCCTTGGTATCCCAGCCGCCGATCTCCTCAATCAGGGAGCGGCGGATAACATAATTGGTGCCGGGAATGGTGCAAAGCTTAAAGAAGAAGTACCGCCCCGCCTGATTCATCACCTGATAGGCCAGGGTCTCAATATTCACAAACCGGCTCAGCAGGGACGCATTGCGGTTGCGGGTACGGAACTTGCCGATGACTGCACCGATCTTATCATCCTGCACCAGATTTTCCACCAGAATCGCCAGGGCATCCGGCTGCGGGGTATTATCAGCATCATAGATGGCAATGACCTCTCCGCTGGACACGGAAAAACCGATGTTCAACGCATTTGACTTTCCCTTGCCGCCCACCTCAGGGCCGGTGGAAATGACGATCAGCTTCCGATCCGGAAATTCCCGCTGCACCTCTTCCAGCTTCTCGGCGGTGTCATCGGTGGAATTATCGTTGATTACAATGATCTCGTAGCGATCCTCAGGATATTCCAGATTCAGCAGCGCCCGCACCGTGCGGACAATGACCAGCGCCTCGTTATGGGCCGGTACCAGAATGCTCACCGTGGGATACTCCTTGAGCGGGGCGCCTCTGCCCTGTTTTTCCACTCGCATATAGTAGATGAAGCCGCCGATGGACAGCACGGCGTTCATAAACATCAGCAGCCAAATGGATATGATTGCATATAGAGAGATACCGTCAATCAGGGTCATTCTTTATCCCTCCCCCTGTTTCCTCCATCCAGGAAGCGCCGCCGCATTTGCCTCCGGGCATACACAATACCCAGCAGGAACACGACCATCAGGACCGCAACCACCAGCAGCAGGAAATGGCTCTCATTTGCCAAATCCACAGAAATGCGGGTCAGCGCACTGCGGCGAAAATCAAAGTCCGTATCGTATTCCAATGGCTGGAAGGTGGTTTCCTTCCGCTCACCATTGAGATATACTGTTCGGTTTTCATAAGTCAGGCTGTAGTCATTCAGCCACACCTGGTGATTGTACCCCTTCAAATCCGCAAAGGGATTGCCGCCCTCCCGGCCGGCTTCCGCATAGCGCAGCAGGAGTTCCGCCCCGCTGCTGCAATCCACATAGGTGGCCGAAGCGTAGCATTGCAGCTGGGAGATGCCCTCTGCATCCACATCGATTCTGGGAAACACCAGTTGGTGCCCCTGCCGGGAAGCCTTCCCGGTGTGAGCTTCCAAATCAAAATAGGTTGGCTGACCGTCGTCATAGACAAACACTGTGTTATACCGTCCCAGCACCGTCAGATAGGGCTCCCGGTTCAGCCAGGAGGCAGGCACCTGAATGCCCACAGGGTAGACACCGTTTTGAATATAAGCAAGG
This sequence comes from uncultured Oscillospiraceae bacterium, assembly GCA_934591635.1. Taxonomy (GTDB): domain Bacteria; phylum Bacillota; class Clostridia; order Oscillospirales; family Oscillospiraceae; genus Faecousia. Next base: position 94,578 of record CAKTPI010000002.1, on the reverse strand, counting down.
GTCATATCCGTCAGCCGTTCATACAGCTCCTGGTCGTCCTCCACCGTTTTATGAATGATGGGCGCATGGAGAATAATCGTTGCCCCCTGGCTCTGGGCCAGAGAAAGTACCTGGCAGAATTGCTTCATGGCCGGGTAGTCATAATTGCCGGTCAGCGGCATCACGGATATCACATAAGGAACCCCTGCATCCTGCATCTGCTCCACCATTTCCAACACCTGAGCGGCAGGCATAAAGGGATACACTCCATCCATCACCAGGAACTGGGCATAGGCCTTGGGACTGTCCCGATAGGGCCACATCCATTGCGTAAGCTCCTCCATCACCGCTGCCCGGATCAGCGCCTGGCTCATATCCGTGAGTGGGATAAACCGTGCCCCCGCAATCTGAACGCAGAACGGGTAGCTGGTATTTCCGGCCTGGATGGTGCCATTTTCATAGCCGACGGTACGCAGCGTAAAGAGCGATTCCCAGCGAGCAATGCAGGAATATTCCTTTCCCGTGGGGAATGTATAGGTAAATTTGCCGCTGTGCTGGGCTTCCTCCCCCAGAATGCGCTTGCCCAGATGGCACGCCGTCAGATATTGCCGCAGAGTACCGCCGCCGATGATCATCAGCCCGGCATCCGTTTTCTTGAGAGCCGCGCTGAATTCCTTTTCCAACTGCTCCAAATCGTAGAGCACCACATAATCATATTGATTCAGTGCATCCAAGCACTCTGTCTGGGTGCCGTAATCCACCACTTTGCCTAAAGCGGCAGCCATGGTGACCAGATGCTCCACCTGCTTTTCCTTATTGCTGCCCGGGGCTGCATCGTGCACCAGCAGCATATCGCCGCTGCCATCCGGAAGAAATGGCTCCTGAGTCTCCGCTTGAGCATGGACGCAGCACAGCACCGCCAGCACCAGGCACACCGCAGCAGCCCAGCGCTTAAACATCATACTGCATCTCATTTTCGGCCTTCTTTTTCAGGTCAATGGCATTCTCCACCAATCCCTCTTTATACTCATAAATGCCGGTGCGGATCTCCACCCGCAGGGCGCGGCCCAGAACCTGCTCAAAGCTCTTGGTCTTTTCCAGTGCGTCCCGGATGCGGCGTTTCATGATTTCCGCCCCCGCCCGGTCGCAGGTACACAGGATACCCATCTTTCCCTGGTCATCCAGGGCATACAGCCGATCCTCCAGGCGGATGTTATCCTCCAGCAGCTGTGCCAAAACAACCCGCAGGGTGTCAAACTGGGCATCGGAAAGGATGGCTGTCAACTCCTCCTTATAGCGAAGCTCCAGAATCATCAGAGTAAGGCTTAGGCTGTTCCGCTTTGAATAGGCGATCTGCCGCTCCAGGTCGATATACATGCTCTTGGTATTGTAAAGGCCGGTAACCCGGTCAGTCATCACCTGCTCAGTCAGCTGCTTATCCATCATCTCCGCGATGGCCTCGGCCTGGTAGGTACTGCGCATAAACACCGTCATGGCGCTCACCGTCAGCACCGGAATCACCAGCCAGGCATAGCTGAAAACAGGAATCGTCTCCGCCTCCATAAAACCCATGTAGATTTTATAGGCAGCGTAGAAGCAGGTCTGCACAGAGCACAGCACCAGGGCAAGGTACCGGAACCGGTAGGCCGACAGCACAATCGCACCGGAAAGCACCAGAAACATAATGAGGTTCTCCGTCTTCTGCACATCCGTGGTCGAGAAGGCAACCAGCAATGCCGCCCCCACCAGACCGGCCAGGAACACCAGCAGGCCCAGATCCTGGATCAGCAGGCGGCGGTTCTTCTCCCGGATTTTGTCATTCACATTGGATTCCATATTACGTTTCTTCATTTTTACCCTCCAGAATGTTCAATTTATGAAGGATTTCCGCGATGACGAAATAAAACAGCAAATCCAGCGTCACCCCAAAGGTCATGCTGCACTGCACCAGCTGCGCATCCCCGCTGAGGCAAATGACAGCGGTAATGTCTGCAATTCCAATGGCCGCAATGGCCAGCATAGTGGTGAAGTACACATAGTCCCAGCGTTCCACCGCCCGACGATTAAATACCTTCCGGCCGGACATGGCGACGAAAACAATAATCAGCAGCGCAAAATAACCAATGGTGGCCGGCAGACTCCGCTCCCGGAACATGCTCCACATGGAGAAGAACACGCTTTTGGACATCGGCGGCATGCCGGTGCTGCGCTCATAATTACCGCAATAATCCCGCCGCAGATGAAGGGCGGACTGGATGGCATTATTCCACATCAGCACCATTTTCTGGGGATTTTTCAAATAGTGGGCAGCCACATCCACCGCGCTGAAGGTATCCAGAAAGCTCTGGTGCAGCACCGGGTTGGAAATCTCAGAGGGTGGATAGTAATCGTATAACGACTGATCCGTCAGAAGCGAATAGGAGGTATCGATTCCCATATCCTCCAGGGCTGCATCCGGGTTCTGGCTTTGCAGCAGCACCCCCCGGGTGACGGAATGTACCTTGCTGATATCATCAAACTCCTGGCCGCTCCAATAGAGGCCAAATACTGCACTGCCAATCAGTAGTACCGATAAGGCAGCCGCTACCACCCGTCCTGCTCCCTCCAGAATCCGCACCTGGGTCACCAGCAGCACCGCCGTTAAAATTCCGGCCAGAAAGAAGCGTTTTTCCAACAGGCACAGCACAAGCCCTGCCGCAGCAATCACCATCTGCAAGCCCATTTGGGTGGGTCTTTTCAGGTGGAGGCTCATTGAAGCCCCGGCGATGTACAGCATGCAAATCAGGATCAGGCCATCGCTGTACAAGGAGTTAAAAAACGCCAGATAGGAAATATCCGCGAAAATCAGCACCCCCAGTACAGTGATCACCACCGCCTCGGAGAAGAAGCTCACCCGCTCCAGCCCTGCCTTCAGCACCAAATAAACTGCCGGGAGGTACAGCACCAGGTAAACCATCGCCAGAAACCGGACGTCGAACAAACCATCCGTGGTAAACACTGAATCCAGCGCCATTCCCAGCCGGACAAACAGGTTCTGGGAAGAGTGAATGGGTGCGCCGGTGCGGGTCACCTCATACTGCCGGGTAAAATACGCATTGGAGGCAAACTGCGATGAGTCCTCCCCCCGGTCCGCCGCTCGGTAGCTCAGGCCGTATTCCTGCATCTTTTGATTGCCCAGGCTGTCGTTTGCCATGCCCAGGCACGGGGATGCAAGCAGTGCAAATACCGCAACCAGCAGGCACACCGCCGTGCCAATTGCTGCAAGCATCTGCGGCGTGTACCGCTTTGCCATCCACCGATTGAACCGGCGGCGCTTCTGCCAGAGCAAAACCAGGAACCGGGAAAAACGCAATACCAGCTCCCATATTCCTCGTATGGTCTTCATGTCATCCATCCCCGTCATTGGTTATTTGCATCATGCTCTTCCGGCTCGCATAAAAAGGAGGAGCGCGCCACGATGATGTTAATTCATCCCCTTATGATGCTCTCCTCCGCATACAACTGGTGCAATTATAAAACATTCCGCGAAAAAGTGCAGCCCACAATATTTGCCTTTGTTTTTCCTGTATTTCCTAACTTTCGGCAGGAAAACCGTTTCAAGGTCTATCCGTCAGAACCATGCCCATATAGAGGCAGCTGTCGAATTTTGCAGTTTTTGGTTTGCGCACCTTTTTTCGTAGATTATAGCACAGGGGATTTAAAAAAGAAACTGTATGAATGCATAAAATTCATACAGTCTCTTTGTAAATTATGACAAATCTTTTTGGGTGCACCACGAGGCAATCAGCACTTCTTTTTCGGCGCGGGTCAGTTTCTTCACTTCCAGCTCCCGCCGCAGCGCCTGGGGATGGTTTTCACACTGCTCCAGATACACCATTTCCAGCGGTCCCCTGCCCCGGGTATACTTGGCTCCCTTGCCGCTGCGATGCTGCCGGAGCCGTTTTTCCGCATTCACCGCAATGCCGGTGTACAGGGTACCATCCCCGCAGCGGAGGATATAGAGCTGCCACGGTCCGTCCTTCATGACTTTTGCCAGCGCCGCTTTCCCAGCAGCAGCACCCGATCCAGCAGCAGGAAGGTTACATTGCCCATCAGCACCATGACCACCAGCATCACCGTACCCAGCTCCGCAAACTCCTCGCCCAGCTGGGCCATGCCAAACAGGTGCAGCAGCAGATAATACATTACGCCGATGCTGACATTGAACAGCAGCACCTTCACCAGCCAGGGAAAACGCCGCTGATCGACCCAGGGCTTGATGATGGGATAATAGCCCAGAAAGATAAACACCGCCGCGGCCTCCTTATCCGGCGACAGCAGCGCCCCCAGGATGGCGGCAGCGCCAAACCAGGCCCAGGCCACCCGTGCCCCGCAGGTTCCCAGCACCACCTGCAGCAAAATCGCGCACACCATGGGGCTGACATAAGTAAAAATCGGGATCAGTCCACCCAAGCTCATAATCACCACAGCCAGCGCTGCCAGCACACCGCCCAGCGCCATCCTGGAGGCAGGGGTATTTCGTTTCTGATTCATGTTATCTCCTATCATTGGTTATGATGCACAAAATATAAGGAATGCATTTTGAAATATTATTGACTTTTCCCCATGGTTGGACTATAGTAATATCAGTCATTCCACAAGGAGGAATATCGCCATGGAAGATTATGGTGCCATGATTCGCAAAACGTTTCAGCAGGGCAGTGTCCTGGATGCCCAAACGCTCTTTGAGGCCTTCCTGCACAATGCCTTCCCCACCTTCCACTTCCGCCGCCCGGAAGTCATCAGCTTCAACCGCGGGGAAAACGAGGTCATGGAGGGCCGGAGCTGGAACCATGTATTTAAAATCACCCGTGACACTCTGGAGGGCAGCCCCGTATGGCGGGTAGAATGCCGCCGGGTCACTATGGGCAAGACCCCAGACAAGCAGGTGTATCTAGACTACCTCACTCTGGGCTTTGTCCGGTACGAGGAAACCTAGTTGATCACCCCATAAAAAATGTGGCTCTTGCGAGCCGCATTTTTTATTTTGCATCCGCCTGAATGATCCGCTTCATTGCCTCGATCCCCACCCGGACAGCCCCGGTAGTATCCTCCGTCATCTTCATGAACATGCCGGCCTTTTCCCGCTCTTGGTTCCAGATGACATGGAAGCAGCTGCCGCAGCGGACATGCAGTGCCGCCGCCACCACAAAGAGGGCAGCGGATTCCATTTCGCTGGCCTTAACCCCCAGGCGCTTCCAGCTCTCCCACTTTTGCAGCAGGTCATAATACACCGGGGACTTTTCCGGGCTATGCTGCCCATAGAACGAATCCTTACACTGCACCACACCCACATGGGTACGGTAGCCCAGAGCCTCGGAGGCCTCCTTCAGCGCAGCGGTCACGCCGAAATCCGGCACAGCAGGAAATTCAATGGGGGCATACTCCAACGAAGTATGCTCATAGCGGATGGCACCGCTGGCCACCACCACATCCCCGGGCTGCACATCCAGGTCAATGCCGCCGCAGGTGCCAACCCGGATAAAGGTATCCGCACCGATGTTACGAAGCTCCTCCATGGCGATGGAGGCCGAGGGGCCGCCAATGCCGGTGGAGCAGACCGAAACCTTCTGCCCGCAAAGGTAACCGGTATAAATATTATACTCCCGATTCATGCCCACATGTACGGGATTATCAAAATAGGACGCAATGGACTCGCACCGCCCCGGGTCGCCGGGAAGGAACACATAGCGCCCCACGTCTCCCTCCACACAGCGAATGTGAAACTGCTTGCCAATATCCTGCATTGCCATCGCTCCTTCAGCACGAATTTGATGGCTTTATTTTAGCATAATTCTTCAAAGAAAGCAAGCAATTAACCGTGTTCCAGGAAGAATTGACGAACTGCCCTTTCATAGCCCGCTGTATCATAAAAATAACTCATGCCGTGATTGGCCCCGGGGACGATGAGCAGATGCTTTGGAGCCTGGCAGGCAGCGTAATTTTCCAGCGTCATCTCCACGGGAACAAAGGTATCGTCTGCCCCATGGATAAAAAGGATGGGGACGCGGCAGATCTTCATCGCATCCAGCGTGGAATAATCATCGGATTTCATCTCGATTTTCCGGCGGCACAGGGTGTCTACATGCTTTTTCCGCCGCCGATAGCCCACCTTCAAATTCTTTTCACTGACATGCTGCCACTCTGCTCTGGCAGAGGTAAAGCCGCAGTCCGCAATCACTCCCGCCACGTTCTCCGGCAATTCCGGGTCTCCCGCCGCCATCAGCACCGTTGCCGCCCCCATGGAGATGCCCGCAAGGTAAAGAGGCAGCTGCCGGAATCCATTTTCATTCAGCCATTTCAGCCACTGCTGGCAGTCAAACCGCTCCACCATACCAAAGCCCATGTAATCGCCGCCGCTCCTGCCCTGCCCCCGCTGCTCCGCATAGAGCACAGTGCAGCCGGCATCCGCCAAGAAATCCGCAACCGGGCCAAAATCCCTGGCCCAGCAGGAGCGCCAGCCGTGCATTGCCAGCACCACCCGGCTGGCCGATTCTTTTCGGAACAGATGCCCCACCAACGTCACGCCGTCCCGGGCCTGGATATGAATGATCTCGTGAGGCGCTGCCTCCAATTGCTGCTGCCGCAAACGGCAATAGGCCATGATCTCGCCATCCCGGGTGTTGTCTCCCTGAACCCGCTCCCGTTTTTTCCGCATGGCCTTCGGTTCCTTCCGGTTCAGTGCTGTTCCCACCATTTGCCGGTCAAAGGCATCGGACACGCCCTTGGAAATCAGCACCGCCGTTGCCGCCGAGGCGCAGGCCCCGAATAATGCATTTTTCACTTTTCCGTTCATTTTTACATGCTCCTTTCACAAAAAGGATACCCAATTTTAACTGGAAGCAAGCAAAAAATTCTCTCAGAACACAATTTGCAGCCGCTGCGTTTTTCCGCAGCGGCTGCAATGCTTTCTGTTCTTCGGTCAAAGCTCATAATAATACAGGCAGATATTCTGATAGGTACCGTCCTTCAATTGAAAGCCCTTTGGGATGGTTCCCAGCTGCACAAACCCAAGCCGCTCATACAGGTGCCGGGCGTGGATGTTACTTTCCACCACAGCATTAAACTGCATCAGCCTGAATCCGGCCTGCTTTGCCCGGATCAGGCAGTCGGAAACCAATTTCTCTCCAATGTGCCTGCCCCGGCAGGCAGCGTCAACGGCAAAGCTGGCATTGGCAATATGTCCGCACCGTCCCACATTATTGGGATGCAGAATATACAGGCCCACAATCTGCCCTTTTTCCTCCGCAACACCGCAATCGGTCTGCGCTGCAAAGAAAATCCTGCCGGTTTCCGCATCCAGGCAGTCCAACTGCGGAAACGCGATGCCTTCCTCCACAACTTCATTCCAGATCCGAATCATCTCCGGTAGATCCTGTTCCTGATATTTCCGAATTTCCATCATCTGTTTTCCCTTTCTTTTCCTTCGCAATTTCTGTCTCCCTTTCCAGCTGAATCAATTCTCCCAGCTTCTCATCCCACTGGCGGGGAACAAATTCCTCGAAGCCGGACATGTGGTAAAAGGTCAGTTCTCCAAAATAAACCTTTCCATTTACCAAATACAGATCCACCCGCACGTGCTTCATGCCCCGGCTGAGTTTTTCCGCCGCCTCCAACAAGACCGGAAGCTGGGCAGGCTTTTCCTCCGCCGTTTCCACTGGGGGCTTGCCCCGCAGGCCAATGGGCAGGAGCTTCCACTGGGTGTCATAGATTCGCCGCTCCACCAGGCTTTCGTCCCCATGGCCACCGTTTACGGTCATGATGAATTTTGGCACTCCATCAAAGCAGAACAGCTTATAATCCACCAAGCTTTTGTGCACACCGTCACTGATAAAAGGTTCCGCCAGGATGCGGGGCGGCACCGCCTGATACAGCCACTCCCGCTGCCGGTAATAAAAATTGCGATGAAGGCTCTTTTCAATTTTCCGTTGGCACCTTTTTCTGTTCAGGGTCTCCTTATCCAGGCAAATCACCTGTCCGCCGGAATCGTGGCTGCACTTGAGCACAAACTGCCGTGGCAGGCTGTCAAAGTCAATATCCGCAAACCGGCTCCACACCCCAAGGGTTGGGATCAGATACTCCGACCCCAGCACCTGGGCTACATAGTGCTTCACTTCAATTTTATCCACCAGCTGCACCCGTTCCGGGTAATGCTCATGGAGCTTCAGGTATTGCAGCTTCTCATTGTAGGTTTTGGGATGATCCAGATCAGGTTCCACCCCCAAGCGAAATCGGTACATCTTCTCCAGATACGCCCGATCCGGCATACGGCGGAATTCCCAGCCCAGCTGCCGCCCCAGGGCAAACGCGGCATTTCCGTTACAGCACATTTTCCTTGCAAAAGTCAAGAGCTTTTTTCCGTTTCCCATGGTGTTTCTCCTTCATTTCCGGTGTTTTCCCCGCAAGAGCGTCCACGTCCTTGCAAATTCCTGCCGGTAAAACACCCACTGTACTCCTGCCAGCACCGCAAGGCCCACCACGCTCACCCGCACCGCCAGCCACAGCCAGCTGCGCACATCCAGGTGGGCCATGGCAAACCGGCCCGTTGCCAGCACCATGACAGCGCTGCCCAGAATATCAACGACCAAATGCTTCAGGAAATGTCCTAACCGGCGGTGCAGAATCTGCTTTTGCAAATACCATGCCAAATACCCGGTGCGGTAACACATAGCTGCCAATGTACCGATGGCCACGCCCACCAGGCCGAACCGGAATACCAGTGACACCGAAAGGCCCAGATTCACCGCCGCCTCTACGATGGCGCTGCATTGGGTCTGCTGGAAATGACCGGCAGCATGCACCATGGAATAATAGGGAATGCGGACGCAGTACACCGCCTGAGCCAGAATCAGCAGATACCCAAAGGCAGGGGCAATATAGTTCGCATCCGTAAAGTTCCGGGTATACAGCCGCACAAAGGGCAGCAATAAAATGCCCGCCAGGGTAAACAGCGCCGTCACTAAGGTATGCACCAGCAGCTCATAGGCAGAAAAGGCCTCGTTTAACCGCTGATGCTCCTGCTGTGCATACATGTTGCCCAGCATGGCCTGGGTACCGGTGGTGCAGGAAGCAATCACCTGCTTGCAGCCGTGCGCTACCAAATGGTATACACTGTAAATCGACACATTTTTCAGGGTAGAGCATAACGTCAGCACCACGGTATCCGTGTTCAGCAGCACCACACTGGCAATGTGCTGAGCCAGACCGTTCCACTTCTGCCGGATCGGCTCCTCTGTCAGCTCCATATGGGTGTTGACCGGATAGTGCCGCTCCACATACCATTTCAGCACCAACGGCTGAAGCAGAAACACCAGGCTGGACATCAGCTTCACCTGATGCAGGCTTGCCCCCAGGGAGATAAGCCCAACGGTTGCCAATGTATTGAGAATCAGCGTGCCGCTGTGGACAGTAAGCTGCACAAAGGACATCTGATCGGCATTGATCAGCAGCTTATGGGTCACAAACAGGTAATACTGAGCCAGATAGCTCACCGACAGGATGAGAATCAGGGAAGCAAGGAAGCCGAAATCATAGTCATATTTTTCCCGCAGGGCCAGTGGAAATGCCAGCATCAGCACCGCCACATACACAGCCAGCAGCTTCATCACCTTGCCGAAAAAGCGCCGGGAGGAGGTCATCACCCGGCTTACCTGGGGCCAGTCCCGCTTGGCCAGCGGCTGGTACAGCGATGCCTGCACCACCGCCCCCACCCCGGCCTCACACAAGGAAATCACCGACAGGAACTGGGTAATGGAGTTCAGCAAGCCATTGGCATCAGAACCGAAGTAAGGGATCACAAATTTGGGCAGCACGAAGCCGCAAACCAGGGAGACCAGCTGATAGCACAGGGCTGAAGCGGTATTAAGCATCAGCTTTTTTCTTCTGGTCATTGTTCCCGCCTCCGTCTTTTTATAAATCGGTCAGCTCCAACAGGACTTGCTCCCATTGGTCGGCAATGGGCCCTTCCGGAAACTTTTCCGCAATCTGAATGGCATTTTGGGCAATGCGGTTTGAAAGCGCCTCATCCTCTGCCAGTCGCAAAAGTCCCCGGGCAATTGCCGCCGCATCCCCGCAGGGCGCCAGGAGCCCGTTTACCTCATGCTCCACCAGAAGCCTTGCGCCGCCCGGGCTGCAATCGGTGGCCACCGCCGGAACGCCAAAGCTCATGGCTTCAATCAGGGAATTTGGGATTCCCTCATAGTCCGAGGTGATAACGAAGGCTCTGGCCCGCCGCAGTGCCCCAAATACATCCTCTGTTTTTCCCATCAGGGATACCGCATTTTCCAGTCCTCGGGCCGCAATCATCTGCCGCACCAGGGCGGCATCCTTGCCGTCTCCATATATCTCCAACCGGAGTTCCGGTCTGGCGCGGTACACCAGTAAAAATGCATCCAGCATCACATCGTACCGCTTCTGCTTCATGGTCAGCCGTCCCACGCTGACCATGCGGTTATCCCGCTGAGAAAAGGGAACCGGTTGACATAGCTGCCCCGGCTGCAGCAGCACCGGATTGGGAATTACCCGGCTCTTTGCCTGAATCCGGGCATCGAAGGCATAAAAGGCTCTGGCCCCCTCTGTCTGGAAGACGATGCCGTCCGCAAAGCGCAGCAGGCGGTGCCGGAACCACCCCAAAAGTCCCTTCCGGGCAGAGGGATCCACCCGTTCCGAGGCCAGCACCGGCGTGCTGCCAAAGAAGAAATTCAAGGGTAAAAACATACTTCCCGCCGCATCCAGGAAGGATACCACCACATCCGGCTGCTCCTCTCTGACGCACTGCCGGATGGCATGGAGGGTACCGGCCAAATCGACGGTATTCCGGGCCAGGCGGCTTTTACTCTTATGGCGGCCCAACAGCCGCAGGGTCACTGCCGGACTGAGCTGCTGACTGTTATCCCGGTCATACATGGAAATCAGGGTCACCCGGTGCCCACGCGCCGCCATCTGATTTGCAATCCAGACCATCATTTTCGGTGCACCGGAGTAGTGGAGCTTGCTGATCAGAAACAGGATCTTCATTGCGGCTCCTCCACCCCTCCCGATTTACGGCGGCACAGCAGCCGGTATACTCCCCAAGCCAAAGCCAGATGAAACACCGCCGCCACACTGTAGTGCAGGCAGCAATAATTCACCAGCCGCACCAGCTGCATGGAGGAGGCATAGTAAAGTGTTTGGGACATCATACCCCCGTGGGCCTGATGCCGCTCTTCCAGCCAGGTGATGACTTTGCCCCAGAAGGCAGGGATCAGGATGGGGCCAAGCATGCCCAAATCATACAGGCTGGTGGTAATCAAATCGCAGGGAATCTGGAATTTCACGGCACTCCCCCCCACCAGCTGGGTATTATACTTCCAAATATCCACCAATCCATTCGGAGTCAGGGCACTGGGCACCCAGGCAAAGAGGGCTTTACCCAAATCATGGAAAATCAACAGGGGGCTTCTGGAGGTCAGCAGCTGCTTCACCGCAGCCTGGCCGCTGGCATAGATATACATCAATTCCTTCAGCACCGTATCCCCCACGCTGCCGGTGGAATCCTGCCGAAAATGCCCATTGCGGATGAAGTAGGTCACACTGTTCATGGTCAGCACCACGAAGACGAACAAAAGGAACAGCGGAATCAATGTCCGGAATTTCCGCAGCACGTGCTCATTTTCCTCAAACAGGCCCAGCAGGACAAACAGCACCACCAGAATATACATTGCCATTCCCATCCGTCCGTCCTTGGCCAGCAGGTACAACAGCGACAGCCCCACCGATAACACGGCAAGCACTCCGTTCCAGCCTCGGTGGTACCCCCGCTGGCACAGTAGGATGCACATCACAGAGACGGCGGTCACCACCTGGGCGGGCTTTGCAAAATACGCCATGGAATTTTTGCCGGCATAGCTGCCATTTCGAATGGAGGCTGCATTGAGGATCAGGTTACGGATACCGCCCCAACCTCTGGCCCACAGGTAGAAGCACACGCCCCCCACCACCAGACAAATCACCGCCGTCCACTGAAAGGCCGCCGGGGCATCCCGGTCAGGAAGGCGGGGCGCATTCTCCTTTTTTTTCCGCAGTGTAATACGGCTGCCAAAACGAACCATTCCATAGCCCGCCACAGCAAAGAGAAACCAGACAAACAGATACAAAATGCCCCGGCCTGTATAGTCGATCCCGTATCGAATCCCCGTTACCTGATAGCCGAAGCAGGAATCCAGAAATAGAATCAACGCGAGAATCACCCCGTAGGTCACGCCATACATCAAAAGGAAAAGATTGCCCACGGTGATCCGCCGGTTTTCCAGAATGCCGCCAATTTCGTACCAGATACAGTACACGCCAAAAATAAGAGCCAGCATCCCGAATGCCAATTCCATTGCTTCCAACATTGGTCTAACTCCCGTCCGCTGCCCGGTTTGCAGCCTGGTGAATATTCTCTCTGATCTGCCGGTAATAGGCCTCCCGGCGGGGCTTCAGCACCGCCGCAGTGTAATTTCCCGCCACGCCGAGATTCCGCTCCGCCTGCCGCTCCAGCTGCTCCGGCGTCATCCGGCAGGCAGCGGCAATTGCCCGCACCAAATCCCTTACACTTCTGCGCCGCACCAGAAACGCCGGTTCCAAAAGTTCCGGGATACCGGCAGTGCGGGCACCGATGCACAGGCAGCCCCGGCTCATGGCCTCAATCACCGCCCGCGGCAGTCCTTCCTGCAGGCTGGGCTGCAAATAAATATCCGCCCCATCCAGCCGCTGCAGCACCTTCTCCAGCGGCATCCGCCCCGCAAACTCCACCTGTGCTTCCACGCTCAGGCGGCAAGCCAGACGGCGCAGCTTCTCCGGGTCTCCCTCCCCTGCCAGCACATAGTGGGCATGAATTCCCAACGCATTGAGCCTGGGGAGGGCATGAATCACATACTGCTGCCCCTTATAAGCAACATCCACCGCCGCAGTGGTCATGAGCACCGGGGATGCCGGATTTTGGTTCCGAATATGGGTTCGGCGGCGGGCCAGCATATCCGGCTCTATTTTTTCCAGCCGTACATTGGAGGCGGCAAGACTCTTCCCCTTTCTGGGATAACGCCGCTGCAAAAAGTCCTGCGTTACATAGGCGGCATAGTCACTCTTCCGCATTACCTGCCGCATTTTCAGGAACATATAGGGGGCAAGCAGCTTCCCCTCTATGCCATGGTTCCAGTATCCGTCCCACGCACAGGCCATGGCCTCCGCCAGCACGGGCTTGCCAAGTGCCCGGGCAGCATCAAAGGCCCGGAAGGGAATCATCCCGTGGCAGCGGCAAATGACCAGGTCGCACTGCCGGATTTTTTCCCGCAGCACCCGCTGATACCGCCCCAACAACACCTGCAGCAGAGATTCCACCGGTACGACTTCCCGCACCAACTCCGAAATCTCCAGAAAGCCTTCCGGCAATGTTTCCTCCTGCACCCGGCGGCAGCACAGGGTAAGCCTCCCAAAGGCATGATAGTATCGCTCCAGCACCACATAGTGCTTGCCAAAGGCATAGGGACGGCCTTTATAAATATGAACCCGAAAGTCCGTTGCAACGAAAGCGTTCATACTGTTCCTCCGCTTGAAGTAGACTTTCCCTGCCCAATCAGGCGCAGATACTGGGCTGCCACCATCTGCCGGTCAAATTCGCGCTCCATTTTCTCCCGTCCGGCCTGACCCATCCGGGCCCGCTGTGCCGGGGACAGCGCCAGGAAGCGCTCTGCCGCCTCAATCACCGCCGCTGTATCCCGGGTTGGAACCAGATAACCCGTGACGCCATCCTCCACCGGTTCCCGGCAGCCGGGGCAGTCCGCGGCAATCACCGGCCGCCCGCAAGCCGCCGCCTCCAGAAGGACATTGCTCATTCCCTCCGGGTAATAGGAGGGATACAAAAAGCAGCTGCAATCCCGGTAAAAAGGCAGCAGCTCCCGCTGTAAACCGTGATAGCGGATAAGTCCCTGCCGTTGGGCATCCGCCAGAATGCTTTGATAGCCCTCATCGTCACAGCCGCCGCATACGTGAAATACCGTATCCGGATGCCGGGCCGTGATCTCCCGGGCCGCTGCCAGAAATTGGTCAATTCCCTTTTCCCGCATCACCCGGGCCGCATAGAGGAAATGCACCGTACCCTCCGCCGGATAAGGGAAGCAGGGATAGGCCTCCAGATTCACTCCGCTGCCCGGCAGGAGCAGGATTCGGGATTTCTCACCCAGCAACCGATTCCTGCGAAAAAAGTCCAGATTATCTTCATTTTGGAACAGCACCGTATCTGCCCCCCGGATGCCGATGCGATACAGCCAGCGGGTCAGTTTTCCCAGTCTGCCCCCCTGCACCAGAGGCGTTCCCAGCCCCGTAATGTTGGGAATATACCGAATGCCCAGCATCCGGCAGGCAAGGCCTGCATAGACGTTGGGCTTGATGTTATTTGTAAAAACCACATCCGGATGCTCCCGCCGCAGAATCCGCAGCAGGCTCCAAAGCAAGGCGCCATCCTCCATGGGATTGCGCCGGCGGCGCCGGGCATTGATAGGAATCACCCGGCAGCCCAGCACTTCCAGCTCCTGCCGGAAGTCCAGCACCTGGCAAATTACGCTGACCCGGCATCCGGCGTGTACCATTGCTTGGAGAATCTCCCGGCGGAGATGATAGCAAAAGGTGCTGTCGTTGGCAACCAGGATCACACAGGGCGTTTGTTCCATGGGATTCCCCTCTTTTTCCGTCAGGCCTGAATCAGGCAGACCTCCTGCTCCTCCGCACTGCGGTAAGTGGGCACCGCAATCTTCATGGCGCGCCGCACCACTTCATCATCATCTGTGACAATGGCATCCCGCAGCAGCGTCAGCTTTTCCTGCAGCTCCTGCATGGACACCGGCGCATCTCGCTCAATGAAAATCAGTTCATTATCGGTCTTGTCCAGCTCTTCGGTTTTCACCAGCAATTCCTCATAGAGCTTTTCCCCCGGGCGGAGTCCGGTTTCCACAATTTTAATGCCCTGTGCCCCGGAAAGGCGAATCATATTCTCTGCCAAATCCAGAATATGGACAGGCTTTCCCATATCCAGCACGAACAGCTCCCCATTGTGAGCCATCGCCCCACTGGTGAGCACCAGATGGGATGCCTCCGGGATGGTCATAAAATACCGCGTGATTCGGCGATCCGTCAGGGTGATCGGGCCGCCCGCCGCAATCTGCCGTTTGAACAGAGGAATCACCGAACCCGCAGACCCCAGCACATTTCCGAAGCGAGTCGCGCTGTACTGCACCCGGCCATCAATGCTGTGGGCCTGGACGATCATCTCGCACATCCGTTTGGTGGCACCCATGATATTTGTGGGGTTCACCGCTTTATCGGTGCTGACCATCATAAAGCGGGCGGTGCCATATTCCTCACAGCACTGCACCACATTCAGGGTGCCGAACACGTTGTTTTCCACCGCTTCAATGCAGTTATTCTCCATCAGGGGCACATGCTTGTGGGCTGCGGCATGAATCACAATATCCGGGCGGTAGTTGCGGAACACCCGCGCCACGCCCGCCTTATTGGTAATGCTGACAATTTCCACCTTCAAATCCAAATTAGGGCAGGAAATTTTCAGCTCCTGCTGAATGTCATAAGCGCAGTTTTCGTAAACATCCAGCACAATCAGCTGCTTGGGTTCCAGCTTTGCAATCTGGCGGCAAAGCTCGCCGCCAATGGATCCGCCGCCGCCGGTAATCAGGACGGTTTTGCCCCGGTAATAATCCCGGGTGCGGTCATCCATCATGTAAATGGGCTTGCGGAACAGCAAATCCTCAATATCAAATTCCCGCAGCTGCTTTTGTCCACCGGCTGCCTGCATGGTGGGAGCATCGTATATCTTGACCCGGTAGCCTGCCCCGGCGTAAAACTCAAAGAGTTCCTTCTTTTTCTGTTCATCCAGGTCGTGCATAGCCAGCACGACCTCCTGAATTTCCAAATCCCGCATCTGGGCAAGGGTGGCTCCGTTTTCCGGCAGCACCGGCAAATCCCGGATATCCCGGCCGATTTTCTCCCGATCCACATCCACAAAACACCGCGGGAGGTAGACCGCACTGCGGTTATTCAGCAGGTCATCTGCCAAGCTGACCCCCACCCGGCCGGCACCGATAATGGCAATCTTGATGCGGTTGGAATGCTCCATCCGTTCTCCCAGGATTTCCTCCCCGGCAAAGAGCCGGAGCAGCGCCAGCAGGAAACGTCCAACCGGCGTGGAGTCGTCACCGCACTTATAGGCATAGCGGTAAATCATCCGAATTGCCAGCGCCGCCAGCAGGTTGGTGCAGCAGACGGCGGCCAGACGTGCAAAATTAATGGCATAGGGAATAAACAGCCGCTCCAGAATATAGGCAGCCACGAATGCCGCCGCATCCGTTACCAGCAGCCGCATATAGCATTGGATGCCGCCATAGCGCCACACCTGCCCATAGATATTGCCAATAAAACGGGCGGTGGTCACGCAGACAAAGGTCAGCCCCATCACATAGTACACACTTGGGAAACGAACTGTCTCGCCGGTGAACACCAGCAGCAGCAGCTCCACCAGCAGCATAATCAATGTGTCATAAATCAGCAGCGGCCATCTGACATTTTTTCTGTCCAGTTTCTTCAAAACACTCATCCTCGCATTGGGACACCGGCAACTGGGAAAGCACGAGCCATTCCCGCCATGCGCATCCTTTTCTTTCTCAAAAGCCCAGGGGCATACTCCCAGGAATAATTACATGTCATTATAGCCGATTTGCCTGCAAAAATCAATCACCAAAGCAGCTGGCCCAAACCGCGTTGGAAACGGTTTGGGCCAGCAAGCCTTATATGATTTTGTTCAGCTTTTCCTCTGTATCCTTTGCAATTGCTGCCTCAAGTTTCTCCGCCGCTGCCTGGTCTTCCCCACTGACCGAAATATAGACTTTCAGCTTTGGCTCGGTACCTGAGGGCCGCACCACAAGCGAACAATGATCCTCCAGCCGGAATTTCAGCACATCGGACCTGGGCAGACCACCCAAACCGGGCGCATAATCCAGCAGCTCGACAACTTTCTTGCCGCCAAACGCCTCAATGCCGCCGCGGAATACCTCCATAATGCGCTGCATCTTGGCAAATCCGGCGCTGCCCTCAAATTCATAGCTGCGCAGGGTGTTCAGGCAGTAACCATAGGTCTTGTACAATTCGTCCAGCTTATCCAGCAGGCTGATGCCTTTGGTTGCATAATAGCTGAACATCTCGCAAGTCATGTAGGCGCCATCCACACCGTCCTTGTCGCGGACATAGGAGCCGGTCAGGTAACCATAGCTTTCCTCAAAACCGAATACATAGCTGTTAGCCTTGCCCTGCTGTTCCAGCTTGCCGATCTGCTCGCCGATAAACTTAAAGCCAGTAAGAACGTTCACCGTTCTCAGGCCGTAATGGGCCGCAATTCGCTCTGCCATATCCGTTGTCACAATTGTCTTGACCATAAGCGGATCAGTGGGCATCCTACCATGCTTTATGCGCTGACTGCAAATATAATCCAGGAGCAGCAACCCGGTCTGATTGCCGGTCAACAGCTCATACTCCCCTGCTTTATTTTTGACTGCAATGCCCACCCGGTCGCAGTCCGGGTCAGTTGCCAGCAGCAGGTCGGCGCTGCGCTTCTTGGCATACTCCACGCCCAGGGCCATTGCTTCCTTGATCTCTGGATTGGGGTACGGACAGGTGGGGAAATTACCATCCGGCTGCTCCTGCTCTTTCACCACAGTGATGTTGGTGTAGCCCATCTCTTTCAGGGTGCGCGTCACGGGCCTCAGGCCGGTACCGTTCAGTGGACTGTAAACAATGGCCACATTTTTATTGACCTCTTCGCCAAACAAAACTGACTGGCTCTTGACTTGCTCCACAAACGCCGTATAGACCTCATCCTGGATGTACCGGATGCTGCCATTTGCCACGCCTACTTCAAAATCACCGGTTTTGACATTGGCGAAAATATCCAGCTTTTCGATCTCCGCCAGAATCTTTTCCGCCGCTTCCGTGGTAATCTGGCAGCCATCCGGGCCATATACCTTATAACCATTATATCGGGCTGGGTTGTGAGAAGCGGTAATCATCACACCGGCAGAGGTATGCAGGTACCGGGTGGCAAAGGAAACCGTCGGCACCGGCATCAAAACAGGCCAGATGTTGACCTCAACGCCATTGGCAGCAAACACACCGGCAGCCACCTTTGCAAACACATCGCTCTTGATGCGGCTATCATAACCGATGGCGACAGACGGCTCTGCAAAGTTCTTTTTCAGATAGTCGGCCAAGCCCTGAGAAGCCTTTGCAACCGTATAAATATTCATACGGTTGGTGCCTGCCCCGATGACACCCCGCAGACCGCCTGTGCCAAAGGCAAGATCACGGTAAAAGGCGTCCTCTATCTCGCCGTCATCCATTGCACGCAACTCCGCCGCAACGTCAGCGTCTGCCGCCGCGTTTTTTAACCACCGCTTGTATTCTTCCTGAATCTCCATAAAAGCGCCCCCTTTTTCTATTATTCTAACAGAAAAGGAGGGCGTTGAAAAGGGCTATTATTTAGGGAAACGTAAAAACGACAAAGTTAAAAGACTACAATCCCATTTCTATCGATTCCGATGAGACACCTTTCCAACAAACTTCTGCAAAACATCCTTACCCGAATATACCTTACTCCCCGCGTCCCGCACCTGCCGATTGATAATCATCTTTCCAGTATGTCCAGAAAAGGGAATTGCTATGATAATTGCATTATGGAAACAATCTTTGGAAGACTGAAAAATGAGATGTTTTACGGGTATGAGAAGGAATATACTTCTTTTGAAATCTTCTCTAAAGCAATTGCCGACTATATTGATTACTATAACAACAGAAGAATTCAAGCAAAAAACAAAGTGGATGCCTCCCGTAAAATTCCGGGAAGCATCCATGATGAAAAACTAATTATTCAATTCAAATGACGGTGTCCAGAAAACTGGGTACATATCAAGTCCGGGGGCAGCCTTTTGCTGTTTATTCGGTGCGGACAGCGGTGGAATATTCCGTAAACCAGGGGCGCTGCTCATTGAGAATGTTCTTCGATGCACTAACGCGATAAGTGCCGTCCTTTTCTCTGTGGAAGTTCATTTCCGTTACGAACCAACCGGAAATCCAGTGAATGCGGATCAGCAGGGTATCCTCGTCAGTGAAGGCCGCCGTGGAATAGGTACGACGAAGGCCGGGAAGAACACTATCGGTCTCATGGACGGTGATGCCGCCATCGAAGCGAGCCACAAAGTCAGCATAGCTGTCAACGGTCAAGGTCACTGTCTCTGGGGTAACTGCAAGCGTGAAATCGGTCATTCTCTTTTTCTTTGAGGCATCATAAAAGCTCTCAAAGAAATTGAAGCCTCCGGGACTCACGCCGATCCAGGGCGTTGCAGTACCCTCCAGCACGCGATAAGTCCCGGAAAAATGATCCTGTGCAGGGATAAAATGGTTGGGCACATCCCACGCAACGCTGCGCGAGCCGGCGTAGATCACCAGGTCGTTCCATGCAGCGTCGTCCTCCGGGACGGGAGCGTCCTCAATTTCATCCAGCAGGTACCGGTACACCATCTCCAGCGTCTTTGCCGGTCCGTAAGGTTCAATACCGCCTTCGTTGATGGCGACAAGGATTCCCCGCTCCGGCAGGATAATGCAGTACTGTCCCTGCCCGCCGTCAAAGCGCCAGGCTCCGGGATAATTACAGCGCCACAGCTGGTAGCCATAGCCGCAATGCAAGTCATCGCCGCCGGGCATGGCATCCGTTGCGATGTGTACATGCAGCGCATCACGAATCCACTGCGGGTCGATAAGCTGTTTATCGCCGATTTTGCCGCCGCACGCATACAGCATGCCAAGCCGCAGGTTATTTTCCGTCAGGGAAAAGCAGCCCGGCTCCGCAATATTGCCGTCGTGGAATTTCAGCCACACCATGCTCGCCGGGTCAATGCCGATGTAGGGGAAGAGTTTTTCGCTCAGATAAGCAAAAACGTCCTTCCCGGTAACCTTTTTGACCAGCACGGCAAGCAGGCAGGAACCGGCTGTGTTGTACAGGAACCGGGTTCCCGGCTCAAACACGACGGGATTTTCCAGATAGAGCCGAATCCAGTCATCCGTCAGCTCCGACATATGCTCCATACCATTGGTCATGGTCACCACATGCCGCACAAGCAGGCGCTCAAACTGCGGCGTCTGACGAATGTTCCACTGCTTTATCTCATCGGCAAACAGATCGGCAATGCGATCATCCATTGAAAGCAGTCCCTCTGTGCATGCAAGTCCGATGGCCGTGCAGGTGTAGCTCTTGCCCATAGAGTGGCAGCTGTGCGGGAATTCTCTGCCAAAGGGCGCCCACCAGGATTCCAGAAAGACCTTGCCATCCTTCATTGCCATCACGCCGTGCATTTCCGTTTTGTCATGCTGTACCATTTGCAGAAATTTCTTTGCCTTTGCCGCCGGCAGTCCGATTTTTTCCGGGCGGGTACGTTCAAGCTGCCAAATCATATTTTCTCTCCTTGTTTCTTTTCGATGCCCCCCGTTGTCTCGCGGGGATGCAGGGTGGTGGGAATGCAGACGGACATTGTGTTCACCTTCCCGTTTTCCAGAAGATCCTGCACCGCGTTTACAACGGCGTCGCACGCCATTTGGGTTTCTCCTTCGATGGTAGAGATGGACGGCGCATACATCTCCGCCAGCGGGCCGCTGTCGAGTGTGATCACCCGCACATCGTCCGGGACACGCAGTCCACGGCTCTTCAAATAGGATATGGTCTCAATCGCGTTGGTAAGCGAATTCGCGTAAACACCGTCAAACGGCACACCGCGATCCAGCAGGTCGCCCAGGGCATCCTGCACTGTTTTTCCCCGCTCCGGAGAGACAGTCACGCACAGCCCTTCATCCAGATGGATCCCGTTTTCCCACAGTGCCTGCTGATAGCCCAGGTACCGGCCGATGTGACCGGAACGCGTGCGGTCGGACTGAATGTAAACAATCTTCCGCGCGCCGGAGCGAATAAGCTCATTGGTTGCGCTGCGGGTGCCTCCCACAATGTCATACAGCACCCTGGGGCACCCCTCCACGCCATCGGGAACCGTCCCCAGGTATACGGTTGGAATATCCGAAAACTCTGCCGGTACCGGAGTCTCGCGGAACACATGGATGATGGCGGCGGTATTATACAGCGACAGCGCGCTGAAAAATGTATTGGCAATCCCCTCGTCGTGCAGCGTGACGCACACGATGGGCGTATAGCCCCTCTTGATCAGCTCCCGCACCAGCATTTCTGAAATACCGGAAAAGTTCTCGTTACCCATATAGGGCACCATGATTCCAATCAGCTTGCTCTGATTGGAGCGCAGGGTCTGCGCCACCAGATTGGGCGTATACTGTGCTTCCCGGATTGCGTTCATGACGGCGCTGCGGGTGCTGTCGGAATATTTTCCTTTCCCGTTGACGATCCGCGAAACCGTGCTAACGGACACTCCGGTCGCCTCGGCAATATCACGAATGGTAACCTTAGACACGTTTTCTCCTTTCTCGCAGTGTCCACACAGAAACGAACATCAATGCCAGCAGCTGCAGCACCATCACGGAAAGATACATTCTGCTGTAGCTCATGTTGGCGGAAATCCAACCGCCAACGGGCGCTCCGATGGCGTTGCCGATGTCCAGCGCCGTGTAGTAGGTGCTGTTTGCGGTTCCGCTTTTGGATACGTCAACGGATCTGACGCACCATGCCTGCATCATCGGCCCCAGCGCACCGTAGAAGGTGCCGTACAGCGCCGCCCCCACCAGGAACACGGGGAGCGTCCTGGCGAAGCTCAGCGTCAGGAAAACGAGGCTGAAGCCAGCCAGCGCAGCCAGCACAATGGCGCGGCTGTGACGACTGTCGGAAAGTCTGCCGAACAGCGGCCGGGTAAAGAGCATCACCGCACCTGCCACCGTAAAGAAGTAGCCGATGTTTTCAACATGCAGGCTGTCGGCATACAGCGCGATAAAATTGGAAATGACAGCCATGCCTGCGCCGACGCACAGGGTAATCATAGCAGGCGCCGCCGCTTCGCGGGCAAACAGCCGGTTCACCAGTCCAAACTCCTGCGCAGGCTTTTTGGGCGATACCCGCAGGCTCGGTTCATCGATCAGAAGCCCCAGCACACAGCTGGCTGCCGCCAGCGCAAACGCAACCAGAAACATGCGCAAGTAGCCCAAGCTGCCGCTCAGCTGTAAGCCCAGATTGGGGGCAAACACAGAGGCCAGCGAGGAGCAGATGCCATACAGTCCTATGCCGCGTCCAATCTGCTCCTCCGGAATGGAGGCAACCAGGACGGTGCTTGTGGCAGTGGTGGCCATGCCCCAGCCGATGCCATGGAGCAGGCGAAACGCCATCATGGCAGCCACCGAGGCGGAAAACATATAGCCCAGGATTGCAGCAGCGATAATTACAACGGATGCCAGCAGAATTTTTTTCCTGCTTTTCATATCGATGTAGTAGCCGACAAACGGACGCGTGATCACAGCCGTAACGGTAAACGCAGTCGCCACAAGCCCCGCCGTCTCCACGCCGCCGCCCAACGCAACCACATATTTGGGAAGCGTAGGCGTAAGAATATGAAAGCTGAATGCAATAAACACATTGCACAGGAACACAAGAATAAAATTGCGGTTCCACATACGGTTATTTTTCACGGATTTACAATCTCCCCTCGCAATGGAAGCAACTGACCAGGTGCCCCGCCCCAACATCCTGCATGGGAGGCTGCCTGCCGGTGCATTTTTCGGAGGCATACGGGCACCGCGCGGCAAAGCGGCAGCCCGGCTTGGGATTGATGGGCGAGGTAATTTCTCCAACGATTGCTTCAATCTGCTTTGCCTTCTTAAGATCGATTGTGGGGACGGAGGCCAGCAGCGCCTGGGTATAGGGATGGGAGGGATAGTCAAACAGTGCATCCGTCTGCGCATATTCCACCATCTGCCCCAGATACATCACCGCAATATGATCGGAAATATGTCGGACAACACTCAGGTCATGGGTGACAAAAATATAGGTCAGGCCAAGCTCATCCTGCAAATCCTGCATCAGGTTCAGAATCTGTGCCTGAATCGACACATCCAACGCGGAAACAGGCTCGTCGCAGATAACAAACTCCGGCTTCAGAATCAGTGCGCGGGCGATGCCCACGCGCTGCCGTCTGCCGCCGTCCAGCTCGTTGGGGTAGGCGTTTTCAAAGCGGGCATCAATGCCGACCGTCTCCATCATCTCCCGCACCTGCCGTTCGGCATCCTTTTTCCGCACGCCGTCAATCAGCAGCGGCTCCATGATGATCTGCTTCACCGTCATGCGGGGATTCAGTGAGGAATAGGGATCCTGGAAAATCATCTGGACATTTTTCATATAGTCCCGGGTCTGCTTTTTGCTAAGGTGCGTCACATCCTGCCCCTTATAGAAAATCTGGCCGTCCGTGGCGTCCATAAGGTGCTGAACGGTTCTTCCCAAAGTAGATTTTCCGCAGCCGGATTCCCCAACAATGCCCAGCGTCTCGCCCCTGCGGATGGAAAAGGAAACATCGTCAACGGCATGCAGTGTGCCCGCCCGTGTTTCAAAATATTTTTTCAGATTCCGCACTTGAAGAATTTCATCCATTGTCCATCCCTCCCTGCTTTCGGATACACCGAACCAGATGGCCATCGCCCATATCCGTCAGCTCGACCTGTCCATCCCGGCAGCAGCCCTCGCAGCCGGGGCATCTGGGTGCAAAGGCGCACCCCTCGGGGAGTTTGGTTGGGTCAGGCATCAGGCCATGAATCGGCTCCAGCCGGTGCCGGGTACGGTCATTAATATCCGGGAGCGCCTTAAACAGTCCAACCGTATACGGATGCGCCGGGTGCTCAAACACCTGCTCCAGCGTTCCCTTTTCAATGATCTGCCCGGCGTAGACGACGGCGACCTCATCGCACATCATGGCAATCACGCCCAGGTCATGGGTAATCATGATATTGGAGGTGTTTCTCTCCTTTTGCAGCCGCTTCATCAGCTGCAAAATCTGCGCCTGAATGGTCACATCCAGCGCGGTGGTCGGTTCGTCCGCAATGAGCAAATCGGGATCGCAGGCCAGCGCGATGGCAATGACAATACGCTGCTTCATACCGCCGGAAAACTGATGAGGGTACTCATCGAACCGTTCACCCGGAATGCCGACCATTTCCAGCTTTTCAGTGGCGCGCATTCTCGCCTCTGCCCGGCTGATCCGATTATGATTCAGAATTGCCTCTTCAATCTGGCTTCCAACGGTCTCAATGGGATTCAGAGAGGTCATGGGATCCTGGAAAATCATGGAGATTGCGCTTCCTCGCAGGGCGGTACGCTCCTTGCGGCTCATGTCAAAGATATTTTTTCCGTTGTACAGAATCCGTCCCCCGGTGACCCGTGCAGGCGGCTCCGGCAGCAGACCCATCGCGGCGAGGGCGATGGTGGTCTTTCCGGCGCCGGTTTCACCCACAAGGCCGATGGTTTTGCCTCGCTCCAGCTGGAAGCTGACATTGCGGACTGCCTTTACGTCGCCGTCCTCGCTGCGGTATTCCACGGACAGATTTTCTACGGAAAGGATCGTTTCCTGCTCCATTGTTTACCTTCCTTTCAACCTGGGATCCAGCGCATCGCGCAGACCGTCGCCGATCATGTTCAGCGAGAAAACGGTCAGCATGATCATCACGCCGGGCGCAACCACCAGATAGGGATAATAGCGGATGTAGTTTCTTCCCTCAGCCAGCATTTTGCCCCACTCCGGCATGGGAGCCTGCGCGCCCAGGCCGAGGAAGCTCAGCGTTGAAGCGTTCAAAATACCGCCCGCCACGCCCATTGTAAAGAGGACAATCAGGGAAGAGGAAATATTCGGCAGAATATAGCGGAACATAATGCGCAGATCACTGGCGCGGGAGGTACGGGCAACCTCGATATACTCCTTATCCCGCTCCGCAATGACCATGGCGCGCACCAGCCGGGAAACGCCGGGAATCGCGCCGAGGGACAGCGCAAAAATCATGGAAACCACGCCCCCGCCAAATACTGCCGCAAGGACGATCGAAAGCAGGATGGAGGGAATCGAAAGGAACACATCCATGATGCGCATCAGCACATTATCGGCTTTGCCTCCGTAGAAACCCGCCAGCATGCCGATGAACACCGCAATGGCAGTGCCCACCACCGTAGTAACGACGCCGATGGAGAGCGAAATTCTTGCACCGTAAATCATACGCACCAGGTTGTCCCGCCCCAGATAGTCGGTGCCCATGGGATGCTCCAGGCAGGGGCTTTGATATTGCAGCGACGGATCCTGCACATCATAGCCCTCCGGTGCAATCACATTGGCGAAAATGGCAACGATTACCAGCAGCGTTAAAAAGCAGAGTCCGAATACGGCAAGCCGGTTCCTCCGGAAGCGCCGCCAGAATCGAATCAATTCAGAGTTTCGCTTCATTTCGCAGCCACTCCCTTCTTCTTGCCCATTTTCTTATAGTAGGATTTGATACGCGGGTCGATGAAGGCGGAGGCAATGTCCGTCGCCAGGTTGCAGAAGGAAACAAACACGCAGATTATAAGCACGCCGCCGCGGATAATCGGATAATCGCGGGCATTGATCGCACCGACAAGGTAGGTTCCCATTCCCGGAATGGCAAACACATTCTCTACGACCACAGCGCCGCCCAGGATGCCGCCGATGCTGTTGCCCACCTGTGTAATGATGGGAATCATGGCATTCTTCACCGCATGCTTCAAAATAACGCTGGATTCCTTGGTGCCCTTGGCGCGCGCCGTCCGGACATAATCCTTTCGGATCTCATCGAGGACAGTGGAGCGCGCCATGCGGTAATTGGAGGCAGCGCCGCCAAGTCCCAGGGTAATGACCGGTAGAATGATGTACTGGAAGCCCTTAAAGCCTGTAGGCGGCAGCCAGCGCAGCCGGAAGGCAAAAATCAGCGACAGCTCCAACGCCAGCCAGAACGAGGGCATGGAGGTAAACACCACAGCCAGAATGTTTGCAGCGTTATCCACCAGGCTATACTGCTTCACGGCGGACAAAATTCCCAGCGGGATTCCAATCAGCAAACTCAGGCATACGCCAAGGGAACCAATCAGGAGCGTAACCGGCACCCGGCGGGCTATTTCGTCCATGACGCTCAGATTGGTTTTATAGGAATTGCCCAGGTCGAAGCGGAAGAACAGATTATATACATAGTCGCCCAGCTGCTCCAGAAACGGCTTGTCCAGCCCCATAATATGCCTTTGCGCTGCAATCTGCTCGTCCGTTGCGGACACTCCGAGCACCTGCCGCGCCGGATCACCGGGGGTCAGATACAACAGCACAAATACAAATAACAAAACACCTAAAACAACGAAGAGCATCATTCCGATTCTCTTCAGGATATATCTGGTCATATCGCTTCTCCCTCAAAAAATTGGTAAGCACACTCGAAATATCTGCAATGGAAGCTCCATGTAAATCAGCAGAAGCTGACAGCGGAAAAAGCCATTGCGCAGCCGCAGGCAATTTGTCCGGAGATTCCAAAGCATTCCATATCTCTATGAATTGTGCTCTGGAGGCTCCAGAGCACAATTACAGTCCTTATATCAGTCGGCAAAGTAGGCGCCTGCCAGCAGATAGGTGCACTGGCTGCCATTGATTGCGACGCCTTTCAGATTTTCGGAGCAGGTCATGTAGCTGATGGGGTAACACACGGGCACTGCCATGGCGTTCTCCATCTCCAGCCGGACAGCCTGCCGCACCAGCTCGTTGCACTCGTCAACATCGGTGGTTGCCAGTGCCTTCAGGTACAGCTCATAAATTTCGGCATCCTCCTCGACCTGCGTCCAGTCGCCCCAGTTGGGACGCATGTCGGGAGAGCAATTCTTCAGGAAGCCGGGCGCATAGCCGATGCTGGAGCAGCTGATGGCGACATACATATCGTCCTCTTCACCGGCAATCAGGGTGGGCACGGCAACACTGCTGTCCAACGCATGGATGTTCACGGTGATGCCAATTTCTGCCAGATTGTTCTTCACGATCTCCATGATGCGCACTTCAAGGGGAGTCGTATCAGAATAGATCTCAATGGTCAACCCGTCGGGGTAATTGGACTTGGAGAGGTATTCCTTTGCAAGCTCAAGGTCATAGGGATACATGGGATTTTCATCGTAAGCAGGATCATAAGCGCCGTTGTTATCCGCAATCATCTGATGTGCAACGGTTGCGGAACCGCCGAAGGCAACGGCAATGATGGATTCCTTGTTGATCGCGCAGTTGATGGCACGGCGCAGATTTACATCACGCATGGCCTCATGGCGGAAATTGAACCACAGGTTCTTGACACCGGAAGCGGGCATCTGCATAACGGTAAGGCCGGGGATGTCGCCCGCCTGGATGTGCTGGATGTCGATGTTGTCAGGACCGGTGACCCAGTCAATATTCCCCATCTCAAGCTCCATCTGTGCAACGGAGGCTTCGGCAATGTAAACGGTTTCCACATTCTTGATTGCGGGAGCGCCGCCCCAGTAATCCTCGTTGGCAACCATAACCGAGCCAACGCCGGACACGAAGGAAACAAACTTATACGGGCCGGTGCCGATGGGGTTATTGACGTAGTCATCGCCCAGCTCTTCGGCTGCCTTGGGAGAGCAGATGGAATAGATCATGTCGGTCAGGGTGATCAAAGCATCGGAGCCTGCACGCTTGAGCGGGATTTCAACCTTAAAGTCATCCAGCTTGACCATGTTGTCAAAGTCGAACAGGGATTCGCCCTCACCGCCCATGGCGGTTTTGCCGCGGTAGTCTCTCAGAGAGAAGATGACCGCATCCGCGTTGAAATCGTCGCCGTTCGTGAACTTGACGCCCTCGCGCAGGGTCAGAATCACGGACATATTGTCCTCGCCCCAAGCCCACTCGGTGGCCAGGCCGGGATACAGGTTGCCGGCAGCATCCATGTTGATCAGGGTCTCATAAACATTGCGGCAGATGAGGGCGGAGGCTACGTTGTAGCCGGAGGTATAGGGATCAAAACCGGGGGCGTCCATATTGACAGCAACACGCAGCGTATCGCCGTCCGCAGAAGCGGAGAACGCAAACAAGGAAAGTACCAGTACCAGACACAGGATAAGACTCAGTGCTTTTCGTTTCATTGAATAACCCTCTTTTTGTTTAATATTTAAGCAAACGATTGCTTAAATATTTTATAGCACAGATTTTCTAAATTGTCAATATGCTGTATAAAATAAATTTATTCGCTTCTTTTTTGTCAGATAGTTCAATCGTAGCGCAAAAAATATTTTATATTAAAAATTTAATGCAAATTTTTGCATTGTGTCATTATCATGTCACGCCATCGTACGCAGCCCCTCCGACGTAAAGCTTTTCATACTAATTTTCAATTGAAACATCCACAATTTATGAGTTTTGCGTAAGCGCTCAATAACCCCCCGTCTATAAAGCGGGCAGGCCCGAAACTATGGGCCTGCCTGTTAGTCGAGGTAGGTATTCACATAAGCATCAGAATTCTTCATGCCGAATTCCTGCTGAATGTAGGGTGCCCATGGCATGAGAGACTCCAGTTCTTCGTGAGAATGGGTTTTGCCGAGATACGGAAGCTGCAGCAGCACATGCTGGAGATAGGCAAAAGGGCTCAACACCGTTCGCTTTGGCGCTTTCCATCCTCCTTCAGCACCTGCACGGCGGTCTCATCCGCATGAATCACGGAATGGGTCAGGAACTCCTGCTTCATGTGCTTGTACTATAAAACGGTTGAGGTATATGCAGATAATCGCATGGCCGGACGACTTCCATCTATATGAGAGCTATCCGGCTTACTTTTTTATAACAGGGTGTTGTAGCAAGCCGCTGTCCTCCGCTTCCGGAAAAATGTGCGAATTTGCAGCAGAAAAGGTTGGAAAAATGTGTTATGCCCATGTTTCAACTGTAAGCGTCAAAAAGGGTTATTATTTATTGGAAACGCGATGAAGTGAAAAGCCCACAATCCACTTCTATCGATTCCGATGGGACACCTTTCCAACAAACTTCTGCAAAACATCCTTGCCCGCATACGCCTTACTTCCCGCGTCCCGCACCTGCCGATTGACAATCATCTTTCCGGTATTGAGGTCGTACTTTCTCACACGATTATTATACACAAAGGTAGCTTTATCTTCTTCGAGAAATACATGGTTCAGTCTTCTGTTTATAAGGCTCTGATGCAGAAAACTCTCTAGCACTGCGACAAATATCCAATCTTTTTCTTGTCGTTTAAACAGAAGCATGTTCCCGATTAAATCATCCAATATCACAAAAATATTATTTTCGAAAATAACGACGTTCTTTGCATAATACGGGAGAATAATTTCAAACGCTTCCCCAACCATCAAATCATACGTTTGCCTTATCGTAACCGTTATTCCGCCATCCCGGAAAACTCTCGGTTTCACTTCTCTCCGAGGCAGTGCAGTTCCGCTGTTAACTTTTTTCGGTTTTGTCCAAATGCCATCCGCTCGAAAAATATTGTAATTCTTTATGTTCAGATTTTTAACCAATTCCGTCATGTTTCGGAGATCATTTAGACCATAAATTCCAAAATACCAGTGCGAATTCTCCGCTTTTTTCTTTACTTCAGTAAAATAGTCCCAATCGACGGGTGAGATTGAATGTCCCATCACAACAACCTGATTAATACTCGCCAACCCGTCAAAGAAATTATGATGGGTTTTGATGATTTCCTGACTGTTCTTGGTTAATTCTTCATCATACTGTCTAATTAAATCAAACACATTGTCCCGTGCCACTTTAATTACAGCCTGACGATAATTTCGCGGCTCTTTATTGCCCGCACAGAAATTCCCTAACGCCCCCGGCTCATGTCCAAGAATCAACTTTTGCTTCTTTTTTCTGCTTCCATGAATATAACAAACATCCTTCACACCGTAAAGCGTTTCAATGAATTCTGTATAGTTGAAATCAAGGCTCTTTCCTTGCGGATGAATCAGGCCGATCAGCGGTCGATCATCCGTTCCGACCTCAAGATGCTCCACCCACTTGCGAAAGGCCGGCTGAAGCTCACTTACGATATTGTGAATCAATGCCGCCGCGGCCTCCACCGCCATATAAAACTCGGCAGCACCGCTTTCTTCATCATTATAAAATTCGAAATTGTCAAGCCACATGTCGATGATGTCCCGGCTTCCCATCAAATCAAGGTTCAAAGTGCCGAGTGCGTTTTCAAAGTCTGCCCAGATGTCTTCTGCAGTTAAAGCCATTTCAAGATCATCTCGCAGGCCATTTCTCTTTCCGAGACTATCACGGAAATTGTAGTAGCTTGAGGGAACTCTGTGCATTAAATCGAAGCCGTTTCCTATCAGATAGAGCGTGTGTGCAGTGGGTATTATGCTTTCCATCAAAATAGGTTCATAGGCCTGCACTTCGGCCTCAAACAACTCCCGCTCGTGCTTTTTCTGCTCCTGCCATTTTAAGTTTTCGGCTTGTTCTAAAGCTTTTTTCTGTTCCTCATTCCACCTTTTGCTGCAAATACGGCAATAGGAATAATTCATTTCACTCAGGAATTGTTTCCCGCAAGTTTTGCAAAGCTTTATTTCCATGACTATTAACCTTTTCGTTGAAATTTGATCAGCCTTCCAAGAGACAGCCCCCTGCACAATTTTCCCATACACCCGGTGAATAAATGGATGGATATACACTCCAGCCAAATTGCAATTTACTCTCCTCTTTGCCCCGTGGAGCGCGCATAGCAATTATAATATATATAATAATGCAGAATATCTCATATTTCAAGATAGAAATAGCGGTAGGAATCGTAAAGTAATCGTAATTCCTACCGCTAAATTATCCGGACAATTTTCAAAAAAACATTTCTGTCTCTGCAGAACAAATTGCGGGTACCCCTGACTACCTTCTACGATTCACACAGAAGGTGGTTTTATTTTCGTCACAAACTATATTATTTCTTCCGTTTCATCTTTTCCTTGACCTTGTCCGGCACATCAATCAGACCAAAGCGGTAGAACATTCCGTAGATATAAGACACGCCACGGATATCGCCCAAAGCCTTGGGCCTGTCCACAATCTCTCCGATTTTCCTGATGTTCTGATATGCCAGCATGACAGGACTCCATGCAAGGCCTTTGCTGCTCTCTCTGCGATCAATCCAAAGTTCTTTGGTAAACTCGTCTCCCCTACCCTTCTTCAGCTTATAAGTGAAGGGCAGCCCGGACAACGTCTTGAACTTGTACCCCCGAAAAGCGACCACGCACTTCCAAAGGTTCTCCTCACGCGGATTTTTCTTCAACGCTGCAGCAACCCGGTAATGCCGCTGGCGCTCTGCCCCTGTACTGATATTTTCAGTATCAGCGTCCTCCGTGAAATACACACCCTTCTCATATGGCAGATAAGAAGTCACAGAAGGGCGTGATAACTGCAAGACAGCCATGGTGGAGGTGACAGCAGCAGAATAATCCTGTGTGCCTCTGAAATCATTGAATGTCTGCTGTACAAGTTTTGCGGTATCCGATTCGTAGACTCCTGCAGTGATAAGAAGTTTGCGCACTTTAATCGGGTTGAGGGGCAGCGTGTTCGCGATGGCTTGAAGGGTCATGTCTTCCTTATAAAGTGCAAACGCAGCTTCCATCTGCTGGGCCAGATTCTTTCCAGCACTGTACCCCGGTTTTGATTTCTTTCGACCACCGCCGGGTTTGCGTTGCTTGCCCACAGATAGTCACCTTCCGCCTTTTAATTCCGTCTCAAACTATAAATAGCGTTCCAAAATATACCATGTGGACTTCTAAAAGTTCATTTTAGGATTCACCCGCCAATAGGATTTAGGACTTGATTACTTTCAGCTCATACGTGAAAGGACTAATGGTTGCCACCCCATTTTGAAGTAAAAAACTCGGTGTTACCAGCAACCAGCTGCATACATCTTTTTCAGACTTTTTCAGACTTTTTCAGACTTGGATATGCATCCAGCATAGACTGCCATGCTTCAACGCGATTATCTTCTACCAACTCACCAGCCACGCGAATCCACTCGCCGCCCTTGAATGCACACAGCTCCGCTTTCGGGTTGGTGTGCAGTTGCTTCCTTCTTCTTGCCAATCTGGGTTTACAGCTTACCTTCAAAGATATGAGCACAAACTCTCGGCTGATTGCCTTCTACCATTGCCAAATATTACGTCTCGGCCTCTTTCAGAAACTTTTTGACTTCTTCCACAATATAACTAAGCTTTCTTCTACACTGCTCGGGCTTTACTTTATATACCTAATTCCCATTTCACTAACATTAACAAGCCAGTTGAACTTATGCTCATTTTGGCAAATGTATCCCATGTTAAGCAAGGCATCCTTCATTTGATTGTTTGTTAAATATATACCAGTTTTACTCTCCAATAAATGCTTTAATGAATATGTAGAATGTTTTATATTATACGTTTTAATTGGATTGAATGTGTCTCTAATCCAATCCTGAAGTGCTGTCTCGTCATCCAATCGATTAAACCAATAATCCCAGTTTTCTCCTCCTGTTTTATACAGGAACACTCTTGCCATTTCGTAGCGTTCAAACAGTTCGTGCCATTTGCTCATAAAGTACACATCTTGATTCGTTGGCAATTTAACTCCTATTAGGTTATACTTAGGACTACATGGTGGCTGAACGCCTTCAAAAATATCGGTTTGGAATACCATAGTATTCTGCCTTTCATATCATTAAATTGTGCTAATTTAAAATGTCGCATCTTAGCCACAGCATCCATATTGCGTTGCCTGTCGCCCACCGCATAGAGGTGTACAAAGTTTCGAGCGCCAATGCTGTGAGCATCCTTGGCGGATAACTTTCACAGCTCAAATATATACATACCATCAAGATTCAGTTTTCAAAAAGGTCTGGCAAAATTGGGCATAAAACGCCCCAAAGTCGGCGTTAATCATCTATGCTTTAAGGCAGAGGTGATTATAAATGAACAAAATTCTCAAGAATTCTTGCTTTCAGAATTCCGATGATGTCTGGACGGGCACCCCGGAGAAGCGTACTCTTTCCCACACTATCCTCGATCTACTACGCTCTCCTACATATCGCTTGCCCAGGACCGTGACCACTGTCCGAATTTACAAGGACCGGAACTGCTACTCAGTTTGTCCACGGTGCACAGAAGTCATCGAATATGAGTACCAGTCTTACTGTGGCAATTGTGGGCAGTACCTTGATTGGTCGAAGCTCGATGATGCCGAAGAAGAGTTCACCGGTTAGGATGGTGTAGAGGATGATGACTAAGCTGTCTTCTCTGCAAGCCAGACTCCCACCGTAATATTCTGTGAATTAAACTCCGTAACCCCGGCTCTTGATAATCTCCACAACCTACGTTACATACTTCTGGCAGGTGTCGTGGTCGGGAGCTTCCACCATAACACGGGCAACCAGCCTGATATCGGACTCACACGCCAAAATACAGCTGGTTTCACCCAGGGCTTCCACTTCTTAAGCACAACTTCATCATCCTGTACAGCCTTCCTATCGGCCACACGGGCGTTTTCCAACACCTGTAGAAGATTTCAGCAGTTCGGCCAATTTGCTCATAAGAACCTCTTGTCTTGCATGGTCTGCGCTCAAAGTTGTTCCTGCTTCACCACAGAAGCAATCAGTCCCGAAATGTCTTCCCATTATGTAATTGTCCCCTTATCCAACGGGTGAATACGCATACATGTGTATTCTCTTAGGCAAATAGGAATCCGTTGCCTGCTGATCACCACGAAGAGGTCGTATATTTGAGCAGCACAGCCATACTGATGCATGACCGTTGTGTGGATAATTAGTATTTTCTCCACACCATCTTATTGACTACATTGACATAGCCCTGGATGATGCGAACCACCTTCATGGACACAGTCTCATCTACATAGTCGGGGCAAGGTTTGCCCAGAACGCCCTTCTGCTTCATTTCGATAGCCATATCGGTGGCGTTGAGCAGCTCCCGGGTGGTAATGCCAGCCAGAATGAAGTCGCCTGCTTCCAGCGCCTCGGGGCGTTCCGTACTGGTGCGGATGCACACAGCCGCAATAGGATGACCGATGGACAGGTAGAAGCTGCTTTCCTCGGGTAGAGTGCCGGAGTCGGAGACGATTGCCAGAGCGTTCATTTGCAGTTTGTTGTAGTCATTGAAGCCCAGCGGCTCGTTGACCCGGACACGAGGGTCCAGTTGAAAGCCGCTCTTTTCCAGACGGTGCTTGCTGCGGGGATGGCAGGAGTACAGGATGGGCATATCGTACTTTTCTGCCAGTGCGTTGATGGCGGTGAACAGACTCAGGAAGTTCTTCTCAGAGTCGATGTTCTCCTCCCGGTGAGCAGACAGCAGAATGTACTTATCCTTTTCCAGTCCCAGACGTTCCAGCACATCGCTCTTCTGGATCTTCTCCAGATTCATGTGCAGGACTTCTGCCATAGGAGAACCGGTCTGGTAGGTGCGCTCCTTGGGCAAACCGGTATCCGCCAGATACTTCCGGGCAAACTCGGAATAGCACAGGTTTACGTCGGAGATCACGTCCACAATACGGCGGTTGGTCTCCTCTGGCAGGCACTCGTCCTTGCAGCGGTTGCCAGCCTCCATATGAAACAGCGGAATGTGCAGCCGCTTTGCGCTGATGGCAGACAGGCAGGAGTTGGTATCGCCCAGCACCAGATAGCCCTCCGGCTGCAATTCAGACAGAAGCTCATAGCTGCGACCCATGATATTTCCGCAGGTTACGCCTAAATTTTCGCCCACCACGGGAACCAGAATGTCCGGACCGTATTCCCCGAAGGTGTTCTTCAGCTCAAAATCCTCCCAGAAAACGGTGGAAAGACTTCTGTCCCAGTTTTGATTATAATAGACCACGCAGCAGTCAAAGTATTCCCGGCAGCGTTTGATAACCGCAGCCAGCCGAATGATCTCCGGGCGGGTACCGCAGCCAATCATGACCTTGGTGCGCCCGTCGTTTTTCCATTTAAAATTGTGTTCCATAAAATTCTCCTAACGTCAACCAGTATCTTCTCTTACACCGGCTCGAAGAAGGTATCCGGACGGTTCGGGTTGAAAATCTCGTTGCAGGTCATCACCGTCACCAGATTCTCCGTTTCCGACAGGTTGATGATGTTGTGAGTCCAGCCGGGAATCATGTGGACAGCCTCGATCTTATCCCCAGAAACCTCAAACTCCACCGTTTCTCCGGTGTTGATGTTCCGTTCCTGAATCAATCCGTGACCTGCCACCACAATGAACAGCTCCCACTTGGAATTGTGCCAGTGCTGCCCCTTCGTGATGCCCGGACGGCTGATGTTGATAGACACCTGACCGCAATCGGCGGTATGCACCAGTTCCGTGAAAGAGCCACGGTTGTCCACGTTCATCTTCAAAGCATACTTGAACTTGTCGGTGGGCAGATAGGTTAGGTACAGGGAGTACAGCTTTTTTGCAAAAGAGCCATCCGGCATCTTGGGCATCATGAGCGTACTCGGCTGTGCCTTGAACTCCTGTAGCAGATCTACGATTTCGCCCAGTGTTACCTTGTGTGTCACAGGGACGCAGCAGTAGCGCCCGTCTGCTTTCAGAACGGTTTCCACACCGTCAAATTCACAGTGCGTCTCCTTGCCTTCCAGCAGGTCGAACATCCCTTCTACCAAGTCATCGATGTACAGCAACTCCAACTCGGTGCTGCGGTCATTAACGGTGAAGGGCTCATCGTTGGCAACTGCCCAGCAGAAGGTGCTGACGGCACTGTTGTACTTGGGGCGGCTGTGTCCCATCAGGTTGACAAAGCGATAAACGGCAATCTTAGCCCCGGTCTCCTCAGCATACTGGAAGAACAGCTCCTCGCCAGCCTTCTTGCTACGTCCATACTCGCTGTTGCCGAAGCGGCCAGCTAGCGTGGCCTGAATGGAGGAGGACAGCATAATGGTTGCCTTGTTGTTGTGCTTTTTCAGGCAGTTCAGCAGGTCAGATGCAAAACCGAAGTTTCCCTTCATGAAGTCTTCCGGGTTCTCCGGGCGATTCACGCCAGCCAGATTGAACACGAAGTCCGCTTTCCGGCAGTACTCGTCCAACTCCTCGGCGGTGGAGTCCAAATCATACTCGTAAATTTCTTTAATATCCAATGCCGGGCGGGTCTTGTTCTTCCCATCCCGGATGTTTTTCAGGTTGTTACACAGGGCAGTTCCCACCATGCCCTTAGCACCTGTGACTAGAATGTTCATCCTATCACCTCTTTAGTGGACTGCGGTGCAGTCCGGAATGTCTGCGCCATCCGGCACGGTTGCATTGTTGCAGATGGTGCAGTTGCTGCCAATGCGTGCAAAGTTGCCCACAGTTGCGCCTGTGCGGATCACGCTGTTGGTATAGATCAAGGCATAATCCCCTACCGCTGCATCACAGTGGACTTCTGTTCCAGCATTCAGCAGAACACCGTCGCCAATGGACGCACCATTCTGGACACAGGCATTTTGCAGCACCACACAACCGCAGCCGACCTCAGCAAACGGACTGATGTAGGTACTGGGAGCAATAACATTCGGAAACGTATAGCCAAGTACTTTTGCCTTTTCATACACCTGTGCCCGGAACCGGTTGTTGCCGATGCCGACCACTAACAAGTCGTAGTCCTTCCGCAACTCCGGCAGATCAGCAAGACCGCCAACCACCGGAATGCCACAGATCTCGGTCCCCACGGCTTGTCCATCGTCCACAAAGGCACAATCGTATTGGAGCATTGCCTGCTCTGCCACCATGCGTCCGAAGCCACCGGCACCAACCAGCAGCAGCTTTTCCTTAGACATTCGGGATGCCCTTCAGCTCATTCTGGACATACTCGGTGGTCAGGATCTTCTTGACGGTGCCTTCCACATCCAGACGGGTAGTGTTGTGGCTGGTGTAGGACTCGTCTGCCATGGTATGTACCTCTCCCTTGACCACGAACTTGTCGTAGTTCAGGTCACGGTTATCCGCAGCGACACGGAAGTAATGGCCCATATCCTGGCTGCGCAGACGCTCCTCACGGGTCATCAAAGTCTCGAACAGCTTCTCGCCGTGACGAGTGCCGATGATGTTGGTACCAGTATCACCGAACAGCTGCTGAACTGCCTTGGCCAAATCGCCGATGGTAGAAGCGTCAGCTTTCTGGATGAACAGGTCACCGGGATTGGCGTGCTGGAAGGCAAACATGACCAGATCCACCGCCTCGTCCAGATTCATCAGGAAGCGGGTCATGTTGGGGTCAGTAATGGTGATAGGGTTGCCAGCCTTAATCTGGTCGATGAACAGCGGAATGACAGAGCCACGGCTGCACATAACGTTGCCGTAACGAGTGCAGCAGATGGTGGTGCCACCACGCTCCGCAGCCACACGAGCATTGGCGTAGATGACGTGCTCCATCATGGCCTTGGAGATACCCATAGCGTTGATGGGATAGGCCGCCTTGTCGGTGGACAGGCAGACGACACGCTTGACACCGGCATCGATAGCGGCATGCAGCACGTTATCCGTGCCAATGATGTTGGTCTGCACTGCCTGCATGGGGAAGAACTCGCAGGAAGGAACCTGCTTCAGAGCGGCGGCATGGAAAATGTAGTCAACCCCGGGCATTGCATCACGGATAGACTGGGGATTGCGGACATCACCGATGTAGAACTTGACCTTCTTGGCATTCTCCGGGTGCTTGGCCTGAAGCTCATGGCGCATATCGTCCTGCTTCTTTTCGTCACGAGAGAAGATACGAATCTCCTTCAGATCAGAGTCCAAGAAGTGCTTCAGAACGGTAGAGCCAAAAGAACCAGTACCACCAGTAATCATAAG
Organism: uncultured Oscillospiraceae bacterium; assembly: GCA_934591635.1. Lineage (GTDB taxonomy): Bacteria > Bacillota > Clostridia > Oscillospirales > Oscillospiraceae > Faecousia. The sequence continues at coordinate 56,675 of CAKTPI010000002.1, read as the reverse complement.
GGTTGCGTTATCAAATGCAGACATTTTTATTTCCTCCTACTTATTCTATTAAACCATAAATATTCACAAACAGTCAGTTTTTTCTAACTGTACGAACCAGACCATTAATTTTACCCATGCAAAATTTATACTCGTTTGTCCTGCCGAGCATTACAGAAAAAACAACTATAGTAAAAAGTGCCGAAACTATTATCTTGGCAAGTATACCAATCAGAGAAGGTGAGAGACTCGATGAAAGCACATAACTACCAATGATACATAAGACACATACGATCATTAACGTTGCATGATATGTCCAGTATCTCAACAGATTCTTACAGAATATTTTCCGATAAAATGTCCTTGGTTCATACCAAAACAGTGTCAGTATTTTTGCAATAGAGGTAGCAACAATAATGCCTGCTAATCCAAACGGCTTTGCCAAGAGCACTGATAGTATCAGATTAATAATTGCCGCCAAAAACATAATTAAGCGAACTTCCTTAAAGAGTCCCGCTGACTCTCTGAATGTCCAGTTTGGGGATGTAATAATGTCTATAAACAGCTTAAACCCCAAAACCCATACAAACGCATCGCTCAAAAGGTACTGCTTATCTTTTAGCCAGATTGTCATAAAATCGTTCATCATTGTGACAATGCAGCTGGTTGCAAATGCTGCAATCCCCGCATAGATTAGCATTGATGACCGAAAAACCAGTTCTTTTTTATCAACATCTGCATCCACGCCAAAATTTCCCATTGAGGTCATCATAGCTTGCGAGAAAAACATCAATAATGCTGTTAGATTTGTGATTATGAGTGCATAATTCGAATAATACCCAACAACGCTCGTTCCAATTAAAACAGAAATTAGTATATTATCGGTTGAATTCATAATTGTACCGCCTACACGGTAAAGAAAAACATTCTTAATATTGCTGAATATCTTCTTTTTTAGATTTCCAACATCACGATCTGGAGTAACACTACTCAAAAATGGATATCGTTTTCCAGAAATCATTGTAAGAATGATATTATTACCGAGTGTGCAGACAATAACCACAAGAAGATAGTACACATAGTTTTTCGTAATATACAGTATTCCAATTTGAAGCAAACTCTGAATAACAGTAACCACGAAATTCACGGTATTGACGATGTACGCAGACTGATCAGCAATCAGCATTGTTGATTTATACACTGCCAGATACGAGCAACAGGTATTGATTAAAAACAAGACATAATATAGTATCAGTTCTGTCTTAGATAAATCTGACCCTTTTACCAAATAAGGGAGAAACGGTATCAAACTCAGCCCCACTACAAGCACTATACCAGCAATCGCAAAATATACTTTTCTAAAGTATGCAATCAAGGTAGACAGCTTTTTTTCATCCTTATGCGCCAACGGCTCATAAAGGAAGAACATCAGTACACTATTAACACCTAAATCCGCAAGAGAAAGAACCGACAAAACATTTGAATATAGTCCATTAATCCCTAGGTATTGTTCGCCTAATACCCTGATGAACAATGTCCGATTCACAAATGTAAATGCTATTGTCAGTATCTTGAACAAGATTCCTAGTGCTGTGTTTTTAACCAGTTTACCCGTGAAACTCGCCATTCAATATGTTCCCTTCTATTTCTTATGCTTGATTATTTTCTTCAGCAATGCTTTAGATTTTCTTTTTATCTTTTGAACAGGGGTATCAACATAATACTTTTGGAACATCGTATCGAACCCCTGCCGTGCATAACAAGTGTATATTGCATCCCTTTCTTTTGGATATTTGCAAGTGTGCACTAGAGCGTCATTTGCCCGCACTGCCTGATCGAGTGTCATATCGACTATATGAAAGCGGTCACTAATCTTCTCAAAGATATTCCCTGCAAAGTCTGTATTTAGCAGTACCATTGAAACTCCGTTCCGAGTATCAAATTCATTTGTCATTGTTTCGATACCCCAAAAATTCCCTGTGGTAAAATCCGCTATTCTTTCCGTTGTGTTATAATAACAGTTATAGCATTCCCTTCTAAAGCAATTTCTTGACCCAAACATTCTATAATACGGAATCTTACTATAGTCTTCTTCTTCGAATTGCAGTATTTTCCCTTTCTCATCAACCATTCGAATAATTGTCGTATGACTCCATCCATTCTTATGCTTGTCTCGGAATCGATAATCAATCACCTTAGCAGACATTCTTCGCTCAATAGTGTCTAAAAAAGCTCTGAACAAACCAGGGCTAGGTACGCCATAACAGACAACATCCATTGTCAAAAGAGTCTTCCCGACAAATTCTTTACAGAAAGTTTTAACGGCTGCAACCTGACAAGGTGTGCCAGAAAATAGCACTTGCCTTCCCATCTCCAACTCTTTTTTGATTTCCGGAAGTGCGGGCGTCAAATCTGACTGAACATACTTCGAACCATTAAATCCCAAAATTTCAGCCTCTGATTCTGCTTTACGCACAACCGGAATCATACAAGAATTATAAGCGGTTCCAAACACAACACCGTTCTGTTCAAGAACCCATTGTGCAAGTGTTGGGAAAAAACCTCCTGCGGTAGATTCAATCAGCCACTTTTCATCCTTTGTCTGACAAGCCTTAACTGTCGGTTTTCCGTTCTTGTGGTGCCATTGGTCCTTAACATCCTTACATACCGATATACACCTTCCGCATTCATTGCATCTATCTTTTTCAATTACTGGATACAGAAAACCTTCTTCATTCTCACGCATCAAAATCGCATCTTTGGGACATGCTACTGAGCATAGGCCGCAACCTGTACATTCTTTTCCGATTGAAATCACAATTCGTTTCCTCCTCATTAAGCCACCGACGGTTTTCCCAGAACCATCCTTAAGTATAAGTGGTAACCCTTTGAATATTCTGTGTTAACGTTGGAGTAAACTATTAGATTTCTATTGTAAGAGGTTAGGTAGCTTCCTGCCACAGCGATGCTGCTATTGCTTACCCCCCCCCCCCCGGTTTTTCTTAATCATTCTCTTTATCATTGACGCTTGTCTCCGTAATTTAAACTTTGCCAACGGTATCATGGACGCTTTATAGAACAGTATTGTCTTTGCTTTCCTATATCCACCTGTCTCTAAAGCTTTCTTCCACTGTTCTTTTTTTCTATAGTCATACCCAGAATGGCTATAAATTTCAATATTATCTATTGACTGCTGTGTCACGTCAGTATATGTTGCTTTGTCCAGAATACTATAAATCGCTGACTGACCGGATAAACTATTCACAAAAACTAGAGAAGTTCCTAGATTATCATTTTCACTACAGTTCCAATCATCTGCCAAGGTAATATCCGCTTTGTGTGTATTGTATTCCTCACAGGAATAGCATGAATCTCTGAGAGAGTAATTGTTAAGAAACATATAATAATAATAATAATAATACGATGTTTTTTTCCAAACTCTACCATTCTCATGATATGTCTTTATTACCTGTGTGCGCCAGCCATCATCTTTTTCTCGAAAAGTCACATTAACCACCGGCGAATGTTCTTTCTTTTCCCTTTCAAGAATAAAATCCTTAAATTGTATCGTTGAAGGTACACCATGGCACATAAAATCAATCGTTAATAGGTTTCCGGATTGTTTGCGTCCTTCTAAGTAGTTGCTAAGTGCACGAACCTGACACGGTGTCCCACAGAATAATACGTCTCTCCCGGTTTTTAAAGCTTCCGCTGTTTTTTGATAAATGCCGATCAAATTACTTTGAGCATATTTAGAGCGATAAATATCCTCTAATCCAACCTCATCAGAAGACAAATGTCGAATTTCCTTGCTTTCTGCGTCGTAGACAGCACCAACCACCATGCCCCCGCACTCAATCATCTTCTCAGCTAGAAGCGCAAATATACCACCAGAAGAGCAACTCGCTCTAATCTGATTATCATCCGCCGCCATGCGGTATACTGAGATTGGTTTAAACAGTTCTATTTCTGCATTAAGACCACATACTTTCATGCATCGCCCGCATTTAACGCATTTGTCCTCCTGTACTTTCGGGATTCTAAATCCATCTTTTGTAAAACTCTCTTTGATAGCATTTACAGGACAAGCATCGACACACACCATACAGCCTGTGCATTTGGCCATGTCATTCTCTGCAACGCACACCTGTTTTGCCATAATTTAAACCTCAATTCATTCGAAGTGCATCTCTTAGGAATTTCATCGATTTCTCTCGCTCTACATTCAAAATCTTATGAGCCTCTGTATAATCCTCTTGAATACAATTCATTGCATCGCTAAGTTTTGTATCCGAAGTGATGATATGCGACTCTAAGTGTAGCATTTTTAGAAGACTATAAATACGAGAATTCATGCTATTACCATTCTCGTAGGACTCCCTTAGGAACACACAAACCGGTGTCTTCATAATAATAGAGAATACGGTTGCATGGAAGGAGTCTGTACAAACCAATGAAGCGTTGTCTATCAAACCCACAAATTCTTGTGGACCTGCTTCAAAGACAGAATAGTAATCGTCCTTCATTGCTACTGCAGACAACGGGAGCGAAACAACGGGCAGTCCCGTTTCCACGGCGATTCGGTCTATCATCTGCTTTGTATTGTCGGATTCAGCAAAACGATAGGACAAGATATAATGCTCGGGAAGCCCCTTCGGTTTTTTTGCAATATGACGCCACTGCTTATCTGTTCTAAGAAGTGTTGGGTCAAGCACATGTTCTGCTGTTCGATTTGCATATTTTCTAACGATTTCAACACTAGACTGCTCTCTGACAGAAATCGCATTGAAATCCTTCAAAAGAGCAGGTAACGTTTTTCTTGCCGTTTCTGGAATATCGTCACAGCCAAAGCTTGGTGCGTAGGCAATCTTGAGCGAATTAGCTGGCGCAAAAGCCAAAAAATACCCCGGGTCGTTAAAGCCACTCTTGAAATATGGATTCCAAATTTGATCACTTCCACAAATATAGCAATCACATTTAGGATAGTCCTTTCTTAGTTGCTGCCACGAAACTCTCGTCTCATTCCAGAAAGACATGTAGGAAAGCGAGAAATCCTCAAACATTCTTTCTCTCTTTTTTACTTTTTCCAAGACATCTGCGGTATACTGTTCAGGTTTTGAATCCACTATGGCACGATATTTCTTACCAAGAAAACGCTTAACTTGGAATAGACGATACGCAATCTGGCTGTTTCTTGCTTCTCCACCCTGATAACGAACTATACAGGGAGCTAATCCCAGCTCCTTTAATGTCGTATATAATGCATACCCCTGTAGAGCCGCTCCGTAATTATTAATGAATGACTCCTCACTTGTTAGCAACGCAACAGTTTGCATGGCTGAATTCTCACTCCCCAAATTGTTTCATTTTATGATGTCGTATTTACGATTTTTCCAAAATATCCGCAATCCGCTCACAGGCGTGTCCATCGCCATATGGATTGCTTGCCTTGCTCATTGCCTCATACTCATCTTTATCAGATAGCAGACGGCTGAACTCTTTATAAATGGTTTCTTCTTCCGTGCCAACCAACTTCAGTGTACCTGCTGCAATCCCCTCCGGACGCTCCGTGGTATCACGCATCACCAGAACAGGCTTACCCAGAGAAGGAGCTTCCTCCTGAATTCCACCAGAGTCCGTCAAAATCAAGTAGCTCCGGCTCAGGAAGTTATGGAAGTCCAGAACATCCAGCGGTTCGATGATATGGATTCGATCATCGTCACCCAGATACTCATTCGCGATTTCACGCACCACAGGATTCATGTGAATCGGATAAATTGCCTTCACATCCGGATGCTCATCCATGACACGACGAATCGCTTTAAACATGTGACGCATTGGCTCACCGAGATTCTCACGGCGATGGGCAGTAATCATGATTAGACGGCTGTCCTTTGCCCATTCCAGTTCAGGGTGCGTATAGTTTTCCCGCACGGTGGTCTTCAAAGCATCAATAGCCGTGTTGCCAGTAACATAGATGCTGGTTGGATCTTTGCCCTCTTTCAGCAGATTCTGCTTAGAAAGCTCTGTAGGAGCAAAGTTGAATTTACTGATAATGGATACCGCCTGACGGTTGAATTCCTCCGGATACGGGCTGTAGATATTGTAGGTGCGCAGACCAGCTTCTACATGACCTACAGGAATCTGCATATAGAAGCAAGCCAATGCAGTCACGAAGGTCGTAGATGTATCGCCGTGTACCAATACTACATCAGGTTTTTCCTTTTCCAGAACAGCCTTGATGCTATTCAAAATATTGGTAGTTACGTCAAACAGCGTCTGCTTATCCTTCATGATGGACAAGTCATAGTCCGGGGCAACATCAAATGCCTCAAGAACCATATCCAGCATCTGACGATGCTGTCCAGTCACACAAACAACTGTCTCCAATTCATTGCGTTTCTTCAATTCATTAACAAGCGGACACATTTTAATCGCTTCCGGACGAGTGCCGAAAACGAGCATTACTTTTTTCATAGTCAATTTCTCAACCTCATATGCACTAATTTGCCAACTTTCTTATTTGCGAATTCATCACGTTAGCACAGTACTCCGCAGAGCACTCATAAAAATCATGTGCTATTTCTTCAGCAGCCACACGTTTTCCAACTGAATTTGCAATAAAGCTTTCTACTTGTTTACGAGCCTCCAATATGTCATCCTCAAAGACATTTAAGGATAGTGGATACTTGTCTAAATATGGGATAGTTGGACAGTTTCGACTTGTGCACAAGTTAATTATTGGTTTTCCAGTCGCAATGTATGTAAACAACTTGCTCGGCACTTGATTTAGAACCTTATTACCAATATTCACTAAAAAATCTGCGGTTTCAATATAATCTTGCGTTTCATCGGCTGGAAGATACCCGCAAAAGGTTATATTGTCTCCTATATCTTGCTCTGGGACATACTCACTCGCTTCTTTTCGAGTTACTCCAACCATTACGAGCTTCGTATCATTTTTCAATCCGCTAAAAAGCTTCATGGCAAATCCGGGATCTCTAACACCTTGATATACCATTCCACAGAACACGCATGAAATCTCTTTTCTTTCATTATCTTTGGCTTCTTGTCTACCTTTCAACTGCAATCTTGATAACTCTAAATTTGGAAACTCCATAGCTACAGTTTTGTCCATATCCGTATGTGGCAGCATCCGTGCAAGTTCTTTTTTTATAATAGGTGTAGTAATAACAAAATCAGACTGATGATACATATTTCTTTCATAATCTTGTCTCATCTCTAGACTTTTAGTACTATACGCCTTGTTTGTTGAGCACGGATCAACCTGATACGAAATAACTCGAGATTTATTATCCCTCTTCCACTCTAGTGCAGCTGTTACCGTTTCATAAAATCCAGCAACCGGCACAATCACATCATTGGAATCACATCCGATTTGTCGCAAGATTTTCTTAATCTGTCGAATGACATCTTGGTCCAGTTCAAACTCGTGGTTTTCCCCCATCTTTTTTAGGAATTTTATTACAACACCTTTAGATGCAGACACAGGATGAAACCAGAAATTTCTAATTAGATCCTTCAACGATATTCCGTCCCACCAATACAGCCTATGAATTGTTACATCCTTCTCAAACTTTTGTGAGTTGTCTCGTTGTTTCAAATCATATGAGCATATAATATGGATATCATCTAACTCCTTGTTTAGACCAGACCGAAGCATCTTAAGTAGTAAGCTACAGCATGCTCCGCTATACGGGAAGGGATCCTTACAGATAAAAACTGTTTTCATCACCGTACCCCCCTATATTTTTTCACCTCTGCTGGATTTCCTGTCACAACAGCATATTCAGGAACATTATTTCTAACAACACTCCCTGCGCCAATGATTGCATGGCTTCCGATATGGACTCCCGGCAGAATTATCGTATGCCCACCGATCCAGACATCATCACCGATAATAACTGCTTGTTCTTCACGAAACCCCTGATTGCACATAGCAACATCTGTATTTTTATACTCATGATTAATAGTGTAAATTGTGCAATACGGTCCCATCATGACATTTTCTCCGATGGTACACGATCCTTGTATATTTGCACAGACACCTACCCCTGAATTATCTCCTATCCTCAGCTTACTCGAGAAAACAGCACCTTTTTCAATATTAACATTCTTTCCAACACTCTCACAAAAACCCTTTGCGGAGATATATCGGAGTTGTTTTTGAAAAATCTTCACCGGAGAATATGAAGCAGGAAGATTCCTTGCCACGATAGTATAGAACAATCTCCATAGCATTTTCATTTTAGCAATACCTAGTCCTCTTTCGAATTGTTATTGAACACCGCCAAAAAGCACTTTGTTTCTCTATAATACAGATCCATCATTGCAGCACAATAAATTGAATTCCAAAGAAATCTCTTATTAATTGCATCGATACCAATGGCAGCAAAAACTCCAACCCATAGAATCAGCAATGTCAAGGCATCTTTTCTCTTTAAAGAATACACAGTTAAATATATGATTGGAGTAATCCAAAATAGCGTTCCAATAATTCCAACATCACATAGGTTATCCAATATAGTATTGTGTATGCCTCCATGCAATGCTAGTGGTAGTTGATATCCACCCCAACCCCAGCCAAATATTGGTCGTTCCGCCCATAATTCTAACGCAGCCTTCCATCTATCCTGTCTACCAGATGCCGCCTCATATTGTCCCAGATTAAACAACCTGTCCAGACTTGCTTGCGGCAGGTACTGAGAAACTACAGTCACCCCAATATAACCAACTACAATAAAAATAAGCAGCTTGACAATCAGATCGGTTATTTTTACCTTCTCACCACTTTTGGGGAAGAATAAAACGACGGCAATGATACACCCCACAGCCATAAAACCTGCTCTTGAGGCGGTTAAAAGAATCGCATATAAGCACGTAACAGAAACTGCAGAATTAAGCAGCAATCGTCTTCGTTCTATAACAAGTGAGTACATTGCAATTGCAAAACCTACACTTAAGAAGGCTGCACAGTTATTAGGGTCATTCTGTCGCCCAAACAGCGTTAATACCTGTCTTGCAACAAAATCTTCGCTTATATAAGAAGCACGGAAGACTATAGAAAGTGCGGCAAACGCAAAACTGCACCAGTAATTAGATTTTATAAAGCTATCTATCTGCGATTTATTCGGTTTTCCCCCTAGTAATGCAATCAAAAGAATAACGATTCCAACCTGCGACACAAAGTGTGAACTCACATCGGCATTTGTCATATTTGACCAATATATCGAGAGAAACTTAAATATGAACCAAAGGCAGTAAGATTTGACATATATGTTGAGAGCCGCCTTCCAATGATTCCTATATAAAAGCACTAGCGCAAAAATCAAAATATAATACTTTGTTACAGAGCCAGTAAATGCTTGGATATAGTATTCAAAATATGACAAAAATACGTATCCAATCGTTAGAACATTTATAGCTCGTTGGCTTATGAATGTGTTATCATATCTGCACAGCATAATTAATCTAATTCCTTTATCAGTTCAATCCACCTGTCTATTACCTGCTGTTCCCTAAATCGTTCAACTGATTTAATTGCCTCTTGTGAGAACGCCCTTCTTAACGCACAATCTTGGATAAGCAACGATATTTTCTCGCTCATGCCTACTACGTCTCCTTTGTTAATCAGAAAACCATTCACCCCATTAACAATAATCTCATTCGGCCCCGTATGGATATCAAAGCTTACAAGTGGGAGTCCTCTTGATGCAGCCTCTATCAAAACCATTGGAAATCCTTCATATCGAGAGGTCATTACCATGATTGCATAATCATCATAAAGGCTATATATAATGGAAGAATTTCCCTTTAGTGTTACTCTATCGGTTAGGCCAAGTTCCACGATTCTGTCTTCTAAGATTTTTTTATCTTCCCCGTCACCGTAAATATCCCAGCTCCATTCTGCATTTTCCTGTAATACGTTTTTGGCAACATCTAGAAGGCACATATAATTCTTTGGATAGCTTAATCTTCCAACGCTTACAATCTTTCGACTATTCGTATTGTATTTAACGGGTTCTTTGAACAATAATTCATCTGCTGGATTATAAATCAGTCTATTATTGTCTCCTCGATATTTTTCGCAATAGTACTTTACAGAGTCCTTGGCAATCAGGACATTCACGTCCGAATGTTTAGCACCGATTGCTCTACAGTACTTCTGAAACTTATAGTCATTCCCGTATTCCGGATTTGTATGCTCCCAACATACTGATTTAATTCTTGACAATATTGCAACACATACAACTAGCGGATAATATAAAGCACCACATGCAATGATGACATCAATTGAATTATCACGAACAATCTTAGACAACCTGCCGATACCACCAGACAAGAGTGCTTTCTTCATAGAAATACGACTATCAAATAGGTTGAAGGTCTTTATATTCTCATTCAGCACATAGACGTCTCTACCTGTTTCCTTACAGAATGAAACAACTACGACCTCAATGTCTGTTTCTCTTGATAATCCATTTGCAATAATTGATACAACTCTACCAATACCACCGTGTTGTTCCAGTCCTGCATGAACAAAACAGACTCTTTTCATATATTGTTCCTCAAATATGCTTTAGTTTTTCCTTAATTGTCTGTACAGTTTCTCTGTGTTCTTCAGTAATTTCCTGCATCTGATTTTCTGCAAACTTGTCAATCTCTTCCCAATTAATCCCCGAATACCACTTATACAGGCTGTCCAATGACTCTACTTTTGCTAATTCTATACTATATCCTAACGGTCCGGCCATTTCACTCATATACGTATCTGGGCTCACAAGTATTGGCTTCCTAAATATTAATGAATCATACAGTTTGTTCGACAGTGCACAATCTAGTAATTCACAACCGTTTCCGTATGCATTATACAATATTGACGATTCTGCGATAATCTCACCTTTTTCATCTTGCGAAAACGGGCCGCAAAACATGACATTGGGATGTTCTACTTCAACTTTTCTTTCTACCAACTTCTGCCTAATAGTATTGGGGCCATAGAATTTCAGTGCAAACCTCTTGTCGTTTTTTACTAATCTAATCAGGTTCTCACAGCTATCTAAATAGTTACCAGCTCCAATATACGAAATGCAGATAGGTTCTTTATTTCGGTTAACTAAGCCTGCATCAATTTCCTTCGAATTGTATGACGATATATTATGACAAACACAATATGTATTGTCCGTAGGTAAAAACCGTGAAAATCGTCTTGAAGAAACAACATTTAGCATCGCATTTCTCAATGCTTTTTCTTCGAGATAATAGTATGGTTTTACATTTTCATGAGTATAGTCCCGAATATCCACAATATACCGTTTTCTATAATGACGCTTCAAGTATGGCATCAAAAATACTGCATTTGCTGTGGTCAAAACTATAAGCGCATCATATTTTTCACGGTTAATCACTCGTGCAACATCTATTGCATATCTAGTATACGCTGCAGCTGCCCCATAATGGTCGTGCCATGTTATAACATGCGTTTGAAGTTGCGTTGTTGTATCCTCTATGCCAGATCTATGCGGGTAAATAATCTCATAATTATATTTGAGACAATCAAGTATTCTCGTATAAAAAAAGATATATGGCGAAAAGCGGATATCATTTGCCGCAATAATTCCAATTTTCATTATTTTGCCCTTTCAATCAATTATATTGAAACATATTAATTCAAATCTTTAATCACTTCTTATCTAATAGGAAACCCCAAGTAGAAACTGCAGTCATTGAGCTTCTAGCAAAACACAATACTGATTTACGTTCTTTTCTTTTTTAAAGGCATCGTCAAATCCATATGACTCGGCTCCTGTCTCTTCTATCTTCCTTCTGGTAATCAAATCCTTCAATCTGATTGCACTACCTGTACCAGCGTTAAAAATCCCATTATCATAACAGCGCTTTGCAAACTCCGACTCATCATCAACACAAGTAATAATCGGTTTACCAGCAATCAGGCAGTCAGCCGTTTTACTCGGAAGCGCTGCGTAGATAAGCCCTTTTTGAAGAGGAATCACATTGACATCGGCAGCAGCATAGAGATCCGCCACTTCTTCAGGCGGTTGCATCCCAACGAATGTCACGTTATTCAATTCCTTCTCTTTTGCAAACGTCTTAAGTTGTTCCTCGTTTACACCACCACCAACGATATAAAAGCTGACGCCTGCATCATCTTGCATCAAAGTAGCCGTCTCCAAAATAAGCTCAACGTTTTGCATCTTGCCCAGATTACCCGCATACACCACACGGAACTCCCCGGGCTTCTTTGGATACTTTTTCAAGAAAGCATTATCCTTCTCACTGTGGGCTTTCAGCTCCTCATGCCCCCAGTTGTAAATCACCTGCACCTTATCCTCCGAGATGCCATACCGAGTAACAATAGTAGATTTCATATCGTCGGAAATTGTACTAAGCGCTGTTGCATTTTTGTAAGCATATTTTTGCAGCGCATGAGCTACCTTATAAACCATGCTGCTTTCTGAAAGAATTCCAGCAAAGTAGGCATTCTCCGGGAAGATATCCTGTTCATTGTAAAGTAGTGGGCACTTCAAAATGTGCTTTGCATAAAACACCGTGAAGAATGCTGTGTTGCATGACTGGAGGAAAACCTTGTCCGGTTTATTCTTTTTCATCCATTTGCACGCCTGTCTGTAATATGACAGATCCGCCAGATAGCGAGCCTTCAAGTCAGCCTTTGCCTTTTTCTCAAACTTGATATTATGTACTTGGAGCTGTTTTCCAAAATACTTATCAAACTGCTGCGGATATTGAGGTATATCCAAATACTGCTTCTGAATCAGGTTCACCTCGTGGCCTCGTTCCAAAAGGCCAAGTATAATATCTCGCATGATATGATAGTCCGAGTATTGTGTATCAAAACTACCAATCGATACTACAGCAATCCTCATAAAGTATTTTCCTCTCTCCGCATATCAAAGATTACAGCCCAGACTCATCTCAAAGAGTCTGAGCCGTTTATTCCTTATAAAGCTCTACTAATCATCCTCGGCAGTGTAAATCACACTGCCGCTATGTCTTGTGCCGCTGCAGTGGGCCTCCGCTACGCTCAAAATTGCACCATTTTTGACGCAACGGTAATCTCTGTCTTTAGTCCTGATGACACTATCATCGCTACGGTAGCCCCTGTTCTTATTACAGGCAGCACCCATTACGCTATGAAAACCCATATCTATATGCCTGACTGCACTCACAGTGTCGAAGCAACTTTAGCCACAGTTTTCTACGAAAAGTCGTGTGTTTTATAGTATTTCATCGCCACGGGAGTCCCTTCTTTTATTCCTGATAACATCATCATCTCGTTATGACACTACCATCTCGCCACAAGAATCCATGTGTTTATACCTGAAATCACTCATATCGCTATGGAAGCTCATCAATTTATTCCTGACAGCACCCTGCTTTTCACTGAAAGCTCCCATATTTATGCCTGATAGCATCTCCATGACCGGGTTGAAAGTTTCGATGATATTGTCATCGAAACCCCTTGTTTATTCCTGACAGCACATTCCGGGAAAATGTCGATTTTCAGGCTCCAAAGTGCCATTAAACGGTCGTTTTATCGTCGTTTTTCTGGTTCATTGCGGTAGTTGCGCCTTCTGCAACACCCTCGGTACTTTCAGGTACAAACAGGATTTCAACGCTCGACATACAGATAACACAATATGTAGTGGTTTGCTCTTCCACAAAAATCAACCACAATATGTAGGTTTCGAAGACTTTCAGTTTTTTGCCTAAGTAGCCACAAATAGGGGCGTACTTGCCCCTATTTGTTATCGCAGATTGGGCTTTAAACTCATCGATTTATGCCTGACCGCACCCAACTTATTAACCTCGGAAAAAGCTTGATTTTACGGCGTTTTTTGTACCTATCATATTTGAAATTTTTCTTGATTCTTTCCGGCACAAATAGGGCACTAACCATCCGATTTACCGTAAATTTTACAGCATCCAACGGCAAAAATCAATACACCAAATCCCCACAAATTGGTTTGCGGGGATTAACAATTTTGTGGCATTTTTACGCTGCAAAAAGCTGCGTCAAAAGATGCCGCGGAGAGTCCTTTGGTTTTGCAGATAGGCAACGCTGTCTTGCCGTTGTGTTTACGGGTGGTTTATACTTGCATCATTATACACTGTTACAACACGAAAGTCCATAGAAATTTCAAAATTTCTATGCAAATTTTGACGCACATCATCAGAAATTCTGTGTATCAGTGCAAACATATCTTTTGCGTGCGGTTTATTTGGCGTAAAGGTCAAAGTTTGTGGAAAATCGGCTGGCGGTTTTCGAAGGTGCAGACGTAACCGAAGATTTCCTTCAGCACCTGGCAGGCTTCTCGGGTGTACTGGCCGATGCGGTCGCTGGTGTGTGCATCGGAGCCAATGGTGACAATCTGCCCGCCCAGCTCCCGGAAACGCCGGAAATAGTCCGCCGTAGGAAGATACCCTCCACAGCGGTCCACCCCGCTGGTGTTCATCTCCAGTCCCTTGCCCTGGTCGGCCAGGGTGCGCAGAATTTCGTCGATAATCTCGGCGTGGTCAGCATAGGCCAGGGGGGTGTGCACCGGGCTGCCCTTGCCCTTGTGCAGATAGGTCATGTGGGCCAGCACGTCATAATCGCCTCCGGCCCGGACACAGGCCAGCATCCCCTGGAAGTACTGTCGCTGGGCCTGGAAGACGGTTTTCCCCTCCCAATAGGGGGCGAAATAGACGTCCAAATCCTCCACGAAATGTACCGAGCCCAAAACAAAGTCGTAGTCTCTCCGGGCAATGTCCCGGGCCATCTGCGCCTGGTTGTCGGGGTAGAGGCCGTATTCCATTCCCCGGCGAATTTTCACCTGGGTGGAGTGCAGGTGGTCATACTCCCGGCTGTAGTCTTCCTCGGTGAAAATCATGGGCTGCTCCTGGGCACCCCGGACATAGTCCATGTGATCGGTGAAGCAGATTTCCCGCAGACCGGCCCGCTCGGCGGCCAAAACCATGGTCTGGCCGGAGTCGTGGCCGTCGAAGGAAACCCGGGAATGCATATGATAGTCAAACATGGTCAATTTCCTCCCAAAATTGTCGGAACGCCGTGGGCAGTGCCGCTTGGGTGCGGATTTCCTCTTCGCTGAACCAGACAAAATCGCCGCCGCACTGCTGGGCCTCCAGATAATATCCCCGCAGATTCCATTGAATGTGGGTAAAAATATGCTTGCGCTCCACCTGCCGCCGCACCTCCCGGGGCGTGACGCCCAGTGCTTGAGCCGCCTCCAATGCCTGGTTAAGCTCCAGCTTTCCTGGCACGTTGGGGAATTCCCATAGGCCTGCCAGCAGGCCACGGTTCGCGCGCTTGCGCAGCGCATAGCAATCCCCGCAGGAGAAGATAAACACTGTTTTATCCTCCTGCCGCTTTTCCCGTTTAGCGGCCCGCACCGGCAGCCGTTCAGCGGTTCCGGTCTGGAAGCCCCGGCAAATATTCCGGCAGGGGCAAGCTTCACATTTGGGCTTCCAATTGGGGCCGCACAGCGTCGCCCCCAGCTCCATCAGCGCCTGAGTGAAGTCTCCGGCGCAGGCGGGATAAATTTTTTCTAACGTCTGCCGCACTTTTTTCTTCGTCTGGGGCAAGTCAATGGAGTCTTCGTCCCCGGTCAGCCGGGCGCAAACCCGTAGCACATTGCCATCCACTGCCGGAGTCGGCAGATCATAGCCGATGGAGCAAATGGCCCCCGCTGTGTATTCCCCAATGCCCGGAAGAGCCAGCACCGCGGGATAATCCGTTGGAAATGCGCCGCTATATTGGGTCATAATTGCCTGTGCAGCCTTTTTCAGGTTGCGTACCCGGCTGTAATAGCCGAGTCCTTCCCAGAGCTTGTGGAGCTTTTCATCCTCGCAGGCAGCCAGAGCCGAAATGTTCGGAAGTTCTGCCAAAAATCGGGTATAATAGCCCTTGACAGCCTCTACCCGGGTTTGCTGAAGCATGATCTCCGAAATCCAGATGTGATAGGGCTGCCGGTCTTCCCGCCACGGGAGCGCCCGCTTGTTTTCGTGGTACCACGGCACCAGCAGGTCTGGCAGAATCGCGGGAAGGGAATAATCGTCCATTCTGAATAAAGCGTCCTTTCGGCATTCTTTTTGTTATTGTATCGTGGCTCTTCCGGCTTGTCAAGGTGGCATGTGTCAGCATCTGTTGGCAGATATTTCCATTAACATTACATTGAACAGCTTTTTCTGAGGTGAAAAACATGAAATTATTCTTTCTCTTGCTTCTGCTCTTGTTGCCACTGCCCTGTCATGCCGAGGAGGTCACCCCTACCTGGGAGGTTGCCGAAGTGCAGGGCATTCCAAATCCGGAAAACCTGACGGATGGGGACTGGGAAGACACCCAGACCGTGGACGATGGAGCTGCTGTTTTGATAAAGTCAGAGGCTGGCATTTCCGGCCTTTTCCTGGTATTGGATCTGCCCTATGGAGAAATAACCCTCTCTGATGGGACGCAAGCAGTGACCGTGGATACCGGCGGTATTCTGCACGACTATATAGATGTGGAGCAGACGTTTGAAATTACCCCGCAGAAGCTCACGCTCACGTTCTCCTCCGGCGAGGCGGCGATTAACGAAGTCTGCGCCTTTGGCCCTGGCCCTTTGCCCGATTGGGTGGAGCAATGGGAGAAGATCCCCGAGGGTGGGGCTGATTTGCTGCTGTTCTCTACCCACGGGGACGATGAGCAGCTATTTTTCGCCGGATTGCTGCCCTGGTATGCCGGCGAGCAGGGTATGCGGGTGCAGGTGGTGTACTTCACGGATCATCGCAATCTCACGCCCCACCGGGTACACGAAATGCTCCGTGGCCTCTGGGCTGTGGGGGTGCGGGACTACCCGGTATTCGGTGCATATCCGGATTACTACACCTTCGACCGGGAAGACGCCTATGCGTTCTATGAGGAGGCGGGGTATTCCCGAAACGATTTGCTGGGTTTTGTTACCCAATGCCTTCGTTTCTACCGCCCCCTGGTGGCGGTGGGCCACGATGAAAAAGGAGAATACGGCCACGGCATGCATCAGTTGACCGCCGATCTGCTGGAAAAAGCCCTAGAGGCCAGCGAGGATGCCGCCCGCTTTCCGGAATCCGCATCCCGGTACGGCACCTGGCAGGTGCCAAAAACCTACCTGCATCTCTACCCGGAAAATTCCATCACCATGAACTGGGATATTCCGCTGGAGGCCTTTGGCGGCAGGACGGCCTATCAGGTCTCCCGGGACAGCGGCTTTGCCTGTCACAAGAGCCAGATTGCTGACTTTGCCTGGTACTTTGAAGGGGCGGACACTGCCGCCCAGGTGATGCGCTACTCGCCCTGCCAGTATGGCCTCTATCGCTCTACTGTGGGCAATGACACCGGCATCGGCGATTTCTTCGAACATCTGACCCCACGGACAGCCACGGATGTACCCCCAGCCCCAGTACCGGAGACGCTGCCGGAAACGCTTCCTGCTACCCAGCCGGAGTCCCAGACTGCGCCCCCGGCCTCCAATCAGCCAACCGCCGATCCAGCGATCACCGCCGCTCGGGTTTGGCCCGTCATTCCCGCTGTCGGCACCCTGACCTTGGCCGCTTTTACTGCTTTTTACGCCGCAGACCGGAAGCGGGAGAAAAAATAATTTTCAGATCCCGCAAAAAACACTTGCATTTTGGAAATGGATGTGCTATTATACATCAGCACTCAGTGATGCGGTGTATGCGCCAGTAGCTCAGTTGGATAGAGTGACTGACTACGAATCAGTAGGTCGGGGGTTCGAGTCCCTTCTGGCGTACCAAGAAAGAATAATCCGAACCTGTTCTTAGTAAGAGATGGGTTCGGATTATTGCTGTTTTGGGACTCGAACAATAAAATGCAAATGTCCGGCGGACATTTGCTGGGCGGCGGCTTGACGACGCCCACACGATAGTGTAGCGAGTCCCTTCTGGCGTACCAAAAACCGGGTTATCCCTTTCGGGATGACCCGGTTTTTTTGAATATTCAGGCTGGGCTCGCCCCATCTGAATAAAGCAGTCCGCCGCCCTTTTTTCCCCGGCTCGATGGGAATTGCTCCCCTTTGAAAAACGCGGCTTTTTCGGCGCATCGAAGATGAGAATCTCTCTATTAAGCGGGGGCGAATAGCCCCGCCCGCTCGCACCACCGTGCGTGTTCCTCAGTACACGGCGGCTCAATTGCATAAGTGCAGAGATTCGCAGCAGTTTCTCAGCTGAACGGCAGCTTCGCTTTGATGGCTCTACGCCATTTGGCTGAAGCTGCCATTCTTTGCTTTTATAGTGGAATGTGCCGCTTCCTGAGGCGGCAGAGCTTGTTATCCGGCTATCATTGCGTCATTATATAACTGACCAAAGGAGGATAACAGAATGGAAATGATAACGAAACGCAAACGGGCGGCAGCGTATTGCCGCGTCAGTACTGGCATGGAGTGTCAGGAGGGTTCCTATGAAATTCAAAAGGACTACTTCACGGAACTGCTCTCCCATAACCCGGATGCTGAACTTGTAAGGGTCTATGCAGATACGGGCAGCGGGCGCAGTACGCAGCGGCGGCCGGAATTCCGGCAAATGATCCGGGACTGCGTGGATGGCAGGATTGATATTATCTATACCAAGTCGATCTCCCGTTTTTCCCGCAATATGCTAGACTGTGTGACCGTGGTGCGCCAGCTGAAGGGGCTTGGCATCCCGGTCATTTTTGAAAAAGAAGGCATCAATACCATGGACAGCCAGAGCGAGCTGTTCTTCCATATTCTTGCCATCATCGCTGAGGAAGAATCCAAAAGCATCGGCGCAAATGTGCGCACCGGAATTGCCTATCTCCATGACCAGGGGATTCCCACCGGGCGTGTCCCCTATGGGTTTCGGAGAGTCAATAAGCAGGGGCAGTGGCGCATTGAGGAGTCCGAGGCCCGCCGCGTCCGCTATGCTTTTGCGATGGCTGCAAAGGGCGTTTGTTACGAGGAAATCCGGGCGGGGCTGGATCAGATGGAGCGCAAAGAGAATACCGGCGTATCCTGGTCAAAGAATCAGAAACGGCTGCCCCTGATGCTGCGGCATGTTGCGTACATGGGCGACTATTGGACGGACTGCTACTACGCAGCCTATGGCCGAAACGGCTGCCGGTACAGCAAACGGAATACGGGGGAACGGGCACAGATCCATTTGGGCGGGCACCATGAACCCATCGTCAGCAAGGAGCTGTTTGAGAGGGTTCAGATCATGATGCAGTTGGGCTTGCTCCGGTCAAACCGCTGCCGGTTCACCGCGGAACAGCTGAAAATTCTGAATGACCCCAACTGGCAATAAGGAGAGAAAAGTATGGAGATTACAGTAGAAAAGAGAGATACCGGCATGCAAAAGCTTGGATTTCAGGCACTCAGCACCATGAAAACGATCCGCGTTGCAGTTTACGCCCGTGTCAGCACCGACCAGGAAATTCAGCTCCACAGCCTAGAGGAACAAATGAAGGCCTTTCGCGCCAAGATTGCCCAACACCCCGGCTGGGTACTGGTGGACATCTATGCGGACGAAGGCATCAGCGGAACCAGCGTAAAAAAGCGCAAGGAATTTCTGCGGATGATGCAGGACTGTGAGGCAGGCAAGGTTGATTATATCATGGCAAAAAGCATCTCCCGCTTTGCCCGCAACACTGTTGAATGCCTGTCCTATGTGCGCCACCTTCAGAGCATCGGCGTCCAGCTCTATTTTGAAAAGGAAGGGCTGGACACGGCAACGGCGGTGTCAGAGCTGATTCTTACCGTCATGGCTGCCTTTGCTCAGGAGGAAAGCCGCTCCATCTCTGAGAATCTGAAATGGGGCATCCGCAAGCGGTTTGAAAAGGGCGAATCCCGCTGGACCAAAACCTATGGCTACCGGAAAAACAAGACTGGTGAGATCGTTCTTGAGCCGGACGAGGCTGCCATTGTGCGGATGATTTTCAAGATGTATCAGTATGGTATTCCCATGCCGGATATTTTGGAGGAACTCACCTTTATGCAGGTTCCTTCCGCAAGAGGCAAGCAGGAATGGAATAAAACTTCCATCAAGTACCTCCTACAGAACGAAAAGTACATCGGGGATATGCGGCTCCAAAAATGGATCAGCATCGACCACATTTCCCACAGAAGCGTCAAAAATGACTCTACGGTCGTGCCGGTCTACTACGTTAAAAATCACCATGTTCCCATCATTGACCGCCATACCTTCCGGCAGGTTCAGCGCATTATGGAGCTGAAAGCTCCGCACGGAGAATACAGCCGGTACCCTTACTTCGATACGGATTTTCTTTGCCCCCTGTGCGGCAAAAAGATGATTCCGCGGGTCATGAAGGCGAACCGTCACAAGCGCATCATCGGCTGCTTTGGTGAGGACGGATGCCGGAACTATGCGGTCAAGGGCTACCTGATAGACGCCGCCCTATTGGAAGCCTACAACGCCCTGGATATCAAGGTAAAAAAGCGGACCCACGCCATGCAGCGAATGCTGGAGATCAAAGCGGAAAGTCCGGCGCTGGACACGGTTCAATATTACTGGCTGGATGACCTGGTGGATCGGGTTGAATTTGAAGGGGCTGCCATCCGGGTGCTCTGGAAATGCGGGCTGGAAAGCAAGGTGCCGCTGAACGCATCCAAGGCAGAAGAGCCGACACATGTGGCGGTGCTCTACCGGAACTCGTTGGAGCACATCGGGCAGAGCGAAAAAAAGTCGGTGCACACGGTTCGGGCAGAAAATAAGAAGTCCGCAACGCCCCGTGAGGTGCAGCGAAATGCTGCCATGCAGGCAGCGCGGAACCTCCGCACCAAAAAAGGAGGAACAGCAGCCAATGATTATTAAGAAAGTGATGCCGCGGGTTTCCGTGGCCCAAAAGCGTGTAGCGGCCTATTGCCGCGTCAGCACCCTGCGTGACGAACAGGACGAGAGCTTTGAAACCCAGCAGAAGTATTATACGGAAATGATTCAGAATTGTCCCAGTTGGGAACTGGCCAAGATCTACACCGACCGGCATTCTGCAACACGGGTCAAAAACCGGCCGGGTTTTCAGGCAATGCTCATCGATGCCGAAGCCAAGAAGCTGGATATTGTCATCTGTAAGAGTGTTTCCCGGTTTGCGCGGAATGTTGTAGATTGCCAGCAGTACGCCAAGTGGTTCCGGACATTAGGCATTACAATCATTTTTGAGGAGCAGAACATCCGTACAGATGACCCAACCTGTGATTTCGTTCTTTCTGTAATGGCCGCCGTGGCCCAGGACGAGAGCCACTCCATCAGCCGCAATGTGCAGGCGGCCTACGAGAGTCGGTTTGCCCGGGGCGAGTATAATCTTGGCAACAACCGCATCTTTGGCTATGACTGCGAAAATAGCGTACTTGTCCCAAATAAAAGCGCCTGGGTGGTTAAGGAAATCTTCAGGCGGTTTTTGGAGGGGCAGACTTTCCGTGAGATTTCGGAGGGCATTGCGGCAATGGGAGCAAGAAGCAGAATGGGGCGGGATCATTTCTCAACGGAAACCATCCGATACATGCTCTCCAACGAAACCTATGCTGGTGACAAGCTTCTCCAGAAGCACCCGCCAAGGAATTACATCACCAAAAAGCCTGATCCAACCCGGGCCTACAGGCCGAACTATCTGACGGGCGATCACGCGGCGATCATCGACCGGGACACATGGAACAGGGTGCAGGAAATCCTGAAGCAGCGGGAGGAAGCCCGTAGGGCTGGTGTCTACCGGCGCAGCAGGGAGCACCACGTCCTCTATGGCAAGCTATTCTGCGGCGCATGCGGTGCACCGTTCGTGCGCCGGACTTACCAGGGCAGGCTCGGCCCCTATAAGGCATGGAGCTGCAAGGAGCGGCAGAAGGGCAAGCACGGAAATGGCTGCCAGAACCGAATTATCAAGGAGACTGAGCTGATGCAGATGCTGGCGGAAAAGCTGGGGACAGCAGAAGCTGATGGACTCAAAGGCGTCAGCAAAATACTGGTGTACAACGATGAATTTGAAATAACCTAATGCAAGCCGCAGCCCATCCGGTTCCACGCTGACTGCATCGCGAGCGTCAGTGTAAAAAAGGACCTGATGGGCTGCTTTTGCTATGTGAGCAATTGCAAAGCAGGTACCGCTGTGGTATCATGAAGAGCAAAATTTGTTAGAGAAAGGCAGATGGACAATCCATGAGAGGTCTTGGAACCATCATCAATACATTGGCGATTCTCGCCGGCGGTATATTGGGAATCTTGTTCAAGCGCTTTTTGAACGAACGCTGCCAGGATACCATCATCAAAGCCACAGGGTTTTCTGTGGTATTTCTGGGCGCAGCGGGCACACTGTCCAAAGTGTTAACAGTTGGGCCGGACGGGACACTGGGCACCAACGGCTCTATGGTGATGATCCTGTCACTGGCCCTCGGTGCACTGTTGGGTGAGGTCATCAATCTGGATGCGCAGTTTGAACGCTTTGGCGAATGGCTCAAACACAAAACCGGAAGTGACGGCGATAACCAGTTTGTCAACGGCTTTGTATCCGCCACCCTAACGGTCAGTATTGGAGCAATGGCAGTCATCGGCTCCATTCAGGATGGAATCTACGGCGATCATTCTACCCTGGTGGCCAAAGCAATCCTGGACTTTATCATCGTGCTAATCATGGCCTCCTCCATGGGAAAAGGCTGCGTTTTTTCATTCCTCCCGGTGGCCATCCTGCAGGGCATCATGACAGCCCTCGCTGCGGTACTGTCTGGGTTTATGACGGATGCTGTGCTGAATAACCTCTCCCTGGTGGGTAATATCCTGATATTCTGCGTAGGCATCAATCTGGTCTGGCCCAGAACCATTAAGGTAGCCAATCTGCTGCCATCATTGCTGATTGCGGTAGCAATGGCGGGAATTGCGTAGATCGGCAGAATTTGATTTCGCAAGAAGAAAGTATGGATGTAACGCAATTTCCGGAAAGACGACAAACTTCCGCAATGACATCTATGTAAATTTGAAAATACATTGTATATCATTATATTATTTATATATATGTACTTATGAATCAATAATATAAGCTCAAGCAGAAAATTAACCCAGTTTTTCTTTTTCCACATGTGCAACAGAGATTCCTGAATATTCCAAACACAGCCCATGCAGGCCGCTTCTCCCAACGTACGGAGACAGCCCCTGCATGGGCTTTTTTTATTCCCCCCACTCCAAATGCCAACCTTTAAGTACCCCAAAAGCCCATCCGTATGTCAAGCGTTGTGCCCTATTTGTGCCGGAAAGAATCAAGAAAAATTTCAAATATGATAGGTACAAAAAACGCCGTAAAATCAAGCTTTTTCCGAGGTTAATAAGTTGGGTGCGGTCAGGCATAAATCGATGAGTTTAAAGCCCAATCTGCGATAACAAATAGGGGCAAGTACGCCCCTATTTGTGGCTACTTAGGCAAAAAACTGAAAGTCTTCGAAACCTACATATTGTGGTTGATTTTTGTGGAAGAGCAAACCACTACATATTGTGTTATCTGTATGTCGAGCGTTGAATCCTGTTTATGCCTGAAAGCACCGAGGGAGTTTCTGAGGGTCAGACCACTGCTATGAGTGGGGAAAACCACTAAATACCGAGCTTTTTGGCTGCTTTCCGGGGCTAATAATCGACATTTTCCCGGAATGTGCTGTCAGGAATAAATAAGGGGCTTCGATGACAATATCATCGAAACTTTCAACCCGGTCATGGAGATGCTATCAGGCATAAATACGAGGTCTCCTAGTGAAAAGGCAGGGTGCTGTCGGGAATAAACGCAAGGACTCCCGTAGCGATATGAGTGATTTCTGGCATAAATACATGGATTCCTATGGCGAGATGGTGGTGTCATCAGGAATAAAGACAAGAGCTTTCATGGCGGTATGAGTGAGTGGCGCAGAGGACTATGAGTAATAAAGCTGTAGTAGCTGTGTGGTTCACATAACTGCGTCGATGTGTAGCTCACGCAGTTACAGGATTATTAAGAGCTTAAGAGAAAAGAAACGGCTCAGACTCTTTGAGATGAGTCTGGGCTGTAATCTTTGATATGAATACGGATTTAAGGGGAATCAATGGGTTGAGTAAAATTGGCATTTTGGGAACCGGCACATGGGGCACAGCCCTTGGAAGAATGCTGGCAAATACGGGCCACGATGTGGTGATGTGGTCCGCAATTGAAAAAGAGATAGATAGTTTATCATCCACACGCATTCATCCGAACCTGCCGGGTATGGTGATTCCCCAGCAGATTCGATTTACCAAAAGCATCGAAGAAGCCTGTGAGAATAAGGAAGTCCTTATTTTTGCAGTGCCGTCTGTTTTTGTTCGGTCAACTGCAAGCAAGGCTTCTCCTTACATCCCGGATGACCAGATCATCGTAGATGTGGGTAAAGGCATCGAAACGGATACGCTGCTGACACTGAGCGAGGTTATCAAGGACGAGCTTCAGAAGGGCGGAACGCATCAAGATATAAAGTTAGTTGCACTTTCTGGACCCACTCATGCGGAAGAAGTCGCTCTGGATATGCCCACGCTGATTGTCTCCGCTTGCACAGACCTTGAAGTCGCAGAGAAAATTCAGGACATTTTCTCCAACACCTGTATGCGTGTGTATACGAACATTGATGTGAAAGGTGTAGAGTTGTGCGGCGCATTAAAGAACATCATTGCGCTGGCGAGTGGCATTTCTGCTGGTCTGGGTTATGGCGATAACGCAAAAGCAGCGTTGATAACTCGCGGTATGGCAGAAATCACTCGGCTGGGCATGGCGATGGGCTGCGTGGATCAGACTTTTGCGGGACTTTCTGGTATGGGCGACCTTATTGTAACCGCTACCAGTGTACATAGCCGCAACAACAGAGCTGGTTATCTGATCGGTCAAGGAAAAAAGCCGGATGAAGCTGTTAAGGAAGTCGGCATGGTCGTCGAGGGCATCAATGCCCTGCCTGCTGCCATGAAGTTATCCAAACAGTATGGTGTAGAGCTGCCGATTATTTCTGCGGTGGATGCGGTTATCAACCACAATGCTGACCCGGCAAAGACCGTCGCTGCACTTATGCAGCGTGAGAAGAAAACAGAGCTGACGAAGTCTGCGCTGGATATCAATTTTGAGTCAAGTCTTTTAAGGAATACGAGGAGAACAGGAATGAAACGAGTTATTACATACGGCACTTTTGACCTGCTGCACTATGGTCACATCAACCTGCTAAGAAGGGCCAAGGCTCTGGGCGATTACCTCATTGTGGTTGTTTCCTCTGATGAGTTCAACTGGAATGAGAAGCACAAAAAGACCTATTTCACTTATGAGCAGCGCAAACAGCTTCTTGAAGCAATCCGTTATGTGGATTTGGTTATCCCGGAGGAGAATTGGCAGCAGAAACGCTCCGATATGCATGAGTACCATGTCGATACCTTTGTTATGGGCGATGACTGGAAGGGTAAGTTCGATTTCCTGAAAGAAGAGGGCGTTGAGGTTGTGTATCTGCCTAGAACGCCGGAGATCAGCACCAGCCAGATCAAGCATGATTTGTATGATGCAAATGCAGTTGATGGTGAGAGCAAGACCTCGCATGAGGAAATCAATACTGATCCGCAGTAACAAAGCTAACGGGTAGATTTTCGGTAATAGTGAGTGAGAGAAGAGAGAGGCTGGATTCATGAGGGATAGATTGATTTACATTTTGAAACACAACAAGCTCATTCAGAAGCTGTATGTTGTGATTATGAGCTTTGTGTTCAAAGTATGGGGTGTATTCCTGAAAACGGATGATAAGCTGGTGCTCTTTGTTTCTTTCATGGGCAAAAATTTTAATGATAGCCCCAAGGTTCTGTATGACTATATGCAGTCTCACCCTGAGTACAAGGGCTATCGATGCGTTTGGGCATTTGAACATCCTGAAAACTTTCCAGGGTTGGAGACTGTAAAGATTGATACCCCTGCTTACTTCAAGATGGCGCTGAGGGCTAAATACTGGATTAGCAATACGAATATTGAGCGTGGTTTGAAGTTCAAGAAAAAGGATCAGGTTTATTTGAACACATGGCATGGTATTGCCCTTAAGTATATCGGCAATGACTGCCCCGGCCGTAAGGATTATAACTTTGATACGCTGGACTACCTCACGGTTTCTGGTGACTATGATGAGCGCGTATTTAAGAGCGCATTCAATGCGAGAGAGTCTAGCTATCTTCGTTGCGGTATGCCGCGCAATGAAGAACTGTGGCTTGCGGATGAGAATAAAAAGGCAGCAATGAGCAAGAAGCTCGGCATCCCAGAAAGCAAAAAGGTCATCCTTTATGCACCGACTTGGCGCGAGTCTGCGGATGGCGGTAAGTCCTATGCCATCAAACCGCCTATCCATTTCGATGAATGGCAGAAGGAACTGGGGAATGAGTATGTTGTTCTTTTCCGTGCCCATCATCAGACGACCAAGGTGCTCGGTGTTGAGTATAACGACTTCGTGCGCAATGCATCCGATTACCCAGCGGTCAATGACCTGATGATTGCAGCGGACATTTTAATCACGGACTACTCGGCTATCGCATTCGACTATTCAATTCTGTGCCGTCCGATTTTCTGCTATGCCTATGATTATGACAGCTATCTTGCGGAGCGCGGTACTTATTTCGCAGTAGATGAGAAGTACCCCAATAAAAGCTGCCGGACGGAAAGCGAATTGCTGCAGCGAATTAAGAATGTAGATTATGCGGCGGAGTGTGCTAATACCAAACGATTCCGTGATGAGTTCGTACAGTATGGTGTGGGTGCAACTGAGGCATGTATTAAAGCTGTTTTTGGAGGAAGAAAATGAAAATCTTGTTATACATGGGTGGCGGCTTTGATACATACGGTCCATCAAGGCATTTATATCATGCGCTTATTGAGGACCTACTTGCAAAGGGACATACCATTCATCTAATTGAAAATCACTCCACTGGAAAGGATCCAGATGCTCCGGCAGAGTTTATTGCAAATAGTAGGTTCTCATATCAAGTGGTAAATTCAAATCCTGTTGAAAAACGGGCGTTTGCAAAACGTTATTTGACGGGTGTTAAATACTGCTTTGATTGTATTCCGGCTCTTAAAGCACAGCGGAATCAAGGCTTTGATGTGATGATGGTTCAGTCCTGTCCGTGGGCTCCTTTTGCGGTCTCTTTTGCGAAAAAGTATGTAGGTGTTCCAACGATTTGGAATATTCAAGATATGTTCCCTGGAGCATCAATTGCAAATGGAGTAATGGACAAAAAGTGGATGCAGAAAGTTTTTTACGCATTCCATAAGATTGCCTATAAAAAGGCCGACCATATTTCTGTCATTTCGGATGATATGAAACAAAAGGTGATTGAACAGGGAGTGGCTCCGGAAAAAATCACAGTAATCCCTGACTGGTATGATGACAAGAGCGTTCGAGAAATTCCTTGGGAAGAGAACCTGTTTGTCAAGAAATACAATATGAAGAAAGATGTATTCTATGTCCAGTATGCTGGCACCATGGGATTCAACTTTGATTATAGAATGGTTCTTAAAGTCGCTGAAATTCTGAAAGATGAGAAGAACATTGTATTTCAGATGATTGGCTTTGGAAGTCAGAAAGATGTTTTTGAGAAAGCGGTCAAAGAGGAGGGGTTAGACAATATTGTGTTTCTTCCTCTTGAACCGCAGGAAATGGTGCCGCATGTATATAGCGCATGTTCAGTCTGCTTAATACCGTTACCCAAAGGCGTTATCGGTAATTCGGTTCCAAGCAAGGCAGGACTTCTGATGGCATGCCACCGCGTTATTGTTACTTCGGCAGATGAGGGTTCGGAGTATAACAAGATGTTTGAGAGAGACCAAATCGGTATTGCTTGTTCCACAGATGATGCGCAGGGGATAGCTGATGGAATTCTTAAACTGCGGGATGATCCGGATTTGAGAGAAAAGTATGCTGATAATGCCCAGAAATATGGTAAGGCAGTTTACACAAGAACTGTGAATACGGGATTGTATGAGAAGCTGTACCACTATGTTTCTACGATGTATTGAACTGAGGTATTCATTATGAAGTATAAAATTGGAATTTGGGGGCAGTACGGAGCACCGGGACAGAAGATTGCGGATGGCCAGGCTGTTAGAACAACGGTAGTAACGCGAGAATTGGAAAACCGTTATGGAAAGAACAACATTGGAATCGCAAATACAAATGGTTGGAAAAAAAGGCCATTTGCATTCCTTTGGGAAAGCTTCCGACTGATAGCAGATTCGGATGTTGTAATTATTGCACCAGCAGATAGAGGTTATAAGACTTTTGTTCCAATTCTAATGCTTTTTAATAAGTTTTATCACAGAAAACTGGTTCATCTGGTTATCGGGGGATTCCTTCCGGCATTGCTTGAACAAAATCCACAGTATTGTGGGTATGAAAAGAAATTTGATTCGATTTTTGTACAGACAGAGAACATAAAAAATGATCTTGAAAAATTAGGTATCAATAATATACATTACTTGACTAATCTGAAACGGTTAAAAAAGAGAAATATAGATGATATTAAGCTGGAAACAAATGATGATATAAAAGTTTGCGTATTCTCAAGAATTAATAAGGATAAAGGCATAGAAGATGCAATTGCAGCAGTTAAGATTGTTAATGAAAGATTAGGCGCACAGAGGGTTACGCTTGATTTTTATGGTCTGCTACCAGAAAGCTATAAGGATAGATTTAACCAACTTCTTGAAGAGAATAAGGGGTTAATTGAGTATAAAGGGATTGTTGACTACAACACAACTGTTGATGTCCTGTCACAGTATTATGTGATGCTCTTTCCAACTTACTACCATGGCGAAGGCTTTCCTGGAAATGTTGTTGATGCATATAATTCAGCACTTCCAATTATTGCTACAGATTGGCTTTATAATAAAGATGTAATAAAGAACGGCAGAAATGGTATCTTAGTGCCAATACAAAATCCTAATGCGATTGCAGATGCTTTGCAATATTTGTATGAACACAGAGAAATCAGATATGAATATGCAAAGAATTGTCTGGAAGATGCTGATCAGTATAAACCCGATAAGGTGATGGCAGAGTTCTATCAGACAATGGAGGAATACTGGAAATGAGAAAAGTTAAATATGGAATAATTATATTGCTGAATTACATTTATGCGCCATTAAAGTGCATTTTGTCAGGATTACATTTTCATGCAACATTGCCGCAACTGATAACACCGGGAACGAAAATTGAAATGGGGGGGTGGCCGTATTTCCTTGCTTGGGAGGTTGCATACAGAAAGCGGCTGCTTGATTTCTTCACGAAACAATGGAAAGTTGAAAATCGGGAGCCGTGTATATTTGAATCGCAACACCATGATTGTTTGCAGAGATTCCGTTGAGATAGGATCTGGAACAACAGTTGGACCGAATGTAATGATTTACGATCATGATCACGATTTGCAAAATCGTGGGCGTATTTGTTCATCACCTATTTCAATCGGAGAGAATGTTTGGATAGGTGGTGGAGCTATTATCCTTAAAGGTGTTACCATTGGAAATAACAGCGTTATCGCAGCTGGATCGATTGTTACAAGAAATGTACCTGCAAACACAATTTACATGAATCATATTGAACCGAAAATAGTGAAAAGGGAAAAAGTTAATGAAGATTGTAATAATCACGGGGAATAATTATCCGTGTGGAGATGCCGGAGCTGTGAGACAACATGCGATGGCAAAGCTACTTATGGATATGGGGCACGATGTATTTGTTATTGGATATGGTTCCTATACTGGGAATAAGGAAAAAGTGTATGATTCCATACCATATATATCGTTTAGAAAAAAATTTAATAATAGAATTTTAAGAGCCTTTTACAGAGTAAACTTTGGCAGTAGAGTCGTCACATATATAAAAAAGAATCATCAAGATTTTGATTGTCTATTGGTTGTTGATATTCTTCCCAATGCTTTTAAGAAAATTGAGAAACTTGCTCAAGAAAAGAATGCTCTGTTAATTCATGATAGCGTTGAGTGGTATTCTCCGGAGGAATTTGAAAATCGGGAAAATAATAGAGCCTACAAGAATAAGGAGTATACAAATCTAATTGCGATTAATGAGAAATGGAGAGTAATTGCTATCAGCAAATATCTAGAAAACCACTTTTCTTCCAGATGCAGTAAAGTTGTAAGAATTCCAGTTATAATGGATGTAAACAACATGAAATCCATAGTAACTCATAATAATAAGAAAAAGCAGTTTGTATATGCTGGCGCGCCTAGCAGAAAAGATTATTTGAAGGAAATGGTATACGGCTTTAGGCAGCTAAGTTCTGACGAACGAAATAGTGTAGAGTTTCATGTAATCGGCGTGAATGAGAATCAATTAATTTCTATTTGTGGTGTTGAAAAATCGTGTATTGATGACTTAGAAGGTACGCTATTTGTACATGGTCGTGTGCCACGAGATGAAGCATTGAAATGGGTTCAAAATGCTGATTTTACTATGTTGATTAGAGACGAATCACTTCGCTATGCAAAAGCCGGATTTCCAACGAAAGTTGTTGAAAGTTTGTCTAGTGGAACACCAGTTGTGTGTAATATTTCATCTGATTTGGATGAATATCTGGAAGACGGAAAAAATGCCTTTATTATAAATGGACATAGTGTGGAAAGCGTTGCTGAAACAATAAGAAGAATTATCCCGTTAAAAACAGATAGTTTGGACATAATGAGAAAAGAAGCAAGAAAGA
This sequence comes from uncultured Oscillospiraceae bacterium, assembly GCA_934591635.1. Classification (GTDB taxonomy): domain Bacteria; phylum Bacillota; class Clostridia; order Oscillospirales; family Oscillospiraceae; genus Faecousia. Next base: position 25,925 of record CAKTPI010000002.1, on the reverse strand, counting down.
CAGCTGAAAAGTATTTTGATTATAGGCAGTATTACAGAGAAATGAGTTATATTCTAAAATAAGAAAAGGTCAAAGGTATAGTGGAGGGACATAATTTGAGCAAAGAAAAGGAAATTAGAGTGGGCAAAGTAGATGCCATATCAATTATACTGCTACTTAGTTTTTTGGCAATGATGAACTTTGTCGGAAGATATTATTATTTTTTCGTGATTACTTTTTTTGTTGTTCTTTTCCACAATTGCCGGAGACTTAAAATTAATGCGGAAGTTGTGATTGAGTTTTTCTTAGGATTGGCACTACTCATTTTTTCAAACGAACCCTTGGGCTTGACCAACATTATTAAACCATTTGTTTATTTCATGGGTGGTGTCATAGGATGTAATATTTTGGGGAATGGTGAAACTCTATATGAAAAAGAAGAAAGTGTTTACAAAATAATGGGTGCGTTAGCACTTGGAGCATGGGTTCATCTGCTGTTAAATATGGCATTAAATAGTAAGAGCATTGTTTATAGAAACACGGTTGATGTTTGGACACATAAAGTATATGGGGCAACTGGACAGGCGGGTTTGGGAATTTTAGCAATCGCCTTTTCAGTCGCAAATCTTTTTTCTCAAAAAGGGAAAAAAAGTAAAGTGATAAATCTATTTGTTCTATTGGTGGTTCTTGCTTACAATCTGATTCTTGCCGGAAGAACTTTATTAGCTGTTTTCTTTGTAGAAGTTGCGATAGCTTTTGTTAGTGTTTTGTATGTAAATAAGGACAGTCGTCTTAAATGGAAAACAGTATTTGTTGTAATAGCGTTGCTTTGCTGTATTGCAGCAATCTATAGTTTTAATATGTTTAATGTTAGAGGAATTGTTGAGGAAACGACATTCTATCAGCGATTCTTTTCGGGAAATTATTCCCAGAAAATAGGTGATGACGATCGATTGACATACAAAATGTTCTATTTGAACAATATGGGTAGGTTTTTATTTGGTGGAACACATTTACGCAGTGAGTTAAGACACTACGCACATGATTTGCTACTAGATGGTTATGACATTGGAGGTATCTTTACCTTGGCAGCATTATGTTTCCTTCTCATATTTTCTGTTAGAAACTTGATTCAGACCGTTTTTAACCGAAACTTGAAGTTTGAAACAAAGCTCTTGACGATTTGCTTTTTTTGTGCATTTTATATTGAGTTTTGTATGGAACCAATTTTGGCAGGTTTCCAGTGGCTATTTACTGCCTTTTGTATTATTAATGCGGTGCTTAATAGTTTGAATAAGAATTTGTTTGGATTACAGGAGGAAGTATGTTACTAAGCATTGTTGTTCCTGTTTATAATACAGAAAAATTTCTGCCGAATTGCTTGGATTCAATAAGAAATCAACAGTTCCGTGATTTTGAAGTGATTTTAGTTGATGACGGATCAACAGATGGATCATCAGCTATTTGCGATAAATACGCAGAGATAGATGGTAGATTTACTGTACATCACCGAAAAAACAGTGGTGTATCTGCAGCAAGAAATTATGGTATTTTATGCGCCAAGGGTGATTATATTACATTTGTCGATAGCGATGATTACATTTTTCCTTTCTATTTTAAAGAAATTGAAAAAATAATCAACGAGTCGAGCCCAGATGTTGTTGTAACAGCTGGATACTATTGGGGAAATGAAAAGAAGAGTAATGTTGTAAAGCTCAATATTCCACACAACATAAGCCCCGACGACAACTCGTTTTATAGACTTTTAGCGGATCGTATCTATCCGTCCGGACTCGTTTTTTCTGTTTTCAAGCGAAGCATTGCTCAACAAATTGAGCTGGATGAGTCTATACATTTCTACGAGGACTTGGATTATCAGCTGCGCGCAGGAAATTATATTAAACACATATCGGTTAATGACCGTATTGGATATTTATACAGGGAAGGAAGTCAAACTCATTGTAAATTCACAAATAAAACCATGAGCTGTTTTTCCATTATCAAAAAAATGGAAAAAAAGGAGATTTCGCTTGATAAGAATTTAATCGTAAAGTTTAAATATAACTTCTTAATCAGCAATGCTCTTATTGCAGCGAAAGATAAGAAGCATGAAAGGGAACTTGACCACAGTCTCAGAGAACAAGCTAGGCTTTTTTGTGCTTCAAAAGAGTGGATTACCACATTCAGAGTACCCTATATATGGATTGCAGTTATCGCTATTTCGCCACGCCTATATTATAAATTATATAGATTAAAACATAATAATCTATAAGTCATTTTGCAATGATTTGGAGAATGGATTAATGAAAAGTGAAAAAAAACAAGTAGTAGGGGGAGCTTTGCTCTCGTATATACTAATTGTGTTGAATGCAGTATATGGGCTGTTGATTACACCATATATTCTGTCAAGATTAGGAACCGTAGAATATGGTATGTATAAGACGGTTGCTTCATTGAGTTCATCCTTGATGATTCTTGATCTTGGATTAGGTGGAACCGTAACGAGATATATTGCAAAATACAAATCAGATAATCGGGAAAAGGACATCCCGAATCTAATAGCTATTCTTTTTCTGGAGGCAACAATAGTATTGCTTCTTGTAGCTGTAGTATGCACTGGAGTATATTCACAACTTGGTAATATTTACAAGGCAACATTTACATCTGATCAATTAACACATGCAAAAAATCTTTTCCTTGTTCTTAGCATTAATATGCTACTATGTATCATAGAAAACGTAGTTAACGGGATTGTGACGGGATATAATGATTTTCTGTTCGGAAACGGAATCAAATTAGTTCGATTGATTTGCCGTATATTGCTTGTTTTTGTTGTTTTACAATTTTACCCTAATTCAATGGGCTTGGTTCTGATTAATTTAACTCTGACAAGCGTATTTTTGATGATTGAAATTTACTGGGCATTTGTTAAACACAGGACTAGAGTGCGCTTTGAACATTGGGATGCTGCACTTTTTTCGGAGTCATTTAAGTATACACTCTTGATTTTTTCAACATCTATTGTCAATCAAGTAAATGGTAATCTAGACAACATTGTTATTGGTGCCGTTGTGAGCGCGGCTGCTGTTGCGGTGTATTCGATGGGGTTGACAATCTTCGGAATGTTTCAGCAATTATCAACTGCAATTTCTGGCGTGTTGTTGCCATCAATTATTGGAATCTTAGAAGAAAAGGATGGTTTAAAAAAGGTTCAAAAAACTATTGTTAACACGGGAAGAGTCCAATTTTGCTTACTAGGAGCCGCCCTTGTTGGATTTGCTGTATTGGGGAGAAACTTCATTTATTTGTGGCTTGGAGATGGCTTTCAAGACGCATACTACATTACTTTGATTCTGATGATTCCGTCAATTTTTGAATTGTGTGTGAATGCTTGTCTTGCTGTATTAAAGGCAAAAAATCTCCTTGGTTTTCAAACAGTTGCATTACTTTCGACAACGGTATTGAATGCACTTATTACTTATTTTGGAACAAGGAAATTCGGCTATTTTGCTGCTTGCTTCGGAACGGCTGTGAGCTGGACCATTGGTAGTTTAATTCTTATGAATTTGTACTATTATAAGAAATTTGGCTTTCCAATGTTGAAAATTTATCAGAGTATTATTGGAAAAACATGGGTTGCGTTACTCATTCCGGCAATCATTCTTTCAATAGTGAATCGATATTGTCCGGTGACTTGGATCGCTTTTGCTTTCGAATGTTTGTTATTTGTTATCATATATCTGGTGATTCTCCTTAAAGCTGGTTTAACTGAAAGTGAGTTAGCACAAATTAGAAGAAGAGTTTTGAAAAGGAAAGAAAAGCTATGAAAAAAGTATTAAAATCTCTTTTTTTCAGAATTCCTGCATCATATGTTTTAATGCTACATCATGTTGATGATGGAAATATTACTCCTGTAAGTGATTGCATTATTCAATATGATCAGTTTATAAGACTCCTTAAACAAGACCGAAAATTCATGCAGATGTCGGATTATTTAACATTTAAAGCACAGAACAATGGAAAATATCTACTGACCTTTGATGATGGTCTCGAAGATGTATTCCGTGTGGTTTATCCGGTACTTAAGGCCAGAGAAATACCATTTACAATTTTCGTGCCCGTTGATCTTCTTGATACACCAGGATATATTTCTATAGAACAATTAAAAGAGATGGCAAAGGATCCATTGGTTACGATAGGATCGCATGGAGTATCTCACCGAGTTATGACGACATTAAGTGTTGGTGAGCAAGAATTGGAACTTGTTGAGTCAAAGAAAACTCTCCAAAGAATCATCGGTAAGAGCGTTGATGTCTACGCGTATCCGCATGGCCAGTTCAATTCGGATACGATTAAACTTCTGAAGAAACTTAATCTGTATAAAGCAGCTTTTGGTGTGACGGGGCATCCAACAAATTGCTTTACAGAATCCAATCGGTTCGATTTGCCTCGTTTTAACATTAAAGATGGAAAACAGTATATGATTAATTTCTTCTGAATTTAAGATGTGTACTGTTGAAATAAGATTGATATGGAGGAAATTTAAAATGTCTGCATTTGATAACGCAACCCTTATGATCACTGGTGGTACCGGCTCTTTTGGTTCTACCGTTCTGAAGCACTTTTTGGATTCCGACCTGAAGGAAATCCGTATCTTCTCCCGCGATGAGAAGAAGCAGGATGATATGCGCCACGAGCTTCAGGCCAAACACCCGGAGAATGCCAAGAAGGTGAAGTTTTACATCGGCGATGTCCGCAATCCACAGTCTGTGAAGGATGCAATGCCCGGTGTTGACTACATTTTCCATGCTGCTGCTCTGAAGCAGGTGCCTTCCTGTGAGTTCTTCCCCATGCAGGCCGTTCAGACGAATGTTATCGGTACTGACAATGTTCTGCACGCCGCCATTGATGCTGGTGTTAAGCGCGTTGTTTGCCTGTCTACCGATAAGGCAGCTTATCCCATCAATGCAATGGGCATTTCCAAGGCCATGATGGAACACGTTATTTACGCAAACGCTCGTGTGGCAGCAGAGCGCGGCGGCACGACCATCTGCTGCACCCGTTACGGCAACGTCATGTGCAGCCGTGGCTCCGTCATTCCGCTGTTCATCGACCAAATCAAGGCTGGCAATCCCATTACTATCACCGACCCCAACATGACCCGCTTCCTGATGAATCTGGACGAGGCTGTGGATCTGGTTATGTTCGCTTTCCAGCACGCCAACCCCGGCGATTTGTTCATCCAGAAGGCTGATGCTTCCACCATCGGCGATCTGGCAAAGGCCGTCCAGCAGCTGTTCGGCGATACCGGCACGAACATCATCGGCACTCGTCACGGCGAGAAGCTGTTCGAAACTCTGATGACCCGTGAGGAGCGTCTGCGCAGCCAGGATATGGGTCACTACTTCCGTGTTGCCGCTGACAACCGTGACCTGAACTACGATAAATTCGTGGTCAAGGGCGAGGTACATACCATGGCCGATGAGTCCTACACTAGTCATAATACTACTCGTCTGGATGTCGAGGGCACTGTGAAGAAGATTCTGACCACTGAATATGTCCAGAATGAGTTGAAGGGCATCCCCAATGTCTAAAAAAAAGCTGCTTCTGGTCGGTGCCGGTGGCTTTGGGCGTATGGCGGCGGAGCAGGCGATGCTCCAATACAATTGTGCCTTTGTCGATGACGGACAACCTGTGGGTGATGAAATCTGCGGCATTCCGGTGATTGGCAGAGTTGACGATTTGCCGGAGCTGCGGAAGGAGTACGGCTTGCTGGTGGTGGGCATCGGCAATAACCGGTTCAGGGCACAGGTGTATGAGAAGGCGAAAGCCCTTGGCTTTGCTTTTCCCAATATCGTTGCGCCCAGTGCCTATATCAGCCCGTTTGCTGAAGTCGGCTGTGGATGTGTTTTGATGCAGAACGCCTGTGTTCAGAATGGCGCATCCGTAGGCAATGGTGTTTTGCTGAATGCCGGAACGGAAGTTCACTGCGGCGGAACGGTTGGAGATTACGTTTTGCTTTACACGAACAGTACGATTCGCACTGGTGCAAAGGTTGGAAGATATGCCCGCATTGGAGGAAATGTCACGGTATGTAATAATGCAACTGTGCCGGAGGGGGCAGATATTCCGGATTGTACGGCAGTACGTTAAAGAGGTGAAAGGATGAACATTCTAGTCACAGGTGCCAAGGGTATGGTGGGAACCGCCCTGTGCAACAACCTGAAAAACATCCGAGATGGAAAGAACAAGACCCGTCCGGCACTGAATATTGAAGAAATCTTCGAGTACGATTTGAATTCCACCCCGCAGGAGTTGGATGAATACTGCCAGAAGGCGGACTTCGTGTTCAATCTGGCAGGTGTGAACCGCCCGGAGAACCCGGAAGACTTCATGAAGGGCAACTTCGGTTTTGCATCTGACCTGCTGAATTGCCTGAAAAAGCACAACAATAAGGCGGCCATCATGCTGTCATCTTCTATTCAGGCAACGTTGGCAGGTCGATTTGGTAACAGCGAATATGGGCGTAGCAAAAAGGCAGGCGAGGAACTGTTCTTCCAGTATGCTCAGGAAACTGGGGCAAAGGTTGCAGTCTACCGCTTTGTCAATCTGATGGGACATAGCCGCCCCAAGTACAACAGCGCCGTCAGTACCTTCTGCTGGGCAGTGGCAAACGATGAACCCTTTACCGTCAATGACCGCAGCACGGAATTGGAGCTGCTTTACATTGATGATCTCATAGAGGGAATGTTTGACCTGCTGGAAGGCAAGGAGCAGCACTGTGAATTTGACGGTGTGGAGACCGTCCTGCAAGCTGATGGTCGCTACTGCTGTGTTCCCGTGACCCACAAGGTCACGTTGGGGGAAATCGTTGACCTGTTGCAGGAGTTCAAGGCACAGCCCACTACGCTTATGATGCCCAAGATGCCGGACGGCTCTTTTGCAAAAAAGCTGTACTCCTTGTACCTGACCTATCTGCCCACCGACAAATTCAAGTATGCTTTGAAAATGAACGTGGACAACCGTGGCTCTTTCACGGAACTGGTACACACTGCTGACTGCGGACAGGTGAGCATCAACATCAGCCGCCCCGGTATTACGAAAGGTCAGCACTGGCATAATTCCAAGTGGGAACTGTTCATTGTAGTGGCTGGTCATGGTCTGATTCAGGAACGCAATATTAACACCGGCGAAACAGTGGAGTTTGAGGTTTCCGGTGATAAGATCGAAGCAGTTCATATGATCCCCGGTTGGACGCACAACATCATCAATCTATCTGAAACTGAAAACTTGGTGACGGTCATGACCTGTAACGAGATCTTCGACCCGAACCACCCGGACACCTTCTTCGAGCCGGTGTAAGAGAAGAATACTGGTTGAGGTTAGGAGAATTATATGGAACACAATTTCAAATGGAAAAACGATGGCCGCACCAAGGTTATGATCGGCTGCGGCACTCGGCCGGAGATCATTCGGCTGGCCGCAGTTATCAAACGCTGCCGGGAATACTTTGACTGCTGTGTGGTCTATTATAATCAGAATTGGGACAGAAACCTTTCCACCGTTTTCTGGGAAGATTTTGAGCTGAAAAATACTTTCGGAGAATTTGGCCCTGACATTCTGGTTCCTGTGGTTGGCGAAAATCTGGGCGTGACCTGCGGAAATATTCTGGGGCGTAGCTTTGAACTTCTGTCCGAATTGCAGCCGGAGGGTTATCTGGTGCTGGGCGATACCAACTCCTGCCTGTCTGCCATCAGCGCAAAGCGGCTGCACATCCCGCTGTTTCACATGGAGGCAGGTAACCGTTGCAAGGATGAGTGTCTGCCAGAGGAGACTAATCGCCGCATTGTGGACGTGATCTCCGACGTGAACATGTGCTATTCTGAGTTCGCTCGGAAATATCTGGCGGATACTGGTCTGCCCAAGGAGCGTACTTACCAGACAGGCTCTCCCATGGCAGAGGTGTTGCACATGAATCTGGATAAGATTCAGAAGAGCGACGTTCTGGAACGCTTGGGGCTGGAAAAGGACAAGTACATTCTGCTTTCTGCACACCGGGAGGAAAATATCGACTCCGAAAAGAACTTTCTGAGCTTGTTCACAGCCATCAACGCTCTAGCAGAAAAGTACGATATGCCTATCCTGTACTCCTGCCACCCACGCAGCAAGCACCGTCTGGAAAAGAGTGGTTTCCAGCTGGATCCGCGTGTCTGGGTCAATGAGCCTTTGGGCTTCAATGACTACAACAAGCTGCAAATGAACGCTCTGGCTATCGTCTCCGACTCTGGTACCCTGCCGGAGGAAAGCAGCTTCTATCTGTCCATTGGTCATCCAATCGCTGCTGTGTGCATCCGTACCAGCACCGAGCGTCCAGAGGCACTGGAAGCCGGTGACTTCATTCTGGCGGGTATCACCACCCGGGAGCTTCTCAACGCCACTGATATGGCTATCGAGATGAAGCAGAAGGGTGTTTTGGGCAAACCCTGCCCCGACTATGTGGACGAGACTGTGTCCATGAAGGTGGTCCGCATCATTCAGGGCTATGTAAATGTAGTCAATAAGATGGTGTGGAGAAAAGGGTAAGAGTGAAAATGATGGAAAAAACAATTTTTATCACAGGTTCTTCCGGTTTCATTGGCTCCAACCTTGCCAAGCGTATCCTGACTACCGAGCCGGATACCAAGGTCATTGGTCTGGACAACATGAACGACTATTACGACGTTCGCATCAAGGAAGCTCGCCTTGCGGAGCTTCAGAAATTTGAAAACTATACCTTTATCAAGGGCAACCTTGCGGACAAGGTACTTATCAACAGCATTTTTGAGCAGCACCATCCGGATATTGTGGTCAATCTGGGTGCTCAGGCTGGTGTGCGTTACTCCATCACCAACCCGGACACCTACATCGAGAGTAACATGATTGGCTTCTATAACATTCTGGAAGCCTGCCGCTATTATCCCGTGGAGCATCTGGTGTATGCATCTTCCAGCTCTGTCTACGGCAGCAACAAGAAGGTGCCGTACTCCACGGATGACAAGGTGGACAACCCTGTGTCCTTGTACGCAGCCACCAAAAAATCCAATGAGCTCATGGCGCACGCATACTCAAAGCTTTATAACATTCCCTCTACTGGTCTGCGGTTCTTTACAGTTTACGGCCCTGCTGGTCGCCCGGATATGGCCTACTTCGGATTCACCAATAAGCTGGTGAAGGGCGAAACTATCAAGATTTTCAACTACGGTAACTGCAAGCGTGATTTTACTTATGTGGATGACATCGTGGAAGGTGTTGTCCGTGTGATGGCAAAGGCACCGGAAAAGAAGAATGGCGAGGATGGGCTGCCCATTCCTCCCTATGCAGTTTACAACATCGGCAACTCCAATCCTGAGAACCTGCTGGACTTTGTGCAGATTCTGTCGGAGGAGTTGGTGCGTGCCGGTGTACTGCCTGCGGACTATGATTTCGAGGCACACAAGGAGCTGGTGCCTATGCAGCCCGGTGATGTGCCTGTCACCTTTGCAGACACCGAGCCGCTGGAGCGTGATTTCGGCTTTAAGCCCCATACCCCGTTGCGTGAAGGCCTGCGGAAGTTTGCTGAATGGTACAAAGATTTCTATATGGATTAAAGGGGAGAAGAAAAGTGAAAATCGCAGTTGCAGGTACCGGTTATGTTGGTCTGTCCATTGCCACGCTGCTGTCGCAGCACCACGAGGTCATGGCAGTGGATATTATCCCGGAGAAGGTTGATCTAATCAACCACAAGAAGTCCCCAATTCAGGACGAGTACATCGAAAAGTATCTTGCCGAAAAGAATCTGAATCTGAAGGCTACGCTGGACGCGGAAGCTGCCTACAAGGATGCCGACTTTGTAGTCATCGCTGCTCCGACCAACTATGACAGTAAGAAGAATTTCTTCGATACTTCGGCAGTTGAAGCAGTAATCAAGCTGGTCATCCAGTACAACCCAGATGCTATCATGGTCATCAAGTCTACGATCCCCGTTGGCTTTACGGCTTCTGTGCGCGAGAAGTACCACTGTGATAACATCATCTTCAGCCCGGAGTTCCTGCGTGAGAGCAAAGCTTTGTACGACAATTTGTATCCGAGCCGTATCATTGTGGGTACGGATGTGGACAATGCACGTCTGGTGAAGGCTGCTAATACCTTTGCCGGTTTGCTGCAGGAAGGCGCTATTAAAGAGAACATTGACACTCTGATTATGGGCTTTACTGAGGCAGAGGCTGTTAAGTTGTTTGCCAATACCTACTTGGCTCTGCGTGTCAGTTATTTCAATGAACTGGATACCTATGCAGAGATGAAGGGCCTGAACACCCAGCAGATCATTAAGGGAGTTTGCCTGGATCCTCGTATTGGCGACCAGTACAACAATCCCAGCTTCGGCTATGGTGGTTATTGCCTGCCCAAAGATACCAAGCAGCTCCTTGCCAACTATGCTGATGTCCCGGAGAACCTCATCGAAGCAATTGTGGAATCCAACCGTACTCGTAAGGATTACATCGCAGACCGTGTCCTGGAAATCGCCGGTGCATACGAGGCAAATGAGGACTACGATCCGAGCAAGGAACACAATGTTGTCGTCGGTGTCTTCCGCCTGACCATGAAATCCAATTCAGACAATTTCCGTCAGAGCTCTATTCAGGGCGTCATGAAGCGTATCAAGGCGAAAGGTGCAACGGTCATCATCTATGAGCCGACACTGGAGAATGGCAGCACCTTCTTCGGCAGCGAAGTTGTGAATGACCTTGAGGAGTTTAAGAAACGTAGTCAGGCTATCATTGCTAACCGCTATGATAGCTGCTTGGATGATGTGCAGGACAAGGTCTATACCCGTGACCTGTTCCGCAGAGACTAATACTTATCGCAGCCATGTGTTCAGCCACATGGCTGTGCTGCTCAAGTGTGCTACCTCTCCGTGGTGAGCAGCAGGCAACGGATAATTATCCGGCTAAATGCATAATCAGGCTAAAGTATATGTAACTCTGTATAAGCTATATGGAAGTGTTTTTTATGACGAAAGCACATATAAATGGGAAAAATAGATTAATATTTCTGCTGACTTTAGTCATCGGAATAATGGTGCTGATAGTGGCAAGTAAATATGCTTTTCAAAGGGCTTGCTCAAGAAGAGAAATACACTGGCCGGATTTAGAAATCGCTGATGAATGGCAGTATAAAATAATAACAGAAGCGTACAAGATAAAGAATGAGCCAAATAGGGAGATTACGATCACGGCATCTGATGGAGTGAAATTAGTCGGCCATTATTTTGAAAGAAAGAAAAATGCACCAATTATCATCTTTTTTCATGGACTTTGGTCTGATAGCTATGTATGTGGAGTGCCAATTTACAGAATTACAGAAGAGCATAAATGGAACCTCCTACTAGTAAGCTTGCGAGCACATGGTGAGAGCGGAGGAAATATTTCGACACTTGGTGTGTTGGAAAGATATGACTGTTGTGACTGGGCAAATTGGGTGGCTTCTGAATTTGGAGAACAGGTGCCGATATATCTTATGGGAATTTCTATGGGCGGGGCTGCCGTATTGATGAGTAGTGACTTGAATTTACCAAAGTCTGTTTGTGGAATCATTGATGATGCGGGCTTTACAACGCCTTTAGAAATGATAAAGGTAGGGAGCAAGAATAAACTGCGTTATGAATTGTTAAGTGATATATTTACTCAGATGGTAAATGTGGGAACAAAAATCTGGGGCCATTTTGACTTGAAAGACGCAGATGCAAGCGTAGCGGTATCAAAGACAAATGTGCCAATTCTAATTATTCATGGTGATAAAGATAATCGAGCACCTCTGTCGATGGCATATAAGATTTATGACAGTTGTCAAGGCGAAAAAGACTTATATATAGTTTCTGGTGCAACACATACGGAATGCTATAGAACAAATCCAGAGAAATACGAAAAGATAGTTTCTGAGTTTATAGAAAAAAATCTTCCGTGATAAACAACTCTGCGTTTTCGAGGATTTATCGGCCATGTGTTAATCCACATGGCTGTGCTGCTCAAATATGTTACCTCTTCGCGGTGAGCAGCAGGCAACGGATTATAATCCGGCAAAAGCATATAATCGTCAATTCACTCTTTGGATGAGGATACAATTACATAATGGGAAAGTATTTTGGTACTGATGGCTTCCGTGGCGAAGCTGGAATTACGCTGACCGCTGACCACGCCTACAAGGTTGGTCGTTTTCTGGGCTGGTACTATAATGCACTGCGCGAGCGCAACGGCAACAACGAGCCTGCCTGCATTGTAATCGGTAAGGATACCCGCCGCAGCTCTTATATGTTTGAGTACAGTCTGGTCGCTGGCCTGACCGCTTCCGGCGCAGATGCCTATCTGCTGCACGTCACTACCACGCCGTCTGTGGCTTATATCGCCCGCGTGGACGACTTCGACTGTGGCATCATGATCTCCGCCAGCCATAACCCCTATTACGATAACGGCATCAAGCTGATCGACTGCTATGGCGAGAAGATGCCGGAGGAGATCTTGCTGTTAGGCGAGGATTACATTGACGGCAAACTTCATGTGTTCGATAAGGACTGGCCAGAGCTGCCTTTCGCTCATAGGGAACACATTGGTTGCACGGTGGACTATGTGTCCGGTCGCAACCGCTACATGGGCTATCTGATTTCTCTGGGCATCTATTCCTTCAAGGGTGTCAAGGTTGGTCTGGACTGCGCCAACGGCAGTTTCTGGAATATTGCCAAGTCTGTGTTCGATGCTCTGGGCGCTGATACCTAATACAGAAGAAGTGGGTGCTACTTGTTCCATTTTTGATGTCTGTGGCAATCGAAACGGCCCAGTATATTACGGGACTTGGCATCGCAGAGTTCGATGATGTGTTCGGTAATACGCTGGGCGGATGGATCGGTGTGCTGACAGCATGGGCGTGGCTGAGCCGGAGGAAATTCAGTATGGATGAACAAAAGACCAAGGAGAAAAAGGGCGAAGAAATAAAGTGGTGGTAAAAGCAACTTTCCTTTTTAAAGGAAAAACTCTGGTATATTTTTCTCCTAGCGATAAGCACGATTTATTTGGCAATCAATAGATTTGCAATTGAAAAATTGGATGATGCAAGTATGATTAGTACGGTGTTTATCATCTGGGTTGTTCTTTTGGCTCTCCCACTTTTTTCGGAGCTGGAATTTCTGGGTGTAAAGGGTAAAAAAGAGGTCAAAAAAGCCGTAGAAAAAAGCAATGAGGAAGTAAAAGCAAGTCTCAACAATCTCCAGCAACTTGTATCGCAAATCCAAATCTCGAACAGTGTAGCGCCGCAGTTCACAATTAACGGTGGCTCTTTGCCTTCTGAAGAAAGAATGGATAATTTAATTAAGGAAATCCATTTACTAAATGAGCAAAATACAAATAAGCAGACAGAGAAACAGGATAAAGTGAACATCCCAGCGCAAAATCTCGAATTGTTTAAAATGCGGTATAGCAATACCCCCAATACCGGGGATCCAGTATTGGGGGTACATATCAAAACGGGGGGCTTTGCCAAATTTTATTTATTCCAATTTACACCAGTCTTGCGCCGGCGGGGATTTTGTCGTCCAGGATGACGAGGTTCAGTTTATCGCCCCGCTCGGCGGACAGGAGCATGCCGCAGCTGAGCTGGCCCATCATCTTGCGAGGGGCCAGATTGGTAACCGCCACCAGGGTCTTGCCTACCAGTTCTTCGGGCTGATAATACTTGGCAATGCCGGAGAGAATCTGGCGGGGGGTGCCGGTGCCGTCATCCAGGGTGAATTTCAGGAGCTTTTCGCTCTTCTTTACCTTTTCGCAGGTGAGCACCTTGACGACGGTCATATCCACCTTTTCAAAGACATCAAAGGCAATCTCTTCCTTGGGCTCTGCCAGAGGCTCCTGGGGCACGGCGGGCTTCTTCAGCTCCTCCAGGGCCGCCAGCTCCTTATCCATGTCGATGCGAGGGAACAGCGGAGCGCCTGTCACCGTGGCCGCCTCCGCGCTGAGCACGCCCCAGGTATTCAGGCTGTCCCAGTCCATGGCCGCACCGCCCAGGCGGACTGCAATGGCCGCAGAGGTATCCGGCATGAAGGGGGCCAGCAAGCCGCCGCAGATGCGCACCGTCTCCAGCAGGTTATACAGCACCCGGGCCAGCCGGGGCTTCTGCTCCTCGCTCTTGGCCAGCACCCAGGGGGCGTTTTCGTCGATATACTTGTTGGCCCGGGAGATGACCTTGAAAATCTCCGCCAGAGCGTTCTGGAAGGCGTACTTCTCCATCTGCTCCTCATAGCGGTCCCGCAGGGTGCTGACCATGGAAATCAGCTCTGCATCCTTCTCGGCATCCTCGGTCTGCTGTGCGGGCAGATGCTCGCCAAAATACTTCTGTGCCATGGCCACGGTGCGGGACACCAGGTTCCCCAGGTCGTTGGCCAGGTCCACATTGATGGTGTTAATCAGGGACTCGTTGGAGAAATTGCCGTCGGAGCCGAAGGGGAAGGTACGCAGCAGGAAGAACCGCAGCGCATCCACGCCGAACCGCTGGGCCAGCACATAGGGGTCCACCACATTGCCCTTGGACTTGCTCATCTTGCCGCCGTCCAGCAGCAGCCAGCCGTGGCCGTAGACCTTCTTCGGCAGGGGCAGGTTCAGGCTCATGAGCATGGCGGGCCAGATGATGGAGTGGAACCGGACGATCTCCTTGCCCACAAAGTGGACATCGGCGGGCCAGTACTTTTCCAGGTCATGATACTTGTCGTTTTCAAACCCCAGGGCGGTCATGTAGTTGAACAGGGCATCAATCCACACATACACCACATGGCCCGGGTCAAAGTCCACGGGAACACCCCATTTAAAGCTGGTACGGGAAACGCAAAGATCCTCCAGGCCGGGGTCGATGAAATTATTCACCATCTCGTTGACCCGGCTCCGGGGCTCCAGGAAATCGGTGTTCACCAGCAGATCCCGCACCCGGTCAGCGTATTTGCTCAGGCGGAAGAAATAGGCCTCTTCCTCGGCATCCTGCACCTCCCGGCCGCAGTCGGGGCATTTGCCGTCCACCAGTTGGCTCTCGGTCCAGAAGGATTCGCAGGGCTTGCAGTACTTGCCCTTATAGGTGCCCTTGTAGATGTCACCGTTGTCATGCATCTTCTTGAAAATCTTCTGAATGGCGGCCACGTGGTAGTCATCGGTGGTGCGGATGAACCGGTCGCAGGAGATGTTCATCAGCTTCCACAGATCCTTGACGCCCCCCTCCCCTTCTACGATGTTGTCCACAAACTGCTGGGGGGTGACACCGGCCTCCTTGGCCTTGTCCTCAATCTTCTGGCCGTGCTCATCGGTGCCGGTGAGGAACATCACATCATAGCCCTGGAGCCGCTTGAAGCGGGCCATGGTGTCGGTGGCCACGGTGCAGTAGGTGTGGCCGATGTGAAGCTTGGCAGAGGGATAATAGATGGGGGTCGTGATATAAAACTTCCCCTTACACTTGTCGCACATGGTAAAAATCCTCCTTCAAATGAAAAAAGCCGCCCCCGGAAACGATCCAAGGGCGACAAAAATTGACGCGGTACCACCTTGATTTGCAGAACAAATCTGCCTCATTGACGCGATGACGGGCGCACCCGGGCATGGCCTACCTATCGACCCGCCAGCTCCAAGACCATCTTCCCCCACGCCGCACCGTACCTGCTCACACCTGCCCAGGCTCTCTGCCCGACCGGACACGGGATACTCTTCTCTTCTCCGCTTTTCTGTATTATGTCCTATTATAACGAAGCTACACCGGTTTTGTCAACCTAAATGTTTTATTGCTGACTATCCTCCGTCTCCCCCACCAGCGCATAGTCGGGGCGGCCATAACCGGCGATACCGGGATCCTGAAGGAGATAGCTTTTCTCGGCCACACAGCCGCCATTGGCAATGATGCCCTCGGCATCGGAGGTGTTACCCTCCACGGTGTAGACCCGGCCATTCCTGACGGCGGTGACCAGACCGGTGTGGCAGATGTTCCCCTCCTGTTGGAAGAAGATCTGATCACCGGGCTGGGGCTCCTGGGCCGTCTGTCCGGCCTCCCGGAAGTAGCCAAAGGAGTAGCGGCAGCCTGCGCCCTTGCTAAGCAGAGGCTGGCACAGCAACCGCCTGGCGGCAATTACCCCATAAGCCTGCACAAAGCACCAGTCCACAAACACATCGCACCAGGGGAAGCCCTGCTTACTGCCCCGGTAAAAGCCAATGTGGGCAGCCATATCCCGGGCATATTTGGTGTAGTTTGCGTCACCGGCGTTGCTGTACTTTTCATCCAGCTGCTCCGGGGTCTGCTTTTCCAGGTAGCCAACCTCACCCAGGGCGACCATTACGGATTTGTGCACGGCTCCACCTCCCAGGGCAGCTCCACTGTAATGGGCGTGTGGTGCAGGGCGGGAATCAGGGTTTCCGTCACGTCCTGCATCCGCAGCCGCAGGCTGGAGGTATTGATGCAGGGGTGGCAGCCCAGATAATCCCGGCGCAGCACATCCCCATCAATCACCAACTGCACCCGGTTCTCTGTATCGTTCATCAGGCCCAGGATGGTGGCAGAACCGGGCGTATTGTCCAGAAAGCGCTCCATATACTCCTCCCTGCCAAAGGACAGCCGCGACACGCCCAGCTGGGCCGAAAGATACTTGGTTTTGAAGGGCTTGTCCCCCGGGATCAGCAGCAAGTAAAACGCGGTCTCCTGGCGGTTGGACAGGAAGAGATTCTTGCAGATCACCGCATCCAGGCTCTTGTCGATCTCCGCGCAGACCTCCATGGTCTGGGCCGGGGCGTGATCCAGCCGCTGGTAAGGGATATGAAGCCCGTCCAAAAAGTCATAGCATTTGATTTCCTTGGGAAGCCGTCCGGTGCAGTCTGCCGGGCGGCCGTTCATCAGCGTCAACATAGGTGCCTCCATGGTTTTTTCGGTATTATATCCTGTTTTTCGCCCCTTTGCAAGGCTTTACTTTGAGAAATCCATTTGATATACTGATTGCATCAAAAGGGGGTAACCGCATGAAAAAGAATTTCTTTCTCCGCACGCTGGCCCTGCTGCTGGCAGCACTGGTGCTGTTTTCCGGCTGTGCCCCGCTGGCCCAGGCAGCGAAGCGCTCCACCGAACCCACTGAGACAGAAATCACTGAGGAAGGCGAATACAGCAGCAAAGAGGATGTGGCCCAATATCTCTATCTCTACGGGCACCTGCCGCCAAATTACCTGACCAAGGCGAAGGCTCAGGAGTTGGGTTGGGTGGCCAGCAAGGGGAATCTATGGAAGGTGGCCCCGGGCATGAGCATCGGCGGTGATCGCTTCGGCAACCGGGAGGGCCTGCTGCCCACGGCAAAGGGGCGAAAATACTATGAATGCGACATTGATTTTGACGGGAAATACCGCAACGGCAAGCGCATTGTGTTTTCCAATGACGGTCTGATTTACTATACGGAAGACCACTACGAAAGCTTTACGCTGCCTTACGAAGGAGGCGAGGGCACATGATCATCCTGGATGCAGCCCGCATGAAAACCAAAGAGGAAGCCCACTGCTATCTCCGGCAACAGCTGTCCTTCCCCGCCTACTACGGCAAAAATCTGGATGCGCTTTTTGACTGCCTGACGGATTTGGACGAAACAGACATTGAATTTGTAAACTTAAACGCAGGGGCGGAAAGCTATTTTTCCTCCGTCCTCTCTGTGTTCCGGGAGGCAGAAGCAGAGAACAGCCGGCTCCATTTATCCTATCGGCTGTAAAAGGGCAAGCCAATTCTCCTGCCCTCCCCTATCAAAAACAATAGAATAATTCCTCCAGTTCTGGCAAACAATACCTGTGAAAAATCTATTTGGAGGGATTATTATGAAACACATCCTGCGCCCTGCCTTTGGAATTCTCCTTGCGGCGGGGCTTACGTTATCCGCCTCGGCCGCGGAGGTGGACAGCCGGGAGGTCTACTGCTTCGGTGAGGGGGATTTTACCACCGGAGACGCGGAACTCCGGGGCATCTGTCTGACGGGGCTGCCAAAGCAGAAAGAGGGCTGCCTGATGCTGGGTGACCGGCTGCTGCGCCCCGGCGATGTGCTCACCGCCCAGCAGGTGGAGGAAATGACCTTTGTATCCGGAGATCTGGAGACGGATGCCGCGGCAACCATCACCTATCTGCCCGTGTTTTCCGGCGGTCTGGCCGGAGAATCCACCATGACCCTATCCATCCGGGGGCGGGAAAATAAAGCCCCCATCGCCGAGGACTGCGCCTTTGAGACCTATAAGAATCTGGAACTCACCGACGTGCTGAAGGTGCGGGATCCGGAGGGGCAGGAAATGACCTTCTCCCTCACCCGGCCGCCCAAACGGGGCAGCGTGGAGGTAAAGCCTGACGGCACCTTCACCTACACGCCGAAGAAAAACAAGGTTGGTATTGACTCCTTCACCTTCACCGCCACCGATGCCGCCGGGAAGACCTCTCGGGAGGCCACCGTCACCGTGAGCATTCTCAAGCCCACCGATGCTGCCCAATATTCCGACACCGTTGGCCGCGGCTGCCGCTTCCAGGCAGAGTGGATGAAGAACACCGGTATCTTTGTGGGTGAGAACGTAGGCGGCAGCGCCTGCTTCTCTCCGGAGCAGGAGGTCAGCCGGGGGGAGTTCGTGACCATGCTGGTCAAAACCCTAAAGCTTCCAACCGACGAAGCCATCACCGAGACCGGCTACACGGACGTGCCTCAATGGCTGCGGCCCTACCTCGCTGCCGCCATCCGTTCCGGGCTGACCACCGGGCTGGAAAGTGATGACTGCTTCTATCCCAATCAGCCGGTGAGTGCTGAGGAGGCCGCCGCGATGCTGTGCAGTGCTCTGAACCTCGCTCCCCAGGAGCAGCCCGCTCTGTCCGCAGATGAGAGCGCCGCCACTGTCCGGGAAATTGCCGCACAAAACGGTTTTGCCCTCCCCGAGCCCATCCTGACCCGCGAGGAAGCCGCCAAGGTTCTGTACCAGGCCAATCAGTTTTTAATGAAATAAGAAATCGGGCACTGCAAAAATTTTTTGCAGTGCCCGAACCTTTTCAGCGAATGCACCTTTCCTTATGGCAACGGTGCAGGGCTGTTACCGGACGTACTCGATCACAACGCAGCGGTTGGGCTCGACACCGGTGGAATGGGTGGTGATATTGTCCATATCCTGGAGGGCGGCATGGATGACATGACGCTCGTAGGCATTCATGGGCTCCAGGGTCGTGCGGCGGCGCATTTTCAGCACCTGCTGGGCCTTCTTCACCGCATAGCGGCGCAGGCTCTCTTCCCGCTTCTCCCGATAGCTCTCGGCATCCACGTTGATGCGGACATGGCCCTCAGGGCCGCGGTTGATGGAATAATTTGCCAGGTGCTGGATGGCATCCAGGGTGTCACCCCGGCGGCCGATCAGATAGCCCAGATCCTCGCCGACCAGCTCCACCTGGTATGTATTGCCCTCTTCCTTCCAGCAGTGGGGCACAGCCTTGGAATCCATCCGCTCCAGCAGGCCCTTCAGGAAGGTCTCAATCTTCTCTTCCATGCTGCCGGGCTCGGCAGGGGCATATTCCTTGGGCTCCTTGGGAGGCTTCGGGGCCTGGGGCTTCCGTTCCCGGGGCTCTCTGGGCTCCCGGGGGGCACGCTCGGTGCGCTCCCGGCGGGGGGGCTTGGGCTCTGCGGGCTGGGCTACAGGAGCCGCCGCTTCTGCTGCGGGAGCAGCCTGCACCGGCTCCACCTTGGGGGCCTCCTGGGGTTCCGGCTTGGGCTCCGGCTTCTTGGGGGGCTTGGGCTTGGAACGGGAGGCAGCGGACAGGGCCACCTTCGGTGCCTCAGGTACGGGATCGGGCACCTCGTAGGTCACCTCGATCTTGGCAGGCTGGGCGCCAATGCCCAGGAAGCCGGATTTCGGCATCTGAACCACCTGATAAGAGAAGCTGTCGGCATCCAGCCCCAGCTGTGCCACGGCATTTGCCTTGGCCTCGTCAATGGTTTTGCCGGTGATAATGCTCTTCTTTTCCATGGATCATTCCTCCGTCTCGTTGGAATTGTAGCGGTTGGGGTCGTAATTGCGGCCCTTGCAGTAGGGCCGGTCGGCAACGCCGGAAAGGGTCGTGGGCTGATCTGCCTCTTCCTCTACCGCCAGGCCCTTCCGGGCGGCGTACTCCTTCGCCGCAGCGGAGCGCTGAGCTTCCTCCTGCTCCCGCTGTTTCTTCTGCATTTTCTTCTTGCTGGTGTTATCGGTAATGCCATCAGGGTTGGCAGCACGGCGCTCGGCGCGGACGCGCTCTTTTTCCTCTTCCAGCTTGTCCTGCTCCAGGCGGCGCTTCAGCCGTTCCGCATCCTCCGCATCATACTGAGTGCGGTATTTCTTGGTCAGCATCACATCCTCCGCAGTTCTCACCACGCCGCCGGTGAGCCAGTACAGGGACAAGGAGGCGGGCACGGTAAAGCCAATCCACAGCATCATCAATGGCATGGTATACATCATGACCTTGCTGGTCTGGGCCGCCTGGGAATTCTTGGCGGTTTCCTCGTCCTGGATGCCGTCTTTGTTGGTAACCACCGAGTCGTTCATCTTCTGGTTAATCCACATGGTAACCACCTGGTTACCGGCGGACAGCAGGGCCAGCAGGAACAGCCCCACATTGGGCCATGTCCAGAAGGCAGAGCTGAACACATTGAAAGGAGGAATCAGGCCCAGGTTGCAGCCCAGGAAGCCGAAGTTGACACCGTTGAGCACTCTCTGGCTGATGCCGGGGATGGCCTCTTTCAGCACATCGGCATACTGGGGAATCAACTGAGCGGCGGTAATCTGATCGTAATAGGCGTTGGAGGTGAAGGCATCGGGGGCGGCATTTTTCAGCACTTCCACAATCTGGCCGGCAGTCTCCACGCTCTCATGGAGCATGTATACCAGGGGCTGGCGCACCACGGTATACAGGGGGATGATAATCAACATAGGAATGAAGCTCCACAGGCAGCCGCCGCCCATGGACACGCCCTCTTCCTTATACATGGTCTGGATTGCCTGGTTCTGGCGCTGGGGGTCGTCGGCGTAGCGGCGCTGAATCTCCTGCATCCGGGGCTGGAGCCGGGACATCTTCATCATGCTCTTCTTGGACTTGGCCGTCATGGGGAGCATCACCAGCTGCACAATGACGGAGAACAGGATAAGTGCAAAGCCGTAGTTGTTGGTAAGCTGATACAGCCAGCCCATCAGATAGCCAAAGGGAACCTGGATGATATCAACGAGGGAGAACAGGAACATGGACTTTCCTCCTTAATTTCTGGAAGTCATGGGACGGGGTCATAGAAATCTCCGTGGTAAAAAGGGTGGCATTTTGCAATCCGCTTGATTGCCAGCCAGCCGCCGCGGAGGACCCCGTATCGGCAGATTGCTTCATAAGCATAGGCAGAGCAGGTGGGGCGGAACCGACATCTGGGAGGGAATGCAGGAGAAATATACCTTTGATAGAACCGGATCAGAGCAAGCAGCAGCTTCTTCATGGCGCTTCCCGGAAATCCGTTTCCTTCAGAATGCCCAATTTGGCAGCCAGATTCAGATAACTTGCCGTCAGGCGCTGGAAGGGTGCTTCCACCGCCCGGGTTCTGGCCACCACCACAATATCCCAGCCGGGCTGGAATTTTTCTTCGTTCAGCCGATAAATTTCCCGCAGGCGTCTGCGTGTCCGGTTGCGGTAAACCGCGTGGCCCAGCTTCTTGCCGGTGGTAATGCCCACCCGATTGGTATCCAGCCGGTTTTTCCGGGCATAGAGCACCAGATAGGAATCAGCCGCGCCGGAGGTATGGTACAGACGGCGGAAAATATGATTGAGCTTCAAACTGGTGGAATATTTCATAGCGCAAAACTCCAAATATCGATTGCCGTTGGTGGAAATCCTTGCAGCATAAAAAGGGAGCGGGGCGAATGAACCTTCACCCCGCTTTTGCTCCCATTTCGCTCAGAGCAACATTCCCACACCGGGGCGCTCAATGCTCATCAAGCGGACAGAACCTTGCGGCCTCTGGCACGACGGCGGGCAAGAACCTTACGACCGTTAGCAGATGCCATTCTCTGACGGAAACCGTGCACCTTGGAACGATGACGGTTGCTGGGCTGATAGGTACGCTTCATGAAACTACACCTCCTTATTTTTTCATCATATGCTCGACAGCTCAAAGAGCCGCAGCAACACATAATAAGTGACTATACAAGTCATAGCAAACATTATACCCGAAAAAGCCCATTAGGTCAACACTTTTTTTCTTTGAAACAGCGCACTTTCAGCTGTACAAAACATCCCCTCCTCGAAGAGGAGGGGATGTTTTGCGTTTCATCCTTCTGCAGCAGTGTGATAACCGTGTTCCTGCAAATAGGTGAGCGTATTGGTGGAGTCCGGGTAGATTCTGACGTAGCAATCCTCGGTATAATGCAGCTTGGAATTGGTATAGTAGAAGTCAATGCTGTCCTCATTCGTAGCATCATGGAGCAGATAACACTGGGCCATGTTACCGGCCGCGCAGTCACGCAAAATGGCATCCATCAGTCCTGGCACATCCGCCTCGGAAACGCGCAGAGCCCGGGTGCCCGTCAGCTCATCGGCCGTATGCCAGCAGGTAAAGGTCACTCCCTGGGCAACTGTCAGCAGCCGTTCCCGGTCAAATTTACCGTTTTGATCTAGCAAGGTCTGACTGAACACATACTCCGGTGCAGAGAATATCTCCCGCAGCGGGGCAATACAGTCAAAGGAACCATACAGCGTGTAAAGTCTTCGGATGGTAGATCCGTTTTTCAGGGTATACTCAATGTCAATGCTCCCGGAGCGTTCATAGCTGCCGTCCTCCAGCTGGAGCTGCGGAGGATCCTCCTCGCTTCCATAAATTCGCTCCAGCAGTGGACGGGCAGCCTCAATCTCACGGTGCCGCTCCAGAGACTCCTCCTGTACCTGGATCGCCAGGGCAATATCCGCCGGATCAGAGGAAACCGTCGGTCTGGCATCCGTGCCCCACAGATACATGGATACCTGCTCCACCTGGTTCGCCTCCGGCACCCGATAAGTGATGCCAAAAAGGTCCAAGCCTGTGGCTGTGACAATGGCAAAGGTCAGCAGCAGCATTACCCCCACGGGAAGCAGGGATTTTGCCGTAAACACATTGGTCTGCCGCCGCAGCAGCATCAGCATGGCATAGTAGCCCACCACAATGCCCACCAGAATCATGGGCAGTCCGAAGGGCCAGCTGAAGAAATCGGAGATCACGTGGAAGCCGATTCCGGTAAAGATGGAGCAAATCACCAGCAATACCGGTTCCGTTGCCCGGAAGGCCAGCAGATCTCCGGCGCACTCCGGTTTGCGCTTGCGCAACAGATACATGGTAACGCCAATGAGTACGCAGCCAACCGCCGCATAGGCCAGCAGCACCCACAGCGCATTGGTGAATTGCAGGCAGTCAATTTCCGGAACATGAGCCGCATCATAACCGATGGGCGTATCCTTATAATTAATTAAATAGGCATCGCACTTCACCATTTCCGTAATCGGCACCATTACCAGCGACTGGCTTGGCAGATACATACCGTAAATCAAAGGGCTAAGAATGCGCATCCTGACCCAATGAAAAAAGAGTCCCGAAAAATTCAGAATGGCATAAAACAGCACCATTCCGATTCGGTTCCCGGCGCAGGCAGCGCTCAGCAGTGCCGTTCCAAAGAAGAACAGGAAACTCAAAAATGTGGTAGCCATATAAATGGGCACCACCACCTGAAAATGGGGCACAGAAAACAGCAGGATCCCACCGGACAGCAGGATGCCGGGTACCACGCTGAGGATGCCCAATGTCACCTGGGTGCCGTACCAGCCGCCCAGCGTCACCGGCAGACTGCGCAGGGCAAAGCTCAGCCGGGTCGTATACAGATCCCCCATCAGAAGCTGGGTAAGCACCGCCGCGTACAACAGATTGCACAGCGGCATGTAATTGATCACACTGCGGATGGCCACCACTGCATTTGCCTCGTACTCCGCACTGCCCACCATGCCTGCGGCATCCAGCACCAGGCCAATGGCATACAGCAGCGCAATAGGCGCAAAGCGCTTAATGGTGGCATGACTGATGGCGCTGTCATAGCACGATGTCTTTGACTTCATAGTCAGCACCTCCCAACTCATAAATAAAGATTTCCTCCAAGGACAGAGGCAGCACATCAAAATAAGGCGGGTTCATCTGCTGGCAACGTTCCTGCACTTGAGGGTAACCTCCCCGCAGGATGTATGTGCTCAACCGCCCGGATTTGCTCTCGTGGAGCACTGGGAAGCCCGCCGGGGCCTCGCCCACAATTTGCAGCTTCACGGTACTGCCCTGCATGTCCGCCAAGCTCTTTTGCAGCAGCATCCTGCCGTGATTCATAATGCCCACATGGTCGCACACATCCTCCAGCTCCCGCAGATTATGGCTGGAAATCAGCACAGTCGTCCCCCGTTCTGCAACATCGGCGAGCACCAGGCTCA
The DNA here is from genome assembly GCA_934591635.1 of uncultured Oscillospiraceae bacterium. GTDB lineage: Bacteria > Bacillota > Clostridia > Oscillospirales > Oscillospiraceae > Faecousia. The sequence goes on along the minus strand of CAKTPI010000002.1, from coordinate 1,421 downwards.
TCACCTGCCGCCGCATCACCGGATCCAGGCCGTCCACCGGCTCATCCAGAATCAGCACATCCGGCCGGGTGCACAGCGTCAGGTGGAAAGCCGCCTGCTTCTGCATTCCCTTGGAAAACCGCCGGATGGCCCCGGTGGGCAGGGGGAATATCTCTTTCAGCTTTTCATACAGCTTGTCGTCAAACCGAGTGTATAAATCCCGGTAGAACCGCCGCATATCCTCCATGGTGGCAGAGGGAAAGTAGAAAACCTCATCGGGTATGTAGCCGATGCGTTCCTTGAGATTGGGGTCATCGGCGATGGGTTGGCCATCCACTGTTACGGAGCCGCTGTCCGGCCGGTAAATACCGGTAAGATGGCGAATGGCCGTGGACTTGCCCGCACCGTTTGGGCCCACCAGGCCGTACACGGCGCCCTTTGGCACCTGTAGGCTCAGGTCATCCAGCGCCTTAAAGGTGCCAAAGGTTTTGGTCACCTGTTTCATTTCAAGCATGGTTCTCCTCCTTATCCAGCCGGGCCGCCAGCTCCTGCCGGCTGTAGCCCCGCAGCATTAAGTTCTTGGCTGCATCGTCAAATTGACGCAGCAGCCGCATTTCCTCTTGGGGATCCCCCTCCGGAATACCGCAGACAAAGCAGCCCTTGCCCGGCACCGTAGCAATCCACCCTTCCATCTCCAGCTGCCGGTAAGAGCGCTGAATGGTATTCGGATTAATGGATAGGCTGGCCGCCAACTCCCGGACACTGGGCAACCGCTCCTCCGGCTGCAGCACCCCGGAAGCAATCTGCTGGCGCAATGCATCCATGATCTGCACATAAATGGGCCTGGAATCCCGGTAGTCCAAATGCAGCAGCATCGGCATAAACCTCCTTACGTTTAACTGTGTTAGTACAGTTAATATAACGATTAGTACAGTAAATGTCAATAGGGTTTAAGAAATCTTAAGAAAATAGAAAGGTTCACTGGGCACGCATTGATACAACTTGTAATACCACTTGATGACACTGGAAGGTGATATTGTAAATTTTCCACACCGCAAAGTAGGACATCATCCTCCCGGCCTAGGTGGGATAATAGATGAGTTTAATCGTAGATGCCAAAAATCATAAGGTCATCCTGTTTTGTCATACATAAAAATCGTGCCGGAGCGGTTGCTTCGACACGACCTATCATTACTTATTTTTGTCTCTCCCTCAACTATTGACATAGAACCTTCATATAAAGTCAATAACAAACAAAAACACCAACCTTTAATAAAGGCTGGTGTTCTGGCGCCCCCTGTTGGACTCGAACCAACGACACACGGATTAACAGTCCGTTGCTCTACCGACTGAGCTAAGGGGGCATTTGTGTTGGCATTACCTATCTTCCCGGCAAGTCACCCTGCAAGTATTGTCGGCGCAGATGAGCTTAACTTCTGTGT
>CAKTPI010000001.1 GCA_934591635.1 uncultured Oscillospiraceae bacterium | reverse complement strand
ATAATAAGAGTTATCCTCACCACGGAAGATGAAAGATTCCTTTTTACCACGCTTAATCTTACCCTGCTTGATGAGTTCTTCTTTTTCTGATCTGATGCGTTCAAGCAGGACAGAAGCAGGCTCGTCATCCGGGTCTTGCGGCACAAGCTGGCCACGAATGGCGAGATTGAGGATTTTGTTCTTTGCATTTGTGATGATCATTTCAATTTGCTCTGTACCGTCGTTTATAAAATCAGCAAGAGATAATATCTCGTGTAATTTTGCCACAATGCGAGTTTGCTCTGCAAAAGGCGGTAATGGAATTAGCGTATCACGTAAAATTGCCTGTGTCACTTGGTTAATCTGTTTCGAGTCATCATTGCTAAAAGAACTTCTGAATAGAGACGTGTTAAAGTAGTAATATACATATTGATTACATATGGAGCGAAAAACAGCCATAAACGCCCCGAAAGAAGCTGCTTCAGGTAAGTCTTGCATTATCGCACATTTGCCTACTAAAGATTGACTTCCATTTCGTGCACATATTAATATATCATTTTCATAAATGTATTGATTCTCTCGGATATCAGCCTGTACACGAACTAAATCGGCAAAATCAATTTTTCCGTTCTTAATATTACAAGAACGAAGAACAATAGTACCTGTTTCCTTGACCTCGGTTGGCTTATAAGTAAGACCTATGTTTGTTGTTCCGACCATGGATAATCGACACCACGCCCACCCCTCCGGCAGATCAAAGGGAATCTCATCTTCGATACATTTCACGCTGCCATCAGCGAACCTCTCATAATGTAAATTATGCAGTCGGCAAAAATAGTAGATATTGTGTTTCTATAGCACTTATGGTACAATATACAGTAAGTGAACAGGGTACCTCCACCTATCGGTTGTTCTTCGGCACCCGAAAATACATTTTCTCAAACGGAGCGTGATTACATGAGCAAGCGAGTTTATATTAGTGCTGACTATGATTTATCCAACGGAGATCAGGATGTTGTGAACGAATTGAACAAATGGGGAAGCGATGCTTGGCACAAGGTCGATTTCATTGACATGTCCGAGGTTGCTTCTGGCAGTGTTGCCAACGGGAATGATTGCCGCATCTGTGACTTGAAGGCGGAATTTAATCGTCAAATCAATGCTTCCTCTGCAGTGGTCTTTGTTGTTGGAGATATGACTGGATCGCGTACAGCAGGGAGTGGTTGCGAACGTGCTTTTAAGGATCAGGACCAGTGCATCTGTACTCCGTACAAGCAAAACACAAACGGAATCAAAGCGTGTAAAATCGTCAGTACTTTTACTCCTGGCAAGAACGATGATTGCGGCAATATAAATAGATACTCCTACCTCCGCCATGAATTTGAACAAGCCAAGAAGAGGAACAAGACGATTATTATTGTCTATAACTCCATGAGAAAAGAGACAAGCTGGCTGCCTTCGTATATGGAAGGATACGAGGATTGCGCCAAACCGTTTTGGAAGTATGATGCCTATGGGAGAAAAGTCGGTGATTACACCTACATAAAAGAGGTACTTGGATTTTGATTGACTTTATCAAGAAAAGTATAGCGGCGGCATTTGCAATCATTACAGGCGTTTTTACATTTGTGCCCGAATCGGCCTTTGCCAGTCATGTTTGGATAACCCAGGGACTTCTTAATGAATGTGAATGGCTTTCTGATTTTGAAGCCACGGATGTAGATGTTGTTATTACTCGGCTTGCTTGTTTTTTACTGGTTTGGGTTACTACATCTGCAGCGTATGCGCTTTTTCTTGCACTCCGCAGATGGACTACAATTCGTGGGGAGAATTACTCCATTCGGGTGGAGTATGGCAATATCCTCAAGAAACGTAACTGTAAGCGGGTAATCAATTTCGACGAGTGCTTCACGACGCATGTCGGCGATAAAACTGCAGATATAAATCCAACGTCTATTTGCGGACAGTATCTCTCTGAACATCCGGGTTTAGATGTGCAGAAGTTGATTGATGCGGCCAGCATTACTCCTGCTCGGGCTAAATCACGGTATCAGCAAAAAAAAAGATATGATTCCGGAATTATCGTCCCTAATGGAGATGACCTATTGATGGCGTTCGCCAAGCTTGATGATAAAGGCAAGGGGCGATTTTTTACCCGTGATGAGTATCTTCAGTGTTTGGATCTCTTGTGGAAAGAGTTGGAAAATCATTATTCCGAAAAGGATGTATGTGTGCCAATTCTGGGGGCAGGGACCACGTCTTTTGATGGTGGCTCTGGAGCATCTATTTCACAGCAGGATTTGCTTAATATGATGATTTGGTCTTATAAGTTGAGCTCTCATAAAATCAAGGCTCCTCACAGACTAAGAATTGTCTGCAAGAAAAGCAGAGGTTTCTCTATCAACAACATTGATAAATAACCTATCTGCAACACAGCCCACTGCTCATCGCTGACCGGTGGGCTGTGCCACGTTTATTCACTTTAATCCATCAACCGATGTTCTGACATTCCTTGCACATACTGTTCCAAATCATCACCAAGCACCAACTGCACATATTCCAGCGGCTTGTTATAGATTAGCCAGTCCAGCTCAGATCGCTGAACCATATTGTCGGCAACCTCATTCTCCACGGCAATGGTGTCGATGGCGATCATGCTGCCATCGGAGAATTTCAGTTCCACACAGGCAGTATCCATATTGAACTCACAAGAGATCAGCTTTTTCATATTCATGTCACCCCTAAATGGTAATGGTCGCTATGTACCGAACCTCTATCTCATGCCCCACAGCAGTCCTGTCCTTACGGATATAGTTCGCAGTTCGTATGGGCGTCATCTTCTTGACCATCTGGCCGCCGACGGAGCCAGCTTCGCGGGAAGTCAGGTCGCCGTTATAGCCCTGCTTCAGGTTAACGCCCATCTCCTGGGCTGCCTGCATCTTGAACTTGTCCATTGCCTCACGGGCCTGGGGAACGTTGATCTGATTGCTGTTCTTCATAACTTTTTCTCTTCCTTTCCATTTCTTTCGCGGTTTCTGTCCGCAGTCATAGTATCACCGGAATTTCCGGGGAAATGACAGTTATTTTGCGGAAAAGGTGGAGGAGAATGGAAAATCGGTCGGTTTTAATTTACATGATTGCCTTTTATCCTGAAAAATGTTATTCTAAGATGGAAAATAATGAAATTCCTTATATGCTCTGAGCAGCAGAACATTTCCTTCAGACATACGACAAAATCAACGCACGTGTTGTTGATTGCCATCAATATTGGAAAATACGTATATTTTGACAACGGTATTTGGATTGCGGATAAAACAGAGAGGTGAATCCATTGATGACCGGTTGCTGTTTTCCCTTATCCGGACAATCCCATGCAGTTCGTTGGAAAGCAGGACATATCTCCCCGCACCCCAATAAATTAAGCCTTGGTAAGCAAAGGAGGCTCGTGTATGAATTGTGCTTTGGCCGCGGTTGGCTTCATCAGCGGCGATTTAGAATACAACAAACATAAAATTTTAGATACCATGCAGCAATATGCCGCAACCGCCGATGTAATTCTGTTTGGGGAAGCCTTTCTCCAGGGCTTCTATGGCACAAATTTCGAAGCTGCGCACGACGAGCAGATTGCAGTTGCCGCGGATAGCACAATCATCCAGGAAATCCGCATAGCCGCCAAACAGTATGGCATTGCTGTTTCCTTTGGATTTATTGAAAAAGATGGCCATCGATTCTACAGCTCCCAAATCACAATTAACCGTTGTGGAGAAATAATCGATTTATTCCGCCGGGTTTCCCCCGGATGGAAGGAAGCCTACGCCGATGATCATTACTGTGAAGGAAATAATTTCCACACCTTTTTATTTCTAGGCAGACGGATCGCAATTGGCCTGTGCGGTGACCTGTGGTACGAAGAAAACGCCGCCAAAATGCGTGCTTTAAGCCCAGATATTTTATTTTGGCCGGTTTACACCGATTTTCTTTTTTCAGAATGGAATACCTGCATCAAGCTCGAATATGCAGCCCAGGCAAAGCTGCTGGGCCGCAAGGTGCTTTACGTCAATTCCTACTGTCTTGACGGGGTGGAAGGAAGAGATGCACAGGGCGGTGCAGCCCTGTTTGAGGACGGCCAAATTGCAAAAGAAATCCCCGCCGGACAGGAATCAGTCCTGCTGGTTGAAGTATGACGATGCAACACATTGCAGATAATTTCACAATGCAGAAAGAAGGATGTAGGATGCTGTGCCGCTCTGCTTTTTTCCGCTATTCCCTTTCCATCGCAACTCCAATCATGGTTCAGAAAAAAACCACCGTAATTCTATCCGAACTACGGTGGTTTTTGGCGGAGAAGGAGGGATTTGAACCCTCGATACCCTTTTGGGGTATACACGATTTCCAATCGTGCGCGCTCGGCCAGCTACGCGACTTCTCCATACGCTCTGCTCGCTTCATACTGCCTCGCTGACAGCTTTGATATAATACTACAGGAAACCGTGTTTGTCAAGTGGGATTTTCATTATTTTTCAAATTTCAGCGTATAGGTTTGGCTGTTAACGCTTCCGTCCACATAGACCGCATAATCCGCAGCAATTTGGAAACCGCAGTGGGTGTGCACCCGCAGGGATGGCTGATTCTGCTTGTTCACATGGGAATAAAGGCGGATGAATCCCCGGCTTGCCAGCAGCTCCTGGACAGCGCAAATAAGACTTGCGCCATACCCCTTGCCGCGCTGGCTTGGTTCGGTCTCCAGCGCCTCCAGCAGCAGACCATCCCGATAGGGCTCCAGCCGCAAAGCACTCACCGCCTTTTTCCCTTCCCACCAAATGGCATACAGCACACCCGGAATTTTAAAAAAAGTTCCTTGCAGGTATTCATAAAAATCCTGTTCTGCCAGCTGAATTTGACGAGCCTCCGTGTCAAAGGGGGCCAGAATGGCGCCGTTCTCTCGATTCCCCTCCTGATAGATTGCCATCAGCTCTTCGAAGGGAAGGCCATGCATGGATGAATAGGTTGTAAGCATTCTTTCCTCCCGAAATGTAACTTTTTTAGATAATTCATATGAGAGCAGTCTGTGGAAAAGTGTTATGTACACAGAGTTATCCACATTTTCAACAGGCTTATAAACAGACTTCACAGGAAATGCACAAGAAATTTTAAAGTATTTATTAAGAAAGTTGCAAAATTGTAACGATACAGTTACAGCGTTTTGCTAACTTTTCACAGTGCCTCTCCCAAAATCGATTTGGTCGCATAGGCGTTCAGGTGCATATCCGCCACATTGCCCGCCATGTATTCATAGTAGGCCTGGGCCCCGATCATTGCACCATTATCACCGCACAGCTTCAGCGGTGGCATATACACCTGGACACCCAGCTGCTGAGCAGCTGTCAGAATGTCCCGACGAATGCGGGAATTGGCGGCCACGCCGCCAGCTACTGCCACCTTCCGATAACCCGTCTGCTCCATGGCCATCACCACTCTCGGCACCAACGCTTCAGATACCGCCGCGGAGAAGCTGGCACACAGGCTGGGGATATCCAAAGGCTCTCCTACCTGCTCGGCGTGGTGAATCAGATTCAGTGCTGCCGTCTTCAGTCCGGAAAAGCTCATGTTATAGGGATTCTCGCCGGGCTTGCTTCGGGGCAGCGTGTATTTGCGCTCGTCTCCCTGCTGAGAGGCCTTGTCCAGCGCCGCGCCGCCGGGATAGGGCATGCCAAGCACCCGCGCCACCTTGTCAAAGCACTCCCCCGCCGCATCGTCCAGAGAGGTTCCCAGGATACGCATGTCCGTATAGTCCCTTACTTCCACGATCATCGTATGTCCACCGGACACCACCAGGCACAGAAACGGTGGCTCCAGCTCCGGATAAGCCAGGTAATTGGCCGCGATGTGCCCCCGGATATGGTGCACAGGAATCAGAGGTTTTTGCATGGCAAAGGCCGCTGCTTTGGCAAAATTAACACCAACCAGCACCGCGCCAATCAGCCCCGGGGCATAAGTCACCGCCACAGCATCAATGTCCCGGCGGGTCAGCTTCGCTGTTTCCAACGCTTGATCTGCCAGACCATAAATGGCCTCAATATGCTTCCGGGAAGCAATTTCCGGCACAACACCACCGTAAAGCCGGTGCAAATCCACCTGGGATGCAATGCAGTCCGTCAGAATTCTTCTTCCGTCCTGCACAACGGCAACTGCCGTTTCATCGCAGGAGGATTCTACAGCCAGAATATTCATTTTTCCCACTCCTTTCGCAGGATCAAGCCATCCTCCTTGGGATGACGGTAATAATTGGGCCGCCTGCCCACCTGGACAAACCCCAGCTTCCGATACAGCGCAATGGCAGGAGCATTGGAAGCGCGCACCTCCAGGGAAAGGCTGCGGCTTCCCCGCGGCTTTAAGGTAAGAATCAATGTTTCAATCAGATTTTCTGCAATTCCCCGGCGGCGAAAACCCGGAGATACCGCCACATTCATCATATCTGTCTCGTCCAGCACAGTTTGGGAACCTACATATCCCAGAACCCGCTCTCCTTCCAGGCAGACCAGCCAGAGCGACAGCGGATTATCCAGCTCCGAAGCAACGCTTTCCTCACTCCAAGGGTCCGAAAAGCATTCCTGCTCCAGGGCAGCAACCTGGGGCACATGCTGGGGCTGCATGGTGACAATTTCCATCATTTGGCATCATACCAGCTCTTTCCGAATTTTGCCTCTGCCGTCAGGGGGACATGAAGATCCGCCACCTGTTCCATCTCACGGCTTACCAAGGCAGCAACCTGAGGGGCAATCTCCTGTGGACATTCCACAATCAGCTCATCATGAACCTGCAGCAGCAGCTCCGCCTTAGGAAATTGCTCGTTCAGTGTCTTTTCCACCCGGAGCATGGCAAGCTTAATCAGGTCTGCCGCAGTACCCTGGATAGGGGTATTCAGTGCAATTCGCTCCGCTCCCTGACGGACATTGAAATTGCTGCTTTTCAGCTCCGGAATATAGCGTCTGCGGCCATAGAGTGTCTCGGTGTAGCCGCGCTCCTTGGCCTCCTCCACCACGTGCTTCATATAGTCCCTTACACCATGGTAGGTAGCCAGATAATTGTCGATATATTCTCGGGCCTCATAGCGGGAGACCCCGATGTCCTCCGCCAGGGAGAACTCTGAAATGCCGTACACAATTCCAAAGTTCACAGCCTTGGCATGACGGCGCTGGAGCGGGGTCACCTGCTCCTTGGGCACTCCAAAAACCTGGGCTGCCGTGGCTGTGTGGATATCCTCGCCGGAACAGAAGGCCTGCTGCATGGTCTTATCGTCAGCGATATGGGCCAACACCCGCAGCTCGATCTGGCTGTAATCCGCATCCACCAGGACGCAACCGGACTTGGGCACAAACATTTTTCGAATCTCTGCCCCCAGATCCGTACGCACCGGAATATTCTGCAAATTGGGTTCCGTGGAAGACAGCCGCCCGGTAGCGGTGACCAGGTTCTGGAAGGTGGTGTGGATACGGCCATCCTCCCGGATTTCCTTCATCAGTCCATCGGCATAGGTGGATTTCAGCTTGGTGAGCATCCGGTAATCCACAATGGCAGGGATAATAGGATGCTTATTCATCAGCTTTTCCAGCACATCCGCATTGGTTGCATAACCTGTCTTCGTCTTTTTCACCGGCGTCAGTGCCAGCTTTTCAAAAAGCAGCTCCCCTAGCTGTTTCGGAGAATTGATATTAAAAGTGGTGCCGGAATAGGAATAGATCAGTGCCTCACAGTCGGCGATTCGGGCCGACAGCATTTTGCCGAACTGGGCCAATTGGCCCCGGTCAATGGCGATGCCCCGACGTTCCATTTTGTAAAGGACATCACACAGAGGAAGTTCGATCTCTTGATAGAGCTTGGTCATCTCACAGCGGGAAAGCTCCTGACGAAGCTTATCCTCCAGCAGCCACACAGCCTCGGCGCAGGCAGCAGCATCCCCATCTTCCACGGTAACGCCCAAGAAGGTGGTTGCCAGCTTGGACACCGGATAATCCGATTGGGAAGGATTCAGGTCGTAGGCTGCCAAAGCGGTATCAAAGGTTACATTGCCACAGGGAATGCCCATTTCCACCAGTCGGTGCCGGGTGGTTTTTGCATCATGAAGAACAAGTCGGGATTGGGTGCGAAAATCCAGCGGCCGCATCTGCACCTCCATGGGCGTTAAGGCGCACACACCTTCGGCCCAGGCAACGCCCAGGCTGCCGTCCTGCGCCACGTAGACCGCACAGGCATCCATATTTTCCGGCAAAGCATCCATTTTCGGCAAGTGTACCACCGGATTTGCGTCCGCCGCAGCCTCTGCTGCCGCTCCCCGCAGGCCATACTTATCGATCAAGCGGACAAATTCCAGCTTTTGGAAGAGCTCATACAGCTCCTGCTTACAGCAAGGCTGGCAGAGCGCATTCTCCGGAGTAAATTCAATGGGTGCCTCCGGAATAATGGTGGCAAGCTCGTAGGAGAGATAGGCGCTCTCCTTACCATTTTCCAGCTTTTCACGAAGCTTCGGACGGATGGAGGCATCTCCCAGATTGGAATACACCCCATTCAGGCTTCCAAATTTCAGCAGAAGCTCTTTGGCTGTCTTTGGGCCAACTCCGGCGACGCCGGGAATATTATCTGAAGAATCTCCCATCAATGCTTTGAGATCAATAAGTTTTTTGGGTTCGAATCCATATTCCTCCTCAAACAGCTCCCGGGTGTAGAGGGTCGCATTGGTCTGGCCGGGCTTGGAAATCACCAGCTTCACATTCACGTGGTCATCAATCAGCTGGAGACTGTCCCGGTCACCGGTAACAATGACGCACTGCCAGGCGTGCTCCGAACAGATTCGTCCGACAGTGCCAATCACATCATCCGCCTCCCACCCTTGGCACTCGTAGATGGGAATGCGCATGGCGTGGAGCACCTGCTTCATGATGGGCATCTGCTGGGCAAGCTCCTCCGGCATGGCATGCCGGGTTGCCTTATAGCCGTCATAGCGCAGGTGACGGAAGGTTGGGCCGTGCAGATCAAAGGCCACGGCCACAGCGTCAGGCTGCTCCTCCTTCTGCATCCGCTCCAGAATGTTCAAAAAGCCATAAATTGCATGGGTATACAGGCCATCCCGGGTAGTCAAGGGTTTTACTCCAAAATATGCCCGGTTGATAACGCTGTTGCCATCCAGAATCAGCAGTTTCATACTTTTCTCCATTTTGCGCCCTGAGGGGTATCAATAATCTCCACGCCCATGGCTTTCAGCTGGTCACGGATGCGGTCTGCCTCCGCAAAATTCTTTTCCCTCTTGGCCGCAGTACGGGCTGCAACCAATGCATCAATCTCCGGATCTGCGTTTGCCTGCTCCTCCTCAGTCTGCTTCTGCCGCAGAGCATTTGCCGCGGGAATCAGATTCAGGCTCAGCACCCGGTCAAAGTCCTGCAGGGCCGCCAGCTTGGTGGCGTCATTACATTTTGCCTTGAGCACATCGTAAAGTGCCGTGACCGCCAACGAGGTATTGAGGTCTGCATCCAGTGCACCGACAAAGCGGGCCTTCAGAGCATCAAAAGCCGCTTGGTCAACCTCGCCGTCGTCCTTGAGCGCAGCAATCTTGGCAATCAACTTATCGTAGGCAGCAGCGGCATTATCCAGGTTCTCCCAGTTAAACACCAGGTTGCGGCGATAGTGGCTCTGCAGGCAGAACAGCCGATAGGCCATGGGGTCATAGCCTTTCTGCTCCAGCAAGGAGACGGTCAAAAATTCCCCCTTGGATTTGCTCATCTTGGAAACGCCATCGCCGTAGTCCACGTTCAGGTGGCGGACATGAAACCAGTAGTTGCACCATTTGTGACCCAGGTAGCTTTCAGACTGGGCAATCTCGTTGGTATGGTGGGGGAATGCATTGTCGATGCCGCCGCAGTGGATATCCAGATCCTCACCCAGGTGCTTGATAGAGATGCAGGAGCACTCAATGTGCCAACCGGGATAGCCAACGCCCCAGGGAGAATCCCACTTAAGGGCCTGATCCTCAAACTTGGACTTGGTAAACCACAGAACGAAGTCATTTTTATTGCGCTTGTTGGTATCTTCCTCCACGCCCTCACGGACGCCCACCGCCAGGTCCTCTTCATCATGGTCGTTGAATACATAGTATTTTTCCAGCTTGGAGGTATCAAAATACACATTGCCTCCAGCAATATAGGCATATCCCTTCTCCAGCAGGGTTGTGATCATGTGGATATACTCCGGGATGCAGTGGGTAGCAGGTTCCACCACATCCGGGCGTTTGATATTCAGCTTATCGCAGTCAGCAAAGAAAGCATCGGTATAATATTTTGCAATCTCCATGACGGTTTTATGCTCCCGGCGGGCGCCCTTGAGCATCTTATCCTCTCCGGTATCCGCATCAGAGGCCAAATGTCCCACATCGGTGATGTTCATCACCCGTTTCAAGGGATATCCCTCGTAGCGCAGCGCCTTTTCCAGCACATCCTCCATGATGTAGCTGCGAAGATTGCCGATATGGGCATAGTGGTATACCGTCGGACCACAGGTATACATTTTCACAAGCTTGGGATCGTTGGGGGTAAAGAGTTCTTTTTTATGGGTAGCAGAGTTATAAAGGTACATATCTTTTTCCTCCTTGTGTAGATACAAAAATAAAACGCCCCCCGTGCAGCACTGGGCTTGCACAAGAGGCGGCAGTTGACCGCGGTTCCACTCTCATTTATCACTTACTTTGAAACGCATCCGCTCCGGGGCGCACCTTCGCAAACCGAATCCCGCCCGGGCTTTCAGCCATGGCCCCGGCTCTCTGACAGAACGATGTGTTACTCTTCCCCTTCACAGCGGTATTAACCTTTTTTTATTTTACCACGGAGGGGTAAAGGCTGTCAAGCATTTTCCTTTGAATTTTCCCGGATGTGTCCAGGATTTTTACCGATTTTTCCAGGAGAAATTCCAGATTTTTCGCCCATACTATGAATAAAGATTAATGATTAATTAAATCTTATCCTATTGACAATTCGCCCCCAAATCCGATATAATAAGCTCGAGAAATAATTAGAAAGGGAGGTAACCTTATGAATTACCCCTTCACAAAGAAAATGTCTCTCGGTCGGTTTCTGAGTCTGTCTCTGGTGCTGGCCCTGGTTGTTGCCGCACTGAGCGGCTGCTCTTTGCTGCCCTCCAGCGGCACTGAGGCACCCACGGAGCCGGAAACCACCGTTACCACTGAGCCTGAGACTGAGGCACCCACTGCCGCCCCCACCATTGCCCCCACGCAGGCCCCCACCACCGCCGCCCGGGACAACATTGCCGTGGTAAAGGAGCAGCTGAGCATGCGCAACTCCCCCAGCACCGGCAGCCGCGTTCTCGGCCAGCTGGATGCCGGTGACGAAGTAGAGGTGCTGCGGGTCGAGAGCATCGGCGTCGTCACCTGGGCCTTTGTCAGCTCTGATACCTTGGGGGTCACCGGCTGGATCGTCACCGATATGCTGGATATGAGCAACGTCACTCTGTCCACCGGCGGTACCTCCACCCCCGGCGCTGAGAATCCTACCACCAACGCTACCACGTCCACAGCTCCCACTACCGGCAATACCGATGTGACCGCCCCCACCGTGAATAACATCACCGGTACCGGCACAACCACCACCCCCGCAAACGGCAAGAAGGGTGTTGTTACCGCAAGCGAGCTGAACATCCGCAGTTCTGCCAGCCAGACTGCCGACAAGGTTGGCTCCTACACCTATGGCGACCGGGTCACCATTCTGGAATCCAGCAATGGCTGGGGCCGTACCGATAAGGGCTGGATCAGCCTGTCCTATGTCTATATGGATGGCGACACCAGTGCAAATGCCGTCTCCGGCACTGTTACAGCGACACAGTTGAGAGTTCGTTCCGGCCCGGGCACCAACTACGATGTCATCAAGACGCTGAACCAGAACGATCGGGTGCAGGTGCAGCAGCAGATCAAAGTCGGCACCACCAGCTGGGGCTATGTCAGCGGCGGCTGGGCTTCCATGGATTATATTGCTGTGGATGGCAGCAACAACAATAACACCAACAACGGCAGTACCAATGTTGGAACCGGTAATGCTGTTGTGACCGGTACCAACGTTTACGTCCGCGCCGGTGCCGGCACCTCCTTCCAGGTTGTTGGCTCCAAGACCATGGGCGATGTGGTTAACATTCTGGAGACCACCACTGCCGACGGCCTGACCTGGGGCAGAATGGACATTGGCTGGATCTGCATGAGCTACGTCCGCATGAGCTGATTTTAAGCCTAATTTTGTGCCTCTCCTTCTTTTTCTGAAGGGGAGGCATATTTTTGCGCATGCAGTCCACCTATTGGAGCATATTCTCAAACGGGTGATGCAGCAATGAAGAAATCAACACGGAACACATATCTTTTCTGGATTAGCCTCTGTGAACTGACGGGTATTTTTGCTGGGCTGCTCAACAGGAATGGGATAAACATATTCCTGTCACAGGCAAAACAACCGTCCTTTATGCCGCCTGGTATCTTATTCCCCATTATCTGGACAATTCTGTACCTGCTGATGGGGATTGGAATAGCCCGTGTTCAACTGTATGGGCAGCACACAAAAAGGGCGACCGGGCAATTTGCACTGCAGCTGCTTTTCAACTTTGCATGGCCGCTTGTTTTCTTCCGCGCCAAAGCTTACGGATATGCACTTGTATTGCTGATTATTCTCTGGATTCTTGTCCTGATAATGGCACTGGAATTTGAGAAGCAAGATGAAAAAGCAGGACTGCTGCAAATTCCCTATCTGCTGTGGTTAGGCTTTGCAGCTGTGCAGAACCTTGCTGTATACCTTCTTAATAACTAAAAATCACCATCTTCCTTATCCTCACTCATGTAAATTCAGGGTCTTCACCTAATATGACGTGTAGCTGTCAGATGAAAATAATTTTCGGCCCGCAATTAATTACCGTGTATTATGCATTTTACGTTTCAACAGAATAAGTAATTTCCTGCTTTGCCTTTTGTTTATTATCACACATAAGAAATCCGCCTGTCCTCAAACGCAAGGGCAGGCGGAAATTTTATTCGGTACGAAGCTTCACTTGATCGTCTTCCACATAGGCGTGAATTTTACTGATGGGTTGCTCAAAGCTATCGATGATGACCTCGCTGATGGGATCTTCCAAACTGCGCTGGATGGTGCGGCGCAGATTCCGGGCGCCATAGGTAATGGAGTATGCCTTCTTCACCAGATAATCCCGGATGGAATCATCCCATGAGAATTCCAGTCCGCGGGATTCCAGGCTCTGCTGGAGCTCCTTCATCATGATATCGGCAATGCTCAGGAAGTTTTCCTCTGTCAGGTGGTTGAATGTGATGATCTCATCCACCCGATTCAAAAACTCCGGCCGCAGGAAGCCTTGCAGTGCTTTCATGGTTTTTTCCTTCACTTGGTCATTCTGCGTGCGGCCAAAGCCCATTCCGGCAGTGCCGCCATCGGAACCGGCATTGGAGGTCATCACAATGATGGTATTCTCGAAATTTACTACCCGCCCCTGAGAATCGGTGATGCGGCCATCGTCCAGCACCTGAAGCAGAATATTCAATACATCCGGGTGTGCTTTCTCAATCTCATCAAACAGCACCACACTATAGGGGCGGCGGCGAATCTGCTCGGTAAGCTGGCCTGCATCGTCATAGCCCACATAGCCGGGAGGCGACCCGATGAGCTTGGAAACCGTGTGCTTCTCCATATATTCAGACATATCCAGCCGAATCAGACTATCCACACTGTCAAACAGATCCGATGCCAGCTGCTTGACAAGTTCCGTCTTGCCCACACCGGTGGGACCAACAAAGATGAAAGAGACCGGGCGCTTCTTGGGCGAAATGCCTACACGGTTCCGGCGAATGGCCTTGGAAACGGCATCCACCGCCTCATCCTGGCCAACAATATGCTGCCGGAGCCGATCGGCCAGCCCCTTGATCTGCTGGTACTCCTGCTCTTTGATTTTGGATGCAGGAATCTTCGTCCACAACTCAATTACCCGGGCCAGATTCTCTATTGTGACCGCAGGCAGCGGCACCTTCTCCAGTTCCTCGATCTCCGCCGCGATTTGGCAGAGCTTGCTGCGGATGGTAGCAAGGCGTTCAAAATTCTGGTCTTCTGTATTCTCATTGAGCATACGCAGCTCCAGCTCGTAATCGTCTCGCTCCTTGCGCAGTTCCGCTAACCTTGAAAGCTCCTTGCTCCGCAGATTCACATCCGAACAGGCTTCGTCCAAAAGGTCAATGGCTTTATCCGGCAGGAACCGATCCGTGATATACCGCTCTGACAGCACCACACACTGGCGGGCAATCTCCGGAGAAATCGCCACACTGTGGAAATCCGCATAGGTTTTTGCAATGCCCTGCATAATTTGGATTGCCTGCTCCATAGTGGGCTCCGCCACCGTAACCGGCTGAAAGCGGCGCTCCAATGCGGCGTCCTTCTCGATATATTTGCGGTACTCTGTATAGGTAGTGGCACCGATGATTTGAATCTCGCCCCGGGAAAGCGGAGGCTTGAGAATATTGGCAGCGTTCATACTGCCCTCCGCGTCACCGGCTCCCACCAAATTGTGCACCTCATCCACCACCAGAATGATGTTGCCGCACTCTTTGATTTCTGTGATCAGGCTCTTCATACGGCTCTCAAACTGTCCCCGGAACTGGGTGCCCGCCACAAGAGCCGTCAAATCCAGCAGAAAGACCTCTTTATCCCGCAGTTTATAGGGCACATCCCCTGCCGCAATTCGCTGGGCCAATCCCTCAGCAATAGCCGTTTTGCCCACGCCAGGCTCACCCACCAGACACGGGTTATTTTTCTGGCGACGGTTCAGAATCTGAATGACACGCTCGGTTTCCACATCCCGTCCAATCACCTTATCCAACTTTCCCGCTCTGGCTCTTCCTGTAAGATCCATGCAGTAACTATCCAGAAATTTATGCTTCTTGGGGGGCTTCTTTTTCTCCGGCTCCTCTGCAGGCTGCTCCTGCTTCTTAGGCTTTGCAGGAATCGGCAGACTTCCATTTCCAAAAAGCTGATTGAGCAGCGGGAAAGTCGCGGTGCGGCTTTCGGACTCCTCCCCCTCTCCTTCACTGTCATTCTGTCCGAACATACTGCTCATCTCATCGCTGATCATATCCAGGTCATCTTCCGAAATCCCCATCTGCTTGACCACCTGGTCAATCTGCGGAATGCCCAGGCTCCGGGCACACTTGAGGCAATAGCCCTCATTAAGGGTATTGCCGTTTTCCATTTTCGTTATAAAAACAACTGCAACATTTTTCTTGCACTTGACGCACATCTTAGGCTGCATATTCTTTTCACTCCCTCCAAGGAATTATCTTTGAACCGCAGTATAGCACATTTGTGTGCAAAAAGGAAAAACAAATTATGAACTTCTCTCACCGGCTGGCGCACTCAAATCTCTCAACGCCATCATCGTACCATAAGTGGGTCATATACAGCCCTCCAGGCGGTACCGTGGGGCCTGCAGCAGTGCGGTTGCCGGCATCCAGAATCTGCCCGATCTCCTCCGGTTGGATTTTCCCCTCTGCGCAATATACCACCGTACCTGCCATGGCTCTTGCCATATTATACAGGAAACCATTGGCACATACCCGCAGAAATATTAAATCTCCCTGCCGTTCTACATCATAATAATACACCGTGCGAACCGTAGATTTGACGTCCGTCCCCACACTTCGTACAGCGGCAAAATCATGGGTGCCTATAAACTGAGAGGCTGCCCGCTGCATGATCGTTTCGTCCAGGTGCCTGGGATAAAACCAGGCACGGTCAACATAAAAGGGATCCTTCAAGCGAGAATTGTAAATCTGGTATGTGTACTCCTTCCGGGCACAAGAGCCAATTGCATTGAATCCATCGTGCACTTCGAAAGCCTTGGTTACCACAATGTCACAGGGAAGGTGCGTATTCAGAGCGTAAGGAAGCCGCTCCACCGGAATGGTGGAACTGGTGTGAAAATTGGCCACATAGCAGCGGGCGTGCACCCCCGCATCCGTGCGGCCGCATCCGGTCATATGGACAGGGTGCCCCACCACGGCTGCGGCAGCCTTTTCCATGGTCTCTGCCACAGTGGGCAGGTTCTTTTGCACCTGCCAGCCGTGGTAAGCGGTCCCAAGATAGGTCAAAAACAACGCAATATTCCGCATAAGGCACCTCACAGGCCGAAGGACGCCAGCACGCAGACCAATACGAGCACACCGGCACAGCTTGCAAAGGCATAGATATCTACCCGGCCAAAGCGCAGCAGCTTCATCTTGGTTCGCCCCTCGCCGCCTTGGTAGCAGCGGCATTCCATAGCGGTAGCCAGCTCATCCGCCCGACGGAACGCGCTGATAAACAGCGGCACCAAAATGGGCACCAGAGCTTTTGCACGCTGGATAATGCTGCCGGTTTCAAAATCGGCACCGCGCGCCTTCTGGGCATTCATGATTTTATCGGTCTCCTCGATCAGGGTCGGAATAAACCGCAGGGCAATACTCATCATCATGGCCAGCTCATGCACGGGGACATGGAGCCTCTTCAGCGGCCCCAGCAGGCTCTCCAACCCATCCGTAAGGGAGATGGGAGACGTCGTATAAGTCAGCAGGAAGGTGCCGGAAATCAGCATCAGGATGCGCCATACCATAAAAAGAGCCCGCTTGAGGCCCTGGGTCGTGATAGCAAGGGAACCAATGCGAACCAGTTCTCTGCCGCCGTCCGTGTAAAAAATATTGAGCACCGCCGTGAATATCAGAATAAACACCAGCGGCTTCATGCCCCGGACAATGGACTTGGGCGGAATGGAAGAAATTTTGATGCAGGTAAGCAAAAATACCAGCATCACCAGATAGGATATCCAATTCTGTGCCACAAACAGCGCCACGATGTAAACAATGGTAAGCAGCAGTTTGGTACGGGGATCCATGCGGTGGATGGCAGAATGGCCGGGAAAGTACTGCCCCAGCGTAATGTCTTTAAGCATGGGTGCATCCCTCCTTCAGCCGGATCAGACGCTCTACTGCCTGGTCAATGGTATAAACATTTTCCACATCCAACCCTTTTTCCTTCAGGGAGAGGAAAATCTGGGTCACTTTGGGAATATTCAGCCCCATGTCCACCAACTCCCGGGCGTGGGTAAACACCTCGGCCGGTGCGGCATCCATGGCAAGCCGAGAACCATAGAGCACCAGCAGCCGGTCGGTCATCTTCGCCACATCCTCCATGGAGTGGCTGACCATCATGACCGTGGCATTTTTGGCCTTACGGTAGCTTTCAATATTGGCAAGAATCTCAGCCCGGCCAATGGGATCAAGGCCAGCAACCGGCTCATCGAGAATCAGCACCTCTGGCTCCATGGCAATTACGCCGGCAATGGCAACCCGACGCTTTTGGCCGCCGGAGAGATCAAAGGGGGACGATTGAAGCTGCCGCTGGGTAAGGCCCACAAAGCCGGCGGCCTCCCGCACCCGGCGATCCACCTCCCCCTCGCTGAGTCCCATATTTTTAGGGCCAAAGGCAATATCCTTATACACCGTTTCCTCAAATAACTGGTACTCCGGGTACTGAAACACCAGTCCAACCCGAAACCGTGCCTGACGTGTAACCTGCTTATCCGACCAGATGTCCACACCACCCAGCAGAACCTGCCCGGCGGTGGGCTTCAGCAAACCATTCAGCTGCTGCATCAGGGTGGATTTACCGGAGCCGGTGTGGCCAATCACGCCCACAAACTCCCCACGGTTCAGGGTAAAATTTACATTATCCAGCGCCTTGTGCTCAAAGGGCGTACCGGCACTATACACATATGTCAGGTTTTTCACCTGCAAAATGGGTTCCAAATTCATTCCTCCCACGGGTCAGGCCTTTACCCAGTCGTAAAGTACCTGCGCGCATTCCTCCGGTTCCAAGGCAGTCAGGGGCAGGTTATAGCCCCGCTGATTCAGCGCCCAGCAAAGCTCCACCCCTTCCGGTGCCGCCAGACCAATGTCATGAAGCAGTTTCACCTGGGAGAAGACCTCCCTGGGTGTACCGTCAGCAGCAACCGTGCCCTCGTTAAGCACCACCACCCGGTCTGCCTGGGCAGCTTCGTCCATATGGTGGGTGATCAGCACAGCGGTGATTCCCTTTTCCTGATTTAACCGTTTGACGGTTTCGATCACGTCTTTTCTGCCCTTAGGATCCAGCATGGCCGTAGGTTCGTCCAAAACGATACACTTCGGCTCCATGGCAATCACACCTGCAATGGCAATACGCTGCTTCTGGCCGCCGGAAAGCAAATGCGGCGCATGCTCCCGATACTCGTACATTCCAACCTGCTTGAGCGCAGCGTCTACCCTGCGGCGGATCTCAGGGCTGGCTATTCCCAGATTTTCAGGACCAAAGGCCACATCCTCTTCCACTACATTGGCGACAATCTGATTATCCGGGTTCTGAAACACCATGCCAACATTGCGGCGCACCGCCATCAACCGATCCGCATTGGAGGTATCGATGCCGCACACATAAACCTTGCCGCCGGAAGGCAGCAGGATGGCATTAAAATGCTTGGCAAGTGTTGATTTTCCGCAGCCGTTGGTACCCAAGATCGCAGTAAAGCTTCCCTCCCGGATGGACAAATTCAAGTCCTCAAATACCATCACATCCGGTGCCCCATCCACGCCGGGGTAGCGGAACGCTAAATCCTCTGCCGAGATGATATTTTTCATGCTATCCTCCCTCAGAGCGTCCATCTGCCCGTGGCACCGCAAGGCAGCACCAAACCGGAATCCCGCACCGGAAGGCCAAGCTCCCCTGCCACAGTTTTCCCGCCGAAGGGCTGGAACAACACATCGGATGCATAGGCAACCGCACTGGGCGCAAGGCCGGTGGTATAGGAGTTGATAATTACGAACAAGGGGTTATCCGTCAGAAGCTTTGCCGTCTCCTGCAAGAAGGGGAAAAAGCTGGTCTCCATTTTCCAAATTTCCCCGCTGGGGCCCCGGCCATAGCTGGGCGGATCCATAATAATGCCATCGTACCGGCGGCCCCGCCGAATTTCCCGCTGAATAAATTTGCCGCAGTCGTCCACGATCCAGTGAATGGGCCGGTCTGCAAGGCCGGAAGCAATCGCATTCTCCTTGGCCCATGCGACCATGCCCTTGGAGGCATCCACGTGATACACCTCTGCCCCCCCTGCTGCCGCTGCCAGCGTGGCACCGCCGGAGTAGGCAAACAGGTTCAGCACCCGTGTAGGCCTTCCCGCAGAGGCAACATTATCCCGGATATAATCCCAGTTGGCTGCCTGCTCCGGAAAGACTCCGGTATGCTTGAAGTTCATGGGCTTGACATTAAAGGTCAGATAATCCTTATACCGAATCTGCCAGCGTTCAGGCAGCTGGTGATCGGACCAGTGGCCGCCGCCGGTACTGGAGCGGATATACCGTGCATCATAGCGCTTCCATTCCGGCGCACCATGGGGGGTGCTCCAAATCACCTGGGGGTCGGGACGCACCAGAATATATTTTCCCCAGCGTTCCAACCGTTCCCCATCCGAGGTGTCCAGCACCTGGTAATCCTTCCATTCATCGGAAATCCACATCATTTTGGCTTTTCCTCGTTTCTTTCTCTTTTCTGGGCTTAGAAGAAAACATCTCCGTTGCCGTTGTAATCGCCATAGCTGTTCCCGCCGGAGTAATCATTTCCGCTATTGCCAAAGTTAAAACCGTTATTGCTGTCATCCGGGTAAATCACATCGCCATTGCCCCATTCATCAGGGTTCGTGGGATCCGTAGGCATGTTGATAATGGTATCCTGGTTGTGCAGCGGGCAGGTAATATAGGGCGTCCCCGCCAGATTATTGGCAAAGCCGCTGAAGCCGTTCCAGGCGAGAGGGTTGCCGTAGCTGTCCACGAAATAGACATAGCTGTCCGTACCGTAAATCTCTTCCAGGCCAACCCGCAGGGCAGCAGTGATATTATTGACCTCCGTCTGGGTCAGACGCACCAAGGAGCGGCTTTCCACCACCGCATCCGGGAACATCCGGCAATAATCCGTGGCGACGCCGCCACCCGTGACACAATAATCTACCCGGACGTGCTTATCGCAGTACTGGTTCGGTACATCCTCTGGGTACACATTCACTGTCACCACCCGGTTGATGCCGCGGACATCCGCGTAACAATCCTGGGTTGCCAACTTGCCGGAATCCAGACAGATGCTGACACTCTGGAATGCATTGCCGTTATAAAGTCCGGCCTGGGGCAGACCATTGTGGATGGGCTGCATGACCATCTTCCAAAGGCGAGCGGCGGGGTTTGCATAGTTATTGGTCAAATAAATCTGCTCCGGCTGATTGTAGCCGCACCAGACCGCCGCGGTGTAGTACTTGGTGTAGCCTGCAAACCAACGGTCCCGGTTGCTGGAGGTGGTGCCGGTCTTACCGGCGATGCTCTGGCCAGGGAACACAGCTGCAGTGCCGGTACCGTTATTGGCCGCGTTATACAGGCAATAGTTCATATAATTGACGGTCTTCTCGCTGAGAATCTGGCGGGACTCCTGCTGATTATCCAGAACGATTTTGCCATCGCTGTCGTACACCTTCGTGTAGGTGCGGGCGCCGCGGTACACACCGTTATTGGCAAAGGTTGCGAACGCCGTAGATACCTCACGGACAGTGGAACCAACGGTCAGTGCGCCCAGAGCCAACGGAGAAATTGCGATGTCGGACATTGCCATGCCGCTGGAGGAAGTATACCGATCCACCAGGTACTTCTGGCCGAAATTATACTTGGCAAAGCTAAAGCTATAGTCGGTACCAATCTGGTTGAGCGTATTGGCCGAGATTGCATTCAGGGACGATACAATACCCTGGAATATCGTCTTGGAATAGCCATACACCCGGCTGTCGTTTCTGGGGAATGCTCCGCCGTCATAGGTCAACGGCAAATCAGGAACCACTGTAGCCGGGCTGAAACCACCCTTCTCGAAGGCAGGTGCATAGACGGACAAGGGCTTCTGCACAGAACCGGTTTGCAGCTTTGCCTGGGTTGCCTTGTTGTAGGCAAAGAAGTCGGTCTTCTCTCCCACGCCGCCGGCCAAGGCTACAATATCACCGGTGGAATTATCGATGACCACAATGCCGGACTGTAACTGCTGGGTACTCCGGGTAGTGGGGATGTTGCTCAGGTCGGTATAAATGGCATCCACCTGATTCTGGACATCCATATCCAGGGTCGTATAAATATGATATCCGCCCTTCTGGATCTTTTCCAGATAATAGTTACGGGCCGCCTGATCCATATCATCCCAAGTAAATCCATCCTGGGCAGCCATATCGGCAGCAACGTCCAGAATTACCGTATCCACGAACCAGCTGTAAACATGCTGAGAAGCATTCTGGCTGACCGAGGTCTGGCTGCCGCAGCGGGGGCAGTAGTAGAGATTCCCCTGCTGGGTGAAGGTGCTGACTGTGCCGCCATAGCCACAGTGGTCACAGGTGGCCCAGCGATCCGCATCGTCGATGCCGTCCTTAAAAACCAAGGGCTGGTTATAGGCCTTGATATACTCCTCATCAGTTAAATAGCCCTGGTTGAGCATTTCGCTCAGCACACTCTCCTGCCGGTAACGGTTGCGCTGCTGACCGTTCCGCATCTCCCCCTTATACATATACACACTGGTGGAGTAAGGATTGAACAAGGAAGGGTTGTTCGTAATGCTGATCAGGCTGGCGCACTCGGCAACCGTCAGGCTCTGGAGTTCCTTTCCAAAATAAGCAGCAGCAGCAGACTTGACGCCATAGCAGCCCTTGCCCAAATAAATCCGGTTAAGGTACTCCTTCATGATAATGTCTTTATCGTATTCCTTTTCCAGCAGCTGGGCGCGAAAAATCTCCATCACCTTTCGCTGAACCGTAATACTCTTTTCATCGGTGGTATTTTTCACCAACTGCTGGGTAATCGTAGAACCGCCGAACTGAGAATCACCGCCGAAAAACATATTGGCGCAGGCCTTGACGGTGGTGATCCAGTCCACACCCTGATGCTCATAAAAGCGCTTATCTTCAATGGCAACCGTTGCGTCCACCAGAGCCTGGGGAATTTCGTCCCAGGTAGCAGGCTGACGGTCTGTGGTGGTATAAATCTGCTGAAGCAGCTGAATGTTGCCGTCCCCGTCCACATAGTGAACATAGGAGGTCTTTTCCACATCGTAATCCTCATACGACCAGTTCTGTGCTTCCTTCAAAATATCGTTCTGAAGATATTCTGCCAGTGCCCCTACAAACACAATGCCGCTGATGACACAAATCAGTAACACCGTAGCCGCCGCGCCAAGTGCGATTTTTGCAGCAGAAAAAATCGTGGAGCACAGGGTATAGCCCAGTTTGATGGTCCAGTGAGGATTCCATTCCTGCCGGATTTTTTTCCTGTGCCGATTGTTTTGATCTTGATTTGCCATAGAAAACCTCCGATACTCCGGCCCCTTCGCCGGAGGAAATCGCTCGAATCGAAAACAGCATATCGCAAAGCATGCTTGCATATCAGTATAACATAATGATGCCCAAAACGAAAGTCCTAATTTATGAATTATCCATTAAATTCAGGAAATACTGGCGATATAAAAAGCTGATAAACAGGAAAAATAGGATGCAGAATTCCGACATTTTTATTTTAATGTTGCAGGGACTTCCTTCAGCTTTTCGTTTTGTACAGTTTGTGCAATATTGACTATTGATTTTGCCGGGCACTCAGGTTAGAATACCGATAAAGAGCTTGGAGGTGCAGGCATGGCAGACGAGTATGGCTCTGATTTTATTACGATTACAGATGAAGACGGGCATGAATATGAACTGGAAGTTCTCTCTACCGTAGAGTATAACGGTGCCAGCTACCTGGCAGTTGTCCCGGCTGATGGCGAGGAGAATCTCAACTTGGAAGTCAGCATCCTTCGTTCCAGCGAGGAAGACGGTGAGCCGATGCTGTGCGCCATTGAAGATGAAGCTGAACTGCAAGCGGTATACGACTTGATTATGGATTCCCTTTACGAGGAAGAGAATTAAACACAATTTCATACTTCCTGCTTGGTGCGAGTGCGTCCTTTTGGACCCACATTTTTTGAACGGGATGTTAGACTTCCCGGCTGGATTGCAGACCTCCCGCCCACGCACAGACGTGTGGCGGACGCTGGGAGCAGAGAAGGTCGTGAGCGGCAACCCACCTGCCATTTTCGTGCAGGTCATAATTGGACGTGCTACGGCTAAAGCGGGGGATGGCATGGGGGCTTCGGCCCCCATGTTTTTGTTTCTGCCGGTTCTTCGGAATACCCGCTTCCGAATTCTTATGTACCCAGACGTTCTTTGCCGCCATACTGCCGTACATCAGTGGCTTATTTCTCACCATTTATCGATTTTTAACAAATTTGCTACTTGAAACCAACAGGGAAATCGATTATAATGAACGGGTCTGTTCCTATCTTTTCATTTTCGATAGGAACAAGGAACAATGAGAGGAAATGATTTCATGAGTGCATCTAAGAAGAAAAAGCTTCGCTCTGAAGGCAGTGAAAATCTGACCGAACGTCAGGTTTTCGAGCAGAAGGAAGCTAAAAAAATCCAGATTTACACCATTGCCTTTGTGGTCGTCATGGTCGCGCTGATTGCATTTGCCATCGTGGTAGGCGTACAGCGTTCTATTGCCTCCAGCGGCGTTCGCGAGCGGAACACCATTGCAGCGACCGTGGGAGAACACGAGTTGAGCAATGCGGAGCTGAGCTATTACTACATTGACTACATCAATAACTACACCAACACCTATGGTAACTATCTCTCCCTGTTTGGTCTGGATACCTCCAAGGCGCTCAGCGAGCAGGTTTATTCCGACGAGACCGGTGAGACCTGGGCTGACCACTTTGCCTCCGAGGCCGCCAATTCCGCTCAGGGAATTCTGGCACTTGCCGATGCTGCCGAGGCCGATGGCTTTACCCTCCCCGAGGATCAGGCGAACCAGGTTTCTTTGATGGAGAACAATCTCAACGCCTATGCCACCATTTATGGCTATTCCAATGCGGATGCCTTCCTGAAAGCACAGTACGGCAACGGCGCTTCTAAGGAAACATATCTGGCTTACTACAGCCGTAACCTGCTGGCAAGCGCCTATCAGACTGCTCATCAGGACAGCCTGACCTACACGGATGACCAGATCCGCGAGGCGGACAAGCAGGATCCCGTGAAGTACTCCTCCTACAGCTATGCACAGTACTATATTCCCGTCTCTAAGTTCCTCACCGGCGGCACTACCGATGAGAACGGTACCACCACCTACAGCGTGGAAGAGCGCACCGCCGCAGTTGCCGCAGCCAAGGAAGCCATTGCTCCCCTGACCGAGGCCACCAACCTGGACGAGCTGAATGCTGCCATTGCCGCTATGGAAATTAACAAGGATGCGGAGGCCTCCGCTACTGTCTACACCGATCAGGCAAGCTCTTCCATTAACACCTATCTGACCGGATGGGTCACCGACTCTGCCCGTCAGGAGGGTGATGTAACATGCGTTGAGGTACCTAACACCATTCAGGATGAAGACGGCAACGATGTAGAGACTGTTTCCGCTTTCTATGTGGTTCTGTTCACCGGCGTGAATGACAACAAGACCGAACTTGTAAGGGTCCGTCACATTCTGGTTGGCTTTGAGGGCGATGCACAGGAAGACGGCACGTATTCCGATGAGGTCAAGAGCGCTGCCGAGCTGAAGGCCAAGGATCTGCTGGCTCAGTGGAAGTCCGGCGATGCCACTGAAGACAGCTTTGCAGAACTGGCCAATGCCAACTCCACCGACACCGGCTCCAACACCAACGGCGGCCTGTACGAGAACGTCTACCCCGGTCAGATGGTTGCAGCCTTCAACGACTGGTGCTTTGATTCCAGCCGCAAGCCCGGCGACACCGGCATTGTGGAGACCACCTATGGCTACCATGTGATGTACTTTGTCGGCACGACCGGTCAGACCTATCGTGATTACCAGATTGAAACTGCTCTGAGAACCGAAGACATGAACACTTGGTACCAGGGCCTGACTGAAAGCTATACCGTCACTATGGGTGACACCTCCTATCTGCGTAAGGACATTACCCTGTCCAACCGCTAATTCCCACGCTACTATACCAAAGGCGGAGCCGTCTTCAAGCGGCTCCGCCTTTTTGGCTTAGATTGTGAATGCCAATAAAAAGTCTCCTCGGCAAAAACATCCAAGGAGACTTTTTTAAACGTTATCAGAAATTTACTGTGCGTTCTTCATCATCCGGCGACGGGCAATGTTGATGGGACCCTCCTGCATGTGATTGATCCAGCTCAGGCTCTTACCGCACCCGTAGGCAGTGCAGGAATCCGGGTCATCCGCGAGGATGCAGGGGATGCCCGTGCGCTCGATAAGCAGCTCGGTAAACCCCCAAATCTGGCTGCATCCGCCGGTGAGCGTAATGCCAGTTTCGGAAATATCGCTGACCAGCTCCGGACTCGTTTGATCCAGGACAGCCAGAACCTCGTCTGCAATCTGGCGCGCCGGGCGGGACAGAACGCCATAAATTTCCGTAGAATTCAGAGTCGCCACCTTGGGCATACCGGTCTTGGCATCACGGCCCTTGACATTCATCGTGATCTCCTCCTGACGGGGGTAGACCTGGCCGATCTGAATCTTTACTTCTTCCGCAGTGGTCTGGCCAATGACGATACCGTACTTCGTGCGCACGTAGCGGCTGATGGCCTCATCAAAGGCATCACCGGCGATTTTCAAAGAAGAGGAGACCGCAACCGCATTCATGCTCAGAACCGCGATGTCCGTGGTACCGCCGCCGATATCCACCACCATGTGGCCCTTTGCGCCCTTCAAATCCAGGCCTGCGCCCAAACCGGCCGCCAACGGCTCTTCAATCAGGAACACGCGGCGGGCCCCCGCCTCAATGGCTGCGTTAATAACGCTTCGCTCCTCCACTTCAGTGACACCGCTGGGTACGCTGATAACCACACGGGGCTTCGGGGTAAACACAGAGGACTTAGTCGCAGACTTAAACATTGCCTGGAGCATACGCACCGTCATCTCGTGGTCGGAAATGACGCCGTCCCGCAGGGGGTGCATTGCCACAACGTTGCCGGGGGTACGGTTGAGCATATTACGGGCTGCGCTGCCCACCTGGAGGATTTTGCCGGTATTGCGATCCAGCGCCACAACAGCAGGCTCCCGGACAACCAGGCCCTTGCCATCGGCATAAATCAGAACATTAGAGGTACCCAGGTCAACGCCCAGGTCATTGGAGAAAAACTGCATATTCATTCACCTACTTGGTCAGTTTTCGGGAATCAGGGATTCCTACGGTTTCGGGCCACCGCAATGGCAGCCCCATGTACTTCCTTCGCGCCTGCTGTCAGCAGGACGCGAGCACATTCATTCATGGTGGAGCCGGTGGTAAAAATATCATCCAACAGCAAGACGGTCTTACCCCGGAGGTCAACGTCTTCCCTCACCCGGTATGCGCCCAGAATATTGGCTTTCCGTTGGGAAGCAGAGGAAAGCCCGGATTGAGGAGGGGTATTGCGGATTTTCCGCAGGGTGCATACAGCCGGAAGCCCCAGTTCCCCGCCCACATGCCGAGCAAGCAGCTGGCACTGATCGTATCCCCGCCGAAAACGGCGGATTGCACTCACCGGTACCCACGTCAGCACATCCGCCTGTTCCATTTCCTGCTGAAGCAGCTTCATTGCCACCATCCGGCCAAACTTGGGAGCCAGGAAAACGCCTCTGCGGAACTTATAGCGGAGAATACTCCTCCGGACATCCTCCTCATAGTACCAGACCGCAGTGAAACTGTCAAGAAACTGGGTGTTAATTTTTCCGCTTTTATCCGGATTTAAGGAGCCGAACGGGTAGATGGGAGCGTCCGAAAAACACTGATGGCAAAGATCCGTCTCGTTTTTTGCAAGGAAACGGCGGCAAAGCATGCATCTTCTGGGGAAGAGCATCTCCCACAGCCAGGCAAGCCCCCGGCTCATTCTGTCTTCCCCTGGAGCCGGAGCTTGAGGCCAGTATAGCGCCGATTTTTCTTAGCATTTTCCGTCATGGCTGCCACGGTCTCCTCCCGCCCCACAATAATCAAGAGTTCCCGCGCCCGCGTAATTGCAGTGTAAAGAACACTCCGGTTCAGCAAATACGGAGACCCATTCCAGGCTGCCAGAATGACCGCGCGGTACTCACTGCCCTGGCTCTTATGCACCGTCACCGCATAGGCAAGCTCCAATTCACCCAGCTGCGTAAAATCATAGTCAGCCTCTTTGTCATCAAAAGCAACGGTTAGTGTCTCCTGCTGCAAATCAATTTCGCGGATGACGCCCACATCTCCGTTGAAAATGCCGGTACCCACAGCAGTGCCATCGGTCTGCCGCCACATGATATCATAATTGTTCCGGATCTGCATGATCCGATCCCCCTCGCGAAAGACCGACTCGCCATAGGGCTTTTCCTTCTTTTCGGGAGCAGGCGGATTCAGCGCTGCCTGCAGCAGCTTATTCAGCGCCGCCGTGCCCACGCCGCCCTTGCGGGTGGGAGAAAGCACCTGAATTTCCGAAGGCTGGATGCCCATATTTTTAGGCAGACGGGTGGCGCACAAGTCCCGAATCAGTTGGGTGACGCTTTCCTCATTCCCCCGGCGCATAAAAAAGAAATCACTGGTGACCGTCTTCAGTTCCGGCAATTCCCCACGGTTGACCCGATGGGCATTCATAACGATCAGGCTCTTCTGGGCCTGACGGAAAATTTCCGTCAGGCATACGGTAGGCAGGCATCCGCTGCGCAGCATATCGCTGAACGGGAAGCCGGGACCAACCGGAGGCAGCTGATCCGGATCGCCCACCAAAATCAGCCGTTTTCCTTTGGGAATGGCCCGAAGCAGGCTGGACAGGAGCAGCACATCCACCATGGACATCTCGTCCACCACAACCGCATCACATTTCAGAGGATTGTCCTCATCCCGGGCAAATGCCATTTTGCCGGTAGCAGGATCAATACCGGATTCCAGCAAACGGTGAATAGTGGAAGCGTCCTCCCCTGTCACCTCACTCAGGCGCTTGGCCGCACGCCCGGTGGGCGCTGCCAGCAAATAGCGCAGCTGCAAATTTCCCAACAGATTCAATATTCCCCGCAGAACCGTCGTCTTACCAGTGCCGGGCCCACCAGTAATCAGGAGGAGGCCAGAGGAGGCGGCCACCCGGATTGCCTGCTCCTGCTGCTGGGAGTAATGCAGGCCGCTCTCCTCCGCCGCACTTCGCAGCAGGGGCTCTACATCTTCATTTACAGAGAACGAATTGGATGCAAAATCCGACAAACGGCTGGCACAGTACGTCTCCGCCTCATAAAGCTGCGGCAGATAAATTACGGGAATTCCTGCCAGCGTGTCAGAAACCACCCGCTCCGCCTCCCGAGCCTGGGCCAGTCCCTGCTGTACAACCTCAGGCGTGACGGAAAGCAGCTGTGCGGTAGCCGCAATCAGCTTCTGCTCCGGCAAGAAGCTGTGCCCGGCAGAGAGATTATAGGTCAGTTCGAATAGAATGCCTGCTTCCACCCGCCGGGGATCGTCCCCAGCTACCCCCAGCTCAATTGCAAATTTATCCACCGCTCCGAAGGAAGCATCCAAGCCATCATCCATCAATAGATAGGGATCGTCATAAAGCAGCTCCATGGTGCTGTCGCCGTATATCTTATAAGTACGTACTGCCAACTCTGCCGGAAGATGGTGGACTGCAAAGAATTCGATCAGCTGACGCATCCCCACCTGCAGGCGAAACTCATCGCCGATCAGTTTTGCCCGTTCCGGTGATATGCCGGATACCTCTGCCAACCGCTGCGGCTCCCGTTCCATCACCATCAGGGTATCCTCCCCAAAATGGCTGACAATCCGGGCTGCCGTCTTGGGCCCAATACCCTTGACCACACGGCTGGACAGATAGGCCAGAATTTCACTGGCACTTTGCGGCATCATTCGATCCAGGAATTCTGCCTCAAACTGTTTCCCGTAATTAGAATGGGTACTCCACCGACCGGTCACCATCAGCTGCTCCCCCACCACAGGAAGCGGAATGGTACCAACGACCGTTACGTTCTCTCCCCCTCCCAGATTCAACCGGAGGACAGAGTATCCATTTTCATAATTTTGGTAAACCACGGCACTGATTGTGCCCTGGAGAATTTCCATTTCCTGATCCTGCAAGACGGTACCCACTTTCTGCTTCAGTTTCTTTCCTGTTTATTTTTACATTATACTATATCACCGCAAGGAAAGAAAGCCCCCTCTTTCCAGTAATTACGAAATATTTCGCCATCTTGCTGAAATACCTATTGCATAGTCTGGGGAAATCGGTTATAATGTAGAATGCATGATGGGAGAGGATGGCGCTTATGAAGGATTTAGGTCTTTTGGTCTGGCTGACGCAGCTTGGGTTGAGCGTTGCTTTCCCATTGGCCGGATTTGTCGTGCTGGGTTTCTGGCTCCACCAGCATTTGGGTTGGGGCAGCTGGACGGTCTGGTGCGGCATCGCATTAGGGCTTGTCTGTGCCATCACCGGCTTCCGGGACTGCCTGAAAGCGCTGAGTAAGTTTTCTCACCCAAAAAGCGAAAATGATACATCCGTGAGCTTCAACAGCCACGATTAAACTGCAAGGGAGCATCCCCGATGAAAAACCGCAAACAAATTCTGCTGCAAACCGGACAAATTGCCCTGGGCGTTGCCCTGTGTACAGGTGTGATGCTGGGAGTTTATGATTTGATTGGGAAGTTCACGCTGCGAGTGTTGTATGGCGGCTTGGCTGGGTTTGCGCTGGGTGTTCTTAATTTCTTTGCTCTGTCCGTCATGGCCAGCCGTGCTGCTGACAAGGCCGAGGCGCAGGACGTCAACGCCGGGAAGGTGCTGATGCAAAGCTCCTATTTTGTCAGGATGGTGGTTCTGTTTCTGGTTCTGGTGGTGCTGGCCAAAACGGGAGAGTTTGACCCGCTGGCCATGGTGATTCCCTTGGCTTTTGTCCGTCCTGTCATTACGGTAATTGAATTGCTGTTCAAAAAGAACTCCAAGGAGGAAACTGCAAAATGAATGTAGAAGTAACCGGGCCTTCGATACTGTTCTCCCTGCCAATTCTGGGTGGAATTGATGTCACCCAAACACTTTTGTCCTCCGCTGTTGTGACGGTGCTGCTGTGCTGCTGTTTCGTCTGGCTGGGAAAAGGCTTGACAAAACGTCCCAGTGGAAAGCAGGTGCTGGTAGAAAAGGGCATCGGCATGCTCTATGACATGACCGTGCAGACCATGGGGGAGCACAATGCCAAGTGGTTTCCTTTTATCTGTACTTTGTTCCTGAGCAGTATTTGCGGGAGCCTGATCGGCATGACCGGTTTCCTCCGCTCCTCCACCGCTGACCTGAGCACCACGTTGACCTGGGCTGTGATGGTGAGCGTGATCATCTGGTATAATAACATCAAAGCCAACGGCTTTGTCGGCTGGCTGAAGGGCTTTACCGAGCCGATTGTGGTTATGACCCCCATGAACCTGATTTCTGAGGTAGCGCAGCCTGTATCCATGGCCTTCCGTCATTTTGGCAACGTGGCTGGCGGCGGCGTGATTACCTCCATTCTGTATACCGCCCTGTCCATGCTTTCTGCGATCATCCTCAATGCCATTGCCTCCAGCGGTATTGCTGTGGCGATTGTAATGCTGGTTCTGGCCGTTGGACTTCTGGTGTGGAACAGCCGGGATAAGAATAAGAAAACATGGCGATTGATCGTGGGTATTCTGTTTGCTCTGCTGGGCGTGTTTGGCCTGCTGCAGGCCCTGGGCATTCTCTCCGGTGTGCCGGTGCTGGCCCTGGGTATCCCCGCCGTGCTGTCCCTTTACTTTGATATTTTCTCCGGCTTTGTGCAGGCATTGGTCTTTACCCTTCTGACCATGGTGTATGTTGCCGGTTCCTGCCCTGCCCCGGAAGAGGCAGCCGCTTGATTACTTTATCAGCCATAAAAAATTTTATAAACAATATTTTTAGGAGGAACTTTTTATGGAATTAGCACAAGGAATTGCAATCTTGGGTAAAGCTTTGGGTGCCGGCCTGTGTATGGGCATTGGCGCTATCGGACCCGCTATCGGCGAAGGCAACGCAGTCTCCCACGCTCTGGAAGGCATGGCCCGCCAGCCGGAAGCAACCAGCAATCTGCGCACCAACATGATTCTGGGTTGTGCCATCACCGAAACCACCGGTATCTACTCCCTGCTGATTGCATTCGTTATCATGTTTGCTCTGTGATTCCTTTCGTTTCATAAATTCGAAAGGAGGAAATCACGATGGGTACTGAAGGATTTATCAACGTTAACTTCTGGACTGCCCTGTTTACCCTGCTCAATTTTCTCCTGGTGCTGTTTGTCGGCAAGAAATTTCTGTATGGCCCTGTCACGAAGATGATTCAGGATCGTCAGAAGGAGATCGACGACATGTACTCCACTGCCAGCTCTGCGAAGCAGGAAGCCGAGTCACTTCAGCGGGAATACCAGCAGAAGCTGAACGAGGCCTCTGCCACTGCCGACCAGATGGTGCAGCAGGCCGTCAGCTGTGCCCAGACCCGGGAAGAGGAGATCATCCGCAAGGCCAATGCTGATGCAGATGCCATTATGGCAAAGGCATCTGCAGACATTGCCCTGGAAAAGAAGAAAGCCGTCAATGATGCCAAGAACGAAATCTCCGGTCTGGCCCTCGCGATTGCCGGAAAGGTAGTCGAGAAGGAGCTGAAGCCTGAGGATCAGTCTGCCATGATTGACCGCTTCATCAGCGAATTGGGTGACCAGGTATGACCCAGGCAGGAACAGTTTACGCCCAGGCGCTCTATGAGTTGGCCCGGGACAAGGGGTTGGATGAAGAAATTCACTCCCAGATGGACGCCCTGAACCAGAGCTTCCTGGAAAACCCCGACTATATTCGTTTGCTTCGCTCCCCTAACCTGTCCAAGGAAGAACGGTGTCAGATTCTTGACCAGGGTTTCCGTGGAAAAGTGCAGCCTTTTTTGCTGAATTTTATGAAAATTTTAGTAGAAAAGGACTATATTCACCTGTATTCCGACTGCTGCCGGAGCTATACCCGGCTGTATCAGCGGGATCACAATATTCTCAGCGTGACCGCCTGCACTGCTGTCCCGCTGAGCCAGGAGCAGAAAGCAAAGCTAGTGCAAAAGCTCTCCGGCATTACGGGCAAGACCATCTTGCTGCGTAATCAGGTAAAGACCGACCTTCTCGGCGGCGTGATGCTGCATTACGATGGCAAGAGTCTGGATGACACCGTTGCCCATCGTCTGGACAGGGTTCGGGATTTGCTGAAAAACACCGTACTCTGACGAGAAAGCAGGGACTGTATGGAACTAAGACCCGAAGAAATATCCAAAATCATTCGCAGTCAAATTGAGAACTACGAAAATAAGATGGAAGCCAGTGAGACCGGCGTGGTCATCCTGGTAGGCGACGGCATTGCCAAAGCCTCTGGCCTGGACAACTGCATGGCAGGCGAGCTGGTGGAATTCCCTGACGGCTCCTACGGCATGGCCCAGAACCTGGAAGAGAACACGGTTTCCATCGTTATCCTTGGCTCTGACCAGGGCATCAAGGAAGGCGACACCGTCAAGCGTACCGGCAAAGTAGTGTCCGTCCCCGTGGGTAAGAGCCTGATTGGCCGCGTTGTCAATGCACTGGGTGAACCCATCGATGGCAAGGGTGCCATCAATGCGGATGCCTTTAAGCCGATTGAGTCCCCTGCCCCCGGTATTATCGAGCGGCAGCACGTCAGCCGCCCCCTGCAAACCGGTATCAAGGCAATCGACTCTATGATTCCCATCGGCCGCGGTCAGCGTGAGCTGATTATCGGCGACCGGCAGACCGGCAAGACCACCATTGCAACCGATACCATTCTGAACCAGAAGGGCAAGGACGTTATCTGCATCTATGTTGCCATCGGTCAGAAGCGTTCTACCGTTGCACAGCTGGTTGAGAATCTTGCCCGGGGCGGCGCAATGGATTATACCATTGTGGTCTCCGCAACTGCTTCTGAGCTGGCGCCGATGCAGTATATTGCCCCCTACTCCGGCTGCACCATGGGCGAATACTTTATGCATCAGGGAAAGGATGTTCTGGTTATTTATGATGACCTGAGCAAGCACGCGGTGGCTTAC
This sequence comes from uncultured Oscillospiraceae bacterium, assembly GCA_934591635.1. Lineage (GTDB taxonomy): Bacteria > Bacillota > Clostridia > Oscillospirales > Oscillospiraceae > Faecousia. The sequence goes on along the minus strand of CAKTPI010000001.1, from coordinate 207,241 downwards.
CGTGCAATTTCCTTGCTGATTCGCCGTCCCCCCGGACGCGAGGCTTACCCCGGTGACGTTTTCTATCTCCACTCCCGTCTTCTGGAGCGTGCAGCGCAGCTGTCCCCCGAACTGGGCGGCGGCAGCCTGACGGCGCTTCCCATTATTGAAACCCAGGCAGGCGACGTTTCCGCCTATATTCCAACGAACGTCATTTCCATTACCGATGGCCAGATTTTCCTGGAAACCGAGCTGTTCAACTCCGGCATTATGCCCGCTGTGAACCCTGGTATCTCCGTCTCCCGTGTGGGCGGCGATGCACAGATCAAAGCAATGAAAAAGGTGGCCGGTTCCCTGAAGCTGCTGTATTCCCAATACCGGGAGCTGCAAAGCTTTGCTCAGTTTGGCTCTGATCTGGATGCTGACACCAAGGAACGTCTGGCTTTGGGCGAGCGCATTGTGGCTGTCCTGAAGCAGAAGAACAACTCCCCCAAGGAAGTAGCGCAGCAGGTTTGCATCATCTATGCGGTCACCCACGGATACCTGCACGCCGTTTCGGTAGAGCAGGTTCCCGAATTTGAACGGCGCCTGGAGGAGCACATGGAAAACCGGTATCCCCAGGTTCTGGAGGCTATCCGCTCCGCCGGTAAGCTAGAAGATGACACCGAGGCAACCCTAAAGGCTGCACTGGATGAGCTGGTCAAGCAGTTCGCTCCTGTGTAAGGAGGGCTGACTATGTCTGGCGTTTCCACCAAGGAGATCAAAAACCGCATCCGAAGCATGGAGAGCACCAAGCAGATCACAAAGGCGATGGAAATGGTTGCCGCCTCCAAGCTCCGCCGCGCCCAGGCGCAGGTTTTGGATTCCCGTCCTTATTTTGAGATTCTCCACCAGACCATTATGGACATTTCCGTCTCCACGCAGGATTTTTCCTCCGTCTACTTTCAGCAGCCATCCCAGGGCAAAGCGATGTATATCGTCATCGCCGGTGACCGTGGGTTGGCCGGTGGCTACAACAGCAATGTGCTGAAGCTGGTAGATGAGAAGATCCGTGGCACTCAGGCAGAGGTATTGCCTCTGGGCAAAAAAGCTGTTGACTATTTCCGCAGCCATGGCGTGGCTGTCTTTACGGAAAATTATGCCGAAGCCGCCTCTGTTTCGATTGGTGACTGCTTCTCCATTGCAAAGCAGCTGTGCAAAGCTTTCCGGGAAGGGGCTTACAGCGAGATTCATGTGGCCTATACCAATTTTGAATCCATGCTCTCCCAGTCCCCTGCCGTTATGAAGCTGCTTCCTTTGGAGGGTGATCCAACGCATACTGAGCACCACAATGCAGACATTCTGTACGAGCCCAGCAATGAAGAAGTGTTCGAGGCGATCATCCCCGAATACCTGGGCGGATTGCTGTACGGTGCTTTGTGCGAATCCCGTGCCTCTGAGCAGGCTGCCCGGCGCACCGCCATGGACAATGCCACTCAGAATGCCGAGGATATGATTGATGACCTGAGCCTGAAATTCAACCGGGCCCGTCAGGCAGCCATTACCCAGGAGATCACGGAAATCGTGGCTGGTTCCTAAGAAAAATAATTTGTTGCATTTTGCATTCCGCATTTTGCATTCTTCTCCCCCATTTTTTCACAAAAGGAGTTGAATCCAATGGCAAATAACAAAGGAACAGTCATCCAGGTAATGGGTCCTGTTCTGGATATTCGGTTTGCCGATGAGCAGCTGCCGAGTCTGCTCAACGCAATCCATGTTAAAAACGGCGATGCCACCATCACCGCGGAGGTTGCCCAGCACATTGGCGACAATGTGGTGCGCTGCATTGCTATGTCCTCAACTGACGGTCTCCAGCGCGGTGCCGAGGCGATCGATACCGGGGCCCCCATCGCCGTCCCCGTGGGCGATGAGTGCCTGGGACGTGTGTTTAACCTGCTGGGCGAACCCATTGATAATAAGCCCGCTCCCAAAATAGAAAACCGTTGGCCCATTCACCGCCCTGCTCCCTCCTATGAGGAGCAGCAGCCTGCCACCGAGATTCTGGAGACCGGCATCAAGGTCATTGACCTGATCTGCCCCTATGCCAAAGGCGGTAAGATCGGCTTGTTCGGCGGCGCAGGCGTGGGCAAAACCGTCTTGATTCAGGAACTGATTTACAACATCGCCACTGCCCACAACGGCTACTCCGTATTTACCGGTGTTGGCGAACGCACCCGTGAAGGCAATGACCTCTACAACGAAATGACTGAGTCCGGCGTTATCTCCAAAACCGCCATGGTCTTCGGTCAGATGAACGAACCCCCCGGAGCCCGTATGCGTGTGGGCCTGTCCGGCCTGACCATGGCGGAGTACTTCCGGGATGTGAAGCATCAGGACGTGCTGCTGTTCATCGACAACATCTTCCGTTTCACCCAGGCCGGTTCTGAGGTTTCCGCGCTGCTGGGCCGTATGCCCTCCGCCGTTGGTTACCAGCCCACGCTGGCGACGGAAATGGGCGCGCTACAGGAACGTATCACCTCCACAAAGGATGGATCCATCACCTCCGTGCAGGCGGTTTACGTCCCTGCGGACGACCTGACAGACCCCGCCCCTGCCACGACCTTTGCCCACCTGGACGCTACTACAGTTCTGGACCGCGGCATCGCATCACTGGGTATTTATCCTGCTGTTGACCCGCTGGACTCCACCTCCCGGATTCTTTCCCCGGAGATTCTGGGGCGGGAGCACTACGAAACTGCCCGCGCCGTGCAGAGCATCCTGCAGCGCTACAAGGAATTGCAGGATATCATCGCCATCATGGGTATGGACGAGTTGAGCGAGGAAGACAAGCTCACTGTTAACCGCGCCCGGAAGGTGCAGCGGTTCCTATCCCAGCCCTTCCACGTGGCAGAGCAGTTCACCGGCTATCAGGGCAAGTATGTCCCCCTGAAAGAGACCATCCGTTCCTTCAAGGAGATTATCGAGGGCAAGCACGACGACATTCCCGAATCCTACTTCCTGTTCGCCGGTTCCATCGACGAGGTGGTTGCCAAGTATCGGGGCGGTGAGAAAGCATGACAAGCTTTCCCCTGAAGATCGTCACCCCGGATGGTTTGATCTTTGACGGCAACGCGGAGCAGATTATTGTCCGCAGCACTACCGGTGATGTGGCCATCCTGGCGGGGCACACCAACTACGTCACTCCCTTGGGAATGGGCCGGGCCGTTGTTATTGCGGACGGTGAGCGGCGGACGGCCGCCTGCATCGGCGGCATGCTGAGTGTGGTAAACGGTACCGTTACGCTGGTGCCCACCACCTTTGAATGGTCTGACAAGATCGATCTGGAGCGTGCCAATGCCGCCTACCAAAAGGCTGACGGAATTCTGAAGAATCCCAATGCCTCTGAGACGGATCTGAAGCTCGCCGAAGCAAAGCTTCGCCGGGCATTGGTACGCAGAAGTGTCGCATCCAGTAAATAAGCACAGCAAAAACGGGAGCTTCCATGAGGAGGCTCCCGTTTAGAATTTGATTTTAGGGGACTGCCGTATGGCAGCCCTCCCTTTCTTCACTTCTGGCGATGGAAGATAACAGAGCCCATAACCTCATTGTCCCAGTTGATAAAACGCAGCGTCAGGGTATCGCCAAAATTGCCCTGCACTTTGGACCATCTACATTCATAGCCGCCCTTGCCGTCGTCGAGCCAGCCGCCCTCGGCATAGGTAATCCCATCAATGTCCATTCGCTTCAAATCCTCAGTAAATATCTCAGGAAGTTCCTGGTCAAACACAATGGAGTTGCCCGCCGGGGACTGGTAGACCCGGAAGGAATTGGTACGGATGCCTGCTACCTCGTTGGCTCCCTCCGCCTTGTAAACCAGCACGTCTCCGGCAGCCTCCTTTACGGTGAAGGGAAGTTCCACCCGGGTAACATCCTTTTGCCCGTCAACCCAGGCGCTGACACTGCAAGTTCCCTCCGTCACGGACACGTCGGTGCTCTTCTGCCCGGTTTCCACAATGGTCATTTCGCTGTCAGATTGACTCTTGTAAAACTGGGCTGTCGTTGCGATGCCCAGCTTGTCCCGGTCTTGGATTCCGGCACCAACATACAGCAGCGTCTTGCCCTGCTGGGCGGCATAGTCCCCCAGGGTCTGACCGCTGGGCAGACCGATTTCGCTTACATCGTCACCGGCGCTGCAATATTCGGGAACGACAACATATTTGTCGCCGCCGGAAATGCCGACACTGATGGTAAAGCTGGCGCTGTCAAACAGGCTTTCCAGCATGGTGCAGCTCCAATCTTCCGTGGTGGTCGCCTGGGCGCTTTGGGTTTCGATGTAGGGTGATGCCTCAGAGGGGACTTCATAGGTGGTACCCTGGGTGATTTCCTGCATTCCCAGATAGTTCATCGCTGCCACCGCCGTCACAATCATCATGGAAACCGCAATGATTGCCGCAATCAGCATATACTTCACCCGGCTGCGGCTGGATTTCTTCTCCCGATATTTTTCCATATTCTTTGCCTCCATAATATACTTGTTCTGAATATTTCCGAAGGAGCCCAACAGCTCATAAGCTTTCACAGTAATTCCTCCTTTTCCAAAAAGAATCGCAATTTTTTCCGGGTGCGGCAAAGCTGGGTCTTCACATTGCTGACGGATAGGCCTGTTTTATCCGCAATCTCCTTCACCGGCCGCAGGTACCAGTAGCGGGAAACGAACAGAACCCGTTCCATTTCCGACTGCGTCTCCAAAAAGCGGTTGAGCGCTGCTTGCAGCTCCTTTGCAGCCACGGTGCTCTCCACGGTATTGCTGCCTGCAACGCACTCCTCCAATTCCTCCAGGGCCACATCTGCCTCTCCCCCGCCCCGCTTTTCGGCGCTGCGTCTGCGCCAGCGGTCAAGAGAAATATGCCGGGTGATTTTTGCCAGAAAGGCACTGAGCTGACTGGGACGGGTGGGCGGGATGCTCTTCCAGGCCGCAAGGTATGTATCGCTGACGCTTTCCTCGGCATCCTCTTGGTTTTCCAGGATATTCCAGGCAATCTTAAAGCAGAAATGGCCGTATTTCCGATCCGTCTCCCGCAGGGCCTCCTCGGAGCGAATGAAAAACAGATTGACGATTTGGGTATCTTCCAACATCGCCACCTCCTATGTGATTCTCTTTGATGTAAGGGCCTTACACCTATCAAGGCGCATTTTATCTTCATTGGTTACACCATTATAAATGATTTTTTGATAATTTCAATAAAATGCCGCATTCCCTCTTGTAAATTCCGACAATTTGGCGTATACTAAACTATATTTTCTACCAGGAGAGAGGTAATTTGAAATGGATTTGGTTTCTGTCAGAGAGCTGTTCAAGAACACCGACGCCTATGCCGGCAAAGAAATTACGGTTGGCGGCTGGGTGCGGGCGAACCGCAAGAGCAAGCAGTTCGGCTTTATTTCGTTGAATGACGGTACTTATTTCACCCCCGTACAGGTGGTTTACACCGATGCAATGGAGAATTTCCAGGAAATCTCCAAGGTCAATATCGGCGCTGCCCTGATCATCAAGGGCAAGCTCCTGCTCACCCCCGATGCACAGCAGCCCTTTGAGATTCAGGCTGCCTCCATCGCCATTGAGGGCGATTCCACCGGCGACTACCCCATGCAGAAGAAGCGCCACAGCGTGGAATTTCTGCGCACCATGCCCCACCTGCGCCCCCGTACGAACCTTTTCCAGGCTGTGTTCCGCGTGCGCAGCCAGGCAGCCTATGCCATCCACAAATTCTTCCAGGAGCGGGACTTTGTGTATGTCCACACGCCCCTGATTACCGGCTCTGACTGCGAGGGCGCCGGTGAAATGTTCCAGGTGACAACCCTGGATCTCAACAACGTGCCCAAAACCGAAGACGGCAAGGTTGATTTCAGCAAGGATTTCTTCGGCAAGCCCACCAATCTGACCGTTTCCGGCCAGCTCAACGGCGAGACCTTCGCTATGGCTTTTAAGAACATCTATACCTTCGGCCCCACCTTCCGCGCCGAGAACTCCAACACCACCCGGCACGCCGCCGAGTTCTGGATGATCGAGCCTGAAATTGCCTTTGCCGACCTGGACGATGACATGCGGCTGGCCGAGGATATGATCAAATACATCATTTCCTATGTGCTGGAGCACACCCCCGAAGAGATGGCATTCTTCAATGAGCGGGTGGACACCGGCCTGCTGGATCGGCTGAACCACGTGCTGAACAGTGACTTTGGGCGCATCACCTATACCGATGCAGTGAAGATTCTGGAGGAGCACAACGACCGCTTTGACTATCCCGTGCACTGGGGCAGTGATTTGCAGACTGAGCACGAGCGCTTCCTGACCGAGGAAATCTTCAAACGCCCGGTGTTTGTTACCGATTATCCCAAGGAGATCAAGGCCTTCTATATGAAGCTGAACCCCGATGGCAAGACCGTGGCAGCCATGGACTGCCTGGTGCCCGGCATCGGTGAGATCATCGGCGGCAGCCAGCGTGAGGACAACTACGACTTGCTGAAGGCCCGGATTGAAGAGCTTGGTATGCGGGAAGAGGATTACAACTTTTACCTGGACCTGCGGAAGTATGGCTCCGCCCGCCACGCCGGTTTTGGCCTGGGCTTTGAGCGCTGCGTCATGTATCTGACCGGCGTGAGCAACATCCGGGATGCCATTCCCTTCCCCCGCACTGTTGGCAACTGCGAACTGTAAACTATCTGATATTTGCAAAGCCTGGCAGGAAATTCTTGCCAGGCTTCTTTTTATGGAGGAAATATGATTTTTCGAAAAGCGGAACAACAGGATTTAGGCGCGGTATACCAGCTCTACCGCAGCCTCGTCGGGAGCCCTATGTGCACCTGGGGCGAGAATTACCCCGGCTGGATTCAAATCAATGAGGATTTTCAGCATGGCGGACTGTACGTGATGGAGGACGCTGGCATTATTGTGGGCGCCATCTCTCTTGTGCCTGAAAATGAACTGGATGGACTTCCCTTCTGGAACTGCCGCCAGGCAAAGGAGATTGCCCGGGTTGCGGTTGCGCCGGGGCAGCAAGGGAGGGGCATTGCATACCAGATGATCTGTGCGCTTCTTGCACAGCTGAAACAAGCACATGTCCCGGCTGTTCATTTGCTGGTATCGGTAGAAAATGCACCGGCCCAGAAGCTCTACCGCAAATGCGGCTTCACATTCTTGAACCGGTGCAACATGTTTGGTCTTGATTTCTTTGCCTGTGAAAAGCGGCTCTAAGTAAGCTTTAGAACGCCAGGAAGAACTTCACCAGGAACAGCAGGCTGATGGCATAGGTCAAGATAGAGACTTCCTTGGCCTTGCCGCCGAAGACCTTGATGACGGTATAGGAAATCAAGCCAATGCCGATGGCATGGCCAATGGAGCCGGAAATGGGCATGCCGATGAGCATCAGCGCCACAGGCACCATCTGATCCAAATCCTCGAAATTAACGTTCTTCAACCCCATCAGCATCAGAACGCCCACATAAATCAGGGCGGAAGAGGTCGCTGCCGCAGGAATCACCGCCGCAACGGGAGCCAGGAAAATGCAGACAAGGAACAGGATGCCAGTGGTAAGCGCTGTCAGGCCCGTACGGCCGCCAGCCTCTACACCGGAAGCAGACTCCACAAAGGTGGTAACGGTGGAAGTACCGGTGCAGGCACCGGCCACAGTGCCAATGGCATCGGACAGCAGGGCCTCCTTCATGTTGGGCATATTGCCGTCCTTGTCCACCATACCGGCCCGGGAGGCGGTCCCAACCAAAGTGCCAATGGTATCAAACATATCAATGATGCAGAAGGTAATGATCAGGGTAACGGCGGTAAACCAGCCGATCTCCAGGAAACCTGCAAAATTGAAGTGGAACAGGGTGGTCTTTGCCATGTCGGCAAAGGGAGGCAGGAAAGAAGCGGTCTTAAGGGAGGCAAAGGGATCGATGTGCAGGAAGACGGCCTCGCCTGCCCAATAAATGACAGAGGCAATCAGCATGCCATACAGAACAGAGCCCTTCACGCCCTTCTTTGCCATGGCAATGATGATAAAAAGGCCGGCAAACATGGTCACAACCGTCAGGACCATGGTGGTATAGCCGGTCTCACCCATGTTGGAGCGCAGGACACTGGGGGTCAGCGCTCCAAAGAAGTCACGCATCACATAGAACGGCGTGGTGAAGCCGTTGCCCTCGGCGTAAATTCCCACATTGGAACCCAGTCCGATGTTCAGCAGCATCAGGCCAATTGCAGGGGAAATACCCAGGCGGACACCCAGAGGAATTGCCTCCACAATCTTCTCACGCACATTGAGGACGGACAGCACCAGGAAAATAATACCCTCAATCAAAATGATGACCAGGGCGGCCTGGAAGGAGGCCAGATAGGACATTCCCGTCAGGGCAACAATATTGCCCACAACCACAGCAAAGAAGCTGTTGAGGCCCATACCGGGGGCCAGCGCAAAGGGCTTATTGGCCAGGAACGCCATTGCAAACATACCCACTGCGGAAGCCAGGCAGGTTGCCAGGAATACACCGTTCCACAGATCCTGTCCCTGGGCACCGAAGCCAGTGAGCAGGTTGGGGTTCAGGGCAATGATGTATGCCATGGTCATGAAGGTGGTGAGGCCGGCAATCAACTCCGTCTTCACGCTGGTTTTGTTGTCGGACAGATGGAATAGCTTTTCTAACATTGTTTCTTGTCTCTCTTCTTTCTTTGATTTTTATCATGGCTTTCCGGGGCAGTGCACGGGCGCTGCCCCGGAAAATTATGAATCTGGTTTTTTATCTTTACTTCTTCTCCGGGCGTTTACGGCAGAGGTATTCGTCCAGCTTTTGCTTCATATTCTCAGGCATCTCCCGCTTTACCGGGCAAATCTGGGCATTGGCCATGCGGTCTGTAAAGGCAATCAGGAAGTCGATGTCCTCTGCCATCTGTTCCCCCTTCATCAGCGCCATGGTATCGTAGCTGTTGTGGATAGTAGCGGTATTATTAGGCGCAATGCGGGCAAACGAAACTGCGGGAATCCCCCGATCAGCAAAGGGCGTGGAATCGCTGGAGTAGACGTCCTGAGAGGCCTTGAGGCCGAAGCCGCGCTCCATGGCAAGGTACTCAATATAATGCATCAGCCGATCCTCTGCTGTAGCGCAGGCAATGAATTTGCCCATAATGCAGCCAATCATATCCAGATTGATATTCAGCACGATCTGATCCAACTGAGCTTCATGGGCTGCACAGTAGGCCTTTGAACCCAACAAGCCCCGCTCCTCACAGCCACACCAGACAAATCGCAGGCCGAAACGGTGGGGATGCTTGGCAAAATGCTCTGCCAGCCCCAGCAGGCCTACCGAACCGGACATATTATCATAGGCTCCCTGTGAAAGGGCAGTAGAATCATAGTGGGCCGTAAAAACAATATACTCATCCGTCTCTCCGGGCATATCCAGCACTACATTCTGGGAACTGCCTGTATACTCCTTTTGCTTCAAGGTAATCTTTGCCGTATTCACGCCCTTATTAATCAGGGCGATGGCGTCCTTGGCATTGATATTCACGCCGGGAATCACCTTGCCGTTGCTGACGTAGCTCCGGAGCTCTCGGGCATCGATGTCCCGATCCGCGTAGTTGGCATTTCCATCATAGGTAACAAACCCCAATGCGCCATTTTCCAGCAAATCCTGGTACATCCAATAGCCCAGATAGCCGTCAATCATGACAATTTTACCCTTGCACTGGCGCAATGACCAGGCATCGTTTGACCGAAGATAATAAAGCGGCGCCTCCAGCTCGGCATTTCCGGCACACATATAGCCCTTGCAGGGAACCTGCACGCCGTCAACAGCAAAGGATGCCTCCTCGATATCGCCCATGGGTACATCAAAGGGCTCCTGCACCGCTTCCAGGCCGAATTCAGCCACCTTCTTCTGGAGATACTCGGCAGCCCGCTTTTCCGCCGGACGTCCGCCCATGCGGATGTAGGCAGTATCGGCAAAAATCTTCATAATGCTTTCTGCGTTCATGTTGGTTCCTCCTCTTTTTGATAGGACTATCATACCACTTTCCCGGAATTTTACAAGGGGAAGCCCCCGGGAAATTAGAGAACTTCCGGGCAAAAAACGAAGGCTGTCTATTGCAGGCAGCCTTCGTTTGGCATTGCAGAAATTACAAAGCCTTCAGAACCTGACAGAGGAAATTCCACACGCGGGCAGTAGAAGCAATTTCCAGCTTTTCACGGCTGGTATGAATATCATGCATTTGCGGTCCGATGGACACGGCATCCAGACCGGGCAGCTTATCACTGAGCAAGCCGCACTCCAGACCGGCATGAATGGCCAGCACCTGAGGGGCCTTGCCAAACATTTCCGTATAAATTTTCACCATTGTATCCCGCAGGACGGAATCCTTACGATACTCCCAGGCCGGGTATTCGCCCATCTGGGAATAGCTGCCGTCATAGAATGCACACAGCTTTCTCAGCTGCTCCAGCAGCTCCTCTTTCTCCCGATTAACGCTGCTGCGCACAGAAAACGTGACAGAGAACAGCTCCCCCAGCTTTGCAATGCCCAAATTCAGGCTGGTTTGCACCAGGCCGGGAATATCGGCACTGTAGCTCTGCACACCATTGGGTGCGGCACACAGCAAAGCCACCACCCGGGCAGTATCCTCAGTGGTCAAGCTGTTTCCTCCCAGCGCATCCACATCAAAGGCCTGCACGGTCGCTTCCGGCTCATCATACTGCTCCCGGATTTCTGCCTGGAGCTGGGATGCAATATCGTTGATTCGCTCCAGTCCAATCCCCATGGCAACAACATTTGCCTGGCAGCTGAAGGGAATGGCATTGTCCTTGCTGCCGCCTGCGTAGGAGGTCAGGCACAGCGGCATCAGCTTGAGAATCCGGCTCATAAACTCACCCATCACCTTGTTGGCGTTGGCACGGTTTTTATGAATCTCTGCGCCGGAATGACCGCCCCGCAGCCCATCGACACACAGGCGGATGCAGGGGCCATACACCATCTTGCGATTTACCGTCAGAGAAATCGTTGCTCTGGCACCGCCGGCACAGGAGACGGTAAACACCCCCTCGTCCTCGGAATCCAAATTAATCATCTTGCGGCCCTTGAGCATGGAGACGTCAATGGCATTCGCCCCCAGCATACCGATTTCCTCATCCACAGTGATAATTACTTCTAGCGGCGGATGGGGAATGCTCTTATCCGCAATCAGAGCCATGGCATAGGCAACGGCAATGCCGTCATCGCCGCCCAGTGTCGTCCCCTTGGCAAAAACGGACTCCTCATCGTGGCACAGGTCAAGGCCCTGGGTCTCCATATCAATCGAGCATCCGGCGTCCTTTTCGCACACCATGTCCATATGCCCCTGCAAAATAACAGGCTCGTGCGCCTCCATCCCGCAGGTTCCGTCCGCAAACAGAATCACATTGTTGCTCTCATCCTGAATATAGCGAATACCCTGCTCTTTGGCAAAGGCAACCAGAAAATCGCTGATGGCCTTCGTATTGCGGGAGCCATGGGGAATGGCACAAATCTGTTCAAAATAGTCAAATACAAGCTGCGGCTCTAAGCCGGCCAGTTTTCTTTCATCCATCGGTTGTACTCCTTTCAAACGGTGTACTTCATAAATCCACTTACCTTACCGCCTCATTATACCACCGGTCTGCCGAATTGTCACCGGTCAAAATAACAAAGACCGCAGGATGAAATCCTGCGGCCGTATGTTCAATTTATCTGAATCAAACCAAACTCAGAACCAGGGTAAGCACAACCCAGACAATAGCGATCCACTTGGTGGAAGTAGCCAGAATCTGATCCAGGCCGCCCTTCTTGTTCTTGCTGAGATAGGAGTCAGAGGAACCGGACAAAGCGCCAGACAGACCAGCCTCCTTACCGGACTGCAGCAGCACAACAACCGTCAGTGCCAAGCTCGCCAGAGCCTCCAGAATAATCAGAAAAGTTCTCATCGTAACCAAACCTCCCTCCGCCCCATTCGCGGACAGCGAATATGATACGGCCTGCCACGAAGGCAGCAAACCACATTTGTGATAGTTAGTATATCACAATGCCACAGGAAATGCAAGTATTTTTCCTGTTTTCAAGAAAAAATACCCTCCGAACCGCGTGTTATTTCTGCACCCAGTTCCCGGTGGCAAGGCAGTTGAGGTAGCTTTCGATAAAGGGATCCAGCGCCCCGTCCATCACAGCATTGACATTGGATGTCTCGCAGCCGGTGCGGGTATCCTTTACCAGGGTATAGGGCATGAACACATAGTTGCGGATCTGGCTGCCCCACTCAATTTTCTGCTGCACGCCCTTGATGTCGGAGATCTTATCCAAATGCTCCCGCTCCTTGATCTCTACCAGCTTGCTGCGCAGCATCCGCAGGCAGGTTTCCTTGTTTTGAAACTGGCTGCGCTCCGTCTGGCAGGACACTACAATACCGGTGGCCTTATGGATCAAACGAACGGCAGAAGATGTTTTGTTGATGTGCTGGCCGCCTGCACCAGAGGAGCGGTAGACCTGCATTTCATAATCCTCCGGACGAATCTCCACGTCCTGGCTCTCATCCTCGATATCGGGGATGACCTCAATTGCGGAGAAGGAGGTCTGCCGCCGGGCGTTGGCATCAAAGGGAGAAACCCGCACCAGGCGGTGGACGCCGTTCTCTCCCTTCAGGAAGCCATAGGCATTCTCGCCCTCAATCATGATATCCGCGGACTTGAGGCCTGCCTCATCGCCCTCCAGATAATCCAGGATCTTGTAGGCAAATCCGTGACGCTCCGCCCAGCGGGTATACATACGGTAGAGCATCTGGCACCAGTCCTGAGCCTCGGTGCCGCCTGCGCCGGCGTGGAAGCTCATAAGGGCGTTATTCTTGTCGTAATGACCGGTGAGCAAGGTCTCCAGACGACAAACCTCCATCTCTTCGGTCAGGGTCTCATAGCCGGTTTGCAGTTCCTCCAGCATAGAATCGTCGTCTTCCTCCGCGGCCATTTCGCAGATGGTCATCAGATCATCCCAGGTAGAGAGCATTTTTTCATACCGCTGAATTTTGGTCTCCGTCTGACGAGTCTTCACTGCTACCTTCTGACTCTTCTCCGGGTCATCCCAGAAGCCGGGAGCCTCCTGCATGGCATGGAGCCGCTCCAGCTCATTGCGCATGCCCTCTATATTCAGTGAATCCGCCAGCCCCTCCAGCGCGGGGCGGCAATCATTGAGTTTCTGCTTATAGGTATCAAAAGCAATATTCATGGCAATCTCTCACTTTTTATCAGCATAGTTTGAGATATTATAACCGATTTTCAGCAGACTGTAAAGGGCCAAAATTGAATCATCCCGGCATTTTTCAGCGTCCGCTTACGCTTTCCTCCTCATCCGCAAAAATAAAATCATCAATATCCCACTGCTGCGCAGCCGAAGCCTCCATCTCATTTCCCTCCTAAAAAACATTGGACATTATATGCAGCCAGCCCGGGAACATGTTACTATTTTCCTCTGGATGCAAGGCTTTTTCTTTCCGTGCATAAGCAGCATTGACAGGTGCTGATAAGAATGATATAATTACATTGTAATTAATTACGCTGTAATTGAATCAGGTCGGAGGAGAATAGATTGGCGCGGAGAGATCATTCGTTGGATGGCAAAATCACATCTGCTGCGATGCGGGAGTTTATGGATAACGGCTATGTGGAGGCGTCACTTCGCAAAATCGCGGAGCATGCTGGCGTTACGGTTGGTGCGATTCAGACCCGCTACCCGTCGAAGGATGCGCTGTTTGTCAGTTTGCTGCAGCCACTGCTGGATGATGTGGAGACGCTTTTTCGGAATGTTAAAACAGATTATTATGCGCACTCTGATGATTTCCTGGCGCAGCTCAAAAGCTCTATGCAGCGGGAATCAACGGCAATTTTGCAGTTGATATTTGCCCATTACCAGGAGGCCGTGCTTCTTTTCTGCTGCAGTGCAGGAAGCAGCATGGAATCCTTTTTTGATGGCATTGTAAAGCAGAAAATTGGAGAAAGCATTTCCTTTTTTCGCAGTGCAGGCCATATCCATATGGATGAAACACTGCTGGGCCTGCTGATTTCTGTCCAATTCGATGCTTATCGCCGGGTCATTCGGGAGTGTCCGGACAGGCAGGCCGCAGAGGCGTATATGCAGGTGCTGATGACGTATCATTTGGGCGGTTGGACAGCACTGTTTGATTCCGTCCATAACCAACAGGAGGAGCATAATCATGAAATATAACGGCTTTTATTTCTTTCTATTTAAAGGGTCAATGGAAAAAGTTCTGAAGGAAAAATATGGCAAGGCCTTTGCTTCCGAAACCATGAAGAAGAGTAAAAAGGTCTATCGGCAGCTGGTGGAGCAGGCGGATGATATTGGGGCGAACAACCCAATGGCCTATAACGAGTTGTTTGCGCTGGCCTTTGTGGCTCCTTATGTAGCAAGTGGGAAGCAAATTCCGCCGGAGACCGTGCAGGAAATGATGCGTCAGTCTCTCTACCATATCAAGTGGTACTTCGCACGGACGAACCTGAACACAGAGAAGGGAAAGGCCGAGAACAAAAAGAGCATTGTGAAATATATCAAGTGGTATACACCGGAAAAGGAGAAGCAATACCCCACGTCCTTCCGGGTAGACTTCGTAGGGCAGCCCAAAGAGGGAGCATGTTACTATCGCATTACCCGCTGCCCCATTTGCACCTATGCGGAGAAGCTGGGCGTTCAGGAGTTGATGCCCCTGTTCTGTGAGCTGGACAGCGTAATGGTCAGCCTCCAGCATGGCGTGCTGCACCGTCAGCAGACCATCGCCTCCGGCGGGGCTTGCTGTGATTACTACATCACCGGCGATAAAGAAAAGGAAAACGTCTAAAAATCCGCCTGCATTCTTCCATCGATGCAGGCGGATTCAGTGATAAGCAGCGCCATGCCGCCGGTATTCTTCAGCAATGGCTTGCGGGGCTTTTGAGTCAATGTACTTCATTTTCCAGAGAGGAAGCGGCATTTTCCAGTAGTCTTGGCAGAAGACCTCTTTCACAACGCCGTAAATCATTTTGTTCTCACCGCCAAATGGAATGGCAACTACATCCCCCGTTTGGTATTTCTGGATACCAAGATAATAAAAATGTCCGTTCAGCGTGGGGATGAATACGGAATAGTAAGTTACCTCCGTGGCCTTTTTTCCGGCCGGAAGTGACGGAACCAAAGACCTGGCAAATGCGGCGGTGCATTCCGCATCCGCAATGAGCCGCTGCTGCCCTCGATTTGCATAGGGAAGGAGCTGCCGCAGCTGTTCTATGCGGCTGTCAATTTCCAGCAGACAGTCCAAGCTCGCGTCGGAAACCGGAGCCTTCCGGATTTCACCGGTGCGCTGTATGATGGATTCATAATGAAAAAAGATTGCTTGCGCTGTCTGCGCACGCAATGCCCGCAACTGAGTGGGATTCTTTTCTGCTTGCAGCGCTGCTTTCCATGCCTCCCGGCGAAGCAGCCGGTTGTAAAGGTACTCAAATTTCATTGGTGTCTCCTATGAAAAAGACATTTCACCTAAAAAGCCCTCTTTCGGCCATTACAGCCAAAAGAGGGCACCTTTGGCGGAGAGGATGGGATTCGAACCCATGGTGCGTTGCCGCATCACCAGTTTTCAAGACTGGCTCCTTAAACCACTCGGACACCTCTCCGTACTTTATAAACTATACCATTTCCGCGAAACAAAGTCAAGTGCCCCAGTAAAATCACTGCGGCCGGAGCTTATGAACGGGAGGAAAAAGCCTTAGCGCTGCCCTTTGGCCCCTGCAAAAAGAGCAAGGCCGCATTCCCGCATACCTTGCCCTTGTCACGTATATCCGCCACGTTTTGACTGTTCGAACCTAAAAACTTTTTTTCAAAAGCAAATGTTTTCATGTTTTCCTCTGGAGTCAATGAATGACAAATTATATTTTCAAGAGTGCTCATATACCTTCATTTCCATAAAAATTCCCGACATAAGCAAAAAGCCGAACTCTGTCCTCAATTGAGGACAGGTTCGGCTTTCTCACTATAGAACCAAAGGAAAAGGCCCCGAATGCAAAAGCACTCGGGGCCTTGGAGGTACCGCCCAGATTTGAACTGGGGAATGAGGGTTTTGCAGACCCTTGCCTTACCACTTGGCTACGGTACCATATGAAATAAGGAACGCAACCGGCGTTCCTTATTTTTTTGGAGCGGGTGACGAGGCTCGAACTCGCTACCTCCACCTTGGCAAGGTGGCGCTCTACCAGATGAGCTACACCCGCATCTGGTGCCTTCGGTCGGAGTCGAACCAACGACACGCGGATTTTCAGTCCGCTGCTCTACCTGCTGAGCTACGAAGGCATGTCGAGCAGAACTCACATTCCACTCGGATGCAAAGGGATATTAAAATGGCGACCCGGAACGGACTCGAACCGTCGACCTCCAGCGTGACAGGCTGGCGTGCTAACCGACTGCACCACCGGGCCAGATAAATGGTGGGAACAACAGGGCTCGAACCTGTGACCCCATGCTTGTAAGGCATGTGCTCTCCCAGCTGAGCTATGCTCCCTTGGCTTGCATCGCTGTCGTGTTCACCTCAGCGACGGGGTTCATTATACACGGAAAGGCCCGTTTTGTCAAGCAATTTTTCCAAATTTTTTTAAAAATCTTTACCTTGGCAAAGCAGGCACTTTCCTTCAGGAACCCGGCAAAACTTATACTTTTTCCAGGAGCTTCTGAACATCCTCCGGGGTGAACTGGTAAACCGTATCGCAGAACTGGCACTCCACCGGGAAGGTTTTTCCTTCAGACGCAATGTCCTCCAGCTCTGCTCTGCCCAAGCTGACGAGTGCTCCTTCCACCCGGCTGCGGGTGCAGTAGCACTTATAGCTGACCTCCACAGTATCCAGGAACACCACACCCAGGTCACCGAAGACCTGCCCCAGAATATCCTCCGGGGTCATCCCTTGATCCAGCATGGGGGTAACGGCACCGGCACGCTGGATTCCCTGCTCCACCTTATCGATGATGTCATCCGGTGCACCGGGCAGCAGCTGCACCAGATAGCCGCCGGCTACCTTCACGCTCATATCCCGATCCACCAGTACCCCCAGAGCGCACGCTGTAGGGGTTTGTTCACTCTGTGCAAAGTAGGCTGTCACATCATCTGCAATTTCTCCGGATACAAGCTCTGTGGAGCCCACATAGGGTTCTTTTAATTGAAGGTCCCGGATAACTGTTAATGTACCGTTGGTTCCGACCGTGGCGCCCACATCCAGCTTACCGGGATATTTCTCCACCAGCGGCACCCGCGGCTCCGTCACGCAGCCACGGACATTGCCCACTGCGTCGGAAACCACCGTAATGGTTCCAATGGGGCCGCCGCCCCGCACCTGCAGGGTCATCGAGCCGTTCTCCACCTTCTGCATGTTGCCCATCATAGAGGCGGCCGTCAAGGCACGTCCCAACGCAGCGGTGGCGTTGGGTGTTGTATGGTGAATCTGAGCAGCACGTCGGACAATTTCCGTGGAGCGAATGGCAACCATCTTCACGAAACCATCCATGCTCATGCCGCGAACTAGGTAATCATTCATATTTTATTTTTCCTTTCCTGGCTGAAAAGAAGATCCGCTGCTCCCCTTCTTTGGGTGCAGAAAAGCTTCTGTTGCCGTATACGCGAATATGGGTAAAACCCGCTTTCCTCAGGAAGCAGGTAAGCTGATCCTGGCTATAAGCATACTCCCGGTGCTCCTCAAAGGAACGATGCCAACTGTTTCCCTGCCGCTGGAATAAGTCCATACCGTAGGAGCAGATATTTGTCTTTTCTTTAAACTCGCCCCGCCAGACACAGTAGACATTCTCGTCCTCGTCCAGAAAAACCTGATTGTCCATAGCACGAAGCTTTTCCGGGGTATTGACATCGAAAATAAAGATGCCGCCGGGATTCAGTGCCTTATAAATACGCTGAATAGCTGTCTGGCATTCCCGAGGATCCGTGATGTAATCCAAGCTGTCCAGTGCACACACAGCCAAATCCACACCTCGGGGCAGATACAGCGAGGCTAAATTCTGGTGCAGAAAGATGGGCTTGGGGTTCACCTCTTCATTCTTCTGCTGGGCCTGGGTGAGCATGTCCTCAGATAGATCAACACCGATTACGGGAAGCCCATGCTCTGCCAGCAGCTTCGTCACCGATCCTGTGCCGCAGGCCAGATCTGCCGCACTGCGTGGGATAACACCCTCCCGCTTGAGGATCTCAAAATAAAAATGAACTGCATCCCGATAGTCCACATCTCTGGTCAGTCGGTCATAGCTGGATGCCAGTGCCTGATAGGAATTCATGGTATCCTCCAAACAAATAAAAAGAGTGCTGCCCCACGCCCGTGAGACAGCACCCCATAAAATCAGTTGCGCTTAAAGATGCTGAAAATCTCGTCAATGTCGCCGATGTCCGCAGGCTTAGTGGGCTTTGCAGCGGCACCCACAGGCGTATCAATGTCATCGGCAGGATTGGAGGCAGCCGCATCCTTGCGGGTAAAATTCATAGCACTGCCATCAAACCCGGTGGCAATCACGGTAACACGCATCTCATCCTGGAACGCATCGGAGCAGGTAGCACCGAAGATAATGTTTGCGTTTGCGTTGGCGGCCTCCTGCACAATTCCGGCAGCGGTCTCCACATCATCCAGGGTCATTTCGGAGGATCCGGTGATATTGATCAGCACGCCGGTAGCGCCGTTGATGGAGGTCTCCAGCAGAGGGCTGGAAACGGCGGAGGTAGCGGCCTGCTCAGCCTTTTCCCGACCGGAAGCGATGCCAACGCCCATATGTGCGCGGCCCGCAGACTTCATTACGGCGGACACGTCAGCGAAGTCCAGGTTGATCATCACGTTCTCAGAGAACCCGACAAGTTCGGAAATGGAGGTAACAGCCTGCTTGAGCACATCATCTGCAATACCAAAGGCGTTAGCAAAGGTGATTTTCTGATCGGTCACGTATTTCAGGCGGTCATTGGGGATGATAATCAGGGAGTCCACCTTCTCGCTCAGGTCAGCAATGCCCTGCTCTGCCTGCCGCATGCGGTTTGCACCCTCAAACTTGAAGGGCTTGGTCACCACACCTACAGTAAGAATACCGGCCTCATGTGCCAAATCTGCTACAATGGGCGCCGCGCCGGTGCCGGTGCCGCCGCCCATACCGGCGGTAATGAACACCATGTCGGTGCCTTCCAGGATCTTGGCAATAGCCGCGCGGCTCTCCTCGGCAGACTTTTTGCCGATCTCCGGCTTAGAGCCGGCACCCATGCCGTTGGTCAGCTTTTCACCAATCTGAATTTTGTTCTTGCAGACGGACTTATTCAGATCCTGCTTATCAGTATTGACCGCGATGAACTCCACGCCATCCACGCCGGACTCGATCATGCGGTTGATAACGTTATTACCAGCGCCGCCAACACCAATGACCTTGATTTTGACCACACGCTCCTGTAAACTTTCGGACATATATTCTTCCTCCTATGTATCGTGATACGCAAGCGCAGCCAGAACTGCCGCAGTAATTTCACCTATTCTTTTCTATTCTAACGTGAAAATGCGAATTGGTCAATAGGAAATCTTATTTTTCGTCAAAATATTCCCGTCAGCCAAAGGGCGTATAGCCGACCTGATCCGGCCAGGTGGTAAAGCTGATATCCAGAATGCCCGTCTGATAATCGTTCATTTGCAGAACGGCATTCTTCATATAGCTGATTTTCAGCGCAATTCTGTCGATGCTGCCCAAGTTCACCTGATACTGTGTGCCATACCACAGGATAATGTCCTGAAGCTGACTCACATCCACGCTGGCCGCATCGCCAACGATATCGTTGTTTTCCAGCTCCTGCAGGATGTCCAGGGCTGCATTCAGGCGCTGGGCACCGGTAATCAAGGCAGGAACCGCCTCTCCGGTGGTGGGATCGGTCTCCGTTGGGGCCTCTTCGGTGGCAACACCGTATTCGCCGGACTGGGGCTGATAGATGGTCACTCCCAGCACCTTGGTATAGTTGCCGGCGTTCTGGGCGTTGGTCTGCTCCACCACTTTACCGTCGGAATTTATCAGCCACCACACGCCGTCCTGATCCTGAATGGAATAAACAACGGCAGCTTCCTCTACCTCAATAATAACCGTATCCGGCAATTTTATTCCAATCCTGGCACTTTTTACATACGGCAGCTTGGCAATGATCTTGCCGGAAGCACTGGTGCGGCCAAAGGTAAACAGGTTGTCCCCTTCCTTAATGCCGGAAGCTTCCTTCACCGTTTGGGCATCGTAAACATTTATACCGGATACGCCCACGTGCTTTACCTTGAAGAACACAGACATGCCAAGCACCAGCGCCAGAACCACAGCAAGAATCGTGGTCAGCTGAATGGCCAGGCGGCGGCTGTTGAACGCGGTGGGCTGGGTATAGATCGCAGCCGGGGTGTTCAGACGTTCCGCGCGCTTGCGCTTTTTCTCCAGTTCCGCCTCCCGCTTCAGTCTGCGGGCCGTACTGACATCATCGCCAAATACTGCCGGGTCTTCCTTGTAAAAAAGCTTTGCAACCGGGTTCTGTGCAGAGAAAAACCGTGAAATGCTTTGCTTGAAATTCTGCTTCTTGGCCGCTTTTGTCCGCTGAGTTGCCTGACGATAGGGATGGTACTGCGCATCCTTGCCGGAGGCAGGGCGTCTTTTCGCCGGTGCGGCTGCCTTGGAACGGGGACGGGCAGGCGCATCCACCCGATCTGCGCCGGATGCGTGCCGCGTGCGCTGACTTTCCGCATCCGGAACATACACCTCATAGGACTCTGCCGTTTCCGGCACCGACTTCCGCGGGTATGCCGTCTGCCCTGCTGTCTTGCTGGGCGGACGCCGAACCGGCGGCTGGCTGCCCTGTTTGGTTGGTCGCCTGCGGGGTACAGTCTCTCGCTGCTTCTCTTTTGTATCCATATTTATCCTCCTGGGAAAACGGTGTGGGGCTTTTCCTCACGCTCGGGTTATCGTTTTGCCAGCTGCTCTACAATATCGCAGATTCGCTCAGCACTGTCCAGCGTTACCATGCTGTGAAGACTCTTCCCCATCTCTTCACGGCGCTGGGGATCGGCAAGCAAGGCCTTGATTTCCGCATAGAGCTTTTCCGGGGTGCAGTCCTTCTCCAACACAACCACAGCACCCTTCCGCTCCTCCAGCACCCGGGCATTTTTCTCCTGGTGGTTGTTGGTCACATTGGGAGACGGGATCAGAATACAAGGCAGCCCGGCTGCGGCAATCTCATTGCAGGTGGAGGCACCGGCACGACTGATCATCACATCTGCCGCTGCCATCAGGGTAGGCATGTTGTAGATATATTCCTGCATCTGGATGGAGGTCGCCTCTTCCAAGTCAACGCCCTTCTGCCTGACCAGCTCCGGCATCCATTCCCAACCGAAGCTGCCGGTAGCATGAATGTGCCGAAATGGGAAGCCATCCGTCTTTTCCATACGGAACAGTTCTGCCACGGTCTGATTCATTACCTTTGCGCCCAGACTGCCGAAAGCAGAGAGCACCACCGGCTCGTCACCGATGCCCAGCTCCCGCCTGGCCGCTGCCCGATCGCCATAAATAAATTCCCGGCGCACCGGCATACCCACGACTTCCACCTTGTCAGGATTCGGGTACATCTTCTTGCTTTCCTCAAAGCAAACCAGTACCCGATCCGCCATTTTGGCTGCCAGCTTTGTGGTAACACCCGGGACAGCGTTGCTCTCATGGACGCAAACCGGAATCTTCATAGAGGAACCGGCATACAGCGCCGGAAAACTGGCATAGCCGCCGGTGCCCACAATCACATCCGGCTGGAATTCCCGAAAAATCCGCTTGCACTCCTTCACGGCATCCAGCACGCATTTCACGGCATGGAAATTCTGCTTTATCCCAGCCGGATTCATCTTCCGGCTCAGGCCGGAGCCAGGCAGGCACTTGAGCGCATACCCAGCCTGGGGGACCAATTTCTCCTCCATGTGGCCGGTAGCACCGATGAAGAGAATGCGGCAATCCGGGTGCCGTTCCCGGAGCAAATTGGCAACCGCCAAAGCCGGGTTAATATGACCTGCGGTGCCACCGCAGGTGAAAATCACATTCATGGTTTTGAAACCTCCAAAATTTTTCTTTCGCCGCGATGACGGGAAACACTGAGTACAATGCCCATCTCTCCCAAATTCACTGCCAGTGCAGTGCCGCCGTAAGAAAAGAAAGGCAGCGCAATGCCGGTGGAGGGCAGCAGATTCGTTACTACACCCAGATTCAGCACCGTCTGCACCGCAATCAGCGTGATAAGCCCCGCTGCAAGCACTGTGGAAAACCGATCCTGCGCGTGCAGCGCTACCCAGTACCCCCGCAGGATCAGGGCCGCCAGCAATATGATAATCAAAGATGCACCAACAAGCCCCAATTCCTCGCAGATTACCGCAAAGATATAATCGTTATATTGAAAGGGCAGATAAAGATATTTCTGCCTGCTTTTTCCAAATCCAAGGCCAAACACTCCACCGGAGCCTATGGCATAAAGAGACTGGAGAATCTGATATCCCGTGTCTCCCGGGTCTCGCTCCGGGTGGAGCCAGGCCGTAATCCGGTCACCGGCGTAGCCCATCAGATTCACGTAGACGACTACAAACAACGCAGCCGCCCCGGCCCCCATCAGGAGCCAACGCATCCGGGTGCCCGCCACAAACATCATCACCACCGCCACCATGCCCATAAGCATAATGGCGCTTAAGTGCTTTTCCAGAGCCAGTGGAACCAGGATGCCCAGCATTGTTACGCCAAAGCCAAGCACCCCATAGCGGAACTTCTCCGCCCGCTCCCCGTATTTTCGGGTCAGCCTTCCAAAAATCAGGATCATCGTGAACTTGGCAAGTTCCGAAGGCTGAAACTGGAGACCTGCCACGTTGATCCACCGCCTTGCTCCATTCACCGACTCCCCCACCACCAGCACACTGAGCAGCAGCAGAATGCTTCCCGCATACAGCGGCCAGGCCAGCCGGAACCAGAAATCCACCGGAATCCGGCTGAACATCGCCATGGCAATCAGCCCGATTCCGGCACACACAGCCTGCTTTTGCAGATACCGGGTGGAGCTGCTGTAGCCGGTATCATACTCGCTCTGGGCGAAGCTGGCAGAGTAGAGCATGATGAGTCCTACCGCCAGCGCCAGCAGCACCAGAAACAAAAAGGGATAATCCACACGTCCTTCCGCCGGAATGCGGCGGCGGTTCTCTTTGGCATGCAGGGTAAATGCTGCCATGCCCGCTCCCTTCTAAAGCGCAATCAACGAATAAGTCCGGAAATGCTGTACCAAGCCAGGATGCACATCAGTGCACTGACCGAAGCGAAGGAAATGACAATTTTCTCTTCCTTCCAGCCGCACATTTCAAAATGGTGGTGGATGGGAGACATCTTAAACAGTCGCTTGCCGTGGGTCAGCTTGAAATAGCTCACCTGCAAAATAACGGACAAGGTCTCGCAGATGTATACAAAGCCAACAAGGATCAGCACCAGAGGCATATCCAGCGCAAAGGACATGGCGCACACCACACCGCCCATGAAAAGAGACCCCGTGTCTCCCATAAAGAGCTTAGCCGGATGCCAGTTGAGGCTCAGGTAGGCAAGCAGACCGCCGATCATGGCCGCGGGCATCAGCGCCAAATCATACCGCTTCAGCGCCATACTGGCAGCAGTGAAGAACACCATCACCGGGATGGTCACCGAGCTGCTCAGGCCGTCAATGCCATCGGTCAGATTCACAGCATTGTCGCACCCCACCATAACGAACATTGCAAACACGATATAAACTGGCAGGGGCAAATACAGCGTCACATTGGCAAAGGGAATGTACAGGTCGCAGGTCAGGCTGCCGGTACGGTAGAGCACATACACAAAGATGGCGGATACAGCCATCTGGAGCATGGCCTTCTGAATAGCAGTCAGGCCCAGATCCCGCTTAAACTTCACCTTGCAGAAATCATCCAGGAAACCCACGATACCAAAGGAGAATGCCAGCAGGAACACATAAAATGGCGTATAATCCGTCATCCAGGGCAGGTTCCCCAGCAGGCACAGGAGGCTCGAGAAAATGAACATCAGGCCGCCCATCAAGGGAGTGCCCGCCTTGTTGTTGTGCCAGGTAGGGCCAATGTCCCGGACGGACTGACCGGCCTTCAGGGCATGCAGCACCGGCAGCAGCAGGCGGATGATAATTCCAGCCAGGATGCAGGAGGCCACGCAGGTGATAAGAACACGAAGCATCGGTGTTATAGTCATTTCATTTATCCTCTTTTTTCTCAACTGTCAGGAAAGCATCCACAACCTGCTCCATATGCATGCCATGGCTCCCCTTTACAAGCACCACATCTCCCGGTGTCAGTGTGCGCTTCAGTGCAGCAATCAGCTTCTCCTTCTGGGTAAAGGCCTGGGCGCGGTACTGCCCCATACCGCCGGTGATGCATCCACTGACCACACGCTCCGCATTGGGACCAAAGGCAAACACCAAATCACTCTTGGCAGCAGCCAGCCTTCCCACCCGGTAGTGCTCTGCCGGAGCGCAAACCCCCAGTTCCAGCATGTCCCCCAGCACGGCAACCCGTCTGCCGGGCTTGTTGCCCAGTACCTTCAGTGCGGCCTCCATGGATTCCGGCCCGGCATTGTAGCAATCCTTGATAAAGGTAATACCGCCTGCCTCCAGAATTTCCTGACGGCCGGACATATTGCGGAAACAATCCAAGCCAGAGCGAATGTTCGCCGGAGACACACCCATCGCAAGGCCCACCGTTACAGCAGCCAACGCATCCGATACATAATGGGTACCCTCCACGTGCAGCCGGACAGGGAACGAATCACCGCCGTCATCATGGGCAGTAAAATGCAGGGCGTCATCCTGAGCAATATCTGTCGCGTAGACATTCAGGCTTTCATCGGTGCCAAAGTAAAGGATGGGCTGGGCCGGCTGTTCCTCCAGGCTGCGCAGCAGTGCGTCATCACCATTGAGTATCACCCGTGCATCCGGTGCCATGCCCTCCAGGATCTCCATCTTTGCCTTTCGGATGCCCTCCTGCGACCCCAGGTGTTCCATATGCATAGTACCGATGTTCAGAATCACTGCCAAATCAGGCCGGGCAATTCTGGAAAGGTAGGCCATCTCCCGGAAATGGTTCATGCCCATTTCCACCACGGCAACCTCCGTATCCTCCGGCATTCCCAGGATTGCCATTGGCATACCGATGTCGTTGTTGTGATTGGCCGGCGTCTTGGCAGTACGGAAGGTGGTCTCCAGCACCTGGGCCACCATCTCCTTCGTCGTGCTTTTGCCTACAGAGCCGGTGATGCCAACCACCTGCATGCCAATGCGCATCCGCTCCCGGCGTGCAATTTCGCCCAGAGCCAATCGGGTATTGGAGACATAAATTGCGGGATAATCCCCCATCATCCGGGTGCACAGCACGGCCGCGGCGCCGTTGGACATGGCATTCTGAATAAATTCATGGCCGTCCCGGGTGCCCTGGAGCGCCACAAAGAGCTGCCCGGGTTGGAGCTTCCGGGTGTCGTTGGTCGCGCCCTCGAATACCACGTCCGCATATTTCTCTTCCACCGAGCCGCCGCACCAGGCAGCGGCCTGACGGAGTGTAATTTTACCCATTGTTTTCCCTCAATTCTTTCAGGTGGGCTGCAACCTCTTCTCGTTCGTCCAGGTGGTGCTTGACCCCATTGATCTCCTGGTAGGTTTCATGGCCCTTCCCTGCCAGTACAATTATATCATCTTTTTTCGCAATGTCCATAGCATATCTGATTGCTTTGCGCCGGTCCTCGATGACGGTATAGGCACCCAACTCCGGGCTGACCCCCTCCAGGATATCCCGAATGATGGCCATTGGGTCCTCGGTTCTTGGATTGTCCGATGTGATAATGGCAAAATCCGCCCGTTCTACGCCGATTTTGCCCATGATTGGCCGTTTCATCGGGTCACGGTCTCCGCCGCAGCCAAAGACAGAAATGATCCGTCCTTTGCAGAAATCCCGCACAGATTTGAGAACATTTTCCAGTCCATCCGGCGAGTGCGCATAGTCAATGAGGACGCAATAGGGCATACCGGGAGTCGGCACGACCTCAATTCTCCCCTTCACGCCGCTGACTGTCTTCAATGCATCTGCCGCACTCTGGAGGGAAATACCCAGGCTTTTGGCAATCCCCAATACTGTCAGGGTGTTGTACACTGTAAACCGGCCGGGAATAGGAACGAAAACCTCCGCCTGCTCTCCCCCGCTGACGGCTGTAAATTGGATGCTGTCCGCGTGAAGCGCGATATTACGGGCATAGAGGCCCGCCTTTTCATGGGCAGAGGTGGTAAGCACCGGGCACTCCGCCGCTGCCAGCATCCGGGGGGCATAAGCATCATCCTGGTTGACCACCGCTCTGCCGCACCGGCGGAACAATTCCGCCTTCGCATCGCAGTAAGCATCCATTGTCTTATGGAAATCCAGATGATCCTCTGTCAGATTGGTGAAGGCCGCCACATCGTAGTGGATTCCGCCGATGCGCTCCAGAGAAATGGCATGGCTGGAAACCTCCATCACCACATGGGTGCAGCCCGCTTCCAGCATCCGGGCAAACAGGGCTTGCAGTTCAAAGCTCTCCGGCGTTGTGCGCTCCGTGGGAATCACTGTATCGCCAATGTGATTTTCCATCGTGCCGATCAGCCCCACCTTGGCCCCCAGGCATTGGGTAAGCACCTGCTTGAGCAGCAGGGTGCTGGAGGTCTTACCATTGGTACCGGTAATGCCGATCATCGTCATTTTCCGGGAGGGCTGGCCAAAGTAATTGCCGGAAATCAGGGCCAATGCCAGCCGGTCGGACTCCACCAAAATATAGGGGATTTCCTCTTCCGGCCGCTTGGCTGTAACTACCGCTGCCGCCCCCCTTGCCCTGGCTGCGGGAATAAAGCGGTTGCCATCCGAGGCAAAGCCAGAAACCGCCACGAAAAGGCTGCCCTGCTCCGCCTTTCTGGAATCACAGCAGAGGCCGGAAATCTCCATTTCCGGATCCGCATGGAGCTCCAGCACGGGAACTGCTTCCAAAAGTTTCTCTAATTTCATGTTGTATCCTCCTGAATCCGCGCAAAGCGAAAGGATTTTAATCTCTGGCCGTCCCATCTGCAAATTGCAGCGTAACGGTATCTCCTGCTGACATTTCTGTTCCCGGTTTTTCACTCTGGCTGCACACCGTCACCTGGGGAGAAATATCCTCACAGCCAATTGGCTTGATAAAAAGGCCCAATTGCCCTGCCGCGTCACTGGCCTGCTGGCGATTCATCCCCCGGAAATCCGGAACCTGTACCGATCGTTGAGGAGAAGGCTCTCCAAGATAGAGCAGGATCTCACCGCCAGGCTGCACGATCTGCCCCGCCGCCGGAAGTTGGCCGGTAACAGTCTCCTCCACCCCAATGGCTTTTACCGTCACCTTTTTATCCTTTAAGAGAGCTTTGACTTCCTTCATTGTTTTTCCTGTAAAGTCTTCCAGCAACACCGGTTCTCCCTCCGTCTGCTGCTGCACGCCCAGGTAAGGGAGCACGTCCGCCATGATTGCCCCCACGGTAGGGGCAGCCATCACACCGCCGGAAATATAGATGCCCGTGGAACGGGAGGGTGTATCCAAAGCAGCCAATACAATATACTCCGGATCTTCCATAGGCGCAATCCCAACAAATGAAACGATTTTATCCTGAACACGCTGACCATTTTCGTCAAAAACATCAATTTTTTCACTTGTTCCGGTCTTCCCGCCGATAGAGAATCCGGCAACCGCCGCATTTTTGGCTGTTCCTTCCGTGACAACGGATCGGATCAGTTCCCGCATGGTGGCTGAAGTCTCCGGGGATATGGTCGTGCGCACTACTGTTGGCTCCTGCCGCAGGAGGGTCACACCGTTGGCATCCACAACTTCAGAGACCATGTAGGGCTCCAGCAGATTACCCCCGTTGACCACCGAAGCAATGGCCCGCACCAGCTGCAAGGGAGTAATTTTGAAGGTCTGCCCAAAGGAGCCGGAGGTCAGAGAAGCCGTGCCCCATTTTTCCGTGTTCGTAATCAGCTTTTTATCAAAGAACACACCCTTACTCTCGCCGGAAAGATCGATGCCTGTTTTTTCCAGAATTCCGAAGCGGGTGATATAGTCATAGAACCGCTCCCCACCCAGTTTAAGAGCAATGTGCGCAAAGGCGATGTTGCAGGAGTTTTGCAAGGCCTGGGGTGTCTGCTCTGCGCCATGTCCGGCGGAGCGCCAGCAGTGCAGCAGCTGGGAGCGCCCGGGAATTTGCTCCGCCCCCCGACAGTAAAAGGGGGTATTCAGGGTAATGGCACCGCAGTCCAGTGCCGCAGCCATGGTCAGCACCTTAAAGGTGGAGCCTGGCTCATACCCATCGGAGAGCACTCGATTTCGCCACTGCTTCCAGCGAGCCTCCGAAATGGCTTTGGCATAGGCATCCGCATCTGTGCCGTCTGCAAGCATTTTTTGCAGCGCCTCCAGCGTGCGGGAATCTGCAATTTCCAGATACCGATTAGGGTCATAGCTGCCCAGGGTTGCCATTGCCAGAATTTCCCCGGTCTTGCAGTTCATGACCAAGCCAAAGGCCCCGTTCTGAACATCATACCGCTGTACCGCCGCATCCAGCTGTTTTTCCAGAATTTGCTGGACGGTGCTGTCCAAGGTAAGGATCACATCCGCCCCCCGTCCGGAGGACTGAAAGTGCTCATAGGAAAAGGGCATATCCATTTCGTTATTGCCCTTGGTCGTAACGACTCTGCCGGAGGTGCCGGAGAGATAGCGATTATAGGAAGCCTCGATTCCCTCCGTACCATCGTTGGAGGCATTTGTAAATCCAATCACCTGGGCTGCCAGGGTTCCCCCCGGATAAACCCGCACAGAGGACGGCTCCAGGTGGACGCCGGAAATCTGATGCTCCACAATATAGGCCCGAATCTGACCGGCCTTCTCCTCCGGGATATTGCTGCCCACCTGCTTGTACCGCTTTTTCAGGTCGCCCGCCTGGTCGGTGATCCACTGAGCATCCTTTTCCAGCACCTCCGCCAAAAAGTCGCTGAGTGCCGGAATATCCACCCGGGACTGCTTCAGCTCATGGGGGTCTAAGTATACATGCTCCCGGTTCTCCGAAACAGCCAGCACATTGAGATTGCGGTCATAAATCGTCCCGCGATCAGCGGTAACGGAGGTAGAACGGGTCTGATTGCGCAATGCCAGCCCGGAATAATAATCATAATCCCGCACCATCAGGGCATACAGCCGCAGCAGCATCGGGACAAAGGCGGCAATGCCCAGCAGCGCCGCCGTCAGCATCACCCGTCTGTGCTGTCCGCTGTCCATGCGGAGCCTGCCAAATTCCTTTCCCTTCGCCATGGTGCACCGTTCCTTCCGGATAATGTCAGGAATGGGCAGCAAGGGAACCCCTCGCCGCCCATTGCAGCTGCTAGTACACTCTATGGAAGGGCGAAGGGTTTATTCCTCCGCCAGCACGTAATCTTCGGACTTAGAGAAGAGCCAGGACAGGGCCCAAACAAAATCATCCCACACCGTCTGCTTCTCCTGCTTTTCGGGGACAGAGAAAAACACGGTAAAGCCCGCAGCGTCCTCCTTTGGCACCATTCCGGCGGCCTCCGCCTGGGTGCGAATCTCCTCAAGGTCAAAGCTTGTATGGTAAGTATGACTGAGCTGGGCATTTTCCCGTTTCAGTTCCACCAGCTGCGTCTTTGCCTGATCATACGCCACGCGGGTATCCCGCAGACGATAAGCCCCCGCAATCAAAAGGCACAGCATCACGACCGCCGCCACCACGCCGCACAGGGCCACCGGGTCAATGTAAATTGTCTGGATAGGAGCAAGATGTGCCGCAGGAGCCTTGGCCCGCTTGGGCTTTGCCGCCTTTGCGGCAGTCTTGGGGGCTTCGCTGCCAAACACATAGAATTGGTTCACATATTGAATTTCCGTCTTCTGCGCCATGGCATATCACCCCTCCTTATATTTTTTCGCAAATGCGAAGCTTTGCGCTTCTGGCTCTGGGATTGCGCTCCAATTCCTCTTCCCCGGAGGTAATGGGCTTCCGGGTTATGATCTTCACCTTCGGCTTTTTCCCGCAGACACATACCGGAAAATTCGGTGGGCATGTACAGCCCTTGGCTGCCGCTGCCATTGCATTTTTTACAATGCGATCCTCCAAGGAATGGAACGTGATAACCGCCAGCCGCCCGCCGGAATTCAGACAGGGAATTGCATCCTCCATCACCTTGGAGACCGCACCCAGTTCATCGTTTACCGCAATGCGGATGGCCTGGAAACTCCGCTTGGCCGGATGCTGCTTTTCCCGCAGTGCAGCTGCCGGCATGGCGCTGCGGATCACATCTACCAACTCCAGTGTCGTTTCAATCGGCTTTTGTTCCCGCCGCTTGCAGATAGCAGAGGCAATCTGCGGTGCGTAGCGCTCCTCACCGTAATCATATAAAATCCGCTTTAATTCTTCGTAGGACCAGGCATTTACCACCGTATGCGCACTGAGGCTTTCGCCGGCATCCATCCGCATATCCAGCGGGGCATCTGCCATATAAGAAAAACCGCGAGCCCCGTCATCCAGCTGAGGGGAAGAAACCCCCAGATCCAGCAGAATGCCATCCACCCCCGCAATGCCCAAGCGTTCCAGCACCGAAGCAATTTCGCAAAAATTTGAATGAACCAAGGTAACCCGGTCTTTGTAGGGTTCCAGGCGCTGGGCAGCTGCCGCCAGGGCAACCTCATCCCGGTCGATGCCGATCAGTCTACCCGTGGTTAGCTTTGCGGCGATTCGACTGGAATGTCCCGCGCCGCCCAGGGTGCCATCCACATAAATACCCTCCGGCTTAATCGCCAGGCCCTGGATGCACTCCTCCAGCAGCACGGAAACATGATGAAATTCGCTCATAGTCCAATCGCCTCCAGGGATGCCAGCAGCTTCTCAGGCGTGAGGTTCTCCTGCTCAAAGCTGGCAAACTCCGCCGCATCCCAAATTTCCGCCTGACCGGCCCGGCCAACCATCATAACTTCCCGATCAATACCGGCATACTGCATCAGAAACGGGGTAAGGCTGAAGCGAAACTGCTTATCGGGCGTACACTCCGCCGCATTCATAAAAATCAGGCTGGTAGCGCCTGCCCGCTGGGAGATACTCAGGGAATTAAAATTCTCGCTGAGCCTCTGCCACTCCTGGGCTGTATAGACGGTGAGGCACCGGTGACCACAGTTGACACCCAGCGTCACATAAAACGCCTCGCCCAACTCCTGCCGCAGCTTGGCCGGAACAATCAGCCGGTTTTTATCATCCAGCTTGGCGCCGTACTTGCCGATCATGTGCCTCCTCCTTCCCTTTTACTCCACTTTGCATCCCTTTCGCTCCACTTTCGCCATTATAACCTCCCCAGAGAAAAAAATCAATCTTTTTTGATTGGATTTTTCATAATTGAACGTCATTTTTCCCTAAAATTCGAATATTTCGAATATTTGTTCTATGAAATTACGTCTGAAAGCAGAGCTTCCCCTGCTCCAGACATCCCCGAACCCGGCTGGGACGGCGGCTGCAGGACAGCAGGAAGCCGGAAAGCGTGCCTTCCACCTCGGTCTGAACCAGTCGCCGCAGCTGCCGCGCACCGTCCTTTCCGCGGCAGCGTGCACAGAGGCTGGAGGCCAGTTCTACAGGAAGACTGAGCTGAATGCCGGCAGCGGATGCCCGTTCCTGCAGCAGCCGGAGGTACTTTTCCGCAATGGCATTCATCGTGCCCCCGTCCAGGTTTCGGAAGCGCACGGTCGCATCCAAGCGTCCCAGGAATTCCGGTGTAAAGGCCTGACGCACTGCCTCTTCCACCTGACTGCCCTGGTTCTCGGCGCAGAAGCCCAGGCCATCGCCCCGCACCTGGCTGCCCACATTTGAGGTCATAACCACAATGGCATTGCGAAAGCTGACTTTTCGCCCGGTGGAATCCGTCAGTACTCCTTCCTCCATGATTTGCAGCAAGATACCCAGCACCTCCGGGTGTGCCTTTTCCACCTCGTCCAGCAGCACCAGGCTGTAGGGACGCCGCCGCACTGCCTCGGTAAGCTTGCCGCCTTCCTCATATCCGACATAGCCGGGAGGTGCGCCAATCAAGCGGGAAACGGCATGTTTTTCCATATACTCGGTCATATCCAGCCGGATCATGGCACCGCGGCTGCCATAAACCTCCTCTGCCAAGGCGCGGCACAGCTCGGTTTTGCCCACGCCGGTGGGGCCGGTAAAGAGCATACAGGCAATGGGCCGTTCCTCATCCCGCAGCCCGGCAAACCCCCGGCGCACGGCATCCGCAGCAGTTTTGACCGCTTCCTGCTGGCCCATCACATGGCAGCCCAGCAGTTCCTCCAGACGCAGCAGCCGCTCCCGCTCTGTAGCGGTCAGCCGCCCCACAGGGATTCCGGTTCTGGCAGAGACCACCCAAGCGATGTCCGCCGCCGTCACCGTGCGCACCCGTCGGTTATCGCCGGGTTTTGCCATCATGGTCTGCATTTTATCCCGTAGCTCTGCTGCCTTTTCAAAACGTCGCTCCCGCACAGCCTCATGGAGCTCTTCCTCCAGCTCTCTGCGTGCTGTGCCGCCCCGGCTCAGACGCAATTCCTCCATTCTGGCCCGGGAAGCCCCCTCATCCAGCAGGTCAATTGCCTTATCCGGGAGGAATAAATCCGGCAAATACCGCACGGACAGGCGCACAGCCTCCTTCAGCGCCTCCTCCGAAATCCGCAGACGGTGGTGCCGTTCCAGCCCCGGCTTCAGTGCCCGCAGGATGGCAAGCGTTGTCTCACCGCTGGGTTCCTCCACCGTCACCGGGCGAAAACGCCGCTCCAATGCTGCATCCTTTTCAATATATTTACGGTATTCCTCCAAAGTGGTGGCTCCCAGCATTTGCAGCTCTCCCCGGCCCAAGGCGGGTTTCAGAATGTTGGCCGCATCAATGGCCCCCTCCGCCGCGCCCGCCCCGATGATGGTGTGCATTTCATCCACGAAAAGGATCACGTCCCCGCTGCGGTGGATCTCCGCCAGCACATCCCGCAGCCGCTCCTCAAATTCGCCCCGGTATTTGGTGCCCGCCACCAGGCTTGCCATATTCAGGCTGACCAAGCGCTTGTCTTTGAGCTGCGGCGGAACATTTCCAACCGCCATCCGCTGGGCCAGGCCCTCGGCAATGGCCGTCTTGCCCACCCCCGGCTCTCCTACCAGAGCGGGATTATTCTTGTTCTTACGGCAGAGGATGCCAATCACCGTGTCTATCTCCTTATCCCGGCCAATCACCGGTTCCATAGCCGATGCCTTTACAATCAAGTCCTCACTGAACTGTTCCAACAGCTTCGTTGTGACCGCCTCCTTTTTCCCCTTGGCGGGGGCGTTTTCCTCCCGCCGCAACCATTCAACCGTCTGCGTAAACAGGGCATCCCGGCTGATTCCAAACATCTGGAGCAGGCTCTCTGCCCCGGTATGCTCCTCCCGGGCCAGAGCCAGCAGCACATGAATGGGCAGAATTTCCCTGGACATACGCTGTCTTGCCTCCCGTGCTGACAGCCGCAGAAGTTCCCTTGCCTTTGCAGTCAATCCCTGGGGCAGGGGCAAATTTGGGGTACCGCTGCCATATATCAGCTGAGCCAGAGTGTCTGCCAATGCCGGCTCGGCGCCCATGGTACGCAGCAGCAGCCCTGTCTCTCCCGGCTGTTCCAAAAGTGCCAGCAGCAGATGAACGGTGCCGACATAGCTATGTCCGAATAGCCGGGCCTTCCCGCCGGAGGCACAGATGAGTTCATTAGTAGATGTGTGGTAGCGCATAGCCGCCTCCTTTTCCAAAAAATTCTTGCCATGGGGTTCCGGAAATATACGAATTTTTTGAAAAAGGAATTGCATTTTTCAAAATCCATGCTAGAATGAGAGTGCGTCCTCCTTTGGGCGCAAAAAAATACATTCCACAAGGAGGTTACATATCATGGCTTTTCACATCACCGATTCCTGCGTCAAGTGTGGTTCCTGCGCTGACCAGTGCCCTGTTGAAGCTATCTCCGAGGGCGAAGACAAGTATGTCATCGATCCCGATGTCTGCGTCAGCTGTGGCTCCTGCGCTGATCAGTGCCCCGCCGAAGCAATCGAGGAAGCCTAATTCTTCCGAATTCAGGTCGGTCTGCCTGCCTTACCGCAGCGCAGGCCGATTTTTTAACAGATGAGACGAAAGGGAGAAATTATGGAGTATCTTCCCGGCGGAATCCAGCTGGAAATTCCCGCAGGCTGCTTTCCCCTGACAACGGACTCCATGGTACTGGCTCACTTTGCCGGAATCACAGGGGCTCGGAAGGTGCTGGATCTTGGTTCCGGCTGCGGCACCCTGGGGCTGCTGCTATGCTCCAATTGCCCCGGCTGCCGCGTCACCGGGGTTGAACTGAATCCGGTCGCCCACAAAGCCGCTCTTGAAAATATTGGGCGGAACCGTCTGGAGGCTCGCATGGAAAGTATATGCGCGGATATCACGCGGGTTCCCACGCTTTTTGCCTCCGGTCAATTTGACTGCTGCATCTCCAATCCCCCCTATTTTTCCGGCGGTCCCGAGGCAAGGCTCTCTGCCGCCCGCCGGGAGGACCGCTGTTCACTGGCACAGCTGATGGAGAATGCCGCTTGGGCCGTGAAATACGGGGGTGACTTTTTCCTGGTAAATCGTCCAGAGCGTCTTGCAGAGGTCATTGCCCTGGGTGCCCGGCATCAGCTGGAGGCAAAGCGCCTGTGTCTGCTGCGGCACCGGGCGGACGCCCCCTTCGCCCTGGTGCTCCTGCAGCTGCGCAAGGGTGGAAAGCCGGGACTATCCATCACAGAGCTGACATTGCATCACCCCGATGGCAGTGAAACCGCCGCCTATCGGGAGATTTATCATATAATGGAGGAATAACCATGGCCGGAATGCTCTATCTGGTTCCTACCCCAATCGGCAACCTGGGAGATATCTCTCTGCGCGCCAGACAGACACTGGAGGCAGCAGATTTTATTGCAGCAGAGGACACTCGAGTAACGCTGAAGCTGCTCAACCATCTGGAAATCAAGAAGAATCTTGTCAGCTACTATGAGCATAACAAGAACTTCAAAGGAAGCCGCATTGTGGAGCGGATTCTGGCCGGTGAGACCTGTGCCCTGGTTTCCGATGCGGGAAGTCCTGCCATCTCCGACCCCGGGGAGGATCTGGTGCGGGAGTGTGCCCAGGCCGGCATCACCGTCTGCGCGATTCCCGGCCCCTGTGCCGCGATCACAGCGTTGAGCATTTCCGGGCAACCCACCGGGCGGTTTTGCTTTGAGGGCTTTTTATCCATGAGCAAAAAAAGCCGCCGGGAACACTTGGATTCCCTGCGGGCCGAAAAGCGCACCATGATATTTTATGAAGCCCCCCACAAGCTGATGAACACCCTGGAGGATATGACCGAGGTATTCGGTCAGGATCGGACCATCAGCTTCTGCCGGGAGCTGACCAAGCTTCACGAGGAGGTCATCCGCACTACTTTGGGGCAAGCAATCGTCCATTTCACTGAAACGCCTCCCAAGGGCGAATTTGTGCTGGTCGTAGCCGGTGCACCGGAGGAAGTGAAAGAGGCCCCCACCTCTGTGGATGCTGCCGCCCGGGTAAATGAACTGATGGAGCAGGGGCTGAGCCGGAAGGACGCCATCAAACAAACGGCCAAAGAACTGGATCTCCCCAAAAACGCAGTGTATGCCGCCGCGTTAGGCGAAGAAGCATCGGATTAAGCATCAAAAAGGACGAACTCACACCACGATTGGCAGAGCTCGTCCTTTTCATTTTAGCAGATATCCCTCGCCGTCTTCTTTAGGCAATCTGCGTTCCTATCTTCTTCATCCACTCCAGGCCTGTGAGTACCAGAACGCCCAGCAGGAACCCAAGGGGCTGGAAGTTGGCGGGGCTTAAGCTGGCCTGCGGGACATCCAAGGTCGTAGGGCCCAGCGCAATGGCATACAGGGAACCCAACATCAGGCCCAGAATCAGGTAAACCATCTGACTGCGGCAAACCCGCAGGGCCTTGCGGATCAGATTTGCGGCAAACACCACCCCAAGAAGCACCCCTGCCGCCAGTGCCAGAACACCGGACAGGTATTCCAGGTGCAGATGCAGCACTTCTTTCACCGCATTCACCGCCGGAACGTATACACCGAAAATCAACAGCAGCGTTGAGCCGGAAATGCCGGGCAGCAGCATAGCAGAAATGGCAAGTGCGCCGCACAAAATCAGATATCCCCCTTGCAGCAGGTTCAGACTTTGAAACCACACCGCCCCCACGCCGCCGGAAAAGCTGCGGAAAAAGCTCATTGCCACAACCAGGACAATTCCCAGCAGGGTAAACGCACCGTTCTGCCAGCGATTTTGCAGGCAACCCCACTCCTGGTACAGAATAAACGGGATTGCTCCTAGCGTCAGCCCCAGAAACATAGAGCAAAGAAAATAAATATTGCTATCAAAAAAAACGGCTCAACAGTACCACTGAGCCGCCCATGCCCAAGGCCCAACCGATGGCAAATTTGACCAGATAGCGCAGTGCTTGCTTCCGCTCTTCCCGGCTTCCGCCGATAAAATCGTGGATGGCTCCCAGCAGTCGTTCGTAAAATCCCAAAATAAATGCAACTGTTCCCCCGGATACACCGGGCACACTGTCTGCCAGCGCCATGGAGGCACCATGCAGCATCGTGGTTATCATGACTGAATCACTCCTTTTTTTCTGAAGCCACGGATCTTTTGGTAAACCTCTGCAAGTGGCTGCCAATTCAGCACCAGCAGAAGCAAGAGGCAGGTTGTCTGCCCCACCGGCTGAAGCGGGTGAGTACAGAAGGCGAGTACAGCCTGCACCGTCAGCAATGTGCTGCCAAGCAGCAGCCGCCCGACATACAGGTCAAAGGGAATCAGCCTCCGGGCACTGGCAGCCCGAACCGCAAAGCAGAGCAGATAGCTGAGCGCCGTTGCGATTGCAGCCCCCTGGATTTCCATCCGGGGAATCAGCAGCAGGTTCAGCGCAATATTCGCACAGGCGCCCCACAGCGCCGTCCAAAAGGAACGTACACTTTGTTTTGTTACAACAAATACGCTTCCCATAAAGGAAGCAAAGGCAGAAAATGCCATTGCAATGGTCAACGTTGGGACATACTGCCAGGCAATATAGTAACGCGGTGCCGACAGCACCCGGATTTCTACCCGGCACAGGGCAATCATCATGCTGCCGGACAGCAGCATCACCGCAGCAAACGCACGCCACACCTGTGTGTAAAACCGGGTGTGTGACTGCTCTCCCGCTTCCGAAACCGCGGAATACTGCCACGCCTCCATAAAAATCGTGGAAAGCAGGGTCAAAACCATCGGAATCTTACAGGCAACGGCATACAGTCCGCTTGCTTCTGTCCCCAGCTGCAAGGCAACCATATAGCGGTCAGATACACTGGTGATCCACCAGAAGACGGTGGTCGGGATCAACGGTATGCTGTAGCGAAGCATCTGCCGGAAAATGTTCTTATCCGGTTTTGGAATCACCAGCCGCCACAGTCTCTCCTTGAAGAACAGATACACTGCACACGCACTGTCCGCCAATACCACAGACAGCACATAGCCGGTAACCCCCATATTTACAGCCAGCAGCAAAATCAGATTAAACCCAATCACCAGCGCCGTATTCATCATTCCCTGAACGGCAAACAGCACTGTTTTTCCCTCCGCCCGGATGTATTGGGCACTCAGGCTGTGGCAGTACACATCAACCGACTTCGGGAAAAAATCGAGGAAAATCCCGCAAAGCCCTGCTATATCGAAATCGTCTGGGGGGCGGGTTACCGCTTCCGGGGTTGAATTGGTGCAGTGCACATAATCAAAAATCCCTCCGCATAGCCTTGTGCGGGGGGATTTTTATGGTAATGAGCTGGGCATGGGCCCTTTTGATTGGCGCATCTGTCATCTGCGCCGCTGTGACCGGTAACGTACAGGCGCTGTCCGCGGCGGTGATGCAGGGAGCGCAGGCAGGGGTCACCCTGGCGATTTCCATTGCCGGATCCCTGTGTCTCTGGTCCGGAATTGGAAATGTGATGGGAAAGCTGGGGCTCACCGCGGCGCTGGCAAAGCTGCTGAAGCCGGGTATGAACCTGCTGTTTCCCACCACCCGGGAGGACGAAAAGCTTTCCGCCTCCCTCAGCGCCAATATCTGCGCCAATTTTCTCGGTCTGGGCAATGCGGCCACACCGCCTGGAATTGATGCCGCCAAACGGCTGGCACAGCGCAGTCCCGGACGGGCATCGGACGAGCTGTGCCGCCTGATCGTACTGAACACCGCTTCCATTCAGTTGATTCCATCCAATGTGGCCGCTGTGCGCAGTGGACTGGGATGTGCCACGCCTTTTGACATTCTTCCCGCAGTGTGGATTACCAGTATGTTTTCCGCCGGGTTGGGCGTCACCGCCGCATGTCTGCTGGGGAAAATCTCCAAATGACGGACTATCTGATTCCCCTTCTGCTGCTGGGACTCTCGGTTTTTGCCCTGGGTAAGCGGGCAAGCTACTACGACTGGCTGCTGGACGGGGCAGGTCAAGGACTGGCCCTGATGAAAACCATTCTCCCCTCGCTGATTCTGCTGCTGACTGCGGTGAGCATGTTCCGGGCCTCCGGTGCCTCAGAGCTGCTGAGCAGACTGCTGGCCCCGCTGTTTTCTCAATTTGGCATTCCACCGGAGTGCGCCATGTTGGTTTTGGTGCGGCCCATCAGCGGCAGCGCCGCGCTGGCTGTGGGCGGAGAGCTGATGGCCCATTACGGAGTAGATTCCCAGATTGGGCGAACCGTTGCTGTGATGCTCGGCTCAACTGAAACCACTTTCTATACCCTCAGCGTCTATTTTGGTGCTGCCGGCATCTCCAAAACCCGGTACACATTACCTGCTGCCCTGTTTGCGGACTTCATCGGTTTTTTCGCCGCATCCTGGAGCGTGCGTTTTCTCTTTTCATAATATAACTTAACCCCGCCGCCCAGATTCAGATGGCGGGGTATGTTTTTAGATTGCTTCCCACGTCAGGGTTCCACCGTAGGACACGGCTGACTTTCGATTCCAGCCCTGGGCAGAGGCGGCATAAAATGCCTGGCTCTGAACACCGCGGAAAGCATCGGCCGCAATAGCGGGGGCGTTGCCAAGGAAGGTGATGCTCCACAGACCAGTATAGGAGAAGGCCTCAGTGCCGACTTCGGTAATTTTCTCAGGCAGAATAACGCTGCCAAGCTTGCCGCAATAGCTGAACGCATAGCGTCCAATGCGTTCCACCGTCTCGGGGACGGTAACCGCCTGCAGCTCCGTGCAGCCCCGGAACAGATAGCTGCCGATTTCTGTCAACCCCGCCGGGAGCACCACGTTGGTCAGGGCCGCGCAATTCTGGAACGCACCGTCACCAATTTCTTTCAAGCTGCCGGGCAGGGTCAGTGAGGCAAGCTTTTCACAGCCGGAGAAGGCCTGCGCTCCAATCTCCTCCAAATGAATGGACAGGTCAGCGGATTTCAGGCCCGTGCAGCCATAAAACGCGCGGGTTCCAATGCGGGTCGTGGATTCCGAGAGGGTAAGCAGCCGAAGCTGCGTGCAGCCGGAAAAGGCTTCCGGCCCGATCTCGGTCAGTCTTTCCGGCAGTTGGACATCCACCAGGGCGGCACAGTTCTGGAAAGTCCCCATCTCGATGGCAGTCACACCCTCCGGCACAGAAACAGTAGCCAGTTGGGTGCAGCCAGCAAAGGCGTACCCGCCCAGGGTTTTCACTGTACCGGGAATCTGAATCCAGTTCAGGCCCTCACACCCAGCAAAGGCTGACCATCCAATACGCTCCACACTGCCGGGAAGCTGCACCTGGGTCAGGGCAGCACAATTTTCGAAGGCGGAATCCCCAATGGAGGCAAGCGCCTGTGGGAACGTCAGTGTTTTCAGATTGGTACAGCCGGAAAACGCACGGCTGCCAATTGCCGTCACATTCTCATCCAGTACCACAGCCGTAATCTTCTCCCGGCTGCCATACCAGGGGGCGGGGCGACTCTCCCGGAAGTCAAACATCTCGCCGGTGCCGGTGACGGTAAGAGTACCGTCTTCCTGAAGTTCCCAATTGAGGTCAATGCCGCAGCTGCCTGTATCCGGCGTTTCCTCCTCTCCGGGGGTGGTAGGTGCAGCGTATTTCGCTTCCTCAGCCGCAATCAATGCATCCCGTACCTCCTCGGGGAGGGTGCTCAGGTAGGCATCGAGAATATCCCCCGCACCGATGGAAATCAATCGGTCAAACTCAGCCTGAACCGCCGGGTCAATTTCCACGGCGCGGGCACGCTGGGGGGCAAGCAGCATACAGGTGCACAGCACAGCAGCAAGCGATACTTTCATTTTCGGTTTCATTCGGAACCATCCTTTCTGCTTTTCCGGCAAAGGCGCCGGAATCGTGCCGTGAGTTGTTTTTTGTTGCGCAGTCTCCTCTTTTTAATCCTGGGGGGCTTTGGGCTTTGCCCCGCTTCTACGGCGGCGACGGCGGGGACGGGAGGTAGCCGTCTCCGGCTCTGCCTTCTGAGCCCGTCTTGCGTAGACCTCCGCTGCCTCGGAGCTTGCCTCATAGGTCAGGCGGCTGACCCGGATGGTGCCGTCCGGCTGTGCGGAAAGCCGCACCCGAATCAGGAACTTGCCGTGCTCCGGGCAGGTTGCCAAGTCCATATACCGGTGGCCGGGCTGCGCAAACCAGCGGGACCCCAGCATCTGCCTGCCGCAAAGGGGGCAGATATTCTCGCTGCCGGACATTGCCGTCAGCGCCTCCCGCTTGTCGGCATAGTCCCGAAAAACCTTGCGCTCCAGGCAGCCAGGCAGCTCCGCCCCATGAAATCCCTCTTCATGGCTGCGCAAGGCCTGGTCATATTCCGCAATTCCCCGCTCCAGATTCAGCCTTTGGCAGATCAGCGCCGTGTGATAGGCGTCCCCCAGCGCATCATGGGCCGGGCGGCTTGGCTCAATCTGGAAGGTCTCCAGGGCCGTTTTCAGCGCCTTCTGGGAAGTGGAGCCATCTGTTTGGGCATTGAAAATCATCTGAGCATTATACCAGTGATCCGTCCAGCCGGTTTCCAGCGAATACAGCTGCAAATTCTCCCGGAGAATGCCGATATCGTCAAACCCCCAAATCAGAAACACCGGCTCTTCCCCGCACCAGTCACGGAAGGCCTCCATGGCATCCGGGAAGCTGATCCCCTCAGCACGCAGGCGGTTTTCCTTGATACCGGTGAGCTTGCTGACCCGGCGATTCAGATGCCGGTAAACCTTAGGGGCAATCATAATCTGGAATTCATCCGCCGGGGCCCCCTCCGGTGTCAGGCGGACAGCGCCGATTTGGATGATCTCCCCCCGAATTGCCACCGGCAGCACCTTCTTTGAAGAAGGAGAACCGGGCCAGGGCTGATTCCATTCCATATCCAGGACAATGTAATTCATTGCAAAACCTCTGTTTCTAAGGAAGCGCTGACAAAACAAACAACCGGGGGCGAAAAGATCCGCCCCC
Source organism: uncultured Oscillospiraceae bacterium (assembly GCA_934591635.1). GTDB lineage: Bacteria > Bacillota > Clostridia > Oscillospirales > Oscillospiraceae > Faecousia. The sequence continues at coordinate 165,597 of CAKTPI010000001.1, read as the reverse complement.
AGCCAAACGTTTTATTTTGAGGCTTCCAAATCCTTTGGGCCTATCATACCACATAGGCGGCACTTCTGTAAACAAGAAGTTTTTGGCCGCCTTATTCCCCCAGGCGGGCGCAGCGGATGGTGCAGCGGGTCTGGCCGCTGGTATTGCAGGTGAAAAGGGTCAGATCCCAGTCGCCGGTGGTCATTGCCTGCACATCATTAGGGCCGATGGTTTCGATCGAGGTAACGGCATAGTAAAAATCATTTCCATCTGCATCGGTGAACTTGATCTGGGTGCCGATGGGAACGTATTTCAGCGGCTGAAAGTGATGGGGGTAGTTGTGGCCGCAGATGACCATATCGTCATCATAGACATTGCCGGAAAACCGGCACGGGGAGATATTCAGCCGGTCATAATCCCACTCCTCCATCACCGGCAGCGTCAGCTCCAGGGAGGGCACCTCCAGCATGCCGATATATTGGTAGCCGTTCAGCTCCACCGTGGGCATATCCCGATGGCCCAGCGTTTCCGGGGCGGTGGGTTCTTCCGCTTCTTCCATCTCCGCGGGTGCAGTCTCCCCTGTTTCCACTGTGGATTCTGTTTCAGCAGGTAATTCCGTTTCCGGTAGGATTACCCCGGGAATCAGGGTGCGCAGCTCCTGCACGGCGGATTGGGCAGCCGCATCGGCCCGCTTGCCGTCCCAGATATTATAGGCGGTAAGCAAAAGGGCTGCTGCCAGCAGCAGCAGTCCCATTGCGATCAAAATCGATCCTTTTTTATGCATCCTCGTCCTGCTTTCTCCGGCGCAGCATGCCCAGGCCCAGTAGCCCCAGGCCGCTGATTGTCAGCACAGAGACCGGCCACCAGAGTTGGCCGGTTTGGGGCAGCCGCTTCCAGGTGTTGGTGATGATGAAGGTATTGCCGTTCTTTACCACAGTGGTGGTATAGCGGCGGTTGGGTTCCTCCCGGACGGACCAATTCTTGGGGGGGAGATTTTCCCAAGTGTAGCTCCACCGGTTTGCGTAGTTCAGCTTCACCGGCTCGCCGTAATCCTCGCCGTCCAGCACCAAGTGAACCGTAATGCTGGCGGGGCGGGTCGTGACAGTGTCCCCCACCCAATGCTTGACCACGGAAATCTCCATATCCATTTCCTTTTTGCCCACCACCTGGACGTCCCACACAAACCGGCCTTCTTCATCGGTCTGGGGGATGGAAACCAGGAACGGCGTAGGGGTGTAATTGACCCCGTCCAGCTGCCCCGGGTCACCGGTGAGCAGATATACTGCCATGGGCAAGTCCCGGAAGACGGCATTGCCATCGGTAACAGCAGCGCTGGCAAGGGCCTGGCGGATGCCGGTTTTTGCAATCATCTCCGCTATTTTCCCAGCAGCTGCGGCCATATCCGAGGTGTCCACCCCGGCAAAATCGTCATCCATTACGATGCCGCCGTTTTTCAGGCTGCCCACCCGATAGATGTGATAAAATGTTCCCTCCACCGGATAGGAAATGCTCAGGGTGCCGGTTTCACCGGCGGCAAAAGCCATCCCAGCCAGACATATCAGCGCGGCAGCTGAAAGCACCGCGGCCAGCAGGCGGGACAGGAGCTTCTTTTTCAATGGGCACACTCCCTTTTTCAAGATTTGGGTCTTCTCTTAGGAATCAGAAGGAGAATAAACAGAATCAGCAGCATAGGGGCCGCCACCACCGGTGCCACCAGAGTTGGATCGATCTGCACCGCATCCGCGCTGACGCGGACAGTATGGGCCTCGGCAGCGGTTTCAATGCGGTGGCCCCGCACCAGCAGCCGGTGGGTATTGATGCCATAGGGCGTGCAGGTGACCAGCGTAACCAAGTCCTCGCCGGGAATGATTTCCAAGGAAGACAGGTCATAGGGCTCCACGATCAGGATTTGATCGACCTCATAGGTCAGCGTTTCATCCAGCACATGGAGCAGGAACACATCCCCCACCACCAGTTTATCCAAATCGGTAAAGAGCCTTGCCGAGGGCAGGCCACGGTGGCCGGACAGCACAGCATGGGAACTCTCGCCGCCGATGGGCAGAGAGGAACCGGGGATATGGCCAATGGCAATTTGGAGGACGGTATCCTCCACCCCGTGGTAGATGGGCAGATTGCATTTGATTTTGGGAATCTCAATGTAGCACATGATGCCGGTGCCGGTAACGTCCATTGTCGCGGTGTACTGCTCCAGCTGCGCTTCCGTCAGGTTCCATTCCCGGCTGGGCAGAGCGGCCAGTGCCTCGTTATAGGCGTGGGCATCCTCCAGGATCTTATCATAATGGCTGTTATCGATTTGCGCCACATTCTCGGTGTAGGTGGCAATGGCCCGGGACTGATGGAGGGAATTCCACCAATCGCTGAAGGTTGGATACACCAGTAAGCAAAGTCCCACAAGCAGGGCTGCGAGGAGCAAAAGAGTGGATAAATTTTTACGCAGCCAATTCATTTGGGGCTCTCCTTACTGACGTGTCCTCCCCCCGCCGCTCCCGCAGGAGCGGCGGGGAAAAATGACACATGAAAAATTTGCTGACGGCAGCGAAATTACTTTGCGCCGTTCATCCGCTTCTTGGAAATCAGCAGCACGCCTGCGCAGACAACCAGAATGGAGCCGATGATATAGAAGACGGTGGTGCCCATACCGCCGGTGGAGGGGAGGGTCTTGCCCTTGATGTTCACAACACCGGTAGTGATGGTGCCGGTGCTCAGATCACCTGCAATGTCAACATTGCCATCAGCCAGCTTGCCGCCCGTGAGCGCAGTCAAACGCGGGTCATTCGATTGTACCTCATGATCGGCTGTAATGGTGAACTCAATTGGGGCAATGGTATTGAAGCCATCAGGTGTGATAACCTCTTCCAACATGTACTCGCCGTCATCCAAACCAGTAAACTCGAACTCATCAATGGGATTATCTTTATCAGTACCCAGCGTTTTCACTTCCACATAAGTGCCGCCGTTTTTCTTGCTCAGCTTAAATGCAGCACCCTTCAAGGGCTTGGTTTCCTGCGTACCGTCAACGGGCTGAACTTTATTCACCACTAGCTTGAAAGTGAACACCGTGACCTTATCATCAGGAGTCTTGCCCTCCTCATGGGGCTTATCAGTATTGGGATTATTGGAGAATGTGATGTGCATTTCATTGGGGTTACCAGGATAACCCGTCTTTGCCCTCGCATTCAGCCTAGAGGTATACCGCACAATAATTGTACTGCCAGGCGTCACCGCAGATATATCCTTCAGATTATCAAAGTGAACCTCAAAAGTGCAGGAATTGGAACTCTCCGAGCCGCTTCTGACTGTATAATTTGTACTGTCAATCTTGGTTTCTGCGGAACCGGAACTGGTTTTCACAAAAACTTCCACGGAATCCTGATTAAATGTCAGGCCTTCGCTCTGGTGGTCATGGAACGTCATGGCGTAGGGACCCTTATAGTCGTTCAGCCGGTCAGAAACAGTTGCACTCAGCTGGAAGGGAACGTCATCTCCAATGTCATAGTCGGCAGAATCCTGCCATGCGGAATAAGTCCCCTCAGAATCGTTGATATCCTTAACCTTTTTCTCAGAGGAAACTGTGCTGGCCTTCAGGGGCACACTGGTATCGCCAACCACCTGAAGGATATGTTTTGTCATGGTTTCTCCATCGGGAAGGTTTTCCGCGTCTGCCTCAATCACCAGGTAATAACCGGCAGGAAGACCCGTAAACACTGTTGCGCCGTCTGCAGAGGGAACAGTAGCAAAGGCGCCATTACCAACAGTGGGCATACTGGGCAAATACTTCTCAATGTTGGTTTCTCCGCTAGCTGTTTGGAATTCATTCAGCACATTCTGAGGCACAAGCGTGCCAGCAGTTTGATCCTTCCAGCCATTACCGTATTTCACATCCGTCAGAATCTTCTTGCCGCCTTCATTGGTAAGCGTACCGGTAAAAATCTGATATAGGTAATACGTATGGCCTGCTGTTGTGTTTGTAATGGTCAGGCTGTAGGTCAGGTCATCTGCAAATGCGCCGGGGAGGACTGCCATGAGCATGACGGCCGCCAGCAGGATTGCCAGCAGTTTTTTGGTTGCTTTCATTTGTGTCATTTCCTTTCGTTTCTCGATTTTGATGCTCTTTTAATGCCGGGGAAAAGGGACATTCGGGGTTACTTGGCCCCCCTTCTGCGTTTGCAGGCCAGGCCCGTGACTGCCAGCAGGCAGAGCACAACGCCTGCCAGTGCGTAAGTCCGGGTGCCGGGGCCGCCGGTTTGGGGAAGCTCGAACTTAGGGGATTCCAGGGTATTTTTCATCGTAATGGTGCCCTGGGAGATGCCATCGTTGTTTTCGTAATCAACCGTGTATTTTTCTGTGGCATTCTCGTCCACAAGCTCCTGAATGTAATAGGTGTAGGTCACCTTCACCTTCGGTTCGCCCTCAGCAAGGGCCTTGTACTCCTCTTTCAGCAGGCCATCGGGCAGAAGCGGCTCGTTTTTGCTGCTCCATGTCCAGTTGCCGGTCTGGCTGACCGAGAAGGTGCCGATTTTTTCCGCCGCCTGTGCCGCTCCGCCCTCCGGCGTGGCCACCCGGTACAGGTCAAAGGAAACACCGCCGGTGCGGGAAGCAGTCATATCATCCCCCCAGAAGCTGAACCACTTCTTATCTACCCCAATATCCGTAGGCCGCTGGGTGATGGTATTGGTGACGGTGATGGTGCCATCATGCACCTGGGGGCTATAGGTGACGGTATAGTCACCGGGCTGCTCTACTACGAAGTAGGTGTAGTATTTCCCATCCGCCGACCCTGCAGGGAGATTGGACTTAGTCCATGTCCAGTTATCACCGGAATTCAGGGTGAATGCTTCCATCCGCTTCAAAGTGCCACCGGCAAGGGCGGCAATGTCTGCATCCGTCATGCCATAGGTCACATTATAGTCCAGGGGGGCGTTTTCTTGGGCCGCCTGGAATTCCGCCTCGGAAGCCCAGGTTTTCTGGAAGAGTTCACAATTCACCGTTTCCAGATTTTTCCAGTTTTCCAGGCCCGCCCAGGTTTTGTTCACCGTGACACTGACATCCGCCGGTGGAGGCGGCAGGGTGTTGGTAACCGTAATGGTACCGGAGGTGATGGCGGTGTAATCATTGCCAGACTTATTGGAATAGGAAACTGCGTAGGGATAGGAAGCATTGGGAATCTCACGGACGTAGTAGCTGTACCAGACCTCCTTGCCATCCTTTGTTCCATGGACGAGGAGTTTCTCCCCATCCTCTGTCCGGTAATCCTTGCTGTTCCATGTCCAGTTGTTGGCGGCGTTCAGGGTGATGGTGCCAACTGGTTCCGGTGCAAATTCCGTAGGCGTTGTGCCGCCGGTGGAGCCGCCGGTAGTTCCCCCGGTGGATTGGCCGGGGTAGGTGCAGGTGAAGGTGGGATAACCGTCCCAATATCCTGTTCTGACCCACAGTACAACGCTATATTTTGCCTCATAGTCGAACTCAATAGCATTCGGGTCGTCTGCTGGTCTTCTAATTGTGGGGTTAATCTTAACGTCATTGTTATTCGGCACAGACAAGTAAACGCTCGGATTTTCGCCCGACCAACCGGCATGCCTTACTCTCACAGTCAGAACCGTTCCTTTGGGCACCTCATACGGAGTACCAGAACCGCTATCACCATAGTTATACTGGGCAGCGGCAACAGTGATGGTAACCTTACCGGCCAATGGGTCATTCACCACAACGTCCTGCTTTTTCTCGGTGGCAACCCGCATGAGCTGGAAGGTTGCCTCCGGGGGATTGGGCACCGGTGCGCCGCCTTCGTACTTCCAGAGCTTCTTAACGGAGAACTGGGCGGACTCTGCCTTGTTGGTAATGTACTGGGTTGCGCTGTTCTGGGACAAGTCCACTGCACTGTCCTTCGGCACATCATCCCAAGCCGGGTATCCCTCCGGTACATCCTGACTATCATTGTGATAATAGAATTCCACCGTGGGCGGGTTGGCTGTGTCCAGAAGGTAGCCGGGGGCCGGTTCTGTCTCAATCAGGCGATAGAGGACATTGTATTGCAGATTATCGCCGAAGCCATCCACTGTCAGGGAGCCGTCAGCGCCTGTTGTCAGGGGCTGCGTAACAGTTGTTACGTCGCTCCAGGTACTGCCGTCTTTCCACTCCTGTAGAGTAAACTTTGTGCCGGGGATGACAACCTTGGAGTTGCTTTCGTCCACCTTGACGATTTGGATATGGCGGTTGGTATGGAGGCCGCCGGAGGTGCCGCTGATTGACCAGCTCTCGCTTATGGTATTGTCGCCTGAGCCTTGGCTAGGATCTGTGAGGAAATACGCCCTGTTGGTTGCTTCCAGCCAGATATCCTTCAAGCCCTCTTTATAGCCGGTCAATTCGTATCTGTATTCCAGAATCAGGGGCGTTCCGTCCGGAACCGCCAGGCGCATGGTCTTGGTGATTTTTGCACCGGGGAAGTCCCCGGTGGGGTCGCTTTCGCTGAGAACCATTCGCCAGCCTGCGGTAAGCGCCTCTCCCTCTTTGACCAGGGTGCCGTCTGCCTGGGGCGTCGCCTTGTAGAGCTTGACAGAATCCCGCACCAGCTCGAACACCAGGTCATAATCGCCCTTTTTGGGATTGTAGGAGAAGTCATCTACCAGATACACCTCGGCACTGTCGGGCTGGAGGTCCTTCCCCTCGGGGTTAATCTGAACCTGATATTCCAGATAGTTGTGGCCGTCCGGGGTGGTTATACGTTTTTTACTCAGGGCATTCTCGAATACGTTTTCCTTCTTCTTCGTCCATTCCTGGGTATGGGTGGCATTTCCGATGGCTCCCTGGTCTGTTGTTCCCTCTGCGGTGTTGGCAAGGGTTGCCTTGTCATTTCCCGCCACAAAATCCTGGGCCAGGCAGCAATCCAGATTCAGCGTGATGGTGGAATTGGCCTCGATGTCCTTCCCATCTTTCCGGGTGGCAATCAGGGTGACCACATTCTGACCCTGTTCATTCTTCTGGCAGGTACCGGAGAATGTGAAATCCGCATTGTTGCCGAAGATTGTGCCATCCTGGGCAATGGTAAGGTCTGCGTTCTGGTCGGCACCGTTGGCGAGCTTGGAAACCACGCTCAGCTTTCTGACCTCCACGTTCGAGGGAAGGGCATCCGTCACGGTGACGGTCTTGGTCTTGGTAATGTCGCCAATCTTTGCGGTAATCTTCCAGGTCAGCTCACCGTTAAAATTCTCCACCTTGGTTGTCCCTGTGATTCCGTTTCCGTCGGCTTTTACGATGGAATCGGGCACAACTTCCTGCTGGGCACCGCTCTCCGTATTATAGAAGGTGGCGGTGTTTTTATAGGTCTTTGCTTCGTGGGAATTGGCAAAGGTGGTGTATTCCATGGTCAGCAAATCCTGCTGGTATCCGCCCTTGGCGGGAATGTCTTTCAGCAGGACAACCTGCATATAGGTGGCGTTTCCGTCTGTTGCCGCTCCGTCCTTGCGGTCGTAGAATTCCAGGCGGTAGTCAACATCCTTTGTCCAGGTAGTGCCATTGTAGGAAATCCGGATGGAATCCCGGTCAAAATAATGGAGGTTTTCGGTGCTGTTACCGGGATTGGTATTATCGTAGATAACGTCGCCCGTCTTAAAGCCCACATTGGTTACGTTGATATCCGTCTTCCACTTCATGCGGACTTGGCCATTCTCTGCCGCCTCCACTCCCTGGGAGGATTTCTTAACGGAGTTTTGGTTTGACTTCCAATCTTCGGCTGTTGCCTCCAACTCGCCTACCTTGGCCTTGTTCTTTACGGAAGTTACGCCCCACTGGCTATTGAAGTCCTTGGTGGGCATATAGTAGGTGATTTCGTAGGCATTGGTGTTCGGCGCTTCCTCGGTGCCTGTGAATTTCAGGGAGCCATTCTCTTGGACTGTGAAATGTTGAGCAAACTCAGTGCTGGGAATTTCCACTCCGTTCACCTTGACGGTCATGGGTTTGTCCGTATTGCTTATGGCATCATTAAAACTCCACGTGAAGGTTTCTGTTTCGCCATTGGACTTGCTCACTGTATAAGAGTCTTCCAGCACTTTTCCGGTGATATCCATCCTCGTATCGTTGAACTTGATTGTCCAGGGAATCACCATTGTATCATCTTGAATCCACGGTCTACTTTTGGACAGGCTGATTTGCGGCTTTGTGTCTTTATCCGGGACGGTTACCGTAATCTCCTTCTCTGCCTTGACCGGCTTGCCGCCCCCTTCGGGTGTAGATTCCACGTGCACCTTGTTCTTCACCGGGGTATCTGTTTCCGGGCGATTGGCCATTTCAAAAACATAGGTGATGGTATGCGTTTCCGAGCCGTCCAGCTTCGGCAGCGTCATGGAAATGTCCGTTTTACCGGTGCCATTAGGGATGGCTGTAAAGCCCGTATAGTCTGCGCCGTCCAGCTTCACTTCCTTGGGGCCGGTAATGCCCATGCTGTCCAGGGCAGCTCCGTCGAAATTGAAGGTATCCAGGATTGTCACCGGGCCAGGGGTGCCTTTTCCGCCGGAGGATACCACCACGGTATAGAGCAGTTTGTCCCCCTCAAAGGTGAAGCTGCCGGTTTTGCTGACCTCCACCTTGCCCTTGTTGGTTTCGTTATCGGGATAGGTCACTTTGTCGGCATCCACTTTGATTTTAATATTGCCCTCGGTATCATGCTCAACGGAGCCGTCTTCTTTGCCGTCCTCTTTGCCAACAATGGCGGCAAGGCTGATATAACCTTTGATGTCTCCCACATTGCTGGCCTTAACGTAGGCATCGTCCAGGTCAATAACCACGGTAATTGTTCCGTCCGGATTGTCTACAAAATGATAGGTACTATTTCCCAGCGCCGGGTTGAATTTGTACTTGACATCATAATCAACATGATCCCCATGCTCTGCTATGCCCAGGTTATATGTAAAGACAGTACCGGAAACGGATTTGCCATTTCTGTCAACGATATGGCGGTCACCTGGGTCTCCGTCCGTCTTCACGTCAAATGCCAGATTGAAGGTCATCTTATAAGCGCCGTCTACCCACTGGCCGTTTATGGTTGCGCCTGAGACGTATTCTGCTTTGTCAGAGCTGACCGTCAACGATGTTGCCACGTCCACCAGCTTCACAGGCCCGGTGTTCTCGGCGTTCTCTGCGACAGCGGCGGGGGCCAGAAGAACCGGCGTCTGGGCTGCCCCTGGGAGGGTGGGCTCCTCTTCCTGGGTGGGTTCCTGGGGTTCGGTAACTTCTTGGGGTTCGGTAACTTCCTGGGGTTCGGTAACTTCCTGGGGTTCGGTTACTTCCTGGGGCTGGGTAGCTTCCTCGGGAAGGGTAACGTCCTCGGGCTGGGTTACGTCCTCAGGCTGGGTAGCCTCCTGGGTGGCTTCCTGGATACTATTCAAAAATGCCTGGTGGGAGGAGATGCAGGACTCGGTATGGGTGTGTTCCTCCAGCTCACAGGTACGGCGGTAGCAATCCGATGTATGGCGATGCTCCGGGATGTCCTGCTGGCCGCAAATCAGTGCTGCCTGGAAATCGGCGGGATAGCATTCCGCAGTGTGGGTGTGGCCCGGGGTCTCTGCCTGGGTGCAGGTCAGCGTGCCCTCGGTATAGCAGCCATCCTCATGGGCGTGGGCGAGATGCTCCATCTGGCCGCAGGCGGGCTGGGGCTTCGAATAGCAGTCCGGCGTATGATGGTGCAGGGTCTGCTCTTTGTATGTACAGGTGAGCTTGCCCGCCGCATCATAGCAATCCGGCTTTGTATGGGTATGAGAGAAGTTTTCCTGTTTACCGCACACCAGCTGATAGCACTCGCTTGTGTGGGTGTGGGCCTGCAGGCCGCAGGTAAAATTCTCCTTCTCCATGGTAATTGCAGGCAAAATGAGGGCATAGGTAGTGCAGAACACCACCACTGCGGCAATGCACGTGACTACATTGCGCCAAACACTGCGCTTTCTCTTTTGCGCCGCAAACTCGTTTGCCCGCTGAAGATTACGCATTGCAATCCTCCCTTTCACAATGATTCTTTCCTTATTTCACTGGCCCAAAACCTTCCAACGGCCAAACGCGGTAGACAATTTTACCCACGACCTGCTCCTCGAACACACAGCCGACCGTGGTGCTGCGGCTGTCCACCGAGGTTGCGCGGTGGTCGCCCACTACAAAAACGCGCCCATCCGGCACCTGATAGGGCAGCTGAATATCACATTCGCCCAGTGCCTTCTCGGAAATATAGGGTTCCTCCAGCAGCGTGCCGTTCACAAAAAGGTTGCCGTCCTCATCAATGTTGACCCACTCTCCTTCAAAGGCGATCACACGCTTGACAAGGATCTTGTTATTATAATAGAAGCTGATCACATCGCCCCGTTCAAAGTCCATACCCTTGACGGAGACAACAATATCTCCCTCCTGCAAACAGGGGGTCATGGAGGTGCCATAAATGCGAAGCACCGGCAGCAGCAATGTCGCAATCAACACCGCCACCGCCGCCACGGTAAGCAGCACATAGACCGTGCTGCGGATGACACCGCGGTAACGCCGGTTATACTGCACCCGGTTCAGCTCCTTGCGCAGGCTTTCCGCGCCGGGATTTTCCAGATGTTTCTTCATGGCCGCCTACCTTCTCTTCCAGAAGCGGGAGGCCCTGGCCTCGGGCTGCTCCGGCTGGGGCGGCAGCGGCTCCGGCGGAGGAGACGCCGGCTGCCTGGTCTGCTCCAGGAGCTTAGCACACAGGGCGCGGGTGCGTTCCTCCATCTGCTGGCATCTTCTTTTGGTCTGCTCCTCTTGCTGGGCACACTTTGCCTCTGTGTCCGCCTGCAGCTTCCGAATGCTGGCAAGATAACGATCCGCCGCGTCCTGGGCCTGGGTAAACACTCCGCTCAGCCCCAGCGCCGCCTCCGCAATAGAGCCGGATTTTTCCAGAATCGCGGTACGCTGGGCAAGCTTCTCTTCCAGCTCCCGGTTGCGGGCGGAAAGGCGCTCATTTTCCTCGGTCTGCTCGATCAGGAGCTTCAGCAGATCCGTGCGATTCAGTTTTCGAACCTCTTTATCCGTCATGTTCCCCTCTCCCATCAAGACCTGAATCGCAAAAAGAGTAAAAAAAGAGCCCACGCACGCAGCGGCGTGCATCGGCAGCTGGCTGGGTCAGTGACCCCCTACAGTTTTGCGTCCCCTCCTCGCGAAGGGTTTGCTAAGGAGCTTCCCGGCCGGGTACCGTGCCGATTGCACCATTCCTATGTAATTGAAGCATTTCTCTTGTGTCTGTATTATATCGTGTCCTTCCAGGAAAATCAAACAGGTTTTGACGCAAAAGTTAACAAAAATTGAACGCTGATTTTTTGCACTTCCTACAAAAATAGTTTTTCAGCTATGATTTTTCCTTTTATTAGCGAAAAGGTTTTCGTAACTCTGCTTATTCTGTTTTTCTCCTCACATTGTCTATATCTGTATGAAACGATTTATGAGGACAACATCGCTTTCCATAAAAAAGGCTTGCATCTTTTCACGGAATGTGCTAGTATAGTGATGTATAAGAAAACGCTGCGATTGGGCTGCCTGTCATTGGTTTGCGGCAACAGAGAGAGCGGGATGGTGGGATCCGCTTGCGTGCAATGCCGGGCTTTCTCCCAGGAGCTGCCGCCTGAAAAGAAATCAGTAGGGCCGGACGGGTGATGCCGTTATCCATCATGGGCGTGGATGCGCCTGAAAGCTGCGCCGCAAAAAGAGCGGCGAATTGCGGGTGGTACCGCGGAAGGATTTGCCTTTCGTCCCGATTTTGTCGGGCGGAGGGTTTTTTTATTTCCATTTTGCCGCCAAGTTCATATGTAAACCTTTTAGGAGGAAAAAAAATGAAACAACAACTGGAATCCATTCGTCAGAAGGCGATTGCCGCACTGGACGAAGCCAACACCCCCGCAGAGCTGGAAGAACTGCGGGTAAGACTGCTAGGTAAAAAGGGCGAACTCACTGCCGTGCTGAAGCAGATGGGTAAGCTCTCCGCGGAGGAGCGGCCTGTAATGGGTCAGCTGGCCAACAGCGTCCGCGCCGCCATTGAGGAAACTCTGGAGCAGCGCAAGGCCGCTGTCCATGCCGCTGCCATGGAAGCCAAGCTGGCCGCTGAGGCCATCGATGTGACCATCCCCGGCGATGAGATTGAAATTGGCCACCAGCATCCCATGAACCAGGTGCTCCAGCAGATCAAAGACACCTTTGTGGGCATGGGATATGAAGTATACGAAGCCCCCGAGGTAGAGCTGGCAGACTACAATTTCACCCGGCTGAATATCGAGGAGGGCCACCCCTCCCGGGATCGCAGCGACACATTCTATTTCACCGATGACGACAGTGTGCTGCTGCGCACCCAGACCAGCCCCATGCAGATCCGCTACATGGAGACTCACAAGCCTCCTATCTGCATGCTGGCCCCCGGCCGGGTATTCCGCAAGGACGAAGCCGATGCCACCCACTCCCCCATGTTCCACCAGATTGAAGGTCTGGTGGTAGCCGAGGACATCACCATGGGTGACCTGAAGGGTGCACTGATTGGCATCCTGCAAAAGGTGTACGGTGAGAGCGCCGCCACCCGGTTCCGTCCCCACCACTTCCCCTTCACAGAGCCCAGCTGCGAGATGGACATGCAGTGCCACAAGTGCCACGGCTCCGGCGAGCTGGACGGCCAGGTGTGCTCCACCTGCCACGGCGAAGGCTGGATCGAAGTGCTGGGTGCGGGCATGGTGCATCCCAAGGTGCTGGAAAACTGCGGCATTGACCCGGAAAAGTACACCGGCTTTGCCTTCGGCATGGGCCTGGAGCGGATGGCCATGGGCCAGCTGAAGATCAACGACCTGCGTCTGATTTTCGACAATGACGTGCGGTTCCTGAACCAGTTCTAAGGAGGGTTTCCAAATGAAGCTGAACAGAAAATGGATTAATGAAGATTTTGTTGACCTGAGCAACGTATCCGACAAGGATTTCGTGGAAACCCTGACCGTCTTCGGTCAGAAAGTGGAAACCTGGGAGCGGATGGATGCTGAAATTAAGAACGTTGTAGTAGGCAAGGTTCTGTCCATGGTACGTCACCCCAACTCTGACCACATGTTCATCTGCCAGGTGGACGTGGGCCAGGATGAGCCCGTGCAGATCGTCACCGGTGCCCAGAATGTCCACGAGGGCGATCTGGTTCCTGCCGCGCTGCATAATTCCTGGCTGCCCGGCGGCGTCCATATCACCAAAGGCAAGCTCCGCGGCGAGGTATCCAACGGTATGCTGTGCTCCTTCGCCGAGCTGGGACTGACCCAAAACGACTTGCCCGGCGTATTTGCCGACGGCATTTGGATTCTGGAGCCGGATGCCGGCAAGCCCGGTGACGACATCAATCCCATTATCGGCAATGACGACACCGTGGTGGATTTCGAAATCACCAATAACCGCCCGGACTGCTACTCCATCATTGGCCTGGCCCGGGAAGCAGCAGCAGCCTTCGGTAAGCCCATGAAGCACCATGAGCCTGTGGTAAAGGGCAGCAATGCCGGTTCGATTTTCGAGCATCTGGATGTGGAGGTACCCGCAACAGAGCTGTGTAACCGCTATTCCTCCCGGATGGTCGCCAATGTGAAGATTGGCCCCTCCCCCAAGTGGCTGCGGCAGCGCCTGCGGGCCAACGGCGTGCGGCCCATCAATAACATTGTAGACATCACCAACTATGTGATGCTGGAATATGGCCAGCCCATGCACGCCTTTGACTACCGTTATGTTTCTTCCGGCAAGATTGTGGTGCGGGAAGCCGAAGCCGGTGAAACCCTGACCACTTTGGACGGCAACGTGCGGAACCTGAAAGCCGGTATGCTGGTGATTGCCGATGACGCAAAGCCCATCGGCCTTGCCGGTATTATGGGCGGTGAGAACTCCGAAATCAAGGACGACACCACCATGGTGGTTTTCGAGTCCGCTAACTTCAACGGCACCTCCATCCGCCAGACCGCTCTGGCCCTGGGTATGCGCACCGAGGCATCCGGCAAGTTTGAGAAGAATCTCGACCCCATGATGACCATTCCCGCCGTGCAGCGGGCGTGCGAACTGGTGGAGCTGCTGGAATGCGGCGACGTGCTGGACGGCACCATTGATATCATCAACTATGTTCCCTCCCAGCGGAAGCTCCCCCTGGAGCCGGAAAAAATCAATCATCTGCTGGGCACCAATATTTCCAAGGAAGACATGGTGATGTACCTGAACCGGCTGGAGATTCCCGTGGAGGGCGACACCATCCTGGTTCCCTCCTTCCGGCCCGATCTGGTGCGGATGGTAGATATCGCTGAAGAGGTTGGCCGCTCCTTCGGCTATAACGAGATTCCCGTGACCCAGTTCCGCACTGCCACCCACGGCGGCTACTCCCAGGAGATGAAGCTGGAGGTAAAGGCCGGCACCCTGTGCCGCGCCATGGGCTACAGCGAGATCATCACCTACTCCTTCACCTCTCCCACGGTGTTCGATCAGATCCGGATTCCCACTGACTCTCCCTTGAGAAACGCCTTGCGGATCCAGAATCCTCTGGGCGAGGACACCTCCATCATGCGCACCATTGCCCTGCCCTCCATGCTGGAAATTCTGGGTCGGAATAACGCCTACCACAATAAGGCAGCCAAGCTCTACGAGATTGCCAAGATCTACCTGCCGGTAGAGGGGCAGCCCCTGCCCCAGGAGCCCAAGATGCTGGTGTTCGGCTCCTACGGCGAGAAGGAGACCTTCTTCAAACTCAAGGGTGAACTGGAAGCAGTATTCACCGGCCTGCGGATGAAGAAGGCCAGCTACACGGCCGTGAAGGACAATCCCAGCTATCACCCCGGCCGCTGCGCTGCCATCACCATTGACGGTGTGGAAATCGGCGTTATGGGCCAGGTGCATCCGCTGGTTGCCAAGAATTACGGCATCGATTCCGAGGTTTACTGCGCTGAGCTGAATTTCACCAAGATGCTGAACCTCCGGCTGCCGGATCCCACCTTCTCCCCCCTGCCCAAGTACCCCACCGTCAGTCGTGACCTGGCCCTGATCTGTGACGAGGCCCTCACTGTTGCTCAGGTGGAGGACACCATTACCGCATCCGCCGGAAAACTGCTGCGGAAGATTCAGCTGTTCGATATCTACCGCGGCGTCGGCGTGCCCGAGGGCAAGAAGAGCATGGCCTTCTCCCTGGAGCTGCGGGCAGACGACCGCACCCTGACCGACAGTGACTCCGAGCAGGTGGTCAGCGCCGTACTGGCTGCCCTGAAGGAAAAGTTGGGTGCAACGCTGCGGTAAAATCACAATAAAAGTCCTGTTTTTCCCGGGCGTTTACAAAATGTTTACTTGCAGGACTTTACAGAATTCTTTGTTTGGGATATAATAAGATATCAATCTATCAAAGGAGGCTGAGACCATGACGGGAATGGAGACACAAACCTTTACGGTTCCTGATGACAAGGAAACCATGCGGCATATACTCCGGAGTGTGTTCGATGCCCTGAATGAAAAAGGCTACAATCCCATCAATCAGATCGTTGGGTATCTTCTCACCGAAGATCCCACCTACATCACGAACTACGGCAGCGCCCGAAGCATGATTTGCAAGATCGACCGGGACGAGCTGATGCAGGTTCTGGTGCGGGAATACCTTTTCAAAGAGTAACAGTTCTGTCATATTCCCCGCCAAGAGGCTTTTGCCACGGCAAAAGCCTCTTGTTATGTAACTTGTTATGTAACTTGAAAACTTCATACTTTCTCCGTCTTTTCAGCATAAACCCCGCATCTAATTTGGAAATTCTTTCCATTTCGGCCTAATCCGGCTGATTAGGGATTGACATATTGATTACAATGTGTTACAATTCTACTACATTTTCAGGAGGTTACAATCATGGCTGATGAAAAAAAGGTTCTGATGTACAAGGGTCGTCCGCTGATGCGCAAGGACAATCTGGTGTACTATGGCTCCATGGCAGATAGCCACATCGTGATGATGCAGGTTCTGGAAACCAAAAAGGTAAACGATACCGATATCGCCACCCGGGTCTCCGTCCAACTGCAGCTGACCGATCCCACCGCCAGAAGCCGGGACCGTATTGTCAAAAAGAGCGAAAAGGACGGCTTTTACACTGCCCTGGATGTGGGCAGCGTCTGGCTGGAGCGTGCGCTCGCCGGTAAATAAGCTGTCCCCTCGGCGTGTCACGAACGCAGGCTGCACCTGACCGCTAAAGGAGCATTTTCTAAGAAAAAATTCCCTGATTCCCAGCGACGGAGGTAACGTATGAAGTTTTCCACGCGAGCCGCTGCAATTGTAGCGGCTCTGATTATTTTGTTCGGCAGTTTTTCCATCACTGCGTTTGCAGATGACAGCAATCTGGTATACGGCATTGGCTTTGTGAATGCCTCCGGACTGAATCTGCGGCAATCCCCCGACACCGGCGCTCCCATCCTTGCCACCGCAAACTCCGGTGAGTGTGTGGTGGTGCTCAGCCATGAAAATGGCTGGTATCATGTCAACTATAATCTGCAGGAGGGCTACATGAGCGCTGACTATGTCAGCGCAGCCACTGCAGAAAATGCAGAGCTGGGCTACGGCACCGTCACCGGTTCCGGCGTCAATCTGCGCAGCGGCCCCGGCACCGGCTACAATCGGATTGCCACTGCCGCTTACGGTGAAAAGTGCTACATAATCGGCCTGAATCAGGGCTGGTATAAGGTTCTTTATAATTCCAAAACCTGCTATATCCGCAGTGATTTCCTCAGCCTGACAGAAATCCCCTACGAAAATCAGGCTTCCGGCAATACCCCCCAATATTTCCGCCACGGCAAGGCTATTGGCTCCCTGCCCTCCGGTACGGCAAGCACAGGCGGAGCTGTCAATTCTGCTTCCACCGGCAGTGCCACCGGGACGCAGATTCTGGCAAAGGCAACAAGCTACCTGGGCACCCCTTATGTTTACGGTGGTGCCTCCCCCAGCGGCTTTGACTGCTCCGGATTTGTGTACTACGTATACGGCACCTTCGGAATCTCCGTTGGCCGTACTCCCGCAGCGCAATATAGCGCAGGCTCGAAGGTGGACAAGGGTTCCTTGCAAGTGGGCGACATTGTACTCTTCTCCGGCACCGGTGGAAGCGGCATCACCCATGCCGGCATTTATGCCGGCAACGGGCAATTCATCCACTCTCCCAACTCCCGCAGCACCGTGTCCTATTCCGACCTGACCAGCGGTTATTGGAGTGAGCATTTCTATTGCGGCATCCGCGTTGTTTAAAAAATTTTTACCCGACTGCAATGCAGTCGGGTATTTTTTTGCGTGTTGTGGGGAGAATGAGTAATCAAAGCAAACAACGCGGGAGGCATTTCCGATGGCAAAATTCAAGCGCGGCAAATCCAGCTTCTTATTCAGCACCCGGCCGGTAATTGCCGCCTGGGCCAGCATTGCGGGGAAAAAGGAAGCCCAGGGGCCGCTCTCCGGCACCTTCGACAAGACCTTTACCGATACCCTCCTGGGGCAGAAAACCTGGGAACAGGCAGAGAAGAAAATGCAGGAGCTTTGCCTGAAAACATTGGCAGAGAAGGCAAAGCTTCATACCTGGGAAATTGATCTGGTTTACTCCGGAGATCTTCTTAACCAGTGCATTGGCTCTTCCTTCTCACTGCGGAATATGAACATTCCTCACCTAGGGCTGTACGGGGCCTGCTCGACCATGGCCGAAAGTCTGCTGCTGGCCGGGCTGACGGTGGACGGAGGCTACGCTGACCGTGTGGCTGCCATGACCTCCTCCCACTTTGCATCCTCGGAACGGCAGTACCGTTTCCCCCTGGGCTACGGTGGACAGCGAACCCCCACCGCCCAGTGGACCGTCACCGGTTCCGGCTCTGCTCTGGTTTGCAGCGAGGGCAAGGGGCCGCGGCTCACCTGCGGGACGGTTGGCACCGTACGGGACTTGGGTATCAAGGATGCGGGCAACATGGGCGCCGCCATGGCCCCGGCTGCCTATTCCACCATCCGGGCCCACCTGGAAGACATACAGTTGGGCCCGGAAGACTACGACCTGATCGTCACCGGCGACCTGGGGCAGCTTGGGAAGGAGCTGCTGCTGGAGCTGGCCAGCCGGGATGGGCTGAATCTGGGCGGCAGGCTTACCGACTGCGGTACCATGGTATTTGACAACACCAGGCAGGATGTGCATTCCGGCGGCTCTGGCTGCGGATGCAGCGCCATCACCCTGTGTGGTCATCTGCTTGGCCAGCTTTCCTCTGGGAAGCTAAAAAAGATTCTATTCTGCGGAACCGGCGCGCTGCTCTCCCCCACCTCCACCCAGCAGGGGCTGCCCATTCCCGGGGTATGCCATGCTGTGGCGATTGAAGGAGGCACAAACTAAATGGATTATCTGAAAGCTTTTCTTGTAGGCGGACTGTTCTGCCTCGTTGGGCAGGTTCTCATCGACAAAACCAATCTGACTCCTGCCCGAATTCTGGTTGGCTACGTGGTAACTGGCGTAATCCTGGGGGCAATTGGCCTGTATCAGCCCTTGATCGATTTTGCAGGGGCCGGAGCATCTGTGCCGCTGACAGGCTTTGGGGCCACTCTGGCCAAGGGAGTGAAGGATGCTGTTCAGGAGAAGGGGGCCCTTGGGATCCTGACTGGCGGCCTGCGGGCCACAGCCGGAGGCATTACGGCTGCAATTATTTTCGGCCTGCTTGCAGGAATTTTCTTCAAGCCCAAGGATAAATCCTGAATTGGGGGACATCCTATCAGAGCGGGAAGCCGCAACCAAATTTAGGAGGATACCAATATGAATAACCAGAATAAGAATCAGCAGCAGAACCAGAATCAAGGCCAGAACCAGAATCAGCAGAACCAGCAGAATCAGAACCAGCAGCAGTGCCGCTGAACTTCACCATCTAGCACAAAACCGGGACAGATCGCGTCTGTCCCGGCATTTTATTTCTTTGCGCAGCATTCTGCAACTGTTTCAGTCACTTTATCGATATCCAGCGGCTTGCCGATATGGGCGTTCATTCCCGCCTCCAGGCACGCCTTTGCATCCTCCGCATAAGCATTGGCCGTCATTGCAATAATCGGAATCGTTTGGGCATCAGGGCGATGCAGGGCCCGGATTGCCCTTGTGGCCGTCAGGCCGTCCATTACCGGCATCATCACATCCATCAGGATCGCATCAAAGGTGCCCGGTACAAGCTGTGCAAACCGATCCAGGGCCTGCTTTCCATCTCTCACCAGCGTAACCTTAGCCCCTCGGTCCGTCAGCAGGATCTGGGCAATATCCTCTTTCTTCAAAAACTCATCGTAATTCATCTATCTGTTTCTCCACTTCCCCGTTGGAATAACCTTCAAGCAGCATAAACCGTCACATGTCAAAAATAAGGAAAGCTATAAAAGCTTGTTATAGTGGAAAAAGTCCTATTTTCAATATATTGTTTTAAAACGCAAATTTGTGGGGAAAAAGTTTTATCATTCTCTTTCAAACTTTCTCTGGCATAGCAAAATCAGGTCATCCCACAGGGGATGACCTGATTTTGGTGCGAGAGAGGGGACTCGAACCCCCACGGCGTAACCACACGCACCTCAAACGTGCTTGTCTACCATTCCAACACTCTCGCAGTTGCCAGAGTATTATAACCGCTTAACAATGGTTTGTCAATACTTTTTCCGGAAAAAGCCGGATCAGAGCAGGCTTTTCCGTTTCCACATACGCAGTAGCTCCCACAGGCCCAGGGCGGCCCCCAGAGGCCAGCGGATATACCAGGCATTCGGGGTCACATAGAACAAGATCACAGCGACAGTCACGGCAGCACAGCCCTTGAGGCCATCCGCCATAGGGAACGGATAGTCTTCCTTTCCAAGGGACAAACGAGAGTAGCACTCGTGGATCACCAGCTGAAGGATACGGGCGAGCAGTGTTGCCACGGCAGCACCCATCATGCCAAACAGGCGAATAAATATGTAATTCAGCACCAGGTTGGCGACCGCAGAAGCGACCGTTGCCGCCGCCACCGTTTTCGTCTTCTTGTGGAGAATTTCATAATTTACCGGGAACGTACACAGCATGGTCACAAAATAATTGGCAGCAAATAGCGCAATCATTTCTACCCCCGGCCAAAAGCTTTCGTCCGCGTAAACCTTGTAAACCTCCCGCACCAGCAGGATAAAGCCCATGCACAAAACCGCAAAGAGCTCGGTAAAATTCCGGCTCTGGCGAACCACATTTTCCCGCTTCCCATTCTTCATGTCATCAAAGAAAAACGGAGTCCAGCTGGTATTGAGGGCATTAAACAAAGTAAAGAGGATGCCGGACAGGGTGAATGCCAAGCTGTAAACGCCGGACTGGGAATCCCCTGCCATTTGCTTGAGCATCAGCACATCGCTGTACTCCAGAATGGTATAGGCCAGAGACTGGAATACCAGCGGAAGACCCAGGGCAAAGCAAAATTTCCAATACCGCCTGGAATAGAGCACACCACCCTTTCGAAGGATATGGATGCAGCTTACCAGTCCTACAGCGCCAAACACCAGCACATTGCCCAATACCCGGCCGAAAAAGCGCTGCTGAACCGGCAGACTCAGTACCAGCAGCAGCGACACCCCCAGCCTCGCAATTGCCATAAGGACGCTGAGGAGCATATGCTGCTCTGCCTTGAATTCATAGGTAAATTTGCTGCTGAGGAAATTCACGCAGAAGCCGCCGAAAGCCTGCACCACCATCATGACAAGCAGCAGCCGGTCCATTTGCAGGGCCTGGGAAATCGGCTCTGCAAAAAGGAAGATCAGTCCGCTGCCAATCAGGAAACTCAGGCAGGTCATCGCCATGGCACTGGACTGATAAGGCAGCTGCTCCTCCTCCGGGAACTCCTGGCGGGCGTTTACAAGGGTCATGTTGGACTGTAGGGACAGAATGGTGGTGGCCAGATTGGTCCAGACCATAAAGGAAGCCAGGTTACCATAACCCGATGTACCCAGCAAACGGCTGAACAGCGGGGATGAAATCAGTGAAATGCCCTGCAGAATTAAAACGCTGAGAAAATTGAAGAACGCGATGCGATTGATGCTTTTTTTCATACTTTTCTTTTTGAACCTTGTAAAAAATGATGGACATTGAGAACCGGCCCATAAAGGCCAAAGGCGCACAGGAGAAAGAACCGTTTATCCTGTGCCGGTAAGCTGTGGCACGCAAAAGAGATATCCCCCCGCAGGGCACGGCGTGCATGACGGCACTTCTCTGCGTATTTCTTTCTCGTTGCCCGGTCGGACAAATCCACTCGCCTGACATAATCCCACTGCTGGGTCATCAGCAGGTAGCGGGCATCCGCCTCCAGCTCCGGATAATTCTTTTGGATATCCGCATAGACCAAGGACGCATGCTCCATGGCATGGCTGCTTTTATCCGACACCCGGGAAGTGGTGATGCTGCCTGCCCGGCGGCGATAATGATAAATGGGTTTTGGCAGCAGAACGCCGCCCCCTGCCAGCAGCACCAGGCGATAGGTGGTAGGCACATCCTCCACGATCCGTCCCACAGGGTAACGAATCTCCCGGAACAAATCCCGGGCGTAGAGCTTATCCCAGGCAGCTGAATCCAGATGATCCCAGTGGAAGATGCGGCGCACCAGCTCCGTACCGGGCACCATTTCCTCCCGTTCCGGGCACAGGCCCACCGACTGTGTACCGGTCAGCTCGTTTTCATCATACCGCCCTGCGCACACCAGCGCTGCACCGTGCTTTACAGCCGCATTCAGCATTGTTTCATAGGCGTCCGGCTCCAGCCAGTCGTCGCTGTCCACAAAAGCCAGGTACTCCCCTGCTGCAATTTCGATTCCTGCATTCCGGGCGTCACTGAGGCCGCCATTAGGCTTGTGAATAACCCGTATGCGGCCGTCCCTTTCCGCATAGGCATCACAGAGCTTACCGCAGCCATCCGGAGAACCGTCATCCACCAGGATAACCTCCAAATTGGAATAGGTCTGATTCAAAATGGAGTCCACGCATTTGGGGAGATAATCCTCCACCTTATATACCGGGACAATGACACTGATCAACGCCGTCTGTTCCATTTATTCCGCCTCTCCGGCAACCTTCTGATAGGCTGCCAGCAAATCCTGCAAGTTTTTATCCGGATCATGGGTTTGCAATGCATGCGCCCGAGCCCGGCGGCCCATCTCCGCCGCCTGCTCCTGCTGCTCAAATACCTGCATGATGGCATCCGCCAGCATATAGGGCGCTGTAGACTGATACACGTACCCTTCGCCGGGGCACATCAGATTCCGGACACCGCCCACGTCTGCTGCCACACAGGGCACCCCCAGCAGCATAGCCTCCCCCAGGGAATTGGGAGAATTTTCAATGGTGGAAGGCAGTGCAAACACGTTGGCATCCAGATAGGCCCGCTTCATGTGCGCCGCATCCAGATTGCCCAAAAAGTGGATTTTATCCCGCAAACCATACTTTTTCGCCAGGTCTGCCAAATAGCGCTGGTAATACTCCTGGCGAAGCTTTCCAGCAAAGCTATCCCGAAAAAAGCTGGAGCCGGTCACACTAACCGTGGCATCCGGATAACGGTCTAAAATCAGCGGCATTGCCTCCAGCAGATAATGGAAGCCCTTTACCGGATAGGCGCAGCTGGATGCAAAAACGCGGTGCCTGCTGCACGCTTCGTATTGCCAGGTATCCTGATAAAAAACCGGGCGCAGCGTTTCGTTGCAAAAATGGTACTGTCGGTTTTTCTGAATCTGTCCGGTAATGGCCCGATCCCAATCCGTCCGGCCAATCACATGCTCTGCCTTTTGCAGCGCATGCACCTCCAACCTGCCGCGCCTGCGGTACCGCTTCTGCTGCTGACAGATATTTCGTTGTTTGACAAAATCCCGCAGGGTGTACCGCCTGCAAACCCACTCCGGCAGGCCTTCACAATAATGGCGGGCACAGATGCTACACAGGCCCTGGATGCTGATCACCACCCGGGCATCCATATGTGCCCGCCCGGCGGCATTGACCATTGCAAGGGTGTGGGCAAACTCCGTCCCCCAAATGTGAATCACATCCGGTCGTATTTCAAGAAGGGCCTCATAAAACTGCGCTTCCAGGGCCGGAAGGTACTTGTGCGGTGCCCCCTCCGAAAACAGAGCGAACGATGTTTGCGCATCCAGCCTGCCGCTTTTCTCCCCACCGGGGCAAAACAGATGCAGGGTGATATCCGTCTGCGTCCGCAGCTGCTCCAACGCATAGTCGAGCCACACGCCGTTCCCTCTTCTGCCAAGGCACTGCGCCACAGCACCGGGAAGCATGTTGCACAGCCAGACTATCTTCATCATCTTTCGCCTCCTGCAAATCTAATTCAGGTTCATTCTACCATATTGGAGGAGGGACGGCAAGAAATATTTCCCTGCCCCAAACAGAGGCAGGGAAATACCAATTCTTTTTTACGCCTGAACACAGTTATGGACGATCGCATCCATTTCGTCCAGGTGCTTCATCATATCCTTGCACAAGGCAATCTGATTGCGGGTACGCACCAGATTATGCTCCGGATAGTTGGTTTTGAAGTACAGATCCCCCCGCAGATAGTCATCAAGGAAGCGCACCACAAGCTCAGCCGTCAGGCAGACACAGCTCAACGCCAGTGTATCCAACTCACTTTGGGTCATACTTGCGCCCGTCTTTTCCAGGAAGCCCTGAGCAAAGGCAGTGAAAACATCCAAGTCAACGCCTACCTTGTCATACTCCGGAGAATCCTCGGCCACAAAATTCGCAGCAAACCGGATAGCATCGCCAAAGTCATGCCCCATGAGGCCGGGCATAACGGTATCCAGGTCAATGACCACCAGGGAATCATTGGTTTTTTCGTCAAAAAGGACATTATTGATCTTTGTATCGTTGTGGGTCACCCGCAGGGGCAGGCGGCCATCCCGGCCCATATCCGTCAGGGTGCAGGCTACATCCCGAATGGACTGAATGTAGGCAATCTCCTCTTGCGCAGAAGCAACTCGCCCGGCGGCGTCCGCCGCGATTGCCTCATCCAGGCTTTCATAGCGCTTGCGGGTATTGTGGAAATTAGGAATCGTCTCCACCAATAAATTAATATCAAAATCCATCAGCTGGGTCTGGAACTCACCAAAGGCACGGCCCGCGTTACGCAGAATCAGTGGGTCCGTCGTAGCGCTATAGGTGGCGGAAGGAATATAATTCATGACCCGCCAGAAGTCGTCGCCGTCCAGCAAGTAGGTCTTCCGATCCTGGGTATGGTGGAAGTGAAGACTAAGCTTTTCAGGGCACTTATGGCGGATATGCTCAGTGACCAGATCAATGTTGTTCATCAGGCCGATGGGATTGCGGAAAGCATAAGTATTAACATTCTGCACCAGGAAGGATTTCTCCGTGCCGTCATCCAATCTGACATACACCCTGTATGTACGGTTTACAATACCGACCTGGATTGCTTCGTATCTCAGGTAAGTTCCGGGAAGGCAGAATGCAGCGCTCACTCTTTTCAGCTTTTCATCCATGACTTTTCTCCCTTTTCCTTTATATTTGACCGGGGAACAAAGACGCTATGGCGTTTTTCGCCGCGTCCTGCTCTGCCCGTTTCTTGCTGGAACCCCGCCCCCGGCCTACAACAGCGCCATTGAGGGTAACCTCCACATCAAACTGCTTGTCGTGATCCGGGCCGGACTGGCCGGTGAGAATATAGCTGAGCACCTGATTGCGCTTCTGCTGCACCAGCTCCTGAAGCTGAGTTTTATAGTCGGCATTGTGGAGCTTGGTAACAGGAACCTGCACCAGGATAAACCGGCGGATAAAGCCCAGTGCCGCATCCATGCCGCCATCTAAGAAGGATGCCGCAATAACAGACTCCACTGCATCCGCCAGGATGGAATCCCGGGTTCTGCCGCCCCCCTGCTCCTCACCGTGGCCGAGAAGCAGATGGTCGCCCAGGTGAATGGTGTTTGCCACCACTGCCAAGGTCTTTTCGCACACCATATCGGCCCGCATCCGGGTCAGCTCTCCCTCCGGGCGGTCTGGGAAATTGCGGTAGAGATATTCCGCCACCAGCATGCCCAGGATACTGTCACCCAAAAATTCCAGCCGTTCATTGCTGAGCAGGCTGTTGTGCCAGCGTTCATTGGCATAGGAGGAATGGGTCAGTGCATTTTGCAGCAGGGAAATATTATGAAACCGATACCCAATGGCATCTTCCAGATCTTTAATCATTGTGCTGCTCCTTTGTTTCTGCCAAGAGGCGAAGTGCCTGCTCCAGCTC
The DNA here is from genome assembly GCA_934591635.1 of uncultured Oscillospiraceae bacterium. Lineage (GTDB taxonomy): Bacteria > Bacillota > Clostridia > Oscillospirales > Oscillospiraceae > Faecousia. The sequence continues at coordinate 140,350 of CAKTPI010000001.1, read as the reverse complement.
CGGCGTCATATCATTTCCCGCAGCCTGAACCGCCTGCTTCACCGCATTGCGGAAGGCCACCGCATCCGAAGCACCATGTGCCTTGATTACCGGCTTTTTGATGCCCAGGAACTGGGTACCGCCAATCTCCCGGTAATCCATCAGCTTCATCATGTCCTTCACACCGGAGGCACACAGCAGGTAGCCGAGCTTGCTCAGCAGATTCTTCTTGAACATTCTTTTCATCAGGCTGCCCATAAACATGGCAGTTCCTTCAATGGACTTCAGCAGCACATTGCCGGAGAAGCCATCGCATACCACTACGTCTACCTCACCCAAGGGCACATCGCGGCCCTCAACATTTCCGACAAAATGAATAAGCCCTCTGGCATCTGCATCCTTCAGCAGGGCATAGGCATCCTTTTGCAGCTGAGTGCCCTTGCTGTCCTCAGTGCCGATATTCAGCAGACCTACTTTGGGATTTTCAATACCCAGCTGTTTTTTGGCATAGGCCGAACCAACCAGACCGAATTGCAGCAAAAACTCCGGGGTACACTCCGCATTGGCACCACAGTCGCAGATGACGGTCTTGCCGCCCTTTTTATTGGGCATGGCCGGGGCCATTGCCGCCCGACGGATTCCCTTCACTCGCTTGACAAGCAGCGTTGCGCCGGTCAGAAGTGCACCGGTAGAACCGGCGGAGACAAAAGCGTCTCCCATGCCATCCGCCAAAAGCTTGAGGCCCACCACCATGGAGGAATTTTTCCGCTTGTGAATCACAGAGGCCGGGTCATCATGCATGTCTACCACATCGTCCGCGCCCATGATCTCCACGCCCTCCGGCAGATCAGCAATGCCATGGCGGCCCATTACCTCTAAAATGGCCTCTCCACGGCCAACCAGGATAATTTCCGTTTTGTCCTCCCGGGCAGCCTCAATGGCACCCAGAACCGCTGCCTCAGGGGCATTATCGCCTCCCATGGCATCCAGAATGATTTTCATTTCCCTTCACCTCTTTATATGCCGCTGGCAACAAGCGCGTCGATTACTTCCAGCGCACGGCTGGAAATTGCCAGATTCTTTTCGCTCTTTTTCCGAATCCGCTGCTCCAGCGGGGAAATGATGCTGAAATTGATATTCATGGGCTGGAAATTTTCAATGCTTTCATCGCTGATGTATCGCCCCAGGGCCCCGATGGCAGTAGTCTTGGGGAAAACCGGCACCTCCCTGCCCTGCACCTTAGCTGCCATGGCCACAGCAGCCAGGAAACCGGAGGCTGTGGATTCCACATACCCTTCCACGCCAGTCATCTGTCCGGCAAAAGCCACCAGCGGGTTGCGGCGGTCGGCATAATTGCAGTCCAGCAGCTTTGGACTTTGCAGGAAGGTATTCTGATGCATCACACCGTAGCGGACAAACTCCGCATCGTGGAGCGCAGGGATCATGGAGAACACCCGCTTCTGTTCTCCAAATTTCAGGTGGGTCTGGAAGCCCACCAGATTAAACACACTTTTTGCCGCATTGTCCTGCCGCAGCTGAAGTACGGCATAGGGTTCCCGCCCGGTTCCGGGATCCGTCAGGCCAACCGGCTTCATGGGGCCGTAGCGCAGGGTCTCCAGGCCACGGCGGGCCATGACCTCAACCGGCATGCAGCCCTCAAATACGTTACGATCCTCAAAGCCGTGAACCTCTGCCTCTTCGGCAAAAATCAGTTCCCGCACAAAGGTCTCGTACTGCTCCTTATCCAAGGCACAGTTGATGTAGTCCGGGGTACCCCGGTCATAGCGGGACTGCCACCAGGCAAGGTCCATATCCACCGACTCTGCCGTAACCAGCGGTGCAGCCGCATCATAAAAGTGCAGATAGTCCGTCCCAAAATATTCCCCAATTGCCCGGGACAGGGAATCCGAGGTCAGCGGCCCTGTTGCAACGATGACGGGTTCCTCCGGGACGCGGGTCACCTCATCGGCAATCACATGGATCATGGGATTGCTTTTGATTTTCTCCGTCACCAGGGATGCAAAGCCAGCCCGATCCACGGCCAGACACCCTCCAGCTTCCACCCGAGTTGCCTCAGCGCACTCCATAATCAGGCTGCCGCAGCGGCGCAGCTCCTCTTTCAGGAGCCCCACCGCATTTTCCAGCCGGTCTCCCCGCAGAGAATTGGAGCATACCAATTCCGCAAAATCAGGACTGTGGTGAGCCGGGGTCATCTTCTTGGGCTTCATTTCATACAAATCGACCTCAATGTCACGCTTTGCCAGCTGCCACGCGGCCTCCGAGCCGGCCAGGCCGGCACCAATTACCTTTACCTTCATGACGGTACCCTCTTTTTCGCAGCGGACTCTTTCTTTGCGGCTGTCTTCTTGGCCGCAGGCTTCTTGGCAGTGGTCTTCTTTGCTGCCGTCTTTTTCACGGCCGTCTTACCTTCCGCGGTTTTCTTTGCCGCTGTCTTGCGCGGCTTCTTTTCAGCAGGCGCAGACTCCGTGGTCTCTGCGGGCACTTCCTCCCCGTCTTCTTCCTTCGGTTTTTTCTTATAATAGCCCCGCTGATCCTCCGGGAGGAAACGGGGACATTTCTCGTTGATGCAGAAAGGCTTCATTCTGCCCCGGCCAGACTTCTTAAACAGGGTCTGACCGCACTCCGGACAATCCTCCGCCGTGGGGACATCCCAGGTCATAAAGCCGCAGTCTGCCCCCCGCTCACAGGCATAATAGGCAAAACCGCGTTTGCTCTTCCGCTTGAGAATAGCACTGCCGCACCTGGGGCAGCGGCCGGGCATGCGCTCCACCAGAGGCTTGGCGTTTTTGCACTCAGGGAAACCGGGACAAGCCAGGAACTTGCCGAAGCGGCCCATCTTAATCACCATTTTCCGGCCGCACAGCTCACAGACTTCGTCCGTCTCCTCTTCCGGCACCTTCAGGTGCACCCCCTCCAGAGCGGTCTCCGCGTCCTCCAGTTCCTTTTCAAAGTCCCGATAGAAATCCGAAAGAAGGCTCACCCAATTCTGCTTGCCTTCCTCCACCGCATCCAGGCGGCTTTCCATGTTGGCCGTGAATTCCACATCAATGATATCCCGGAAGCGCTCCACCATCAGTCCGGTGACTACCTCACCCAAACCGGTGGGCACCAGGTGCTTATCCTCCTTTACCACATACTCCCGATCCTCAATGGTAGAGATGGTGGCCGCATAAGTGGAGGGACGGCCAACGCCCTTCTCCTCCATGGCCTTGACGAGACTGGCCTCGGTAAAGCGGGCAGGCGGCTGGGTAAAATGCTGCTGCTTATCAAACTTAGCAGGCAGGGTATCTTCTCCCACCTGCAGATCCGGCAGAGGTGACCCGTTTGCCTCTGCTTCCTCGTCCCGGCCCTCCTCATACACGGCAATAAAGCCGGGGAAACGGAGGCTCTGGTTGGTAGCGCGGAAGGTATGACCGGCACAGGCCGCATCAATCGCCACCGTGTCATAGACAGCATTTGCCATCTGACTTGCAAGGAAACGGCTCCAGATGAGCTTATACAGCCGGTACTGATCCGCTGTCAGACTGGAGCGCACCCGCTCGGGATCCAATTCCACATGGGTAGGACGGATGGCCTCATGGGCATCCTGGGCTCCGGCTTTGGTTTTATAGACATGGAAGGAGCCATAGTAATAGTCCTTTCCATAACGATTGCGGATAAAGTCGGCAGCCGCCGCCATGGCTTCATCCGAAAGCCGCAGAGAATCGGTACGCATATAGGTAATCAGTCCCAGGGTACCTTCTCCCTCCACGTCCACGCCTTCATAGAGCTGCTGGGCCAGCATCATGGTGCGCTTAGGCGTCATGTTCAGCTTTCGGGATGCCTCCTGCTGCAGCGTAGAGGTCGTAAAAGGAGGCGCCGCCGAACGTTTCTTCTCTGCCTTTTTCACGTTGGTGATTGTAAAAGGGCCATCCTTTACATCATCAATAATAGCCTGGGTCTGTTCCTCGTTTTCCAGCTCCCGCTTTTTCTCCTCGCCGTAATACCGGGCGACAAAGCTGCCCGGCTTCCCCTGGCGATTCAGTGTCACATCCAGAGACCAATACTCCTTGGGCTGGAAGGCACGGATCTCATTTTCCCGGTCCACCACCATGCGGGTCGCCACGGACTGGACACGGCCAGCGGACAGGCCCCGGCGCACCTTTTTCCACAACAGCGGAGAGAGCTTATAGCCCACAATGCGGTCCAGAATTCGGCGGGCCTGTTGGGCGTCCACCAGGTCATAGTCAATTTCCCGGGGATGCTGGATGGACTCCCGCACCACCCGCTGGGTAATTTCATTGAACGTAACCCGATGAGCCTTTTCGTCGGAGAGATTCAGCAGTTCCTTCAAGTGCCAGGAGATGGCCTCGCCCTCCCGGTCCGGGTCAGTTGCCAGATAAACGGTCTGCACTTCTCCGGCAGCTGTCCGCAACTCGCGAATCAGCTCTTCCTTCCCCCGTACCGGAATATAGTCGGGCTTAAAATCATGCTCCAAATCCACACCCATTTTACTCTTGGGCAGGTCTCGCAGGTGGCCCATGCTGGCCTTAACCAGATAGTCAGGGCCAAGATATTTTCCAATGGTCTTCGCCTTAGAGGGCGACTCCACAATCACAAGATTGGTTGGTTTTGCCATGAATAACTTCCTTTTCCTTGTTTTACTTACTTTCTGAGTGCGATCCGATTCCCGGGCAGGCGGACAATTACCTTCTTCAGCTCCAGCATGGTCAGGCTGCGCAGAAGTGCGCCGGAAGGTATGCCGGTTTCGGCGATGATGTCATCCACCCTGTTTTCGGTACCGTGAAGTGCATCCACAATTTGTTTTTCCTCTGCCGTCAGCGCAGGAAGTGTCTGTTTTCTGTCAATATAAAGCGTAGAAGCGCTATTGTCAACGTCTTTTTTCAGTGCTGGTGGGTTCGTTTTTTCCAAAGGCTGTGTTCTGGCTCTCTGCACCGCAGGACTTTCCCGGTAGGATGCCTCTGCACGGTGAATCTTATCCGGGAACAGGGCGCTGTATTCGCTGATGACCTGCCATCCGCTGGTCACCGCTCCGGCGCCCTCGCAAATCAGCTGATTGCTCCCGGCAAAGCTGGGCAGGTCAATATTACCGGGCACGGCATACACATCCCGGCCCTGATTCAGCGCTTGTCGGGCTGTATTCAGCGCACCGCTGCGCTCCGGTGCCTCTATCACTACCGTAGCAACACTCAAACCGCTGATGATGCGGTTGCGTTTGGGAAAATTCCACTTAAAGCCCGTGGTCTTGGGCAGGAATTCCGAAAGGATACAGCCGCACTGCTCCACCCGGCGGAATAATTCTCTGTTTTCCCTGGGGTAAACCACATCTACGCCGGTTCCCAAAACACCCACCGTGGGCCGCCCCGTTTGCAGGGCACCGGTCATTGCGGCCGCATCGATTCCCACCGCAAGGCCGGACACCACTATACCGCCGCAGGCGCTGATCTCTGCCCCCATGCGTCCGGCTACGGATTGCCCATAGGCCGTGCTCTTCCGGGTTCCCACAATGCTGATGGCCGGTGCTCCGTCAAACTGAGGGAAGGTACCCTTATAGTAGAGCACAAGGGGCGGATCATAGATATTCCGGAGCCTACGGGGGTATTCTGCATCCGAAACCGTGAGAATATGAATATTTTCCCGCTGGCAGTATTCCAGTACCGCCTGATACGGGGCCAGATCCTTTTGGGTCAGGGCCAGCCGTCCTTGAGCGGTGAGGCCGGAAAAATAGCCAAACTCCGCCGGCTCTGCCTGATAGACTCCCTCCGGGGTCTGGAAGGACTGCAGCAGCTGCATCTTCTGATGTTCGTTGAGATTAGGCCGATGCGCCAGCCACAGCCAGTATTCCAGCATGATTTTCCCTCTTTCTATAGTTTCATCTGCCACATGGCAATAGCCGCAGCAACAGCGGCGTTCAGGGATTCACAATGAGAATTCATGGGGATAATCAGCTTTTGATCCGCTGCCTCCAGGATTTCCCGGCGGACTCCCTGGCCTTCGCTGCCAATGACCACAGCCATTGCGGAGAGCCTTGCCCGGCGGATGTCCACCGCCCGCTCATCCAGTGCCGTAACGGCAACCGGAATGCCTGCGGAAACAAAGCGCTGCCGTGCCGTCTCCCAGGTTGCGGTAATCACCCGGGTGCGGAACACTGCCCCCATGCCGGCACGTACCACCTTATGGCTATATGCATCAGCGCACCCCTCCAGCAGGGCCACAGGTACATCCAGTGCATCCGCCGTACGTAAAATCGTGCCCAGATTGCCGGGATCCTGAATGCCATCCAGCAGGAGCATACCGGGTTTCGGTTCAAAGGGCGCCGACGCAGGCAGCCGACACAGGAACACCGCCCCCTGGGGGGAGGCCATGGGGGAAATGGACTCCATCACATCCCCGGGGACCCGCACCAAGCGAACCGAATCAGGAAGCAAGGGGACTTCTATCCCATCGGAAAGGATGACCGTCTCCAGCCCTCGCTCATAGCGCACCGCTTCCTCCAAGAGCTTTGTCCCATCGGCAGCAAAAAGGCCGCTGCTCTCCCGCTCCTTCTTAGAGGAGAAAAGCCGCTTTACCTGCTGAAGGAGGGGATTTTTCCGGGAGGTGATTCGTTCTTCCGTCACAGCTTCTGCATTGCCTCCAGTGCAGCCATATCCCCCAGTACAGCCAGCACATCATCCGGATTGATTTTATAGTCTGCCGAGGGGGATACCGTAGTCTTTTCGCCGTTTTTCACCGCAATGATATTGATGTCCATCTTGGCGCGGACATTCAGCTCCCGCAATGTCTTATGGGCCCAGGCCTTGGGGGCCGGTACCTCCAGAATGCCGTAATCACGGGAAAGCTCAATGTAATCCAGCACATTGTGGCTATGGAGAATCCGGGCAAGCCGCTGGGCCTGCTCCCGCTCCGGGATCACCACCTGATCTACTCCCAGCTTTTCCATCACCCGGCCGTGGGTCTCATCATGTGCCTTGCATACCAGGTACGGAACCCCCAGTTCCTTCAGGTTCATCACCGTCAGTACAGAGGCCGCTAGGTTATCGCCGATGGCAACAATGGCGCAGTCAAAGTTTCTGGCCCCCAGTGCCCGCAGCACCTCCTTATCCTGACCGTCTCCCACCACCGCGTGGGTCACATCCGCAGACAGCTGCTGCACCAAATCGGCACGGACGTCCATTGCCAGCACCTCCGCACCCAATTGGCACAAATTTTTTGCCAGACCGGAACCAAACCGGCCCAGGCCAATCACCATATAGGATTTCATTGCATCCTCCTACCCAATGAGCAGGCTAGTCTCCGCATAACGGAACCGCTCCACCGCCTGGTTGCCCATAAGGAAGCCCAGACTGATGGTGAGCACACCTACCCGTCCAAAATACATAAAGATAATGATCATAATTTTTGCCGGAACACTCAGCAGAGTAGTTGCCCCCGCCGTCAGCCCAACCGTTGCCAGGGCCGAAACCGACTCATACAGCGCATCGGTGAATCCCACCGGCGATGTGGCGCAAATAAAGACACTCCCCGCCATGGCAAGCACCACCATGATAAGGGTAATGGTCATGGCGTTAAGTACCTGCTCCTGAGGGATGGTGCGTTGGAACACGGTAACATTGCTTCTGCCCCGGGCCCGGGTCCAGATAAAGAGCAGCATCACCAGGAATGTAACCGTTTTCAGGCCGCCTGCCGTGGAGCCGGAAGAGCCGCCAATAAGCATCAGCACCATGGAAACCGCCTTGCCCCCCTGGGTAAGACCGACCTGGTTGATGGCATCAAACCCCGCCGTGCGCAATGTCAGGGATTGGAACAGGCCGCCCAAAAGTTTACTGCCCACACCGAGATTCCCCAGTGTTTCAGGATTGTCCCATTCCAGCAGGCAAATCAGCAGCCACCCCACCACAATCAGAATGCCGGTTGCCGACAGCACCAGGCGGGAATACACTGACAAATCCTTAAAGCGGCGTTTTTCCGCCACATCCTGCCAAACCAGAAAGCCCAAGCCGCCGATAGTGACCAGTGCCCCCAGCGTCAGTAGCACCACCGGGTCATTCTGAAACAGCTGAAGACTGGTGCCGGGCTCTAACACGCCGAAGATATCAAACCCGGCATTGCAAAAAGCGGAAACAGAATGAAATACGCCCCACCGCAGTGCGCGGGCAAAGCCATACTGAGGCCAAAACCAGCCGGTGAGGATCAGCGCTCCCGCCGCCTGAAAGCTCAGGCTGCCCACCAGCACCGTCCGCTGTAAGCGCACCACGCCATCCATTTCATTGAGGGAAAGGGCCTGTGCCATAATCATACGCTGCCGCAGGCCAACCTTGCGGCGGAATAAAAAAATCACCAAAGTAGCCGCGGACATAAAGCCCAGGCCTCCGACTTCAATCAGACAAAGCAGCACTGCCTGACCAAAGCCGCTCCACTGGGTCCAGGTGTCAAAGGGTGTCAAGCCCGTGACACAGGTGGCCGAGGTAGCTGTAAACAGAGCAGGCAAAAAAGGACAGGAACATCCGTTGCGGGAAGAAACCGGCAGCATCAGCAGCGCCGTACCCGCCAGGATAATCCCCAGAAAACACAGGGCAATCAGCCGGGTGGCACTCATGGGCCTTTTACGGTGCTTTGGCCTCCCGGAAGAATTCCGCTGAAAAACGTACAAAATTTTTTCCCTCCCTCGGGATACAATATTGCAATTTGCACAGTGCACTATATTATAAACAAAAGAGCAACATTTTTCAAGTCTCTTTTCCGCCGAATCATGCCTTTTTCAGGAAGGCGGCAGTAAAAAGATTGCCGACAGCACTAAAAACTCAGCTCCATGGTCACTTCATCCTCATCCCGGCCCGTTTCCACGAATCCGAGCTTCCGGTATAGCCTTTTGGCCGCATTGTTGCCATCAATACAGCACAAAACCACCTTACGATATTTGCCGTCCTCACGCATTCGGTTCAAGACCAGTCTGCTCGCCTCTTCCCCGAGGCCGCGCCCCTGGTTGCGTTCATCAATGAAAAATTCGCTGAAAATATACGCATCAAGTGTGGGGCAGTCGTAATAAAGTCCCATGCCTACGGGAATATCCTCGTGGAATATGATATACGCTCTGCTTCGTGCATCGCGATAGGCATACGCACGGGCAAGTATGTTCACCCGGTCGGCAACATAAGCCCTCTGCGCTTCAGAAATGGACAGCGGAATGCGCCAATTCTCTTCGTTTACGTCTTCCAACCTCATTTTCTTCACACTCTCTTTCAAGTCCCTGGCGGCAATTTTTTATTCCATTTTGGAATACCAATACTGCCTGCCCCAGTGCTCGTAATCCCACTGCTGCATATAGTCGTTGCATTCAAAATCGATGTAGTAGAGCGTTCCGTCCTGCACCACGAAATTGGTGGGGTAATAGTCAATGTTGGTGTTCGCAGGATAGAGTCTGGCGCACATAGCCTCGATCTGACGGTAGTAATCCGGCTCCATTCGATTTTCGGCCACCAGGCTTGCCACAGTCTCGCCGCGGATGTAGGTTTTCAGGATCCGCTCCTGCTCCCGGTCGGCATCCAGCAGCTCCGGCATGGGAATGCCGATTTTCTTCAGGCGGGCATAGTCCCGCAGTTCGGACTGGAATTTATCGCCAAACTGATAATAGTCGCAGGGCTCATGGTGGAGCTGCTTGAGGACAAATTCATTTCCGGCATCGTCCGCGGCCAGATAAGAATAGCCGCCCTTGCCTTTTCCCAGCAGCTTTTTAATGGTAAATTCTTTTCCGTTGACCATTAATTTTTCTGGAATATCCATATTCTTTCCCTCCTAATGAATGGTGCGCACCACTGTAGGGGGCGACTATCAGCCGCCCCTACAGTTGGCGTGCTCATTCAATCGGTTACAGTAAAAATCCCACGGTTTACTCCATCCATCGTCACCGGGGCGGGTTAGTGCAGTACCGTATTCATACAATGTTCGTAGCGTCATTAAAAAAACCGCCTGTGGGAACCAGGCGGCCTTTTGGATTTTTTATCGGGTTTCTCTGGAAGACAGATACTTGCGCACCATCAGCGCCACCTTGAAGACAATGGCATGATCGAACTGGCGTAGATCCAGACCGGTAAGCTTCTTGATCTTCTCCAGCCGGTACACCAACGTGTTGCGGTGAACAAAGAGCTTCCGGGAGGTCTCGGAAACGTTCAGGTTGTTTTCGAAGAACTTATTGATGGTAAACAGGGTCTCCTGATCCAGAGAATCAATGGAGTTCTTCTTAAAGACTTCACACAGGAAAATTTCGCACAGAGTGGTAGGCAGCTGATAAATCAAGCGGCCGATGCCCAGGTTCTCATAATGCATAATGGTCTTCTCGGTATCAAATACCTTACCGACCTCAATGGCAGTCTGGGCCTCCTTGTAGGAATCAGCCAGCTCCCGCAAATGTTCAGCCACGGTACCAATGCCGATAACGGTTTTGATATGGAGCTCGGTTTTCAGCGTGTTTTCCAGATTGACAGCAATTTTTTCCAGGTCCTCGCTTGTGGTGGCAGCGGTGATCTGTTTGACGATGGCCACATCCGCTTCATTGACGCTGATGACAAAGTCCTGCATCTTATCGGGGAACAAGCCGGCCAGCACATCGACGGTCGCCACATCGTTATGGCCCACCTGGCGAACCAGGAAGACGGCCCGGGGCGCATCGGTGGAGAAGTGAAGCTCCTTGGCACGGATATAGATATCACCGGGCAGGATGTTATCCATGATGATATTCTTCACAAAGGTGCCCCGGTCATGCTTTTCCTCATAGAAGTCCTTGGCATCACTCAAAGCAATATAGGCCATGGAGCAGAAATTCTTGGAGAGCTCATCATCACCGGTGCAGAACACAGCATACTCAAAGAAATTAGAGCTGCCGACAATGGCCTTGAAGCACTTCTGGCCAAAGGTAACCAAGCTCTCCCCCGCAGAAGCAACCTTGAGGGCGGCATCTCCCCACCGCTCACCCAAAAGAGCGGCATCCGTACTGGAAACGACAGTACCCTCGGTATCAATAACACCGAAGGTATGGCCGGGAATTTCTTTCAACTGAATAATTACACTCTGGAAAACACTGTTGGACATAACGCTGCCTCCTTTGTATCTCGCATAAATGCATAATACATAAAACGTTACGACTAGTATACACATCTTTTGCACATTTTGCAAGACCCTTTTGACGTTTTATTGCAAAAACTTACCCTCTTTTTAGGTATTATTCCAAGTGCAACAAAACATCATGCCGAAAAGGGGACTTTTCTATACAGCAAAATGCCGGAGGAAACGGAAAAATATCGAAATTTTATTCTGTATTTGGCTATTTTTTCAAAGGCGACTATGAATTCTCCTCCAACGCCCGGATCTCCTGGCCTGTCAGTTCGCGCACCTTGCCCCGCGGGAGGTCTCCCAGGTCAAGCGTACCCTCCCGGCGGCGCTCCAGGTAAGTGACCGGCATTGCCCGGGCAGCCATCATTCGGCGCACCTGGTGGTACTTTCCCTCACACACGGTCACCAGGCTCTCGCCGGGCCCTAGAGGCTCCAGCAGCGCACTGCGGCATTTTGTGCCGTCAGCCAGCGTCAGGCCATCCCGGAAGGCAGCAATATCCGCCTCCCCTGCGATTCCCTCATGCCGGGCATAATAGAGCTTGGGCACCTCCTTTTTGGGGGAAATCAACCGGTGGAGGAGTTCCCCATCGTTGGTAAAAAGCAGCAAGCCCTCGGTTGCCTTATCCAGACGTCCCACCGGCTTCAAGTCCAGGTGACGGATTTCCGGAGGCAGCAGCTCCATCACTGTTTTCTCCACGGGGTCCTCCGTGGCAGTGACGAAGCCAGCCGGTTTGTTCATGAGGAACACCGCGCGGTACTGCCCCCGGGTGACCGCACCATCCAGCAGGACCGTCTGCGTCTCCGGGTCGATTTTCCGGCTGCCGTCCTTTTCCGTCTTACCATCTACCGTTACCCTGCCGGACTTCAGAATCTGCTTGACCTGACTGCGGGTTCCGGCGCCGCTGTCACATAAGAATTTGTCCAATCTTTCCACTATGCACTCCGTTCTATCCCCTGCCGCAAGATCATAAGCTGAGGTAACCAAACTTGCAGGAGGGAACGAAAATGATGATTCTGACCGCAAAGGTCGATTTCAAAAAAATAATGGTCATTTTGCTGGCCGCTGCCGCCGTGCTGCTGGCGATTATTCTGCTTTTCGGCGGGAAAAAGGAGCAAGCCGCCCAAACCTCCGCCGTACCGGCCAATGACGACCGGGTAGAATTTCTCAAGGAATTCGGCTGGGAAGTCACCCCTGCCCCCAAAGAATCCGGCCCTGTGCGCATTCCGGAAGAAAGCGGCGAAATGTTCCGCCGGTACAATGCCCTGCAAAAGGGACAGGGCTACGACCTGAGTAAGTTCTCCGGGCGGAAGGTTATGCGGTATGTGTATGAGATCACCAACTATCCCGGAGCGGAAGCACCGGTGTATGCCACGCTGTTGGTTTACAAAAATAAGGTCATTGGCGGTGATGTAACCGACACCTCTGCAAAAGGAAAAATCCGAGGCTTTCAGATGCCCCCTGCCGTACCGTCCCCCACCGTTCCCCAGGCCACCCAGCCTGTTCAGGACTGAACTACAGCAAAAGTTTATCACAAAAATTTGCTCTTGACAAGCATGGCAAGCTGTGCTATTTTGAGCGTGAACTGAATAGCAATCTTCAGGGCGGGGTGAAATTCCCCACCGGCGGTTACAGTCCGCGAACGCTTCGGCGCCGAATCGGTGAAACTCCGATACCGACAGTATAGTCTGGATGGAAGAAGATGCGCAAGGATGCTTTGCGTTTATTTTCGCCCTCTGAGTGTAAGCTCAGAGGGTATTTTTGTTCAAGGAGTAGATAGATATGAACTCGTTTTTGCAAGATGTTTCCAACAATCTGAGCTTTGTGCTCATCTGCGCCGCCATCATTGTCGCCATTGGCGTTGCCGCCCGGCTGACAGAACGGCTGCTGCCCCAGATCCGGCAGGTCACCCCCGCCCGGCGGGTGAGCATCATCGGCATCTGTGCGGCGCTGGCCACCGTGCTGCATATTCTGGACTTTCCCCTGCCCTTCCTGGCTCCCACGTTCTATAAGCTGGATTTCTCTGAGGTTCCCGTGCTGCTGGCTGGCTTCTTCCTAGGACCAAGCGCCACGGTCGCCTGTGAGGGAATCAAGATTCTTCTGAAGCTGCTGCTCAAGGGCACCTCCACCGCCTTTGTCGGAGATTTCGCAAACTTTGTGGTAGGCTGTTTCTTTGTATTGCCCGCCACCGTCATTTACCACATGCACAAATCAAAAAAGAGCGCCATTGTGGGTCTGGCTGTTGGTACCGTATGCATGGCCATCTTTGGCAGTGCGTTCAACGCAGTGTACCTGCTGCCCAAATTCTCTGAACTATTCCACATGAGCCTGGACAGCATCATCGCCATGGGCACAAGCATCTTCCCGGGCGTAAACAGTGTCAGCACCTTTGTGTTCTTCTGCGTGGCCCCGCTGAATGTTGTGAAGGGATTGCTAGTCTCCCTGCTGACCATGCTGCTGTACAAGCACGTAGCCGCACCTTTGTTTAACGTTAAAAAGTAAAAACTGCCCCAGAAAATAGGAGGAATCACTTGTTACGGCGATTCCTCCTATTTTTTATCGTATTAATCCATCTTAAGGATCAGTTCCAGGATTCTCTTGGCGCAGGCTCTTACCTGCTCCTTGGAAACCCGGCCGTCCGCCACCGCTTCCAGGACAGTCTCCGGATAACCGCAGCCCATCTTCAGATCATTGCCGGCATTTACTTCCCGCCAGTGCTCGCCGCGGGTCCACCAGTCGGTGGTAACGATGCCGTTGAAGCCCCACTCACCGCGGAGGATATCTGTCAGCAGTTCCTTGCACTCGGAGGTCTGGTGTCCATTGACCTTATTATAGCTGGACATGATCATCCAGGGATCTGCTTCCTTCACGGCGATTTCAAAGCCCTTGAGGTAGATCTCCCGGGCCGCCCGCTCGGAAACACGGGAATCGCTGCTCTTACGGTTGGTCTCTTTGTTATTGAACGCAAAGTGCTTGGGGGTCGCCGCCACATGCTGGGACTGGATGCCGGAAATCATGGAGGCTGCCATGGTACCGGCAATCAGCGGATCCTCGGAATAATACTCAAAGTTCCGGCCGCACAGAGGGCTGCGGTGAATATTCATAGCAGGGGTCAGCCAGCTGCCCAGGTTGTTTTCCTTCAGCTCCTTGGCACCGGCCTCGCCAATTTGCTCCACCAACTCCCGGTTCCAGGTGCTGGCCAGCATCGTTGCAGTAGGCCAGGCCGTGGTATAAACCTCCAGCTCCGGCTGAATGCGCACACCGGCAGGGCCATCGGCTGTCATCACATTGGGAATCCCGCGATCCCGGTTGTTGCCGATGCCAAAGGTATTGGCAACGCCGGTATTGGGCTGGCCGCCCAAGAGCCACACCTGCTCCTCCAGGCTCAGCGCATCCAGGAAGGCATCCAATGTCACCTTGCCGTTTGCCACATCTGCCAGCTGAATGCCCTTGTCCACGCCCCAGAGCCTGGTGCGCTTCTCCGGGCGAACCTCCGGGGTAACCCCCTCCAGATCCTCATACTGGGCCTCGGTGAAGGGGCGGGTAATCTCCTCGTACTCGCCCTGCTCCAATTCCTCGAAGGAGCCATCCGCCAGCATTCTCTTTTCCAGCTTCCGTGGCTTCAGGTGCTCGCTGAGCTGCTCTACCACCACGTCCCGCTCCAGGCCGTAGGACAGCACCTCCTGCACCGTACGAACATCCGTACCAATATAAATGTGGTAGTCGCCCTGCTCCAGCACCCAAGCAGACTTCTGCACCTTGCCCAGATCATCATAGGAGGCCATATCGCCGATGGGCATTGCCAGCGTCAGCACCGTCTGCTCACCGGGAGCCAGCAGCTTTGTTTTCGCATAGGCGCCAAGCTCCAGAGCGGGCTTCCCCAGCTTTCCCTGAGGGGCAGAGAAGTAAAGCTGAATTACCTGCTTGCCGGGGCGGGAACCGGTGTTGCACACGGTGACGTTGCAGTACACCATATCGTCCGCCACAGCGCAATTCGGGGCACTCCAGTCAAAGGTGGTGTAAGACAAACCAAAGCCAAAAGGATAATTGACTCTATTCCGGGCCTTTTCCATGGTCTCAAAGTACCGATAGCCTACATAGATATCTTCGTAATACTTCACATAGTCGGCAGAATCGTGGAAGGACTCAGTGAAGGGATAATCGGTCAGGTCTTTTGCATAGGTATCCACCAGCTTGCCGCTGGGGTTTACATCCCCGACCAGTACATCAGCAGCAGCCAACGCGCCTTCCATACCACCCTGCCCAATCATCACAGCAGCCTCGATCCTGTCATCGTCGTGGAACCAGCAGGTATCCACCATACCGCCCACATTCAGGGTCACAATCACATGGGCAAAATGCGCTTTGGCCTGGTGCACCAATTCCTTCTCCTCGTCGGACAGGTAGAAGTCGCCGTGCTGGAAAATCTGCTTCCCCGCCTCCCGGCGGTTATCCTCTGATTCCCAAAAGCTCTTGACATCGGCCTCTTTGCTGTTACCCATTTCACAGGAGCGATCCCAACCCTCACCGGAGAAGCGGCAAATCGCTACAACGGCGGTATCTGAGAACGCTGCGGCCTTTTCCAACTGCCCCCCGCTGAGGGCAGGCTCCTTGGTCATGCCCGGTTCCCGACCGGAGGCAAACTGCTCTGCCAAATCAGCAGCATAGAAGTCATGCAGCCCGTCATAGAGGGTGAGCTTTCCCTCCTTCTGCTTGATCTTCAAGCCCTCGAACAGGGTACGGGTATAAGCAGTGGACACTTCACCGCTGCCGCCGCCGCCCCGAATGTACTCTTCTCCGGCCTTGCCCAGCAATACCACCTTTTGTCCGGCATGCAGAGGAAGCACTTGGTCTTTGTTTTTCAGCAGGACGATGCCCTCGCCCGCCGCCTGACGGGACAACTCAATGTGTTCCGCACTGCCGGATACCATTGCGCCGTTTAAGCCCATACCCTTACAGGGCTGATAAAAATGTCTGAGCCACTTCATCTCGTTTCCTCCTTATTTTTGCACAGCATACGCTGCAGGTCTTTCGGTCTGATTATAACAGATAGGGATGAAATGTCAATATGCACAAAGAGAATGTCAATATTGGCAGAAAACATGTCAATATATGAAAGGGCGGGTGCCAGCGCACCCGTCCCGATCTCTTTTCAAATGCTCACCCAGTCGCCAGGAGGCCCATCTCTTCCTTCCAGAGCAGCACATGCCGCACTGCTGCATTCAGGGTCTCCTCCGGAATTCTGCCGCTGTGGCAGGCATCCAGTACTGCCTGATACTGGGCTGCATACTCGGTGGAACAAAGCAAATCATTCCCGGCCAGAACTGCCAGCACGGCAGCCTCTCCCGTGCCATACTGCGCCGCAATCGCATCCATGGACAGGTCATCGGTCATGATTATCCCGTCAAAGCCCATGGCAAGGCGCAAATAATGATGCATCGGCTGGGACAGGCTGGCAGGAGCATCCGGGTCAATAGCCTCCACGATCGTATGGCTGACCAGGATAGCATTCCCGCCTGCGGCGATGCCGTCAAAAAAGGGCTGCAAATCCACTGTCTCCAACTCCGTCAGACTACGGGAATCCCGGGCAATGTCCACATGGGTATCCGCATTATTACCATAGCCCGGGAAGTGCTTCATCACGGCTGCAACCCCCTGCTCCTGCATGGTGCGAATGGTGCCGGCCACAAATTGCCCCGTTTCCTCTGGGGACTGCCCCAGGGAACGCTGATACATAAAGGCACTGGGGCTTGTGGAAATATCGCACACCGGAGCCATGTTCACATTAATACCCAGGCTGTGCAGCAGCTGCGCCTTTTCCCGTTCTGTGGACAGCACAAGCTCCAGCCCGCCCTGACCGTAAAGCGTCCGAGGCGCGGCAAAGCGGCTGCTGCGAAAGGCGGTATGATTGCTGACCCGGGTGACAGTGCCGCCCTCTTCATCCACCGCAATCAGCAGCGGGACATCCGCCGACGACTGATAGGACTGAATTTTCTGCGTCATCGAGCTGGGCGTTTCCCCGTTAAAATCCCGGTCAAACAGCAAAAAGCCCCCCAAGTGATATTGCCGAACTGCCTCCGCTGCCCCAAACTCCGGGCAGCGGGCCAGAAAAATCTGACCGACCTTTTGTTCCAGCGTCATACCCTCCAGCAGTGTATCTATGGGGTCTGGAGCTTGGGTGGCAAACGGAACCGTTGGTACCTGGGTTGGAGGCTCGGTCACAAGCCGGACGATTTCCGGTTGGGTTGCCGGTGTTTCCTCCCACGCCGGAACCACCGGCTCGGAGGACCGGTTCACCAGATAGAGGATTCCGGCCAGCGCGCAAAGCTCTGCCAGGATTGCCGCGATCAGCTTTCGTTTCATCGCACTTCCGGCTCCATTCCGCACTGTGCAATCCGCTTACTGAGCCAATTTCCCCGAAAATATACAATAATAAACACAGCCGCCGCGAGGATCCAACTGATGGGATAGCTGAGGGTGAGCATTCTCAGAGTGTGCCAATGCTGCACGACCGTCATCAGCCACACCACCCTAAAGAGGCACACGCAGCTTCCGGTAATCAAGGTAGGCATCAGAGAATTCCCCACGCCCCGCATGGTGCCCGCAAACACCTCAATTGGCATAAAAATGACGTTAAAGGGCATAATGGAAAGCATAATTGTGCTGCCAACCGCAATGACTTCCGGATTATCCGTGTAAATTCCCAAAATTTGAGTCCGGAAGGTCAGAATAAAGGCAACCACCGCCCCCACCAGTGCCACGCTCATAGCAAGACAGGTCCAGGCACCCTGGCGAATCCGGCGGTACTTCTGCGCACCGAAGTTCTGGCCCACAAAGGTCGTGATAGCCACGCCGAAGGCGCCGGAAATCATCCAGGTCATGGCATCGGTTTTGCCATGGGCCGTCCAAGCAGCCATGGTGATATCCCCAAAGGAATTGATGCCGGACTGAATCAGGATGTTGGAAAAATCAAAGGTGACAAATTGAAAACCCGCTGGAACACCAATGCGCAGGATACGCCCCATAAGAGAGCGCTCGATGCGCAATCTTTTCAGCTCCAGCCTGTCCTGGGGCAACCGCATCAGGACAAGGATGGGCAGCACCGCGCTGATAAACTGAGAGAGAATGGTTGCCAGCGCCGCACCTGCAACACCCATATGCAGCACCGCCACAAACAGCAGATCCAGCACCACATTCAAAATGCAGGTCACCATCAAAAAGAACATAGGCCGCTTGGAATCGCCCATGGCCCGCAGGATACCTGCACCCATATTGTAGACCACGGTGCCAATGGATCCCGCAAAATAGATGCGGATATAAGTCACCGCGTCCGCCATGCAACTCTCCGGCATGTTCATGAGCCCCAGAACCCAGCCGCCCAAGCCAACACCCAGCACTGTGAGCATGACGCCAAGCACAACAGAAAGGGCAACGCCGGTATGCACGGCATCATCCACGCCCTTCCGATCCCCCGCGCCATAGAATTGGGACAGCACCACCGTTGCACCGGAACTGATCCCGATGAAGAATCCATTGGTCATATTCACCAGTGGGCCGGTTGCTCCCACAGCAGCCAGCGCTTCAGTGCCAACCAAGCGGCCCACGATGATGGTATCCACAGTGTTATACATCTGCTGGAAAAACGTCCCCAGCAGGATTGGAAAGAAAAATATCAGCAGCTGCTTCCAGATGACCCCCTCGGTGATCTGCGACTGCCTCGTCTGCGTCTCCATCAGCCCAAAAACTCCTTTCGGTATTCACCGGGATTCTAGCACGTTATGCCCTAAAAGTCCACTTGAATTTCAAAAACTTTGCAGAAAAGCAGTCAGCAAGCCTTGAAAAATCACTACATGGAAGCTACTTTTCTGACCGTATTGGCTGTTCTGATCGTCAGGCTGGTGCGAATTTCCGCACTTGCTGTCCTGGGCCACCAGTTCGTTTTTTGATAGTCTTTCCGGCTGAAGGACCAGAATACAGCTTCTCTGTATTCCTTTATCTGTTCCAAGCCTTCTTTCGGCGCTCCGATTTCACAATAGACATCCCGAAATCTGGCAGGCGGCATAATAAAGATCAGGTTATCATAAATCTCCTTGCTCTCGCTCCCCCACCAGTCCGGCGCATGATGCAAAATGTCCTCCAGGCTTTCTTTTGATAGGACAAAAACAGGGATATCAAAGCCAAACTGAATTTGAAGCATTGCCTCGATTCGGCCCGTCAGTTCCTTTTCGTCCGTTTCTTCACTTGTAAAAATCACATTGCCGCTGTTTAAATAGGTTTTGACCTCTGTATAATGAAGTTTTTCAAATCCCTGCTTTAATTCTGCCATTGGGACTTTGTTTTTTCCGCTTACGTTGATTCCCCGCAGGAAAGCAATATATCTCTGCATCTGTGTTAACCACCCTTGCAAATACTAATCTTCCGTTTTCCACATTCCTTATTCGATTTTCAATATACCACAGGCAAGGCCAGCAGTGCGATATCGGGCCACAAAAAGGGCACTGCCTACGTAAAATAAGGCAGCGCCCTCTTTGCAAACGTTTCAAAAGACTGCGCACTTACCGGGTGACCGGCAAATCCAGATTCATCAGATCAAAGTCCACGTCCTGGCCATTGACTCTGAAAAAAGCCGGGAAGGTCACGAGCTTTCGAAATCCGAATTTCTCGTACAGCCGGATGGCCCGTTCATTGTCACTGCGCACCTCCAGGTTCAACTGGCAAATTCCCCGTTCTCTGGCAAAGGAAATCAGTGCCTCCATCAAGGCGCTGCCAATGCCCTGCCCCCAATACGCCTTTGCCACAGAGATTCCAATTTCCGCCCGATGATGCATCCGACGGGGCATGCGACGGAGGCTGGCATCGGCAACAATGGTATCGCCCTGCTTTACAATCAGCTGTATATCATCCTCAGAATCAGCCACGGATTGCAGATGCACCCGCTCCTGCTCTGCCGTAAAAGGAATTCCCTCCGCGCCGAAGGTGAGATTATCCGATTCGCCGCCGATTTGCTTCAGGTACGCCAGCAGAGCCTCCGCATCCTCCGGGCAAACCGGTTCAATTTTAATTTCCATATTATGCCTTCTTCCTCAAGCCGGAATTCAGCAGCACATACAGCGCAATCAATACCACAATACTACCGCAAAGAATCAGATACATGGCCGGCAATTCCACTTTATTGCCAAAGAAATAGAGATTGCAGTCCACACTGTCCCGGACGGCCTCCACCGCCTCGTCTGGGAAGCCAAGGCGGTGCATTTCCGCAAAGCTCCCCCGCATGGCGCAGTTGCGCAGGAGGCTGGTGCCATACGTACCGGGCAGGAAGGAGAGCACCTTCTGCAAGCCCGCTGAAAAGCTGGAAATCGGCATATAAGCGCCGCAGATAAAGCCATATCCGGAGCTGACAATGGTGCCAACCGCACTGGCCTGCCCTTGGGTGGACAAGGGGAAAATCACACAGGAGGACAGTGCCGTGCCAAACAGCACCAACAGTACCACGCCGCCCAGCAGCCCTGCCACATCCCCCGCCGACAAATACCACCCGGTGATGGCCAAATACACCAGGCAGATGCCAGTGGCAATCAAAGCAATAATCAGGGACGAAACCAAAGTCGCCAGGTAATAACCCAGAGCCAGGGTGGAGGACTTCACCGGAGTGATGGTCAAATCGTGCCGCGCGCCGGAAATTTTATCCTGCACCATCAGCAGATTCGAGCAAAAGGCCACCGTCACGCAGCTCACTGCCAGCAAGGAAGTAACCAGCTGCCCGCCCACGCAGCCGTTGATCAGCGCCTGCGGCACGCTGGCCCCCGCCTGACGCAGGGCCGACTGGAAAGAATCTACATACACGTTGCGCAGGAAAGTGCCGTAAAGCACCAGCAAAATCACCGGAGTGATCAGGGATGTAAAAAACATCCCCTTATCCTTAAAATACAGCTTTACGTTGCGCCGGATCAATGCGCCCAGTCCTGTCATTTTTCTACACCTCCTGTCAGTGTCTTACCGGTGACGGCAAGAAACACATCATCCATCTTTCCTTTTGTTATTTCATAGTCCCGAAACAGGCTGGGATTCGCCACAATCAGATCCGTGGCTACTGCGGTATCCGGCACCGATACCCGGTAAGCATCCCGGATGGCTTCATAGGGTCTTCCCAGTGCCTTGACCGTCTCTTCTACCGCCCCATACAGGGTGATATAGTCCGCAGTATACGTATTCTTCAGGTACAACGGGGTGCCCTCAGCAGCGATTTTGCCGTGATCCAGAATAATCACATAATCGGCATCCGCCGCCTCTTCCATATAGTGGGTGGTGAGGAACACAGTCATATGCTCCTGCTGCCGCAGCCGGGCCACCACATTCCAGAGGATGCTCCGGGTCTGGGGATCCAGACCCGTGGTGGGTTCATCCAGAATCAGGATCTTGGGCTGATGGAGCAGGGCACGGGCGATATCGATCCGCCGCCGCTGGCCGCCGGAGAGCTTGCCCACCGGACGCTTCAGCAAATCGCCGAATTCCAGGAGATCCGCCAGTTCAGCCAGGCGCGTCTCAAACTGCCTGCCCTGGATGCCATAAAGAGCCGCCCGGCTTTTGAGATTATCCCGGACGGATAAGTCCTTGTCCAGCACCGAGGACTGAAATACCACGCCCAGACTGCGCTTGATAAAATCCGGATCGCTGTCCAGATTTTTACCGCAGATGGTTACCGTGCCGCCGTTCTTGGGCAGCTGGCCGCAGAGAATATTGATGGTAGTGGATTTCCCCGCACCGTTGACTCCCAGGAAAGCAAACAGCTCCCCCTCCTTCACCCGAAAGCTCAAGTCCTGCACCGCTGCCACTTTTCCATAGGACTTGTGCAGATGTTCAATTTCAATGATGTTTTCCATAGGCGTTCTGTCCTCCCTCATTTTCTTCTGTTTCAAAGCGGGCTCGCAGGCCCATATATACATCCGTCATCATTTGACTCACTTTTTCTTCTTCCCACGGCAGGTAATTGGTTGCCACAGCCACGGCGATGCCATGGGCAAAGAGCCACATCTCCCCATGAAACAGCGCCGCCCTTTCCTCCCTCAACCCCAGCTTCTGCTGGAGAAGCTCCAGCAGGGGGCGCACGGATTCCCGGTCATCTATCATCGTCTCATCGGAGCGGTCACGCATAAACAGCAGCCAAAACAGTTCCCGTTCCTCCCGCGCAAAACGGATGTATGCCATACCGCTGGCCTTGTAGGGCGGATAATGTCCTGCCTGCATATCTGTCCGCAGATAGGTCTCGTAGGTGCGCCGTGCCTCCTGCCGGACGGCACACTGCACCTCCTCCATGCTGGCAAACTGGCTGAAAATCGGCTTTGCCGTGGTGCCCAGCCGATGCCCCAGGGCCCGGGCCGTCAGCGCTCCAATGCCCTGCTCCCGGGTCAGGCTCAATGCCGCCTGGATAATCTCATCCCGGGTATATAAAAAATTTCTTGGCACTTCCTGCCTCCTTTTAAGGAAACATGTGTATCGTAACGTTGTTTCTTGATTATAAAGTCTTCCAAAAGGATTGTCAAGGCCTTTTATCCCTGTTTTTCCTGATGGAAAAAGCGCTTGCATCCTGGAAATGCTCCTGATATAATACAGTGGCTAACGAAGGATCAGGAGATCAGACATAAAATGAAGAAAAAATCATTCCGAATATTCCTAAAAATAACCGCAGCCGGTATTCTGGCGTTTCTGGGACTGACCGTCTTCTGCGGTCTCTATTACAATGTCCCTGCCCACGCCTCGTCTGATGACCGCGCAACCGACTATAAGTGGGCAGCAAATACCTTTTACTCCCGCGGGACAGAGGGCTTCGCCTGGGGGCGGACAAATAATGACGGGTATATCAATCCGGTAGATTACCAGGCCGGGATGCCCGTCGATATTCTGATTATGGGTTCTTCTCACATGGAGGCATTTCAGGTTGCCATGGAGGACTCTACAGCGGGCAGACTGGCCGCCCTGCTGCCGGAGAAAACCGTTTACAATATCGGCATCTCCGCTCACAACCTCCTCAACTGCGCGCAGAATTTGGAAGCCGCTGTTGAAAAATACCGGCCCGCAGATTATGTGGTAATTGACACGGCAACCGTGGTATTCCCGGACGACTTATTACAGGAAACCGTTGCAGGTGTGCTTCCGGAAATTTCTGTCACGACCGGCGGAATTGCCGGATTATTGGAGCATAACCCCTTCCTGCGCCGCAGTGCGGCACAGCTTCAGAGCTTTCAGAAAAAAGAGGCCGGAAATGACGAAGAGGCACAGCCCTCCACACAGCAGCCGGTGGCAGAGAACAGCGAAGCTCCGCTCAACGCCCTGCTGCAAAAAATGCAGACGGATGCAGCCAAGAGCGGCGCAAAGCTGGTAATTGTGTTTCATCCCAGCCTCCATCTTAACAAAGATGGGACGCTTGAAATTGAGCGGGATGATGAACAGACGGCACATTTTTCCCGGCTATGCACTCAAAACGGCATCCTGTTTCTGGACATGAGTGAACGCTTTCTGGAGGAATACCAAAGCTGCTACCGTCTCCCTTATGGGTTTACCAATTCATCAGCGGGCACCGGGCATCTGAACGTCACCGGCCATCGTCTGGTGGCCGAGGCACTGTGGGAAGCGTTTGAGGAGGTGGGGCAATGACATTTGCATCTCTTGATTTTCTGCTGTTCTTTGTTGTCGTCCTGGGTGTATCGGCGATTTTGGAGCGGTTTTTCCCGGTACGTATCAAGGAGTTCTTTCTTCTGGCAGCAAGTTACTTTTTCTATGGCTATTGGGACTGGCGTTTCTGTTTCCTTCTGCTGTTTGTTACCGTGGCCGCTTTCTTTGCCGCCAAATACGCAAACCGGAAGCCGGTGTATGTGGCCGGGATCATCGTGCCGCTGGTGGTGCTGGGGCTATTCAAGTATTTTAACTTCTTTCTGTCCAGCATCGGTGCGATTTGCGGGAAAGAGCTGGGCAGCCTGCGCATTATCCTGCCGGTGGGCATCTCATTCTATACCTTCCAGGCCCTCAGCTACGTAATTGACGTCCATCGAGGTAAGATTGCCACGGAAACAGATTTCGTCCGTCTGGCGCTGTACATCAGCTTCTTTCCCCAGTTGGTGGCGGGGCCCATTGTCCGTGCTTCCGATTTTCTTCCCCAGCTGCGGGAAGATCGCCGGGTGACGCTTTCCAATCTGCAATGGGGCATTCAGGTTTTTATTTTTGGGCTGTTCAAAAAGATTGTGCTGGCTGACCACCTGTCTGTCTTTGTTGACGACATTTACAGGACCCCGGCCGCCTTCCACTGGGCAACGATCCTGCTGGCTGCGGTCTCTTACTCCCTGCAAATCTATTTTGATTTCTCTGGATATTCGGATATGGCCATCGGCTGCGCCAAATGCCTGGGGTATGATTTTAATCAGAACTTCGATTTGCCCTATCTTTCTGCCAGTGTGACAGAGTTCTGGCGCAGGTGGCATATCAGCCTGTCCACCTGGCTGCGGGAATACCTTTACATTCCTTTGGGCGGCAATCGGAAAGGAAAAGGGCGGCAGTATGTGAATCTCTTCCTGACCATGCTGCTGGGTGGGCTGTGGCACGGGGCGAGCTGGACCTTTGTGGTCTGGGGCGGCATTAACGGTTTGGCTCTATGCGCCGATAAGCGCCGCAAACCGCAGAGGCATCGCTTCCCGCGCATTCTGGGCACCTTTCTGTTTATCACCTTTACCTGGATCTTCTTCCGGGCGGATTCCTTTTCCACGGCATGGGCTGTTCTTGCCGGGATTGTCACTCTTCAGGACGGGATTCGGCAGCCCTTTTTCTGGTCCTTTGTCGCGCTGGCCCTGCTGGGTATCCACACCGCACGTGCCTGCCTGCGAACTGCTCCCGGCAAACCGGTTCACGATGAATATCCGATTTTAAAGCTGAACAGCCTCTGGGGCCTTACCGCGTTTTTCTTCATTCTGGGACTCATTCTCTGCCTTGCCTTCACCGGAGAAAATCCCTTCGTCTACTTTCAGTTTTAATAAAGAAGCGGCTGTGCGTATTTTGCTACGCACAGCCGCTTCTTTAAGGTATAAATTATTCTTGGGGATTTTCATTTGGTTCTTCCTTGGAGGGTTCCTCTGTATTGCGGGTGGCAGACGACTCGATGAATCGCATCAGCTCTTCCCCGGTAATGGTTTCCTTCATCAGCAGAAACTCCGCAATTTCATCCAGCAACGCGCGGTGCTCACCGAGAATCGAAAGAGCTGCCGCATAGCTGTCGTCCAGCAGGCTCTTTACTTCCTCATCCACCACGGCAGCGGTGGACTGGGCGCAGTCCATATAAGCCTGGCCATCCAGGTACTCGTGCTCCACCGAAGCCGTAGTCATGAGGCCCAGCTTCTTGCTCATGCCATACTGACTGACCATGTTCCGGGCCAGAGCAGTGGCCCGCTGCAAATCGTTGGAGGCACCGGTGGTCTGGGTGCCGAACACCAGCTGTTCCGCTGCCCGGCCGCCCACCAGGGTGCGAAGCTCGGTTTTCAGCTCATCCAGGGTGTTCAGGAATTTCTCCTCCTCGGGCATCTGCATGGTATAGCCCAAAGCACCGGAGGTATGGGGCACAATAGTGATTTTGGAGACTGGCTGGGAATGCTTCTCCAGCGCCGCAACCAGCGCATGACCAACCTCGTGGTAGGATACCAGGCGCTTTTCCGTGTCAGTCATCACGGTGTGCTTCTTTTCTGTGCCGGCGATGACGGTTTCAAAGGAGGCCATCAGATCCTCCTGCGTGACCAACTGCCGCCCATGACGCACCGCCCGCAGCGCAGCCTCATTGACCAGATTCGCCAGATCGGCACCCACCGCACCGGCGGTGGCCTGCGCAATTTTCTTCAGATCCACATCGTCACTGAGCTTGATTTTTCTTGTGTGCACCTTCAGGGTATCCAGACGGCCCTGGAGGTTGGGACGATCCACAATGATCCGCCGGTCAAAGCGGCCCGGGCGGAGCAGGGCCTTATCCAGGATTTCCGGACGGTTGGTGGCCGCCAGGCAGACAATGCCCTTGGAGGGTTCGAAACCGTCAATCTCATTGAGCAGCTGATTCAGCGTCTGCTCCTGCTCAGAGTTGTTGCCGTAGCGATTGTCCCGGGAGCGGCCCACCGCATCAATCTCATCAATAAAGATAATACAGGGAGCGACCTTAGCGGCCTGCTGGAACAGATCCCGCACCCGGCTGGCGCCCATGCCCACGAACATTTCCACGAAATCGGAGCCGGAAATGGAGAAAAAGGGCACTCCCGCCTCCCCTGCTACAGCCTTGGCAAGCAATGTCTTGCCGGTACCGGGGGAGCCCACCAGAAGGGCACCCTTTGGCAGCTTTGCACCAATTTCCGTATATTTCTGGGGATTATGGAGGAAATCAATGATTTCCCCCAAAGACTCCTTGGCCTCATCCTGACCAGCCACATCCTTAAAGGTAACGCCGGTCTGCTTTTCCATATACATCTTTGCCTTGCTCTTGCCAAAGCCGCCCATCATGCCCTCGCCGCTCATTCGTTTGGTGATCATGCGCATGAATACGAAGAGGATAGCACCGGTGATGGCATAGGACAGGATCATCATAATCATGGAATTGTCTTCCGTGATCTGCCGGGTAACCTTGACGCCCATATTCTCCAGCCGCTGAGATAGCGCCAGGTAGTCGCCGCCGCTGGGCAAACCGGTGTAGCACGCTTTCTGCTGGGACGCAGGCTTTGCCGCCTCCGTCTTCGTCAGGTAGACCACTCGGTCATAGCGGAAATCCACCTCTGCCAGATTATTGGCATCAATGGCCTCCAGAAATTCGCTGACACTGGTCTCGGTATACTGGCTGCCGGAGATGGAGCTGTACACCCAGCTGATAAGCAGCACCAGGGCCAGCGTGATGATCAGCGCCATCCAGACACCGCCCTTGGGCACATTGTCCATGGGATTTTTCGGATTCTTTGGGTTTTGTGATTCAGAACTCATAATGTAACCTCGCCTTTCGGGGCATAAACCTTTCTAGAAAGGTAATTTTCGATATCATAACATATTTTTTTGTTTTCGGCAATCGATGATTCTAGTTTTTACTGTTATCTTTCTGTTAATTCTTTTTGAAAAGAAAATGACGGACAGCCTTGAGATGCTTTTCCGCTGTCCTTGATTTCATGCGGGCGGAAAAAATAGCTATTGTATATTGGGAAAAAATCTGATATAATGGCCCAAACTATAGGTTTTCATTTCCGAATGAATACGGAGGATTCCAAAATATGTATGAAAAAAATCGCCGCCCCGGGCGGCCCATTCCCGCTGCGCCGGTAGAGGAAACCGAAGGGCAGCTGGAGGGCCGGAACGCTCTGCAAGAGGCGCTGAAAAGCGGGCGCACGGTAGACAAGGTTTTTATTGCAGCCGGTGAAGTTGACCGCGGCTTGCAGCGGTTGGCCGCCGAGGCAAAGGAAGCCGGGGCCGTTGTGGTGCCGGTAGACCGGCGGAAGCTGGATACCATGTCCTTCACCCACGCCCACCAGGGGGTAATTGCCCTGGCTGCCGCCCACGTATACTATAGTATCGATGACATTCTGGAAGAGGCAGCCGCCCGGGGAGAAGCACCGCTGATTGTCATCTGTGACGAGCTTTCCGATCCCCACAACCTGGGTGCCATTCTGCGGAGCGCCGAATGTGCCGGGGCTCACGGTGTGATCATCCCCAAGCGGCGCAGCGTAGGGCTCACCGCCACAGTGGCCAAGGCCTCTGCCGGTGCCATCGAATACATGAAGGTGGCCCGAGTAACCAACATCAGCGCTGCCATTGCTGAACTGAAGGAAAAGGGCGTATGGATTTTTGGCACCGCTGCCGAAGGCTCCATTCCCATGTACAAGGCGGATCTGACCGGCCCCACCGCTGTGGTCATTGGCAACGAGGGCGTGGGCATGAGCCAACTGGTGCGCAAGAACTGCGACGTCATGGTGAACATCCCCATGAAGGGACATATCAGCTCTCTGAACGCCTCGGCTGCCGCCTCTATTCTGCTTTATGAAGCCCTGCGCCAGCGGCTGGGTTAACCCGGAGGAACCGATATGGATAACGAAAACAACGAACAGGAATTGGACTTCAATCTGGATGACATCATGCAGCAGCTTCATGAAGCCTCCACCCAGGAAGAGTCCGTCGAAAACGCGGATGAAATGGCTGCCATTCTGGATAATCTCAATGCCGCACAGGAAGCAGAGGAAAATGTTTTTCAGGGTGCGGACTCTGAAACCGTTGCCCAAATCTCCCAGGTCTTTTCCGATGCCGCCGACACCGACCCCGAAGAAATTGTAACCACGGTATCGGTAACCTCCGACACCATCTCCTTCCAGCTTCCCCCCGAGATGACGGAAGAAACAGCCGGAGAAGTACCGCTGCCCAACGAGCAGCCGGAAATTCCCCAAGATGCTCCGGAAGAGCCGGCTTCTGCTGCTGAAATTCCCACTCTGGAAGAGGCTGCCCCCACTGCAGAGGAGGCAGAGCCGGAAACCCCTCAGGAGCATTCCAATACTGTTTTTCTCTCCCGCAGCGCCAAGCTACGGGAACTGAAGCGCAAGCTGGTTGCAGGACCTGAGAAGCGATACTATTCCCTCAGCGAGCAGGGCATCGGACGGCTCCAGGTGGGCGTAATTCTCAATTTTATCCTTTTGATGCTGTGCTGCCTGGGTGTCTTCCTTTATACAAAGGGAATGGTTCCCGCCAGCCGTACCAAGCTGATGGTCTACACACAGGTGCTGGCTATGATGGTTTCCGGCCTGCTGGGCATCAACATTCTGATGGACGGTATCGGTGATCTATTTCACCTGCACTACTCCATGAATACAACACTGGCCATCTCCTTCATTGCCTGCATGGTGGACGCCTGGTTCAGCCTGGATGAGCAGCGGGTGCCCTTCTGCTCCGCCTTCGTGCTGCAAATGACCATGGCGATGATTGCACGGTACCACAAGCGCACTACAGAAATGGCTCAGCTGGACACCATGCGCAAGGCCACCAGCCTCACAAGCCTGGTCAAGCAGCCTCAGTACTATGGTAAGCGCGCTGGTATTCTGCGGGGTGAAGGCGACGTAGAAGACTTTATGGATACCTACAGCCGCACCTCCGGCCCGGAACTGGTGCAGGACGTATACGCCTTTATCGCGCTGCTGGCCTGCGCCGGCATTGCCGTGCTCACCGGGCTGCTGCATGGCACCAGTATGGCGGTGAAAATTTTCTCTACCGCACTGCTGGTCAGCTTCCCTGCCGGCTACTTTGTAGCACTGACCCGTCCCGCCGCACTGCTGGAAAAGCGGCTGCACATGGTGGGAGCCGTTATCTGCGGCTGGCAGGGCGTAAAGAAGCTCTGCGGCAAGGCTGTAGTTCCTCTGCGGGATAAAGACCTGTTCCCCCGGGGCTCCACCAAGCTGAACGGTGTAAAATTCTACTCTGACCGAACCAACACAGAAGTAATTTCCTATACTGCCTCTTTGATTTTCGCTGCTGGCGGTGGACTTGTTCCGCTGTTCCGCAACCTGCTTACCAGCCGCAACGGCACCGAATACCCGGTAGAAGCCTTCCGGGACTACGGGCAGGGCGGCATTGGCGGCGAAGTAAACGGCGAATCTGTGCTGCTGGGCGGTCCGGAGTTCCTGCAGGATATGGGAGTGGAAGTGCCTCAGGGCACTATGGTCAACCAAGCCGTCTACGTGGCAATTGACGGCACCCTGGCAGCGGTGATCGCCATCTCCTATGCCAAGATGCGTTCTGCCGCAGCCGGTATCGTATCGCTGTGCGGCTGCCGTAAGCTCACTACCCTGCTGCTGGCTGGCGACTTTATGATGACCGACAGCTTCATCCGGGAAAAATTCTCCATTCGCAGTAAGCGGCTGATTATCCCCACCCCGGAGGATCGCGCCGCGCTGCTGGCCCAGCGGGCAGACCCCGAGCTGGATGTGCTGGCCCTGGTTACCCGGGATGACCTGATCTCCTCTGCCTATGCCATCACCGGTGGCATGTCCCTGCGCAGAGCCACCATTATTGGTTCCATTATTGGCATTCTGGGCGGCATTGTGGGCATTGTCATCATGCTGGCTCTATCGTACCTGGGCGAAACCGAACTGTTGACCCCTGCCCGGGTGCTCCTGTACCAGCTGGCCTGGATGATCCCCAGTTTCTTCGCCACTGAGTGGACGAGAGTAATCTGACCATGTTATAAAGGCAGAGCTGTTGCAAAATACTACTTTATTTAAGTTAGAAATAGCGGCAGGAATCACGAAACGATTGTGATTCCTGCCGCTGAATTATTAAGGTGTTTTTCTGAAGATCCTATTTTTCAGTCCGCTTTAGCAAAATTCAGTTTTCAGGGAAAAGAATACCGTAATAATCGTTCCTCACGATTTCTTTTGCCAATTCAAACCGCATAGAAATGAGCTTATTCAGGTTATCCACATATCCTTCCGGCACTTCGCTTTCCTCTACAAGATAGGTGGTTTTTCTTTTATTCGAATTAAACCAAACCTTATCCGTCAGAAAGCTCCGATCCATCAAAACCGCCATATGAACAGAATCAGAGAAAATATCCACGCCCGAAAGGAGCCGGGAATCATATTCCAGCCCCCACATGTTCAGCAGTGTTGGCAAAATATCCACATTGCAGCAATAAGTATCCACCTCAACCGGTTCCATACCCCCCACCCAGAAGATGAGCGTGGATTTATATTTCCCAAAATCTGTTTTTTCCAGCCCCAGCATATCAAAATAATCACTTTCAGGAATACCATAGGGATAATGATCTGATGCCATAACAATGACGGTTTTATCTGCAATTCCCTTCTCCTCCAGCCGCTGAAGCAGATATTCCATTGCCTTATCCAGTTCGATGTGGCATGCAAGATAACCCTTCTGAATGGTATTATATCCCGGTATGTCTTTAACCGCATCATAGTTCTTTGCAACCATGGCGTTTACATCCGCATTGTATTGATAGTGTCCGGAAAAGGTCATATAATAGGCATGGAACTGGGGCTCATCGATGTAATCATCGATACTCTGCTCCATCATTTCCAAATCAGAATTGGGCCAAGTTGTGGTTAGCTCCATACCATCATGGTTAAATTTCATTTCATAACCCATGTTTGGATGGGTCAGATACCGACTGTAATAATCCCGCGTGTAGTTGTGATAACCGTGGGATTGGATATCCAACTGAGACGCGAAAGCATTCCCCAAGGTAAAGGGCAGCGTGTTTTTGTATGAAGCCCGCATGCTGGAATTGTATTTATCCCTGGTAGAATCCGGATAAAGGCCCTGCGTCAGGGCATACTCCCCGTTGGTCGTCGTATTCGGAAAAGAATTATAATAGTTATTGAAAACGAATCCCTCATGGGCAAGTTTATATAACGTCGGCGTGATCTTTGGGTCCAGCGCCGCGGGGGAAAAGCTCTCGGCGCAAATCACGATTAGGTTGTAATCCCGAAATTTTCCGGTGTATTCATTCTTATTGGTTGGTGAAATTTGAGAAAAGCGCTGGTGCAGCACCGCCAAGCGCGAATTGCCCGCCTCCTGGGTCAGCTTGTCAAAATCAATATCCATCACGTTATAGGCCGGCTCTGTCTCCTCCGGTACAGTAGGCTCTTCCACAAGTTCCGGCGCTTCGGTTTCGGCCGTTGTCTCCGGCACCTCGGTTGGCTCCGCCTGATGAGCCGGTCTGGATGAGACTTTTGATAGGGTAAGCTTTCGCGGAGACTGCACCTTGGCCGACTCTGTTTCCGCCATGCTCTCCGTTTCCGTCACCGGCTGTATCTCTTCCAAAGGAGGCTCTGTTTCAGGAGACAGCGTCTCCTCAATTTTTGCTTCCGTTTGGTCAAGGGAAGCAGCCACATCCATAGAGAGGAACAGATTGTCATCCAGCAGAAGGTCATCCTTTTCCGGTCGCAGATATTCCAGCAGGAACGTTGTTGGAACGCCATAGCGCTCCATGGTCTGAGCTGTAGTGCTGCCAGAGTTTGCAAAGAAAAAGTAATCTGAGTACATTTCCGTTCCGCCGCTGCGAACCGCCGCTGCCGTACCAAGCGTCAGGCCCAACGCCAGTGCCAGTGCGCAGGTGCGGCAGGTGCGGTTCGGCTTCTGTAAAAAGCCTGCCCTATGCATCCACAGCAAAAGTGCCAGCGGAGCCAGCATCGCCAAAAGCCAAGGCAGATGCTCCTGCATACTGTGCAGCGTCTCCCGCCAGAAACTGGTTACGGCATCCGCGCCCAGCCCGATTTGGCTGACCGAATAGGGCGTGCCAAAGATAAAGCAATACACCATCTGACTGCCATAAAGTACCATGACGACTACCGATAAAAATGCCGACACAGGCAGCACTGCCTTAGACGGCAGAAAGCTAACTAAAGTCCCACCTGCCAGTGCAAGTGCAGCAGAAAAACCAATGGCGTAGATAAATTTGCAGTCAAGCCTGCCAAACATCCCCATATGGGTCAAAACTTCCCAATAGAGCATCGCAAGCAGCCAGTATATCTGGATGCCCCATTGCCGATATTTTGAAATTTTCATGGTAAAATCTCCTTTTCCGCCCGATACACGGGATACATTCTCCCCGTATTATTTACTTTGGAAAATCAAGCTAATATTCAGGAGCTATTATAGCATGCTGTAACGCTTTTGTATAGTTTGAAAGATGTTCTATTCCTTGTTTTTATCTTCTATTCTTCAAAATGATTGCAAAATACCAGCTAGTATTGTATAATGAAGAAGTGCTCGTTAAAAGGTTCGTGGGGGTGTGTGTATGGCTGGGAAGATGGCACGGCTGTTTATTGCTTTTGGAGTTTTTTTCTTTTTTAGCCATGGCATAGCTCATGCGGATCAAATACGGTACATTCAGATTGGTTCACAAAGCTATCCGGCAAATTGCACCGAACTGACTCTGTCTGGCATTTCCCCCGAGGAACTGGAAGCGGTACTGCCATCGTTTTCACTTCTGGAAAAGGTCATTCTTACTGACACTGATGTGGATGACGCCGCATTGGATGCACTCAACCGCAAGTATCCAGACATCTCCATTGTCTGGACGGTTATGATTGGAAAAATTCCAGTACGCACCGATGACACTTTCTTCTACACTTACGGAAAAGGCTATCTGCCCAGGGGAGATGACCTGCAAAGGCTGCGTTATTGTTCCGAAATGATTGCGGTGGATATCGGGCATTTACAGGTCTCTGATTGCAGTTGGCTGGAGGGAATGCCTCGCCTGAAATATCTGATTTTGGCAGACACCAACATCACGGACATTACCCCCGTCTCCAATCTGAAGGAGCTTATATACCTGGAACTGTTCAACCTGCGGTTGGATGATTATTCTCCTCTGCTGGGCTGCACCGCGTTGCAGGATCTGAATATCAGTGATACCCACGCCGATCCGGAACCTCTGAGTCATATGACCTGGCTCCATAACCTGCACTGGTACCGTGGACTTTCCTCCCCAGTCACGCGAGAAGCAGTCGGCCGTCTGCCGGAACAGCTGACCAATACCAATGTGATGCTGGAAGAAGTCGGCATCATCTCCGGTATATGGCGGAGTCTCCCTAATTACTACGTATTCCGTGATATCATCGGAGGAGATTTTCTGAACCAATCCTCTATTGTTAAAAATTGGGGCGAATCCGATGCCAAGAAGATTCTTGCCTGTAGCCATAGTGAGGCCTTTGCCGGCGAGGTTCTGGCTGAGATCGTAAAATACCGCATAGAAAACGCCCTCCCAATTCCCGGCGTCAAAAATGCACAATGTGCCCAAGTACTGTATCAATCGCTGCTGGAATCCATCAAATATAAAGACAGATAGTCGGAAGTGACCCTATGAAAAAGGAAAAACACGTGTGTAGCCTGTGGTGGGTAATCAGTCTGGCCGTCATGCTTTGCACCGTTGCCGCCATTCTTGTGGGATTGTCCGGTAAAACTTTTTACCTGGTAGACATCACGGCATTGACAAGCCCGGCTTGGCAAGCATTGGACTGCGTCCAAGCCGGAGATTTTGACGCACTTGAGGACCTGCTCTACACCCATCCGCAGTTAAATGGCCCCAGCAATGCAGGAGATAGTCCGGCAGAAATACTATGGGAAGCTTATCTCGAAAGTCTTCACTTTCAGCTTCCTGAAACTTTTTCTCAAAATGGGGAAACATTGGAACTGGACGTCCAGGTTGACTGTCTCGATTTGAATACTGTCATCGCACAAATGCAGGTACTGGCAGCCGAAGGACGGCCGTCCCGGAATTCTTCTTTGAATGACATCGCCACTCAGGTGCTGTCAAGCACGCTCCCCCTCTCGCAGCAGAATATTAAGCTACAACTGATGCAGGATGATGGTGTCTGGCGGGTTGTGCTCAATGATTCGCTGATTGAGTTGCTTTCCGGTTTTGTGACAGAAACAGAATAGGAGATAAACATGGGTATACATAAAAGGGGAAAACACATTCTCTGCGCCGCACTGCTGCTGGGTACTGCGGCAGCAGTCGGCTATCTTGCCCTTCTTCCGGTCGCGCAGCCCGGGCAGCGTAAAAGCATGCAGCTTTCCATTGCTGATATCTATCACGCTCGCATCGACGGTCAGCTTTCTCTGGTTCATCTGTCCGATACTGCCAAGGCACCGGATTTCATTGAAGCAGCTGTGACCCAGGTCGCAGAACAAGCCCGTCCTGCCACGGCTCCGGAAAAAGAACCCCCCGTGGAGATCAAAGCAGGGAACGTGCCCCGTTCCCTAAGGCCCGTGCCTCGTAAAACTGCCCCTGAGCAGACTGAGTCTGCCACCAGAGAGGAAGGAGCGCTGCAATCGTCTGAAAACGCCGAGACGACGCAGTCAGATGCAGCTGAACCCCCAAAAACGCATTACAGCATCCCAAAGGATGCCGCAACTGCCCCTTTGCCGGATGCCGCATGCTTTGGCGAAGCAGACAGCGCTGCCGATATGGCTGAGGTTCTGCAGCGTGCTGCCCGTGTATTGGAAGGGCAGAAGATGCTATTTTCACCTGAGATTGAAATTCAGGCAGGAAGTAAAATATACTACTACTTGGATGACACTATTTTTTCAGTTTTGTGGAAGCAGGAAGTTGACCACACAGTATTTACTTACGCTGAAACCAAGGTGATGGATGCCAGCCAATTTCGGCGGCATCTCTCCGGAGGGAGCTTTGGCTCAGGTAAGCTGACGCTGACCTCCGAGATGAGCAAAAACGTCAACGCTGTCGTTGGGTGCAGCGCAGATTACTACTCCTACCGCTATGAAGGGATTACCGT
The DNA here is from genome assembly GCA_934591635.1 of uncultured Oscillospiraceae bacterium. Taxonomy (GTDB): domain Bacteria; phylum Bacillota; class Clostridia; order Oscillospirales; family Oscillospiraceae; genus Faecousia. Next base: position 104,947 of record CAKTPI010000001.1, on the reverse strand, counting down.
CGTAGACGGCATTGTTGAAAAGGTTAAAAACGGAGTAAAGGACAACTGCTTTATCGATTCAGACGGCAACTTGCTTTTGGAACAGAATCGTATTTTCTCCGGTAAGGAAGAAGTTCAGCAGTATGTGGATGAACATGACATCCAGTTCTCCCTCTCCTTTGGACCTGTTCTGGTGAAGGACGGTGTATTTTGCTGCCCCAGGGATTACCGCCTTGGGCAGGTATACGGCAATTACCCCCGCGCTGCCATCTGCCAAATGGGGCAGCTGCACTATCTGTACATGGTATCCAATGCCGAAAAGGCATCCGGTGCAAACAGAATGCTGACCATGGCGCAGTTTGCCGACTATGTTGCAGCCACCGGCTGCCTTCAGGCTTATGCGCTGGACGGGGGGCAGACTGCCACTGTGGTCATGAATGGTGAGGTTCGCAATCATGTAAATTACGGCAGTGAGCGGCCCATCAGTGATATCATTTACTTTGCAACGGCAATCCCGACAGATAAAGAGGAGTTTACATGAATCAGATAGCTCTGACATTTAACCATACCACTCTGTATTGGTACTCCATCGTTCTGGCTCTTTCGGCAGCAAGCGGGATCTGTCTCTTTTTTGCCTGTTGCTCCCACAAAGGCATCTGTCTCACCGCCAGTGCAGCTACTGCATTGCTGGCATTGTTTTTCTCGCTGTTTTTCTCCCGGCTTCTCTTTTGGTATTGCCGTCCCTTTTGCTTCGAAAGCTGGCGGCAGGCACTCACTACGCCGGATGCCTCCTGCCATGCACTTCTGGGTGCCTTTGTCGGCTGCCTGGCTGCAGCGTTCTGCATGCAGCACACCTGTGGTGGGTTGCCCACACTTCTTGACTGTATGAGTACTGCCGGATGTGGCGCCATCTTCCTGGGGCGGCTTGCTTTTTTCTTTTCAGATGGCGATCGCGGGCGGATTCTTTCAGAAGATTTCCACCTCCCCTGGGCATATCCGATCATCGATCCCAGCTCCGGTCTGTCGGAAAACCGGCTGGCAACCTTTTTACTTCAGGCAATTACCGTTGGAATACTGTTTCTGGTTCTGCTGTTTCTCTTTCTGCAAAACAAGCATCCCCAAAAAAGTGGGCGAATTACGCTTTTTTTCCTGATGGTATACAGTGCATCCCAAGCAATTCTGGACAGTACCCGATATGACGCACTGTACCTGCACAGCAACGGCTTTATCAGCCTGATTCAACTGTTGAGCGCTCTGACACTGGTCGCTGCCATTGCGGTTTGTTCCTATCTCGCTGTGAGACAACGAGGCATTCAAAAGTGGATGATTGTTTCATGGATCCTGATTCCCTGTTTGTTTGGTGGAGCTGGGTATATGGAGTATTTTGTTCAGCGCCACGGTAATCAGGCCTCTTTCGGTTATCGCATCATGGGAGGGTGTTTGGCTGCCATTCTTCTTCTGGGTATATTTTTCTGGCAAGCCGCAAACGAAAATGCTTCCACGAAGCCAGCCGCAAAAAGCACAATTCAATAAACAATTCCTCTCCCGGTGCGGAGCTGCCATAGTATGCAGTTCCGCACCGGTTTTTGCATATTTTTCCAATGCAATTTCCTGTTTCGGCTTACAGTATAAATTGCCAAAAACAGCTTTCTATTTTTGTGTGGTTTGCACAGAAAAACAAATGTCCACGAGTTAATAAACACATTTTTGCACTTTGACTGAAAAAAGCATTGAAATTCGCATTTGGTTCGTGTATAATGTCTTCATTCGGGTGTCTGTCAAAGGCACACCGTCCCGAAAGGAGATATGCAACTATGTACACTGTCAACGCCATCCGCAATGTCTGCCTGCTGGGTCACAGCGGGAGCGGCAAATCCGCTCTGGCAGAGAGCTTACTTTACATGACCGGTGCTATTGACCGTATCGGCAAGAACGCCGACGGCAACACCGTTAGTGATTACGATCCCGAAGAGATCCGTCGCCACATTTCCATTTCCACCTCTGTGATTCCCCTTGAGTACCACAACACAAAAATCAACCTGCTGGATACACCGGGCGGTTTTGATTTCTCCGGTGCCACAATGGAAGCGCTGCGGGCTGCCGATGCGGCTATTCTGGTGCTGTCCGCCAAGGATGGTATCACTGTCGGCTTTGAAAAGGCCTGGAAGTATTGCGAAGAGCGCAATATGCCCCGCTTCATCTACATCTCCAAGGTTGATGAGGATAACTCCGACTACAACGCAACCTTCAACGCCCTGCGGGAGCGCTATGGCAACAAGATTGCCCCCGTCATCGTGCCCATTTGGAATTCCTCCAAGAAGGTCACCGGCATTATTGATGTGCTCAACAAACGTGCCTACGAGATGCAGAATCTGAAGCGCGTGGAAATTGAAGTTCCCGAGGATAAGGCTTCTGTCATTGAAGAATTCAACGATGCTCTGAAGGAGGCTGTTGCCGAGACGGACGAGGCCCTGATGGACCGTTTCTTTGAGGGCGATGACTTTTCTTACCGTGAAATGATCACCGGCCTGCACCAGGGTGTTTCTGACCTGAGCCTGTTCCCGGTGCTGTGCGGCTCCGGTGTTACCTGCCTGGGCAGCCTGATGCTGATGGATCACATCATTGAACTGCTGCCGAATCCCGTGGAAGGCAACTATCACAAGGCTACTACTGCCGACGGCAAGGTAGAAGAGTTCGTGGTCTCCCCCGGCGGTGTTCCCTCCGCTTTTGTCTGGAAAACTGTTTCCGACCAGTTTGGCAAGTACTCCTTCGTCAAGGTGCTGTCCGGTGAGATTACCTCCGACACCACCCTGGTCAACTCCCGCACCGGCGAGACCGAAAAGCTTGGCCGCCTGTATACCATGTGCGGCAAAAAGAATACCGAGGTCAAGGCTCTTACCTGCGGCGACATCGGCGCCATTGGCAAAATGGACAAGGTCAAAACCGGCGACACCCTGTGTGACCCCAGAAAGGTTGTCAGTCTGAAGCAGGTCCCCTATGCAGAGCCCTGCTACTCCATGGCCATTGCCCCCAAGGTGCGCGGTCAGGAAGAAAAGGTTGGCACCGGTCTGAACCGGCTGAACGAGGAAGATCCCTCCTTCAGCACCTATATGAACCCCGAAACCAAGCAGCTGATCATCTCCGGTGCCGGTGACCAGCAGCTGGACGTGCTGGTTTCCAAGCTGAAGAGCCGCTTCGGTGTGGATGCTGTGCTCAGCCCCGCCAAGGTTGCCTACCGGGAGCGCATCAAGAAAAAGGTGGAGGCCCACGGCCGCCACAAGAAGCAGACCGGCGGCAGCGGCCAGTTCGGTGATGTGTGGATTCGCTTTGAGCCTCAGGATGAGCAGGACGACATGATCTTCGCCGAGGAGGTCTTCGGCGGTTCTGTGCCCCGCAACTTCTATCCCGCTGTTGAAAAGGGCATTCAGGAAGCCGTTCAGAAGGGCCCCCTGGCAGGTTATCCCATGGTCGGCCTGAAGGCCGTGCTGTATGATGGCTCCTACCACCCTGTGGACTCCAACGAAATGGCATTTAAGATGGCCGCCATTCTGGCCTTCAAGGAGGCCATGCCCAATGCCATGCCCACCCTGCTGGAGCCCATCGGCTCCCTAGCTGTCACCATCCCCGACAGCTACATGGGTGATGTCATCGGCGACCTGAACAAGCGCCGTGGCCGCGTCATGGGTATGAACCCCACCGGCGATGGCAACACTGTGGTGGAGGCCGAGGTTCCCATGGCGGAAATGGGCAGCTATGCCATTGACCTGCGCGCTATGACCCAGGCCCGTGGCTCCTTCACTCTGAAATTTGATCGGTACGAGGAAGTACCCAAGGCAAATCAGGCAAAGATTATTGCCGACGCCAAGGCAGAAGAGTAATTATCGTTCCATCCCCGGAGAGTCCTTCTCCGGGGATGATTCTTCTGAGGACAAGTGAGAAGAAAACTGTCAGACATTTCTTTCCCTTACAAAAAATTAAAGGTTTTTTAAGTTGCAAAACAGGTTTCCATGCATTATAATGGGTTCAAGCTGAGTTTGATTCCATTCATTGCCGAATTTCTTGTAAAGTCGGCTGAAATTGGAGAATTGGAGGAATCATTATGAAAAAGAAATCTGTTTTTGCCGCCGGTGTGCTGTTCCTCTGCGTGACAGCGTCCGCGCTTTCCGGCTGCTCCAAGCAGCCTCAGACAGAGACGTTGGCCAGTGAAGAAGCAACCGCCACGGTTGAAACCATCGCCTCCACCACCGCCTCTAACGCTGCCGCGCTGGCACATGTGGAAGCGGAAGGGAGCCTCGCCTCGTGGGAGCTGCGCACCAATGTCTGGAGCAGCAGTAACGGTGCCACTGTCACCCTGGTTGCCCAGCCCAGAGTATATGAAGAAGGGCAATCCGCCGCTCTCGCCGTCCGACTGGATGGCCAGGAAGTCGAATTTGCCTACTGCACCTGGGATGGCAGCTACTATACCGCTTCTGTCGATCTGGAGGCCGCTGACGGTTACGAATATGAGTGCGTTCTGTTCTCCCCTCAGGGTTCCAGCGAATATTTCACGTTGAGCGATGCCTATGATTCTCTGGTGTACATGAAGCGCAGTCTGGATGCGTACTGCAACCTTTATATCTCCGATTATAAAGAAGAGGGCGGAAAATTTGTAGTCACCGCCGGTTTTGCCAGTGTGCAGTTGCCCCAATTGGTCAGCGCAGGCAGCTCGGTGGATTTCCAGAAGGCGCGGCTGGTGTTTATGCTTAACGGTGAGACCATTGAAACCAAGGATATCGACTTGCCCAAGGGTGAAGGAGAAGGCAGCCACGAAAGCAGCCTCTCCAACATCAGCTTTACCATGCCCCAAATGGATGACGACTATCAGCTGGATCTGGAGCTGCTGGTCACCCTGACCGATGGCCGTGAACTTTCCGCCAACGGCGGCAGTTGGTTCTACAACAACAACGAGCTGAAAATGTCCGCAGGCTAAGGCGTTTTTAAGCCGGCACACCACTGAATCGGTGTGCCGGCTTTTTTTAATTCCGCAACAATCTAATAGCTTTTATTTTTGCAGCTCCAATCAACGCTTGCGGCAAATTCGTGAAGAATCCTCCAGTGCAACCGATGCGATTTCCTGTCAATGTATTTTTTTCACAAATTTCGCCCAGTCCTGTTCTTTTTTATGTGAATACTATAAAAACCGAAAAAAAAGAAAGTTTTGGGATTGATTTTGGAAGCACTTTGACTTACAATAGGAAACGTACGGATTTTGTGTGCACCGCTGCCGAAGCGGCGGACAGGAGGTGGGTTTCATGCTGAATATTGTTTTGGTTGAGCCTGAAATCCCCCAGAACTGCGGCAACATTGCAAGAACCTGTGCTGCCACCGGAAGCCGTCTCCACTTGATTCGCCCACTGGGGTTTGATATCTCCGAAAAGGCAGTCAAGCGGGCTGGGTTGGACTACTGGCATCTGGTCGAGGTTTTCGATTATGAAAATCTTGACGATTTCTTTGCGCGGAACGACGTGAAGGAAATGTGGTGTCTGTCCACCAAGGCCCCCCGCAGTTATGTGGAGGCGCAGTTTCACGATGGCTGTTACCTGTTCTTTGGCAAAGAGACCAAGGGCCTGCCGGAAGACTTTCTGGACGCCCACTACAGTAGCTGTGTCCGGATCCCCATGCGCTCCGAAGCCCGGAGCCTGAATCTGAGCAACGCGGTGGCGATTACTACCTATGAAGCCCTGCGCCAGCTCTCTTTTCCCGACCTAAAGGATTTTGGCAAAATGAGGGGCATCGCCCCCTAATGAATTCTGAATGGAGGAACTTTTTATGAATTACAACAAGAAGTCCATTGAGGATATCGACGTCGCCGGTAAGCGCGTGCTCTGCCGCTGCGATTTCAACGTCCCCACCAAGAACGGCAAGATTACCTCCGATAAGCGTATTGTTGCCGCCATGCCCACCATTGAGTATCTGGTCAACCACGGTGCCAAGGTGATTCTGTGCTCCCACATGGGCAAACCCAAGGGCGAGTGGAAGCCCGAGTTGAGCCTGAAGGTGGTTGCTGACCGCATCAGCGAGCTGCTGGGCAAGCCCGTTGTGATGGCTGCCGACGTTGCCGGTGAGGATGCCCATGCCAAAGCCGCTGCCCTGAAGGACGGCGATGTGATGATGCTGGAGAACACCCGCTTTGAAAAGGGCGAGACCAAGAACGATCCCGAGCTGAGCAAGGCTCTGGCCAGCCTGGCCGACATCTTTGTCAATGATGCCTTCGGCACTGCCCACCGTGCCCACTCCTCCACCGCCGGTGTGGCCGACTACCTGCCCGCCGTCTGCGGCTACCTGGTTCAGAAGGAAGTTTCCATCATGGGCAAGGCTCTGGCAAATCCCGAGCGTCCCTTCGTTGCCATTCTGGGCGGTGCAAAGGTCTCCGACAAGCTGAACGTAATCAACAATCTGCTGGAAAAGGTGGATACCCTGATTATCGGCGGCGGCATGGCCTACACTTTCCTGGCTGCCAAGGGCTACAGCGTGGGTACCTCCCTGCTGGACAATGAAAAAATCGACTACTGCAAGGAAATGATGGCCAAGGCAGAAGCCAAGGGCGTCAAGCTCCTGCTGCCCATCGACACCGTGGTTGCTTCCGCATTCCCCGATCCCATCGATGGCGAAATTTCCGTTGAGACCGTCCCCTCCGATGCCATCCCCGCTGACAAGATGGGTCTGGATATTGGCGAGAAGACCCGCGCCCTGTTTGCTGAGGCTGCCAAGTCCGCCAAGACCGTTGTATGGAACGGCCCCATGGGCGTGTTTGAGAATCCCACCCTGGCCAAGGGCACCATTGCCGTTGCACAGGCTCTGGCTGATTCCGATGCCGTGACCATTGTTGGCGGTGGCGACTCCGCAGCAGCCTGCGAGCAGCTTGGCTTTGCTGACAAGATTACCCATATCTCCACCGGCGGCGGCGCTTCCCTGGAGTTCCTGGAGGGCCTGGAGCTGCCTGGTATTGCCTGCCTGCAGGACAAATAAGGATCCCTGCAATTCCGGGGGAAACTCTCCCCCGGAACAACTGCGTCAAACCTTATCATTATTAGAGAATGATATCAGATAGAGGAGAAAAGTTAAAATGAACAGAAAATACCGCAAGACCGTCATCGCCGGCAACTGGAAGATGAACAAGACCCCCTCCGAGACCAAGGAGTTCATGGCAAAGCTGAAGACCATCATGCCCAAGGGCCGTTGGTGCGATGTTGCCCTGTGCGTGCCCGCCGTGTGCATTCCCGCTGCTGTCCGCGCTATGCGTGAGACCCGGGTAGGCATCGGCGCTGAGAACTGCAACGCCAAGGCCTCCGGCGCTTACACCGGCGAAATTGCCACCAATATGCTGGTGGATGCCGGCTGCAAGTATGTGATTATCGGCCACTCCGAGCGCCGTGCCATGGGCGAGACCGATGCCGACGTCAATGCCAAGGTTCTGGCCGCTCTGGAAGCTGGCCTGGTGCCCATTATGTGCTGCGGTGAGACTCTGGAGCAGCGGGAAGCCGGCATCACCGAAGAGTGGATTGCCATGCAGATTAAGCTGGGCCTGAAGGATGTCTCCGAGGAGAAGATCCGCAAGGTTATCATTGCCTACGAGCCCATCTGGGCCATCGGCACCGGCCGCACTGCTACTCCCGAGCAGGCAGAAGAGGTCTGCGAGAACATCCGTGCGGTGGTACGCAAGCTGTATTCCTCCAAGAATGCCCGTGCCATCTCTATTCTGTACGGCGGCTCCATGAACGAGAAGAATGCCTTCGAGCTGCTGGCACAGCCCGACATCGATGGCGGTCTGATCGGCGGTGCTTCCCTGGTGCCCGAGAAGTTCGTGCAGATCATCGAGGCTGCCAACCAGCCCACCGTGTAATTTCATTTTGTGATATGCTTCAGCGCAGCTGCGTTTTTGCGGCTGCGCTGATTGACTTACAGGAAAGCGAGGTGTACGTCAAATGAAAACACTTCTTCTCTCTGCGTCCGATCCCTCCACTGCGCAAATTGCCGCAGACATCATCCGCCGGGGCGGTCTGGTGGCCATTCCCACCGAGACAGTTTACGGCCTGGGGGCAGATGGTCTAAACGAACAGGCAGTGGTCAAAATTTTCGAGGCCAAGGGACGTCCCCAGGATAATCCCCTGATTCTTCATGTGGCAGAGCCCATGGAAATGGAGAAATTCTGCCATGATATTCCCGAAGCGGCCTACGACCTGGCAGAAAGATTCTGGCCCGGCCCGCTGACCATGGTGCTGCCCGCGCGGGACATTGTCCCCCGGCGCACCACTGCCGGGCTGGACACCGTTGCCGTTCGCTGCCCGGATAACGCCGTCACCCGGGAAATCATCCGGCTTTCCGGTGTTCCCATTGCCGCTCCGTCTGCCAATATCTCCGGTAAACCCTCCACTACTACCGCCCAGCATGTGCTCCACGACCATGATGGCAAAATCGATGCCATCGTGGATGGCGGCCCCTGCCGGGTGGGCGTGGAGTCAACCATTGTAGATTTGACCGAGGAGCGCCCCCGGCTGCTCCGTCCCGGTGGAATCACGCCGGAGCAGCTGACTGCCGTCCTCGGCGACCTGGTGATTGACAAAGCTGTCACAGCGCAGATTGACAAGGATGCCGTGGTAAAAGCCCCGGGTATGAAATATCGCCACTATGCCCCGGCGGAACCGGTGGTGATTGTGGCTGGAAGCCGGGAAAAAGCAGCCGCCTATATTCACCGGCATTTTGCTCCCGGGGATCGGGTGCTGTGCTTCGACGAGGAATTGCCGCTGTACGCTGACTGCAATCCCCTGTCCTATGGCAAGGAATCCAACGTAGGAACTCTCAGCGCCGGTTTGTTTGCCGCTCTGCGGGAGCTGGACGATGCCAGCATCACCAAGGTTTATGCCCGTTGTCCCGTGGGGGGCGGTGTTGCCTATGCTGTACAGAACCGACTGAAAAAAGCGGCCGCTTTCCACATTGTGGATGCAGAGGTGGAGGCATGATTCTAGGCATCACCGGCGGCACCGGCTGCGGCAAAACCACCCTGCTTCAGGTGATACAGGAACAGGGTGGCCTGGTACTGGACTGCGATGAAATCTATCATAGGCTGCTGGAAACAGATACCGCGCTCTTGGATGCACTGCATCAGCGGTTCCCCCAGGCCTTTCCCCACGGACAATTTGTACGGAAAGAGCTAGGGCGCATCGTCTTTGCGGACAGTGCGGAGCTTCTGGACTTAAATACGATCACCCATGCAGCTGTTCGGCGGGAGGTCGTACATCAGTTGGAAAAAGCCCCCCAGCTTGCCGCTATCGATGCCATTGCCCTGTTTGAGAGCGGACTGAACACCCTATGTGACCAAACTGTAGCCGTCACAGCGCCCTATGAGGCCCGGGTGAAACGTCTGCAACTGCGGGACGGCATCTCCGAAGATTACGCCCGCAGCCGCATTGCGGCCCAGCACGGGGATGACTGGTTCCAGGCGCGCTGCGATGCTGTTTTGGAAAATGACAGCACCCAGGATGTCTTTCGAAAAAAATGCATTGCTTTTTTGATTTCACAAGGTATAATGAGAAATAGCATTGGCTAACCGTGGAAATATCTCCCGGCTGGCAGAATACAGACAGATTAGGAGAATATAAATATGACTGCTGAAGAACTGCGCACTTCCCTTCTCAGCGCCCCCAAGAACGGCTATGTTAACCTGACCGCAGAACAACGGAAGGAAATGGAAGCCTATGCCCTGCGCTACCGTGCTTTCATGGATGCCTGCAAGACTGAGCGGGAGGCAACCGCCTGGGCAACCGATATGGCTGAAAAGCACGGCTTTGTCCCTGCCGTCCCCGGTATGGAAGTGAAGCCCGGGGACAGGATTTATTTCAATAACCGGGGCAAGAGCTTTATGATCGCCGTCATCGGCAAGGAGTCCCTCTCCAAGGGCGCTAATATCTGCGCCGCTCATGTGGACTCCCCCCGGATGGATCTGAAGCCCCAGCCTCTGTATGAGGATTCCGAAATTGCCTACTTTAAAACCCATTACTACGGCGGCATCAAGAAGTATCAGTGGACTTGCGTGCCCCTGGCCATCCACGGCGTGATCTGCCGCAAGGACGGCACCACTGTCACCGTCACCATTGGTGAGGACGAAAGTGATCCCATCGTGATGGTTTCCGATCTGCTGATCCACCTGGCCGCCGACCAGATGCGCAAAACCGCCAGTGAAGTCATTGCCGGTGAGCAGCTGAACGTCATCCTGGGCTCCGAGCCTCTGGAGGGCGAGGGCGCCGACCTGGTGAAGCTGAATATTATGAAGCTGCTGAACGAGAAGTACGGCATTGTGGAAGATGACTTCCGCAGCGCCGAGCTGACCATCGTGCCCGCCGGTAAGAGCCGGGAGGTCGGCCTTGACCGCAGCCTGTTGGCAGCTTACGGTCATGACGACCGGGTGTGCGCCTACGCTGAGCTGGAACCCATCTTCAACCTGGAAACTCCCACCCACACCGCCGTGTGCATTCTGGCTGACAAGGAAGAGATCGGGTCCGTGGGCATCAGCGGCATGCAGAGCCACGCTTTTGAGTACTTCATGGAAATTCTGTGCGACGGCCAGGGCGTGAAGCTGAACCACTGCTTTGCAAACTCCTTCTGCCTGTCCGCCGATGTATCCAATGCCTATGACCCCAATTTCCCTGAAACCTGTGACAAGCGGAACAACTCCGCGCTGAACTACGGCATCAGCATTTGCAAGTACACCGGTTCCCGGGGCAAAGGCGGCGCTTCCGATGCAGCCGCTGAAGCCATGCTCCACGTGCGCAAGACCTTTGAGGACAACGGTGTTGCCTGGCAGATTGCAACCCTGGGCAAGGTCGACCAGGGCGGCGGCGGCACCGTAGCTGCCTACATGGCAAACCGGAATATCGTCACCGTGGATGCCGGTGTGCCTGTCCTGAACATGCACGCCCCCCTGGAGCTGGTCAGCAAGCTGGACTGCTACATGACCATGCTGGGCTGCAAGGCAATTTATCTGGCATAACTTTTTCTCGGCGGCCGCCCGTTTTGGGCGGCCGCCGCTGCTCTGTCAGCGCCGTGGAAATGCAAAAAGGGCTGGTGGATTTGAGCGAGATATTAGGTTGAATCCACAATCTTCTTGTCTTTCACACGGATTCTCTCTTTTTGGGTTGACACATTTTTTCTCCCGTGATATAATTCACCAAAATGCGGCGTATTCAAAGCGTCTGCTGCGTCTTGCCGCGTTCCGGCAAGGCGTTTTTTCTGGACTTTTTACAACCACCAAAGGAGACTGTTATGACGAATCGGATCAAGGCAAAGGTCTACTCCCCTTCCCTGGATGCTTCTTTCGCTGAGGGTCTTGTTTCCTTTTTTCAGGGCGGCGCTCTCAGTGCTTTCAATTCCCCTGAATATGTTGTTTTTCCCGGTTTCTGTGATGTGCATGTGCATTTCAGAGAGCCGGGATTTTCTTATAAAGAGACCATTCAAAGCGGAAGCCGTGCAGCTGCCCGAGGCGGGTACACTGACGTGTGCACCATGCCGAACTTAAACCCTGTACCGGACAGCCAGGAGCACCTGCGCTGCCAACAGGAGATCATCAATGCCTCCGCCCGCATCCATGTACACCCCTACGGTGCCATCACAGTTGAAGAAAAAGGGGAACAGCTTGCCGATTTAGACGGGATGGCGAAAGACTGCATTGCCTTTTCGGATGACGGGAAGGGCATTCAGCGGGAAGAAATGATGCGCCAGGCCATGGAGGCCGCCAAGCGGTTGGGGAAAATAATCGTTGCTCACTGCGAAGTAAACGAGCTGCTGCGGGGCGGATATATCCACGATGGTGCCTACGCAAAAGCGCATGGACACCGGGGCATCTGCTCCGAAAGTGAGTGGGGCCAGATTGCCCGGGATGTGGCACTGGCTGCCGAAACCGGGTGCGCTTATCACGTGTGCCATATTTCCACGAAGGAAAGTGTGGAGATCATCCGTAGTGCAAAGGCCCAAGGGATAAATGTCACCTGTGAAACTGCTCCCCACTATCTGATTATGGATGAAAGCTTTTTGCAGGAGGATGGCCGCTTCAAAATGAATCCGCCGCTGCGCAGTGCGGAAGACCGCGCGGCGCTGATTGCAGGCATTCAGGACGGCACCATCGATATGATTGCCACTGACCATGCCCCTCACAGTGCTGATGAAAAGGCAAAAGGGCTTGAAAAGAGCGCCTTTGGTATTGTGGGCATTGAAACTGCCTTCCCGCTGCTGTATACATACCTGGTGAAGGAAAATGTGATTTCACTGGAAAAGCTTCTCGCGCTGCTTACCGTAAATCCAAGGAGACGCTTTGGAATCGCCGAAGGCGGTGATTTCACCGTGTGGGATCTAAATGCGGTTTCCAAAATTGATCCGAGGGATTTTCTTTCTATAGGCCGCTCCACTCCCTTTACGGGTTGGGAAGTCAACGGAAAATGCATGGCAACCGTCTGCGACGGAAAAGTAGTATATCAAGACCGATAAGAATTGCTTGCAGATTTACAAGGAGGTAAATTTCAAATGGCAAAGAGAACAGACATCAAAAAGGTACTCATCATCGGCTCCGGCCCTATTGTGATCGGTCAGGCGGCAGAATTCGACTATGCCGGCACCCAAGCCTGCCTGGCCCTGAAAGAGGAGGGCTACGAGGTCATCCTGGCAAACTCCAACCCTGCCACCATCATGACCGACACCACTATTGCCGACAAGGTATACATGGAGCCACTGACACTGGAATACATTGCCAAGATCATCCGTTATGAGCGTCCGGATGCCATTGTTCCCGGTATTGGCGGCCAGACCGGCCTGAACCTTGCCATGCAGCTGGAAAAGAAGGGCATTTTGCAGGAGTGCCGGGTCAAACTGCTGGGTACCTCCTTCTCCTCCATTGAGCGAGCCGAGGACCGGGAACTGTTTAAGGAAATGTGCATGTCCATTGGCGAGCCGGTCATTCCCTCTGAAATCACCTACTCCCTGGAGGAGGCCAAGGCCGCGGCGCTGCGAATTGGCTACCCTGTGGTTCTGCGCCCCGCCTTTACCTTAGGCGGCACCGGCGGCGGCTTTGCCTATAATGAAGAAGAGTTGGTGGAAGTGGGCCTGAACGCCTTTAACCTCTCCCCTGTTCACCAGGTTCTGGTGGAAAAGAGCGTGAAGGGTTACAAAGAAATCGAGTTTGAGGTCATGCGGGACTCCAACGACCACGCCATCACCATCTGCGGTATGGAAAACATTGACCCCGTTGGCGTGCACACCGGCGACTCCATGGTGGTTGCCCCCATCATGACGCTGAATGCCCACGACCTGAAAATGCTCAACGACTCCGCCATCAAAATCATCCGGGAACTGAAAATTGAAGGCGGGTGCAATGTGCAGTTTGCTCTGAATCCCAACTCCTCCGAGTATTTCCTGATTGAGGTCAACCCCCGGGTCTCCCGTTCCTCCGCTTTGGCCTCCAAGGCCTCCGGCTACCCCATTGCCCGGGTCACTGCCAAGATTGCCATGGGCATGGCGCTGGAGGAAATCAAGATTGCCAACACCAACGCCGCCTTTGAGCCCCGCCTGGATTATGTGGTGGCCAAGCTGCCCCGGTTCCCCTTCGACAAATTCGCCAGCGCCACCAACACCCTGGGCACCCAGATGAAGGCCACCGGCGAGGTCATGGGCATCGGCTCCAACCTGGAGGAGTGCCTGCTGAAATCGGTGCGCTCCCTGGAAAACGGCGCATATCACTTCTACCTTGCCAAGTTTGACGGCATGGACACCCAGGAAATGCTGCAATACATCAGCGTCTTCCGGGATGACAATTTCTTCGCCATTGCCGAGCTGCTCCGCCGGGGAATTTCCGTGGAGAAAATTGCAGAAATCACCCAAATCACCCCCTTCTTCCTGGAGGCCGGTGCCAGAGTGATTCAGATGGAGGGCAAGCTGGCCGCCAACCCCGGCAATCTGGAAGTGCTGATGGAATCCAAGCGCATGGGCTTCAGCGACCGCTACACCGCCAAGCTCTGGGGCATGAAGGAAATCGACCTCTGGAATCTGCGCAAGCAGAAGAATATCTTCCCTGTGTTCCGTATGGTGGATACCTGCCACACCGGTGCCTATATTCCCTATTTCTACTCCAGCTACACTGGCAAAAATGATTCCATTCTCACGGACAAGAAGAAAATCGTAGTGCTGGGTGCCGGCCCCATCCGCATCGGTCAGGGTGTGGAATTTGACTATTCCACTGTTCACGCGGTGAACACCATCCGCAGCCTGGGCTATGAGGCCATCATCATCAACAACAACCCGGAAACCGTCTCCACCGACTACACCACCGCTGACAAGCTGTACTTTGAGCCTCTGACCCCAGAGGATGTGATGAACATCCTGGAATTCGAAAAGCCGGAGGGTGTGATTGCAACTCTGGGCGGTCAGACTGCCATCAACCTGGCAAAGCCTCTGATGGAGCGGGGAGTAAAGATCATCGGCACCGACTGCGATGCCATTGACCGGGCGGAAAACCGGGATCTCTTTGAAAAGCTGCTGGAGCAGCTGAACATTCCGCAGCCCGAGGGAAAAGCTGTCACCCGGATTGAGGATGGTATTGCCGCCGCTGCAAAAATCGGCTACCCAGTGCTGGTTCGCCCCAGCTTTGTGCTGGGCGGCAGAGCCATGCAGATTGTTGCCAATGAGAATCAGCTGGTACATTACCTGAAAACCGCTGTGGAAATCGATGCCGACAAACCCGTACTGGTGGATAAATACATCCAGGGCCGGGAGGTAGAGGTGGACGCCATCTGCGATGGGCACGATGTATTCGTCCCCGGCATCATGGAGCTGGTCGAGCGCACCGGCGTCCACTCCGGCGACTCCATCTCCGTATATCCCACCTTCTCCATCTCCGATAAGGTAAAGGGCATCATCCTGCAATATGCCAAGAAACTTGGCCTGGGGATCGGCATCATCGGTCTGTTCAACATCCAGTTCATTGTAGACAAAAACGACCGGGTATATATCATTGAGGTCAATCCCCGTTCCTCCCGAACCGTTCCCTTCCTCTCCAAAGCGACAGGCTTCTCTCTGGCTGACATTGCCACAGAGGTAATCCTGGGCAAGCGCCTGAAGGAGCAGGGTATCTTCCACATCTATCCAGAAGAGAAGCAGCGCTGGTATGTAAAGGCCCCTGTGTTCTCCTTCAATAAGATCCGCGGTCTGGATGCTTACCTGTCCCCGGAGATGAAGTCCACCGGCGAAGCCATTGGCTATGACCGAACTCTGACCCGCGCCCTGTATAAGGCCCTGCAGGCCTCCGGCATGAAGCTGCAAAACTACGGCACCGTCTTTGCCACCATTGCCAAGGGCGACAAGGAGGAGGCGCTGCCCCTGATTCGCCGCTTCTACCAGCTGGGCTTTAACATTGAAGCCACCCCCGGCACCGCTGAGTTCCTGAAAAAGAACGGCATCCGAACCCACACGCTGCGGAAAATCAGCGAAGCCCCCAATGAAATTCCGGATGCTCTGCGGCAGGGTCACATTGCCTATGTCATCAACACCCGTACCCCCGGTGCGGATGAAAAGGATGGCCTGCTGATTCGCCAGATTTCTACGGAGTACAACGTGAATATCTTCACCTCTCTGGATACTGTAAAGGTACTGCTGGATGTGCTGGAGGAAATCACCCTGACCATTTCCACCATTGACGCGTAAGGAGCGAAATGAAACAGGTTATTTTTGAAATCGAGTCTAATCTTCCCCTGACGAAGGATGTGTATCGCTGTGTACTCTCCGGCGATACCTCCGCCATTACCGCCCCCGGGCAATTTGTGGAAATTGCGCTGCCGGGGAAATTTCTGCGGCGCCCCATCTCTGTCAACGACTGGAGTGAAAACAGTCTGACCCTCATCTACAAGATGGTGGGCCACGGCACCGAGCAGATGTCTCTGCTCCCCGCCGGGACAAAGCTGGATATCCTCACCGGCCTGGGCAACGGCTATGACACCACCGTAAGCGGGGACACCCCTGTTCTGGTGGGCGGCGGCGTAGGTGTACCCCCGCTGTATGGCCTATGCAAAATGCTGCTCAGTCAAGGCAAGCATCCCCGGGTGGTACTGGGCTTCAACAAAGAAACGGAAATTTTCCTGGCTGAGGAATTCCATGCCCTGGGCGTAGCGGTATCCATTGCCACGGCGGATGGAAGTGTTGGAACGAAGGGCTTTGTGACTGATGTCCTGAAGTCCCTTTCCTACTCCTACTTCTATTCCTGCGGCCCCCTGCCCATGTTCCGGGCCATGGAGACAGTAGTCACCACCGGCGGGCAGTACAGCATGGAGGAGCGGATGGGTTGTGGCTTCGGCGCCTGCATGGGCTGCTCCATCCAGACAAAGAGTGGTGCCAAGCGGGTGTGCAAGGACGGCCCGGTATTTCCCCGAGAGGAGGTCTTCTTCTGATGAACACCGAGGTGAATTTATGCGGCATCACACTGGACAACCCCGTGATTCCTGCCTCCGGAACCTTCGGCTATGGCTATGAGTTTGCCGAACTGTACGATATCAACCAACTTGGCACCTTTTCCTTCAAGGGAACCACCCGGGAACCCCGTTTTGGGAATCCTACCCCCCGCATTGCGGAATGCACCAGCGGCATGATCAACGCCGTTGGCCTGCAAAATCCAGGCGTGGAGGCTGTAATCTCCCGGGAACTGCCCCGGCTGAAAAAATGTTTCCACAAGCCAGTAATGGCCAATGTCTCCGGTTTCAGCGTGGAGGACTATGCTTACACCTGCCAGAAGCTGGATGCCGAGGCGCAGGTGGGCTGGCTGGAGGTCAATGTCAGCTGCCCCAATGTCCATGGCGGCGGCATGAGTTTCGGCACCCAGCCGGAGGCTGCGGCAGCAGTCACCTGCGCTGTAAAGGCTGTGACTAAAAAGCCCGTGATCATCAAGCTTTCTCCCAATGTGACGGATATTGTCTCCATTGCGAAGGCCTGTGAGGATGCCGGTGCGGATGGCATCAGCCTGATCAACACCATGCTGGGCATGCGCATTGATTTGAGGCGAAGAAAACCCATCATCGCCAACACCATGGGCGGCTTCTCCGGCCCGGCAATTTTCCCGGTGGCCCTGCGGATGGTGTATCAGGTGAGCAAAGCCGTCGCCATTCCCGTGGTGGGGATGGGCGGTGTTAGCAGCGCAGAGGACGTCATGGAAATGATGCTGGCCGGTGCCACAGCAGTGGAGGTGGGCGCAGCAAACCTGGTAAATCCCTTTGCCAGTTTGGAAATTGTTCGGGAGCTGCCGAACACCATGAAGAAATATGGAATTGAAAATTTAAGTGAGATTATAGGAGGCGCACATTAAATGGGCAAGGATGTTATTGTAGCCTGCGACTTTCCCAGCGCAGAACAGGTTTTCACCTTTTTGGATAAATTTCAGGGCAAAAAGCCCTTTGTAAAGATCGGCATGGAGCTATACTATGCCGAGGGGCCCGCCATCGTTCGGGAAATCAAGGCCCGCGGGCACAAAATCTTCCTGGACTTGAAGCTCCATGACATTCCCAACACCGTGAAGAAAGCCATGGCCGTGCTGAGCAATCTGGATGTGGACATCTGCAACCTCCATGCCGCCGGTACCACCGCCATGATGAAAGCCGCATTGGAGGGTCTGACCCGGCCTGACGGCACCCGCCCCCTGCTGATTGCGGTGACCCAGCTGACCTCTACCGACCAGGCAGCCATGGAAAATGACCTAATGATCCACGCCCCCATAGACGAGGTTGTCATGCACTACGCCGAGACCGCCAAAAACGCCGGTCTTGACGGCATTGTCTGCTCCCCTCTGGAGGCCGGTAAGGTGCATGCACGCTGCGGCAAGGATTTTCTCACCGTCACCCCCGGCGTTCGCTTCGCCGACGGTGACGCAGGCGACCAGAAGCGGGTGATGACCCCCGCCGCCGCTAAGGAAATCGGCTCGGACTACATTGTGGTGGGTCGCCCCATCACCGCCGCCGCTGACCCGGTGGCAGCCTATGAGCGCTGTGTGGCTGAATTTGTGGATTGATATTAAAATTTCAAAGGACAAGGAGACAGAACGATGGAACGCTATAAGCATGAATTTATTAAGTTTCTGGAAAATGCCGGTGTGCTGAAATTCGGCGACTTCACCGCCAAATCCGGCCGCAAGATTCCCTACTTCATCAACGCCGGTATGATCAAAACCGGGGACGAAATTGCCACCCTGGGCGAATTCTATGCCCGCGCCTATCAGGAAAAGCTGGGCAGCAAAAAAGCTGTGCTCTACGGCCCGGCATACAAGGGCATCTCCATTGCCGTCTCCGCAGCTGTGGCGCTGAGTAAGCATGGACTGAACGTCCCCTTCTTCTTTAACCGCAAGGAAGTGAAGGACCACGGTGAGGGCGGTGTATTCGTCGGCTATGTGCCCCAGCCGGGAGAAGAGGTTGTCATCGTTGAGGATGTGATCACTGCCGGTACTGCCATCCGAGAGAGCATGGAAATTCTCAGCCACCTGGAGGGCGTCAAGGTTGCCGCCACGTTCATTATGGTCGACCGCAAGGAGCGTGGCAAGGGCGAGAAGCTTGCCATGCAGGAGGTTGAAGAGGAATTCGGCTTCCCGGTCTACTCTGTGGTAGATGTATACGACATCATTGAATACCTGGAGGAAAAGGGCGAGCATGCGGAGGATGTGGCGCGCATCCGGAACTACCTGGCCCAGAACGGGGGCAAACAATGAGAAGCCTGATCAGCATTCTGGATCTGAGTGTAGCGGAAATTGACGGGCTCATCACCACCGCCAAGGATATCATCGCCCACCCAGAAAATTACTGGGATGCCTGCAAGCACAAGAAGCTGGCAACCCTGTTCTTTGAGCCCTCTACCCGTACCCGGCTGAGCTTTGAGGCCGCTATGATGGAGCTGGGCGGCAATGTTATCGGCTTCTCCCAGGCAAGCTCTTCTTCCGCCTCTAAAGGCGAGAGCATGGCTGACACTGCTAAAATTCTCAGCTGCTACGCGGATATCATGGCCATCCGTCACCCCAAGGACGGTGCCCCCTTTGTGGCTTCCCGCAATGCCTCCGTGCCGGTCATCAATGCCGGTGACGGCATGCATAACCATCCCACGCAGACCCTGGCGGACTTGCTGACCATCTCCCGGGAGCTGGGACGGCTGGACAACCTGACCGTCGGTTTCTGCGGAGATCTGAAATATGGCCGTACAGTGCACTCCCTGATTGAAGCAATGAGCCGCTATCCCGGCGTCCGATTTGTACTTATCTCCCCGGAAGAATTGAAGCTGCCCGGCTTTGTGCGGTTCAATATTCTGGAGAAGCTCCACATTCCCTACACAGAGGTCACCTCTCTGGAGGAGGCGCTGCCTCAATTGGATGTGCTGTATATGACCCGCATTCAGCGGGAACGGTTTGATGATCCATGGCAGTATGAGCGTCTGAAGGACAGCTATGTGCTGACACCTGAAAAGATGAAACTGGCCAAGGAAAAAATGAGTGTACTGCATCCCCTGCCCCGGGTGAATGAAATCAGCGTGGCTGTGGACGATGACCCCAGAGCAGCCTATTTCCGTCAGGCGCTCAACGGCAAATACATGCGCATGGCTCTGATCCTCATGCTGCTGAAGGATGCGGAGCAGAATCCCGCCCGAGAAGCGCTGGATGAAGAAAACCTGCGCTATGATCTTGTCTGCCATAATCCCCGCTGCATCTCCGCCACCGAACAGGAGCTGCCCCAGATTTTCCGCACCACAGACAGAGCCGCCGGCGTCCACCGCTGCATTTACTGCGAACAAAGAGCATAAAGGACGTCCCCGTTTCCGCTTTTTTGCGGAAACGGGGACGCTTTCATGAGCACATAATGAAAAGCTTTGCAGCAGAAGAGGAAAATATCCTGTTACTGCTGTGCTGCTTACAATTTCCAGCCAGCGGCCTGCCTGCGCTCCACCACAAAGCGGCGGTAAAGACCGTCTGCGGCTACCAGCTCGTCATGCGTGCCTTGCTGGACGATTTGGCCATGGTCAACAACAAAGATCCGGTCGGCATTGCGCACCGTCTTGAGTCGGTGCGCAATCATAATCACAGTTTTATCGTGGGTCAGCTCGCTAACCGCCTCCATCAGTTCCCGTTCATTTTCCGGGTCTACGTTGGCTGTCGCCTCGTCCAAAATGATGCTGGGCGCATCCTTCATGATCGCTCGTGCGATGGAAATGCGCTGACGCTCGCCACCGGAGAGCGTTGCGCCGCCCTCACCGATCACGGTATCAAAGCCATCAGGCAGCGCCATGATAAAGTCATAGCAACGCGCCTTTTTTGCAACAGCCTTTACTTCCTCCATGGATGCGTCGGGTTTTCCGAAGCGGATGTTATTCGCGATGGTATCAGAAAACAGGTATGTCCGCTGGAACACAAAGGAGAAATTACGGATCAGGCTGTCATAGCTATAATCACGCACGTTACGGCCTCCAAGGCTGACACTGCCGCCCTGCACGTCCCAGAACCGCGCCATAAGATTGCACAGCGTTGTCTTGCCACTGCCGGAGGGGCCAACGATTGCAACTGTGGTCTTCTCCGGGATGGTCAACGACACGTCACGGAGAATTGGCTTACTGTCGTAGGAGAAATCTACATGGGACAGGACAATATCCTCCCGCTCCGGCATCAGCTCCTCGCCGTCGATGTCCATGGGTTCCACGCTTAAAATAGAATTGGCTTTGTCCACACCAATGTCGATGGAGCGGAACAAGGAGGAGTAGCTTCCCGCACTGTCCAGCTGCTCAAAGAGGAGGAAGGAGCAAATGAGCATCAGCAGGCAATTTGTAAGGGACATGGTACCGCCAAAGTAAAAGATGATTGCAGCGACACAGATAACAACACCGGTAAGCTTGTTGATCACGAACTGCCCAAGCATATAAAGCACCGACGGCAACTCCATCGCAAAGGATGCCCTGCGCGCCTCCTCCACAGCGGCATGCACCTGTGTTGTGGAATTGCCGGTCAGGTCGAAGTTCTTGACCTCAGCGATTCCCTGCACATATTCCAGCACCTTGGAAACAAGGCGCTCGTCGGCATTGAACTTACGCTGGGCCAGAGCCTGCTCGGCGCGCTGCATGGCAGCATTGACAGCCAGGAACAGAAGCAGTCCCGCCAGGGTAATCAGCCCCATGCGCCAGTCAAAGAAGAACATCATGACCGCAATGATGCCAGAGGTCAAAAAGCCCCGTGTCGTGACCATGACCACCCGTGTGGCGACATTGGCCATATTCTCCATCGTATTGGTGGTGACGGACGTGACCTCACCCAGACTGTTGTCGTTGAACCAGCCCATGGGCAGATACCGCAGGTGCTCGGCGATCTCGATACGCTTGTTGGCGCAGGCACGGTAGCCTGCACGGGTCTGGAGCATGGTGGCCTTCATATTGATGGCAATGGTCACAACCAGGGAAGCAACGATCACGCCGAGGCTTGCCCAGAGGGTCGCCATGGTGATATTTCGGTTCAAAAGTGCCTGAATGACAATGGCAGCGGCAGGGATACGCATGGCAGAGCAGATGGCGCTGACCACGCCCAGCCAGATGGAAGCAATGAACATCTTGCGATTGTCCGTCCCGCAAAAGGCGAAGAATTTTTTCAGTGTCTGGAACATTATGCTACCTCCCCATCATCTTTCACACTGATGTGGGCTTCCCACATTGCTTTGTACAGCGGGCAGGATTCCAGCAGCTCCGCCTGTGTGCCGGTTGCTTCAATTTTTCCCTGATTGACCACAATGATCTGATCGGCATCCGCAATGGTAGACAGGCGGTGAGCAATGACCACCAGCGTCTTGCCCTGCACCAGCTGCGCCAGTGCAGACTGAATGACCGCTTCGTTTTCCGGGTCGGTATAAGAGGTGGCCTCGTCAAGAATGATGACGGGTGCGTCCTTCAGCATCGCCCGTGCGATGGAGATGCGCTGACGCTCACCGCCGGAAAGGTGTCCGCCGGATGCGCCGCAGACCGTCTGATAGCCGTTTTCCAGACCCATAATGAATTCATGGCAGCCACATTTCTTCGCCGCTGCAATAACTTCCTCGTCACTAGCTCCCTTTTTCCCCATGCGGATATTGTCCATAACCGTGAGATCAAAGAGGTAGTTATCCTGGGATACATAGGCAATCCGCCTTGTACACTCCGTCAAAGGCAGGGTGCGAATATCCACGTCGCCCAATTCAATAGATCCGTCCTTTACGTCCCATAGAGACGCAATCAGCCGGGCAATGGTTGATTTTCCACTTCCGGAGGGGCCGACGAGGGCGTTGACCGTTCCCGGTGCAATACAGAGACTGACGCCGTGCAGCACTTCTTTGTCATGGTAAGCAAACCGGACATTTTTCAGTTCGATGGCGTTATTGGATGGCAATGTTTCCGCCGTTTCCGGGCGCTGCATATCCTCGCCCGAAAGAACGTCCGCCACCTCACCGACAATGGTCGTCACCTGGGCAATGTCATCGGTATAGGAAAAAGCAGTGATCAGCGGCTGCATAACGCCGAAGGACAAGACGATGACCGTCAGGAAAGTCTCAGCCGAGAGCATACCGTGCATGTAAAGAAGGCATCCCACCGGCAATATGCCCAGTAGCGTGGAAGGGAAAATTGCCATGCCCGCCACCTGACCAAACAGGCTTCCGCGCATCCACTCGATAAAGCAGTCCGCACCCTCTTTAGCAGCGGAGACAAACTTTGCATAGCTGGTCTTCGACTGCCCAAAGGCTTTGATGACCTCGATACCACTGATGTATTCCACAGCAGTATCGTTGAGAACTTTCGTTGCGTTCACGGTGCGCTGGAATTTCTCGTTATATCCGCTGAACATGGACATGAAACAGAGAATACCCAGCGGCACAACGATAAACATAGAAAGTCCCATGCGCCAGTCCTCGATGAACAGCAGCACCAATACCGCCAACGCACCAACGATGTTGGAGGTCATTTCCGGCAGAAGGTGCGCAAGAGTCGTTTCGATGGAATCCACCCGCTCCACAATAATGTTCTTATAGGAGCCGGAGGGACGATCCAGCACCGTACCCAGCGGCAACGTTGCCAACTTGTCCAGCAGGCGGACACGGGTGTGCGCAAGCACACTGAAGGTAGCGTGGTGCGAAAGAGACGTGGACACACTGTGCAGCACGTAGCGCAGCACCCAGCACAGCGCCATCCAAGCGCAGAGCGGCAAACACTGATTCAGAGAAGCCGTGCCATTCACTAGGGCAGTAATCAGCCTGATCATGATGAAATAGGGGATCAGCGAACAGGCAACGCCAAGCAGCGCTGCAAGGACACTCAGCGCATACTCGCCCCGTTTACCTTCCGCCAGCTCCATCAGCCATGAGGCTGCCGAGCGTTTGGATTCAGTGGTTTTGTTCATAGTTAACTCCTTTTCTGTTTATTTACTCGGCCAGGTGCCTTTTTACGGCTTGCTTGCAATGCTCATAAATAAAACTCCTTCCCGATATATTTTTTTCAGTTCAAGCGCCACTTTTCAGGCAGCGCCTACAGAATGAAACCCAGCGGCCACAGCCAGCAGCACACAGAGCCGGATACCCCACAGAGAAGCGCAGCGCAGCAGGCGAAAGTCTTTCCCACATATTGAAATTCAAAGGTGAAGGCCAGCATTTTCCCCTCTTTTTATGCAGTTAGCATGCCCTAACTAATTGCCGTAAGAAACGGGCGGAACTTCCGCCCGAAATAAGTCAGAGATTTTCCTTCATGGAACCGCACAGCTGCTGCCAACCGGCGTTGAAGAAGTTGAACAAAGAATGCAGGCAGGCAAGCATTCTTTCTTCCTCCAGGTGTTCCTCCAGCAGCTGTCGGAGAAACCAGAACTGTGCTCCCATCAGCAAACGAATTGCATCAGCATTCGGTGCTCTACCGTATATCTCAGCAAAAAATGCCACCGTCTGCTCTGTTTTGAAGTTCATCAGTTCCTTGAGCGTGACCTCCACAGAACTGCCGTCACTCCGCCCCCAAAAAAGAGTGCATTCCTCATAGCATTCAGTCAGGAGCTTAAAATAGATGTGCTCCTCAAAATCAATTGCATTCAGAATCGCCTGTACCGTACCGAGCCGTGCGGCCTTCTCATACTCCGCCGCAGCCACGGCAAAAATCCCGTTCAGCTTATCAAGGAAGTCCTGCAAGAGACTGACAAACAGCGCATCCTTATTCCGATATCGCGTATAGATGGCCCCAGTCGTGACACCGGCCTTTTCCGCAATTTTATGGAGAGAGGCCATTTGAAAGCCACAGCTCAAAAATTCCGCCCGCGCTGCTTGAACAATCCCGTCATCCAGTGAATGATCCCTGTTTGCCATATCCTGCACCCCCTTTAATCAATAACGGCATTATCAATAACAGTGTTATTATAGCACAAGGTGTTTTGGAATGCAAGTGGAAGCTTTCTATTTATTGTAAGCCGACTGCATATGGTACCGTTAAGTTATACCATCGCATAACATACGCTCGGGTTCCAATTTCTTTTTAAACAGGCCAACCGCCCGGACAATTTGTCCAGGCGGCAAAATTTTATTCTTTCTGCTCTGTTCCTTCTTCCTCCCCGTATTTCACCTGGGGAATGAAGCGGTTGGCAACCTTGCCTTTTCCTTTATGCTTGACATAAAAGAAACCGATTATGGAGAATACCGTAGCGCCGATAAAATTCACGATCAGATCCTTCATGGTGTCGATAATACCAAGATCCAGGTAGCCGCCCAGGCCCAGGGATTCCTGGGTACCATCAGAGTGCACCACAATGGTATCCACAATGTCCCTGACATGCATCACAATATTTCTATTGGTGGGATCCAGGCTCACAGAATTGATCACATGCACAATGGTATCCTTCTGCATATCCCGACCCAGGAGCTGATCGGCTCCAAACTCATAGAACTCCCACAGGACCCCTACCGTCATAGAAAAACAGAAGGAGGCAATGGCAAGGTACAGCGGCGAGAGCTTGAAGGAAAAGCGCTCATTCCGGTTCAGCATGTCCACCAGACAGAAGCCGATCGCAGCGCAGAGAAATCCGTTAATGGTGTGCAGCATGGTGTCCCAATTGGGGACACGGACATAGAAGCTATTGATTTCGCCCAATACTTCCGCCGCAAAGATAAACAAAAGGATAATCACTTCCAGCGTACTGGGCAGCATCACCTTCAGCTTTCTGGAGATGATGCTGGGCAGCACCATCAAAATCAGCGAGAGGCCGCATAGAAACACGCTCTGATATTCCCGCCGCAGGACAGCGCGTACCATGACAAAAATGACAAGCCCGCGAAGCACCAGATAAACGGTAAGGGTCGTCTTGTTGTGGTAGATTGGGTTCTCTTTTTTCTTCGGTTTGTGGGGCATGCTGCTTCTCCTTCCAGATTTTTATAAGCTCATTATATCAGGATTCCCCGTAAGGTCAAGAATTCCAAAGTTCAAATTTTTTCAAAAAAGTACATTTTATCCATTTCTGCTCTTTTCATTTCCCTTACAGGTATGGTACAATAGCCGAAAAGGAGGTTCGCCTATGAAAATCAAATGTGAATTCTGCGGCAGCATGATCAACGATACCGAGCAGCAATGCCCCAACTGCGGTGCCCCCAACCCCAATGTCCGCCGCTCCAGCGGGGATCAGCCGCTGACCATTTCCCAGCTACAGCAATGGTACGAAAGCAAGGGGCTTCCCCCCTACGAGGTAACCCGCTTCTTCATCGGGCAGGACATCCGGGACCCCAAGGCCTTCGGCATTTATTACGATGACGTCTCCGGCAACTACATCGTTTACAAGAATAAGGACACCGGAGAGCGGGCAATCCGCTATCAGGGCACGGATGAGGCCTACGCTGTCAACGAGCTGTTCCAGCGGCTGAAGCAGGAAATCATCCAGCAGAAAATGCACAACGTAAAAAAAGGGCAGGCAGCGTCTGGGACAACCCCCGTAAAGGAAAGTAAATCCGGCTGCCTGGGCAATCTGCTTGCCATGCTGCTGATTTGCGTTGGGGGCATTGCAGCCCTGTTCGTTCTGATCGTGGGACTTGGCTTTTTTCTGATGCGCAATGACCCCAGCACTGGCTATTACACCTACAGCGACACCACCTACTATTACAGCAGCAAGGACTACAACGGCCTGAACTGGTTTCGCTATGACGATGCAGCGGATACCTGGGAGGGGCCGTTATCCCTCAGCGAGGTGCCCGATTCTCTGGAAACCAAGAAGAGCGGAAAACAATACTACCTTCAGTCCGATTGGGACAGTGCCATAGCCTGCGGCGATTTTAACGACTCGGTCTTTGCCCAGGATCTGAGCATGAATATGAGCAGCCAAGGCGGCTACTATGAATATGACGCAGTGCTGTACTATCACCTACCGGAGGCCTTTGATGAGGGCTGGTATCACTACAAGGGGCAGTGGCGGGCGGACGCCTACTCCGACCTGCCCCAGACGCTTCAGCACCCCTCTACGGCGACGCAGTACTTCTTATCCGAAGAATATCACGGCAGCTACGGCGGAGCGGATTTTGCCGACACCCTCTTCTACCGGGACAACAGTGCATCCCCTGTCATTGCCAAGGGCTATTATCAGGTAGAAAACACCATTCTCTACCACCTGGGCGACTACTACGATGAGGGGTGGTACGCCTACGAGGACGATGAATGGCAATCCATCGATGAAACTGCCCTGCCGGAGGAACTCCACCATCCCTCCCTGGCAGAGGACTTCTATTTCACCCCCACCTGGGATGCTTCTACCCAATTTACTGACTTTACTGATACCGATTTCTATCAGGATGCCAGCAAAAAGCGGGATAACGACGACGACCGCAATGACTACAACTGGGACAGCAACGACTCCTGGGACAGCGGCGACACCGACTGGGGTTCCGACTGGTAAAATTTTCCCCCGGCTCTTTTGGGCCGGGGAAAATTGCGTTATCAGAGGGTAAATACCTTTTTATCCAGTTTCCGGGAACGGATGGCGTAAAACAGAACCGTGCCCACTACGAACAGGGCGATCAACTCTCCCAGTGCCACAAACAGGGCATTATACCAGAAGCTGGCCTCGCCAATATAGGCAGTAAGCTCCCAGCCAACCAAAATGGCATTGGTCACCGCAGGCAGCAGCATACCCAGCACCGGATATCCCTTAACGGTGATCTTCCGGGTCAACCACATACCCTCTACTGCCAGGAAGGTAGCAAGGGTACCCACCAGCCAGTCAAGGGGCAGGGTTCCGGCATAGGTGAGGTTAAACAGCAGGCAGCCCAGGGTCATACCAGGCACAGCTGCCGGGGTAAAAAAGGCCAGCACCAGCATTGCCTCGCTGATGCGCACCTGAACAGCCATAGAGGTGGACTCCGGCCACAACAGGTACTGGGCATAGGTCAGCACGGTGTTCAGCGCCGCAATGACGGCGGCCTGGGTAAGAAAACGGGTGTTACGGGTGGTGTTTTTCATCTTGTTCTCCTTATCAAAAATGCGGTCACAGGACGTGACCGCATCAACAAAAGATGGGCGCAAAAAGCGCCCATCTAAAAAAGTCCTAGTTTTGTTTACCGACAGGATGGTCACGAACTGTCCTATGAAATTACGAGGGACAGTATACCCTATTTGCATCCCTCTGTCAAGAGGAAAATAGGATACACCTCCGCAGACATATTTGGAATATGCCTGCGGAGCATCTCTTACAGTGCTTCAAATCTCTTGGCGCCCTTGGTATCCAGCCAATGGGTGATTGCGGCAGAAAGCAGCGCCAGCACCACAGCCGCTGCGGCAAGAAAGGCGTCCGCCGCCATCAGCTCCCGGGTCAGATATCCCAGTGCCGCAATGAGGATGGGCAGCAAAAAAGCAGCCAGGACGGCAAGCGCCACGTTCAGGCTCTGTTTGATGGGCATGCTCTCGCTTGTCCATTGTAGGTCAGGCCGCAGAACCCCCAGCATCAAATCGCCGGCGCTGAAAAACCAGGTCATGGCCATCAAGAGCAGCACGCAGAACGCCGCCGTTTTCACCGGCAGGCCAATGCACCAACTGAGAATTGCCGCAGCCAGCATACCAGGCACCAGATTCACCCGCAGGCCCAGGCTCAACTTGGCCCGCAGCACCATTTTACCGGTTACCGGCAGGGATTGGACAATCCATAGATTCTTTCCCTCTAAGGAGACGGACGGAGCTGTGACCGCATTCATGCCCACGCAGAAGCCAACCATCACCACCACGACCAAGGACAGCAGATCATGGATGACCGGCAATGCAGCCGCAGCACCGGAAATCAGCTCCGCCATGGTATCCCGCTTGATAATAGCAAAGCCAGCCATCAGGATCAGCAGCACCACGCCAAGACCGCAGTTGAGCATATATGTGGGGCTGCCGAGAAACCGGCGCAGCTCCCGGCTGCGCAGTGCCTCCTGCGCGCTGCCTGACTTAACCGAAATCTTCTCCACCCGCTTGGGCCCAGTCTGCGTCCGAATGGTAATGCGCAGAAAGGTATGGGACAGCACTCCCAGGCAGATACCAAACAGCACCAGAGACACGCTGGAGAAGATCAGCATTGCGCTGATACTGCCATCTGCGGCCATGCCCAGCTGATACAGGATATTGGCCCAGATGCGGATGCCCTGGCCCACCGCTTCGGCGTTCATCAGCAGCTTTTCCAGCATGCCCATCATATTGAAGCACACATAGTAATACAGACCAAAGAACACCAGAGAAGCCAGCATGACAATAAAGCTCTTGTTTTTAATCCGGCTTGCCACCAATGCCACAGCCCAGCCAAGCACGCAGGTGACTACTGTGTCAAACAGTGCAATGACTGGAAGCAGCAGCACCTGGAACACCACCGCAAGGGACGTTACAGTGCCGAAAATCCAACCATACACCATGGCCGGAAGCCAGATGCAGCCGCTGTACAGCAGGCTCAGGCCATATACCAGGGACATCCGGGTCATCAGGATTTTAGACGGCGGAATGGGCATGGATAACAGCAGCTCATTATCCTTCGCCAGATACAGCGTAGCATAAGTATTGAACACGCTGCCAAACACGCCGAACATCACGGCAAGGCTCCCTATCAGCACATAGAAAAGCCACCCCATTCCGGCTTCAAACAGCTGCCCGCCCATCAGATAGGACAGGCCGAAAAACATGATGCACAGGAACAGCATCAGGCAGGCAAACATTGCAAACATGCCAATAATACCGCCCTTGCTTCTGCGCTTGCCGGTCTTCCGATTGATAAAATAGGAACGGAAGCACTCCATGTATTGCTTCTTAATGAGGGTTTTCAGCATAATCAGCCCTCCAGCTCCAGAAACACGGATTCCAGACTGGTATCACCCTTTACTTCCTCCATGGTGCCGGAACGAATGAGCTTGCCGCCCTTGATGATGGCAACCTTGTCGCAGAGCTTTTCCGCCACCTCCAGCACATGGGTGGAGAAGAAAATGGCGCCGCCCCGGTTGCAGACGTCCCGCATCATCCCCTTGAGAATATGGGAGGCCTTGGGGTCCAGCCCCACAAAGGGCTCGTCCATGAGAATCAGCTGGGGTTCGTGAATCCACGCGGAAATAATAGCCAACTTCTGCTTCATACCGTGGGAATAGGCATTGATAGGCTGGGACAGGTCTCCGGCAATTTCAAAGGTCTCCGCCAGACTCTGAATCCGCTGGGGACGCTCCTGCGCCGGGATACCGAAGATATCACTGATGAAATTTAAGTACTGCATGCCGGTCATAAACTCGTACAGGTCGGGATTATCCGGGATATAGGCCATCTTTTTCTTGCATGTCAAGGGATCTGTCCTGATGGACACCCCATCGATCAGAATCTCACCGCTGTCAAACTGCATGATACCGGCTACACTTTTCAGGGTCGTTGTCTTACCCGCGCCGTTATGGCCGATGAAACCGTAAATCTCCCCCCGCCGGATGTGCAGGGTCAGGTCGTCCACCGCTTTTTTATCGCCGTAGGTTTTGGTAAAATGGTCAATTTTCAGCATAATTTTCCCTCATTTCATATATGGATGTTCAATATGGAATACTTCTTCAAACCGGAGCAGGCGCTGGCCATCAAAGGTCAGGCAGACGATGTACGGCATCCAGTCTACAATGCGCAGAAAATCCTCACAGCCGAAGCCCGGACGGTAGAAATTCAGGATGGTACTCAGCGCCGTGCCGTGGGTGCCAACCGCAAGGGTCTTCCCGGGATTGTCTGCCAAAAGCGCCTCCAGGGCTTCCACATTCCTTTTCTGAGTCTGACCCAGCGTCTCTCCCCCCGGCTCGCACCAGGAAAAATCCTGCCAGCGCTGACGCAGGGGCGTATTTCCCGCGTCCTTGAACCCGGCATTGCCTCCCTCGCCGCTCTGCCGTTCCCGCAGACGCTCATCCGTCCGGATGGGCAGGCCGTGCCCCTGCGCCGCCAGCGTAATGGTATCCAGGCTGCGGCGGTAGGGGCTGCAATAAAAGGCATCAATGGGGACATCTCGCAGCACCCGGGCAACCTCCACGGCATCTGCCATGCCCTGCGCTGTCAGGGGCCGGGTGCGGTCATCCCGGTGGGAAAAGTCCGACTGGCAGTGCCGGACGAAATAGACGGTGGTCAAAGGCGGAATTTGCGCCAAATCAATCCAGTAGCGCTGCTCCCAAACGCCGTCCTCGTCCATCACTTCATTTTCCAGCACGCCGCCGTTGTTCCTGATGGACTTGGCGGAGCCGATGTTATTTTTGTCGCAGGTCATCAGCACCCTTTGGATGCCCAGCTTACGGCACTCCTCCAGGGCAAGGCGAATCATGGCCGTGGCATAGCCCTTGCGGCGCTCGCTGGGGCGGACGCCGTCGCCGATGTGGCCGCCGAATTGCAGCAGATACTCGTTCAGATAATGGCGGATATTCACCGCACCCACAAAGATATTCCGGTCCAAATCCAGGCAGAAGAACACAGAGTCCGGCACAAGGCCGTCCCTCGCCTCCTTTAATTCCAGATTGGCAAGATAATTTTCAAAATCCCGATAGTCATTTTTCCGAATGGCATAGGGCGCAAAATTCTGCTCAGCAGCCAGCCACTCCTCCATCATATCCTCCAATTGCGGGCGATATTCCGGGGTAAGCTTTACAAGCTTAATGTTCATAGATCTCCTCTTCTCTCATTTCATCGTTCCTCTCCTGCGTATTTTACAGCAGCAATTCCAGTGCAATCTTTGCACACCTTAGAAACCGCTTCTGTCCCTGCAACGTCGTTGCGAAACGTTTATCCGAGTATAGCGCATTTCCCATTTTTTGTCAATAGAATTCGCAAATTTAATGTTTTTCTCGGATATTTTACAATTTCATGATGTAAAAAGCAGTCTGCACTCCGCATGACGCGGAGTGCAGACCGTATTATCGGATTTTGCTTTTTTAACGGCTTCCCTTGTCGTAAGGAACACCCTCAGCCTTGGGTGCGCGAGAGCTTTTAGAGGTGAAAGCCAGCACAATCATAGAAGCCACAAAGGGCATCATATTATAAATTTCCTTGGGCCAACCCAGCTTTGCCAGGAAACTGAAGGAATCATAGATATTGGCCATGGCGCGGAACACCGCAAAGAACAGGGCCGCCGCTGCAATATTCAGCGGCTTCCACTGGCCAAAGATCATAACTGCCAGTGCAAGGAAGCCCATGCCGGCCACGCCCATTTCGAAATTCCACTCACCAACAGCAGGGACAATATAAGCCATGCCGCCAATGCCGCCCAGGGCACCGGACATAAGCACGCCGGCCCAGCGCATCTTGTAAACGTTGATGCCCACGGAGTCCGCTGCCTGGGGGTGTTCACCGCAGGCCATCAGCCGCATGCCGAACCGGCTGCGGTACAGAATGAACCATGCAACCGCCAGACACACTACTGTCACCAGGAGGAACCAGTTGAGCGTCAGGGGCCCCACCTGGAAAGAGAAATTGGCGCTGTTGAAACTGGCGTTGGTATTGGTGGAATAGACAATCTTCGGGGAATCCGAACCATTGATGCGTTTGGCAATGACCATGGCAAGGGCCGTTGCCAGCAGATTCAGCGCCGTACCGCCGATGGTCTGATCTGCCTTCAGGTTGATGGCAGAAAACGCCAACAGGGAGGAATACAGGAGGCCCGCCAGCGCTGAGGACAGCACCGCCACAATGACAGCCAGGAACACCGGCACCCCCCAGGCATTGAGCAGATTGATGGTGACAACGCCCATCAGACCGCCAATGACCATAATGCCCTCCAATGCAATATTGATTACACCGGAACGCTCAGAGAACATGCCGCCCAACGCAACCAGGGTCAGCACTGCCGCATACAGCAGCGTATATTTCAGCAGAAGCCACATTAGGTTTTCTCCCCCTTTCTCTTACGGGTAAACAGCTTGAGAATTCCAAACTTAAACAGCAGGCTGAACGCGCACAGGTAGATGACCACGCCGGAAATAATATCCGACACCTCGCTGGGGAACAGCTTGGCCGTCATGAAGCCGCCGCCTACCGTAATGTGGGCAATGAAGATGGCCGAGAAGATACAGCCAATAGGATTGGAAGAGGCCAGCAGCGCCACAGAAATGCCGTTAAAGCCAGTGGCGGGAAGCGCAGTGGACACCAGAGGCTCCCACTCCTTGCTGCCGGACAGATAGAACAGGCCCGCACCCAGACCGGCCAGCGCACCGGCAATGGTCATGGAGAGGACGATGCTCCTCTTCTCGTCAATACCGGCGTAGCGGGCAGCGTTTTTATTGAAGCCGCAGGCCTTGAGCTCATAGCCGAACGTCGTCTTGTTGATGACAATCCAGACGAGAATAGCAACACCGATGGCAATGAAGATGCCGATGGTAGGCATAAACATCTTTCCGAAATAATCCTTGCCGCCTACCGTCACATTAAAAGACGGAAGCAGGGACTGGGGTGCCGCCTCCTTCAGGGTGAAGGTCTTGGTGGTCTTCAGGTTGAACATGGGGCCGGTGCCGCCCTGATAAATCAGGGTGTTCACTGCATACAGACCGATCCAGTTGAACATGATGGCCGTAATAACCTCGTTGACATTCAGGTAGGCCTTAAAGATGCCGGGAATTGCCCCCCACACAGCCCCGCCCAGCGCCGAGGCAATCAGGCAGACCCACCATGGCATCTTCAGCACAATGGCGAAATACAGCGCCATGAATGCGCCCACGGTGTACTGCCCGGCCGCGCCGATATTGAACAGGCCGGTTTTATAGGCAAAGGCAACGGACAGGCCAGTCATGATCAGGGGGGCCGCCTGAAGGATCTCCATGCGGACGGCCATACCCATCATATTGGCCTTGGAATAAAAGCCGCCCTGGAGGATAGGCTTGAAGCCCTGCTCCCAGGTAACTTTCAGGAGATTGCCAAAAGTGAACTGATCGCCGCTCTGGCTCATGGTAATACCGCCCAGAATCAGCAGCACCACAAAACCGACGACCAGGCCAGCCAGCACACACACCAGGGATGCAAGCAGACTGGCAAGCCCGGTGGGCGCGCTCGACAGGCGGGGAGATTTATTTTTCTTTAGCATGGCGGTTCCTCCTTATTCTGCGCGCTTGGCACCGGCCATGTACAGGCCCAGGGTCTGCACATCGGTAGTCTTGGGGTTGAACTCGCCCACGATCTCACCCTTGTACATCACAAGGATACGATCCGACAGGTTCATCACCTCGTCCAGCTCCAGGGAAACCAGCAGCACTGCTTTTCCGGCATCCCGCTGAGCAATGATCTGCTTGTGAATGTACTCGATAGCGCCTACATCCAGGCCGCGGGTGGGCTGAACGGCAATGAGCAGCTGTGGCTCCCGGTCAATTTCCCGGGCAACAATAGCCTTCTGCTGATTGCCGCCGGACATGCTGCGGGTAATGGTGGCGCTACCCTGGCCGCTGCGGACATCATACTGCTCGGCCAGTCGATCGGAATACTCCCGCACCGCATCCTCCCGGATGAAGCCGAAATGCTGGAACTGGGGATCCCGAAAGCGTTGGAGCACCATGTTATTTTGCAATGTATAATCCAGCACCAGGCCGTGCTTATGCCGATCCTCCGGAATGTGGGACAGCCCCATGGCATTGCGCTCCCGGATAGAGGCGTGAGTCACATCCTTACCATCGAGAAAAATTTTACCGCTGCTCATTTTCTCCAGGCCTGCCAGAGCATACACGAACTCCGTCTGTCCGTTGCCCTCGATACCGGCCAGACACACGATTTCGCCCTCTCTTACCTCCAGGCTAGCATTCTTCACGGCGTTGTTGTTATGTACCTTGGAGGGAACCGTCATGTTCTCCACCTTGAGGATCACCTTGCCGGGGGTCTTATCCTGCTTCTGGGAGACCAACTGCACATCCCGGCCCACCATCAAGCGGGACATCTCCTCTACAGAAGTATCGGCCACCTCCACTGTGCCCATGTACTTACCCTTACGCAGCACAGAGCAACGATCCGCTACCGCCTTGATCTCCGCCAGCTTATGCGTGATGAACAGGATGGACTTGCCCTCCTTTTTGAAAGAACGCATGATCTCCATCAGTTCATCGATTTCCTGCGGCGTAAGCACAGCAGTCGGCTCGTCAAAAATCAGAATTTCATTATCCCGGTACAGCATTTTCAGGATTTCCACCCGCTGCTGCATGCCAACGGAAATATCCTCGATCTTCGCATCCGGGTCAACCTTCAGGCCATAGCGTTCTGAAAGCTCCATCACCCGCTGCCGGGCCGCCTTACGGTCAACAGTCAGTCCCTTCATCGGTTCCGCACCCAGAATGATATTATCCAGAACGGTAAAGCACTCCACCAGTTTAAAATGCTGGTGCACCATGCCAATGTGCAGTGCGGTCGCATCGTTGGGGTTATTGATTTTTACAACCTGGCCATCCTTTTTGATGATACCGGCCTCCGGTTGGTACAAGCCGAACAGAACACTCATCAATGTGGATTTACCGGCACCGTTTTCGCCCAGCAACGCATGAATTTCCCCCCGCCGCAGCTGGAGGGTCACATCGTCATTGGCCTTGATGCCCGGAAATTCTTTGGTGATGTTCAGCATCTCGATTACGTAGTCTGCCATACAGTCACTCCTATCCGAGTTTGATTGTTTTATTATAGCGTATTGTCGCAAAAAACACAACAGGAATTATACAATCCGGGAAATTTTTGTGAATATTGGGACAACGGCCCACTATTTCACCGGCGCAAAAATCCCCCGGAAGCCGCAGCTTCCGGGGGAAAAGGGTCTATTTCTCAGACAGCCTATCAGGCAATCTCGTTGACGGTGATGCTCACCTCGGGCATTGCATCGGTTGCATTGCTGATGGTGACCTCGCCGTTCTTGATCTGCTCCTTCACGGCGTTGTACTCGTCAACAGTGAAGTGCTCCAGGCTCCAGGTTGCAGTGGGCAGGCCAACATAGTCGCCCTCCAGCAGACCGAAGTTCGTTACCTTGCCGCCGTAGGTCTCCCATTCGCCCTTGTTCAGGGTATCCAGCAGGGACTCAGTGACATTCTGCAGTCCCTTCATGGCAGAGGTGATGATCAGCTTGGAGATATAGCTCTGGTCAACGTCCACGCCAATGACCTTGCCGTCATTCTTCTCCGCTGCTTCCAGTGCGGAGGTGTAGATACCGCCGCCGCAGGCAAAGACGACTTCCGTACCGCTCTGGTACCAGCCTTCCATCTTTGCGGTGATTTCGGGAGAACCGTAGAACTGGCCGCCATAGGTGTAGTTGATCTCCACAGCAGCGCCGGTCTCCTTGGCAGCAGCGTCAGCACCCTGCACGAAGCCGTAGCCATAACGGATAACGGCGGGAACAGCCATGCCGCCCAGGAAGCCCAGCTTGGTGTAGCCTTCCTTCACAGCTGCGTAACCGGCCAGATAACCGGCCTGCTCCTCAGAGAAGGTCAGGCAGGCAACGTTGGCAGAGGGATCATAGTAGGTGCTGTAGTCGAAGGTCAGGTCGCCGCCGGCCACGTCAACGGCAATGAAATACACATCGGGGAACTCGTCCTGCACGGTCAGCACAGTGGTGCCAAACAGGTAGCCGGGCATAACGATGGTGTTGGCGCCCTCGTTCACAGCCTGGGCAACGGACAGCACGCGGGCATCGGTAGAATCCTCGGTGGGCTGATAGTAGGTATACTCCACATTGTTGGCCTTGCACCAGGCCTCAACGCCCTGCCAGCATGCCTGGTTGAAGGACTCATCATCAATGGTACCCACATCGGTGACCAGAGCCACCTTGGTGATGACACCGTCAGCTGCTTTGGCCGTGCCGCCGGTCAGTACACAGCAGGCAAGTACAAGGGCCAGCGCCAGAACGAGGGAAAGGATCTTCTTCATAAAAATACCTCCTTAAATTCTATGTTACAGCCTATCACAGGCAATAACTACATCTTCGCTATAGTAATGGTAGCATGTCCGTTTTTTCTTTTCAAGGCGTGGAATTTCACAAGAATTACAGGCATAATTTAGTGATTTTGTAGCCACGCGGCCAGAAAACAAACATCCATTCCAGAATCGTTTTGTTTTTCCGCCAGCGCTATTTGGCTTTTTTACTGCTCCCGCCAGTAAAAAGGTTGCCAATCCGGCAAGAACGTGGTATCATGTAGAAAAATAAAGGAAGGACGGTGCCACCCGGAATGCAGGAATGGAATGATGTTTATGATGAAAACCGCGTCAAAACCGGGCAGGTGCATCTTCGCGGGACGCCTTGGAAGCCCGGGGAATACGGGCTGACAGTGTGCGTTTGGGTTTATGATGGAGCCGGTCATATATTGCTGACCCGCCGGGCCAAGGGGAAGAGCTTCCAGGGCACCTGGGAGAATACCGGCGGCGCGGCCCAGGTAGGCGAGACCAGCCGTCAGGCCATTGTGCGGGAGCTGTTTGAAGAAACAGGCATCCACGCCCGGGAGGATGAATTTGACTTTCTCGGCTCCGACCGGGACAAGAATACCTTTTACGACTTTTACTGCCTCCGGCGGCGAATCCCACTGAAGGATATTGTACTGCTGCCCGGAGAAACGGATGCCGTTATGTGGGCAGGCTATGGGAAGATTCACTGGATGATCCGCACCAAGAAAATCTGCCGCATCATTGCCTCCCAGTTCCGCAGGCAGGAATGGGAACTGAAAAAGCGCAATACCGCCAAGGAATGCTGCTGATTTTTCCTCTGTTATGAACGAAGAAAGCGTTTGAGACATTTCATCTCAAGCGCTTTCTTTTTTATTTTACAATCCAGGATCGCTTTGCAATACGTTTTGCCTGTAGCCTTTTCTCCAAAACCGGACCGCAAGCGGGATTCCAATCAGCTCCGCCAGCACAAAGCCATACCACAGCAGGTCTATCTTTCCGGCCTTGCTGATCATCCACGCAAACACCAGCGGAAGGGCAGCCTGTCTCAGCATGGTTACAACCATGCTGCTCATGCCAAGGGACAGCCCCTGCAACCCCGCCGACATGACAAGCGCCGGAATGCTGATCAGCCACGCCAGTGCCATGGTGCGCAGGGCTGGAATTCCGATTGCCATCATGTGATCAGAGGCATCAAAAATCCGCAGCACACTGACAGGGGCAAATTCCAGCACTACCAAAAATGCCAGATAAAACAGCACGCTATACAGCATAGCCCACTTCACCGCATCCGAAACCCGCTTTTCAGCTCCCGGGACGAGCTTCTTGTTGGCTGCGCCATAGTTATAGGCAACAATCGGGATCACGCCGTTGTCAATGCCATGGACACCCACCAGCGCGATTCCGCTTACCCGGTTACAGATTCCGTAGACTGCCACTGCCGTATTGGAGAAGGCAATCAAAATCGAGTTCATCAGGATCCCCACAAAAGAGGTCAACACCTGAACCAGAGCAGACGGAATGCCAACCTTCAGAATTTCCAAAATGCTCCTCCCATCCGGGCGGAGGGTAAGACCAAAGGGAATCTCCCGATTCATTTTTCTATTGACGACGATGCCCGCAAGCATCCCCACCATCTGCCCAATCACCGTAGCCAGAGCCGCTCCAAACGTTTCCATGCGCGGCAGACCAAGCAAGCCGAAAATGAAGATAGGATCCAGAATCAGATTGGTAACAGAAGCCGCAGAAAGGGTGAGCAGAAACAGTCCAGACCGGCCGCTGGCAATCACGAATCGGTCAAATACCCACTGCCCCATTTGCCCAACGGAGAACAGCATACACACAGACAGGTAGGATACCCCATACTGAATCAGCCGCTCGTCTCCGCCTGATTGCCAGACAAAATAAGGCTTTACCAGTAGCAGGCCCAGCAGCGCGATCAGGAGCCAGGAGCAGAACGCAAGGAAGATGGCCGCATCCGCCGCTTTGCGCACCTGCTGCTCATTCTTTTCCCCCAACGCCTTGGAAATCAACGCATTGAGTCCAACCGCATTTCCCAGTCCCAGCGCCGAAACCAGCAGCTGCACCGGCGATGCCAGAGAGAGTGCCGTCAGTGCATCCTCCGAAACCCGGGAAACAAACATGGAATCCACAAAATTGTAGAGCGAATTGACCAGCAAGCTCAGCATCAGTGGAATTCCCGTCAGAAGCACCAGACTGCTCATGCGACGGGTGCCCATTCTGTTTTCTCCCACTCTGCTCATTTCAGCTTCTCTGCAAAATCCGCCATCATCTCACTGATCTTGATGCCCTGGGGGCAGACCTGTTCGCAGGAGCGGCAGCCCAGGCAGGCGGTGGGCTTTTGACTTTCGTCCAGGGCGCTGAGGGCCATGGGGGCAATAAAGCCGCCGCCGGAATAGATATGCTCGTTGTACAGCTCAATCAGCCAGGGGATATTCAGGCCTTGGGGGCAATGGGTAGTGCAGTAGCGGCAGCCGGTGCAGGGCAGTGTATGCTTAGAGGTCTTCTCGTGGGCAATCTCCAGCAAGGCCTGCATGTCTGTCTCGCTCAGGGGCTGCTTCTCCCGGAAGGTATCGATATTTTCCTTCACCTGTTGGAAATTGGACATGCCGGAGAGAATCATGGTCACCCCGGGGATGGTTTGCAGGAACCGGAAGGCCCACTGGGGCAGCGTCCAGTCCGGATGCAGTGCCTTGAGCTTTGCCTCATGCTCCGGCTCCAGCTTGCACAGGCTGCCGCCCCGCAGCGGTTCCATGACCCAGATAGGGATGTTCCACTTGTTCAGCAGCTCTACCTTCGCCTTGGCATTCTGAAAGTCCCAGTCCAGCCAGTTAAGCTGAATCTGGCAGAACTCCATATCCTTGCCATAGGCACCCAGGAAGCGCTGCATGGTATCCAGGTTGCCGTGAGCAGAGAAGCCCAGGTGACGGATGCGGCCGTTGCGCTTCTGCTCCATCAGGTAGTCATAGGTTTTATATTTGGGGTCTAAGTAGCTGTCGATATTCATTTCACACACATTGTGGAAGAGGTAGAAATCGAAATACTCCACCCGACACTTTTTCAGCTGTGCCTCAAATATTTCCTCTACCTTGCCCATGTTGCTCAGGTCATAGCCCGGGAATTTGGTGGTCAGGCAAAAGCGTTCCCGGGGATAATCCGCCAGTGCCTCGCCAATGGCTAGCTCTGAATTTCCGTCATGATAGCCCCATGCGGTATCATAATAGTTAATGCCCTGCTCCATGGCATAGGCAACCATCTGCTTTACGGCGGGCACATCCACCTTGCTGTAGCTTCCCAGCTCCGGCAGGCGCATGCAGCCCATGCCCAATGCAGAAAGATTCAGATTCTGAAATTGATTCGTGTACATCTTTTTCTTCTCCTTTTATCGATTATTTACCAAAGTAAGCTGCAATGGTTGTCATTCTGGTCATCTGCTCCACGCCAAAGGGACAGCGGCTCTCGCAGTGGCCGCACTGAAGGCAGGCGTCCGCTTTGATCGAGAGCTTGTCGTAATGATTGGCCGCAATGCGGTCACCGGCCAGAGCCAGATCGTAATACTTGTTTACCAGGCCAATATCAATGCCTGCGGGGCAGGGCTGGCAGTGATTACAGTAGACGCAGGTACCGGAAATAGTATCCGCTGTGAAGGAACCAATGACGGAATAGTCCTTCTCCTCTTCGGTCGCTGTCTGGAATTTCAGGAGCTGATCCAGCTGCTCCATGGTCTGCACGCCAGGCACCGCCACCAGGACACCGGGGCGATCAATGGCATATTGCAGGCACTGATTATGCGTCAATGCCACGCCAAAGGGGGACTGATCCGTCCGCAGCAGCTGCCCGGCGAAGAAGGGCTTCATCACGGAGATGCCGACGCCCTCCCGCTTGCAGCGCTTAAACAGGTCAAAACGCTCCTTTACACTGCCGACGCCCAACTCATCTCCCTTCTCAAAATCATAGGCCGGGTTGATGGAAAACATCATCATATCAATTAAACCCGTATCCAGGATTTTGTTTGCCACACTGGGGGTATGGGAAGAGAAACCGATGTGATGCACAACCCCCTTGGCCTTCAGTTCCTTCAGATAATCCAACAGGCCAATGGAAATCAGCTTTTCAAAGTCCTCCTGCTCATCCACACAGTGCAGGAAACCAAAATCCACATAGTCTGTCCCCAGGGTTTTCAGTTCCCAGGCAAAGGTTTTGCGGATGGTCTCAAAATCACGGCACCAACCGTACTCGCCCTTTTCATCGTAAACCGCACCGAAGTGTACCTGCAAAAACACCTTTTCCCGCTGCCCCCGGATTGCCCGCCCGAAGGGCTCGTAGACTGCGCCGCCGGCGCAGAGGTCGAAGAAATTGATGCCGTTTGCAATGGCCTTGCGAATAATTGCCTCAATCTCCTGGGGCGGTGTATGCTGAATGTTGCCCATGCCAAGACCCAGGACACCGAATTTTTCCCCCTCGTTTCCGTGGGGAAGCTGTCTGTATTCCATAGAAAAACCTCCTTGACATTTCGTCACCAGCAGTATAACATTAAAGCAAAGTTTAATGTCAATACCTTCAGGAGGATTTTTTATGTACAGCATGAAAGAGGTATCCGAAAAATTGAATCTTCCTGCAAGCACCATTCGCTATTACGACAAGCAGGGCATGCTGCCCAACATGCAGCGGACAGAATCCGGCTACCGCAGTTTTTCCGAAAAAGACATCGGAATGCTGAACATGATCGAATGCCTGAAGCGCACCAATATGCCTATTCGCGACATTCAGCAGTTCATCGTCTGGGTTCAGCAGGGAGATGCTACATTACAGCAACGTTATGACATGTTCGTGGAACGAAGAGAATCGGTGCAGGAGCAGATTGCACAGCTGCAAAAAGCGCTGGAATTTATTGAATATAAGTGTTGGTATTATTCCACTGCCCTGGAAGCCGGGACGGAAGCCATACACCTTCCCAAAGCAGAATAAAAAACTGCCTCGCCATGATTGTTCACGCAATCATCCGAGGCAGTTTTCATTTACTCTTCGCAGCCGGCAAACGCAAATTCCCGGCTGCCCGGAAGGGCTTTTACTCGGAAATATCCTCGCCGAAGAACCGGATGGACAGTTCGCTCAGGGTGCCGTCCTCCCGTAGCTCGTCAATTGCCTGACTGATGGCCTCCCGCAGGGAGGCAGTCTCATCCCCCTTGCGCATGGGGATTGCCACATTGGAGGCATCCTCCGTGGTGGCGACCACCTTCAGGTCAGAATCGGGATGCTGAGCCATGTAGTCAGTGTAGGACACAATGGCATTCAGGGTAGCATCCACCCGGCCCTGAAGCACCATGGTCAGGGTTTCGTCCAGCGTTGCCACCCCCTGGCAGGTAGCGCCGTAGCTCTCAGCCAGGTTCATGTACGTGGAAGCGATGGAGTTTGCAGTCTTCTTGCCCTTCAGGTCCTCAAAGGTATGGATGGTGTCATTGTCTCCCCGGACGATCAGGGCAGTGCGGATGTAAGCATAGGGTGCGGCAAAGTCATATTTTTCCTCCCGCTCCTCAGTCACCTCTACACCGTTGACCACGATGTCGTACCGGCCGGCATCCATGCCCGCAAACAGGCCGTCCCAGCTGGCGGGGATAATCTGGGCCTCTACGCCCAGCTTAGCTGCGATAGCCTTTGCAACCTCCACATCGAAGCCGGTCAGGTTGTCGTCTTCATCCACATAGGACCAGGGGGCCCAATCGCCCTCCAGGCCGACCACAATGGTGCCGCGCTGCTGGATGGTGGTCAGCAAATCATCGGTTTCCTTGGCACTGACGGACATGATCAGTGCGCCAGTCAGCATCAGTACAGCCAGCAGGGCGGAAATCAACTTTTTCATATTCTTTTACTCCTTTTCATGTTGCGATATGGTTTTTAAGAAAGCGCGGGTGCGCTCTTCTTTCGGATTGGAAAAAAGCGCTCCGGAGGGCCCGGATTCCACCACAACACCGTTCTCCATAAACACGGTTTTGGTGGACACGTTGCGGGCAAACCCCATCTCGTGCGTCACCACGAGCATCGTCATCCCCTCCTCTGCCAGTTGGCGCATGACTGCCAGCACTTCAACCGTGAGCTCCGGGTCAAGGGCCGAGGTTGGCTCATCAAAATAGATGATCTCCGGCTCTGTTGCCAATGCGCGGGCAATGGCAACCCGCTGCTGCTGACCACCGGATAACACATTGGGGTAGCTGTCCGCCTTGTCAGACAGTCCCACCTTGCCAAGCGCCGCCCGGGCGATCTGTTCTGCCTGAGCCTTCGGCATTTTGCGGGCAACCGTCAGGCCCAGCATCACATTTTGCAGTGCCGTTTTATTGCGGAACAGATTGTAGCTCTGGAAGACAAAAGCCGTCTTTCGGCGAATCTTTTCAATGTCCTTTTTGGAAATCTTTGCGAGGTCATAATGCTCGCCGTCAAACTCCATCTCTCCAGCATCGGCAGTTTCCAGAAAGTTCATACAGCGGAGCAGGGTGGTTTTGCCGCCGCCGCTCTGACCGATGATGGCAATTACATCTCCCTTATTCACGGAGAGATCTACACCACGCAGCACTGGTGTGCCACCGAACGCTTTTTTTACTCCTGAAATAGTCAGCATGCTCTCCCCTCCTTAGAAGCCGTAGGCCGCAAGCTTTTTCTCGCAGACTGCCTGCACCTTCGTCAGTACGGTGCAAAACAGCAGATAGATCAGTGCAACCTCGATATACAGTGCCAAATGCTCATAGTAGCGGGAGGCAATTCGCTGAGTAACCATAAACATCTCCATCACGGTAATGTTGGCTGCCAGGGACGTATCCTTCAGCATGGAAATCAGGGAATTGGACAGCGGCGGGAAGGCCGTACGGAAAGCTTGCGGCAGCACTACGTGCCGCATGGTTTGCAGCCAAGTCATGCCCACACACGCGCCGGCCTCCATCTGCCCCTTGGGGATGGACTCAATGGCAGCACGCATGGTCTCGGCACAGTAGGCCCCCTCGTTGATGGAGAACACCAGCACCGCCGTTGGGAAGGGCTCCAGCACAACTCCCAGGTTTGGCAGGCCAAAGAACACCACATAAAGCTGCACCAGCAGAGGCGTTCCCCGGACAACCCAGATATAAAACCGAACCAGCTGCCGCAGCACCGGCACCTTGGCCACCTGAATCATGGCTGCAATCACCGCAATCACCAGCGCAACGGAAAAAGAAATAGCTGTCAGCGGGATGGTCACCTTGATGCCCGGCAGCAGCATCTTTGGGAAGGATTCAAGCAAAATATTGACTAACCGATTGGATGTAAGCTGGGAAAATAGGCCGCTCAGGCTTTCTAGCATAGTATGTTCTCCTCAATATTCACACAACGCCCCACCCTGCTGGTTTGGTGGGAAACACATAATCACCCTTTA
The DNA here is from genome assembly GCA_934591635.1 of uncultured Oscillospiraceae bacterium. GTDB lineage: Bacteria > Bacillota > Clostridia > Oscillospirales > Oscillospiraceae > Faecousia. The sequence continues at coordinate 61,155 of CAKTPI010000001.1, read as the reverse complement.
TAGAACCATTATACCATTCTTTGTCAATACTTTTGCTGAAAATTTTCCTGAAAAAAAGCGCCGGACAGTGTCTGCTCTCATGACACTGCCCGGCAAAAGCACAGGAAATTACGGTTCAATTTTGGTGCGGCTCAGTTCCACGCCACACTCCGCACACTTTACAATGCTCCAGGAAACACCTTCCCCATCCTTCTCCGTCAGAGCCGCATCCGGCTGATGAGCGGCAAGATACCAACGGATCACCTGCCCGCAATCGGCGCACTTCACTTCCACCTTCCGGCAGCCGTCCACCGTTCCGATCACGGTTACCGTGACAGCACCATCCGCATGCTGGAACCGCTGCGTCTCACAGACCACACCGCACATGGTGCAGCGCTTGACCATTGCATAGCAGTAAGCGGTCTTTTCGGACGTGCTCACCAGGTTACCCTCGGCATCCAGCACCGCCGCATCCGGATTATATTCCTTTGCCGCGTTGCCCGGGGTATGATCCAGCTTGGGGATCTTTACCTGCGGCTTGATGGGATAGCTGCAAACCCGGCAGGCAAGCCCCTCTGTCCAACCAACACTGGTACAGGTAGGTGCAACGGCAGCCAGGCCGCCGCGGGTATGGGGCAGTGCCGGAATGACCTGCTGTTCTTCCAGAATTTTACCGCACACCGCGCATTTAGAGCCATCGGTCAGGCCATCCCGATAGCACATGGCGTAAACGCCCCGGATCACTTGCGGCGTGTGCGCCAGGCGGGGAATGATATTCCGGCGCACCAGTACTTTATGGCATACCGTGCAGCGCGTCCCTTCTGTCAAGCCGATTTCAGAGCAGGTAGGCTCCCGACCGGGAATCGGTTCCTCGGTGTGCCCCAGGGCAGGAACCTCCTGCTGGGCTTCCAAGGTTTCGCCGCATACGGTGCAGCAGCTGCCTTCTGTCAGGCCGCCCTCTTCGCAGGTGGGGCTGACCGCCGCCAACGTCTCAGGGGCATGGCCCGTCGCGGGAATGGTCTCTGCTTCTTGAAATACTGTACCGCAGACAGAGCAGCGGACTGACTCCGTGTGTCCCTCCTGGGTGCAGGTAGGTGCCTCAGCGGGAACGGTCTCTCTCGTATGGGCCAGCCTGGGGAGATTCTGCTGTGGCTTCACCATCTTGCCGCATACGGTGCAGCGCTGGCCTTCCGACAGTCCCAACTCCGTGCAGGTCGCTGCACGGCCGGGGACAGTCTCACAGGTGTGCCCCAGGGCAGGCACCGTCTCCTGCGGCTGCAAAATTTCACCGCAGACAGCGCAGCGGCTGCCCTCCGTCAGGCCGGTTTTTTCACAGGATGCGGGCACCGCCGGAAGTGTCTCCGGCGTATGGCCGTGGGTGGTCACCACGGAACCGGGCTCGATCACTTCCCCGCAGATAATACAGCGCGTTTCGCCAACGGCACCGTCAGCGGTGCAGGTAGGCGCCGTATCCGGCACCTTTTCAATCTCATGCCCCAGGGCCGGGACAGTCTCCTGCTCCTCTAAGATTTCACCGCAGACGCTGCATCTTACACCGGCGGTCTTGCCGTCCTGGGTGCAGGTAGGAGCCTCAGCAGAAATTTCCTCTTCCTTGTGACCCAGGGCAGGAAGGATATCTTCCCTGCTTTCGCCGCACAGGCTGCACACAAAGATAACCTTGCCCTCTTCCAGGCAGGTGGGCTCCACCCGTTCAGTCTCTTCGTAAACATGACCGGTTTCCAGCAAGCCGGAAATGGCCTCCCGGCTCAATGGCAGCTGGTGACCAATCTCTTCCAGGTCTGCCATTTGCTCCAGAACAGAGGCAGGCAGCTTGCCATATGGAATGGGCAGTATAGGGGTGCCGGTGCCGTCTGTGCCGACCTTCCCGTCCCAGGGCTGATTTGTCTTCCAGCTATCGGCATCCAGTTCGTCCTCCAGGACGAAGGCAGGCTTCTTTCCCTCTGTGGAGATCAGCAGCGCCTGACCGGCCTGGGCAGCAGCCTGGGCACCGGTCTTGAGAATGGTTGCCTCTGCGGAACCCTCCAGTACCTCAATCAGGGTAAAGCCCCCCTGCCTGCTGACACGGACGATCCCATCCTTGATGGAAATCAAGCCGCTGTCCGTCTGAATCTGGAACAGCTCCCCCTGTTTCAGCGCTTCATCCAGCGCCGCCAGAGCACCGCCCTGCTCCAAATAGATGCGGGTCTTGCCGCTCTCCGGCGTGCCGGAGGCCTCCAGGCGAATCTGGGAATCTGCCTCTACATGAATATGCTTGCTGCCGTCGGCAATGAGGGTCAAAGTCTCCGCACCCGTACGGAAGCTGTCGTCACTCTTTATGGGCAGCCCGGGCTGGGCAGCCTGTACGGACTTATCCGCGCCGATAATCTCCCCGCCACTCCCGGCAGCTTCCACCTGAATTTCCCGAGAGAAACTCTTCGTGTCGATTTTCTCCGGCTTCACTTTCTGGGAGCAGCCGCAAAGCAGCACCACAGAGAGCGCCAGCAGGAGCGGCAGCACTCTTCGAAGCATCTTCATGTTTTTTCTCCTTTCATGGTCAGCAGGTTCCTGAAATTCGGTCCAGCACGAACCAAAACAGGCACTTTCACCCTATGTTCATAAAGTCATTATAACACGCGCATCCGGAAATGCAAGAATTATTCACAGATTTTTTCGTTTGGAACCAACATTTTTCTACGTTTTAACCATTCCATTTCGAAATTTCTTGTAAGCCGCTCTTTCCTGTGATAGAATGCGGTAAAGTGGCAGGCGAAAAACGCACTCTAGGAGGCTGTTACATGGAACTACACAATCAGGATATTTCCCTCCGCACCGCCGGGCCAGAAGACGCCGCGCAGCTGGCAGCCTGGTGGAATGATGGCAGCGTCATGACACACGCCGGATTTCCCCTGGGACTGGGCACAAGTCCGGATGAGGTTTGCCGTACATTGGAGAAGGGCAGAATGATCATCCGGGAGGGCAGCCGTCCAATCGGAGAGTGTGTTTACAGGCAGACTGCATCCGATACAGCCGAAATTGGCATCAAGATCTGCGAAACAGACTGTCAGAACCGTGGAATCGGGAAAATCGTCCTGCGGCTGCTGATTCGCTGGCTGTTTCAACAGGGCTATCAGAAAATCGTGCTGGATACCGCTCCGGAAAACACGCGGGCCCGGCATGTTTATGAAGAGCTGGGTTTCCGGCAAACCGCCCTCTATGTGGATGCCTGGCGGGATCAGCTGGGACGGCTGCAATCTACCGTTGACTACACATTGGCGGCAACTGATTTTAGGCCCGCATAAAAATGACCGCAGCTGTTTGCCCGGCTGCGGCCATTTTTTGTATGCAGTTTATTTTTTCAGGAAATCGGGGAGTTTCTTTCCCTGCTTGCGCCACTGATAGAATTCGGCAGTTGCGGCGAACTCTACATCACCGGCAGAATTCAGCGCGGTCTCCACAGAATCCTGCACCACGCCGATGATGAAGCCCACGCCAACCATCTGCATGGCCACATCATTGGAGATTCCGAACAGGGAGCAGGCCATTGGGATCAGCAGCAGCGAGCCGCCCGCCACGCCGGACGCGCCGCAGGCGCCCAAGGCACTCATAACCGACAGGACAATGGCTGCGGGCAGGGACACCTGAATGCCCAAGGTGTTGGCAGCTGCCAGGGTCATAATGGTGATGGTAATGGCCGCGCCATCCATATTGATGGTAGCACCCAGGGGAATGGAAACCGAATACATATCCTTGTCCATCCCCAGCTTCTCGCACAGGGCCATATTCACCGGGATATTGGCGGCAGAACTGCGGGTGAAGAAAGCGGTAAGGCCGGAATCCTTCAGGCAGCGGAAAACCAGCGGATAGGGATTAACCCGCAGATAGCAGAAGATGATGGACGGATTGACCACCAGCGCCATAAACAGCATGGTGCCCACCAGCAGGGCAAGGAGCTTGCCATATTGAGTAAAAATTGCCAGACCATTGCCGGACACATTGGTAAACACCAACCCCAGGATGCCAAAGGGGGCCAGATTGATGATCCAACGTACGATGGTGGAAACAGCATCCGAGGTATTGGCCAGGAAAGTCTTGGTGGATTCCGTTCCGACGCCCTTCATAGCAAAGCCAAACATGCAGGCCCAGAACAGAATGCCAATATAGTTGCCGCCCATAATGGCACTGACAGGGTTGGCAACGAAGTTTTTAAGCAGGGTGTTCATCACCTCGCCCAGGCCCTGGGGGATGACATCGGACTGCGCCGCATCTGCCAGCACTACGGTCTGCGGAAACAGGAAGCTGGTGCACACAGCCAGTGCCGCCGCGATGAAGGTGGTCAGCATATACAGCCAGATCACTGTGGCAAACCGCCGGTCCAGCTTTGCCGTTCCCTGGGCAAGGGCGCTTGCCACAATAACGAACACCAGCACCGGTGCAATACCCTTGAGGGCATTGACGAACAAATCGCCCAACGTCCCGATCCAGGCAGCCTGGGGAACTGTCAGCGCCAGGACGGTGCCAATCACCAGGCCGGCCAGGATCCGGACGATCAGGCTTACGCCGTTATATTTCTTTACAATCTTCTGAAATTTGGACATGGTTTCTCTCTCCTTCTTTTTGTAACTGCCGAAATGTGAAAACTGCGGTATCTGTGCCGTCTTCTGTCATAAGCATCACCTTGCCGTGAACAAGATGGGTCTATTAAAGCACGTTTTGAAATCAATTGCAACTAGTTTTTGCAATTTTCTTTCTTGTAAATTTCATTTCAAGGCTTTATGCATATATTCGCGTAATATTATACTGCATTTCTGCATTTTAAGAAGAAGCAGCCGTTATTTTTCCATATAAAACGCCCGGTACCACCGGGCAAAGGAACGCAGTCCCTCCCGCAGCGGCGTCATGGGCCGGAAGCCGAAGTCCCGCTCCAGGGGAGCCGTGTCCGCATAGGTCACCGCTACATCTCCCGGCTGCATGGGAACCAATTTTCTGTGTGCTTCCAGATTGAAGTCTGTAGGCAGCACCCCCGCCGTTATCAGCTCCTGTGTCAGAATTTCCACGAAATCCGTCAAGCTCTGGGGATTACCGCTGCCAATGTTATACAGCGTATGGGGCGCAATGGGCAGGCCATCGGTGCCGTTCCGGCGCTCCGGCGGGCGATGCATCACCCGGACGACGCCCTCCACAATGTCATCGATATAAGTGAAATCCCGCAGGCAGTTGCCAAAATTGAACATCTCAATGGTCTCCCCTGCCCGGAGTTTTTCTGTGAAGCTGAAATACGCCATATCCGGTCGTCCGGCCGGACCATAGACCGTGAAGAACCGCAAGCCGGTGGTGGGAATATTATAGAGCTTGGCATAGGCATAGGCCATCAGCTCGTCACTTTTCTTGGTAGCTGCATACAGCGACACCGGACAGTCTGTCTTTTCCTCCGTGGAATAGGGAATCCGGGCACTGCTTCCATAGACCGAGGAGCTGGAGGCATACACCAGGTGCTCCACCGGATACCGGCGGCAAGCCTCCAGCATATGGAAAAAACCAACCACATTGCTCTCAAGATAGGCATCCGGGTTTTCGATGGAATACCGCACCCCCGCCTGGGCAGCCAGATTCACCGCGATCTTCGGACGGTAGGTCTGAAACATATCCAGCAGCAGCTTCTTATCCCCCAAATTTCCCCGGACAAACCGGAAATTTGGATATTGGCTCAGCTGCTCCAGCCGATACCGCTTCAGCCGGACATCATAGTAATCATTCAGGCAGTCCAGGCCAATGACTTGTACCTCCGGATTGTCCCGCAGAAGCCGCAGCGCCAGATTGGCGCCGATGAACCCGGCTACTCCCGTAATCAAAATGGTCATTTGCATTCTCTCCATTCCGGTGCGAAGTAAAAGCGGAGGAACCGTCTGTCAATTCCTCCGCTTTCGGGTTTACAGTTCCCGCAAATGGGCTGCCAGCTTTTGCGTGACAGCGGCACAACGGTGTGCGGCAATGGTTTCAAAGGTGGGGTAGTCCATCTCAGCGCTGTTATCGGCCTTATCGGAAATCGCCCGAAGAATCACAAAGGGCAGCCGGTTCCGGTAGGCTGTCTGGGCAATGGCCGCGCCCTCCATCTCTGTGCACAAGCCCTGGGTGATGGAGACAATTTTGTCCTTCATCTCTTTGCTTGCAACAAACTGGTCACCGCTGGCAACCCGTCCGATCTTGGTGTGGCCGGGGTTTACCGCTTCAGCCGCCGCAAAGGCCAGGCCGATCATGGTTTCATCTGCCGGGAAAGCCGTCACATCCATTTGAGGCACCTTGCCCAGGGGATAACCGAAAGCAGTGGCGTCCACATCGTGGTACATGGCATCCTGGCTTACCACCATGTCCCCAATGTCCAGGTCATTGCACAGCGAACCAGCAATGCCGGTGTTCACCAGGTGGGTCACACCGAACAAATCGCAGAGGATTTGTGTGCACAGGGCCGCATTGACTTTACCGATGCCACACTGCACCACTGTGACAGGCAGTCCTTCCAGGATCCCGTCATGGAAGACACTCCCTGCGACTTCCTTTTCTGTCTTATTTACCATCAGGTGCAGCAGCGTTTCAATCTCCTCCTGCATGGCACCGATGATTCCCAGCTTCGTCATAGAATCTCTCCTTTTTGCAATTACAATTACAAGAGCGTACACACCCATGCCAGCACGGCACAGGCGGGGATGTAGAGAATAAAATGCATGATATGCGTCTTTTTGTTATACCCAAACTGCTGCGGCCCCACAACGCCCTTGAGTTCCGGGTAAAAATGGGGGAAGAAATTGGAATGGCACAGCAGGTACCAGTCGAAGAAGCAAATATCGTAAATCTCCATCAGGTAAAGCATCGCAAGGAACCGCCCAAAAAAATTGCAGGAAGCCGTAATCCCGCTTCACGCCGTCCCACGCGCCAAGGATAAATGCCCCCGCAAACATCAAAATGGCAGCAATGCCGATCACCCAGCCCACCACATGCGCACCGGGGAAGCGCTCTTTTTTATCCGGAATGGCCGCCAGGTTCTCCTTTGGTGCAGAGGAAAAGAACCGCTTATCCTGGATGAACCCAACGCCCGCATACAGGATAAGGAAATATGCTGCCATCATGACAAGCGCCGCAATTATTGTGCTCCCATATGAATCTCATTCCAGATTTTTCAGGCCATCATACAGTTCATTAAAGGATTTCTTCCCCTTACAGCGGCCATAGGACAGCTCTCGGTTGTCTCCAAATTCAAGGAGGAAGCACTTTGTCAGTTCCTCCACCGTCTGCTCCAGGGTGGTAAAGAACAGCTGATAAGCGAAATTGCTGGCCGGACTGCCCTCCTCAAAAGTATTGACAATCAGGGACTCCGTCACCTGATCTAAGGGGTACATTTTCAGGTGCATCAGCTCGTGGCAAATGACCTCCTCCAGATTCTCCTGCTTGGGATTGACTGCATTCAGCAAAAGCACTGCTTTCCTATCATCACAGTCGATTTTGAAATCCCCTGTTTTCCGCCAGGAGGGATCCTCCACAAATTCCAGTTTCACATCCCAAGCCGGGACGATTCTCAGCTTTTTGCAGTATTTATCAAAAATATCTGCTAAATCTGTCCTGTTCATATTACCGTTTCCTTTCTGATGGGAATTCGTTCTCTCCTGCCATCTTTTCCTGGAAAAACAGGCCCTCTGTCAGATTAACAAACAGGCCCTGTTTTTTCAAGACATGCTGCTCTCCCTTGTAAAAAACGGTGTCATTGTTGGCCGCAACCACCATATCCGTTCCGTCCTTCATATGGTAGGTATAGGTAATCAAAGGTTCCGCATCATCCTGGGACTGCTTAAAAATATCATAATTCAGGAAATTCAGCATATTGGCGCACCGTTTTATCTCATCAGCACTGGTAATTTTCTTTGTGTCCGCCGACAAATCGGGATAGGAAATCGTAACAGACAGAATTTTTCCATCGATGGGCCAAATCACCAGCCAGCAACCGTCCAGTGCAATTTTGACGCCCGCTGTAAGGATCACGCACAGCGCAACACTGATCAGCGAACGCAGGATTGCTTTGCCTGCCTTTTTCATTGCTGTTTTTTCATTATTCCGGGTAAACCAGACGATCCTGAGGAATATTTCCTAGCAAAGCCGCATATTTTGCGCCCCAAAAATTCGCCATATTCAGATTCATATCCAGGTAGTTGCCGCAGTCCTTGGGAGATGCACCGGGCACATCGCCCCGGTAATCCCGGATAAAACGGAAGCAATCCAGCACCAGGGGCAGGACATCCCGAGAGGTATAGTCCCCCGCCAGCAGCAGATAGAACCCGGTGCGGCAGCCCATGGGGCCGAAATAGAGCACCTTTTCCTTCCATCGGGGTTCATTCCGAAGATAGGTTGCCGCCAAATGCTCGATGGTGTGCACCTCGGCGGTGTTCATCACCGGTTCCTCATTGGGGCTGGTCAGGCGCAGGTCAAAGGTGGTAACCGTTTCGGCGCCCACCTTGTCCTTGCGGGACACATAAAGGCCGGGCTGCAATTTGATATGGTCAATGGTGAAGCTGGTTATCTTTTCCATGTTGTGTTCTCCGTAAAGTAAAATAGATGTGGTCGCAGCAATCTCCGGCGCATTCTGCGCCGGACAGGTCGACTACCAGCCGACCCCCACAATGGCGTATGCGTTCCCGAATGCTTGCTAAAATCCGGGGTTACAGTCGGATGCTATCCGCCCCTATGGATTCTGTTCTAATACAATATTCAGTGCGGCTTCAATGGCAGCCTGGCGCACGGCCTTCCGATCGCCGGCGAAGCGGAAATGCCGGGAAAAGGTGGTGTTGCTGTCACAATAGCCGATAAACACCGTACCCACAGGATTTCCGAATTCATCCCCGCCGGGGCCGGCCAGACCGGTAACCGACACGGCAACGTCCGCCTGCAGCGTTTCCCGGACTCCCCGGGCCATAGCCTCTGCCACGGGCGCACTGACAGCCCCCACTGTTTCCAGTAAGACCTCGTCCACGCCCAACAGATGGTGCTTGACCCAGTTGGTATAGCTGATAATGCCGCCCTTATAGACATTGGAGCTGCCGGGCACAGCCGTCAACGCCGCGCCAATGCCGCCGCCGGTGCAGCTCTCCGCCGTCACCAGGGTCTTTCCCTGCAAGGCAGACAGCACCTCAGAGCAGAGCGTCATCATGATAAGCTACCTTGATCTTTTCCACTCCCGCCAGGGCGCGATCAATCAGCTCCTGCCGGTTCAGATTCCGCTCGGCATAAACCACTTGGCCCAGGGTTGGCTTGGTCTTGGGATGCTTGGGTGTAAAGACGGTGCAGCAATCCTCATAGGGCAGAATGGAGGTTTCCAAGGTTCCAATTTTCCGGGCAATGGTGACAATTTCCTCTTTATCCATACCGACAAGGGGCATGAACACCGGGATATCCACCACAGCGCCGGTGACCGCCATGGCCTCCATGGTCTGGGATGCCACCTGCCCCAGATTTTCACCGGTAACCAGGGCACCGCAGCCATCCTGCTTGGCAAGAACGGCAGAAATCTCCATCATGAACCGGCGCATGATCAAAGTAAAGAACTCCTCGGGGCAGTTATCCCGGATGGCCTCCTGAATCTCGGTAAAGGGCACCACATTCACGGTCATTCTGCCGGAATAGCGGGTGACCAGACGAGCCAGTTCCAGCACCTTATCCTTTGCCAGCTGGGAGGTGTAAGGGTAAGAGAAGAAATGCACCGCCTCAATCTCCACGCCCCGCTTGGCAATCATATAAGAAGAGACCGGGGAATCAATGCCGCCGGACAGCAGGCACATGGCTCTGCCGCCCACACCGGTGGGCAGGCCGCCCGCGCCAGGCTCTGCAGGGCCGTGAACATAAGCTGCAAAATCCCGGATCTCCACAAAAACCGTATATTCCGGATGATGCACATCCACCGCCGTCCCCGGGTGAGCCTCCGCCAAACGGCCACCGATCTCTTGGGAAATGGCAATGGAGTTCATCGGGAACTGCTTGTCCGACCGCTTGGACTCCACCTTGAAGGACTTTGCACAATCCAGGTCATCCCCCAGGTAAGCCTCACAGGCCTCAAAAATGGCATCCAGGTTTTTCTCACAGGGGCGGCACCGGCACAGGGACACCACGCCGAAAATGCTGCGGCAAGCCTCCCACGCGCCTTCCACATCTGCCTCTTCGTCCTGAGGCTCCACATACACAGTGGACTGCATGATATACACATCAAAATTGCCATAGGGCTTCATTCTCCGGCGGACATTCTGCCGCAGGCGGCCCTCAAACTGGCGCTTGTTGCCGCCTTTGAGGACGATTTCCCCCAGCTTCATTAAGAAAATCTCGTTCATCTATTTTTCCTTTCCGGTTTCAATAATCTTCCGCTTTGTATCTTTAGTTGTATGGTTGGATGTCCCGGTTTTCAAGCGGGCGCATCCGATTCCTCCAGTCCCAGCATTACGTTGAGTTCCCTGGTAGGGACAACTGTAATGTTAATGGGGCTGCTGATCTGGCCGTGCTCATAGAGCGTTCTGGACAGCACCGCCCCCACGTAGGTGGGCAATGGGAAATTATCCTCGTAGCTCTCGAACACCGGAACGTACAGCTCCATCTCCTGCAAACCGCTTTGATCCGCCTCCTGAATCTGCTGGTAGACGCTGCGGGACACCGCCGATGCCAGGTTTGCGTTGGGGATTTCCTGATAGGCATCCCGGTAGCTAGCCCCTGCCCGGTTGCAATTGAACAAGGCAAAGCACAGTACCAGGGGCAGTACCGTCTCATAAACCGGAAGTGTCTCCATCAGATAGCTCACCGCGCTGAACAGGAACAGCAGCAGGAAGAAAAATATGGAAATCTGCACATCCGCAAAGGTCAGGTAGCTAGAAAGTCCCGTCACGCCGCACAGCAGCACCTGGTACAGCGCAGTTACAGCACCGGCCAGGAAGAAGCGGAACATTCTCGCCAGAAATGCGTCTTCCTTTTCATCCCTCTTCTTCCGCCGCCGCAAGAAAACCGCAGCGGCCAATACACAAGTACCTACCGTGAACAGTGCAAAGAATTTATTGAGCTTGCCGAATGCCGCTGCAAGATTGCGGGCCGCAGCAGTAATTCCGGATATGCCGCCGGAGGTTCCAACGGAACCGGCGCGGCCGCCCCGCACCTCCAACACCAAGGAGCACAGCCACACCGCCACCGCAGCAGCATAGAACCCATTCTCCCGCAAGGCTGATTTCAGCGCCGTCTTCTTCCGTAGCACCGGCCAAATAACCCGCTGCAGCAGGACAGTGCCGCAGTAAGCAATCAGCACAATGGAGCTGAACAGATTGGAATTGATGGCCAGGTAAACTGCCAGGGCCAGCAGTCCCTTTGCTGCCGCAGTACTCTGCCGCCAAAGATCCGGCCTCCGTTCAAGCAGCAGCACCAGCATGCCGCCGCACAGCGAAGGGATGGTATAGTAAAAATAGCAGGTGAGATTTCGAGCCAGAAACAGATGGGCATTTCCCTCTGCGCTGCTGCGAAGCATCCAGAAATGGGCCGTCAGGAACAGCACCGCTGCCGGAAAAGCCCGCCACCCCATCAGCCGGAATTCGTTTCTGGCGAACCAGAAAAACAGCAGAAGATAGGCACAGATACAGGCCGAAAGCACAAATCCATAGGTCAGCGTAATGGCCTGCAGATAATCCCCGACCAAAGGCGTAACAAAATAGGCCGCCAGAAAGCCCACCGCCGGCATAGCAAGCTCCGGGAAAACCCGGGTAGGATTCCAACTGGAGGACGACGGAACAGCATCCCGCACCAGGGCGATGCCTGCCCAATCATCCCCATCAAATACACCGACGGGATGAATACGTGTAAAGAACACAAGCAGAAAAATAAAGCTCAGTACGCCGAGCAGCAGATAAGGGGCTATCCGGCGCACGCCCGAATTTTTCATTTCTCTTCCTCCTGCAAAAGAACAGTTTCTTCATCTGTCCCGCTTTTCCCGACCATCTTACCATGGTTTGCATTTCCTGTCAACGATTGGGCGTTTTGTCCGTAAGAATAGGGATTGTATTTTTCTGTTTTATCAAGTAAAATGAGGGAAACAAGAGAAACGGGGTGGGGAAATGATTTGCAGCGTTCGTACCATGTGCATTCACGGCATTCAGGGCAATGTGGTCACCGCAGAGGCCTACATCTCCAATGGCATGCCGGGTTTTGACATTGTAGGCCTGCCGGATGCTGCCGTGAAGGAAGCCCGGGAACGGGTCCGGGCGGCGGCCAAAAGCAGCGGCGTCCGTTTTCCAACCGGACGTATTACGGTAAACCTGGCGCCGGCCAGTCTGAAAAAGAGCGGCACCCATTTTGATCTGCCGATTCTGCTGGCCATTCTGGCTGCCTATGGGCAGGTGCGGAAGCCGCGGATGGAATGTGCCTTTCTGGGAGAATTGGCCCTGGACGGCACAGTGCGCCGGGTTTCCGGTGTGCTTCCCATGGTGCTGGCCGCCAAGCAAGCCGGGCTCCAGCACATTTTCGTCCCGGCGGAAAACGCCGCCGAGGCGACTCTGGCCCACGGCCCGGCCATTCACCCGGTAGCAACAGTGGCGCAGCTTGTGGATGGGCTGAACGGTCTCTCCGAGATTCCGGAGGAGCCCATCTGGGTACCCTCTGAGGAGACAATTCCTCAGCTGGATTTCAAGGATGTGCTGGGGCAGGAAAAGGTGAAGCGCGCCTTAGAGGTTGCCGCCGCAGGCGGACACAATGTGCTGCTCATCGGCCCTCCGGGTTCCGGCAAAAGCATGCTCAGCAAGCGTCTCCCATCTATCCTGCCCAATATGACCTGGGAGGAAGCGCTGGAGGTCACTCAAATCTATTCTGTTCTGGGGCTGCTGAATGAGCAGCACCCCCTGGTGTCCCGCCGTCCCTTCCGGGCGCCCCATCACACGGTTTCCAACGCGGGTCTTGTGGGCGGCGGCAGCAACCCCATCCCCGGTGAAATTTCCATGGCCCACAAGGGCGTGCTCTTTCTGGACGAGCTGCCGGAATTTCGCAAGGACAGCCTGGACCTGATGCGCCAGCCCCTGGAAGACGGCAAGGTCACCATCTCCCGGGTATCCGGCACCGTCACCTACCCCGCCGAATTTATGATGGTGTGTGCCATGAATCCCTGTAAATGCGGCTGGTACGGCGACCCCAGCGGACGTTGCCATTGCAGCGAGGCTGCCGTGCAGGCCTATCAGAGCCGCATCTCCGGGCCAATGCTGGACCGGATCGACATTGTCGTAGAAGTCACCTCCGTGCAGTATGAGGACCTGCGCACCCGGGCCGAGGGAGAGCCCTCCAGCGCCGTCAAACAGCGGGTAGATGCTGCCCGACAGATTCAAAACCAGCGCTTCGGTCAGTCCCGGGGAATGTGCAACGCCCGGATGGGCCCACCGGAAATGCGCGCCCACTGTGCCCTGAACGAGGAAGCTGAGGAACTGATGAAGCTGGCTTTTGAAAGCATGGGACTCACTGCCCGCAGCTATGACCGGATTGTAAGGGTAGCGCGTACCGTGGCTGACCTGGACGGAAGTCCCGATATCCGGACGCAGCACATTGCTGAGGCCATTCAATACCGCTCAGTGCGAATTGGAAATCGGGGGTAACACAAGAATCCGCCTTTTCGGGCTATGAAAAATAAATGGAGGAAATCTGATGGAGGATCAAACATCCAACAGCAATGGTATCACGCTCCTTAAAAAGGGAAAAAAGGGGCTTGCACACATGATATTCAGCCGGTTTGGAATTGTATTACTGCTTCTGATAATCCAAGTGGTACTGCTTTTGGCATTGTTTTTTCGATTCCGGCAGCTTGCGCCCCACTATTTGTGGCTGTCTACCTTGTTTAACCTCACCATGATCGTAGTTCTGGTCAACAGCAGCCATGATGCGTCCTCTAAAATCACCTGGCTGATCGTCATGATGCTGTTCCCGGTTTTTGGCGGACTGCTCTATATTTACACCAGCACAGAAGTAGGGCACAAAGCCCTCAAAAGCAAAGTTGCCAACATGACGCAAGCAACCCGGAACGCTATTTCGCAAAACCCCGCAACACTCCAACGGGCAAAAGAAACAAGTCCGGAATTATCGGAGCTGGCCCACTACGTAAACTGCACCGGGTGCTTTCCGATGTACGAAAACACCCAGGTTACCTATTTCCCGATTGGTGAAAAGATGTTCGCCGCCATGCTGGAGGAGCTGGAAAAAGCCGAAAAATTCATCTTTCTGGAATATTTCATTCTGGACGAGGGATTTATGTGGGGGAAAATTCTGGAAATCCTGAGCCAGAAAGCAAAGGAGGGCGTGGAGATTCGGGTGATGTACGACGGCACCTGCGAATTTGCGCTGCTGCCGCGGGACTATCCCCAAAGACTGGAGGCCTTGGGCATTTCCTGTCGGGTATTCGCGCCCATTACCCCCTTTGTTTCCACCCACTATAACTACCGGGATCATCGGAAAATTCTGGTGGTGGATGGCAGAGTTGCCTTCACCGGCGGCATCAACCTGGCTGACGAATATATCAATAAGATCGTGCGGTTTGGGCACTGGAAGGATACCGGCATCCGGCTCTGCGGCGATGCCGTTGCCAGCTTCACCCTGATGTTCCTTCAGATGTGGCATGTAAAGGACAGCAGCATGGAAGACATCTCTCCCTACGTCACTGCGCCGCCCCATGAGCCCTGCCAGGGCTTTGTCATGCCCTACGGTGACTGCCCGCTGGACGGTTACGATGTGGGGAAATCGGTATACATGGACATTTTGAACCGTGCACACGATTATGTATACATCATGACGCCTTACCTGATTCTGGACGGAGAGCTGGAAAAGGCACTGACCTTTGCCGCTCAGCGGGGTATCGACATTCGCCTGATCCTGCCCCACATCTGCGACCATTTTGTTGCCAACACTCTGGCCAGAACCTATTATCGGCCACTGACAGAGGCTGGGGTAAAGCTCTATGAATACACCCCCGGCTTTGTCCACGCCAAGGTATTTGTCAGCGACGATATCCGAGCTGTAGTGGGCACCATCAATCTGGACTACCGGAGCCTGTACCATCACTTTGAGTGTGCGGCCTATCTACACGGCGTAGACTGCATCGCGGATATCAAGGATGACTTTCTAACCACGCTGGAGCAGTGCCAGGCGGTAACGCCCCATACCATCCAGCAGGAAAAATGGTATGTAAAGCTCATTGGAAATGTAGCAAAGATCATTGCGCCGCTGCTTTGATCAGCCGGATGCAGTCTGCGGAAACCCGCGCTGCCGCACATCATACTGTGGAGGAAAAACTTTTTCATTTTGCCTGCTGCCGGAAAATTTTACAATATGAACGAGAATATCTTGTATCTTTCTTCTAAATTTTACACTACATATTGATTTCCGGCTTTACAAAATGGCTCGAAGATGGTAGAATGTATGCGACAAAATCTGAATACTTTAGGAGGTATTTCATTTTGGCAAGAAAATTCAAAACCATGGACGGCAATACTGCTGCCGCCCACGTCAGTTATGCCTTTACTGAGGTTGCTGGCATTTACCCCATCACCCCGTCCAGCCCCATGGCTGACAACGTTGACCAGTGGGCTGCTGCTGGCCGCAAGAACATTTTTGGCAACACCGTCAAGGTTGTTGAGATGCAGTCCGAGGCTGGTGCTGCCGGTACTGTGCACGGCTCCCTGGCCGCCGGTGCCCTGACCACCACCTACACCGCTTCTCAGGGCCTGCTGCTGATGATCCCCAACATGTACAAGATCGCCGGTGAGCTGCTGCCCTGCGTGTTCCATGTGTCCGCCCGCTGCGTGGCTTCTCAGGCTCTGAACATCTTCGGTGACCACTCCGACGTCTATGCCTGCCGCCAGACTGGTTTTGCCATGCTGTGCGAGACCAACGTGCAGGAAGTAATGGATCTTGGCGCCGTTGCCCACCTGGCTGCCATTGAAGGCCGCGTTCCCTTCATCAACTTCTTCGATGGTTTCCGTACTTCTCACGAAATCCAGAAAATCGCCATCTGGGATTACGATGACCTGAAGGACATGGTGGACATGGATGCTGTGGATGCATTCCGCAAGCACTCCCTGAACCCCGAGCGCCCTGCAATGCGCGGCTCTCACGAGAATGATGACATCTTCTTCCAGCACCGTGAGGCTTCCAACAAGTACTATCAGGCACTGCCCGCCATTGTCGAGAAGTACATGGGCAAGGTCAATGAGAAGCTGGGCACTAACTATCAGCTGTTCAACTACTATGGTGCTCCCGATGCCGACCGCATCATTGTGGCCATGGGTTCCATCAACGACGTGGCCGAGGAAGTCATCGACTACCTGAACGCCCACGGCGAAAAGGTCGGCCTGGTGAAGGTTCGCCTGTTCCGGCCCTTCTGCGCCGAGAAGCTGCTGGCTGCCATCCCCGCCACCGCCAAGAAGATTGCCGTCCTGGACCGCACCAAGGAGCCCGGCTCCCAGGGTGAACCCCTGTATCAGGATGTGGTCATGGCTCTGGCCAAGGCCGGCCGCAACAATGTCACCATAATCGGCGGCCGTTACGGTCTGGGTTCCAAGGATACCCATCCCGCTTCCGTCTTCGCCGTCTATGAAGAACTGGCAAAGGATGCTCCCAAGAACGAGTTCACCGTTGGCATCGTGGACGATGTGACCCACCTGTCCCTGGACGAGAAGGTCTCCCCCAACACCGCTGCGGAAGGTACCATTGAGTGCAAGTTCTGGGGTCTGGGCGGCGACGGCACCGTTGGCGCTAACAAGAACTCCATCAAGATCATCGGCGACCACACCGACAAGTACGTACAGGCTTACTTCCAGTACGACTCCAAGAAGACCGGCGGCGTCACCGTTTCCCACCTGCGTTTCGGCGACAAGGCCATCAAGTCTCCCTACTACATCAACAAGGCTGACTTCGTTGCCTGCCACAACCCCTCCTACATCACCAAGGGCTTCAAGATCGTTCAGGATGTCAAGCCCGGCGGCGTGTTCCTGATCAACTGCCAGTGGAACCTGGAGGAGCTGGAGCATCATCTGGATGCCGCTTCCAAGCGCTACATCGCCAACAACAACATCCAGCTGTACACCATCGACGCCATTGACCTGGCCATCAAGGTCGGCATGGGCAAGCGTACCAACACCATCCTGCAGTCCGCCTTCTTCTCTCTGGCGAAGGTCATGCCCGCTGAGGATGCCATCAAGTACATGAAGGACGCTGCCGAGCACTCCTACCTGAAGAAGGGCCGCGACGTCGTCGAGAAGAACTGGAACGCCATCGATGTGGGCGCTACCGCTTACCACAAGGTCGATGTTCCCGCTTCCTGGGCTACCGCTGAGGACAACAAGCCCGAAACCGTTCTGGAAGGCCGTCCCGACACCGTCAAGGTCGTCAAGACCATCCTGAACCCCATCGGCAGAATGGACGGCTACAGCCTGCCCGTTTCCGCTTTCGCCGAGCTGCCCGACGGCCAGTTCCCGCTGGGTGCTTCCGCTTACGAGAAGCGCGGCGTTGCCGTTACCGTTCCTCACTGGGACGAGACCAAGTGCATCCAGTGCAACAACTGTGCTTATGTCTGCCCCCACGCCACCATCCGTCCCTACGCGCTGACCGCTGAAGAGGCTGCTGCCGCTCCCGCGAACGCCCGTCTGGTGGATGTCAAGGCCGGCAAGGGCAAGGGCGTCTACAAGTACATCATGGCCGTGTCTCCTCTGGACTGCATGGGCTGCGGCGTCTGCGTCGGCGTCTGCCCCACCAAGGCCATCACCATGGTTCCTCAGGAGAACGAGCTGCCTGAGCAGGAAGTCTTCAACTACATGGTCTCCAAGGTCAGCGAGAAGAAGGACATGCAGGACAACACCGTCAAGGGTTCTCAGTTCCGCAAGCCTCTGCTGGAGTTCTCCGGCTCCTGCGCCGGCTGCGCCGAGACCAGCTACGCCCGTCTGGTGACCCAGCTGTTCGGCGACCGGATGTACATCTCCAACGCCACCGGTTGCTCCTCCATCTGGGGCGGCCCCGCTGCTACCGCTCCCTACACGGTCAACGCAGAGGGTCACGGTCCCGCATGGGCCAACTCCCTGTTCGAGGACAACGCAGAGCATGGCCTGGGTATGTACACCGCACAGGCTGTCATCCGTGAGTCCCTGGCCAACAAGGTCAAGGCTGTGATGGAAAATACCGTTGACGAGGACCGCAAGGCTGCCTGCCAGAGCTGGCTGGACACCTTCAACGACGGCGAGGCCAACAAGGCCGCTACGAAGGCCCTGGTCGCCAACCTGGAAGCCCATGTCTGCTGCGACACCGTGAAGGACATCCTCTCCAAGAAGGAGTACCTGTCCAAGAAGTCCGTGTGGATTTTCGGCGGCGACGGCTGGGCATACGACATCGGCTTCGGCGGCGTTGACCATGTGCTGGCTTCCAACAAGGATGTCAACGTGTTCGTCTTCGATACTGAGGTTTACTCCAACACCGGCGGACAGGCCTCCAAGGCTTCCAACATCGGCCAGGTTGCTCAGTTTGCTGCTGCCGGCAAGGAAACCAAGAAGAAGTCCCTGTCTGAGATTGCCATGAGCTATGGCTATGTGTACGTTGCCCAGGTGGCTATGGGTGCTAACCCCGCTCAGACCATCAAGGCCATCACCGAGGCTGAGGCTTACCATGGCCCCTCTCTGGTCATCGGCTATGCTCCCTGCGAGATGCACTCCATCAAGGGCGGCATGACCAACTGCCAGGCTGAAATGAAGAAGGCTGTGGAATGCGGCTACTGGAACCTGTTCCGCTTCGATCCCTCCAAGGCCACCGGCAAGTTCACTCTGGACTCCAAGGCTCCTAAGGATGGCTATCAGGAGTTCCTGATGAACGAGGCCCGCTACAGCCGTTTGACCCGTGAGTTCCCCGAGCGCGCAACCGATCTGTTCGCAAAGAACGAGGCTGCCGCTAAGGAGCGCTACGAGCACCTGCTGAAGCTGGTTGAGATGTACAAGGACTAATTCTCAGTCCCGCCTTTGGGCGGCATCCATCAGATAGATAATGAACGAAAAGCGCTGCTCGGTTATTCCAACCGGGCAGCGTTTTTTGAACAAAGTGCATAGGAGAGGATATATGGAAAAGCTATATGAACGTGCCGACATCTACGACCTGATTGAAACTGAGGACAGGAGCCAAATTGTCCGGAACGACTGGAAGACCCTTCTGGCAGGTCGAAAGGTGGAGACGCTTCTTGATGTCAGTATCGGAGCCGGTGCAATGACCCTGCCGCTACAGGAATTGGGCGTGTCGCTGTGCGGTTCCGATTTAAGCGGCTCCATGCTGGAAAAGTGCCGTGAAAAGGCCGCCGCCAAGAGAAAGCCATTGGAGCTGAAATGCTGCGATTTCCGGGACTTATCCGCCTGGGGTGACCGGCTGTTTGACTGCGTAACCAGTACGGGCAACTCCCTTGCCTATGTGTCAAACGAGGATGTAGTGCATACGCTTGCCCAGATGGATGCCCACGTAAAGCCCGGCGGTTATCTCTGCCTTGATTCCCGCAACTGGGAGAAAATCCAGCGGGAAAAACAGCGGTTTTACTTCTACAATCCCTTTTTTCGGGACGGCACCAGAATCAATCTGATGCAGGTATGGGATCACAACCCAGACGGCAGCATCACCTTTAATCTGGTGTATACCTTTGAG
The DNA here is from genome assembly GCA_934591635.1 of uncultured Oscillospiraceae bacterium. Classification (GTDB taxonomy): domain Bacteria; phylum Bacillota; class Clostridia; order Oscillospirales; family Oscillospiraceae; genus Faecousia. The sequence continues at coordinate 41,478 of CAKTPI010000001.1, read as the reverse complement.
CGGGACAACAAGATTGTCCAAAAGGAAATCTTTGAGGAGCATTACAACCCATTTTCCCTGGAGCTAGTCACATCCAAGCTGCAAGAAATGGGCTACGGCTCCCCCGAAATGAAGCCAGTCCCCTGCTTTCTCCCTGAAACGGATTTTTCAAAAATTGACTGGTATCGGATATTTGCCCAGAAGCAATGACCTCCGTCTGCCAAAAGGAGTATGCTCTATGAACGACACCTGCACCGTCATTGATATTTCCGGAGACTACGCCATCATCCGCTACGACAGCACCGGCGCGGAGGGTCAGGTTGCCCTTGCCCTGCTGCCCGAAGGACTGAACGTGGGCGACCGCCTGAAGCGGGAATTCTTCGACTATGAGAAAATTTGACTCACCGGCTCCCCACGAGGGAGCCGCTAAAAATACATTTACCCCTTGACAAGGTAGGTAAATTGTGGTATAAGATGTTTACCTACCAACACAGTTGGTAAAAAACTTCAAATACACTGCAAAGGAGTGCTTACGATGTCTAAAATCTACACCTCCGCTGATCAACTGATTGGCCACACCCCCCTGCTGGAGCTGACAAATACGGAAAAGAAGTACGGCTTGAAGGCGAGAATTCTGGCCAAGGTGGAATATTTTAATCCTGCCGGTTCTGTGAAAGACCGGATTGCGAAAATGATGCTGGATGACGCGGAAAAGGCCGGAATTCTGGTTCCCGGGGCTACCATCATTGAGCCCACCAGCGGCAACACCGGCATTGGTCTGGCCTCCATTGCTGCCGCCCGAGGCTACAGGATCATCATCGTTATGCCCGATACCATGAGTGTTGAGCGCCGCCAACTGATGAAAGCCTATGGTGCCGAGCTGGTGCTGACCCCCGGTGCTCAAGGGATGTCCGGTGCGATTGCCAAGGCTGATGAGCTGGCAAAGGAAATTCCCGGCAGCTTTATCCCTTCCCAGTTCACCAATCCCTCTAACCCCAAGGCGCACTTCACTTCTACCGGCCCGGAAATCTGGGAAGATACCGACGGTGTTGTGGATTATTTTGTAGCCGGTGTTGGCACCGGCGGCACCGTGACCGGTGTCGGACAGTTCCTCAAATCCAAGAAGAAGGGCGTAAAGGTAGTTGCCGTGGAGCCCGCCGCTTCTCCTGTCCTGTCTCAGGGCCACGGCGGTCCGCACAAAATTCAGGGCATCGGCGCCGGGTTTGTTCCTAAGGTGTTGGATACCACCGTTTATGATGAGATCATCCCTATCACCAACGAGGATGCTTTTGCCGCGGGGCGGGACATTGGCCGCACCGAGGGCATTCTGGTGGGTATCTCCTCCGGTGCGGCAATCCACGCCGCCATCGAAATTGCAAAGCGGCCCGAAAACGAAGGCAAAACCATCGTGGTGCTGCTGCCCGATACCGGTGACCGGTATCTGTCCAGCCCCATGTTTGCAGAATAAATAGGAATAAGGAGCACACAATGATTTACGCAGACAATGCTGCCACCACCAAAATGTGTCCGGCGGCGATTGAGGCCATGACTAAGTGTATGGCTGAAAATTACGGCAACCCCTCCAGTCTGTACAGCTTTGGCCAGCAAGCCAAGGAAGCCCTGGAGGATGCCCGGGAGCGGATTGCAAATTGCCTAGGCTGCACCCCCAGAGAGATCACCTTCACCTCCGGCGGCAGCGAGGCTGACAATCAGGCCATCTTCTCCGCTGCAAAGCTGGGGGCGAAGAAAGGCAAGAAGCACATTATCTCCACAACCTTCGAGCACCACGCAGTACTGCATACCCTGGATAAGCTGAAACAGCAGGGCTTTGAGATCACGCTGCTGGATGTGCACAGCAACGGCATCGTCACCCCCGAGCAGGTACGGGATGCCATCCGGGAGGACACCTGCCTGGTGACAGTGATGTTTGCCAACAACGAGATTGGCACCATCCAGCCCATTGCGGAAATCGGCAAGGTATGCCGTGAGAAGGGTGTGCTGTTCCACACCGATGCCGTGCAGGCAGTTGGACACATCAAGGTGAACGTGGCCGAGCAAAATATCGATATGCTCTCTCTGTCCGCTCACAAGTTCCATGGTCCCAAGGGAATCGGCGTGCTGTATGCCAAACGTGGAGTCGCATTGGACAGTCTGATCAACGGCGGTGCCCAGGAGCGCGGCAAGCGGGCCGGCACCGAGAACCTGCCTGCCATCGTTGGAATGGCCGCTGCGCTGGAGCAGGCTACTGCCAACCTGGATGCTTATGCCGCCAAACTCATCCCTCTACGGGACAAGCTGATTGCCGGCCTTGATAAAATCCCCTACAGTGAGCTGAACGGTGACCGGTACAATCGGCTGCCCGCTACCGTGAACTTTTGTTTTGAGGGCATCGAGGGTGAGGCTCTGCTGCTCCTGCTGGACGACAAGGGTGTGTGCGCCTCCTCCGGCTCTGCCTGCACCTCCGGCAGCCTGGATCCCAGCCACGTACTGCTGGCCATCGGCCGCCCCCACGAGGTTGCCCACGGTTCCCTGCGGCTCTCCCTCAGCGATGATGTAACGGAAGCGGATATTGATTATCTCATTCAGGCCGTCACGGATGTGGTGACCTATCTGCGCAATATGTCCCCCTTCTGGCGGGATCTGGTAAATGGCAAACGTCCTCACGTGTTTGCAGAATAAGGAGAAAAACGAAATGGCATTATACAGTGAAAAAGTAATGGATCATTTCCGCAATCCCCGGAACGTTGGCGTGATTGAAAATGCCGATGGCGTGGGTGAAGTCGGCAACCCCGTTTGCGGCGATATCATGAAGATTTATCTGAAAATTGACAACGACATCATCACGGATGTGAAGTTTGAGACTTTTGGCTGCGGCAGCGCCATTGCATCCAGCTCCATGGCAACCGAGATGATCAAGGGCAAGCCTGTTTCTGAGGCATTGAAAGTCACCAACAAGGCTGTCACCGAAGCGCTGGACGGTCTGCCCGCCCACAAGCTGCACTGCTCTGTGCTGGCAGAGGAGGCCATCAAAAAAGCTCTGAAGGACTACTACGACCGCAACGGCATTGCGTATGACCATAGTCAGTTCCCGGACTGTGAAAGCTGTGCCCACTGTCATGTGTAACTGTACAAGGGAGGAAGTCTCATGTTGATTTCTTCCCGTGGGCGCTACGCACTGCGGGTAATGATTGACCTGGCAGAGCACGACAACGGCGGCTACATTCCCATGAAGGAGGTCGCCCAGCGACAGGACATCTCCCTGAAATATCTGGAGCGGATCCTGCCGATTCTGGTCTCTGCCAAGCTGATTGAGGGGATTCATGGCAAAGGCGGCGGCTATCGGCTGACCAAAAAGCCGGAAGAATACCGCATCGGCGATGTGCTCCGGCTGACCGAGGGGGATCTGGCGCCGGTGGCTTGCCTGGAGTGCAACGCAGACAAGTGCCGCCGCACAGCTGAATGCCGCACGCTCCCCATGTGGATGGAACTCAACCGCCGGGTGAATGACTACCTGGACAGTGTGACCATTGCAGATTTAATGAAATAACAAAACCGGACTGCTTTTCATCATAATAGCAGTCCGGTTTCATCTATTTTGTTCGTTACTTCAGCAGCCGCTTCAGGTCGGTGCAGAGTTTATCCACATTTTCCTCTTTGGTTGCCCAGCTGGTGCAGAAGCGGACGGCACGGTGATGTTCATCCACTCGCTCCTGTTCGCTGAAAACATAGGTTTTTGCCAACTCCTCCAACACTTCATCCGGCAAAATTGGGAACAGCTGATTGGTGGTGCTCTCAACCAGGAAGGGCACCCCCTGCGCCTGCATGGCCGCGCGCAGCTTATCGGCCAGGCGGTCGGCAACAGCGGCAATTTCCTCATACAGATCATGCTCCATCAGAGTCTTGAACTGAATGCCCAGCAGGCGGCCCTTGGCCAGCATGCCGCCATGCTGCTTGATGAGATAGCGGAAGTCTTCTTTGATGGCCGGATTGGAAATAACCACCGCTTCGCCGAAGAGTGCCCCCACCTTGGTGCCGCCGATGTAAAATACATCACACAAGCGAGCCAGCTCGGCCATGGTCACGTCATTGCCTCGGGCCGCAAGGCCATAACCCAGGCGTGCCCCATCCACAAATAGGTACAACCCAAGTTCCCGGCAGGCATCAGACAGGGCCTCCAGCTCCTCCAGGGTATACAGCGTCCCCAACTCCGTGGGCTGGGAGAGATACACCAGCTTTGGCTGAACCGTATGCTCAAAGGAAGCGCTGGCATAATGCTCCCGGACGGTCTGCCGCACCTGCTCGGCGGTGATTTTTCCGTCATGATGGGGCACCCACAGTACCTTGTGGCCGGTTGCTTCCACCGCACCGGTTTCGTGGACATTGATGTGGGCCGTATCCGCCCCCAAAGCCCCCTGATGGGGCCGGAGTGCCGCGTCAATCACCGTTAAATTTGCCTGGGTACCGCCTACTAAAAAATGCACCGCGAGATCCTCCCGGCCGCACTTTTTCCGAATCAGCGCGGCAGCAGCGGCGCAGTATGCATCCTCGCCATAGCCCAGCGTCTGCTCCATATTGGTCTCGGTTAAAGCTCGCAGCACTGCCTCATGGCAGCCCTCGCTGTAGTCATTGTTAAAGTAAATCAATTCAATGCACGCTCCTTTTTTCGTTATTTTACCCCTTCCCTCCGCCGGTGTCAAGGGCTCATAAGGCTTCCTGTCCCCGAATATGCTAAGACAGCACACAGCATCGGAGGTCGGGATATGACAGAGCAAATGGAGAAACGAGCCTGTGAAGTGGCTGTGTACATCATTGAATCCGGCGCTACCGTCCGCGCAGCGGCAAAGCACTTTGGAATTTCCAAATCCACCGTCCACAAGGACATTGCCTTCCGGCTGGGGCGGCTGAATCCCCCGCTCTATGCCGCCGCCAGAGCCGTGCTGGACAAAAACAAGCAGGAGCGGCATATCCGTGGCGGGATGGCCACGCGGGAAAAATATCTGCACCGTTAAAAACATCACCCCGGGCCAATAGCCCGGGGTGACTTAAATTGAGAAGGAATCTAATGTATCAGTCGATCTTAATAACAGACTTGACAATATCCGCCTTGTTGCGGACACTTTCATCCATAGCATGCTGGATGTCAGACAAAGGGAAGATGTTAGAAACGATCCCCTTCAGGTTCACCTTGCCGGAGGCCACAGCCTCAATGGCAATGGGATAAATGTGGCGGTAGCGGAAAACAGACTTGAGGGTCAGCTCCTTGTTCAGGATGAAATCCGTGGGCAGGTTCATTTCGCCGGTACGGCTGTAACCAACCAGGACAATGGTGCTGCCCTTGGCGGCAGCCAGGATGGCCTGACGAACGGTAAACTCGCTGCCTGCTGTATCGATGGCCAAATCGGTGCCCATGCCGCCTGTCAGCTCATTCAGGCGGGCGACCACGTCTTCTTTCTTGCCATTAATAACAGCGGTGGCCCCCAGTTCCATGGCCTTGTCCAGGCGCTTGTCCATCACGTCCACCACATACACGTCCTGCACGCCCCGGGCCTTCAGTGCCATCATGCTCACCAGGCCAATGCAGCCGGCGCCCATGACCACGGCCTTCTGGCCCAGGTGGGCGTCGCCCTGAATGGCTGCGTGGAACCCCACGGCCAAGGGCTCAATCAGTGCACCCTCCAGCGTGCTGACATTATCCGGCAGCTTAAAGCACAGGTCTGCCTCGTGCGCCACATATTCCTGGAATACACCATCCACCGGTGGGGTAGCAAAGAATACCACATCCGGGCACAGGTTATATTTCCCCTCCCGGCAATAGCGGCAATGGCCGCAGGTCTTGCCCGGCTCCAGCGCCACCCGGTCGCCCACCTTCAGATGGGTCACCTTGCTTCCAACCTCTACCACTGTACCGCCAGGCTCATGGCCCAGGACGAAGGGGGGCTTCACCACGAAATCACCGATGGCGCCCGTCTCATAATAGTGCATATCCGAGCCGCAAATGCCCACATATTCCAGCTTGACCAGGACTTCGTCCTCCTTGGGGGTTGGAATAGGGCGCTGGGTAAAGCCCATCTTACCGATGCCCTCCATGATTGCAACACGCATATTACCGTTCATCGAAAATACCTCCGAATCATTATTTTTTGATGCATCTACATTATGAAAAAGAAAGTGAATTTTGTCAAGACAAGGAAGCGGATTTCAGCAAATTCATCCAATTACATTGAAAAGTTGTCGCATCTTACTTTCGCTGGAGGCAGGCGTAATGATAGGCCATCTGGAAATTCCCCATCTCCCGGAAGCACTGCTCCAGCAGGGGGACGGCCTCCTCCGGACAGCGCCTTTCTTCCTGCTGCAGGAGCACAGCAGCAGCGGCATACTCTCCCTGGGCCATTTCTGTCCGCGCCCGCAGCAGCCGCCAGGCAGAGGTTGTGCAGTTCTGGCAGGCATCCAGGCAGGCGGCCGCCCGCTCCGGTGCGTCAGCGCGCATATAGGCATAGGCATGGAGATACAAAGCGTCATCCAGGCTGGGCAATGCGGCTACATCCACCGCAAGGTGAAGGTTTGCCATCACCTGCATCCGCCGGGTCTTGAGCTCCGGCAGCCACTGCAGCCCTTCTTCCAGCGATTTTACCTGGGTCAGCAGCTTTTGGGCATATACACCCCTGCCCTGTCGGACACTTTCCTCTGCAAGGCGCAACAGCGCCAGTGCCCGTAGCAGGCGATATTCCCGGGTCTGGGCCAGATCCAGAAGCTGCCCCAACTCCTCCAGAGTCCCGGCTGGGTCACCGGACTCAAAGCAGCTCCAAGCTTCCTCCAAGCTGTCGCCGTTTCCCTCCTCCAGAAAATAGCTGACCGGCTTTTGCAGCCGCTGGGCCAAATAGCGCAGGGTATCCATGGAGGGCGTCGCCGTTCCGTTTTCAATCTGTGAGAGCATATTGCGGGTAATTTTATCTCCCACCAGCTGCCGCTGGCTAAGCCCCAGGGCTTGCCGTCTCCGGCGCAGCTTTTCCCCCAATTCCATCTGCCATTCCTCCCGGCTCGTTTGATGACATCAGTCTACCACAGCATCAAAATTATTTCTACAATTCCAGAAAAATTCATTTGCTATTTTCGAAAAAATGCTTTATAACTGTACTAGAAAAAACATAGGAGAAAAAGCATGAGTATTCCATCTGCAAAATATCTGAAAAAGAAAGCCGCTAACCGGCTGGAAAATGCGCCGGAGCGGAAGAAAATCATACTCACCTATTCCGGCATCGTGGCAGGTTCCGCACTTCTGGTGCAGCTGATTGAGCTGCTGCTGTCAGACCAAATCTCAAAAGCCACCGGCATCCAGGGTATCGGCACCCGTTCTGCCCTTTCCACTGCCAGCACTGTGATTTCTGTGGCGCAAATGCTGGCGGTGATGTGCCTGGCACTGGGGTATACTGCCTCGGTTCTGCGCATCGCCCGGGGGCAGTATGCATCCGTCAAATCCCTGAAGGCCGGCCTGGAGCGGTTTTGGGTTCTTCTGCGCACAAGGCTGTTGCAGGCGCTGATTTTTGCGGCTGCCGCTTTTATGCTGTGCTTCCTGCTGCTGAACCTTTACATGCTCACGCCCTTTGCCAACGGGCTGATTGCCACCCTGATGCCGCTGACTGCTGCCGGTACATTGACCACAGATGCCATTCTCTCCGTCTGGGACAGCATGTTGGGCGCACTTCTCCCCTTCCTGATTATTTATGCTGTCCTTCTGCTGGCGCTGGCCTGGTACTATACCTGCACCTACCGGATGGTTGACTATCTGCTCATTGACCGGCCCCAGCTGGGTGCAATTGGTGCCATGCGGGAGAGCCGCCGGATGATGCGGGGCAACATGAAGATGATGCTGCGGGTAGATTTGAGCTTTTGGTGGTATTACCTGATTCTGGTTGGCATCAGCTTTTGCAGCAGTCTGGTGAGCCTGACGAGCCTGGGGATCTACTTTCTCTCCCCTGTTCTGTATTACGGTTTGGCCCTTGTCCTTCCACTCGTGCTGAGCGTTGTCTGCGACTACTTCTTCCACAACAAAGTAAGCGTGACTTATGCTCTGTTCTATGACAGCCTGTGCCCCAAGGAAGAGAAAAACGAAGCAGTTCTTGGAAACATCTTCCAGATGTAATTCTTCTTTCACTCCATAAAAACCGGCGCGACTTTTTTAGCAGTCGCGCCGGTTCTTCATTGCTATAACGCTTGCTCTGGCTGAAGTACACCGCAGGCTTCAGGAGAGAATCAGCTTATCGTCTGCTTCATCCGATCCAGATGCCTTACTGAAGAGCTGCAGCAGCTGCTCAACAGTAAGGTTTTTCTTCTCCTCACCGGAGACGTCCACCACAATGTGGCCATCATACATCATAATCAGCCGATTGCCATAGGCAATGGCATCACGCATATTGTGGGTAATCATCAGAGTCGTCAGCCGGTTCTGCTCCACGATCCGCTGCGTCGCCTCCAGCACCTTGGATGCGGTTTTGGGATCCAAGGCCGCAGTGTGCTCATCCAGCAACAGAAGCTTTGGCTTTTGAATGGTAGCCATCAGCAGCGTCAGTGCCTGACGCTGGCCACCGGAGAGCAGGCCGACCTTGGTAGTCAAGCGATCCTCCAGGCCTAAATCCAGAGTTTTCAGCATTTCCCGGTACTTCTCCGTATCCGCCTTGGGCACACCCCAGCGGAAAATGTGCCGCTTCTCTCCCCGTCGAGCCGCCAAAGCCAGATTTTCAATGATCTGCATATCCGCCGCGGTACCGTTCATGGGATCCTGAAAGACCCGGCCCAGGAAGGGGGCACGCTTATACTCGCACAGGCCGGAGATATCCTCGCCGTCAATCAAAATTGCACCGGAATCCACCGGCCACACGCCGGATACCGCATTGAGCATGGTGGACTTGCCAGCGCCATTGCCGCCAATGACGGTGCAGAAGTCACCGGTCTGCAAGGTCAGGTTCAGATTCTGCAATGCTTTCTTTTCGTTAATGGTACCTGCATTGAAGGTCTTGTATACATTTCTGATTTCCAGCATCTCTCAGCCCTCCCGGTTCTGCTTGGCCGCCTTGGCATTTTGCTTTGCGATGCGGCCAAAGGAATTTCGCTTTGCAGCCCGTAGGTTGGGCACCGCCAGGAAGATGGCAACCACAATGGCGGTGAGCAGCTTCATATCATCCGCCGGGAACTTGAGCCATAGCACCAGAACGTACACCACGTAATAAATCACGCTGCCCAGTACCACAAAGGCAAGCCGAATCATGAAGTTCATATGCCGCCCAAGTAGCGCCTCGCCCAGCACTTCCCCAATAATCACGGCAGCCAGACCAATTACGATGGCGCCGGTGCCCATCTTTACATCCGCAAAGCCCTGGTACTGGGACATAATGCCGCCGGAGAGGGCAACCAGACCATTGCTCAGGGCAAGGCCAATAACCTTCATCCGGTTGGTATTGATGCCCTGCGCCCGGGCCATATTGCCATTGATACCGGTGGCCCGCAGGGCAGAGCCATGCTCCGTGCCCAAGTACAGGTACAGAGCAACCACCAGAGCGGCGCACACGAAGAACACGATCCAAATGGTGCGGGTAAGCAGCTTGGCATTGGATGTAAACAGGAAGGATATCTTATTGACATTAACCGCCTGATTTGCCTTGCCCATGATATTCAGATTAATGGAATACAGGGAAATCTGGGTCAGAATACCGGCCAGGATGTCTGGGATTCCCAGCTTGGTGTGCAGAAATCCGGTGATCCCACCGGCCGCCATTCCCGCTAAGAAGGAGGCCAGCAGTGCCAGCTGGGGGTTCACACCGGCCAGCACCAGCATGATGCACACAGCGCCGCCGGTTGCCATGCTGCCATCCACCGTCAGGTCGGAGATGCCCAGCATCCGGAAGGTTAGAAACACACCCAGGGCCAGTACACCCCAGATCAGGCCTTGGGCAACGCCGCCGGGCAGCGCCCGCAGAAGGGCGGAAAATTTCAGGGAAGCAAAGTATTCGGGGATGGATATCATCAGCGTATCCAGCATGGAATCAACCTCCTAAAGTTTTGTCTATTTCAGCAGAAAAGCCCCCGGCAAGGGTTTGCCGGGAGTTTATTCTACTGATGTCAGGGAAATTTATTCGGTTTCGATTGCCTCGTAGCCCTCGGGCATCTCAAAGCCAATGGCCTCAGCAAAGTCGGGGTTATACTTTTTAGCAGGGGAAGCAGCGTAGCCAATGGGCATTGCAGAAACGTCCGCACCGTTTACCAGGATGTCATAAGCCATCTCACCGCAGACATGGCCGATGTCATAATAGCTGATGGACACCGTAGCCAAACCACCGGCACCGCACATGCCCTCCTCACCGCAGATCACGGGCAGACCCGCAGCCGTGCAGACATTGGAGACAATGGTCATATTGGAAGCGGCAGTATTGTCAGTGGGGATGTACATGGCATCGACCCCTTCCACCGCGGAAGTGACGACTGCCTGAATATCATTGGAATCCGTGAAGGTGTAGACCGTGGTAGAAACGCCCAGCTCGTCCATGCAGGCGATGAACTGATCCGCCTGGAGCACGGAATTGGGTTCCGCAGAGCAATACAGCACCGACACGTTTTTCGCCTCAGGCACCAGCTCCATGACAGTATCGGCATACATCTGGGCCGGGACGCCATCCGAAGTGCCGGAGACGTTAATCCCAGTACCAACGGACGCATCCATGTCATCGATGGCCAACGCCGTCGCGTAGTCGGTAACGGAAGTACCCAGAATGGGAATGGTATCAGTAGCAGAGACGGCAGCCAGCAGTGCAGGCGTGGCGTTTGCCATAATCAGGTCGTAATCGTTTGCAACGAAGCCGGTGACAATGGTGGAGCAGGTAGTGCTCTCACCCTGGGCATTCTGCAGATCAAACTTCACGCTGTCGCCCAGCTTCTCGGTAAGGGCATCCATAAAGCCCTGGGTCGCGGCATCCAGCGCCGCGTGCTGCACCAACTGGCAGATTCCCACCGTATAGGTCTTCTCTTCTGCCTTAGCAGCAACGCCGGACGCCATGCCCAGCACCATGACAGCAGCAAGAACAAGCGCAATCATCTTTTTCATTTTTCATTCTCTCCTTTAGTACTTTCCCAAATAGGAATTTCTGATGGCGTTACTATAGCACCGGCTTTCTCAAATGTCAATCTATTTTTTCAATAAATATGATTTATTTTTTTGATTTATCATAGTCAGAAAAGCCTGCCCCATTCTCACCCGAAATTGGGGCAGGCATGATCGCTTTATCAGTACTGAGCCAGCCGCCGACAGGCAGAGGCAAGCTCCCGCAGCGTAGAGCAGCTGACCATGGGAACCAAGGCCGCCATGGTCTGGACACTGCGCAGATACTGCCATTTCCCTTCCGGCACCGGGTTCAGCCAGATCACCCGGCCGGCCTGCCGCTTTGCCTCCAGCACTGCCCGGACGGCACGGTTCTGGTCGATGGTCTTGGTGTCGGAGAGGATAATCAGAGTTGCACCCTGTCCCAATACCGGTGGGCGGCGGGTGCAGATTGCTTCCAGCGCCGTGCCCAAGTCTGTGCCTCGGCCATAGATGCCGGAATCCCGGACAAAGCTGCGAAAGGAATCCATATTGTGCAGGCAGTGGGCATCTGCCTCCACCAGGCGCTCTGAAAACAGGAACACCTGGGAGCTGTCGGAAACCTGGTTGAGAGACTGGATGAATCGCAGAGCAAACTCCGAAAACTGAATCATAGAGCCCGAGACATCGCAGAGAATAACAAGCCGCTTGCGGTGACTGCGCTTTTTGTGGTAATGCAGCCGCCGAAAGCTGCCGCCGGTTTCCAGCCCCTTCCGGATGGTGCGGCGGAAATCCAGCTTGCCGGAATGCGCTGCGTTTTTCCGCTTGGAGGATAGCTCCCCGTTGATCTGCTTGGCAATGCTCTGAATGATGGTAATGGCCTTGGGGATCTCTGTATCCCGGAATTCTCCCAAATCCCGATAGAGGATGCCCACCTCCGGGTCTGCCTCCAGGCAGTTTTCACCGGCGGATTCCTGGAGCATCTGCTGCTCCATAATGGACTTGGCAAATACGGAATGGATAAACTCGCTGTAGAGACCCGGGTTTCGCTCCATATTCGCCTTATAACGGTCTGCAAAGTCTTTCAGCCGCTGACGGGCTTCATCGGACATGGTCACATAGGTTTCCCGCTGCTGTGGGGTCAGCTTGGTCTGCTCCCCCAGCTGCTCCAGTTCTTTCTCCGCCTCCTGGCGGCGCTGCTCCATCTCCCGCTCCTGCTGCTGTTGCTCTGCTGCCTGACGGCGCATGGCCTCCTCGGAGAGGAAGAAACCGTCAAAGACGCTGTCAAAGGTCAGCTGTTCCTCCCGGGAACTGGCATATACCGTACGCAGTGCCGTCTTCACCGTTTCGCGATCCGTAAGGCCCAGTGCCGTAAGCATCTGGGCAGCATCCGCCGTCTCCATTGGCCCTACCGTCAATCCTCTCAACCGCAGCATCCGGGAAAACGCGGAGAGTTTCTCCAGATACACACCGGGTTCAGCCATGGCTGTGTCCCTGGCAGTGGCCGCAGTGGGCCTGAGTATTCTCCGGCTCTTCCTCATCCAGAAGCGCCAGATCTTCATTGTTTTTCAGCACAAAGCCCGCTGTCTGCCGCAGGGCATCCGGCGTCAGCTCCCGCACACCCAAAGCGTCCAGCGCGGCAGCCCAGTCCAGCGTCTCAGCGATGGAAGGCTTTTTCAGGATTGCTTCGTTACCGCGCAGCTTCTGCACCGCCAGGGCCACCTGCGCACAGAGGCGATCATCTACATGGGGCAGCTTTTTGCGCAGGATGGCAAGCTCCTTCTCCATATCCGGGTAGTCGATGTGCAGGTAGGCACACCGGCGGCGCAGTGCCTCGGAAAGAGGGCGAGCCCGGTTGGAGGTGAGCACCACAAAGGGAACCGTTCTGGCATGGATGGTGCCAATCTCCGGCACGGTGACCTGCTGCTCGGAAAGAAGCTCCAGCAGGAAGGCCTCGAATTCCTCGTCCGCCTTGTCGATCTCATCGATCAGCAGCACCACCGGCTTTTCCGCTCGAATCGATTTCAGCAGGGGACGCTCCAACAAATATTCATCAGAGAACAGGCTGCCCATCAGCGCTTCCTTCTCCATGGTCTCCCGGTTCACCTGGATGGCCAGCAGCTGCTTCTGATAGTTCCACTCATACAGGGCCTTGCTCTCGTCCAGCCCCTCATAGCATTGCAGGCGCACCAGCTCCCGCCCCAGGGCAGCAGCCATCACCTTGGCTACCTCCGTCTTGCCCACACCGGCCGCGCCCTCAATCAGCAGCGGGCGGCCCAAGGTAAGGGCTACATACAGCACCGTTGCCATGCCGTCATCGCAGACATAGCCCGCTGCATCTATTTTCTGTTTCAATTCTTCCAGTGTCATTTTTTACTCCTTGCAGTGAATTCCCGCCTGCCGGAAATCCCGGCGCAGCCGTGCAACATCCCCATAAAACACGGTTCCCTCCATGCCGGTACGCAGAGCTCCCTCTACATTGGCCGGGGTATCGTCAATGAAGAAGCATTCTTCCGGGATTAGTCCAAACTTTTCATACAGGCGCTCGTAGATCTCATGGCTGGGCTTTAACAGCTTTTCCTCTGCGGAGACCATAAGCTTATCAAAGCACTGCGCGCCCGGGATCCGGGGAAAATACATCCGCAGGGCCAGATTTGCATTGGAAAGCAGATAGATATGATAGCCATTTGCCTTTAGCTCTTCAATCAGTTCGCCCATGCCGGGAATCGGCGTCAGGAAACGATGGTACCACCCAATGAGCTGCCGGGCAGCTTCCCACAGTCTTTCCGGCAAACGGGCCAACACAATCTTCTCCAGCTCCTCCTCGGACAAAATGCCTCGATCCTGCTGAATCCACTCCACCGTACGCAGCAGCTCCCGATTCAGGGTCGTCTCATCCTCTGCGGAGAGGCCAAGCTCCTTCATCATTGCGGCAGTGTCCCACCGGATCAGCACGCCGCCCATGTCAAACACGATATTGGATATCATTTGCACGTCTCCTTCCCGTTCAATTTTCAGTACAGGGTATCCTTGGGATTGGGATACCCAAATTTCTCTTTCAGCAGAGCGTAGTATTCATTGGCATCGCCATTTGGCTCATAGCGCCAGGGATAGCCATAGGGGAAATCATCCTTGGCATCGCCGGTGTGCTGGGTAATGCAGTCCGGATGCAGGTCATCGAATCTCGCCCGTTCCGTTTCATCCGTCTGGGAACGGGCATCCACCAGCACCTGCATATTCAGATTATCCAGAGCGGACAGATCAGACACCTTGGTATAGGCGATGTTCAGCCGCTGGAGGCTGTCACAGGCAGCCAGTGGGCTGATGTCCTCCAGGTAGCCGCAATAGGCGACCTCCAAAAATTCCAGCTTCTTGCAGTTTTCAAAAGGCGTCAGGTCTGAAATCATGGAACCGGAGAGGATCACCGCTCTTAAATTCGGCATGCCTGCCACAAAATCGCACTGCCGCAGCAATTCATTGTGTCCGAAATCCAGGAATTCCGCATCCTCACAGTAAATCAAATTGGTGCTGGTAGAATCATAGAGGTTATAGACATGGCGAATCACCGTTCGATCCGTCAGGCAGCCGCCCTTGCCGAACCAGACCCGCCACACCACCTTGGTAGTGCCCCGGAACTCGTCCCGTACCTCTGCCAAATCCTCGTTGGTAAAGCGGCAGTTATCCAGTACGAACCGGCTGCAGCCCCGCAGCACCGTCAGTGCTGTGCGGAGGGTATCCAACGCCCCCGGCTGGTTTCCGATCTGCTTATTGGCATAGCTGATTTCCTCATCGGTGGTGGAAACCCGCTGCCCGAACAGGTCAAAGGAAAAGTGAAGCAGCGCCTGGGGCACATACTCCTGCAGTTGGGCCGCCTGCTCCAGGGTAAAGGCCGTGGTATTCTCCCCGGTCATGAGCTCAATATCCGCCAAATTGGGCAGCATGGTGAGCAGAGAAGCATTTGCCAGTACTTCCTCCGGGTCACAGCCGGAAAGATCCAGGCTTTCCGTTTCGGTGCCGCAGTCGATGCCACAGAAGCGAATACCGCAGATGAACTCTACATTGGGGTAAGCCCTCCGCAGTGCCTGAATCTCGCTGGGCTGGAGCGTTGAATCCTCCATGGTCACCTTTTGCAGGTTGGGCAGATAAGCAAGATTACTCAGTAGCAGGGAATAGTCATAATCCCCCGGCTTCAAATCCAGGCTCTGGGCATCCGGCGCGGCTGCCATGGTGCCCAGGCGTACCAGATAGGTTACCTTCACCTGGGGATTCCGGGCGGCATAGGCCTCGATTGCCTGATAGCAGGCGCTGCCTGTCAGATCCGCTTCCTTCAGGTCAGGATAATTCTGCTCCAAATCCAGAATGGAACGCTCATCCACCACCATGGTGATACTTTCGATCTTGGGTGCCTCGGTAGTTTCCGCCAAACCGATGCCGCCCTCGCAGCCGCACAGCAGCAATGCCGCAAGGGAAACCGCCAAAATCAGCTTGAGACTGTATTTCATCGATGAAATCCTCCGTTTTATTGCGCAATCGCCTTTTTATTTTAGCACGATTCCCTGAAAAATACAATCAATAAAAAAGCAGGCACAGCCTTTCTGAGGCCGTACCTGCTGAGGGGTTATTCTCTTCGAAGCGCATCAATGGGGTTCAGGTTTGCCGCCTGGGTTGCAGGAAGCAGGCCAAACACCACACCAATAAGAGTGGAGAAGATCACACTGATACCGATCGCCGGCAGACTGATGGCAACCGGGATTTCCATCATCTTGGATATCAGTTCCGCCAAACCAATGCCGGTGGCGACTCCGATTACGCCGCCCAGACTGGTGAGTACCGCGGCTTCCGTCAGGAACTGGAGCAGGATGCGGCGCTTCTTGGCACCGATGGCCTTTTTCAAGCCAATCTCCGAGGTACGTTCCGTAACGGAAACCAGCATAATATTCATTACGCCGATGCCGCCTACCAGCAGAGAAATACTGGCGATCCAAATAAGCTGGGTGTTGGTGGTCTGACTCATCTTTTGCAGCTGCTGTGCCTGCTCCAGCATGTCCTGGCTGCGGTAGTCAAATCCGGTATCCGTGCCCACGATCTGCCGCTCGGTCAGCAGATCCGCCGCCTTTTTGCCGACGGTCGTCATGGCATCGGTATTTTCTACCTTGATTGCCACATTCTGGGGTTCGTCAAATCTGTAGGCCACCGGCCAGACCGTATCCGGGATGTAGATCACACCGGAAGAGCTGCCGGTATACATGTTGTAATCCTGAAGGGAGTTAATGGTAGGGGTAAATTCCTGTGACAGGGCCACCACCCCCACAACAGTATATACATCCTCCTGAATTTCAATGGCCTTCCCCACCGGGTTACCATCTATGGACAGACTCGACACTGCATTGGCATCCAGAATGGCAACCTTGCGGAAATTCTGATAGTCTTCCTGGGTAAAGCCCCGGCCGGTTTTCACCTGGTAACCGTAGGCGCTGAAATAATGGTTGTCCACGCCATACACGCCGCCGTTATACTGGGCATCCTGGTAATAGACGGAATCAGCATAGCTGCGGCTGCGGAAAAGGCTCACCTCCTGGGCCCCATCCAGATTCTCAAGCTCCTGCCTGGTGTCTTCGGAAATTGTACGGACGCAGGTAGGCAAGTCGTTCCAGGTGGCGTCGAAGGTGTAGCCATTCTGATTGAGCTGCACCGATACCACATTGTTGCCCGCGCCAATCAGATTTTCCTTGATCTGCTCATTGGTGCCCTTGATGGTAGAAACAATGGTAATAATGGCAGCAATGCCAATGATGATGCCAAGCATGGTAAGGATGCTGCGCATCTTATGGCTCCACACGCCCTGGAAGGCCAATCGGATATTTTCAAGCATTCGAATCCCCTCCTTAGTTATAGAGGTCGGAGTAATCGCCCTCTTCCGCGGGGACACCGGCCTTCACGTTCTTGCCATAGGGGAACGCGATCAAATCATCCTCTGTCATGCCATCCACGATTTCCGTATAGTAGCCGTTGACCGACTTACCGGTCGTGACAATTCGTTTCTCCAGCAAGCCATCTGCGCCCAAAGCATAGATATAGCTCTCACCCTGCTCGGTGCGGAGGAACGCATTCTCCAAATAAATGCCCCGTTCCTCGCCGCCTTCATACTGCACGTTGACATAGCCGCCTTCCTTCAGATCAGCAGACTCATCCACAAATATGCGCATGGGATAGCTGGAGGCATTGGGGTTATTCATGCCGTTATAGCTGTTTGCGGAGGTGGGGATGTCCCCTACTGAGAGGACAGTGCCGGTATAGGTTCCTCCGGAATCCCAATCGTTCACGGTTACCTCCATGCCGGACTTGATGCTGCTGCGATCCAGCTCGCTGATGTTGACGTCGATGTAGTAGCCGCCGCCGCCGGAAACCTTGATAATGGGCTTGGAATCCAGTTTTGCCTCTTCCTCTGTGAGGACGGAAATCACCTTGCCGTCCTGCTCCGCATAGACGTTGCCATCGCTCAGTTCCCGCTGCATGATCTTCAGCTCGGACTGAGCCAGCTTCAGCTTCAGCTCCAGGTCTTTGATCTTCTGTGCCTGCTCCAGCTTCATCTGCTGAATTTGCGTGTAGGTGTAGCCGCTGCCGATGTAATCTACGTAGGGTTCTGTCTCCGTAGGCTCGGTAGGCTCTTCGGGAATGCTAAAATCCTCCGTCTGAGAAGCATCAAAGAAGGAAAAACTGCCATCGGCATTCACATGCACGCCCAGCCAAAGCAGTTTGTCCTGCTTAAGCAGATTATCCTTGGTGATTTTGAAAATCATATAGTATGGGACGCATTCCTTTGCCGGTTGAGTCGGTGTCTCCGGATTGGTGGGGGCCTCCGTTTCTGGCTGGGTCTCCACCTCCGCAAGGAATGCGGCAAACTGAATCAGGTTTTCCTCACCGGTCAGCGTCGGCGCTTCCGTAACCGGGGCTGCTGTGGGGGCCTCCGTTGCAGGCGCTTCTGTTGCCGGCGCTTCTGCTGCCACGGTTTCCGCATCTGTAGGCGCTTCGGTGGGAGGGGCCTCGGTCGGCGCCTCCGTCGCTTCGGTTGGCGTTTCCGTCTCCTGGGGTTCCGTGACACTTTGGGTCAGGGTAATATCCACCAGGAAGGGGCTTTCCGTCTGCTCCGGCACGGTGAAGGTGCCCTGGACAGGTTCATAACCTTCTGCTGCAGCAAAATAGGCATACTCCCCTGGCTGGAGGTGATAAGTGCCATCCTCCTCCGGCTTGATTGCCTCGCTGGCCCCCGGCTCCGCTGGGAATACGGCCAAGTTCAAATCCACCGGTGTGCAGCGAAACACCACCCGCACCGGCTCCGCAGATGGCTGGGTAGGCTGAGCCGTTGGTTCCTCCGTGGGCGCTTCTGTCGCAGGGTCTGTCGGCGCTGCGGTGGGCCCCTGGGTTGGCTCCTGCGTTGGTTCCGTGGTGGGTTCTTCCGTAGACGGCTCTGTCGGGCCCTCGGTGGGAGCCAACGTGCCAATGGTCTCCTGGAGGAACTCCTTGGTGATCACCTTTCCCGCCGGAATCCAGCAGATAAAGGCGCTGCCCTCCGAAGCGCCGTCATGCCCATCCCGGAAAAGCTCATACTCCCCGCCTAAAGCCCGGCCATAGTCCGGTTCCGTCGGTTCGGTTTCCGGTTCCGTGGGTGGGACACCCATGGGCACCATGCGGCTGATGCGCTGCAATTCCTTGTTGGCATCCTCCAGGTCCATTTCATTCTTCTGAATCTCCAGCTCTTTTCGCTCCAGCTCCAGCTGGGACAGGCTGGTATCAAAGCTCATCAGCAGATCGCCTTTCTTGACCTCCTGATCCTCTTTCACCAGGATCTTGGAAACAGTTTGGGTATCGGAGAGGAAAACGGTCTGCACCTTGTCCGTGCTCACCGGGCCATAACTCTCCTTGGAATCGCCCCAGTAATCCGTCATGCCCACCATACTCAGCGGGTAGACCTTTAAGGGTGCAGCCTTGCTGCTGCGCAGATACCGCCAGCCGAGGAAGCCGCCGCATCCGGCCGCCGCCACAATGGCCAGCGCGATCAGAACTCTTTTAGGCTTTCGCATTGCTGGGTTCATCTCCTTTTGTAAGCAGCTCGCCATCGAGGATATGGTAAATCTTATCCGCGCATTCGGCGATGGCGAGTTCATGGGTAATCATTATAATGGTCATGCCCTCATTGCTGAGGCTGCGGAAAATCTCCATGACCTGGTTGCCCGCCTTGGTATCCAAAGCGCCGGTGGGTTCATCGGCAAGCAAAAGGCTAGGCTTTGTAACGATGGCACGGGCAATGGCCACGCGCTGGCACTGGCCGCCGGAGAGCTGATTGGGCAGGAAATGAACCCGCTCTCCCAGTCCCACTGCCTCCAGTGCCTTGACGGCCCTGGCCCGGCGTTCCTTCAGGGGGACACCGGCATACAGAAGCGGCAGCGCCACGTTGTCAATGGCATCCAGCTTCGGCATCAGATGGAACCCCTGAAATACGAAGCCAATATACCGGTTGCGGATATCCGCCAGAGCATTGTCCGTGCTGTTGTGCAAATCCTTGCCGTTCAGCTCATAGGTACCGGAGGTCGGAATATCCAGGCAGCCAATAATGTTCATCAGCGTCGTCTTGCCGGAACCGGAGGGGCCCATAATGGCAAGATAGTCTCCCTGCTCCACAGTGAGGTTGATGTTCTTCAGGACACGCACGGTCTGCTTGCCCTGCATATAATCCTTACAGATGTCCGTCAGTTTCAGGATGGTCATGAATTTTTTGTCCCTCCCTGCTCGGTCTTGGTGGTGGGGGCACCGGCCTTGCACAGCTCCTCGTCCGGGAAGGCTACAAAATCATCCTCTGTCAGGCCGGAGAGGATTTGGTATACATCCGCCGTGCCATCATAATCTCCCAGCTCCACCGTGCGCTGCTCCAGGCGGCCCTTACCGTCATCCGCCCAAACATAGGCGTTGCCATCGTCATCAAAGCAGACAAACGAACTGCCCAGGGTCAGGCCGGTCAGCGTCTCAGATTCCTCCTGCTCCACACTCAGGTACAGATGCTGACCCAGCAGCATGCCATCACTGCTGTCCAGTTCCACATAGAAGGGATAGCGGCTGGAATTGCCCATCTCGTCCGTATTGCCATAGCGGTTATTTCCCTGGGAGGGGTTCTCGTAATCAACCAGGGTCACCGTCCCCGTCCAGCTCTGGGTAGGATCCGTCCGGGACTCCATGCGGATGCGGGTCCCCTCTGTCAGAGCACCCCGCTGCATCTCGTTCAGCGTGCCCTTCACCCGATAAGTACCGGTTTGCTGGATGGTGATGTAGGCCTTGGGACTGCCAGAGTCATCCGTCTGGTTATCCCCCAGAGAGGTAATGCGGCCATCCACCGGGGAAGTGACCAGCGCATTGGCAAGCAGGTGCTCGGATTTCTGCACCTCGGACTGCTTGGTTTTCAGATTCAGCTCCGCTTCCTTCAAATCGATCTGGTTGGTTTGAATTTGCAGGGTGTATTTCAGCTTGTCCGATGTGCTGGCCCGATCGCGATCCTTTTCCAGCTGGGCAATCTGGGTGCCGTAGTTTTCAATAGAAGACTGAAGCTGTTCCAGCTGGAGCTGCTGCTTTTCCAGGTTCAGCTGCAGCTGTTCGGTATCGTATTCAAAGAGCTTCTGCCCCTTCTTCACGTCATCGCCTGTCTGAACATATACCTCGGCGATTTCCTTATCGCTGTCCCGTTTGATTTCCGTAACGCTTTCGGAAATCACCAGGCCATTAAATCGATCCGTTGGCGCAATACCGCCCATCTGAGACAGAGTTGAAACCTTCTGCACATATACATGCGTCTCCTTTTGGGAACAGCCTGCCAGCAGCAGGCCGCAAACCAAGGCGAACGCCAAAAGCTTTTTCATATTGAAGTCCTCCGTGTGAAGTCTTTTTTGTCGGCTATATCATAATCGATTCCCCCGCAAAAATCAACTGAGGGAAGATTAAGTATTCTTTAAACATTTCTTATCCTTTTCTGATTTGGAGAGTCCTCCCAAATTTTAACAGTGTCTTCACAGTTACGACTTGTTTTTTCCGGCTGTTTCCATTATGATATAAAGAAATAGGAGCATCCTGTAAATACAAAGGAGGATTATAAAATGTCTGTACTGCATGTCAATCAAGAAAGCTTCGATAAAATCATCCACCAGCCCGGCAAAACCGTTCTGGTGGACTTCTGGGCAACCTGGTGCGGCCCCTGCCGGATGATCGCACCGGTGGTGGAGGCTGTTGCCGAGGAGCGGCCGGACATCACCGTATGCAAGGTGGATGTGGACGAAGAACGGGAGCTTGCAATGGAATATGGCATTTCCAGCATTCCCACGCTGCTGGTTTTCAAGGATGGCCAGATTGCGAACAAGTCCATCGGTGTCATCTCCAAGGAAGAAATGATGTCACTGCTGTAAGCAATCACAAAGAAGCAGACCCTTTCCGACTCCGGATTGGGTCTGCTTCTTTTTGATAGGAAACAATTACGCAAGTGCCGTATTCCCTGCGCGCTGCACCATCTTCTTGTGGACAATGGGGAATGCAATCAACTCCGCAACCAGGGTGAGAATCCAGGAGATGGGATAGGAGAAATACAAGCACTCCGGGGTATGCAGCTCCGGAATCTGGAAGACGGTAAAAATCCACAGCAGCCGGGAACCGCAGATGCCGATGACGGAGATAATCATAGAGAGCGTAGACGCGCCCATGCCGCGCAGAGCACCGCCGCCAGAATCCAGCAAGCCAAAAAGGAAATAAGGCGCAGAGGTAAAGAGGACTCTCGTCATACCGATTTCCAGTGCCTCGGGGGAATCGGTGATGTAAATGCTCAGCAGGGGGCGGCGGAAGATGGTCAGCAGGCCGCCGGTAATCAGGCCCGCCATGGTGGCGTAGAATACGCACCATCCAAAGACCTTTTTAACCCGGTCAAACTGATGTGCTCCCACATTCTGGCCAATGTAGTTCACCGCTGCCTGATGGAAGCCGTTGACGGTATTATAGCAGAAGCCCTCCAGATTGCTCACAGCCGCATTGCCGGACACCATGGCCTCACCGAAGGAATTCATGGAGGACTGAATGATCACATTGGAAATAGAGAAGGTAGCGCCCTGAATTCCGGCGGGCAATCCAATGCGGATGATCTTTGCCAGCTGGGGGCCGTAAAAGCGCATTTTTTCAGGATAGAACCGGCAGGCATCCTTCCGGCGCATCAGCACCATCGTCACCGCCGCCGCAGAAAGTGCCTGAGAAATCACGGTTGCCCAGGCAACGCCCGCCACATTCATGTCAAATGCGGCAACGAACACCACGTTCAAAATGACGTTCAGCACGCCCGCAACCATCAGGATAATCATCGGGCTCTGGGTATCCCCCGCTGCCCGCAGGATGGACGTGCAGTAGTTATACACCATAGTAAAGGTGATGCCGCCAAAGTATATGCGCATATACACACTGGATAGGGGCAGGACGTTTTCCGGCGTATCCATCCAGCGAAGAAATGTAGAAGAAAAGCTAACGCCGACGGCCGTCAGCACCACGCCGCCAACCAAGGCCGTCAGCAGCGCCGTATGCACCGTGCGGTGCACAATTTCCTCCGCCCGGCTGCCAATGGCGTGGGCCACGCTTACACCCGCCCCCACGGACAGTCCAATGAACAGGTTCACGATCAGGTTGGTAATCGCGCCAGTGGCGCCCACCGCCGCCACTGAGGTACTGCCGCAAAACCGGCCAACCACCACCAAATCCGCTGCATTAAACAGCAGCTGCAGGTAGCTTGTGAGGATAATGGGGATGGTGTAGGACAGAATGCTCATCGCCAAGGGGCCTTCCAGCATGTTCCTTTCCGTTTTTCTCATTTCTTAAATCCTTCCTAAGCAAAGAGTAATAAGTATATTATACTCCTTTCCGGGAGCAATGTAAAGTCCCCATTCCTGACCCGAACAAGCTATCTGATTCAATAAAAATGCCCCGGATGGGTTTTGTTTCCTGTGCCGGTTTTATCTCTGTGCACAGAAAAATCATGCAAAAAACAGGCTAGAGAAAACGGCATGACAAACGCCATGCCGTTTCTGTGAGTATACAATTTTCTTTCCGCAAGCGATCAGAATTTACCGCTGCGACCGGAATGACTGCCGGAGGAATAGCTGTGGGAATGGGATCCTCCTCCGCCGGAATGGGCAGACGACTCGGTGTTGCGGGGCCTGCGGCTGACCGTGCGGTTCAGGAACATGTCGGATCGCCGGTGCAGATTCAGTCTGCCCTGCACATACCGGTCAGCATCCCGCTGCTCCTTTGCCGAGTGCATAGGGGCAGCCATGCACACCCCTACCAGCACGGCGGCAATGCCGCCGGGGATCAGAGCCAGTGCAGGAGAGGCTTTTTCCTCTTCATAATCGGAACCGGTTTCCTCCGCACCAATCGGGTGCCCCGCCTCAGCGGCGGCCAGATATTCCTCGCAGGCATCCAGATATTCCTGGAAGCCACCGTAAAAATCATCCTGCCGGAAATAGCGAAGGAATCGGTTCTCCAGCCGATCCCGGCCGGTCTCGGTGAAAATCCGGTTCGCCCTGCTGCTGTTGAAGTCCAGGTTAAAATCCCGGTCTTCCACGCTCAGCAGAAGCATGGTACCGGCCCGGTCACTGCCCCACCCCAAGTTATTATCGTCATACAGCTCAATGGCACAGGTCTCCACACTGGAAGAAGTGGTGTAATCCCGATAGTCCGGCAGCGTAATGATGTATACGCCAAAGTTATACTGCTCGCTGATGGCAGCAGCGCTGTTTTCCAGCGCCGTGCGCTGGGCATCGGTAAAGAGTCCCGCCTCATCGGTAACGTAATTCAACTGTGCCTGAGTTGCAAACGCCGGGACCGCAAGGCAGACTGCCAGCAGCACCGCCAGCATGACACAGGCTGCATATCGTTTTTTCATTTCCGGTACCTCCTTACAACAGGAACAGCAGTGAAGCAGCAGCTGCCGCCACAAAGGAACCCAGGCAGTAGAGCGCCAGCTTGCCCTTATCAATGGGTAGGTCACCAATGAGCTTACCGGTCTGACCATTCATGGCAAACAGGAAATTTTTGTCCTTCCATTTTGTGGAGAGCATCCACACCGGAAGCAGCGCATACCGAACCCGCCCAGGCTTTACCGTCACATCCTTGCTCACGGTGACACAGCTGGAGTAGCCGATGACCGTATCCCGCAATGCATCCTCCACACTGGCAGTGCACCGGGCGTTGGCACGGCGGGCGCATTCCTCCTTGGAAACATCATACTGATCCGCCAAAAAACCGGGGAGATAGGACAGGGAGAAGGGCTTCAATTCCTGATACTCATAGGGCTCGATGGCATCCATATGTGTATCCGGCATCTGAGAGGAACCGTCCACCGGCACGTTTTCAAAGTCCAGTGTTCCCTCCCGGTGTACCAGAAAATGGCTGGTCTCGGTGATGTATTCCTTCGGTGTGGTGTGGGTATGCACTCGGGTGGTTTTGAAGGTCATGTCCCCCTCCACCTGGGCATCGAACAGCCAGAAGGGCACATACACGCCTTTGATTTCCTGGATGTGATTCTCCGCACGGAAGGCCTTCGGAAGTAGGGGCTTATGGCTATAGTGCTTTTTCAAGGCGGCCACCGCAGCGGTTTTATCCACCTTGAAGGGGATAATCAGATCCGGTTTTTTATTGCCGGAGAGCTTCCCGGGGATAATGCTGGGATTGCCGCAATAGGGGCAGGCCGTGGCAACCGTGGTTTCATCGCACACAAGCTCCGCACCGCAGGACGGGCAGTTATAGGCATGGAGGTTCTCCCCCTCCGCCCCCCAGCTTGCTCCTGCGTCATCCATGTTCCACTGGCCCTCCCGGATGGTTTCCTTGGCCTCCCGTTGGGCGGTCTCTTCCTCCGCATTGGCATTTTTCTCAGCATACATCCGGTCGATATCTTCCACCGAAAATTTGCTGCCGCAATAGTCGCATTCCAGTACGCCGGACTCACTGCCAAAATGCAGCGGGCCGGTACAGGCCGGGCACTGGTAATTGGTTACTTCATTTGCCATCGGCAATTCTCTCCTTTCCAAAATTGAAAGAATACCCTGCCCTTTTCGGGCAGGGCATCAATCGATTCCTAATTAAACAATATCCTCGTCACCAAAGGGATCGCCGCATTCCGGGCAGAACTTCGGAGGATTCTTGGGGTCTGCCGGGACCCAGCCGCACTTATCGCAGCGGTACTGGGGCACACCCGCGGGCTTCCTGGCACCACATTCGGTGCAGAACTTTCCCTGATTCACTGTGCCGCAGGAGCAGGTCCACCCGACCGGAGCTTCCGGCTTTTTGGCACCGCACTCCGGGCAGAACTTTCCGGTGGCTGTGGCACCACAGCTGCACTTCCAGCTGCCCGCCGCAGGAGCGGCCGGGGCCGCCTGGACATTCTGCTGCCCCATCTGGAACAGCTGTGCCGCATTGTTGCCCCCCGCATTCTGAGCCATACCCATCCCCATAAAGCCAGTCATGGCACCGGCGGTGTTGGCCGCGGCGGTCTTCATGGCATCTCCCCGTGCCATCACATCGTAAGCGGCAGCCATGTTGGGGTTGGAATAGACAGCCGTGCGCTGCATATCCTTGAGCATCTTCTCGTCTTCCTCGGAGGCCTTCACGCTGGAAACGCCAAAGGAGACGATTTCAATGCCCCGCAGATTGCGCCACTTGTTGGACAGCACCTCATTCAGTGCGTCCGCCAGCTCCATAGTGTGACCGGGCAGGCTGCTGTAACGAATGCCCATATCAGAAATCTTGGCAAAAGCAGGCTGCAGGGCGGTGAGCAGCTCGGTCTTCATCTGCCCCTCCAGCTTCTCGCGGGGATATTCATCCGCAAAATTGCCGCAGACATTGGTGTAGAACAGCAGCGGATCACAGATATGGAAGCTGTACTCGCCAAAGCAGCGGACAGAAATCTCCCAATCCAGGTTGATGTTCCGATCCACCACCCGGAAGGGCACCGGGCTGGGGGTGCCGTACTTATTGCCCACCAGCTCCTTGAGGTTAACGTAATATACCCGCTGATCCTTGGCTGCCTCACCGCCGAAGGTGAAGCGCTTGCCCACCGTCTTGAAGGTATTGAGAATGCCCTCGCCCAGATTGCCGCAGAAAACAGAGGGTTCCGTGGAGGCATCATAAGTAAATTCGCCGGGCTCCGCGGTAAACTCAACTACCTTGCCCTGATCCACAATCATCATGGCCTGACCGTCCGCCACGGCAATGACGCTGCCATTGGAGATGATATTGTCAGAGCCCTTGTTGGAGGAACGGCCGGAGACCCGCTTTCTGCCCTTGACCGCCAGAACCGTCTCCGGGATCGCCTCACAATAAAAGTATTCCTTCCACTGATCTGCCAGGGTGCTGCCGGCAGAGCCAACCAACGCTTTCAAAAGTCCCATACATATTACTCCTTTACTGATATATCATGCACACACCCGCTGGGCGGGTGACACGTTCCTGTGTGTATATTACACAATTCCGGTATAAAATGCAAGAGGAAACCCGTGTATTTTTATTCTGTCTCCGTAATCATGCGTTCCAGAATCGTCACAATCTGTGATAATCCCGTCTCATCCTCCTCCCGGAAGCGGGAAAAAGAAGGGCTGTCAATATCCAGCACGCCCCAGACGGTTCCGTTTACCCGCAGCGGCAGCACAATCTCCGAATTGGAGGCGCTGTCACAGGCAATGTGGCCGGGAAATTCGTGGACATTCTCCACCCGCACCACCCGATTCTCCTGAGCAGCGGTGCCGCACACCCCATGTCCCATTGGGATTACAATGCAGGCTGGCTTCCCCTGGAAGGGGCCCAGCACCAGCCGGTCGCCCCGGAGATGATAAAAGCCTGCCCAATTGATATCCGGCATAAGCTGCCATAGCAGCGCCGAGGCATTGGCAAGGTTGCTCACCCGGTAGGGCACGCCGTCCATCAGGGCCTGGAGCTGGGCGGCAAGCTCCGAATAGTTGATATGCATCTCTATCATCCTTTCCTCATAGAAATTGGTTTTGCCGGGCAGATTCACCGTCTTCCATCCCATTCCGCAAAGAATTCATCCAGGAACGTCTCCATGAATGCAGTCCGCTGCCTGGCAAGCCGCCGGCCGGTTTCAGTATTCATGGTGTCTTGCAGCAGCAGGAGCTTCTCGTAAAAATGACTGATAGAAGAGGATGTATGTTTTTTGTATTCCAACTCACTCATGTCTGCCCGGGGCTTTTCCGCCGGGTCATAGATTGCACGGTGATGGCTGCCGCCATAAGCAAAGGTTCTGGCAATTCCGATTGCCCCCAACGCATCTAAGCGGTCTGCATCCTGTACGCATTTCCCCTCCAGTGTGGAAGGTGTCACCGAATCCCTGCCCCGAAAGGACACCTCCTCCAGGATTCCGCAAATGGAAGAAATTGCCTGCGCCGGCACAGCATGCCGTTTCAGAAAATCCACCGCTCGGTTTTTGCCGGCCGCTGTCTCCGGTGACAGCTTCCAATCGTCCACATCATGCAGCAGTGCCGCCAGCGCCACGGTAAAGGGATCTGCCTTTTCCTCCGCCGCGATTTCCATTGCCGTTTGGTATACCCGAATGGAATGCGCCGCGTCATGGCCGCTGTAGTCATGGCAGAAAATTTCTTTGATATAAGCAATCGCATCGTCAACAACTGCCCGCATTTTCTTTTCTCCCCTTTTGCCCATTTCTTTTTTATCATACTACAGCATTGTTTTTCCTGCAACCTCAATTTGACAATTTGCCCACACACTTCCTCATTTCTCGACTTTTTCAGCGGTTACAATCCATCCTGCGCGGCATATTAAGGTTGCAGGAAATGGAGGGCTGAAAAAATGAAAGAAAGAAAAATGGCTGTCTTATTGGTGATTCTGGTGATTTTTCTCATGCCGACAGCCGCAAAGGCTGAGCCGCTGTTGGTTCCCGTGGGGCAGACAGTGGGCCTGCAACTGCGGGACAACACCGTCACCATTGCGGCCTTTGACGATTTGCTGGGGGCAGAGGCCAGACAGGCCGGATTAAAAATTGGAGACCGCATTCTGAAGGTAAACGGAAAGCAAGTGCATAACATTCAGCAGCTGCGGGAGGCGCTGAAGCTCATGGACGGTTCGGCCCGGCTGACCATTCTGCGGGGTGGGAAAGAACTGGAAAAAAACGTCCAGGTGACCTCCACCGAGGGCGGGGCCAAGCTGGGGGTCTATCTCAAGCAAGGCATCTCCGGTATCGGCACCGTCACCTGGTATGACCCCTCTACCGGGAAGTTCGGGGCTCTGGGTCACGGGGTCAACAGCAGCGGCGGCACCCTGATGCAAATGGCAGAAGGGATCACCTACCCCGCTCAGGTGCTCTCTGTTACCAAGGGCACCAGCGGTCATCCCGGCCAACTCAAGGGGAACTGTGATGGAGCAGAGAGCTGCGGGCAGCTGCTGCGCAACACCCCCCAGGGTGTATTCGGGAAATCCCGCCAGGGATGGCTGGGAGAACCAATTCCGGTGGGCACCGCCGACCAGGTACACCTGGGCCAAGCCAGCATCCGCTCCACCGTTAACAATTTTGCCACCGGGGACTACTCTGTGGAAATTCTCAAGGTCTACCCCGCCAGCAGAACCGACGGACGGAACCTGCTGCTGCGGGTTACGGACAAGGCGCTGCTGGAAGCCACCGGGGGCATCGTCCAGGGCATGAGCGGCAGTCCCATCATCCAGGATGGAAAGCTCATCGGCGCTGTGACCCATGTGCTGGTGGGCGCACCGGAGATTGGCTATGGAATTTTTATCGAGAATATGCTCCAGGCAGCGGGATAAAAATCAGCTCTCCCGGAGAGATTTTCCGGGAGAGCTAGTTCGATAAATTCAAAGTTAGCTGCCTGATTTATCCGAAATCGGACTGCATTTCATAGATTTGATATACTTTGCCTGTCGCTACAGAAGTTGCAGTTTTCGCCGAGATGTCAATCTTGAATGTTTCTTGCCATTCACCAGTGATTATCAATTCGTCATCCACAACTTCCCATGCCAGATTTTTATTGTATTCCGCAACATCGTCTGTATTTGCGGGCATCAAAATAAAACATTCTCTATAAGCATGGTCCGGATAAATATAGAACGCATATAAGTCATGACCTTCTGGTCCCCATAAGGTGAATTTCAGGTTGTATGTATCTGCAAAAAATTGGAATACTTCATTTTGTATTTGTGTTTCTGTGCTTACGGTGTCCTCAATATTGCCTGTCGAGACAGTTGGTTCATTTGTCTTGGAACAACCAGCCAGAGCCAGCACACAGGACAAAGCAAAGAACAACGTGATAATCCTTTTCATTCAATCGAACTCCTTTCACAATCTCAATTTGCGAATACAGGGACGGCAATTCTCATCCCCGTGAAATCATTCCTTTTGAATCCGTTTTTCAATGTCTTCAATCGACGGCAGCTGCTGTTGTAGTTCTTCCGGCAAATTGCTGGTTACTTTATACGCACTGACACCCATGGGCTTGGACATATCCTTGAGCGCATACTCCGCCACCAAATCATTTTTGCTCTTGCACAGCAGCAGACCGATGGAGGGGTGGTCGTCATCCTTTTTTAGAATCCCATCCACCGCTGAAAGGTAGAAATTCAGCTGCCCAGCATATTCCGGCTTGAATTCACCGGTTTTCAGTTCAATTACCACATAGCAGCGAAGATTCAAGTTATAGAAAAGGAGGTCGATATAAAAATCATCTCCGCCCACATTCAGGTGATATTGGTTCCCAAGGAAAGCAAATCCTGTTCCCAATTCCAGCAGTAGCTTTGTAACATCTTTTACAAGCGCCTGCTCAATATCCCGTTCCACCATATCTTCCTTAAACGGGATAAAATCAAAAACATAGGGATCTTTCATCGTCTGCGTGGCAAGCTCACTTTGCGGGGAAGCAAGGTGCGTTTCAAAATTGTTGACTTTGTTTGCAATAACCTGTCTTTCGTATAAATTGCTCTCAATTTGATGAATCAATACGCTGTGAGACCATCCATTTTCAGCCGTTTTTCGGATGTACCACTTCCTCTGCTCCTCCGTTTTTACCTTATCCAGAATTGCAACATTATGAGACCATGGAATTTGTGCAGACACCGTCTGCACAAATTCCCGATCCGGATAGGTCGCAGCAAACTTTGCCATATACTTGAGATTGCGCACAGAATACCCTTTTGCCTCCGGGAATGCCAGCTTGATGTCTGTGGCAAGGTTCTCAATAAACTTATTTCCCCAGGTTTTATGCTCGTTGATGGCTGACCCAATGTCGTAGTACAGGCATATCAGTTCCTTATTGACATTCAGCGCCGCTCTATATTGCGCACTTTGAATTTCCTGCTTGATGCCCTGCACCAAATCAATATATTCGCCGCTGTTCATCAGCATTTGCAAATCCCCCATTCTCATGAAGCGAAACACATCTTTTTCTTTGGATATTTTACCATACAGAGAAAAATAAAGCAATTGGCTTTCTACAGTACAAACGAAAAGGCTTTACAAACATATCGTGTTGTCCATAATGGCAATCACTCGTGAGCGGCAGCCCCATCATCCAGGATGGAAAGCTCATCGGCGCTGTGACCCATATTCCCCACCTGTTTCCTATGATTTCTGCTTTTACGATACCATGTCCCGCAGGATTCGTCAAATTAAGATGTTCTGTAAAATCTGGCCCCTTTTATTTTGTGCCCCTGCGTGATACAATAGCCAAAACGAAATTTACGGAGGGAACCATGGAGCCGGAAATCACACTCAAGCCAATGACTACCCAGATGTATCACGCCTTTTTCCGGGACTACCAGAACGATGCTGACTTGTATCTGGATAAAAGCGAATTTCGGGAATATACATACGACAGGGAAACGGTTGACGCTTATATCCAACGGCAGATTGCCTTGAAGCGGCTGCCCTTTGCCATCCTGTACGGGGACGAAATGGTGGGCGAATTGAAGTTTTATGACATCAACCCCCATGAATCCGCAGTCCTGGGCATCACCATGAAAAGCGGGCAGTACAAAGACCGGGGCTTTGGCACCCAAGCAGAGCGGCTGGCCATTGACTATGCTTTCCATAAGCTGGACATTCCTGTGCTGTATGCGGATGCCGTTTTGACAAATACCAGAAGCCAGCATGTGCTGGAAAAGGTTGGCTTTCAGCTCGTTTCCCAGGACGCACGGCGGAAATACTACCGGATAAGCAGGGAGGGGTAAGCGCCTCTTACTTTTACAATTGATATCACAGCTGTCCCCACTTATAATAGTGGAAGATAGTACGCAAGATAGTGCGGAAGATAATACGGAAGATAGCCACAGCGCTGATGGTATATTGGGGGTGAGAAAATGCGCCAATTCAAGGACATGACAGAAGGGGAGAAGATTGTTGAAGTAATTTTTGGCTTGGTTCTGGGGACAATTTTTATTTTTGGCATGGGGCACTGGAATGCGCCGGTGACACGGGCGGAGGCAAGGGACATCACCGCCACCTTTTCTTCCTTCCAGGAGAGCAAAAAGCGGGGTGAAGTGAGGGAAATCATCCTCCGCTTTGATGACCATGAGCAGCTGTACATCGACAGGCTGTGCATCGATGAGGCGCTGTGCGGTGAAATAGAGGCGCTTGCGCCCCACACGGTTGTCCGGCTGCTGGTGCATCCCAATTCCAACACCATTTTGGAAATGACGGCGGGAGAGACAACGCTGTTG
The DNA here is from genome assembly GCA_934591635.1 of uncultured Oscillospiraceae bacterium. Lineage (GTDB taxonomy): Bacteria > Bacillota > Clostridia > Oscillospirales > Oscillospiraceae > Faecousia. The sequence goes on along the minus strand of CAKTPI010000001.1, from coordinate 9,671 downwards.
AACCTGGAAGAATCGGTGGAGAAGCTGTCCGGCGAAACCATCGGATTCAGGGCATTGGGCTGCGTCTGCTATGTGCTTGCCATTGGCGGTTTGATTCAGGTTATCGTGTCCAACCGGAAAAAATAAAAAAGGGTGGCTATCCCTCAGCGGGGACAGCCACCTTTTCCTTCTTAGATTTTCTTGAACAGCCGGGCGTTCCAAAATTCCATCCCCAGCTCCTCGATATAAAAGTGCAGGATAGCTTTCCAGTTGCGGGTGGCGGTGGACAGCACCATAAAATCCGCATCACCCCGGACGGCTGCTTCCGCATAGCGGAACAGAGCGCGGCCAACCCCGTGGGAGCGCATTTCCGGAACCACATACAGCTCCTCCACCTCAAAAAACGGGGTATTTTCCGCCATCACCGTGGAGCTTTGGGCTGCGTGGGTCACATGGCCGAACAGATACCCAATGGGTGCATTCCCCTGAAAGGCCAGGAAGAACCGGTTGCCCTCCAGGTCGGCATGGTCATTGGTGCAATAGCCCCGGCAGCTGTTTTCTGCGGCCCAGGAAGCGGACATACGCAGCAGGATTTGCTCCGCTTCGGCAGTCAGGGGCATTTCTGCAACGGTCATGGACTGGCGCGCCTCCCACTCCTTGCGATAGATGATGTTCCGGACGGAATCCTCCACCGTGCCGTAGCGGGTGGTGTAGGGGGACACCTTCAAAAAGTGGAAGCCGCATTTCTGCTGCACCCGTGCGGACTGGCTGTTCCGGCGGAAGTGGCCGCACAAAATGGCATCCAGCCGGACGGTCTCAAAGAGGTAAGCCATCACGGCTTGGACGGCCTCCGGCATGAGCCCCCGGCCCCAATAGGCTTTGGAGAGGACATAGCCGATTTCCCGGCAGCGCAGGGGTGCCATCTCCGGCAACTGCTCCTCGTTATATTTTTCAACGCCAACGGAGCCGATAACCTTCCCCTGAAATTCCAGAGCGAAGGTCTTCTTTTCGCCCATAAACATCTTTAGAATCCGCGCGGATTCTGCCTTGTCCTTGTGGGGCAGCCATCCAGCCATTTGCCCCACACCCTCCACGCTGGCATATTCATAAAAGTCATCCAAATCCTCCTGCCGCCAAGGCCGCAGCAGCAGACGCCGCGTGTGCAGCTCCACACCGGAAATATCAATGGGTACATTCATCTGAAATTCCTCCCCTTCGTGTATTTTCTACTGTTATAGCGGAAGTGCGCCAATCTGTCAAGGAAAATTGGGGCGCTGCCTCTGCTCATCCGCCTGTCTCGCTGCAGGATAGCTGCAAAACGGCCGCCGCCTGAAATTTCAGGCGGCGGCTGAACCATTAATTATCCCTGTATAAGTTATGCTTCCTGAATGGAGGCCATGACCATCGTAATGACACCGGCGAAGTTCTCGTCAGACACAGGCGCAGCGGCGACCTCAAGGATGTAACCGGCTTCCGTGGTAAAAGCGACACAGGCGGTATCGCTCTCTTCCAGAGTGTAGCTCACAGCAGGCAGACCGTTGATCACAACATCCTCAATGTCCGTTGCACCGGCTTCCTCCAGCTTTGCCTTGTACTCCTCCAGCTCCATGCCATCCACGTCCACATACATCACAGAGATGGCAGCGGCCTCGTCCTCGGTCATGAAATAGGCAATGTAGCCCTGCTCCTGATCCTCATCGGTCAGTTCCACAGCAGGCAAAATGGAGGGCACCCACATCTTCACAGAAATCTCGTCAAAGGTGACAAATTCTCCCTTTGCAACGGTTTCAGCAGCCTGTTCCTCAAAGGTGTCCCAGTTGACTTCCGTGGCGAAAGCCGAAGCGGCGCACAGCACCAGCATGGCAGCGGCAAGAACGAACGATGCAATTTTTTTCATAATATATCCTCCTTTTTGTGTTGCAGCAGTCCTTTGCCAAATGGCAATTCGTCTGACAGCAGCAAGATCATAACACAGGTGAGAATATCCTGCAACTGTACCGCAGTACAGTCTTTGTCAGAGAATGTGCAGCGTTTGCGCGATCTGCACCGCATCCACCAAATTCCGGGCATCCAATTTCCGGTAATTTTCAGAGGCGTGGTATTTCACCGTCCGCTGGGTGATATGCAGGTGCGCCGCAATTTCCTTGGTGGTATAGCCTGCTGCCTGCATCCGCAAGACCTCCAAGGCCGTGTCGGAAAAGGCAGAAATATCGATGCCCGTGCCCTTGAGATAGTTGGGATAGAGCCGCGCCATGTGGGTGGTCTTGTCCAACACCTGGTTGAACCAGCCCGCGGCACCGGGACAACGCTGGCAGAAGGCGGCCTTGACCTCCGTCAGCAGGGGCAGAATCGCCGCTCCCTTCTCGCTGATGATGGGGACAAAGCGGTACTGACTGATGGCATTCAGAGTTTGCAGAAATTCTTCCTTCCAGTCACTGCCCATCCGCCGCAGAATGACAGTCCGCAGCAGCCCGCATTCCAGGCAGATATAGGTGCGCTGGGCATAGTCCGCATAGTCCAGCATCCGGGAAATCAGCACCAGGGCATCAGTGTGTTTGCCCAGAGCAATATAGCAGAGTATTTTCACCATGTACAGATAGCGATTCAAAGTACAGAACTCCACCGTCTCGTCCGGCGCCGTTTCCATCCACCGGAGGATGTTACCCGTTTCGTTGCGGTACAGGCTCAGCCAGCAGGAAAAGGCTGTCACGGCATCATACAGCCGGTGCTGGTGTTCCGGGTCGATACCCCGGAGCATTCCGCTTGTCAGCCTTTGGGCATACTCCATATCCCCGGCACACAAGGCTAACTTTGCCTGGAGGGCGATGGCTACCCAGGTCATTTCCACGATGCCATTGTTTTCGCTCTGGTTCTGCCCCTGGGTCAGGTACGCCATCACCCGAAGGCTGTCTGCCCCCTTCTCATAGGCGCTCTCGCCCAAAGCGGTCTGCACCAGCCCCACACCGGTCTTGCCCAGAATCCTCTCCACGATAGGTCCCAGGGTGTTTGCCAGGAAAATGTCCGTCTTGCTCCATTCGCAGAAGTCCTTGCCGCCGTTCATAAGACTGGGCTGGTTGTTGGTCAAGGAGACGGGGCGGAGCACATCCCCGCTGCTGCGCATCAATCCGGGAATGGATTTTAAGATGCTCACCATGTTACCGGTGCCTCTGTGGGGAAGCACCACGTCCAGATAGGCAATCTCCCCCACGGCCTCGTTGCGAGCCGTCCCTTTGGCCGTCCCGGCGTATTGCTTCAGGCGGGTGTACCAGTATTCACTCTTTTCCTCATTCATAAGCACAGAATAGAGAACACTTACCGCCGCCATGAGCACCGGCTCCTGCTCAATATCCGCCTCCGGCAGTGCCTGGTAGTAATTCCGCAGAGCCCAATAATTACCTACGCCCAGATGCTTCCGGGCCTCCTGAACCATAAGGGTGCGGATACGGTCCTCCCGCTCGCATTGCTGATAAATTGCCAGCGCCTGCACTGTATGGCCCTGTAGCTCCTGATATTCTCCAGCACGGTACAGCAGCTGATTGTACTTATTGTGCCCCAACTGCCGGATGGCACGCTCCCGCAGCGTCTCCAGCAAAATCGGCCGAATGCGCCACAGGCCATCGGTGCAGGAAATAATGTTCCCCACCGCTTCCGCGCGGCTCAGGAGCAGCGCGCAGCTGTCACTGCCTGTGATGTACTCCGCCATTGGCAGGGTGAAGGCATCCACCACGCAAAGCTGCACCAAGAATTCCTGGAGGTCACTGCTCCACCGGCTGATAATCTCCTCCTCCAGATAAGCCTTGAAGCCCTTGCGCATTTCCTCTTCCAGCGCTTTTCCATCCGCTTCCCCCTGACGGATCCGGCGGAGAAAAAGGCCAAGCGCCATGATATTTCCTTCGTTGATCTCCAGCAGCTCCTGCACGCGCTGGGGCTTCAGCCGCAGCCCCATGGAAGCGCACAGCTCCACCAGTTCGTTATAAGTAACGTGCAGATCCTCTTCCGGGATAATGACCAATTGCGACTGCAGCGCAAGCACCGAGAGCCAGGTTGGAAGCGGCGCCCGCCCAATGAGCACCATGCGGTAGCCTTCTTTGCTTGCCATATTAATAATTTTCCGCTGTAATACCGTATCCTTCACACAATGCAGATTATCCAGGATAATATAACTGGCAGTACTGCACACAGACAGTGCCTGCATCAGGCGATCCGCCGCATCTGTGCAGTCCACCCAAACCGAGGAAGAACGGTCAAATACGCTTTCAACGGTACTCGTTTTCCCAAACCCGGTGGCACCGTAGAGATATACGCTCCTATTTCGTTCAGCTGCATCCCGCAGCTTCCGCACCGCTTCCCTCGCAAAGTGTATCTGACCGTTCACGTTCTGTCTCCTTTGGAATCGGCTGAATCCGGCAGACCCTTGTCCCAGCCGTTGTCTTTATACATGTAGTATAAGAATATTATAGCACAATTCCCCGCAGGCAACAATATCCAATTTGGGGGACGGCTACCAGCCGCCCCACCCCTGGATTTTAGGAAACGCCCAAATAAACACACACCCGTTTCCGCACCAGAGCGATTCCGTGAATAAAACGCTACAAAAGGACAGGGTATATCATTTTAAGATACCCTGTCCCTTTGGTTGTTATTTTCCTGTCTCGACGGTCACAATGTCATCACAATACCTGAAAAGAGGGAGGTTGTTTCCATCCGAAACCAAATGATTGAAATTCTCTGTAAAACCCATTTGAATTTGGCATGCAGTAAATTTATCCAACAGCTCTTGAGGAACCGCGGTGTAGATATAATACTCCACGGTCGAAAGCGGTGCAACATCCGTAATAAAATCCGTGTATCCATTGCTTACACCGTCAACCTCCCCGCGGTAATTGTATTCATTATCAAAGCAAAATTGGACGGCAATGTGTCGGATGTCAACCGGCTTGTTTCCCGTATTCTTGAAAGTGCCGTGGATGTAATAGAACGGATTGCCATTTTCAGATTCCCGGTAAAAGTAAGTACCGTATTGAGAGCTGCCTGTACGTATCTCCTTGTCAATTCCAGCATCATCCAGTGTCAGTGTACAGTAATCCAGCTCGATTTTATCCCCGATTTCCAGTGTCTGTGCTTTTTCTTCTGTCTGGTTTTCTACGATTCCAAGGACGGAAGCGTCCAGCTTTTCATTTCCGGGTACAATATCAAATTGGATGGAGCGATTCTTGACCTCCGCAGTTGCCAGTTTTGTTGACCCCGCATACACATCGCTGCTTCCTCCACTGGCTTTCACTGTAAACCCAAACGTCTGAAGGCGTGCAAGGTAATCATCAAAGCATTCATTCAAATCATCGTTTCTTCCAAACAAGACACTGTAAGAATAGCGGATGGACGATACTTTCCCATTAAACGAAGATGAACCAGAGGAGGATTGGAATACCGGTTCAAAGTTTTCCGGTGTGGGCAAAACCGGACATTCGTCAAAAAATAGATTAGGCGAACTTGCATCCAACGCGAGGTCACAGGCTTTTTCGTCAAGGTCAACCTGATACAGATAGGCACCTGCGTCAACCGTCCGAGGAGCAGTTGCACAATCCTCATTGAGTGAGAAGCGCACAACACAGGTTTCAATCTTGTCAATCAGCGCTTCCGGAATTTCCGCACCAATCCAAAAGCCATTTTTCACCAGCGGATCCAGAGAAGCCGGGTAGCGCATACTGTCAATCATGATGCCTCTGGCAGAATAGGTATACTGTCCGTTAAATATCATTTCTGCGCATACATTTTCAATTGACAGCGGCTTACTGCCTGTGTTTTCTGCAACGCCTACCAGGCTGAAAAACCGCTTCCCATCACCAGCCATCGAAGAAAAACCACTTCCCCCTACGCTGTAGGTCAGCGCAGCCGATGAGAACTCCAAAGAGACAAATCCAAGCTCTGCCTTTTCTTCCAGATGCAACTTTTGGTATTCCGAAGCCGTCTCAACTGCCTGTTCTTCCTGCACAGACGCTCCATAGGCAACAGGCGACAGGCAAATCACGATAACCAAACAAAGCGCGATTACTTTTTTCACGATAAATTCCCCTCATTTCATTTGTCCATGCTGCATTTTATCGGCTTATTTCCTCGTTATTCGGTGAAGCATATTTTTCCGCCGTGCTTGAAATCTCATGCAAACACGATGTCTGCTTGCTCATCTCCCCGGAAAGCGCCTTCATGGAGTCCTCATTCCGCTGCATCGCCCTGCTAATCTCGTCGATTTTAGAATTTTGGTATTCCGTTAAAGAACAAGCGGCGTCAAAATACAGCGTGAGGAAAAACAGCAGCAATCCGCCAACAAACGTGATGGACTTCATCGCCAGAACACCGCTCATGTAGCCCGCCTTTAGAGTAGCCTCCATTTGATAGTTGTAGGCATCGCCGCCCACATATTCGGCACCGGTATTCTCTTTCCACGAAGATTGGTAGGCGCTGTAGTTGCTGCTCACATCAATGTGCTTTTCCGGGACAGGAAATGCAATGCTGAAAATAATCAACGCAATTGCCGCAAGCAAACCAAAGATATGCGGTTTTTTCATGTTCACTCCTCTTTCTTCACATAGGGTTCAGTCCCAGGGGGTTGTCCAACTCCTTGCGCAGCGAGTTGAATCTTTTGTTGAGGTTTTCATTATCTTCCTCGATTTGCTCAACTTTCTGCTGATACCCTTCTACTATGCGGCGTTTCTTTTCTTTTTTCTGCTTTTCCTGCATAAACTCATCCTCTAGGGCCTGATCATATGCTGCCTGAGCTTCCAGCAAATCATTTTTGACCTGTTTTTTCGCAGAAAACTGGAAAAAGCCCAGCGTGGCTTGCTGCGCCTCCAGGGCGTTGAGCTGCTGTCGGAGTTTTTCCTTTTCCTCACTGGCAGGAATCGGCTCATCGTCACATTCAGCCACTGCAGCTGTACATTGCTGATTCAGTTCCTCGATTTTGGATTCATTTTGCCGGATGGTCTGACGAACTTTTTCCATCTCGTCATTCAGTTCCTTAGGGCGGCCGGGGTGCTCTTCCCAGTATTTCTTGGTCTTTTCCCTGTTGATTTTTCGTGAAGCATCCCGTTCCCGCACACGCACCTTTGCGTTGTGTTGTTTGATTTTTTGCTTAATCTGAGAAACTTCAAAGTTTTCCTCCATAAATTGGGGGATGTTAATGGGTGCATCATCACACCAATTGTGTTTAGGCAACGGGATGTAATGATAACCGTTAGGGTCAATAGCCTTCATCGCGTTCAGCAATATGTCAAGCGTTCGGTTATTCCTTTCAAAACGATTTGCCAAAGCAAGGCAGGGAGATTCCACCAACAGTTCAAGACCTTCTTGACAAGCGACCATAATAGAAGCGCGGATAGCTGTACTCTTTAGAACAGATGGACAGTCCAAAAATCGGACGACCATATGAGTAATCAACGCGGTGTTGAACGTAAATTCCTTTTCAATATTCAAAATGCTCGTTACCATGCCTTCATCCTGAACGGCACATTGTATACGAAAGACGGCAAGAAGCAGCTCAACTCCTTTTTGATTATAAGTCTTTGCAAGCACCGCAACCCGTGGGGCAATATCCTCAATCAAGGCCTCCTCTTCCCTCGCAGAAAGGGAACCGGTTTTCAAATCCTGTACAAATATATCCAGCGCCTCCGCCATTTTCTTGGCGGCAGCCTCGTGTCTGGCTGGAAAAAATACATTCAATTGGTCATTCGCCTCATAGTAAGCACAATATATCTTCGCTTCTATATCATTGGGGCAAAGTTCCAATAACTTGCCATATTGCTCTTTGGCTAACGCGGTCTGCGCCTCTATGTATTCCTCACCCTTAGAAGCCTTCAAACAATTCTCACGAGCGGTACGGGCCTTCCGGCGGACTTCCTCTGGGTCGAGCTTCATATTCCGCACCTCATTTTTCGATGGTGTAACCGCAGTGATTGCATTGGTAGGTCTTCCTTTTCTTCCCCAAGGCACCCGCTGCTAACCCAACAGGGCCGACCAAAGCTGCACCCAATACTGCCTTGCCGCCGCTGAAACCGCCTGTGCGTTCCCCAACCGGAATCAGATTTCCCCTGTAGCATTTGGGGCAAATTCTGTACGATAAATCCTGAGCCATAACCTGTTTCTCTCCCTTTTTGTGAAATCAAGATATAATTGGGATATTTCCGACATTTTGTAATTGATATTATTTCCCCGCCGAATCGATAATTAAATTCAATATGTCAAGTTTTGTTTGCAAAATATCCACTTTGAGCTTTTGCTCCTCATAGGCCGCATAAGCTTCGTCAAACTGCCGGTTTACCTTATCATGTTGGCTTTCGCAGGAGCACAGAACTGCACACAACGATATTGCCAACAAGATTGCTGAAATCTTCTTCACCCTTGCTTCCCCCAGTCCCGTTCAGTCCTTGGGTCTGACCGCAACCACAATGATTCCGATAACGCCCAGGAAGAAGCCCCACCAGAATCCGCCGTCCCTGCCGCGGTTGTTGTTAATCGTCTTGCTGACGAAACCGCATACCAAACTGTAAATTAGTACAACAATAATTCCTTCCATTTCTGTTTCCCCTTTCATTTTGTAAAGCCTTCATTTACTGCCGTGCAACAAGCTCTCTATTAGCGTCCCTCCTTTTATTTGTTATGGTCGAATAACGTCCTATATTCTTCGTCCCATTTATGATAATAACATATATTTTTAGTTTATTCAATAGCAACAGCAAATATTCTTATACTATTTCTAAAAATCGAAAGGTTATCATTATCCCTGAGGTGAATGAAATGTATGAAGATTTTGTGCGGGAGCGGATTACGCAGCTCCGGCTGAAAAAAGGCGTTTCCGAGTATCAAATGAGCTATGATTTGGGGCACAGCCGGGGGTATGTCTATAATATTTCTTCCGGGAAAGCGCTGCCGCCGTTGAAAGAGTTTTTCTCTATCTGTGAATATTTCGACATTTCACCCGCTGATTTTTTCAACATCAAAGCAGAGAACCCCAAGCTTTCCGGCGATGTCATTGCGCTCTTGGAGCAGCTGGATGAATCCGACCTGGAATTAGCTCTCAATGTAATACGCCGACTTTTGCAAAAATAAGGAAGCGGTACCTGTCCAATCCAACAAAATTGGGGGCTCATCCCTGCTTCCTTTTTAACGCAGTAAATTTTTGACGAAAAACCCCATGGTTGTTCCTGATCGTTAAACAGCCATGGGGTTTAAATTGGGGAAATATACGATTTTATAGAACTTCCGATAGTGCTCCTTTAAATGGATGTCCCCTCGAGGGAGCCCGCCTATCTGTTAGTCACCCCAAAAATGGAAACTATTATGTACACGGCCTGTAAGAGAGGCTGTAAGTCTCCCGGCCCAGGTAGGATACGGAACTGGGTGTGTTAAGGTTATTCTCTTTCTGCATCCCGTTGCCCTCTTCTACCCCGGCTCGCCGGGGTACCTCCTCCAAAGGGAAGGTCTTTGCGCCGGCTTTACGCAGCTACGATTCAATCGGGAACGCACCAGCAGCACCTCCCGCTACGGGGCGCATATGTCCCCACCGTAAAAGCGTCACCGGGCGGGTCAGGGCAGCTGCTGGATTCGTACAGATCCTGAGGACGGCACCCAAAAGATATCACCAAAAAGGCATTAAAAAAAGCCCCGCCTATTGGCGAGACTTTTTGTCTTTGTGTTGG